>NZ_BOOP01000033.1 GCF_016863295.1 Planotetraspora phitsanulokensis
CCCCCCCGCTCCGGCCCCGGTCCCCGCCGCTCCGGCCCCGGTCCCCGCTGCTCCGGCCCCGGTCCCCGCTGCTCCGGCCCCGGTCCCCGCTGCTCCGGCCCCGGTTCCCGCCCCCGCCGCGCGGGTCGGCGTTCTGGCGAAGCCGCCCGTGCGCAAGCTGGCCAAGGATCTGGGCGTCGATCTGACCACCGTCGAGGGGACGGGCCCCCAGGGCTCGATCACCCGCGACGACGTCCAGTCCGCCGTCGGCGCCACGGCGCCGGCGACCGGGCCGACGGTGCCGCTCAGGCAGGCGGCGCCGGGCCGGGAGGAGCGCATCCCGGTCAGGGGCGTCAGGAGGGCCACCGCGCAGGCCATGGTGGCGAGCGCGTTCACCGCGCCCCACGTCACCGAGTTCCTCCAGGTGGACGTGACCGAGACCATGGCGGCGGTCAGGCGGCTGCGCCAGATGCCCGACTTCGCCGAGGTCAAGGTCTCCCCGCTGCTGCTGGTCGCCAGGGCGCTGCTCACCGCGGTGAGGCGGCACCCGATGGCCAACTCCACGTGGACCGACGAAGAGATCATCGTCAGGCACTACGTGAACCTGGGCATCGCGGCCGCGACCGATCGGGGGCTGATCGTCCCGAACATCAAGGACGCCCAGGACCTGTCGTTGCCCGAACTGGCCGGGGCGCTGAACGACCTGACCGAGCGGGCCCGCTCCGGCAAGGCCACCCCGGCCGAGCTGACCGGCGGAACGATCACGATCACGAACGTCGGCGTGTTCGGGATCGACGCGGGCACGCCGATCCTCAATCCCGGAGAGGCCGCGATCCTGGCCCTCGGCCAGATCAGGGACATGCCGTGGGTGGTCGACGGGCAGCTCGCCGTCCGCAAGGTGACCACCCTCGCCCTCTCGTTCGACCACCGGCTGATCGACGGCGAGATCGGGTCGTACATCCTGCGGGACATCGGCGCGATGCTCGAGGACCCGCTGAAGATGCTCGCGTGGGGCTGAGCCGTACGTGATCGGGCGCGGCGACCGGGAGGCCGGTCGCCGCGTCCGGCACGACGAGGGCTGTGAGAAGGTGGCGGGCAACGCCACAGCACAAGGGGAGACCATGTTCCGGCACGTCGTCATGTTCACCTGGACCGAGGACGCCACCGAGGACCAGAAGGCCGAGGTGGCCACGCGCCTGCGCGAGCTGCCGGCCGTCATCGGTCAACTGCGGGACTACGTGGTCGGGGCGGACGCCGGAATCAACGAGGGCAACTTCGACTTCGCCGTGGTCGCCGACTTCGACTCGCCCGAGGACTATCTCGTCTACCGCGACCACCCGACGCACCGGGCCGTGATCGCCGAGTTCATCGCGCCCATCATGGCCTCACGCGCGGCGGTCCAGTACGCGTTCTAGCCGTCGGCCTCGCCCGGCTCCCAGCCGATGTATTGAGAGCGCCCGGCAGATCGGACCCCCATGAAGATCGCTGCCGCACAGTTCACCTGCGCTCCAGCCGACATGTCCGCCAATGTGCGGCACATGACCGCCCTCGCCGCCGATGCCCGTGCCCAGCGCGCAGAGCTGGTGGTGTTCCCCGAACTGGCCCTCACCGGGTACGAGCTCGAAGCCGTGGTGGCCGATCCCGGGCTCTGGGTGACGGCAGAGGACCCACGTCTGGACACGATCCGCGAGAGCGGCATCGTTACCGTCGTCAACTGTGCCGTTGCCACGGGCGGGACACGCCCTGCCATTGAGACGCTGGTCTTCGGGGCCGACGGTGAGCTGGTCACCACGTACCGGAAACAGCACCTGTATGAGCACGAGCAGAGCGTCTTCACGGCGGGGCAGCACGATGGGCGGTTCGAGCTCGGGGGGATGCGTTTCGCGCTTGCCACCTGCTACGACAACCACTTCTCCAGTCTGGTCGCGCGTGGTGCGGCTGACGGGTGCCACGTGCACCTGGCCGGCTCGCTCTACGGGACGGCCGGCGGAGTTGAGGAGCGGGCCGCGATCTATCCGGGCATCGCTAGGGATTTGAACATGTACGTCGTGCTGGCCAACCATGTCGGGCCGGCGGGTCCGTGGACTGGTTGTGGCCGCTCCGCTGTCTGGGCCCCAGGCGGTGCCCTTCTGGGGGAGGCGGACGCGGACACGGCCACCGTGGTCGTCGCCGAGGTCGGATAGAGCCTTGGTTCGCTCGCGAACGGAGCCCGACGGCCCCCTGCGCCCAGGCGGGGCGGGGGTCAGGCCTCGGGCTTGTTCTCGTGCTCCATCAGGTGGTTGTCGGAGGTCTGGCCACGACGGCTGGCGAACACGATGCTCAGCAACAGCCCCACGCCGCCGACGACCATGAAGATCACGCCGATGACGTCGATGTGGACGGTGTCGCCCAGGACGTCGGGCTCGATGGCGAACTTCAGGATCGCACCGAGCGTGATGAAGAAGATGCTGAC
The DNA here is from genome assembly GCF_016863295.1 of Planotetraspora phitsanulokensis. Taxonomy (GTDB): domain Bacteria; phylum Actinomycetota; class Actinomycetes; order Streptosporangiales; family Streptosporangiaceae; genus Planotetraspora; species Planotetraspora phitsanulokensis. Next base: position 2,432 of record NZ_BOOP01000033.1, read on the forward strand.
CCCGATGCCCATCGCGTGACCTCCGGGACGTTCGTAGTGGCGGGGTAAAGAGACTGTGCGCAATCGGTAATACCCGGCCGCGCGAGATCCAATTACCGGAAGGCCGCTCGGATCTCCGGCTGGGAGATCCGGGCGGCCGCCACCACGCAGGAAGCCTCAGAAGGCTTCTTCTGGGAGCTCCATCAACTCGTCGCCGGTCGCGGCGAGCACGCGCCGCTCCGCGGCCAGGCGGGGCAGGACGGTCTGGGCGAAGAACGTGGCCGCCCCGACCTTGCCGGTGTAGAACGCCCTGTCCTCGTCCGACTCGGTCAGGGCGTTGAGCGCCACCTCGGCCTGGCGGAGCAGCAGCCAGCCCAGCACCAGGTCGCCGAGGGCCATCAGGAACCGGGTGGTGTTGAGGCCCACCTTGCGGACCTCGTTCGGGTTCTCGATCGAGGAGATCGCCCAGCCGGCCATGGTGTCCGCCATGGCCTTCACCTCGTCGGCCGCCTCGTCCAGGAGTGCGCGCTCGACCTTGAGGCGGCCGTTGCCCGCGCCGGAGCCGGCGAAGGCCTTGACCTCGCCGAGGAGGGAGCCCAGCGCCGAACCCTGATTCCTGAGGATCTTCCTGAAGAACAGGTCGAGGCCCTGGATCGCGGTCGTCCCCTCGTACAGGGAGTCGATCTTGGAGTCGCGGATGTACTGCTCGATCGGGTAGTCCTGCAGGAAGCCCGACCCGCCGAGGGTCTGCAGGGATCGGGCGAGCAGCTCGTACGACCTCTCGGAGCCGACGCCCTTCACGAGCGGGAGCAGCAGGTCGTTCATCGCCTCGGCGGCGGTGTCCCGGCGGCCCTCGGACTCGGCGATCTGGATCGTGTCCTGGAAGGTCGCCGTGTAGATGACCAGCGCCCGCATGGCCTCGGCGTACGACTTCTGCAGCATGAGCTCGCGGCGCACGTCGGGGTGGTGGGTGATGGTGACGCGGGGGGCGGTCTTGTCGGCCGAGCGGGTGATGTCGGCGCCCTGGACCCGGTTGCGCGCGTAGTCGAGCGCGTTGAGGTAACCGGTCGACAGCGTCGCGATGGCCTTCGTCCCGACCATCATGCGGGCGTTCTCGATGACCATGAACATCTGCTTGATGCCCTCGTGGACGCCGCCCACGAGGTAGCCGACGGCCGGGTGCCGCTCGCCGAGCGTGAGCTCGCACGTCGTCGAGACCTTGAGGCCCATCTTCTTCTCGACGTTGGTGACGTAGACCCCGTTGCGCTCGCCCAGCTCTCCGGTCTCGAGGTCGACGAGGTACTTGGGGACGAGGAACATCGACAGGCCCTTGGTGCCCGCGCCCGCGCCCTCGGGGCGGGCCAGCACGAGGTGGAAGATGTTCTCGGCCATGTCGTGCTCGGCGCTGGTGATGAAGCGCTTGACGCCCTCGATGTGCCAGGTCCCGTCGGGCTGCTCGATCGCCTTGGTGCGGCCGGCGCCGACGTCGGAGCCCGCGTCCGGCTCGGTGAGGACCATGGTGGCCCCCCAGTTGCGGTCGACGGCCAGCTGGGCGAACCGCTTCTGGTCGGGCGTGCCCAGTTCGTAGAGCTGGTGGCTGAAGGCCGGGCCGCAGGCGAACATCCATATGGCCGGGTTGGCGCCCAGCACCAGCTCCGCCATGGACCACACCAGGCTGCGCGGCGCCGTCGTGCCGCCCAGCTCCGGCTGCAGCTCCAGCCGCCACCACTCGGCGTCGACCCAGGCCTGGTAGGACTTCTTGAAGCTCTCCGGCATGGTCACGCTGTGCGTCGCGGGGTCGAAGACCGGGGGGTGCCTGTCCGCGTTCTCGAACGACTCCGCCAGTGGTCCCGTCGCGAGCCGGTTCACCTCGTCGAGCACGGTGCGTGCCGTGTCCTCGTCGACGTCGGCGAACGGGCCGGTGCCCAGGATCTCCCTGCGGCCGAAGACCTCGAAGAGGTTGAACTCCAGGTCGCGGAGGTTGCTTTTGTAGTGACCCATTCTGTGCACTCCTAGGACCAGACCCGGGGGTTACGTACTGGTCAGTAACTCTATCTGAATGCTACCCGCCAGTAACCACGTACATGCATCTTTTACCCGACACATCCGGCACGGAGTGGGGCTGGTGAGGAGTGACCGCTCGCCGTAGCGTTGCGGGATGGGCCTTGATGATCTGACAGCGAACTGGCGGGCGGACCTGGAGTCCTGGGCGATCCCGGAGGAGATCCTGGCGAAGGCGCCGACGAATCCCTGGACGCACCAGGTGCAGCGCTTCGCCCGCAGGACGGGTTCGCTACTGGCCGATCCGAAGGGGCCGACGTACGAGCGGGCACGTGAGGCGCTGCCGCGCGGCGGCACGGTGCTCGACGTCGGGGCCGGGACGGGAGCGGCGAGCCTGCCGCTGGAGCCCGCCCTGCTGGTCGCCGTCGACGAGAACGCGGGGATGCTGGCCGAGCTCGGCCGGCAGGCGCGGGGAACGGCGGTTCAGACGGTCGAGGGGCGATGGCCGGACGTCGCGGAGCGCACGCCCGTGGCCGACGTCGTGGTGTGCGCGCATGTGGTGTTCAACGTGCCCGACCTGGCGGAGTTCTTCGTCGCCCTGGATCGTCACGCCCGCAGGCGGGTCGTGGTCGAGTTGCCGGAGATTCATCCCACGAGCTGGCTGAACCCGCTCTGGGAGCACTTCCACGGTCTGTCGAGGCCGACGGCGCCGACCGCTGCCGACGCCGTCTCCATCGCCGAGGCACTGGGATTCGACGTCGCCACCCAGCGGTACCCGTCCCTGGACGACCTGTTCGAGTCGGCCGACGAGATGGCGGCCAGCGCCTGCCGGAGGTTGTGCCTCGACCCCGGCAGGGCCGGTGAGGTGATCAAGGTGGCCGCCGAACTCGGGGTCTGGCCCGTCCCCCGGCGGCAGATCGTCACGATGTGGTGGGACCGCACCGCCGACGAGTGAGATGTCACCTCGTCGCTCTGGCGCGGCTGCGCATCGCGAGCGCGAGCACGCCCGTGACGAGGAAGACGAACACGCCTCCCCAGAGGGCGTCCCAGGCGGCGCCGAAGATGCCCTCGCCGTCGAAGACCAGCTGCACCGGGTACATCAGCGCCGCGGCGGCGAGGCCGGGGTAGAGGGCGAATCGCCAGGGGTGGTGCAGGGCCCACACCCTCGCCTGCTGGGTCACCCGGTCGCCCGCGTGCGGCTGGGCTATCGCGCCGATGCTCGCCACCAGGGAGAACAGGGTGATGCCCACGCAGAGCGCCCAGCTGACGTCGGGGGACCCCGGAAGGATCACACCCATGATGAGGCTCGTGGCCGCGAGCGCGCCGCCGGAGACCGCGGCGGGCTTCCAGGGGGCGCCGCGCAGGGCGGCTCCGGCCAGCGACATCTCGTCGCTTCTGCTGAGTTCCTTCATGCTCTCCATCGTGCGTTCCCGCAGGCCCGCGAGCATCGGGGAAGTCCCTGACGGCCCCCTGACCCGGCCCCGCTAGGGTCTCCGGTATGTCCCTTTCATTCCGTACGGCCCGGCATGAGGATGTTCCCGCGATCGTGGCGCTGCTGGTCGACGACCCGATCTCGGCGAGCCGTACGGCCGTTCCCGGTCTCGACTACGACTCCGCCTTCGCGGCGATCGACGCCGATCCCGGCAACGAGTTGATCGTCGTGGAGTCGGACGGGGAGATCGTGGGGACGATGCAGCTGACCTTCATCCCCGGCCTGTCGCGGCGGGGCGCGGTGCGCCTACAGGTCGAGGCGGTCAGGGTCGCCTCCCGGCATCGGAGTCAGGGGATCGGCAGGAAGATGATGGAGTGGGCCGCGGAGCGGGCCCGGGAGCGCGGGTGCGGGATGATCCAGCTCACCTCCGACAAGGCGCGCACCGACGCGCACCGCTTCTACGCCTCGCTCGGGTACGAGGCGTCCCACGAGGGATTCAAGCTGCTGCTCAGCTGATCGATCATCCAGCGGCACCAGTCGGCGCGGTGCCGCTCGTAGGTGAGGCCGCAGCGCAGTGCGGCCATGTTCCCGAAGCGGGGGGTGCCGAACGCCGGCGCCTCCTTCTCGACGGACGCCCACGCGGCCTCGTACTCGGCCAGCCGCCCCTCGTGGTCGCGTAGCGCCGTACGGAACATCGCGATCAGCGCGGCGGGGTCGGCCAGCCAGGCGGCGTAGGTCTTGAGCACCAGTTCGTCCCGCTCGGGCTGGGGGCGCGGCGGCTCCGTCACCCACTTCCGCAGGGCGTCAAGGCCCTCGGCGGTGATCGAGTAGATCTTCTTCTCCTGTGGCCCCGGCCCGGGTGCGGTGGTGTAGCCGACCAGGCCGGCCTCGAGCAGGCGCCGGAGGTCGGTGTGGATCTGGCTGTGGCTGGCCGTCCAGAACCGGGCGACCGGATTGCGCATTCGACCGGCGATCTCGTAGCCCGTGCTGTCGGCCCTGGCCAGCACGGAGAGGATCGCGAACCCGAGAGTGGGGATCGTGGAGCTCATGGTGGCCTCCAGCCCATTGACGTGCCTTTCGATTCCCATCACTATGTCAGTTCTTACATAGATAAGGGAGCCGCGGATGCCGGGGAAGCGAGCCCTGATCGCCCTCCTGTTCCTGCTGACCGGCTGCGGGGGCACGGTCGGCGGGACCGTGGCCGCATCGAGTCCGCCCGGGCTCCCCGCGACCCCGGCCGCGACCGCCACTCCGTCAGCCAGCCTCACCGGCCCGAACCTGCAGGGCTGCTACGGACCGGCCGACGGCCGCCTGTTCACCTACGACGGCGGCGGCGTCATGTTCGACGGGCTGATCATGGGAGACGGCCCCGTCGGAGTGGTCGTGTCGTACGAGCGGGGTGGTGACGCCTGTACGTGGCGGCCGCTCGCCGAACGGCTCACGTCCGCCGGTTACCGCGTCCTCCTCTACGAGCGCGGCCTCTCGGGTCCGGTCAACCCCGTGATCGTGAAGATGACCGAGCGGCTCAGGAAGGACGGCGCCGAGCGCATCTTCCTGGTCGGCGGCTCCATCGGCGGATCGGAGTCGATCGTCGCCGCCACCAGGCTCAAGGAGCCGCCCGAGGGAGTCGTCAACCTCGCGGGCACGGTGATCCCCGAGGAGACGGCGCCGCTCACCGTGCCGCTGCTGCAGATCACCGCCGAGAGCGACCAGGGAGCCACCCCGATCACCCTTCAGGCGGCCGGCGACGCAGCCGTCAAGTCGCCGGACCGCTCTCTCGTCGTCGCCAAGGGCGAGTTCGCCCACGCCTCCGCGCTCTTCGGGACCGCCCAGGGGCCGATGGTGCTCGACTCGATCATGGCGTTCCTGGCGAAGCACAGCGGTTGATCACAGGGGCGCGATGTCCACGAGGTTGTCGTGAAATACGGCCCCCCGGCCCATGTCGGCGTCGCGCTCGTCCACGGCGGCGTTCGGATTGGCGCCCCCGGGACTGAGCTTGGGCCAGTGGCCCTTGGGAGCGGCGACCACGCCCGGCCGGACCCGGTCGCTGATCTCGACGTAGGCCGTGAACTCCCCGCTGCGGTTGAAGACCCGGGCGGGCTCGCCGTCGACCAGGCCGCGAGGCTCGGCGTCGGCGGCGCTGACCAGGACGCGGGGCCCCTTCGACCGCCTGAGCAGCTCGGGGTTGTTGCCGAAGGTCGTGTTCAGCGAGGTGTGCGACGCCGGCGTGATCATCATGAGCGGGTACTCACGGTCGGCCGGTGCCGTACGGGCCGTGCGGGAGGGGACGTAGCCCGCGACCCGGGGGAGCCCGGCCGCCGCGGCACGGTCGGAGGCGAACTCCAGCCTGCCCGAGGGCGTGGGGAAGCCGTCGGTGAAGGGGACGAAGGGGTCGGCGACGTCGAGCCTGGCCCAGCCCTCCTTGCGCAGCCGGTCCAGCGTGATCTCAGGCGTGCCGCGGAGCAGCCCTTCGGCGATCTCCAGGTCGGATTCGTGGAGCGAGGGCTCGGTCAGCCCCATGTGGCGCGCCAGGCGCCGGAAGGTCTCGGTCGTCGAGAGACACTCGCCGGCGGGCTCCACGGCCGCCTCGTTCCACATGAGGTACATGTGGCCGTAGCCCTGATGGAGGTCCATGTGCTCGGTCTGCATGGTGGCCGGCAGCACGATGTCCGCGTAGTCGACGGTGTCCGTCGGGAACTGCTCCATGACGACCGTGAACAGGTCCTCCCGGCGCATGGCCTCACGGATGCGGTTCTGGTCAGGGGAGGAGCCGAGGGGATTTGCGCCGTAGACCCACAGGCACTTGACCGACTCGTCGAGCTGCCCGGCCAGCCGGGTCATGGTCAGCGTCCGGACGGGCTCGCGCAGCAGATGCTCGGCCGAGTCCACGATCAGCGGGATGTGCGCGGTGGTCGAGTAGGCGACGCCGCCCCCCGGGTGGCGCCAGTCTCCGGTCACCCCGGGGATGCAGGCGATGATCCGCAACGCGGCGCCGCCGCCTTCGTGGCGCTGCAGGCCCATGGTCGCCCGGATGCCCGTCGGCCGCGTGTGCGCGAGCCGTACGCCGAGGGCCCGGATGTCCTCCTCGGGGATGCCGGTGATCTCGGCGACGCGAGCCGGGGGGTATTTCAGGATCTCGGCCTTGAACTCCTCCCAGCCGAGGGTGTGCTCCTCCAGATAGGCGGTGTCCTCGGCGCCCTCCTCCAGGACGACGTTGAGCAGCCCGAGGGCGAGCGCCGCGTCCGTCCCCGGCCGGATCGCAAGGTAGGTGTCGGCCTGGTCGGCCGTCCGTGTCCTGATCGGGTCGATGGCCACCACGTGCGCGCCGTTCGCGCGGGCGTCCTGGATGAACTTCCACAGGTGGTGCCCGCTCGTGAGGGTGTTGGTGCCCCACAGCAGGATCAGCCGGGACAGGGCGAAGGTCTCGGGGTCCATGCCGGCCGGCGTCCCGTTGGTGAGGCGCAGGCCGTCGTTGCCGGCGGTCGAGCAGATGTTCAGGTCATGCCGCGACGCGCCGAGGACGTTCCAGAACCGCCGGCCGGCCAGGCCCTCCGAGCCCTGGATGTCGCCCAGGGTGCCCGTGCCCTGGTACGGCCAGATCGCCTCGCCGCCGTGCTCACGGACGATCTCCGTCAGCCGGTCGGAGACGATGGTCAGCGCCTCGTCCCAGGAGATCCGCTCGAACTCGCCGGACCCCTTCGGCCCGACGCGGCGCATGGGGTGCAGAATGCGGTCGTGGGCGCGGGAGTGCTCCAGGTACCGGTTGACCTTCACGCACAGCGCCCCGCGAGTGTACGGATGGTCACGGTTGCCCCGGAGGGCGACGGCCTGGCCGTCCCTCACGGTGACCTCCCACGAGCACGTGTCGGGGCAGTCCAGCGGACAGGCCCCCAGAATCCGCAACTCCATGGGCGCAACCTTACGTTCCGGCTACGACTCGAGATCCGCGAGGTGGGCGATGTTGGCGATGTCGTCGTCGTCCGTGCTCGGGGCGGCCGCGAACCAGGCGTCGAGGATCTCCTCGAGAAGCCGGTCCGAGGTGAGACGCAGGCTGAGGGCCAGGACGTTCGCGTCGTTCCACCGGCGTGCGCCGTCGGCGGTGGCGGCGTCGACGCAGAGCGCCGCCCGCACTCCAGGGATCTTGTTGGCGGCGATCGAGGCGCCGGTCCCCGTCCAGCAGCACACGATCGCGAGATCGGATCGTGCTGATGAGACGTCTTTCGCGGCGGCCGAACAACACCAGGCCCAATCGGCACGGCCACCAGGGGCCAGGGCTCCATAGAGTGTCACTGAATGCCCTCTCCGCTGCACCTCGGCGACCAGGCGGGTCGCCACTCCGTCGAGACTGTCCGAGGCGAGTGAGAGACGCATGCCGTCAATTGTGGACACCGAGCTCGAAGATCGCACAGAATCGCTGGTGGTGAGAGGTATCAAGGAGCAGGACGAGGCGCTGGACACTCCACAGCAGGGAGTGGTCCTCGTCGTCGAGCCGTTGCTTCCGCAGCGGATCCGCCGCCCCTCGGACGCCCTGCGTTTCCTGCTGACCCTGCTGGCCCTGACCGCCGTCGTGCTGATGGCCCTCGCCCTGCAGCGTACGCTCAACGGCCTCGAGACCGACGTCCAGGCGGGCACCGGCAGGGCACCCGCCCTGCTGTCGTACGTCTCCGGGCTTCTCGGCGGGGTCGCCGTGCTGGTCGTCCCCGTGGCGTTCGCCGTCGAGCGGGTCTTCCACCGGGACGGCATGCGCGTCGCGCAGGGCCTCATCGCCGCCATCCTGGCCCTGCTGATCGCCTACACGCTGGACGAGTGGCTCGTCATGGCGGGCCCGGCCGAGCTCGTGCAACTCCTCACCGGCAGCAGGGACGTCGAGCCGCTCAACAGCGTCCTGACCCCGGCCATCGCGTACGCGACGGCCGTGCGGATGTCGCGCAGGCCCCAGTGGCGCGCCCTCATGTGGACGGCTCTCGCCCTCGACGTGCTCGCGCTCTTCACCGCCACCAAGGTCACCGCGCTCGGCGTGATCCTCACCTACCTCGTCGGCATGGCCGTCGGTTTCGGAACGTTGTACGGCATCGGCAGCGCGAACACCCGGCCGCCGGGGAGCGCGGTGCTCGGGGCCCTCAGACGGCTCGGCTTCTCGCCCGTCAGCGCGCGGAGGGTGGAGGACGACAGCTCGGGCAGCCGCCGCTACCTCATCGGCCTCGCCGACCAGCGCCGCCTGGACGTCACCGTGCTCGACCGGGACCGCCAGGTCGCCGGGATCGTCTACCGCCTGTGGCGGCGGATCCGGCTCAACACCGAGACCCGGCGGCGGGCCATCCGGTCCCTGCGGGCGGAGCTGGAGCGCGAGGCGCTGATGGCCTACGCCGCGCAGGCCGCCGGGGCGAGCCTGCCGCGCCTGCTCGGCACCAGCGAGATCGGCACCGAGGCGGCGATGCTGGCCTACGAGCACATCGACAGCCGGCCGGTGCAGGACCTGTCCGACGACGACTTCGACGACGAACTGCTGGCCCAGCTGTGGGGTCAGGTCCGGCTGCTCCACGCCCACCGGCTCGCCCATCGGCACCTGACGGGGGAGAGCATCCACGTCGATCCGGCGGGCCAGGTGTTCCTGGTCGACGCCCGCAGCGGTGAGATCGCGGCGGGCGATCTTTTGCTCCGGCTGGACGTGGCCCAGCTCCTGACCTATCTCGCCACCCGTGTGGGGCCCGAGCGCTCGGTGAAGTCGGCCGCGGCCGTGCTCGGCGCCGACGCGCTCGCCGGCGCGCTGCCGCTGCTGCAGCGCATCGCCCTCAGCCGCGAGACGCGCACCGCCGCCCGCAAGGACCGGGAGCTCCTTCCCGCCATCCGCGAGCACATCGTGGCGCTGAAGCCGCAGGTCGCGGCGGAGGAGGTCCGCCTCGAGCGGTTCCGCCCGAGAACCCTGGTGACGATCATCGCGGGCGCTCTCGCGGTCTACTTCCTGCTCTCCCAGCTCAGCCAGATCAACCTGGTCTCGGTCGTGACCACCGCCAACTGGGCCTGGACCGGCGCCGCACTGGTCACGGCTGCGGCGAGCTACCTCGCCGCTGCGATCATGCTGAGGGGTTTCGTGCCCGAGCCGCTGCCTCTGGGCCGGACGGTGCTGGCGCAGTTCGCCGGTTCGTTCGTGAAGCTGGTGGCGCCCGCGGCGGTCGGCGGGGTGGCGATCAACACGCGCTATCTGCAGAAGCGCGGGATCCCCCCAGGGCCGGCGGTCGCGAGTGTCGGCGCCTCGCAGCTCGTCGGCCTCGCGTCGCACATCATGCTGCTGCTGTTCTTCGGATACGTCACCGGCACCCAGGCCGCGCCGTCGCTCACCCCGTCACGCGGGCTGCTGATCGCGCTCCTCAGCGTGGCGGTCCTGTTCCTGATCGTCCTCGCCGTACGGCCGCTGCGCCGGATGCTGACGACCCGCGTCCGCGCGATGTTCTCCGGAGTGATCCCGCGTCTGCTCGACGTGCTGCAGTCTCCCCGCAAGATCCTCGAGGGGGTGAGCGGGACGCTGCTGCTGACCGTCGCCTTCGTGGCCTGTCTGACGGCGTGCGTGCGCGCGTTCGGCGGCGATCTGAGCTTCACGACGGTCGCGATCGTCTTCCTGGCCGGCAACGCGATCGGCTCGGCCGCCCCCACGCCGGGCGGGCTGGGGGCGGTCGAGGCGTCGTTGTCCCTCGGCCTCACGGTGGCGGGCCTGCCCGGGACGGTCGCCACGTCGGCGGTGCTCCTGTTCCGCCTGCTGACGTTCTGGCTGCCGGTGCTCCCGGGCTGGGCCTCCTTCGCCTACCTTCAACGGCACGACGCGATCTGACGGATCAGCCTTCGCTCGAGGTCGCCCAGAGGTTGATGCCGGCCTCGACGGCGTCCTTGTCGATGGCGGCCAGCTCCTCGGCGGAGAAGCCGAGCCGGTTCACCGCGTCGAGGTTGTCGTCGAGCTGCCTGACGCTGCTGGCGCCGATGAGGACCGTGGTGACCCGCTGATCGCGCAGCGCCCACGCCAGGGCCATCTGCGCGAGGGACTGGCCGCGCTGCTTCGCGATCTCGTTGAGCGTGCGGATGTGGCGGAGGGACTCGTCGGTGAGCAGGCCCGGGTCGAGCGACTTGCCCTGCGCGGCCCGTGAGTCGCCGGGGATGCCGTCGAGGTAGCGGTCGGTGAGCATGCCCTGCGCGAGCGGGGAGAAGGCGATGCAGCCCACCCCCTCCTCCTCGAGGACGTCGAGCAGCCCGCCCTCGATCCACCTGTTGAGCATGGAGTACGACGGCTGGTGGATGAGCAGCGGCGTCCCCATTTCACGGAGGATCTGGGCGGCCTCCCTCGTCCGCTCGGGCGAGTAGGACGAGATCCCCGCGTAGAGGGCCTTGCCGGAGCGCACCGCGTGGTCGAGCGCGCCCATGGTCTCCTCGAGCGGGGTCTCCGGGTCGAACCGGTGACTGTAGAAGATGTCGACGTAGTCCACACCCATCCGCTTGAGCGACTGGTCGAGGCTGGACAGCAGGTACTTCCGCGACCCCCACTCGCCGTACGGCCCGGGCCACATGTCGTATCCGGCCTTGGTCGACAGCACCAGCTCATCCCGATATTTCACGAAATCCTGCTGATAGATGTGCCCAAAGTTGATCTCGGCCGAGCCGTACGGCGGGCCGTAGTTGTTGGCCAGGTCGAAGTGGGTCACCCCACGGTCGAACGCCCTGCGGAGGATGGCCCGCTGCGTCTCGATCGGCTTGTCGTCGCCGAAGTTGTGCCAGAGGCCGAGCGAGACGGCGGGCAGCTTGAGCCCGCTCCTGCCGGTCCTGTTGTACGGCATGGGGCCGTACCTGTCGTCTGCCGCCACGTAGGTCATTCGGTAACTCCAACTCGGTCCAGAATCCAGGAGAGCGCGAACGCCTCCTCACGCCACGCGTCGTACCTGCCGCTGCGCCCGCCGTGTCCCGCGCCCATCTCGGTCTTCAGCAGGAACGGGCCGCCCCGCGCGGACTCCCTCAGCCTGGCGACCCACTTGGCGGGCTCGTGGTAGAGCACACGGGTGTCGTTGAGGCTGGTGATCGCGAGGATCGGCGGGTACGCCCGGCCGTCCACGTTCTCGTACGGCGAGTACGACTTCATGTACGCGTAGACCTCGGGGTCGTGCAGCGGGTCACCCCATTCATCCCACTCGATGACCGTGAGCGGCAGCGACGGGTCCAGGATCGTGTTGAGCGCGTCGACGAACGGGACCTCGGCGACGACGCCGGCGAACTCCTCCGGCGCGAGGTTGGCGACGGCCCCCATGAGGAGACCGCCGGCGGACCCGCCGCGCGCGATGATCTGACTGGACCAGCCGTCGGCCTTGAGATGCCGGGCGCAGGCCACGAAGTCGCTGAAGGTGTTCTTCTTCTTGTTCAGCTTGCCGTCCTCGTACCAGCGGCGGCCCATCTCGCCGCCACCTCTCACGTGTGCGACGGCGAAGACGAAGCCCCGGTCGAGCAGGGACAGGCGGGCCACGGAGAAGTACGGGTCGATCGAGGTCTCGTAGCTGCCGTAGCCGTACAGGAGGGTCGGCGCGGGACGGTCCGTGCCCTTCCTGACGACGATGGAGATCGGCACCTTCGTCCCGTCCTCGGCCGGCGCCCAGGCGCGGAACTGCTCGTAGTCGGCGGGGTCGTAACCACCGAGGACGGCCTTCTGCTTGAGCAGGATCAGCTCGTTGGTCCGGAGGTCGTAGTCGTACACGGACGTCGGCGTGATCATCGAGGTGTACCCGAGACGGAGCCTGCTCGTCTCGAACTCCGCGTTCCCCGACGGAGCCACGTCGTAGATCGGCTCGGGGAAGGAGATCTCGTACGGCTCGCGCCCGTCACGCGGCAGGATCCGGATGCCCGCCAGGCCGTCCCGCCGGAAGTGCACGACGATGTGGTCCTTGAACGCGTCGACGTCCAGGAGTCGGGTGTCGTCGCGGTGCTCGATCAGCGGTGTCCACGTGGCCGGGTCGTCGATGGGCGCGGTGGCGAGTTCGAAGTTCACCGCGCCCTCGTTGTGCAGGACGAGGAAATGGTCGCCCGCGTGGTCGAGGCCGTACTCGACGCCGGTGCGACGGGGGCGGACGACCTTGAACTCGCCCGTGGGGTCGTCGGCGTCCAGGACCCGGATCTCGCTCGTGATCTTGCTGCCGGCGCTCACGATCAGGTAGCGCTGGCTCCGCGTCAGCCCGATCCCGACCCAGAACCGCTCGTCGTCCTCTTGGTAGACGATGACGTCGTCGTCGGAGCCCAGCGTGTGGCGGTGGATGCGGTACGGCCGCCACGCGTCGTCGATGGTGGAGTAGAAGAAGGTCGAGCCGTCGGCCGACCAGGCGCCGCCGTAGAAGACCCCGGGGATCTCGTCGGGGAGCAGCTCGCCGGTGTCGAGGTCCTTGAACCTGAGCGTGAAGCGCTCGTCGCCCGTGAAGTCGGTCGAATAGGCGAGCTTCGTGCCGTCCGGACTGACGGCGCTGGTCCCGATGGAGAAGAAGGCGCTGTCGCCGGCCAGTTCGTTGCCGTCGAGCAGGATCTGCTCACCAGGCAGCGGAACGCCGGGGGTCAGCTCGGGCGGGCTGTCCCCGTCCGCCGCGACCCGGCACTGGATGCCGTACTGCTTGCCCTCTTCGGTGCGCGAGTAGTACCACCAGGCGCCCTTACGGCTGGGCACCGACAGGTCGGTCTCCAGGGTTCGACTCTTGATCTCCTGGAACACCTTCTCCTGGAGATCCTTCAGATGCCCCGTCATCTCTTCGGTATAGGCGTTCTCGGCCTCGAGGTGGGAGATGGTGTCGGGATCGTCCTTGCTGAACAGCCAGGCGTAATCGTCCACGACCGTGTCGCCGTGGTGCGTGCGCTCGACCGGGACCTTCTTCGCCACAGGCGGCATGTCGCTCACCCGCCAAAGTCTATGTTCGCGCCGGTCCTGGTACAGCTCAACGCCCGCCGACGGAGGCCCGGGCACCGCGAGGATCACGCGGCGGGTCGCCGGCGTGAGCTGACCGGGGGACCGGCGGGAGAGAGGACGAAGCGGCTGGAACCCGGAGTGAACTGCCGGAGACCCCGCGGCGACCGGGCGAAATCGCCGACGTGAATCACCAATTGGAGTCGTCAGCGGTTGGCGCCACGGCTTTTCGGGTCAAGGCATCCTGTGCGGCTGCTAATCTTGTGGTCGTCGGCGTGGTTCGGCGCTCCCCTTCTGATCGTTTCGGTGGTTATGTTGTGGGTGCGTCCGGCTGGTGCCGGTGACCTC
>NZ_BOOP01000034.1 GCF_016863295.1 Planotetraspora phitsanulokensis
GGAAGCAAGACGATCGTCTGCCGCCTCGAACCCGACGTGGTCGTCCTGGGCGACCGGCTGCGCCTGGGCCGCCTGCTCACGAACCTCATCGACAACGCCGAACGTCACGCCGAGGCCATGATCATGATCAATGGATGGCGAGCGGAGTGTGACGGCCAGCGTTTCCCGTACGGTGTCGCGGTGCTGGAGGTGATCGATGACGGGCCGGGCATCGAGCTGGACAAGCGCGAGCTGGTGTTCCAGCGGTTCGCCCGGCTGGACGCCGCCCGCAACAAAGACGCCGGGGGCTCAGGGCTCGGCCTGCCGATCGCCCGTCAGATCGCCGAGGCGTGCGGAGGTGCGCTTCGGATCGAAGACAGCGACTGCGGCGCCCGCTTCGTCTTGCGCCTCCCGTGCTACCGGGAGACCGACCCGCCCACACAGGATCCAGGCCAGATCTCCATGACGTAGTCGGCGCGGGGTCGGGGAGTCAGTGACTCACGGTCACTCGACACACCCGGTCCAGAGTCAACCCGTGGCCTGCACCCCCATTTTCGAGGCCGACCGTCACGAGCACTCACGCTGCCGCAGGCCGAAGCTGTGGTGCGCGCCGCCGAACAGGCTGGGCTACGCATACGCGCGTACATCCTGCTGTCTCTCCTCACAGGAGCACGCACCGAGGAAGATCGAGCACTGACCTGGTCCCACGTCGTCACGTTCGACGACCGGCGCAAGACGTCGCTGCCCGTCACCGAAGCCGGCTGGGATCACGCCGAGTTCGCCGTGTAAGGCACAGATACCGCAGCATGCCTGCATGGCTGCGGCGCTGAACGGACAGAGGGGGCCCACCCTGCGCGACCGTGGTTAAACTCCCGTCACCCCTCCAAAGAGCCCGCTAACGGCCCACGATCAGCTGGTGATCTGCGGGGCTCACCTTGGTTTGGTCGTTCGTCACTGATGCAACCTGAGCCGCGGTCGGGTGAGGTGCAGTCTGCGTTGCGTCGGCAGGGTTGTACGGCGCCCAGGCGGGCTCACGCAGGGCAGGGCAGTGTTCGGGAGTTGGATGGTTCGCGATGTCGATCATGCGGTCGAGAGCGTCGCGTGCGGCGGCAAGGTCGGCCATGGCGGCGGTGATGCGGTTGCGCTCCGATGCCAGCAGCTCGAAGGCCTTGGGGGAGGCGTGCCCGGTATCGACGCAGGGCAGCAGCTGCAGGATGGTCCGGCTGGGCAGGCCGGCGGTGAAGAACTGCTGGATCAGCCGGACACGTTCGACGGCTGACTCGGGGTAGGTTCGCTGGCCGCTGGGGGTGCGTTCCGAGGTGAGCAGACCCTGCTCTTCGTAGTACCGGAGAGCTCTGGTGCTGACCCCCGCCTGGTGTGCGATCTCGCCTATCCGCATCTGCGTCCTCCTCTGATGGCGGCTTCGCGGCTCTCGACTTGCCCTTGACGTCAATGTGAGGTTTTAGGTTAGCCGATGCCGGGCCGGATGCGGCTCGCCCGAGAGACCTACGCAGGAAGCAAGGAACCCATGAACGTCACCGACCAGATCGCCCTCGTCACTGGAGCCAACCGCGGTATCGGCCGTCAGTTCGTGCTCGAACTGCTCGAGCGCGGGGCGAGCAAGGTCTACGCGACGGCTCGCCGCCCCGAGAGCCTCGACTTCGACGACACCCGGGTGGTGCCGCTGCGACTCGACATTGTCGACCACGAGTCCGTCATCGCGGCAGCGGCGACCGCGCGCGATGTGACCCTCCTCGTCAACAACGCCGGCATCGCGACCGGTGCCGCCCTCGTCACGGGTGACGTGGACGAGGTCCACCGCGAGATGGACACGCACTTCTGGGGCACGCTCGACGTGATCCGCGAGTTCAGCCCCGTCCTCGCGGCCAACGGCGGAGGTGCAATCGTGAACGTCCTGTCGGCGCTGTCGTGGTTCGCCGGCCCGGGCACCGGCTCGTACTCCGCTGCCAAGGCTGCGGAGTGGAACATGACGAACGGCGTCCGTCTCGAGCTCGCGGCTCAGGGCACGCTCGTCCAAGGCGTCCTCCTCGGCGCCGCCGACACGGACATCATGGCCGGATACGACGGACCCAAGATCGATCCCCGCGACGTGCCGCGCCGCTCGCTCGACGGCCTGGCCGACGGCTCGATCGAGGTGATCGTCGATGACTGGACCGCAATGGTGAAGGCGTCGCTCGTCGGCGACCCCGCCGCGTTCTACGCACAGATCACCGAGTTGCTCGGTGCGAGTTGAGCAGCTCGGCCGGAGCTTCCTCTCGCGGAATCGAACATGACACCGCCTCCGGGTGCCCGCAGCAGCCGACGTGCGAGCTCGACGACGACGCCGGCGGCGGTGGGATATGCCGCACGTGGAAAAGACGACGTTGCGGGCTTCGGTGAGGAACCCGCCTGACGCTAGGGCGGCGATCTCCCGGCGGACGGCGGGTTCTGCAAGAGAGCGCCGTCCACTGGCCGTCGCCGACCAGCGGCGCAACAGCAGACTGTGGAAGATGGAAGCCTGGCTGATCCGTGGTCAAACTGTCGATGCTGGACCGCTCGCGGACACGCGATCGCCCCGAGACCGGCCCGGCTGGAGATGGACACCAACTGCCCGGCCATGGGGATGCGGACCCTCTCCTTGCATTTAGAACAAATATTCCGATGAGCGGAGACTGACGACGCGAGCGTCACGAGCTCACTCGCGGCCAAGATCGAGTGGTTGATCCAGAATCGCTGGCCGGCGGGTAGCCGACTGCCGAAGAACAATGTCGAGGCCGCTGCGGCGATCTCGGAGGCGATGGGGGAGGATCTGTCGTCCACGACGATCTGGAAGCTGAGGACGGGGAGATCCGACAACCCGCAGCTCAAGACCCTGAAAGCTCTGTCGACGTTCTTCGGCGTGCCCATCGGCTACTTCGGCGACGACGACGAAGCGGAAGCGACCGCTGATCGCGTTGCCGCATCATCTTTAGTCGGCGAATCCGGCCTCAACCGGGAGGCCTTGCGAGCTCTGGTTGAGCTCTCCGACGGTGGCCGCCAACTCGTGGCTGACTTCATCATCAGCGCCGCGCGCCTCGAACAAGGTCGGAGAAAAGACGGCGGCGATGCCTAACAATGGCGATCCAGAGGTTGAACGCGCTGGCGGCCAGCGACCCTCGATGCACCCGTGGTGCGCAGCTGTCACGGGCGGCCTGTAAGAATTCAATAGCTTCGCCCATTCGCCGAATCGCGAACTTACCGTGAAGGCATGTGGAAGGCCATCAAGATATTCGGCTTCATCGTGGGCGTATACGCCGTCGCCCGTGCCCTTGTCGAGCCATTCGTCATCGACATGTCCGATCCGGCGACGTATCAGGGCGACTGGGGTGGTCCCAGTCTGGGGGGAGTCCTTCTCGCACACTGTGGCCCGGGTGTCGTGGCGGCCGTGGTGATGATTTGGGCGCTTCTCCGCCGCCGGTCTAGATTCCGCAGCCAGAACCAGTGAGGCCGCCGTGTGGGGTATTCGACGACGGTGAAGCCGAGACGCTAGCGTCTCCGCCATGGAGAACGTGATCGTCGTGCCGGGATTGGGCGGTTCCGGTCATGACCACTGGCAGTCCTACTGGCTCCGGGACCGGCGCGGCGCCGTTCGGGTCGAGCAGCGGGACTGGGAACGGCCGGACCGGGATGAGTGGGTTGCCGAATTGCACGACACGGTCCAGCGGGCCACAGGACCGGTCGTGCTGGTGGCACACAGCCTCGGCTGTCACACCGTCGCCCATTGGGCTCACCGACACGACGCCCAGGTCCGTGCGGCGCTGTTGGTGGCGCCGCCCGATATCGACTACTCGGCATCCCACGGCGCGCCGATCGCCGGCTTCGGCCCGCCCGCAGCGAACCCGTTGCCGTTCCCGACTGTCCTAGGGCCTGTCTGACAATTTGGCGTGGCGGAGCCAGAGCATGAGGCTGGCGATGGTGGCGCCGGCGAGGTAGCGGCTGGCGAGTTTGTCGAAGCGGGTGGCGATGGCTCGCCATTGCTTGAGCTTGCCGAAGCAGCGTTCGACCAGGTTGCGCTGCTTGTAGATGTCGGCGTCGAAGGCGTAGGAGCGGCCTCCCTGGTTGCCTCTACGTGCCCGGTTGGCGAGTTGGTCGCGGCGTTCGGGGATGACCGCTTTGATGCCGCGCCGGCGCAGGTAAGTGCGGATGCTGCGGGAGGAGTAGCCCTTATCTCCGAGCAGGATGTCGGGGCGGGTGCGGGGTCGGCCACCTGTTGGGCGGCTGATTCGTAAGGTGGCCATGACCGCTTCGAAGGCGGTGCAGTCGACCACGTTCCCGCCGGTCACATGCAGGGCCATCGGCAGACCACGACCCTCGGTGATCAGGTGGAGCTTGGTGGTGAGTCCTCCGCGGGACCGTCCAAGGGCCTGCCGGATTTGCGAGTCCTTCGTATCGATCGTCCCGCTGTCATCCCCTTTTACGCGCACCGGCGGCATGCTGATGGGCCCGGGCGATGGTCGAGTCAATGCTGACGACCCACTCAACGTTGCCGACCGAATCGTCCTTGACCTGCATCTGTTCCAGCAGTCGCGCCCAGGTGCCGTTCTCGTCCCAGCGCTTGAACCGCTCGTAACAGGTCTGCCAGGGCCCGTACCGCTCGGGAATGTCGCGCCACGGCGATCCGGTCCGCAGCCGCCACAAGATCCCATCGATGACCTGGCGGTGGTCACGCCACGGACGGCCGCGCGCGTCTGTGGCGGGTAACAGCGGCTCGATCCGCTGCCAGGCCTTATCGGTCAGCTCACCACGTCTCACCACGAACGATCATCTAACCGCACCAGCAGAGATCATTTACCAGACAGGCCCTAACCATGCGATTACCTGTTCGCGGCCACTATTCGTCGTCGTGAGTGAATCTTCTGACGAGGGCGGTCAGCCGGCGGCGTTCCCGCCGGCCTCCCCTCACCCCCCACCTCCTCTCTCCGGCGCTCCCGTGCGGGCCGGCTCGTACGGCAGGCTCCCGCCGTACCTGTTCGGCGTGCTCGCGCGAATGCAGATCGGACCGCGTGGCAACTCCAGGAACCTGTGGGTCGCCGTCGCCATGTTGGTGGTGGCCGTGGCGATCGTGTACCCCGGCGTCGTCCGCTACCTCGGCTCGGCTCAGCGGGACGACGCGGGAAGGGTGATCAGTAGCGGGTCGGTGCAGATCACCGGCATGCACGTCGGCGACTGCGTGGACGGCCTGGTCCTGGGCGGAACGCAGACCAGCGTGACGGCCACGCCGTGCGGCCAGCCGCATGAGGCCGAGGTCGTCGACCGGACGGCCGGGCCTTCGGGCGACTGGCCAGGCGTCGACGCCGTACGCGAAGGCGCCTTTTCCACCTGCGACGCGCAGATCGCCCAGAAAGTTCTGGGCGGCCCGTTGGCCGATCGGCTCGTGAGCGTGGTCTTCTTCCCCCATGACGAGGCGGCGTGGATCCGAGGGGATCCGATCACCTGCCTGGCGGTCGACAAGGACGGCGGCAAGCTGACCGGGCCGGTGGGCTCATGACGGAAGGGGGCGGTTGCGGCTGAAACCGCCCCCTTCCCTGAGAGCACGCCGGGCTCAAGCAATGGCGAGCCATCGCCACCCGCTTCGACAAACTCGCCAGCCGCTACCTCGCCGGCGCCACCATCGCCAGCCTCATGCTCTGGCTCCGCCACGCCGAATTGTCAGACAGGCCCTAGCGGCCAGCAGCACCGACCCCTGGGCAGAGATCAACTGGTCCCGCCTGCTGGCCAAACAGTGGGGCGCAAGGTTCGTGAACCTCGGCGACGTCGGCCATGTCAACCCCGAGGCCGGCTTCGGTCCATGGCCCCAGGGTGAGGAACTGCTCCGAGACCTCCTTACCGAGACCGCCGACTGAGGTCACACGTGTTCGGTGCCGGCTCTGCCGCCATGATCACCATTTTTCACGTTTCCGGCCCGTCACCTGGCTCACTCCCGTCTTTCTCGTAGCGCTTACTGTCGTCACCGGTCTTGATCCGCGAGAGGTGGGGCTACGTGGTGGTGCACTGGGCTTGATCCGGTTTGACGGACATCTGAGATCAGGGGTTCGTCCGTCGGTCGATCGGCCAGGTGGCCAAGGACTTCGATCTGACCGACACCGCGGTGCGGGACTGGGTCCGCCAGGCCGAGGTCGACGCCGGAGCCCGTGACGGACTGACCAGCAGCGAACGCGAAGAACTGGCCGCATTGCGGCGGGAGAACCGCCGGCTGCGCGAGGACGTCGACATCCTCAAGCGGGCCACGGCTTTCTTCGCGAAGGAGACCCGGTGAGCGTTGACCTGTTCATCGAGGCGGAGAAGCAGGGCGGCCACAACGTCAAACGGGCGTGTGAGCTGCTGGACGTCTCCCGCGCCGCCTTCTACGCCCGCCGCAACGCTGCTCCTGGCCCTCGCGCTGTCCGCGACAAAGAGTTGAGCGAACGCATCGGCGCCGTCCACCGCGAATCGCACGGAACCTACGGCGCGCCGCGCATCCACGCGGCCCTGCAGCACGAAGGCGAACGATGCGGACGCCGACGCGTGCCCGGCTGATGTGCGCGCTGGGATTACAGGGCAGACACCGGCGGCGCGGCAGATCACCACGATCCCCGCCCCGCACCGCCGCCCGCACCGCGATCTACGAGTTCATCGAGAGCTGGTACAACCTACGACGTCTGCACAGCAGCCTCGGCTACGGCGGCACCGGGGGAGTGGCGTCCGGCTTGCCGTCCATGTCGACGTGCGACCTGAGCTTGTTCCGCTTTGACGGACACCGTTGGCGTGGTGGTCAGGCCGCGCGAGTGCCGGTGAACGTCGCCGATGCGCTCACTCAGTTCCTCATCGCGTGATCTTCTCCTTTACGGAGCAGCGAGTACGGGGGTGCCCTCCTCGAGGGTTTCCGGACCCTCTTCGAAGAGGAGTCAGAAGCAGGTGGTGGCCAGGCTCGTCACGCCGCCGGCCTCATCTCGTACGTCTCGCCCGTCCCCCAGAAATACGTCTCAATCACCACGTCGTCCGGTGACGGCACCCACGACACGTACGAGCCCGGCCCGCTCGATATCGGCGAGCGCGAACGAGACCGGGGGCTTGGACAGTCGCGACTCTCGGGCGAGTTGGGCACGGAAAGATCATTGACATTCGTTAGGGAGGCTTACAAACTATCAACGGCGGCAGTTTCGCTGGGACACATCCTCGGTGGTCGCAGACCTGGGAACGGAGGTCGCCGTGTCACATCAGGTGCGAACGCCGCCACAGCCTTCTCCTTTCCTGATCTCGCCCCCCGTTCGACGGAGATCGGAGTGTTGCTGTTGAAGAGTCCGCGATCATTATCGGCGCGTCGCATCCTTCGCCGCAGAACGGCCTTCGCGGCCGTTCTGACGATGAGCCTGAGCTCAATCGGTATCACCTCGGCCGCGGGCGCGGCCGACGGGGCTCCCGTGGGAGCCGGTCAGCCCACAATCGTTCAAGGAGCGGTCGGGACCGCCACCCCGATCGCCGGGTGGAAGCTCAAGTCGTCGAGCGCTGTGAGGTCGGGCGGTGAGGACGTATCTCAGCCCAACTTCAAGGACACGGGGTGGCTGCCGGTGTCCCCGCGCTCGACGGTGCTCGCCGGCCTGGTGGAGAACGGCCGCTATCCCGACATGTTCTACTCCACGAACATGCGCGATAACGTCGACAAAGCGGACTTCAAGGTCCCCTGGTGGTACCGAGAGGAGTTCGTTGTCACCGGAAAGCCGGGCCTGACGACGACTCTCCGCTTGAACGGCATCATCTCCCGGGCGGACATCTGGCTGAACGGACAGCAGGTGGCCACGAAGGATGAGGTCGTCGGCGCGTACAACATCAAGGAACTTGATGTGACCGATCTCGTCCGCCCTGGCAAGAACGCGCTGGCGATCGAGTCGTATCCGGCAGATCCCGACCGGGACCTGTCCATCGGCTGGATCGACTGGGCGCAGTCCCCTCCGGACAACAACATGGGGATCTGGCGTGACGTGGAGATCGTCCGTTCTGGGCCGGTGTCGCTGACCGAACCGCGGGTGCTCACCGACGTCGCCCTGCCAGGCCTGGACCATGCCGACCTGACCGTCAAGGTAGACGTGCGCAACGCCGGTGACCAGCCCCGCACCGTGGCCGTCGAAGGCAAGATCGACAACATCGCCGTCAAGAAGACGGTCACGCTGACGCCGCGGGAGATGCGGACGGTCGTCTTCACCCCTGAGGAGTTCGGTCAGCTCTCGATCGACAACCCGCGGATCTGGTGGCCCGCGCAGATGGGCAAGCAGCCACTTTACGACCTCGATCTGACGGCGCACGTGGACGGAGATCTCTCCGACCGGGCGCACACCACCTTCGGTATCCGCGACGTCACCTCGCACGTCAACTCCGACAACGGTCGCCAATTCGTCATCAACGGCAAGCCACTGCTCATCCGGGGCGGGGGCTGGGCGTCCGACCTCCTTCTGCGGCCCGAGCTCGGCAAGATGGAAGACCAGTTCCGCTATGTCGTCGACCTCGGACTGAACACCATTCGCACCGAAGGCAAGCTGGAGAGCGACGAGTTCTACGCACTCGCCGACCGCTACGGCATCATGATCATGCCGGGCTGGGAATGCTGCCATAAGTGGGAGAAGTGGACCGGCACGAACAAGTGGACCGATGAAGACCGGCGGGTCGCCGGGGAGCTGATGGCCAGCGAGGCGAAGTCGCTGCGCAACCACCCGAGCGTCATCGCCTTCCTGATCGGCAGCGACAAGGTTCCGCCGGCGGACATCGAAAAGCTCTATGTCGACACGCTGCGGGACAACGACTGGCGCAACCCGATCATCCCCTCCGCCGCGACCACGACGGGGGCGATCACCGGCAAGTCGGGAATGAAGATGTCCGGCCCATACGACTGGGTACCGCCGAACTACTGGTACAACAAGCAGGTTGGGGGCGCGGAGGGCTTCAACGCCGAGCTGAGCGCGGGCAAGAGCATCCCGACGCTCGACAGCCTGCGCAAGATGCTCTCCCCCGCCGAACAGGACGCCTTGTGGCAGGACTTCAACGCCGCGCAGTATCACGCCGCACCCTCGTCCACGTTCACCAATCTCAAGCTCTTCAGCAACGCGCTGGCGGGCCGCTACGGCGCGCCGAAGAGCCTTGAGGACTACGTCGCCAAGGCGCAGCTGGCGAACTATGAGAACGTGCGCGCGCAGTTCGAGGCATATATCCGGAACATGAACGACACCAGCAAGCCGTCGACCGGGCTCGTCTACTGGATGCTCAACAATGCCTGGCCGTCGCTGAACTGGCACCTCTACGACTACTACCTGAACCCGGCAGGCTCGTACTTCGGGGCGAAGAAGGCGAATGAGAACCTGCACGTGCAGTACTCCTATGACGACCGTTCCGTCGTCGGGGTCAACCACACCGCCGAACCCGCGAAGGACCTGACCATCTCGGCGGAGGTCTACAACCTCGACGGGACATTGCGGTACAGCAAGCAGGTCGGCGACGTCAGCCTGTCTGCCAACCGGTCCGAGAGGTTGCTGACCCTCCCGCAGCTGAACGATCTATCGCGGACGTACTTCGTCAAGCTCGTCATGACCGACCGCGGCGGGGCCACCGTCAGCCGCAACGTCTACTGGCTGTCGACGCAACCCGACGTCATCAACTACGCCAAGTCGGACTGGTACTACACGCCGACGACGCAGTACGCCGGGCTGTCCGACCTCGCCGACCTGGCTCCGGCCATGGTGAGCACGAGCACGAGTTCACGCGAGAGCCGCGACGGCACCGGGGAGACGACGGTCACCCTCACCAACAGCTCCGACAAGATCGCGTTTTTCGTGAACCTCACCCTTCGCCAGGGCCCCGGCGGAGAGAACGTCACACCGGTCACGTGGAGCGACAACTACGTGTCGATCTGGCCTGGAGAGTCGCTCACTGTGACGGCCACGTACCGTCAGGCCGACCTGGCCGGCAAGACCCCCAGCGTCGACGTGTCCGGCTGGAACACGCCGACCGTGACCCTGTCAGGGCGCTGACCAGCACGGCGCCAAAAACGAGGGTGGGTCCTTGAGCATCGACGCAGGGACCCGCCCTTTGACCCGGATCCACGAGCGGCTGGACCAGCGACGGTTACTAACCAATGCAACCTTGGCAGCCGGATCAGTCAGACAAATATGGGAGAACTTCGCATGAGATCCTTCTCTAGGGCGCGGGGTCGAGGGACACGCTTGGCTTCGCGTCTTAGCCTCCTAATCGCCACGGTCTTCACGGTTTCGTTTGTGCACGTGCCGGCATCTTCTGCGCTGGCGGCCCCGAGTCTCACGATCTCCGCAACCCACAGCCTCGACACATTTCTCAAAGGACAGCCCGACAACACAACCGTGTACTCCGGAACTCTTCGGCTGACGGTCACGAACTCCGGGGATGGCCCGACCCAAAGCGCGGTTACCGTGTCCGACGTGCTCCCGGCCGGCCTGTCAGCGCTGGTCAACAACGCTGGGTTCGGTGCCGGGCCGGTCGCCGCGTCCGGGAACGGGTGGACCTGCTCCGGCGCCACGTCCATCACGTGTACGCGCAGCGACCCATTGCGCGCGGGGTCCTCCTACCCTCCGATCACGATCACCGTGAAAGTGGCCACCAATGCAGCGGCGTTGCTGGCCAACACCCCCACGGTTGCCGGTGGTGGGGACGAGACTCCTAGCTCCGCCACCGATTCCATCCCGGTGACGCGGGACGCCTGTCCCAATGGGTGGTCGCCGGAGGAGGCGGTGTCGTTCGCGCCGCCGGTACCGGCGATTGACTCGGGCGTCCGCAACCCTGAGCGCGCCGACGGGTGCACGCTGCTCGACGTCATCTGGAATGCGGAACCCTTCAACAACCACGGCAGCTTTGTCTCCACCGTGGCCCACGCGACCAATGAGTTCGTCAGGGAAGGGCTCCTGTCGCCGGCCCAGCAACGCGCGATCCAAAGGGCCGCCTCACGCTCGGACGTGGGTACGAAGAACGACAACCAGATCCCCAACTCCTGCCCCAACCGCCTTGCGATCACCTTCGACGACGGGCCATCGGTCTACCGACCACAGACCCTACAGATCTTCCGTGACAACCAGGTTCATGGAGTGTTCTTCGATCTCGGCATGAGAGCAGAGGCCAACCCGCAGATCGAGAGGTTTACACGGAGCGAGGGCCACGTCCTGCTCAACCACACGTATAACCACACCGATATGAACGCGCTCTCCGACGCGGCGAAGATCGAGGAAGTGCAACACAACGAGGCCGTATTCGATGCGATTGGTGCCCCTTTCACCTTCAAGGGGATCCGAACGCCGTTCGGCAGCGCCAACACCCATACGCAGGAGGTCGTGAGCTCGCAGGGCTACACCTACTTCCTCACCAGAATCGAAACGGGTGCCGACTACGAGCCGGCCACGACCGCGGAGCAGACGCGCGACTCGATCCTCGGCCAACTGCATCCAGGTGCCATCATCGGTCTGCACGATGGCCCGATCGACACGCCGGCCGGGGCCGCGACGGTGGATGCCGTGAGACAGATCCTCCCCGCGGCCCGCGCCATGGGCTACTGCTGGGGCAAGGTCGATCACACCGGCCAGGTCGTGGCCGATCGGTATGTCTCCTCCGGCAAACCCATTCCGCAGATCACCAACCCCGTGCCGTACAACTTCCTGGAACGCCCCGGCACGCCCCCGGAGCCCTGGTTCGTCGCTCCGGACCCCATAGCAATCTCCGCAGCCCACAGCCCTTCTACGTTCGTGCCGGGACAGACCGGCACACTGACGCTGACGGTCACGAACACCAGCGGCCGGCCGAGCGATCCCGATCCCATCGGCGGAAGCACGGTCACGGTACAAGACGTGATCCCAGCCGGCCTCACGGCCACGGCGGCGTCGGGTCCAGGTTGGACCTGCAGCGGATCGAGGACGAGAACGTGCACCCGTAGCGACACTTTGGGTCCGTATTCGGACTATCCGCCGATCACGATCACCGTGAACGTAAGCAACAATGCCCCGACGACAATCGTGAACGACCCCACGGTCACAGCTCACGGGCAATCGTGGAAGGACCAGGCCCGTGACACGATCAGCGTTGCTCGGCCATAGCTTCACGGGGCCAATCCCCGGACCGCTGTAGTCGGAGCAACTGTGCAAGCGGGGTCGACCCGAAACGGTCGACCCCGCGCGGCAAGCGACGAGAACCTCCGATTACGCGGCGCGACAGCCGTGGGATGGTCGGCGCAGGTCAGGGCAGCATTTGACCCATGTGGGCGATCTGGGCAAGGTGCTTCACACAGAAGAGGTCACTGGTTCGATCCCAGTATCGCCCACCATATTTCCGCAGTTCAGGGGCGGTTCTCGCCTGACGATGGGCTTGGTGCTGCTCCGGGTGGGGGCTCGCCAGTTGAGTCATCGACGCCTGCGTAGATTCGCGGCGCCCTTCTATTGCTGCGCAGTAGCCTGGGAGCATGACTGCTGAGCCGCTGCATCACGCCGAGGACGACCCGGCGGAGATCTTGCGTGTGTTGCCGGAGCGGTGGCATGAGCAGTTCCTGAGCGAGTATCACAGGGCTTTGGACGCGGCCCACGAGGTGTGGCGGTTCCAGCAGCTTCGGGAGCTGTTGCGGGTGTGGCGGTTGCATGCGGCCGCGGTTTCCGATCCCGACTTCGACCGGGCGGAGCAAGCGGTTAGAGCGGGTCGGCGCGAGGAGTTCGTGTCCATGGAGGACGCTTTCCCTGGTTGGGCCGACCGTCGATGAGCTACCGCGTGGATCTCCACGTGGCGGCGTTGTCCCAGATGAAGGGCCTTCCGGAAGAAGCGCTCGACGCTCTGATCTCCCGGACGGCAGATCTCGTTGAGAAGCCCTGGGACGCGCGGGTTCTGTACAAGGATGATCCTGATTTCCGTATGACGACCTTCGGGGATTTCGGCGTCCTGTACTTCAAGGTCGATGAGGCCGACGAGCTGATCACCATCTTCAACGTGACATGGGCGGGCTGACGGCAGAACGCCAACCACGCGCGACCGTGCAGCCTGAGTGACTACTTGAGTGCCAACGGCGACGGACGCCCGCAGATCGAGACGGACGTCCGTGGATGCTTGGCGCAGGTCAAGGATGCTTTCGACCCACGTGGGCGAGCCGGCAAAGGCGCTTCACACCGAAGAGGTCACTGGTTCGATCGCAGTATCGCCCATCACGTTGTCGCAGTTCAGAGGGCGGATCCCACATTTGGGAGTCCGTCCTTTGTGATCGTCTGACCCCCGGATCGACCGTCACTTGCCGTCTCGGATCATCAGTGAGTCACCTTCTCCGGCACGTGGGAGAGTCGGCCACTCGAATCCCGATGTGTGAGATCTCTACGAGAAGTTCGTTGCGGCAGGGCAAAGCGGGAGCCGGAGGACGAGGCGTGCGCCACGGGCGCTGTCCTCGATACGGAGGGTTCCTCCGCTGGCTTCGGCGAACTGGCGGGCGATCGGCAGGCCCAATCCGGTGCCCGCCGCATCCTTGTTGTGAGCGGCATCCAGCCGAATGAACCGCTGGAACACCAGTTCGCGCTTGTCCGGATCAATGCCGGCGCCGTCATCGAGCACCTCGAGTACGGCGGCACCATCGGGAAATCGTTGATCGTCGTTCTCGTTGGTCGGCTCGCGCCGCAGGGTGATGGTGATCCTGGACTTGGCGTGCCGCTCGGCGTTGTCGAGGAGGTTGCTGAGCAGGCGGCCCAGCCGTAGCGGGTCGCCGATCACCATCACGCCATGGTCCAGCGAGCCTTCGATCTTCTTTACCGATGCGCGGCGGATCCGGTTTTCCGCGATAACGAGGTCGGCCAGGTTGATTCGGTGGCGTGCGCCTGGCACTTCCGCGTCCAAACTCGCGAGGGTGAGTAGATCGTGTGTGATCGCCTGCATTCGGTCCAGGCTGTCGAGAACGGTGAATCCCACCTCGATCGCAGTGGTCTTCGTCGGTGCGTACAGCGCGTCCAGTACGGCGGCCCGCATCGTGGCCATCGGGCTCCGCAGGCCATGGGAGGCGTCGAAGACAAACTGCCGCTGCAGGTCCGTCGCCGTCTGAAACTTGTTCACGCTTACGGCCAGGTCGTGAAGCTCGTCATCGCTGGACGGTATGGACACTCGGCGGCCAGGGCGGGCCGGGTTGATCTCATCGAGTTCGGCTCGGAGGGCCTTCACAGGGTTGAGAGAGGCGGTGGCGAACCGGTAACCGACGTAGGTGGCCGCTGAGGCGAGCAGCACCGCGCCTCCTGCCACCAGGGCGGCCAGCAGGGGATCGATCCATGGGGGAATCACTGGAGAGGCGCTGTAGACGACCCAGTTCTCGCCTGCGTGACGGGCCCGCTGTGCGACCACGTAGTAGCAACTGCCTGGCGGGAAAGCTCCGCCGCACATGATGGAGGCAGTAGCCCTATTGCCATCGGGGATGAAGGTGGCCATGGCCGGCTTGCCTCGTAGTTTCGGCGTCGAGGCGGCCACCCGACCGTGTGCGTCGACCACTTGGAGGCCGTGGGACAGGTTGAGATTGACGGGGCGGTTCTCGAACTGGCCCTGTTCCACCCTGGCGGCCACGCGGCCACCGATCGCCATGTTCTGCCTGGCGAGGTAGCTGGTCGCGAGATGGCTGACCACGAACATCAGCAGCGTCGCGACCACAGCCGGCAGTGTCGCTACCACGCTAGTGAACAAAGTGATACGAGTTGTAACGGACAACCGGTGGCGCGCATTCATCCTGGAGTCCCCCCTCCAGGGTCAGTGGAGCATATGTGGCGGAAAGCGACGGCAAAGGTGGCGAGGGCAACGTCTTCCGCTGGGTGATCCCCTATCAGCAGTGAGTGACGGGCTTCACTTCACGGCCAACCCGCCTGCTGCAGTGCCTCTCGGAATAGCGCGCGGCGCGTAGATCATCTCAGGAGCGGGCGGCCCGCTGCAGCGCGGTCTTGGCGGTCACGATGTTGTCGCGGGCCTTCCAGAACTCGTGGCCGGGCAGCTGCTCGGCCAGGTGGGTAGAGGAAGGGCAAAGTCGTTCAGACGTGACCTTGACTGCCGGGCGAGTGATGATCCTCCGGTTCCCCTGACGATCTCTAAATGGCCGTCCATTGGGGCTGCCTACAGGGCTGGGGCACTTTGGGCACATGGCTCCGGAAGGTGCTGGCAAGCGATGACAACGAATGGAAGCGTTTTCGCAGGATGCTCGTGGTCAAGAGCGATTCGTCGCAGGTAGGAGCCTGCTGAATTCGAACCCGGCCTACAGGTCGACTCGTCCGCTCCCGCCCTTCTGACCAGCGCGAAGCGCGCGCCGAAGGCCCCGGCGCGCGCTCGCGTACTCTTCGCTACTCGTTCGCGTAGACCAGGTGCAGCACGCCTGTGCTGAACGTCGCCGAGCTCACCAGCTTCAGCGGGACCTTGGCCGAACCCTCGAACACCCGCTGGCCGGCGCCGAGCACGACGGGGTGCACCAAGAGGTGCAGCTCGTCAAGCAGCCCCTCCGCCAGTAGCGATCGCACCAGCGTCCCGCTGCCGGTGATCCCCAGGTTCTGATCGGCCTTCAGAGCGCGCAACTGGTCATACACGTCCTCGCCACCGACCACTGTGGTGTTCTCCCAGTCGGACCGGGCCAGCGTGTTCGACACCACGTACTTCTGGGTGCTGTTCATCTGCTTGGTCATCGGGTCGTCGGCGTCCGCGTTCGGCCAGTAGCCCGCGAACTCGTCGTGCGTACGGCGGCCGAGCAGCATTGCGTCGTTGCCGCCCATGAGCGAGCCGACCGCGTTGCCCATCTCCTCGTTGAAGTAGCCGAAGTGCCACGTGTCCGGGGCCTCGGTCACGCCGTCGAGCGAGATGAACAGGCCGGACTTGATGCTTCCCATGTCAGTGCTCCTGAAGTGTCATGCGGGCAGGCCGTTGAGCCAGGTCCGCCACGCCTGTGCGGTGTCGGTATCGGTGTTGTGTGGCTTGAAGATGTGGTGACCCAGGACGATCGAGCCGAAGTAGCCCCGGATGAAGCGGTAGAGCGCATCGGGTGTCCGAATACCGATGGCCTGCGGGTTGACGAAGTCGACGACTCCCTCGACGGCCGGTAGCCCCGGTACGGTGGCCCGGGCCGGGTCACCGACCCGAGGCGAGGCGGAGAGACCCAGGGCATGGTGCAGTTCGGCCCAGGCGGTCGGCCAGTCGGTCACGGGCGGCCCCGACACGTTGATCGGTTGCCCAGACAGGCCGGCGAAGTGGTTGAGGTACGCGACGAGCGTCGCGAAGTACATCGCGCCGCCGAGGCTCATGGCCTCGAACTCGGTCTCCCAGTCGTCGCCGGGCAGGAAGCCGCTCGCCACTATGCGCAGCACAGTGCTGCCCTGATCGCGCCCCTCGATGAGGTACTCATACGCGATGAACCGTCCGTCCGGGCCATCGGCGCCGCGGTGCGCGAACCGGTGCAGCGGCTCCCACCCGGTGATGGTGGAGTCCATTGTGAACGAGCCCATCGACGTGCGGACCGCGCCGTCCGGGCCGGGCTCCACCTCGCTGTGGCCCATGAACCACGAGTCGATTCCCGGGCCGGTGGCGATGGCCTCCCACACCTCCTCGACGCTCGCTCCGACCGTTGCCTCGTCGCGCTGCTCCCATTGGTGGCCCACTCAGGACTCTTTCCTGTCGTTGGCCGGTAGCTCACTGGCCGCTGTTTCGGTGGCCGCCGTCTTGGCGGCCCTTATGGCGTCGCTTGCGGTCTGGGGGATCGACGGGTGGACGGCCACGATGACCCGGTACGCCCGGCCGCCGGCCACCTTCTCGTCGTGGTACTTGGCGACCAGGCCGGATACCGCGTTGGTGAGCTCCTCCGCGAAGGCGGCACGGTCGTGCGCCGTGGCGAACCGCACCTCCCCGTCAAGGGCATAGGTCGCGACCTGTTTACCGGCCTTGGTCGCCCCGGTGATGAGCGTGCCGACGTCGCGCACCAGCCCCGCGCCCACCGCCAGCAGCCAGCGCGCCGAGAGCCGGTCCGGCGACCGCGCCGGGTCCGGCTCAACCGCGGCCAGCGCCGCCGGCGAGATGACGTACGACGACGCCGTCGCCTGGAGCACCCGCTCGGTCATATTGCCCCTGCGCCGCTCCTCGATCAGTTCGAGCAGGCCGTGCCGCTCCAGCTCCCGGAGGTGGTAGTTCACCTTCTGCCGGGGCTGCCCAACCCGGGCCGCGAGGCTGCTCGCCGAGCCGGGCTGGACCAGCTCGGCCAACAGCCGCGCCCGGATCGGATCCAGGGTGGCTCCCGCCGCCGCCGCGTCCTCGATCACCGCCACTTCCCACATGCCAAAAGCTTCTCAGCGACAATTATCCTTGTCAAGACAAAAATTATCGTCGGTGTTTACGCGGTAGCCCCCGGCAGGCATCGCGGGGCAGGCGTACGGGGATGCCGCGGCGGCGGTCGCCGACGAGCTCGGCATCCTGCTGAAGGCCGTCGTCATCGGCCCCGGCCAGGAGGTGACCGACCTCTACTCGACTCGGCGCGGCTGCGCGAGATCGAGGAAGACGGCTCGCTGTTCGTGCGCCTCGACAAGATCGTGGCGTGGCGCAGCCTGAGGATGGCCGACGGCCCCGAGGCGGTGCAGTTCGACTCGCTCCAGAAAGTGCTCAGTATGGTGTAGATCGTGTCATTGATGTTCGACCATGTGACTTTGGGGCAGCGCATCCTGTTCGGCACGGGCGCAGCCGCCGACAACGCGGTCGCGGCGGTCAAGGGGCTCGGGGCGCGGCGGATCCTGCTCGTCCACGATGCCTTCGCCGTCGCGCTCGCCGACGCCATCGCCGAGCGTGCCCCGGTGGTGCGGCGCATCGATGAGATCGTGCAGCACGTCCCGGTCGAGAACGCCGAGAGGGCGACGGCGGCTGCGGTCGCCGCCGACATCGACGCGATCGTCGCCATCGGCGGGGGCTCGGCGACCGGTCTGGCGAAGGCGGTGGCGCTGAGGACCGGCGCCCCGATCGTGGCGATACCGACGACGTTCGCCGGGTCCGAGGCCACCGACGTGTGGGGGATGACCGAGGGACAGCGCAAGACGACGGGAGTGGACCCCAGGGTGCTGCCGAAGGTCGTCGTCTACGACGCCGCGCTGAACGCCGGCCTGCCGGCGACCCTGGCGGTGGCGTCCGGCCTCAACGCGGTGGCGCACGCCGTCGACGGGTTCTGGGCGCCGCGCGCGGACCCGATCAACCGCGCGCTGGGCACCGAGGGGCTGCGGGCGCTCTTCCCCGGACTGCGCGGCCTGATCGCCGACCCCGGTGACCTCGACGCGCGCGAGCAGACCCTGTACGGCGCCTACCTCGCCGCGGTCGCATTCGCCTCGGCCGGCTCCGGGCTGCACCACAAGATCTGCCACACCCTCGGCGGGGCGTACAACCTGCCGCACGCCGAGACGCACGCGATCGTGCTGCCGTACGTCACCGCGTTCAACGCCCCCTTCGCGCCGGATGCCGCCGAGCGCGTCCAAGAGTTGCTCGGCGTGCGGAACGCCGCGGCCGGGCTCAACGCGCTGCGTGCTGAGCTCGGCGCACCGGCTTCACTCGCAGCCATCGGGATGAAGGAGTCCGATATCCGTCGGGCAGCGGAACTGGCCCTGCCCGCGGTCCCGCCGTCCAACCCCCGACCAGTGACCGTGTCCGACCTGGAAGGCATCATGCGTGCCGCATGGGTTGGCGAGCAGATCGTATAAGGAAGCTTGAGACCCATGACCGACCAGATTTCGCCCGAGTAGACCGCTCGCGAAGAAGACCTCGTCGCCCAAGTTGTGCAGTCGTTTGAGAACACCCCCGACGAGCGCACGAAATATCTGCTGCAGGAGCTTGTGAAGCACCTTCACTCGTACGTGCACACGGTGCGGCTCACCGAGGCCGAGTGGAACACCGCAATTGGGTTCCTCACCCGCGTCGGCAACATCACCACCCCGCACCGGCAGGAGTTCGTGCTGCTCAGCGACGTGCTCGGCGTCTCCATGCACACCGTTGCCGTCAACAACGAGGTTCACAGGAACGCCACCGAGGCCACCGTCTTCGGCCCCTTCTTCGTCAACGGCGCCCCGCTCATCGAGAACGGCGGCGACATGTCCGGCGGCGCCCCCGGTGAGCCGGCCTGGGTCGAGGGCACCATCAGGGGCGTCGATGGCGAGCCCGTTCCCGGTGCCCGCATCGAGGTGTGGGAGGCCGACGCGGAAGGCTTCTACGACGTGCAGCACGAGGGCGGCCGCGTCTACGGCCGCGCCCACCTCTTCGCCGACGAGAAAAGCGAGTTCCGCTTCTGGGGGCTCCTCCCGACCCCGTACGCCATCGCGCACGACGGGCGGGTCGGCGACCTGCTCAAGGCCACGGAGCGAAGCCCGTACCGGCCGGCACACCTGCACTTCATGGTCACCGCGCCCGGCTACCGCACCCTCGTCACGCACGTCTTCGTCCGCGGCGATGAACATCTCGACAAGCCGACCAAGGATGCGGTCTTCGGCGTCAAGGACTCCCTGATCTACGACTGGTCCCGCCACTCCGCCGACGAGCCCACCCCGGACGGACGCGACCTACAGGGCAAGCCGTGGGCCAGCCTCCATTTCGACGTCGTCCTCGCCCCCGGCCAGGCCGTCGACTACGCCGCCCTCATGGAATAGCGCGACCCGGCTCCGAAGTCGGCTGCACGGATGTCCGTAGTTCCCTGCACGCGGTCGGGTTGATCGGGTTTGGCGTTCCTGGCTGGGCCCCACGTGGTGTGTCCAGCCAGGAACTTGCCGGCTACAGGGACACGCGGGTGATCATCCCGATGGCGTGACCGGTCGGATCGTCGAGCTGGAAGTCGCTGGGTCAGGGCTGGAGCACGTAGCGACCGCGCACCCCACTCTTCGCCACGGCCCGGTGGGCGTCGGCGACCTGGTCCAACGGCACGACCGTGTGCACTCGGGCCGGTAGTTCGCCGGACGCGGTGCGGGTGAGCAGGTCGCTCAATCGCGGGCCGTCGGGGTGCGTTTCCACGGCGGCTACCGTGATCCCGCGCTCCGTGGCCGGCACGGCGTTCGGCCGGACGCCGACGAACGCCCCGCCGTCGCGGACCAAGGCGAGACCCTGCTCCTGCAGTGCGGCACCGTCGGCGACCGCGTCCCAGCCCGGCTCGGCTTGCGTGGTGAAGCCGGCGCCGAGGCTGCGGACGAACTCCTCGTCCTCGGCTCGGACCAGGCCGGTCACCCGCCAGCCGCGGTCCTGCGCGAGCGAGGAGACGTACCCCCCGACCGCACCAGCCGCCCCGGTCACCAGCAGCCGGTTACCGTCGGTGGGCGCGTCGCCGAGCAGGTCGACGATCTGGGCGGCGGCCAGCCCGTTGAGCGGCACCGTCGACGCCGCGACCAGGTCCAGCCCGTCGGGCACGACGGCGAGGTCGGCGGCCGGTACGACGAGCTGCTCGGCGTAGGTGCCGAAGTCGCGGTCGAACCCGACCACCAGACCGGCGACCCGGGTACCGACGGCCAGGTCTCCGCCGCGGCCGGTGGCTACGACGATGCCCGCGAAGTCCCAACCCAGGCCGGTACGCTCCGGCTGATTGATCAGCCCCATGGCGTGGAAGAAGCCACCCGCGACCCCGAGGTCGACGGGGTTGACCGGTGCAGCGGCGATCTCGACCCGGACCTCGCCGGGCCCGGGCTCGGCAACGGGAACGTCAATGATCTCGATCGAGCCGGGTCCGCCCGGGGTGCGCACGACGGCGGCGCGGAAGGTGGACATGCTCATGGGTTCGCTCCTTGTGGGCTTGTGTTCGGCGGTCATCCCACATCACTATTGGGGGGTAACTCTCCACTAGGAAGTACGCACCTCAGAGTGCGTAGGCCACCGCCCGGTAGGAAGGAGCAGTCGATGCCGACACTGACGGCAGCCCAGAAGCGGGCACAGGCGCAGGCAGACTACGACGCGTTCCTGGCACGCTGCCCCAGCCGCCAACTACTCGACCGGATCTCCGACAAGTGGGTGACGCTGGTCCTGGCGGCTCTCGGCAGCGACGGCCCGCACGCCTCCGGCAGCAACCGTGTCGGCGAGCCGCGAGCGATGCGCTACTCGGAGCTGGCCCGCCGGCTGGCCGGGGTGAGCCAGAAGATGCTCACCCAGACGCTGCGCTCCCTCGAGCGCGACGGCCTGCTCACCCGCACCGTGACGCCGACTGTGCCGGTCACCGTCACATACGAGCTGACCGACCTCGGTCTCTCGCTCCACCACATGGTGCGCGGCATCAAGGATTGGGCCGAGGCGCACATGGACGAGGTGCTCGCGAATCGTGAGGAGTATGACACCCGCGTCGTCTGAACGCCGACCATCAGCGCAGCGAGACGCCGTCACATCAACCCCTCCCGGATCCTCACCAGGCCATCGGCGTCTGACGGGCCGGTTTTGCCGGCCCGTAGGTGTAGCGGTCCAGGGCAGCCACCGGTTCGCCCACCGGCGCCGACAGTTCCTCGCCCAGGGCCGCGACGGGTGTGACGGTGGCTCGACAGGAAATGGCAGCGCTCGATACGGCCGGAGCGCACTCGTGCGCGTCCCGGGCCGGAGCACCTGCGCCTCAGTCTCCGGCTGAGGCGGGCGCGTCATCAGCGAAGTCGAAGGTCAGCCACCGGTCGGGACGCGCGGTGAACAGCACGAAGGTGCCGGCGGGGTTGGCCGTCTCGGCCTCGGCGAAGGCGCGGGCGAGGTCCGGCGGTAGGTAGCGGGAGGTGATGGCCGTCACCTCGTCGACCGAAGGCCTCCAGTCCTCCTCCACCACCGTGCATTCGACCGTGACGTATTTGTAGGGGAACTCGGCCTGCTGCACGCAGAAGCTCAGGGCCCCCGACCGCTGGAGCAGCCGGGTCTTGCGCGCGACCCGGCCCTGACTGCCGGTGAAGAAGTTCAGGTTTCCGCCGGGTGTGTAGGTGTACCAGACGGGCACGGTGAGCGGGGGACGGCCGTCGTCCGCGGCGACGCTGAGGACGCCGACGTGCGGCAGGGCGAGGAAGTGCTCGCGCTCGGGGGCGGTGAGGGTGCGTGCCATGGCTGTCTCCTGGGCAAGCGGTCGGGGGGCTGCGGAATTCGAGGGTGGGCGGGGGTCACGGCCGCGGCGGGTTGGGGTACTCGTCGCGCGGCCGGAGCCGGCTCATCGTCGGGTCCTGCGGCCAGCCTTCGGGGGAGTCCTCCCACTCCTCCTGACGTCCGTAGGGCGTGAGGTCGAGCAGGTTGAAGTCGAGTCGGAGCCGGTCGACCCCGCGGCCGCTGGTGTAGTAGGTGCGGAAGACCTCCGCGCCGTCGCGTAGCAGCACGCTCAGCCCGAAACCGTCGCCGAGCCCGAGGTCGTCGTAGAAGTCGTCGCCGGCTGAGTACCAGGGCACGGTCCAGCCCATCCGCCGCCGTACGACGTCGATCTCGTCCTGTGGCGCGCGGGACATCAGGATCAGCCGGGTGTGCCGGGCGTTGAGGTGGGACTGGTCGGCGATGTTGTCGGTGAAGGTGGCGCAGCCGGTGCACAGCCAGTCCTGCCCCGGGGCCTGCATGAAGTGGTAGATCACCAACTGGTGGTGGCCCTCGAACAGGCCGGGCAGATCGACTGTCGAGCGGTCCGGCGCGGTGTAGCGGTAGCCGTCGGCGAGGCGGACCATCGGCAGCCTGCGCCGTTCCGCGGCCAGCGCGTCCAGTGCTCGGGTGTGCTCCTTCTCCTTGACCAGCAGCGCCTCGCGCGCGGCCTGCCATTCCTGTGTCGACACGACGGGGGGACGGTTCACACGGGCTCCTTTGTGCGTCTCTTAAGGGAACTTAAGGGGGCCAACGCTAGCAGGAGTCGGTCTCCTCAAGGAACCCTCTCGGCTATCATCGAGCTCATGCAGCGAACCCGGTTCGGCGACATGGCCTGCTCGATCGCCCGCACGCTGGACGTGATCGGCGAGCCGTGGTCGCCGTTGATCCTGCGCAACGTGATGGTGGGGATCGGCCGCTTCGACCACCTCCAGCAGAGCCTCGGCATCTCCCGGAAGGTGCTGACTGAGCGGCTCAGATGGCTCGTGGACAACGACGTGCTGGAACGACGGCAGTATTCGGAGCGGCCGCCCCGGTACGAGTACGCACTCACCGTCAAAGGGACCGAGTTGTGTGACTTGCTGATGGTGATGGTGCGGTGGGGCGACCGCTGGACGGCGGGCGAGGCCGGGCCGCCGGTGCTGTATCGGCACCATGCCTGCGGGGAGATCGGCTACGTCGAGCTGCATTGTTCCGTGTGCGACCGTCCCATGGACGTCACCGGCATCGACATCCTGCCTGGTCCGGGAGCTGCCGTCACCACCTGACCCGTCCCCCCTCATGGCCCGGCGATCACGCGGATCACTTGGACTGCTCCCTCGGAGGGGGACGACGGCCACGGGATGATCTGGCCGGGGAGGGGCGTGAGGCCGGTCACCGTCCGGGGCCTGACGAAACGGCCGATCTAGAGGGTTGACGCCGGTCAAGCAGGGTGGCTCTGGCCCGTGGGTCCCGCCGACCGCGGTGTGACTAGGGGCACATACTGGCTATATGGACCGGCTCGTGGGGTTAGGGGACTTCCTCCGCTCTCGCCGGGCCCGCCTCAATCCTGAAGACGTGGGGATGGAGGGCGAAGGGCATAGACGCGTTCCAGGGCTGCGTCGCGAAGAGCTCGCACGACTCGCCGGCGTCAGCGTCGACTATTACACCCGGCTGGAACAGGGCCGCAGCAAGAACGCCTCTCCGATGGTCCTCGACTCGATCGCCCGAGCGCTCCGGCTGAACCAGACCGAGCGTGATCACCTGTTTGCGCTGGCCGGCCCCATCCTCGTTCCCGTCCGTCGCCACGCGGGCGCCTGGCAACGGGTATCACCCCTGACCTACGAACTGCTCGACGCACTGGAGCGCGCAGACATCCCGGCGTGCGTGTTCAACCATTGCCTGGACATCCTGGCCGCCAACCGGCCGTTCTGGGCTCTGCATATGCGGCAGGACGCCAGACCGGCTCGAGACAACAGCCTCCCGAGATTCTTCTTCCTGGACCCGGACTCACGCAGGCTGTATCTCGACTGGGAGCACGTGGCGACCGACGTCACCGCCATGCTCCATTTCGCCCTCGGGCGTCATCCCGACGATCCGAGGCTCAACGAGCTGATCGGGGAGTTACTGGAAAACGAGGACTTCAGGAGAGTATGGGCTGCTCACCATGTATATGAGCGCGCCTCTGGAACGATTGCCTTTCACCATCCGATAGTCGGGGACTTCTCGATCAACTACCAACTTCTGCGGCTCCCCGGAGACCCCGAGCAGTTCCTGTTCGCCTGCACCGCCGCACAGGGATCTCTGTCCGCCTCCGCCCTGAAACGGTTGGCCAAATGGGCCGGAACACGAGGCCATCCTTCCCACAACTAAGCGTGGCGAAGCCCACCAAGGAGCCGCTCAAGAAGCGCAGCCGAAGCCGCCGTTGATCAGCCGCGTTGGCGTAGCGCTGACCCCCTCGGGTTTCTGTCAGGGTGTGGCCGCCGAACTGGCCGGTCGCGCACGGATCTCCTCGGGCACAGGACGTACCAATGCCCGAACGGCCTCCGCATTGATTCGTTCGATCTGCGACCCGCTTAGCGCGTCCGTCAGCGCGTCCCAATCGTTTTGCGCTGCTCGTTGGCATCGCCACGAGAC
The DNA here is from genome assembly GCF_016863295.1 of Planotetraspora phitsanulokensis. Lineage (GTDB taxonomy): Bacteria > Actinomycetota > Actinomycetes > Streptosporangiales > Streptosporangiaceae > Planotetraspora > Planotetraspora phitsanulokensis. The sequence goes on from NZ_BOOP01000034.1 coordinate 24,670, forward strand.
GTCCCGCCTCCGCGGGCTCGCGCGAGCCGGAGACCGGAGCTTCCACGTAGGCGCTGCCGGTCCGCAGCTCTCGTCAGTTCGTGGGCGGGATGTTGTGGTTGATCCGGAACAGGTTCGCCGGGTCGTAACGTCGCTTGATCTCGCGTAGCCGCGGGTAGGCCTCCTCCGACCAGGCCAGCGCCGCGGTCTGCGGTTCCGCGTCGCCCGCGAACATGAAGTTCAGATACCGGCGGCCGGTCGACCACGGTGCCAGGGCGTCGATCAGCGTCTGCTCGTAGCCGCGCAGGGCCTTGGCGTCGGGCGGGCCGCCCGCCGCCACGAGGAAGATGTTGAAGAGCGTCGCGTCGCGGTTGCCGACCGCGTTCGGCACCGCCGGCGGCCGGGCCAGCGCACCGCCCATGTGACGGATCTCGGCCAGGACCAGCGGCGAGGCCGCGTCCGGGCCGGCCAGCCGGAGGAACTCGTCCACCGCCTTGGCCGGCAACTCGCTCAGGAGGGCACCATGCTCGAACAACGGCAGCGGGTCAACCGGGTCGTTGTGTACCGCCGCGACCGCCGAGTACGGCATCTCGCCGACCGCGTCGATGATCGGCTCGCCCAGTGCCCGGAATGGCGCGACCAGCCGTTCGCCTTCCGCCGGGTCTCCGAGGTACGTGATCCGCAGATGGGCCACCAGCCGATCGCGCAGCGGTTCCGGCACGAACGGCAACGCAGGCAGGTGCAACAACCCAACTGAGCCGGACATCTCCTCCGGCACGTCGGCCGTCCACTCGCGGAACAGGTGCAGCACCTTCCCGGACAGCTCGCCCGGGAAGAAGATGCCGCCGCCGTAGAAGCCGCGGATCGGGAACAGGCCGAACTCGATCGCCACCACGACCCCGAAGTTGCCTTTTCCGCCGCGCAGCGCCCAGAACAGGTCGGGCTCGGATTCCGCGGTGACGCGCCGCAACTGGCCGTCCGCGGTCACGACCTCCAAAGCGGTGACGTGGTCGGCGGCGTACCCGTGTTTGCGGCCGAACGGTCCCAGACCTCCGCCCAGGGTGTAGGAGACGACTGTCACCGTCGGCGACGAACCGTTCAGACCCGCAAGACCCACCTTGCTTGCCTGCTCGATGAAGTCGGCCCACCGGACGCCCGCCTCGACCCGGGCCGTGCGAGCGCCCTCGTCGATCGCCAGCCCGGTCAGGCGCCGCGTCGTGATCAGGACCGAGCCCGCCGACGGCACCGAGCTGCCGTGACCCGCGCCCAGCACCGCGACCGGCAGTTCATGAGCCGCGGCGAACTTCACCGCGGCCCGAACGTCGGCCGCGTTCTCGGCGCCGACCACCACGGACGGCGCGTGCACCACTGTCAGGTTGTAGGTGCGAAGCTCCTCCGCGTAGCCCTCATCCTCCGGTAGGAGGACGGGACCGGCCACGGTCGCTCGAAGGTCACCAATGGACAATCGTGTACTCATGGGAAAGCGGCCTTTCTGCGTGGTGCCGGACTGCTGGACCATCGAGCCCGGCTCTAAGTGGACAAAAGGGGGAAAGGGCGCATCGTCGTGATCAGGCCGATGAGGATGTCGGCACCGGTCATGTTGGTGGCACGGCCACCGGAGCAGCACCAGGTCCGCGACCTCGTCCGGCCGGGCGAAACGCCCGGTCGAGGATCCGCTGACCGCGCCTCTGACGACGTCCTCCCGGGAGGCGGTTGCTCACTTCGCCGACGGTTTCGGCCATCCCGGCCGACGCCCAGCCGCGGATCGGGCTCCACGGGCCCGGGGCTGACCGTGTTGACCCGCACGCCGCGCGGACCGACCTCTTCGACAGCGCTTCGCAGATGTCCAGCCGGCCACCAAGCGGTTCCGGCCGAGACGAGGGGGGCCGGGCCGTCCGGGGTTGCTCAGGTCGGGGTGACCGGGTGGAGGTGGCCGGTCTGGGCGAGGGCGGCCGGCTCATGCGGGCTCCCGCGACCACGCTCACGGCTTCGTCGGCGAGCGCCCGCACGATACCGCAGCCGGCACCGGTGACCAGGGTGGTCATGCCCGGCAGATGAAGATCCATGGCAGTCCCTCCGAGGGCGAGGGACCATGGCCATCGGCGGCTACTTCAAGAAGGTGAGCAGGCGCCGGGTCATCTCGTCGGGATGTTCTTCGTAGATCCAGTGGCCGGAGTCGGCGATTACCACGCTGGTGACGTTGGTGGCGTAGTCCTCGACCTGCGTGCCGACGAAGTCCTTGAGACTGTGGTCGGCTCCGACCGCGAGCACCGGCATCGTCAGCTTCGTCCGCTTGTTCACCGCGTTGTCGTCGATGTCGGTCGGGAAGGCGCGGAACCATTCGAAGCTGGCCCGTAGGTGCGCGTCGTCCTTGAGATACTTCGCGAAGACCTGCACGTCATCGGCGTCGACGCCGTCCTTGACCACCTCGAGGTGGTCGGTGAAGCCTTGCACCCACTGTTCCTCCCGGCCGTGCACGGACTCCTCAGGCAGGCCGTTGGTCAGCAGGAAGAAGCCGAACTGCCACGGGCCGGGGCCGTCCTCGGTCAGTGCCGGGAACGAATAGATGTTCTCGTCTGGGATCGGCGCCTCGCTGAGCACCAGCCGTTTGACCTCGTTGGGATGGGCGGCGGCGTAGGCGTAGGCCACCATCGTTCCGATGTCGTGCCCGACCAGCCGGATGTCCTTGTTCAGTCCCAGCTCGACGAGCAGGCCGTGAATGTCGGCCGCCATCGTCTTCTTGTCGTAGCCGCCGACCGGCGCGTCACTCTTGCCGGCGCCGCGCAGGTCAGGAGCGATGATCGTGTACCGCGCCGCGAGAGCGGGCATGATCTCGTGCCATTCGTACCAGGTTTCCGGGTACCCGTGCAGCAGCACCAGCACGGGACCGTGGCCGCCCCTCACGTAATTGATGCCGACAGCGCCGACGCGGATCTTCTGTTCGGTGAAGCCTTTCGGCAACCGGCTGTCGGCGGTGCCCCGGCTGTGCGAGGCGGCCGCCGAGGGAACCGCGAACGTCGCAACGGCGGCGAGTAGGACGCCGGCCGCACCGGCCGACACCCAGGCGCGGATGCGTGAACCCGTTCTCACAGGTTCTGCTCTTTCAGCCAGGACAGGGCCGTCTCGGCGACCTCGCGCCAGCCGGAGTCGATGGTCAGCGAGTGCGCCTTGTCCGGGAAGTCGATGATGTCGGTGACCGCGTGGGAGTGGCGGTACTGCTTGAGTGTCGCCCGCACCACGGTCTCGGGCACGGTGTGGTCCTTGCCACCCGCGATGAGCAATAGCGGTCCGCGTGACTCGTTCGCGGTGTTCACCTTGGCTGAGGAGTGCGGGTTGAAGTTGGCAGCGGCGGCCTCGAAGAGCGGCTTGCCGGGGGCGGGTATGGACCAGCGGTCATACAGCTCTTGGGACTCCTGCTCCGAGATGGCGTTGCCGAAGGCGTAGCGGAACTGTTCGGGGGTCAGCGAAACCGACTTGTTCTTGTTCGCCGGATTGCCGAGCACGGGGAAGCCGGACCGCAGCGCCGACAGAGGTAGTGGCAGCACGCCCTTGATCTGGGCGGCGTCGATGGCCACCGCCGCGGCGCCGAGGTCGAGGCCGAGCAGCTTCTGGGCGATCATCCCGCCGAATGAGTGCCCGATCAGGATCGGTGCCGAAGGCAGCCGTTCGATGATGCCGGCGAAATGTTCCACCACGTCGTCAATGCCGTGGCCGGCGATCGCGTCGGGATTCGCCCGCGATGCCGCGACCGTGTCACCGTCGCCGGGCCAGCCCGGAGCTTGCGGCAAGTAGCCGGCGTCCTCGAAATACTGCACCCACGGATCCCAGGATGAGGCGTGCAGCCAGAGACCATGGATGAAGAGCACGGGCGTTCTCATAGTTGGCTCCACTCGTCATGAGCTGGGCGCCAGACGCACCACAGCCGTGTAGACCGTAGGACGGCGGAGGACCTGCCGGCTTCAGTCGTGGGCGTGAGTCATTCGCCCCGGGCAACCAGCGTCAGGGGTATCGGCTAGCGTCACCTGACTGAAAGTGGTCGCGCCTGGCCTGGTTGCCGGGGTTGTTCAGCACGGCAGCCAGCTGATTGCGGGAGACGATTCCGAGTTTGGGGAACATTCGGTACAGGTGCGAGCTGACCGTGCGGTGTGACAGAAACAGACGCTGGCCTATCTCGCGGTTGGACAGGCCCTGAGCCGCCAGCTCGGCGATCTGGGCTTCCTGCGGCGAGAGCAACTCGCGCGGGTTCGACGTCGGCTGCCACCCGCGTTCGCCTGTCGCACGCAGCTCCTGGTCAGCTCGCTGCGCCCACGTGCGAGCACCTAAGGCGTCGAAGGTGCCCCGTGCCGCCCGCAGTGGTTCACGGGAGTCGACGACGCGTCGCTGCCGGCGCAACCAGGAGCCGTAGGCCAGTTCAGCCCGAGCTCGATGCCAAGGCAGCCGGCGACCCGCGCCATCCATGGCGGTCTGGAAGAGCGACTCGGCCGACGCGGGGTCTGCCAGCACTGCTCTCGAATACTCCAGGGCGATGGTCGATCCCGTCGAGGGGGAAGCACCGGCGAGGTCTTCCACCGAGGTCAACACGGATCTCGCCTCGGCGCGGCGACCGGTGCGGACGGCGGCGTCGGCCAGGTAGCTGAGAGTCCACACCTGCTGTACGCGTTGGAACGCGGGGTCGCCTGGCGTGTACACGCGGCGAAGCTCGCCGTACGCCTGATCGTGACGGTTCGCGCCCAGCTCGGCGATGCCACGAGCGAGCTGGACGCCGGCGAGCAGGGACGATGCGGCGTTCGGGGTCCGCAACGCCACGTGCTCGGCCTCCGAGAGCAGGTCGTGGCCTGTGTCCCAGCCCCTGCCCACCGCGTCGATCAGTGCTACGGCGATGCGTGCGGTGGCAGCCCACAAGGACTGACCCGTCTCGTCGGCGAGCCGCATGGCCTCGTCGGCCGAGCTCGCCACGTCGAAGCTCCCCAGGTAGATCTCGGCCCATGCTCGTATCGCCAGCGCCTCGGCGAGCAGGCTCATGCGGCCCTGCGCGCGTAGCTCTTGGACTGGCGTGGACAGGAAGGCGACGGCACGGCGGAAATCGCCCGTGCAGAACGCCGCGATGCCCAGCAGGCCGGCCAGATCCGGTCGCCCGCCGGCGTCCGCGGGCCACCGCGTGAGCTGCTCGATGACCGTCGGCCCCTGCTCGTGGGACTCGGAGAGCGCGTAGATGGCCAGCAGCCGAGCGTCGTGTGCCGGCAGGTTCACCTGCTGGGCCGCCTGGACGATCTCGTGCCTCACCGTCTCACCGGGGTCGCGCCACCAGACTCTGCGGGCTGCGCCGACCAACAGCTGCATCGCGAGGTCGACGTCCTGTGCGTCCGTGGCGTGCTGTGCCATGCCGACCAGGTGACGTACTTCCGCGGGTTCACCCGTTGAGCCGTCGTGGAAGACGCCTTCGAGCCAGGCCAGCCTGGACCGATCCCGCTGTCGCAGTGTCATTCCCGTGACCTGCGCCTTGATCTGCTCAACCTGGCTGAACCGGCCGAGTTGGTAGCCGAGTTCTGCGGCGCTGAGCAGGCGGGCGGCTCTCGACTGCGGGTCCGGACTCAGGGCCGCCGCCCGCTGGAGCCAGGCGGCGGCGGAGGCGACCGCACCGCGGCGTTGGGCGTTGTCGGCCGCCTGTTCCAGCTCGCCCGCGATCTGCTCGTTGTGTCCTGACAGCGAGAAGGATCGGTGCCACACCGCGCGGTCCGGATGAGGCGCCAGGACGCGCGCGAGCGCCGCATGCGCCTGCTGGCGCGTGGCCGGCGGCATGGCCTGCCGAAGGGCCGAGCCGACCAGCGGGTGGGCGACGCGGTACCTCTCGCCGACCACGGTCAAGAGCCCGTGCTCGAACGCCGGCTGAACCATGGCACGGTCGAGGGGCGAGCCATGGAGGATCTGCGCGGCCGCGAGGACGTCGTTGACGTCGTCGCCGTCGTCGACCGCGGCGACGGTCAGGACCGCGCGTACGGCTGGGGCGAGGTGCTCGGCACGCGCGGCGAACGCCTGTTCCAGGCGAGTGGTCATGGGCAGGTCCTCATCGAACTCGGTCCACGCGTACCGCCCCGACTCCAACGCGGCGGCGAACTCCAGCAGGGCGAGTGGATTGCCGCGGGCCTGCCACAGCACGCGATCGCGCAGCGTCGAAGACAAGTGCGGCGCCCGCGCGTCCAGCAACGCGGCCGATGCGGCCTCGCCGATGCCGTCCAGCCCCGTCCATTCGACCGTGTGCGCGTCAGCGAACGGCAGCGCCTCTGGGCGGGACGTGCAGAGGACGATGATCCGCTCACTGGCGATCCGGCGTGCGACGAAGGCGAAGGCGTCTGTCGACGGCTGGTCCATCCAGTGGAGATCGTCGAGGCACACGAGGACGGGCGTCTGTCTCGCCGCGTCGACGAGCAGCTCCAAGACCGCCAGGAATGTGAAGAATGGGTTGATTTCGGCCGAATCGCCCATGGCGAAGCAGGCGAGGAGTGCGTCGCGCTGCGTGGTCGGCAGCCGGTCGACGCGGGGCAACAAGGGTCGGAGCACCTGGTGAAGGCCGGCGAATGGAAGGTGCGTCTCGGACTGACTGCCCCGAGCAGTGAGCACGGCGAACCCGAGAGACCGCGCATGCTCCACAGCCTCCGCCTGCAGTGCACTCTTGCCGACCCCGGGCTCTCCGAGAAGCCCGATCGCGCGACCCCGGAAACCGACGCCCTCCAGATGTCCGAATAGGGACCGCAGTTCGTCGTCGCGCCCGACGAGGCGCCGGCGGGTGACCGTGTTCATGGGATCGAGCATCCAGCCGCCGGCGGCCCGTGTCCAACCGGCGTGGGCAGGCACGCGGGTTGCGGGAGCCGGCCCACTGGTCGTGACGCGCAGTTGCTCGCGCGGATAGGCCCAATCGGTCAGTCGCGCCGTTTCGGGTGGTCGTGGGCAAGCGGCTCTCCCCGCTCCGGTACGACCACATCAACCATCGGCGTCTCCGCTGACGGGCGGCCTGATCCTGCCTCGTTCGCCTCACCTTGCCGGGGGCGAGCCGGGAAAAACAGACGGACGGCTTCGTAGCGGCCGCGTGAATAGATCTTGACAACGTTGTCGGCGAGGGCCACCCTAACCGCTGTCTCTGTCCGGGCGCCCCTCCGCGAGCCCACCATCCCCGTTCCGCTCAGCTGGACCAGCCGGCGGGCCGTGCCGCGGGTCCCGACCTACATGGAGGTCCTTCATGTTAACCACGCTGACTCGCACGGCACTTGCCGCTGCGCTCGGCGGCGCCGTGCTGATCGGCGGCACCACCCAGGCGGCGGCGGCCCCCCCGCCCGCGCGGGCCGCCGTGTTCGCCGACCCGGTGCAATACGTGAATCCGTTGATCGGGACCGGCAACGGCGGCGAGGCCGTCGGCGATATCAACGACTTCCCCGGGGTGGACACGCCGTTCGGCATGATGCAGCTCAGCCCGGACACGGCCGGTTCGGGCGTTGGCTACTCCTACGGCAAGTCATCGATCCGCGGATTCAGCCTGAACCACGCGTCCGCCGGGTGCAGCGTGTTCGGAGACGTGCCGATCCTGCCCACGATCGGCTCCATCGGCACGGACCCGGGGAACGCCTCGGCGACGTTCTCCCACGAGCACGAGCACGCCACGCTTGGCTCCTACGACGTGCTGCTCACCGACTCGGGCGTCAACGTCAACCTGACCGCCACCAACCGCACCGGCCTGCTCTCCTTCGACTATCCCGCGGGCAGCACCGCCCAGGTGCTGGTGAAGTCGGGCGCGAGTCTCGGCGGCAACAGCGCCGCGTCCGTCACCGTCGACGGCAATGACGAGGTGTCCGGCTCGGCGACGGCGAACGGGCTGTGCGGGTTGGGCAGCTACACCGTCTACTTCGACATCAAGTTCTCGCAGCCGTTCACCGCTCACGGCACCTGGCAGGGAAAGACCGTCACCGCCGGGTCGGCCGGCGCGAGCGGCAAGGGATCCGGCGCCTATCTGACCTTCGACACGAGCAGCTCCACGACGGTGCGCGCGAAGGTCGGGATGTCGTATGTGAGCGTCGACGGGGCGCGCAAGAACATGGCTTCCGAGATCCACGGCTGGAACCCCACGCCGGTGCAGCAGCAGACGCGCGCCGCGTGGCGCCGGGCGCTGAACACCGTCCAGGTCGGCGGCGGCAGCGCCGCGAACCTGACCACGTTCTACACCGCCCTCTACCACTCGCTGCAGTTCCCGAGCGTCTTCAACGACGTGGACGGCCGCTACATGGGCTTCGACAACCAGGTCCACCACGTGCCGGCCGGGCAGAAGCAGTACGCCACGTTCTCCGACTGGGACACCTACCGCGCCCTCGCGCCGCTGCAGGCCATGCTGTTCCCCAAGGAAGCCGGCGACATGGCGAACTCGCTGCTCCGCGATGCGCAGCAGCAGGGTGACTGGATGCCGCGCTGGCCGCTGGCGAACGTGAGCACGACCGGCACGATGAACGGCGACAGCGCGGTGCCGCTCATGGCGAACACCGTGGCCTTCGGCGGCCGGAACGTCGACATCGCCAGCGTGCTGCCCATCATGCTCAAGGGGGCCAACCACTCGGAGGAGCTGGGCTGGGGCTGGCAGGAGCGCCAGTGCGTGGAGGAGTACGTCCAGCTCGGCTACGCACCGAACGACGCCTGCTCGCAGGGCGCGCATGGCCGGCAGGGGGTCTCTGAGACGCTCGAGTGGTCCATCGACGACTTCGCGATCTCGCAGCTGGCGGCCGCGATCGGCGACAAGCACACCGCGGCGCAGTACCAGCTGCGCAGCCAGAACTGGCAGAACACCTTCAACCCCACGACCGGCTACCTCCAGCCGCGGGACGAGCGCGGCGCGTTCCCGAACGGTCCCGCGTTCGTCACTCCGCCGGCGAACGCCTTCGGCCAGGACGGCTACGACGAAGGCAACGCCGCCGACTACGGCTGGGAGGTCCCGCAGAACATGGCGGGCCTGATCGCCGCGATGGGCGGGAAAGACGTCGCGATCCCGCGCCTGGACACGTTCTTCAGCGAGATCAACGCCGGCCCGAACGCGCCGTACATGTGGATGGGTAACGAGGTCGACCTCTCCGTTCCGTATGTGTACGACTACCTGGGCCAGCCGTGGAAGACGCAGGCCCAGGTGCGCAAGATCGAGCAGAGCCTGTACCCGCCCACCCCGGACGGGCTGCCCGGCAACGACGATCTCGGCGCGATGTCGTCCTGGTACGTGTGGTCGGCGCTCGGGATGTTCCCGGTGACGCCCGGCCGGGCCGACCTGGCTCTCGGCAGCCCGCTGTTCACGCACGCCGTCGTCCACCTCGGCAACGGCCGTGCGATCGACATCAACGCCCCCGCCGCCGGCGACAACACTCCGTACGTCACCGGCGTGCGGCTGAACGGGCACCCCTTCGACAGCACCGGGCTGCCCGAGTCGGTCGTGACCCGCGGCGGCCGGCTCGACTTCAGCCTGTCGAGCTCGCCCAACACGAGCTGGGCAACCGGCCCGCAGGACGCCCCGCCGTCGTACCAGACCGGCCAGGTCCCGGCCATCGGGTTCACCGACCCCTCCGGGCCGGTCACGGTGACCGCCGGCGACACCAAGCAGGTCACTGTGGGCGCGCAGGGCACCGGGCTGCACGCCACGCCCGTGAAGTGGACCGCGCAGGCCTCTGGCGGCATCACCGTCAGCCCGTCCTCCGGCACGCTTGACGTGGCAGCGGACGGCCGCGCCAGTACGGACGCCACGGTGTCCGTCCCGGCATCGGCTGACTCGGGCTTCTACACGGTCTCGTTCAGCTTCACGACCAGCGACGGGCAGAAGCTGCCGGGCGGTGTGGTGGTGATGACCGTGCAGGCCGCCGACCACACCGCGATCGTGGCCGACAACCTGGGCAACCCCGACGTCGCCAACGGCCTCAGCGTGAAGGAGGAGGGGGACGGCCACACCACCGCCACCACGGCAGGCGGCCTGCCCGGCCGGACCACCACCGGCGCCGGGTCGTTCTACATGTACTTCAACATCGACAACTCGTTCGTTCCCGGCGGCCGGTACAACGCGACCGCGTACATCAGCTACTTCGACCAGGGGACGGGCAGCTGGGGCATCCAGTACGACTCCTACGGCAACGTGTCCAACAACGCCTACCGGGACTCGGCCCGCGTGACCAACACCAACACCGGCACCTGGAAGACCGCGGCGATCCCACTGCCCGAGGCCGCTTTCAGCGGCCGTGAGAACGGTGGCAGTGACCTGCGGTTGAACATCGGCGCCGGCGGCCAGGTGATCGGCCGCGTCGCGTTCGCCGTCACCGGCGACAACGTGCTCGCCATGCACCTGGCGTCGGCGCAACCGGTCTCGCCGGCCGTCACCACCCAGCCCGCGGACGCGACCGCCAACGGCGGCCCGGTGTCCTTCACGGCGGCTGCAACGGGCGACCCGCAGCCGGCGGTGCGGTGGCAGGCGAGCCTGCCCGGCGGCAACTGGGCCGACGTCAGCGGCGCGACCGGCACCACCCTGACGGTAACCAGCCCGCAGGACTACCCCGCCGGCACCCAGTTCCGCGCGATCTTCACCAACCTGGCGGGCGAAGCCGCCACTGATCCCGCAACCCTGCGTTAGTAGCGCCGGAGGGCCGCGTTGATCGTGTGCTGACGGGATGCAACGCACATAGCGGTGGCCGCCCCCGAGGGGGCGGCCACCGCCGCATTTCAGCGCGACCGTTCAGCGGGGCTCCGCCATCAGCGTCGCCCACCACGTTGTCGCAGTTCAGAGGCCGGATCCTGCTCGTGCGGGTCCGGCCTTTCGTCGTCTGGACCGTGATTGGACCGTGGGGCCAGACGTCACCCACCGCCCTGGACCGTCACTGAGCCGCTCTCTCCGGCACCTGATTGCGCGGGGATGGCGGGCCGCTGTGTTCGATCGGAACGACGACGTGCGCCGTGCGGGAGTCAGGTTGGGGTCCTGTCTGCGGACGTCGTGACGGAGGGGAGGGTGCATTCGGCCTGTCGGGGAGGCGCGGGGTGGGGGACTATCGACCGCGGATCATGGGACGACGGTGAGACTGCTCCCGGCGGGCCACGATGAGGCCGAAGCTGATCAACCCAGCCACGGCGAGCAGTAGGGCGATGGCGAACGTCTTGATCATGATCCCCCTCCGATTGTAGCGATGAGTAGTCGATAAACTACTGTGTGTAGTGGTGTCATGTATATGCCACTTGTGGGCGTCTCCGTACCGGAAGAGATCATTTAAGCGAATAGAAGCTTCCCGGTGATTTGCCTTTTACGTGCTTGCCGCCGTGTGACCGCGACCTGTGAGTGGAAGCCGTTTTTGGCCGGTATTGAACGCAACTGTTACCGATGGCTGAGGCACCGCTGGGTACCGTGAAGGCAAACCCATCGCGATTCAGGCGAAGGTGCGCGTTATGGCAGGGCAAGAGAGCATTTCCGTCACGGACGTCCTGCAGACTTCCGTGGTCAGCGTGTCTGGCCGTCTCGATTACTCAACCGCGCCGGAGGTGCGCGAGTTCCTCAAGACCTTGATCGATGACGGCCGCAAGGCGCTGGTCATAGACACATCCGCTCTCCAGTTCTGTGACATCGAGGGCTTGGAGGTCTTACTGGAGATCCGCCAGGATCTTGAGCGGGCCGGGGGCGCCCTGCGGCTGACCGGAGTCCACGGCAACCTGGAGCGCATGCTTGATTCCGGACGGCTGAGTCAACTATTCGAAATCGATGAAACTCCCGTCGAAGCTCTCTCCGAATTGATGTCGCGCTCGTAGCGATCGCGGCATTAATCGTCCCGCTCACCAAGGGGGCTTCGACGGTTAGGCCCCGCCTCTTCCGGGAGCGGGGCCGTCTTCATGCTGTTCATAAGATGCCCCCCAGCGCGACCTGGCCGAGCTGCCGGCGCCGCTGCGGCGTAAGGGCTCGCCGTTCGACGGGCCGGTGCCGCGTGAGCACGCCCGGCACGCCCAGTGGGTGGAGCCGCGCCTCGTGGGGGAGGTGCAGTACGCCGAGTGGACCGGCGACGGCGTCCTGTGGCACCCGTCGTGGCGTGGGTTGCGGTCGGACAAGGACGCGGGCGACGTCGTCCGCGAGGTGCCGCCGGGGCGGCAGGTCAGCTGAACAGGGGGCGATCATGAGTCAGCCAGGAAACCCAGTCCCGGGCCCAGAGGAGCGGAGGTCCCTGTCGGAGATGCCGCGCGATGAGCTCCACATCCGGCTGGCGTCCGGCCTGTTCGTCGTCGCTCTGATCGTGGCCGCCGTCGCGACGGCAGCGCACGCCCTGGAGGTGGCGATCGTCGCGGCGGTGGTGGCACTGGGGGCGATCATCTACATGGCGGTGTGGATCACGCGAAGGGCCGGGCCCGAAGACCGGACGCCCGAGGACCGGACGCCGGAGGACCGACCCCACCGGTAGCGGCGCGGCGATCCGAGGGGGTGGGCGCCTCGGTCGGTTCGACAACCTCCTACGTGCAATCATGGAAAGAGGCTGAATCCGGCGGGTGGTTTCGAACTCATCGGCTGGCGGACTGGCCGGCGACCGGACCCATGGCGCGAGGCGGCCGGCAGCACCCGGTTGCAAGACGATCTCATCGCGTAGGCCGGTGATGGGGAGACGTCCACTGACTCATACGAGTGGAGCCAGTCAGGGAGTACCGCCATGACCAAGGACATCACGTACCGCAGGATCTACGAGGAATCCTCGCCCAAGGACGGCAGGCGGGTGCTTGTCGATCGCGTCTGGCCTCGGGGGATGCGCAAGGAGGACGCACATCTCGACGAGTGGCTGCGTGACGTCGCCCCTTCCACCGAACTGCGCCGCTGGTACGGTCACGAGCCCAGCCGCTTCGTCGAGTTCCGCCGCCGCTACCTCACCGAACTGCGCGAGCCTGTGCGGCGGCAGGCCGTAGATCATCTGCGAGACGTCGCCAACCACGACAAACTGACGTTGCTGACCGCCACCCACGATGTAGACCACAGCCAGGCCGCCGTCCTCGCCGAGTGGCTGACCGGCGCCGGGAGATCTAAGGCTTGATCCGCCGTGAGCCCCCCGCACCTTTGCTGCGGGTGTCGCTCGCAGAGGCCAAGCTCGACCGGATCGAGGAGTCACCACCCGCTTCCCACGCAACCCCTTGCCGGTGATCAGCAGCAGGTCGGGCCGCGACCTCCTGCGAACAACCGCAAGATCACGGGGTTGTTCGCCTTTCCATGAATATCCCTAACGGGGAGGGGGAGGCGCCGATGAGACGCGAACTCATGATCGGCGCCGTGGCGGGGGCGGTCGGCATCCTGGTGCTCGACATGGTGAGCTATCTGGACATGGTGATCCGGGGACGGCCCGCGAGTCAGCTGTCCGCACAGCTGGTGGGCAAGATCGCGGAACTCGCGGGAGTCAAACCCGCGGAGGATGGCGAGACGTGGCGGAACCGGGCCAGTGCGATCGGCGCACTGCTCGGTTATGTCATGGGACTCGGCATAGGGATGGTCTTCGGCGTGATCCGTGCCCGCTGGCCCGGCCTGCTGAGGTCGGTGGCGGTCGTGGGCGTCGGTGCGGCGGCGATGGCGCTCGCCGATGCGGGGCTCGTGCTGTTCGGTCTGACCGATCCGCGTACGTGGGGTCTGGCCGGATGGTTGTCCGACATCGTGCCGCATCTCGGCTATGGCATCGCCGTAGTGGTGATCTTCGACCTTCTGTATGGCGCACGGCGCTCGCCGCCCGAAGGGTCCGCGAGGCGCCCCCCTAGTCCTGTCGAGTGAAACTCCAGGTCGGGAGCCTATCGAGGCATATCCGCCCGATTTTTCGCGAGTACTGCCGTGACCCCGAGAGAACCGCTAGGCGGGCGTGATGTTGTGGTTCATGCGGAACAGGTTGCGGGGGTCGTACCGCTTCTTGATCGCGGCGAGTCGGTCGTAGCGTTCGTCGCCGTAGATGGCGCGCAGTTCTTCTGGAGTGGTGCCCTGGCCGGCGGTGAGCAGGTTGGCGTACATCTCGTCCTGCGCCCACGGTGCCACCGCGTCGACCATGTTCTTCAGCTGTTCCTGGAACACCGGGATCTGGTCGGGGCTGCCCGCACCGGAGCCGAAGACTTGCCAGCGCACGCTCCGACCGGCTACCGCGGGCGGCCGTTCCAGCGCGCCGCCGAGGGCCCGTATCTCGGCGAGGAGCAGCCGCGCACCCGAATCGGGACCGACCGCGGCGAGCAGGGCGTCGGCGGCCTCGCGGGGGAAGTCTCGCAACGCTGCCGTGCGTTCGACCCACGGCAAGGGATTGGGCGGGTCCATGTGCACCTTACCGGCCATGCTGTAAGGCAGTTCGGTGAGCGTGTCCATCACCGTCGGTGCCATCTCGCGTATCGGTGTGAGCAGGCGTTCGGCTTCCTCCTGCGGCTGTAGCGAGGAGAACCGTACGTGCATGACGAAGGTTCCCCGCAGAGGCTGCGGCATCTCAGGCAGCGGAGGCCGGCGCAGGAATGCGATGGAGGAAGTCATCTCCGGCGGCAGGCCGACCACCCAGTTCCGCCAGGTGTGCAGCACCTTCGCCGCGTGCTCGCCGGCGAAGAAGAGGCCGCCGCCGTAGAAGTGCTTGAGCGGGAAGAGGGCGAACTCCAGGGCGGTGACCACGCCGAAGTTGCTCTTACCGCCGCCGCGCAGCGCCCAGAACAGGCCCGGCTCGGAGGAGGCGGTGACGTGGCGCAGCTCGCCGTCCGCGGTGACGATCTCGAGCGCCTGTACGTGGTCGGCGGCGTACCCGTGCATGCGGCCCAGGACCGGGCTCAGCCCGCCGCCGAGGTGGTAGCCGACGACGCCGACGGTGGGGCTGGCGCCGCTGGCCGGGGCGAGGCCGTACTTGTCGGTTTCGGGGAGTACCTGACGCCAGCGGACGCCGCCCTCGACGCGGGCGAGGTTTCTGGAGGGGTCGACGTGTACCTCGTTCATCCTGGACATGTTGATCAGTACCGCGCCTTCGGCGGAGCGGACCACCTGGTGTCCGGTCGCGAGGACGGCCACCGGCAGGTCTCGTCCGGCGGCGAACCGGACCGCGGCCTGCACGTCGGCCGCGCTGGTCGCGCCGACGGCGACGGCAGGTCGTACCGGGGTCATCAGGTTGAAGGTGGCACATTCATCGTGGTAGCCCGCGTCGTCCGGCAGCACCACCGGACCGGCGACCTGCGCCGTGAGATCGGCAATTTCGGCGCTGCTCAGCGAGGCTGTGCCCGCCGTGTCGCACAAGGTCATTCATCTCGCCTTTCCGTATTTGGACTCGTGATGGAGGAGGCGATGCGTCCCGGACGGCTTCCGCCCCCGTGCCCGGCCGGCGCGAGATCGTTGTGGAGCCACGGGCCGCCGTGGCCTTCCATGCGGGGCAACTGCAGCAGCATGGTGAAGGGGTGGTGCGCTCAACCAGGGTGCCGATCGCGGAGCTGTCCAGCCCGGCTGAACAGCAGGCTTAATGCCCATCGACTGGTATTTCCGCCGCGGGCATTCACGCTTGCTCGACGTCCGAGAAGGGAGTCAGGAGGCCGGTGTCGTGGAACATGGCCGCCTGGATGAGCCTGGTCGCTTCGGCGACCGCCGCTGTCTCAGGAATCTCAACCCCGTGATGACCTCTGCCATGACCTCTGACTTTCCGGGGAGTATGTCGGCTGTGGGACCGTGTGTCCGACTTTTATGCTGCCTACTGATCGGCGTGCGGCGCCGCCTTCGTCCTGCCAGGAAGCACCCATATCCGGACATGGCGAAATCGCAGCCGTGTGCTCCACCACGCGCGGCACCACGTCGCGCAGCCGGGTCCAGCGCGTGGCCTGCGACTTCGCGTTGTCCGTCACAGCTGGTTCCGCGCGATGCCTGGTCCCGTCATCTCCGGTAACGGTGTGCTGGTGGCCGGGTCCGACCTTCAGCGACCGCCGACCGGCCACCGACGCGAGGTCACAGCCGCGGAGCGGTACTCGGCCGTCGACCGATGGATTCCGGCGCCTCCTCGGATCTCTATCTAAGTAAGGCGATTAGAGGAGGCAGGCATGCAGGGTTCCACACGGATTGAAGGGTCGGTTGCGCTGGTGACCGGCGCCAACAGGGGCATCGGCCTCGCGATCACGGAGGCGCTGCTGGAGCGCGGCTCGACGAAGGTCTACGCCACGGCGCGTGATCCGAAGACGCTCGAGGTGTTGCACGAGCGCTACGGCTCTCGCTTGGTCCCGTTGCGGTTGGACGTCACGGACGCCGAGCAGGTCGCCGAGGTCGCACGCCAGGCCACGGACGTCGATCTGCTGTTCAACAACGCGGGCGCGTTCGAGCCGACGGATCTGACCGACGAGGCGATCGTCGAGGTGGCTCGGCGCGAGATGGAGGTCAACTACTTCGGGGCTCTGCGGATGCTGCGGAGCTTTGCGGACACGCTGGCGCGGCGCCGCGGCGTCATCGTCTACGTCGGCTCGGCGGCCGGACTCACCAATGTGCCGCTCCAACCTACGTACAGCGCCTCGAAGGCCGCGCAGCATTCGCTGACCCAGGCCTCCCGCGCGCTGCTGGCGGCTCGGGGTGTGACCGTCCATGGCGTCTACCCGGGGCCGGTCGACACCGACATGACCAAGGATCTCCCGCCTCAGTTTGAGAAGACCCCGCCCGAGGACGTCGCGAAGGAGGTCCTCGACGGCGTCGAGGCGGGCGATGAAGACATCTTCCCGGACCCGTTCGGCGTGGACTTCGGTGAGCGGTTCCACTCCTCGCCGAAGAGCGTGGAGCGGCAGATGGCGGCGATGGTCGCGGTCCCGGCGTAGGGGTGATTCACGGGTCCGCCTGCGGCGGCCTTGTTCGGGTGTGGCTCCCGTAATGCGTCTGCCACTTCGAACCGGGCCCGCCGCGGGCGGGCTAATCCATGTAAAGGAGCTGGAAGATGCAACGAGTCATGGGCCTCCCCGTCGTGCACCTGGAGCTGCACACCAACGATCTCTGTGGAGCGAGCGCGTTTTACGGCCGGCTTTTGCGCTGGCGCACGGAGCGGATCGAGGTTCGCCGGGGTTCCTACCACGCGCTCGCGTTCGGCGGTCCACTCGACGGCGGGATCGTTGAGTGTGGCGCGACGCGCGCGACGTGGCTTCCGTACGTGGAGGTCGAGGAGATCGAGGCGATCACCGAGCGCGGGCGCCGGCTCGGCGCGTCGGTGCTGCTCGAGCCGCGGGAGGGACCGGCGGGGTGGCGTAGCGTGCTGGCCACGAGCGAGGGCGGCGAGATCGCGCTCTGGCAGCCCAAGCAGCGTCTCGAGAGGGGGAGGGGATGACCGAGTCAAAGCTGCTCGAGGCCGCCGTCGCGGGGGACGACAGGGCCTACGCCGAGCTGGTCGAACCGCAGCGCGGCGCGCTGCACGCCCACTGTTACCGAATGCTCGGCTCGGTCCACGACGCCGAGGACGCCGTGCAGGAGACGCTGCTGCGGGCATGGCGGAGCCTGTCGTCGTTCCAGAGCCGAAGCTCGTTGCGTTCGTGGCTGTACACGATTGCGACCAACGTCTGTCTCCGGGCGATCGAGCGCCGACCGGGGCGCGTGCTGCCGATCGATTACGGTCCGCCGGCGGATCCGCACCGGCCGCTCGGCGAGCCGCTGGTCGAATCGACCTGGATCGAGCCGTACCCCGACGAGCGGCTCGATCTCGACGACGGCCTCGCCGGCCCGGAGGCCCGCTACGAGCAGCGCGAGAGCGTCGAACTCGCGTTCATCGCGGCGCTCCAACATCTGCCGGCCCGCCAGCGGGCGGTGCTGATCCTCCGCGACGTGCTCGGCTTCTCCGGCGCCGAGGTCGCCGCGGCGCTCCAGACGACTCCGGCGTCGGTGTACAGCGCGCTGCAGCGCGCCCACGAAACCGTCGATCACCACCTCCCCGAGCTCAGTCAGCAAGCGACACTCAACTCGCTTGGCAACGCGCGGCTGCGAGAGATCGTCGACCGCTACGTTCAGGCTTGGGAACGGCACGACGTCGGCGCGATCGTGGCCATGCTGACCGAGAGTGTGACGATCGCGATGCCTCCGACCGCGACGTGGTACCGCGGGCGCGAGACGGTCGCGGCATTCCTGGGCGCAAGGCCGCTGGACGGCAGCCTGAGGTGGCGGCTCACCCCTACCCGTGCGAGCTGCCAGCTTGCCGCCCGGGCCGACCTCTGGGACCCGGCAACCGGCAGCTTCCGGCCGCACCACATTGCGGTGCTCACGCTGCGCGGCGGGCTGATCGACGAGATCAACACCTTCCACGAGCCATGGGCGCTGACGTCGCACGCTCCGGAGGGTGACGGCTGCCGGCGCGGCCGATCCTGACCACCTACGTGCGGGCCGCGAACAGCTCGTATCCGTGCCCTTGCTGCGGGTTCCTCACGCTTGAGGAGCGTGCTCGACCGCCCCGGCGAGGGCCGGGCACGAGTCCTTGAGGTGGAGTTACGTCTTTGCTTACCCGATCCTCCCGCGCTTCCTGATGTGCATCGGTAGCATTCCGTGATGTGATGATTACCGATAGTGCTGCGGTGCGACTGCGGCGCATGGAGTGAGCTGACGATCTCGCGGCTCGGTTGACTCCGCCCGGCGACATCCGCCGCTGGAGACGCCCTCGCTGAATTGGTGCGAGGGTGAGGCGATCGTGCAGGTGTTGAACACATGGCCCCGCACTCACCCTCTTCCACCGTCTGCGGAGTCAGGCGCTCCGGAACGTCGTACCGCGTCCTTACAAGGCATTGGTCACGGGAGTTGAGGGGGACTGAACCGTGCGAAACGACGACCAGGCGCGCGGCATGGACACGCACTGGATACAGCGTCCCGGCACATACGTGCTGAAGAAACTGCCCGAGGTCACGCTGGCCTTCTGGATCATGAAGGTCGCCGCCACCACGCTCGGTGAGACCGCCGGCGACCTGTTCGCCCAGACGCTGAAGATCGGCTACTTCCTCACCACGGTCGCGCTGTTCCTGGTCTTCCTTGTCGCACTGGTGATCCAGCTTGCCTCCAAGCGGTACAACCCGTTCTTCTACTGGACGGTCATCCTGGCCACCAGCATGGCCGGCACTACGATGTCGGACTTCATGAACCGCGACGCCAGCGCCGAATACCTGCCCAAAGGGGAGACTTCGCTGGGTTGGGGGCCACAGGGCCTCGGCATGGGCTACCCCGTCGGCGCCGCGATCCTGATCTCGATCCTCATCGCCATCTTCGTCGTCTGGAAGTTCACTGGACTGACCTTCGCGATCCGCGACATCGACACCTTCCGCGGCGAAGCCCTCTTCTGGTCGGCGATCCTCGTCTCCAACACGCTCGGCACCTCCCTGGGCGACTTCCTCTCCGATAGCTCAGGCCTCGGCTACGGCGGAGGCGTGGTACTGATCACCGCCCTGCTCGCGCTGCTCCTCGCCCTGAAGTACGTCCCTGCCGTGCCCAACGTGCTGCTGTTCTGGCTCGCCTTCGTCCTGACCCGGCCCTTCGGCGCCACCGCAGGTGACCTCCTCACCAAGCCGACGACCAAGGGCGGTCTCGACCTCGGAACCGCCGGGTCCTCCGCCGTCCTCCTCGCCATCATGTTCGGCCTCATGGGATGGGCCCATCTCCAGGCACGCCGCGACAACCTCGCCATGGCGAGCGTCTCCTGACCTCTGTGCCGCACGCCGGCGACTCCCGTGATCATGGTGAAATCCACCAGGATGTGTGCATGAATTCCGCCCGTGCCTTCTGGGAGCAGCACGCCTGCCTGCCCCTCACGCTCGACGCCGACGTGACCGACCTGCTGCGCTACCGCCGTACCGGCGGGGCCTACGTGTGCGTCAACGTCGGCTACGCGCCGCATTCCCGTGCGGACGCGCTCTCCTTCATCGGCCACTTCACCCGCGCGATCGAGGCGCACCCCGACCTGACGCTCGCGACGGGCGTCGCCGACGTGGACGCGGCGGTGTCGGACGACCGGATCGTCGTCGCGTTCGACCTGGAGGACTCCGCCCCGCTGGAGGGGGACCTCGACATGGTGCGCGTCTTCTCCGACCTGGGCGTGAAGTCGCTGCTGCCGAGTTACAACAACGGCAACGCCGCCGGCGGCGGCTGCCTGGACGCCGTCGACGCCGGCCTGACGGCCTACGGCCGCGACCTGGTCCGGCGGATGAACGAGGTCGGCATGCTGGTCGACGGGTCGCACTGCGGCACCCGTACGGGGCTGGACCTGTCGGCCGCCACCGAGCAGCCGATGATCTACTCGCATTCGGCGATGCGCGGCCTGTGGGAGCACGCCCGCAACATCACCGACGAGCAGGCCCGTGAGTGCGCCGCGACCGGCGGCGTCATCGGCATCCCCGGTGTCGGCATCTTCCTGGGGCCCAACACCGCGACCCTGGACGCGTTCATCGCGCACATCGACTACGCCGTCGAGCTGGTGGGCCCCGAGCACGTCGGCATCGGCAGCGACTACTCCTTCGACGCCGAGGACCTGGCGGAGGAGCTGGCGGCCAACCCCGACCTGTTCCCCGAGGAGTACACGCGCTGGGGCGTCGTCGAGTTCGTCGAGCCGGAGACGACGCTGCTGGTCGAGCGCGAGCTGGTGGGGCGCGGCTACCCGGAGGAGGCGGTCCGCGGCATCCTCGGCGGCAACTTCCGGCGGGTGGCGGCCCAAGTCTGGAAGTGACCCTTGTCCGATCGCACAACCCCGACCGCCTGCGGTTGTGGGATCGGCTGAGTACGGGCTCCCTGGTGGCGATCTAGCCTCTGCGCATGACGTCGCGCTGTTGAGCGGCCGTACCAGAAAAGGAACCGCATGAGTCCCTTCCGCACGAGGGCCCTCACGGCCCTCGCCCTGACCGGTTCGGTCGGCTTGACCGCCTGCGGCGGCGCGAGCTCTCCCTCCCCGAGCGCGGGCACGGCCGCCGCCTACGCCGGCGGCAAGACCTTCACCCTGGACCTGGCGACCGATCCTGGCGCCCTCGACCCGCAGGGGTCGGTGGTCAGCGCCCTGTTCGGCATGACCAAGTACGCCTACGACAACCTGGTCGCCGTCGCCAAGGACGGCACGATCAAGCCGCACCTGGCCACCGCGTGGACCGTCGACGGCGCCACCCTCACCTTCGACATCAAGCCGGGCGTCACCTGCGCCGACGGCGCCCCGTTCACGGCGCAGACCGTGGTCGACAACATCACCTATGTGGAGAACCCGGATAACAAGAGCCCGTTTCTCGGCGCCTTCATTCCGGCCGGCGCCACGGCCTCCGCCTCCGGCTCGAAGGTCACCGTGAAGCTGGCGGCGCCCGCGCCGTTCGCGCTGAACGCGTTCGCGAACCTGCCGATGGTGTGCGACGCCGGCATGAAGGATCGGTCGAGCCTGAAGGCCGCCACGAACGGCACCGGCCCGTACGTGCTGAAGGAAGCGGTCCCCTCCGACCACTACATGTACGAGCTGCGTCAGGGCTACACCTGGGGCCCCGGCGGCGCCACCACGGCCGAGAAGGGCATGCCGGCCAAGGTCATCGTCAAGATCGTCCCGAACGAGACCACCTCCGCCAACGAGCTGCTCGCGGGCACGGTCAACGCGACCCTGATCAACGGCCCCGACGCCGACCGCCTGTCGGCCGCGGGTCTGAAGTCCGTCGGCACGCAGGCGCTGATCGGTGAGCAGTGGTACAACCACGCCGAGGGTCACCCCACCTCGGACCCGGCTGTGCGCATGGCGCTGACCCAGGCGCTCGACCTCAAGCAGCTCCAGACCGCCCTCACCTCCGGCAGGGGCGCATCCGCGACCCAGCTGGCCGCCCTCCAGCCCACCGGCTGCAGCGGCGACGCCGTCACCGGTCACCTGCCGGCCTTCGACGCCGCCGCGGCCGGGGCCGCCCTCGACGCCGCCGGCTGGACCAAGGGCGCCGACGGCGTCCGCGTCAAGGATGGCAAGCCGCTCACGGTCTCCTTCGTCTACGACGCCGGGCTCGGCACCGGCGGCAGCGCAGCCGCCGAACTGGCCGCCGCGGCCTGGAAGGCGATCGGCGTCGAGGTCAAGACCACTCAGCAGAACACGACGCAGATCTCGGCCGCCCTCTTCGGCACCGGTGACTGGGACATCGCCTGGGAGGCCCTGAACCTCAGCACTCCCGACCAGGTCATGCCGTTCGTCTCCGGCCCCGCCGCGCCGGAGGGCACGAACTTCGCCGCCATCGACAACGCCGACTACCTGTCCCTGGCCACCAAGGCGAAGTCCGCCACCGGCAACGCCGGCTGCGCGGACTGGTTCGCCGCCGAGCAGGCGCTGTACCAGGCCGCGGACGTGGTGCCGTTCGCCAACAACGTCATCCCCACCTTCCTCAAGGGTGCGGAGCTGGACATCGTCGGCAGCATCATCCCCACCAGCGTCCGGATGCTCGGCTGACGATGAAGATCCCGACCAGCGGCCGATGGCCGCGCTTCGCGCTGCGGCGCGCGGCGCGGCTGCTGGTGTCGCTCTGGGTGCTGGTGACCGCCGCGTTCCTGATGATCCACCTGGTCCCGGGCGATCCCGTACGCGCGGCGCTCGGCCCGACTGCCCCGGCAGACCTCGTGCTGGCCCGCAAACAGGAGCTCGGCCTGCTGGAACCCCTCTGGCGGCAGTACGTCACCTTCCTGCGCCACCTGCTGAGCGGCGAGCTGGGAGTGTCGATCTCCAGCCGGCTCCCGGTGGGCGAGACGATCGCCCAGCGGCTGCCCGCCTCGGCCCAGCTCGCCGCGGCCGCGTTCCTGCTCGCGGTGGCCGTCGCGGTCCCCGTGGGCGTGGTGATGGCGACGCTCACCCGCCGCGGCCGCGGCAGACGCACGGAGCTGGCGTTCACCAGCACGAACGTCGTCATCGGCGCGATCCCCGACTTTCTGCTCGGCGTCGGCCTGGTCTACCTGCTGGCGGTGCAGACGCACCTTTTCCCGGTGGCCGGTCGCGACGGCCTCGATTCCTACGTGCTGCCGGTGCTCGCCCTGGCGATCGGCCCGGCGGCGGTGCTGTCGCGCATCGTCCGGGTGGAGATGCTCGCGGTGCTGGAGACCGACTACGTCCGTACGGCGCGGGCCAAGCGGCTCACGTCGCTGCGGGTGCACCTCGTGCACGCCCTGCCGAACGCGGTGACGGCGACCCTGACGCTCGGCGGGCTGCTGCTGAGTTCGCTGGTGGCCGGGACGGTACTGGTGGAGAACGTCTTCGCCTGGCCGGGGCTCGGCTCCTCGATCGTCTCCTCGATCGTCGCCAAGGACTACCCGATGGTCCAGGGCACCGTCCTGGTGTACGGCGCCGGGGTCCTGCTGGTCAACACCCTCGTCGACGTGGTGCTCGCGCTGCTCGACCCCCGTTCGGCGATCGGAGAGAGCTGACATGCGGGCGGCACGTGTTCTGCTCCGGCCGGTCGGCTTCGCCGGGTTCGGGCTGCTGACCCTGGTACTGCTGGCCGCCGCGTTCGCGCCCGTCCTGTGGGGTGGGCGGGCCGCGGCCGTCGACACCGGCAACCTGCTGGCCGGACCGTCGGCCGAGCACTGGATCGGCACCGACAACCTCGGCCGCGACCTGTTCGCCCGGGTGCTGGTGGCCGCCCGGCTCTCGATCGTGCTCGCGGTGGCGGCGACGGCGATCAGCCTGGTGCTGGGCATCCTCCTGGGGGCCGCGCCGATGCTGCTCGGACGGCGGCTGGGCCGCCTGGTCACCTCGGCCGTCAACGTGCTGGTGGCCTTCCCCGGCCTGCTGCTCGTCCTGTTCTTCGCCGTCGTCTTCGGCGTCGGCGCCCGGGGGGCCGCGCTCGCGGTCGGCGTGGCCGGGGCGCCCGCGTTCGCCCGGCTGTGCCACACCCTCATGGCCGCCGTCTCCGAGCGGGACTACGTCGCGGCGGCGCGCATCGCCGGGGTGAGCCGCATCCGGGTGCTGCTGCGCCATGTGCTGCCGAACGTCGCCGAGCCGCTCATCGTGAACGCGACCATGGCGGCCGGTGGGGTGCTGCTGACCTTCGCCGGGCTGTCCTTCCTGGGGCTGGGCGTGCAGGCGCCGTCCTACGACTGGGGCAAGCTCATGCAGGACGGGCTCAACGGAATCTACGTCCACCCGCTGGCCGCGCTCGGCCCCGGCATCGCCGTCGTCCTGGCCGGCCTGGCGTTCAACCTCACCGGCGAGGCGTTCGCGGCGGCGTTCGGCCTCGGCGACCAGCCCGGCAGGGCCCACTCCATGGAGGAGCCCCGCGAACCGGTCGCCGCCACGCCTGCCGTCCCCCGGACGGTCCTGTCGGTGGAGGGCCTGCGGGTGACGATCCCCGGCCCGGCCGGCCCGATCCGTGCGGTGCGCGGGGTCACGTTCGCCGTCTCCGAGGGCGAGGCCGTCGGAGTGGTCGGCGAGTCCGGCTCCGGCAAGTCGCTTACGGCCCTGGCGGTGGCCGGGCTCATCGAGCCGCCGGTACGCGTCGAGGCCGGCCACCTCGTCGTCGCGGGCGAGGACCTCATGGCCGCCGGCGCCCACCGGCGCCTGGGCACCTCGCTGGCGATCGTCTTCCAGGACCCGATGACGTCGTTCAACCCGGCGCACCGGGTGGGGCCGCAGCTGGCCGAGGTGAGCCGCTTCCACCAGCGCATGGGCCGCAAGGCCGCCCTCGCGCGCGCGGTCGACCGCCTGCGCGCGGTACGGATCCGCGAGCCCGAACGACGCGCGCGCCAGTACCCCTTCGAGTTCTCCGGCGGCATGCGGCAGCGGGCGATGATCGGCATGGGCCTCATGGGCGACCCCCGGCTCATCGTCGCCGACGAGCCGACCACCGCCCTGGACGTCACCGTTCAGCGGCAGGTCCTGGAACTGCTCGCGGAGGTACGCCGCGACACCGGCGCCGCCCTCCTGCTCATCAGCCACGACGTCTCGGTCGTGACCGACGTGTGCGACCGGGTGCTGGTGATGTACGCCGGCCTGGTCGTCGAGGAGCTGCCCTCCAAGGACCTGCGCACGCTCGCGCGGCACCCGTACACGCGGGCGCTGGTGGCGGCCGTGCCGGACATGGACACCGACCTGAGCCGGCCGCTCGCCGTCATCCCCGGGCTGCCCGCCGACCCCGTCCACGTTCCGGCCGGGTGCGCGTTCGCCCCCCGCTGCCCGCTCGCCGACGACCACTGCCGTGCGGTCGCGCCCGCGCTGGTGGCCGGTGTGGCCTGCCACAAGAGCACGGAGGTCCCGGTATGAGCACGCTCAGCTTCCACGACGTCCGCGTACGCTACGGCTCGCACACCGTGCTGGACGACGTCAGCCTCGAGGTGACCGACGGGCAGACCGTCGGCCTGGTAGGCGAGTCGGGCTGCGGCAAGTCGACCCTCGCCCGGGCCGCCGTCGGGCTGGCGCCCCTGACCGGCGGGCAGATCCTGCTCGACGGCAGACCCGTCCCGAACAGGGGCCGCCGCCCGGTGCAGATGGTCTTCCAGGACCCGTACTCCTCCCTGGACCCCCGCATGACCGTGGGGGAGAGCCTGGCGGAGGCCATGCCGGAGCGCCTGGGCAGGACGGCCCGCCAGGCGGAGATCGCACGCCTGCTCGCGCTGGTCCACCTTGACGCGGCCCGGGCCGCCGACCTGCCGGGGCGCCTGTCGGGCGGGCAGCGGCAGCGGGTCGCGCTGGCCCGGGCGCTGGCCGCCCGGCCGCAGGTGATCCTCGCCGACGAGATCACCTCGGCGCTGGACGTGTCCGTGCAGGGCGCCGTGCTCAACCTGATCCGTGACATGCGCCGCGACCTGGGCCTGTCGATGCTGTTCATCTCCCACAACCTGGCCGTCGTCCGGTACGTCGCCGACCACGTGGCGGTGCTCCACAACGGGCGGATCGTCGAATTCGGACCCACCGCCCAGGTGCTCGGCGCGCCCCGCCACGACTACACCCGCCACCTCCTCGCCGCCCTCCCCGGCGCCGTCCCCCTGAAGGAGCAGACGTGACCCTCGACCAGACCCACTGGCAGAACCGCCTCGACGAACTCGCCGCCAAGCACGGCGTCCCCGGCGCCCAGCTCGGCATCCTCCGCCTCGGCACCGACGGCGCGGACGACGAGCTGCTCACCGCCGCCACCGGCGTGCTGCACGCCGGCACCGGCCAGCCCGCCACCACCGACTCCGTCTGGCAGATCGGCTCGATCTCCAAGGTGTGGACGGCGACCGTCATCATGCAGTTGGTCGACGAGGGCGCCCTCACCCTCCAGACCCCGGTCGCCGAGGTCCTGCCGGAGTTCCGGCTGCGCGACCCGGAGACCACCGCCGGGGTCACCGTCTGGCATCTGCTCACCCACACCAGCGGCATCGACGGCGACCTGTTCACCGACACCGGCCGGGGCGACGACGCCCTGGAGAAGTACGTCGCCCTGCTGGCCGACGCGGCGCACAACCATCCCATCGGCGCCACCTGGTCCTACTGCAACGCTGGCTACTCCGTACTCGGCCGGATCATCGAGGTCCTCACCGGCCAGACCTGGGACCAGGCGATCAAGGCCAAGCTGTTCGCGCCGCTCGGCCTGACCCACACCACGACGCTGCCCGAGGAGGCGATGGTCTTCGCCCACGCGATGGGTCACGTCAAGGGCGGCGACGACCCGGTGATCGCCCCGGTGTGGGGGCTGCCCCGCGCGGTCGGCCCGGCCGGGCTGATCACGTCCACCGTCTCGGACGTGCTCGCCTTCGCTCGCATGCACCTGCTGGGCGGGCTCGCCTCCGACGGCACCCGCGTCCTTTCGGCCGGCAGCGCCGAGGCGATGTCCGCGTACCAGACCGACTGCCCGGAAAAGCGCCTGCTCGGCGACTCGTGGGGGCTGGGCTGGTTCCGCTGCGACTGGCACGGCCACCGCGCCTACGGCCACGACGGCAACACCATCGGCCAGGCGGCGTTCCTGAGGATCCTGCCGGAAGCCGGTGTCGCGGTCGCGCTCACGACCAACGGCGGCCACACCCACGACCTGTACGTCGACCTGTACGACGAGATCTTCTCCGACCTCACCGGGGTCCGGCTGCCCGAGCCGTTCGAGCCCCCGGCCGAGCCGGTGGCCACCGACCTGGCCCCGTACGCCGGCACGTACGTTCGGGAATCGGTCCGCATGGAGGTGCTGGAGGAGGACGGCAAGCCGACCCTGCGCATCACGGTGACCGGGCCGATCGCCGAGCTGGAGGGCACCCCCGTCCAGATCTACGAGATGACCCCCGTCGCCCCGGCCCTGTACGCGGTCCGCCCCGAGGGCATGGAGTCGTGGGTCCCCGTGACGTTCTACTCGCTGCCCACCGGCGAGGAGTACGTGCACTACGGCGCCCGCGCGACCCCGAAGAAGCACGGCTGACCGTGCCCGTCAGCATCGAGACGTTCCTCGCCGACCTCAGGGCGCTCGTCGAGTGCGAGTCGCCCTCCGCCGACCGGGCCGCGGTCGCCCGGTCGGCCGACCTGGTCGCCCGCATAGGTGCCACGCGACTCGGCGTGGCGCCCGAGCGCATCACCCTGGACGGGTGGTCGCACCTGCGGTGGCGGTTCGGGGACGGCGACCGCCAGGTCCTGCTCCTGGCCCATCACGACACGGTCTGGCCCGTCGGCACGCTGGCGGCCCGGCCGTACCGGCTGTCCGGCGGGGTGGTGCGCGGCCCCGGCTGTTTCGACATGCTCGCCGGCCTGGTGATGGCGATCCACGCCGTTGCCGGCCTGCCCGAGCGCACCGGCGTCACCCTGCTCGTGACCGGGGACGAGGAGCTCGGCTCGCCGAGCTCGGCCGCCCTGATCGAGGAGGAGGCCCGCCGGTCCAAGGCGGCGCTCGTCCTGGAGGCCTCGGCCGACGGCGGCGCCCTCAAGACGGCCCGCAAGGGCGTGTCCCTGTACGAGGTGCGCGTCACCGGCCGGGCCGCGCACGCCGGGCTGGAACCAGAGAAGGGCGTCAACGCCACTCTCGAACTGGCCCGTCTGGCTCTGGCGGCGAGCGCCCTGTCGGACCCGGCGGCCGGGACGACGGTCACCCCGACGGTGTTCGCCGCGGGCACCACGGCGAACACGGTGCCCGCCCACGGCTCGTTCGCCGTCGACGTACGCGCGTGGACCCACCGCGAGCAACTGCGCGTCGACCACGCGCTGCGCGCGCTGGCCCCGCTCGACTCCGCTGCGGTGATCGAGATCGGGGGAGGCGTCAACCGGCCCCCGCTGGAGGAGCCGTCCAGCCGGGAGCTGTTCGGCCGGGCCGCCGCCGTCGCGGCCCGGCTCGGCCTGCCGCCCCTGTCCGGCACGGCCGTCGGCGGCGCCTCCGACGGCAACCTCACCGCCGGCGCCGGCACCCCGACCCTCGACGGCCTGGGCGCGGTCGGCGCGGGAGCCCACGCCGACCATGAGCACGTCGTCGTCGACCTGCTGCCCGGCCGCACCGCGCTGCTGCGCGAGCTGGTCGCCGAACTTCTGGAGGACGAGTCGTGAGCATGCTCGACCTGGCGGCGCGGGACGCGGGCAGACGGGCCGAGAAGGCGGGCGTGGTGATCAGGGAACTCCAGGACCTGGACGAAGCCCAGGCCCTGATCGACCTGCTGCTGGAGATCTGGGGCCGCCCGCTGATCACGATGGAGTTCCTGCGCGCGCTGACCAAGGCGGGCAACTACGCCGCGGGCGCCTACGACGGTGACCGGCTCGTCGGCGTCTGCATCGGCTTCCACGAGGAACCGGCGGCCCGTACCCTGCACAGTCACGTCGCCGGGGTCGCCCCCGGCATGGAGGGCCGCAGCGTCGGCATGGCGCTCAAGCTGCACCAGCGCGCGTGGGCCCTGACCCGCGGCATCACGACGATCGAGTGGACGTACGACCCACTGGTCGGCCGCAACGCCTACTTCAACATCGTCAAACTGGGCGCGCTGCCGGTGGAGTACCTTCCGAACTTCTACGGCGCGATGCACGACGCGATCAACGGCGCGGACGACTCCGACCGGCTGCTGGTGCGCTGGAGCCTGCTCGCGCCGAGGGTCGTCGCCGCCTGCGCGGGGACGCCCATCGACCGCCCCACGGGCGGCCCGTCGAGCCGCCG
Source organism: Planotetraspora phitsanulokensis (assembly GCF_016863295.1). Lineage (GTDB taxonomy): Bacteria > Actinomycetota > Actinomycetes > Streptosporangiales > Streptosporangiaceae > Planotetraspora > Planotetraspora phitsanulokensis. The sequence goes on from NZ_BOOP01000034.1 coordinate 53,662, forward strand.
GGTCGCCACCCCGCCCGACATCGAGGCCCTGCGTGCCGCGGACTCGGCCGCCGCCGCGGCCTGGCGCCGCGGGCTCCGCGCCGAACTGGAGCCGCTGATGGCCTCCGGCGGGCGCGTCGTCGACTTCGACCTCGACCTCGGTTACCTCGTCGATCTGGAGTACTGATGAAGCTGCGCGGAATCGAACTCCGCCGTGTCTCGATGCCCCTGGTGTCGCCGTTCCGTACCTCGTTCGGCACGCAGACCGAGCGCGACATCCTGCTGATCAAGGCGGTGACCGACGACGCCGAAGGCTGGGGCGAATGCGTCGCGCTGGCCGACCCGCTCTACTCGGCCGAGTACGTCGACTCCCAGCAGGACGTCCTGCGCCGGTTCGTGCTGCCGCGACTGGCGGCGCATGAGAGTCAGGCCGCGCTCGCCCGGTTCGGCGCCGCCGCCGTCGCCGGTCTGCTGCACGCGGTCAAGGGGCACCGGATGGCCAAGGCCGCGGTGGAGATGGCGATCCTCGACGCGGAACTGCGCCCCCTCGGCCGCTCCTTCGGCCGCGAGCTCGGCGCCGTCGCCGACCGGGTCCCCAGCGGCGTGTCGGTCGGCATCCACGACTCGATCCCCCAATTGCTGGCCGCCGTGGAGGGTTATCTGGACGAGGGGTACGCCCGGATCAAGCTCAAGATCGAACCGGGCTGGGACCTGGCTCCGGTGGCCGCTGTACGCGACCGGTTCGGCGGGGACGTGCCGCTACAGGTCGACGCCAACACCGCTTACACCCTGCGCGACGCCCGTCACCTGGCCAAGCTCGACGCGTACGACCTGCTGCTGATCGAGCAGCCGCTGGAGGAGGAGGACGTCCTCGGGCACGCCGCGCTCGCGCGGGAGCTGGCGACGCCGATCTGCCTGGACGAATCCGTCGTGTCCGCGCAGACGGCCGCCGCGGCCATCACGCTCGGCGCGTGCCAGATCATCAACATCAAGCCCGGCCGGGTCGGCGGATACCTGGAGGCCAGGAAGATCCACGACGTGGCCGCCGCCCATGGGATCGCGGTCTGGTGCGGCGGCATGCTGGAGACGGGCCTCGGCCGCTCCGCCAACATCGCCTTGTCCGCCCTGCCCGGCTTCACCCTGCCCGGCGACGTCTCGGCGTCGGACCGCTTCTACCGCACCGACATCACCGAGCCTATCGTCCTGGTGGACGGCCACGTCCCGGTGCCCACCGGCCCCGGTCTCGGCGTCACCCCCGTACCGGAGCTGCTGGAGCGGGTGACGACCTCGGTGGAGTGGATCGACTTCTGAGGAGCGCGCCTATGCTGCCGGGCGTGAGTCAGCGACCGCGTGCCAGTCTCGGCCGGGTCCTGGACGACCTGGGCTCCACCCTTCTCGAACTCGTCGCAGGCGACGTTGACCAGCCGGAGGGCATCAGCGCCCTGGCCATCTTCGACCCGCTCGACGAACCCGTACTCGCCCCCCGCTCGCTGGTGCTGGGTGTCGGGGTCGACCCGGCGAGCGGCACCCTGGCGCCGCTGCTGCGCGCACTCGGTGACCACGGCACGGCGGGCCTGGTCGTACGGGCGCCGGTCGCCCTGACCCCGGAGGTGCGCGCGGCGGTCCAGGACAGCGGCGTGGCCCTGATCGGACTGCGCCGGGGCGCCACCTGGGCGCAGCTCACCGCCCTCATCCGCGCGATGCTCGCCGAAGGCGACATCGGGGTCACCAGCCACGAGTCCCTCGGCGGCCTGCCGTCCGGTGACCTGTTCGCGGTGGCCAACGCCGTGGCCGCCCTCCTCGACGCCCCCATCACCATCGAGGACCGCAGCTCGCGGGTGCTCGCCTTCTCCGGCCGCCAGGACGAGGCCGACCCCTCCCGGGTGGAGACCGTCATCGGCCGCCAGGTGCCCGAACGGTACGCCGCCCGGCTCACCGAGATGGGGGTCTTCCGCGACCTCTACCGCCACCACGCCCCGGTCGTCGTCAGCCCCCAGAACCTGGGCTACGACGGCATGACGGTGCAACGCGTCGCCATCGCGGTCCGCGCCGGCGACGAGGTCCTGGGTTCGATCTGGGCCGCCATGGACGGCGAGGTCGACGGCGAACGGACCCAGGCCCTGCTGGACGCGTCGAAACTGGTCGCGCTGCACCTGCTGCGGCTGCGGGGCGGCGCCGACGTCCAGCGCAGATTGCGGACCGACCTGATCGGCACCGTCCTGGAAGGCGGCGCCGGGGCGCGGGACGCGCTGGCCCGGCTCGGCCTGTCCGGCCGCCGCCTGGTCATCGTGAGCGCCGGCCTGCTCGACGACCATGCGCACGCCGACCTCGAACGCCTGGCCGACGCCCTGTCGGTGCACCTGTCGGCGACCGTGCCGTCCTCCGCTGTCGCCGCCGTCGGCGGTACGGTCTACGGCCTGCTGCCCGTGGTCACGGCGACGGCCGGCCCCGAGCAACGGGTCGCCCGGCTGGCCGCCGACTTCGTCGACCGCGTGGACGGCAATCTGCACGCGATCGTGGCGGTCGCCCCGGCGGGGTCGGACATCAGCGCCATCGTCCACGGCAAGGCGCAGGCCGACCGCGTGCTGCGGGTGATGCGTGAGGGCCATACCGGCCTACGGGTGGCCCGTCTCGACGACGTCCAGACGCTCGCCCTGGTGCTGGAACTGCGCGACCTGGCCGCCGCCCGCGACGAACGCCCCGGCGGCGCGATCGCCCGCCTGATGGAGTACGACGAGCGCAACAACGCGGGCCTGGTCGAATCCCTCGCGGCCTGGCTGGACGCGCTCGGCGACGTGGGCAAGGCGGCGGCCGCCCTCTTCATCCACCCGAACACGCTGCGTTACCGCCTGCGCCGGGTCGTCGAGGTGGGCGAGCTCGACCTGAACGACCCGGAGCAGCGGTTCGCGGCGATGCTGCAACTGCGCATCCTGGCGCAGCGCTGAACGTCAGGCGATTCAGGGCCGGGGCCGGCGGATTCTTGGGCAACCGCTCGGACACCGCCGCGACGAGGTCGTCGAAGGACGGGGTGAGGTCCACCGTCTCGCTGGAAAACCGGTGGGCGGGACCGATGATCACGGCCCCGCCCACCGGCGGTTCATGTACGGCCCGGCTCCGCGGCACCGAGGGGACTTCGGTCGCGATCGGAGCCGGGCTGGTTCAGTTGTGGATCCGGACGGCTCCGGCGGTGATCTGCTGCGGGTCCGCCAGGTCCAGGTCGTATTCCAGTGAGGGACTGTTGTCGTAGACGTTGTCCCGAAGCGGGTAGGGGCCCGTCTTCAGGTCCCACACGACCAGCCTCAGCCGGTCGGGGTCGTAGCCGTACAGGACGAACCCACGTCCGTCCGCCGTCGTGCCCTTGACGGCGACCTTGTCGTCGGGCGTGACGACCAGCCACTCCAGCGTCTCGGAGGCCACGTCGAAGTCCGTGCCGTCGACTCGGAACGAGACCTTGCCTCTGGTCGGCTCGGGGCCTTCGTCGTGTGGCCGGTAAGCCGGATTGAACTGGAAGTGGCCCTTTCCTGCGACGGGTTCCGGCGAGGCGAGGTGGCCGCCGCCGGTCGCGAAGCCCGCGTCCGGGTCGTAGACCACGACCATGGTCTCCCGTGTCCGGGTTCCCAGGTCGTCGTCGGTCACCGTGACCTTGATCGTGTACATGCCCGCGTGGGTGTACCGGTGCGAGCGGTCGCATCGGTCGTCGACCGCTGCGAAATCCTCCGTGGTGCCGTCGTCCCAGCCGACCACGCACGTGTGCGTGTCGTTCTCACCCGGATCGCTGACCGGCACCGTTACCGTGACGTCTGTGCCCACGCGGTAGACCGACCAGGGCTCGGGACCGAACCCCGCGGGATCGGCGGCCAGGGCTTTCTGGGCGGGCTGGCTTGTGGCGGCGACGCGCGGCGCGACATTGCGGACGGTGACGGTGGCGCGGTCGGTCACCGGGCCGTTCACCCCGTCGTTCGCCGTCAGGATGGCGACGAACTCGCCGTCGTCGTTACAGGTGATCGTCGTCTGGGCGGCGCGCGGGTCGGCGACCACGCAGGCCGCGCCGGGATCCGTTCCCGACACCGGCTGCAACGTCCAGGTGAGGGAGGGGGTGGACTCGCGGTCGTGCGCGTACCCGTTGAGCGTGATGAAAGCGCCCTCGTCCCCCGTGACGTCCACGCCGGCGCTCACGGTCGGCGGTTCGTCGACCGGAACGGGGAGGGATCCTCCGCTCCCGCCGTCAGTGATCTCGACCCAGAACTCGTCGCTGATCGGAGCGCCTGGGGTGGGATCGGTGTAGAGGATCCTGTCGCCGGTGTAGTAGGCGCGGAGCCTGCCTCCCGCGACCGAGTTCTGGCGCTGTGGCACCGCACGAACCGAGAAGTCCCAGTCGGGGTTGGACGCGCCCTCGATGGTGGAGGCGAAGGGGTACTCGTCGCACTGTTCGCCCGGAGGCTGCGGCGGTCTGGGCAGCCACAGGTCGAAGTAGACGTCCCGCTGGACGCCCGTGCGATAGCAGGCGGCCTCCTTGTGGTCCTCGTGGTTCTTGGCCAGTCCGGTGTTGGCCGGGTCGTAGCGGTGCAGCCCGGGGTCGGCGGCGCTGCCCAGACGGCCGGGGATGAGCTTGTCCCTCGGCGGTGGAAAGCCCGCCGGAACCAGGAGCGGATAGGAGTCGTTGGGCGTGTCCTGAGCGATCTTGATGTGGTTGGCCACCAGGGCCACGTCTCTGTCGCCTGTCGAATAGGTGATGTGGGGTAGTACCTCGTTGAAGACGCAGGCCTGCGGCGCGAACTGGAAGTACGTCGCCGAGTCGCACCGGATCATCCGATCGGGGGTGTCGACGGGGGTGAGGAGTTTGAACTTTCCCTCACTACCTGAACCGATCTTGATGAACCACCGGTGGTAGAGCACCTTGTCCTGGAACGTCGAGCGGTCTTCATGGGAGTAGATGTCCCACTTGGCCCACACTCCCGTGTCCCAGGAGGCCAGGGTGTGGTCCACGCCGGAGAACGCGCCGTGACAGTAGTCGGGCGCCTCACGGCAATCGCCGACCGCGCTGAAGGACTGGTTGGGAGCGGTGAACCAGTTGTCCCACAGGCCCCAGTCGTAGTCCACCGAGCCCTTCTCGATCCGGAAGAAGACGCGGACTTTTCTGGTCTGATTGCTGGCCAGGCCGATGATGGTGAATTCAGCCTCGGTGGTGCCCACCTTCTTGGGAGGTTTGTCGGTGTAGATCTCGTAGTAGTCGATCTTGAGGTCGCCACGTTGGCAGTATTGGAATCGGTTGTGAATCCGGCCGACCACGCTTCGCGCGCCGGGGAGTGACGTGCAGTTCTTGACGAAGTTCTCGTCGGGCTCGTCGGGCGGTTCGGCCATGGCGGCGGCGACGCGGTTCTGCTCTTCCCCGTCCCCGAACTCCGCCGAGTCCCGGTAGGACTTCTGCCCCGTCGCGATCGCGGTCTCCCGGGCTTCCGCCTGCGCCTCCTCAGGAGAGAGCGCCGCGGTCTCCCGCTGAACCTTGGCTTTCATGTCGTCGGCGCTGACCGTGCTGCCGTCGCCGAATCTGAAGGTGGCCTCCGCCGAGTATTTGACGGAAGGCTCTCCTGCGGGTTCGGGACCGGCGGCCGTGGCGGGCTGTGTCATTCCCGCCACCAGTACGGCCGTCATCGCCAGAATCATTGCTTTTCGCTTCGAAGGACGTAACCCCAACGCCTCTTCCCCCTCGTAATTTGATCAGGAAGCGAATCGGCGCGAGCGTAACACTGACGATCTTGGTGATCAATGGTGGTTTTCAGTTGTCAATGACTCTCATTGACCGAGCAGGCGGAGAACGTCTTGTCTTCTCGTGGCAATTCGCTCGGTCACCAGCGAAGACAACGCACAGTAGGCGGCGGTCCGAGCGTCCGGGAACATCGCCGCTCTCACGGCGTTTCCCGCATGTGCCCGGAGGAACGCGAGCCGCCGCAGGCCGGCAGTCATGCGATCTCGGCCGACGGGGTCGGCAAGCGATGCGCCGGCGACGTGGCCTTCCTCGTTCCAGCTCCTGATCAACAGTCCCAGAGACTCGGTGTCCTCGACCAGCCGGGACATCCCCGCGTCCAGCGCCGCCGAGATCAGCGGCTCGTCCGCCACGTCGGCACGGCGGGCGCACCACCGCGCCTGATCGACGGCGACGTGCCGCAGCGTCGCGTCGTCGCTTCGGTCGAGGAGCCGGGCGAGCTCGGGATCGAGTTGCCGCACCTCGTGGCCGGACAACGAAGGCGGATCCTCGAGCAACGGCCGCAAGGGGGCGGCGGTGACCGGCTCGGCGAAGAGCGTCTCGGTGAGGGGCGTCCCCGCGAAAGACTCCAGAAGCCGCAGCGCACCGCAGGCTCCCTGCCCGCTATCGAGGGAAAGCCGTCCCGGATCACTACCCCACCGCACGGACGGATTCCTCGCGTCGAGGCCCGCGACCAGCTCACCGTCCACGGCCAGCGCCACGTGACATGCTTCCGGAGCGACGAGCACGGACATGGCCTGCGTCTCCGCCGAGAGCGCGCGCAGGACCTCCGGCCGCGCCCCCTCGGCGGCCGACATCTCCAGGAGCAGAACCGCCTTGTCACACGGCTTGGCGAGACACAGCCGCGGATATCCCGCGTCGAACGAGCGCGAGAGCCGTACGGCGTCCTCGAGGGTCATCGCAGCGGGAGCATCGAGCGCGCCGCACCTGGCCAGCGCGGATCCCGCGTCGATGCCCGTCGCCGCCGTCAGGCAGAACGCCTCCCCGAGCCACGAGTAGGCTCCAGTTGACGTCATGGCGGTCAGCGCTTTCTCACGACGGCTCAGGGACTTGGTTGAGGTCTGTCCGGCTTCTCGTCGCCACAGTAGTCTCCGATCGCCACGTCAAAGAGGAGCGAGCGCCAAAATCCCGAGTCGTCGAGCAGAGCGGACGGGTCGATTCTTTCAATGGCCATGCTCAGCGAATCCGCGAGCTCCTCGAACGCGTCGGGATCCGCTCCGGCCGCAATACCTGAGATCTCTGTCTGGAAGAAGGCCAAGAAGAATCCTGCACCGATGAGTTCACGTGGAATTCCGTGAACACATGATCTTCGACGTACGCCACCGCACCGGTACGGCAGTCTGCGTAGTAGGACCCTTCACCTTCCGTGCAAAGTCGTGAATATCCGGCGCGGGCGCTGCCGCCCGAACCACTGTCGAAACGCTGCTCTGCGTCTCCGGCGTTGGCAACGTCGGTCATGAGGCTGCGGCCCGTTCGCGGATCTCCACCGCCGTCTCAAGCATCTGCCGAGTGCTGGTGAACCAGTCCTGCAGATTCAGATCCACGATGAGCTCGTCTGCGCCGGACTCTGCGGCCGTGTGGATGTCGTCCATGATCTGGTCGAGAGTGCCGACGAACGGCGATCGGTCAGGTCCTGCCGGACGGTCGGTGAAGGTGACGTTTCCCACCACGACCATCTCCATCCGGCTCGTGTCCCGGCCATACTCAGAAGCCATTTCCCGGATGCGGTCCCAGCGTGCGCGCAGTTCTGCGGCTCCTTCCGGGCCCGGCGTGGTCAGGAACGGCAGCCAGCCGTCCGCGCGTTTGGCGATGCGCTGCACGGCCTTGGCGCCGGCACCGCCGCCCAGCATCACGGGGATTTTCGAAACGGGCTTGGGCAGGACCGAGGCGTTGTCGATGACTACGCGAGGACTCCGGAAGTTCACCGGGTCCGGCCCCCACACGGCATCGAAGACGTCCAGCGTCTCGTCGAGGAAGCGGCCGCGATCCGCTCGGGTCGCGCCAGTGGCCCGAAACTCGTCGCTGGACCAGCCGGTGCCCATACCCGCGATCATGCGGCCGCCGCTGATCTGATCGATCGTGGCCAGCGCCTTCGCCAGCTGGACGGGTGTGTGGAGTGCGGCGATCAGAACAGAAGTACCGAGGCGCACCTGTTCGGTCGCCACCGCCGCTGCGGTGAGGACTGCGAGGGGGTCGGCGGCCTGCCGCTGGGTTTCCGGCCACGGCACGTTCGGCGGGGCATATGGTTCGGCGGGTGTCTCCGGGAAGAGCAGCCGTTCGTACGTCCACAAACTGGCGTACCCAGCCGCTTCGGCCGTTTTGGCCGCTTCGACCAGGTCGTGCTGCAGGTCGACGCCCAACCTCTGGGGCAGACGAAGTCCGAGTCTCATGTGAAACCCCCGATGTAGTCGTGATTGTTCGTGGCCGCCGCAGGAACTGAGCCGAGCCTCACACCTACCCCTGCCTTCCGGGCAGAGTGCGGATTTCGGCTGTGCTCGGTCCACCCAGCGAGTCTTGAACACTCACATTGATGTGAAGGTCAAGTCATAGGCTTGAGCACATGAGAATCGGAGAGCTCGCGGAGCGTACCGGCGTATCCCGCCGGCTACTGCGCTACTACGAGGAGCAGGGGCTGATCACAGCCAGCCGCGCCCCCAACGGTTACCGTGAGTACCAAGAGTCACACGTGGACGTCGTGCTGCAGATCAAGGGACTGCTCGACGCCGGACTGCCGACCCGAATCATTGAGCAGCTCCTGCCGTGCCTGGACAAGCCGCAGACCATCTACGTCCCCGACGTGACACCCGAAATGATCACCACACTGCAATGCGAACAAACTCGGCTGTCCGAACGCATCGAGTGCCTGACCCGTAACAGAGACAGAATCGCCGAGTACCTCGACGCGGTTCTCAGAGTCAAGTCAGCGAAAACCGAGAGCAGGGCCTCGTCATGATCTGACGAGCCTCTCGCAGACGGTGGGTCACGCGGCGTCGATCTCGACGGGGAAGGCGGCCAGGCGCCATTAGAGCCGCGTCTGCCGATGCCGTCTACGGCGCGGCGGTGACGTCCCTCTTCGACCAGCTGTGCATGTTCGTGATCACCCGGATGAAGGTGCTGCCGATCCCGATCAGCGATGCACTTTATGCCGTTTTATATCGATTTCCTTCGGTACGAGTTTTCCACGATATCCGCGCTTTCGGCCCGCGCCCATCATCGGGAGGTCTCAGAGAGGGAGATCAGCCATGCTCGACATGTTCGTGAGGACCTACCGCGATCGGACGTACCGGTTTCCCACCATGTTGCGCCACAACGGGATGGTCGTAGCCTTCGCGATGGACGAACGGCGCCGTATCCATTACACGGTGCTCGACCTGACGACGGGGTCCTCCGACGTGGCGGCGTGGTCGGCGAATCCGCGTGAGCTGGCGTTCCCCTCCGAGTTGGCGCGGGTAGGGTACGGCGTCGCCGAGCAGGTCCAGATGCCGGGCCGGATGCCGGGCAGCGGCGCGGACACGTTCATGTCGTCGACCGCGCGGCTGACCGCGGCGGTCCCATTCCAGGTGCTGTCCGACGGCCGGTACCTGTACGTGCTTCGGCAGGCGGTCGTCGAGCCGTCGCCCGAGGCGCTCCTCGCATCCCACACCATGCTTGCCGACCCGGCAGCGGACCCCGCCGCCGTGGCCGCGGCGCGGGAGGTGGTCGTGGACCACGAGAACATGGTCTACGCCGCCAATGCCGCCGATGGCCCGGTGCCGGTGGTCGACGGGAGACTGCTCATCGACCGGTTCCTGCTCGTGGGGGCCGAGTTAAGGCCCAAGCGGGAGGTCCGTTTCAAACGCAGCCGCAGCAGGACCCGGCCGCAGAGCGGCAAGGACAGCCTCGGCGCCGAGGACCTGGAGCGGCGGCCGTTCATCGAGCCCACTCAGGAACTGCGTTTCGTGTCCCCGCTGAACGGCGGTCGGTTCGCCGCGGTGCTGACCCCGACCAGTGTCGCCGAGGCCCTGCGATGGCAGATCTTCACCCACGACCGGACGGCGGGCCTGCTCTGGTCGTACAGCGTGGAACGCTCCTCCGACGGCCTGTTCGACACCCGGGGCTCGCATGCCTACACCTGTCTCGAACACGACGACGTCTACACGCTGACGCCCGGCACCTGCCCGCACCCGCTCTCTAAGGAAGAGCCCGGGAAAGTCTGCGGCGAGGATCTGGTGCCGAAGGTCGGCACATCCGGCTCGGCCGGCTCGGCCCTGTCGTTCACCGGAGACAGTGACCAGGTCCGCCTCTCCGGCGTGCCGGCGCTCGGGCACGAGTTCACGATCGAGGCGTGGATCCGGCCACAGGGGATCGGCAAGGAACAGGCCCTCGTAGGCGGCATCACGAAGACGCCGGCGAAGGCGGCTCCGTCGGTTTGGCTCATCGACGGGTCGCGGCTGCGGATCGGCTTCGGCGACGGGACGGCCTGGCACGAGGTGGTCACCGGCGACATCGTCACGCAGGGTGAGTGGAACCACGTCGCCGTGACCTTCGATCCGGCCACCTCGCTCCAGGTGTACGTCGGCGGTGGGCTGAGGCACATCACCTCTGATCTGCGCGGTCTGGCCCCGGCGCTCGCGCCGGTCAGGTCCGTCGGCGCCGGGTTCGCCGGGCTGATCGACGAGGTGCGGTTCTGGTCGTACGCCCGATCGGGCACCGATGTACGGGCGGACCTTCGGCACCGCCTGTCGGGCGCAGAGCCGGGGCTTGCGGGTTACTGGCGCTTCGACGAGGGGACGGGCGGCACCGTCTGGGACCAGACGGGCAGTGGCGCGAGCGGGAGCATAGTGGGCGCAACAGCCTGGGTGACGTCGGACGCGCCGATCGGGATCGGGAGCGAGCTGACCCGCTCGGCGCTGCGCGTGGACGGCCGTACGGTGGACGGGGGCCTCGCGGCCGCTCTCTACTACCAGCAGGAGCCGGTCTCCGGTGGCTACGACCCCGCGACCGCCAAGCCGTCCAAGCAGGCCGCGCGGGTGATGCTCGCGGCTGTCACCTCGGCCGATTCCGGCGGCTCCGGACAGGAGGTGGCCGTGCTGGACTTCGGGGTGGGAGGGGACGGCCGGCTGGCGGAGGTACCGACCGTGGTCCGTCTCGTCGAGTTGGCCGCCGAGGGCGCCCAGGGCGAGCCGACGACGGAGCTGCTCGACCAGATCGCGGAGGACGAGAGGGTCCTGGCCGGGCTGGACGCTCAGATCGCCGAGCAGACCGTCCTCATCGAGGCCGACCAGGCCCGTGCCGATGGCCTGCGGACATTTCTCGACGAGGGAGGCGCGCCGTCGACGAATGCGCTGGATGTGTACTGGGGCCTGCTGGGCCTCATCGACGCCCGGGACGCGGTCGCCCGCCTCGAAAGGGCCCCAGGGATCGATCCGACGTTCCTCGCCCAGGCCAGGGCCAACGTGGACCGGCTGACCACCGAACTGCGCGCATGGCAGCGGCAACTGGCCCAGACGCTCCCCGGCCACCGCGCCCTGCTCGCGTCGTACCGGGAAGCCTGGACGGCGAAGACGGCTGAGGTCGCCGACAAGCGGGCGCGCCTGACGGGGGACAGGCCGCTGGTGATGCCGCTCGTCCAGCTCGACCGGCGGGGACTCGGGGTGACGGGCGCCGTACTCGGCTTCGCGCGGACCGGCGAGGCGCCGGTGCTGTTCGACAGCGCCCTCGGCCGGCTCTCCCTGTATTTCCGGGGGCCTGCCGGTGAGTTCTCCGCCGCCTCCTACTACGCGCTCACCGCACGGGCCAGGCTGACGCTGCCGACCGGGGGAGACATCCCCGGCGAGCTCGTCTTCGTCGCCAGGGGCGCCGAACCCGATTATGACGGGCTGACCATCGTGACCACGAAGGATGCCGACCCGGACCTCTGCACTCTCACCATTACCCTGCCGCGTGACGGCGGCGCGATCACCGAGACATGGGGACGGATGCCGCGCGATCCGGCGGTGCTCGCGGCGATCCTCAACGGGACGGCGGCCACGTCGTTCGCCGGGCAGGCGGACCCGGTCGACGGCAAGACGGGGACGTTGTCGTTCCTCGACGGGCTGCGGGTGCCGCTGGCGGCAGGGGACCTGCTGCGGGTCGGCACCGGGCTCGTCGTGGTCGCCGACGCTGTGCGGGCAGGGGCCGTGAGCGTGCCGATCGAGCCGTCGGAGCTCGACCTACGCGCAGGCGGGCCGGTGACCCGCCTCCCCTACGATCCCGCCGCGGCGTCCACCACCCAGCCGGGCGCGGATCTGTCGGCCGGATCCCTGCTGGTCGTGGTGGACGCGAGCCGGGCGGCGGGGGCGGTGACGGTGGAGGCATCCGACACCGCGGCGGCGACGCGATCGTGCGGGTGGTCGGCGGTCACGCCCGGAACGACCCTGAACTTCGACGGCCAGAACACCCTGGCGGGCGTCATCCACGAGACCGCGCTGCAGTTCTACATCAACGTACAGAACCCGGCTGACCACCAGGCGGTGGTGATCCCCGCCGTCGGCGACCTCAACGTGGTGGGCGACATCACCATCGAAGCGTGGGTCCGTCCCGACGTGATCACGGGCTCGCACACGATCGTGGGACGCGGCTACACCCTTGACCCGCCGGCCGAGGTGGTGCTGCGGATCTTCGACGGCATGTACCAGGTCGGATCCTGGGACGGGACCGACCATATGGTCAGCGTCCCGGTCGATCCGCAGGACCTCGGCACCTGGGTGCATCTCGCCGGGGTCTACGACGGCGCCACCCAGACCTGGCACCTCTATCGCAACGGCGTGCGGGTGGGTTCGCTGGCCGCCGCCGTGGGTGCCATCGAGGTCCCCGCGGGCTGGTCGATCGGAGCCTCGGCCGATGGCGAGGACCGCTTCTTCGTCGGAGGCATCGACGAGATCCGCCTGTGGAAGCACGCCCGTACGGCGCTGGAGATCGCCGAGGGCGTGCGGACGCGGCTGACCGGCGCCGAGCCCGGCCTGGCGGGTTACTGGTACGGCGACAACGGCGTGCTGCGCGACCACACGCCGGCCGGAAACCACGGCAGCACCAAGGGCAGGCCCTGGGCCCTGGAATCCCCGCCCGCCCTCACCGGCACGGAGACTTTCTCGGCGCCCGGCGATCTGAGCATCGAGACCTGGGTCAAGGCAGACCAGCCGGGGGACCTCGGCTGGCTGGTCCAGCACCGCTCGGTCACCGAAGAAGGGGAGGACTACGCCCTCGCGTTGCGGCAGGAACGTCCGGTGGCGTTCGACGGGACCACCGGATACGTCGAGATCCCCCTGCCCGACACGCTCAGGAACCTCACGACCATCACCATGGAGGCGTGGGTCCGCGCCGATCACACGGACGGCGTCCGCACGGTCGTCTCGCACGGGCCTCAGCGCGGCCCCGGCCAGAACGCCCAGGTGGCGCTGCGCATCGCCGGCGGCACCTACCAGGCGGGGTGCTGGAACGGCACGGACAACTGGGCGATCGCCGCGATTCCCTCCGGAGAGGGTGGCCACTGGGTTCACCTCGCCGGGGTCTACGACGGCACGGCGTGGCACCTTTACCGCAACGGGGAGCTGCTGGCGTCGAAGCAGACGACCGTCGGCCCGCTGGAGGTCAACGGCCCCTGGGCCATCGGCGCCGCCGTCACGCCCCAAGGGGGGATCGAGGCGCCCTTCGACGGCGACGTCGACGAGGTGCGCATCTGGAAGCGTGCCCGCGGACCGGTCGAGATCGCCGCGGACATGCGACGGCGGCTCGGCGGCCGCGTGGCCGATCTGGCCGGCTGCTGGCGCGGTCCCCTCCAGTTCGGCCAGATGCCGAATGTGAGCGGGCCCGACCACGGTTACATCCACGGCGGGGTCACCCCCGCGCCGCTCAGCACCGAGGCCGCACCCCTGGCCGGCTATCGCGTGTACGCCTACGCGGGCGGCACGCAGGCCGAGACCTCCGAGCCGTTCCCCGCCAGCACCTGGACCCATCTGGCGCTGGCCGTCAACCGATCCCGGGCGTTGAAACTCGGCGGCGGCGCGTACCTGGACGCGGGCAGCGCCGCGAGTCTCAACCTGACCCGTGACCTCACCATCGAGGTGACGGCGAAACTGGACGACGCCAAGGCACATGGCCTGGTCAGCCGGGGAGCGGTGGGCTCCGGCACGGGCGGCACCGGCGACGCCGTGCCGTACTCGCTCGTCATCGACGCCAAGGGCCGGCTGGTTTTCACCTTCGAGGACAACACGCGTGCCGTCCATACCTACACCTCCTCGCCGAAGGAGCTGTTGCCCGGCGGCGTCCACCGGTTCGCGGTGACCCGCAAGCGCACCCTCGGTGCCGACACCTCCCAGGGCTCCTGGGACGAGATCGTCTTCTCGATCGACGGCGAGCGCGTCGGCACGGCGACCTACCGCGGGCCCGAGGTGGGCTCGAACACCGATCCCCTGACGATCGGCCTCGTACGGCGCGCCGGGGCGGCCGACGTGACGCTGCGGGGCACCCTCACCGAGATACGGCTGTGGAACACGGCTCGGGACGTCGCGCTCATCGGAGGTCCGATCACCGGCGAGGAACTGGGCCTGGTCGGCTGGTGGCGGCTGGAGGAGCAGGAGGGCAACGTCGCCTTCGACGTCAAGGGCGGCAACGACGCACTCCTGCACGGTCCGGCCACGTGGGTACGGAGCCCGGATCCGTCCGCGTCCCGGCTCGTCATCTACCGAGACGGCCTCCCCGCCGCGCTGATCCCCTCGCCCGGCTTCCTGGCCGGCCTCGGGTTCGTCGACGGGTTCTCGCTGGGCGGGTCCTCGACCGGGCCGGGCGGGCTGCGTGGGCAGCTGGACGAACTGCGCGTCTGGCGAACGGAGCGCACCGCCGAGCAGATACGGGACAACATGTTCCGCCGCCTGGCCGGCGAGCGGGAGGACCTCATCGCCTACTACACCTTCGACGCGCAGGCGAACCGGCGGCTGGCGGACGAGGGCCCACGAGGCAACGACCTCACCGTGCGCGCCGGGTCGTACACGCTGTCCACGGCGCCTATCGGTGATGACGTGCCCCAGGCCCGCGACGCCATCGCGAGCACGGCGACGCCGTTCAACACGACGATCGACAGTCCGCCCGCGGTCGCGGAATACGCCATGCTTGAGACCGGCACCGACGGCACGTCGGCCGGTGTCTTCAAGCGGTGCCACGCCTATATCGAGGACGGCGCGTGGCGGCTCGTCACCGGCTTCAAGATCGGCGACGTGGTCACCGAGTGGGTGGGCCAGGCGCAGTTCGACCCGCAGCTCATCGGCTTCATCGAGGGTGCGCCGCCGGTCCCGAGCGAGAACCTCACCGGGGACGACGACTACGCCGGGGCGAGCTCGGTCGCGCTGACCGAGGCGACCACGACGACCTACACTTACGCGAGCTCACGCGACGCCGGTGTCGACGCCTCGCTGGAGGTGTCCGCGTCCACCGGAGACAACTCGGAGATCCTGGCCGGGCTGATGGAGATCGAGGCGCCGCTGGGAGTCGGCATCGGCCAGGTCGAAATGATGCCCGTGGAGCAGGCCAAGGTCAGCGTCGGCGTGTCGGCGAGTGTCGAGACGTCGGCGAGCTGGCTGCACGACACGCAGACCGGGCAGGGAATCAAGGCCACCCGCGTGAGCGGCCTCGAACTGGCTGGCGGCAAGGAGAGCGTCCCGCTGTTCGCCGACCTCGGCAGCAGGTACGTGCCCGACAACGCCGGCATGGCGCTCGTGCAGTCTCAAACCGCGGACGTCTTCGCACTGCGCCTCGCCCACACCGGCGCCCTCATCGCCTACCAGATGCGTCCCAACCCGGACATCCCCGAGGACTGGAACATCATCACGTTCCCGATCAATCCGCAGTACACCAAGCAGGGCACCCTCGACGGCAAGGTGGGGCGCGACGCCGACCCCGATTATCCCAATGCGCTGACATACCGGCCCGACTCCAGCTATTTCAAACCGATCGAGGCGTACCAGCTCAAGACCCGGATCGAGCGCGAGCAGCAGGAGATGGCGACGCTGTTCGACCAGTACGACGCCGGACCGGCCGCGGCGGGGACCATGCCACCGCTGGTACGGCGCAACCTGGTCAACACCTATGTCTGGACGGCCGACGGAGGCCGCTACGCCGAGACGCAGGAGACACTCGACACCTACTCCGAGACCGTCGGCGGGTCGTACAGCCTCACCGCCTCCGCCGGCGGAGAGGTCAGTACCGACGTCTCGGTCTTCACGGTCGCCGTCACCGTCGATGTCAAGGCCAGCCTGGGAGGGCACCTGGAACTCAACGTCTCCAAGACCCGCGACTCCGAGACTTCCTTCGGGCTGGAGGTGAACCTGCCGCCCGGCCAGGACATCACGGCGGTCGACGGGCTGGGACAGCGGACGCGGGTGCCGGGCAAGGTCGACGCCTACCGGTTCATGACCTTCTACCTCGCCCCGGCGACCGATCACCACGACCTGTTCTTCAACCAGGTGGTCGACCCGATCTGGCTCGACCAGTCCGGCGAACCGTCCGCCGTCGCGCTACGCCAGGCCAGGCAGGACGGCAAGCGGCCGCCGTGCTGGCGGATCCTGCACCGCGTCACCTACGTCAGCCGGGTGCTCCCGCGGCTCCAGGACAACCCCGCACCGATCGACCGAGCCCTGCAGGAACTCGACATCGACAGCAACTACGAGCTCATCAAGCTGATCGGCCCGTTCGTCCGCGACAAGACCTCGCGATACGGCGACTTCCGGGCGGCCGTCGACACCGCGATCAACCGCTACCTGCCCGCCCTGTCGCCCCACCGAAAGGAGATCCTGGAGTTCCTGGCTTTGTACTACGGCGTCGTCGGCGCCTCATAGGCCCGGCCAGGTCCTGGCCCGCGGCGAGGGCGGCGCCGCAGGATGGGGCGATCCTCCGGTCAGGTGACTTCGAGGCGCGGTTCGATCTGTCGTGTGGGGAGGGCGAAGAGTGGATTCCTCCGGCAGCGAGCCCAGCAAGGTGAGGGCGTCGGCGCTCGGCGAGCCCGGTTCGGCGCGGTAGACGACGAGCAGTTGCCCGTCGGCGCCGGTGACGGCGAACTTCTCGTAGTGCAGTTCGAGGTCGCCGACGATCGGGTGGCGCAGGTGGTGCACGCCGCCTCCTGGATGCGGCTTGGCATCGTGGCGTGACCAGAGTCGGCGGAACAGGTCGCTCTTCACCGACAGTTCGCCGACCAGGTCGGTCAAGCGCGGGTCGTTGACGTCCGGGCCGACCATCGCCCGCAGGGCTGCGACCAGACTGCTGACCCGGTTCTGCCAGCCGGGCAGCAACTCCTGCGCGGCGGGGTCGAGCAGCACCGAGCGAAGAATGTTGTTGCCCGGGCTGAAGATCGGTGACAACGCCGCGGCGAGACGGTTGGCCGCCAGGACGTCCTGGAACGGCCCTTGGATGTACGCGGGGGTGTTGTGCCAGGCGTCGAGAAGTGGTTGCACGCCTTGTCGGACCCGCTCGGGGCGCCGCCGCCGAGGCTCTTCCGGGGTGCCGAGCGCGTGCAGGTGCGCGGTGGCGTCCTCGTCGAGGCCGAGCGCGCGGGCGATCGCGTCGAGCACCTGGGGTGAGGGGCGCCGGTCACGGCCCTGCTCGAGCCGCGTGTAGTACTCGGTGCTGATCCCGGCGAGCATGGCCAGTTCGTCTCGCCGCAGTCCCGGCACCCGCCGATGGCCGTTGCCGGGCAGCCCGACATCCTCGGGCCGGATCAGCTCGCGCCGGGCCCGCAGGTATTCGCCGATCAGGTTCACGTTCCCGACCATATGCCGGTTCGGGTCCCCTCTGGGTAGCCCTGGCGGCACCCCTCTCACCAGGGGAATAGCTGATTTGCCAGGATTCGACGCAGGCTACGGGCATGACTTCACGAACCTGGCTCATCACCGGCGCCAACAGCGGTTTCGGCCGGCACCTCAGCGAGCAACTCCTGTCCCGCGGCGACCGCGTCGTCGGCACCTTCCGCGCTCTCGGCAGCGTCGACGATCTGTCGGCCCGCTGGCCGGACGCCTTCCGCGCGGCCCACCTCGACGTCACCGACCCGGCCGAGATCACCGCGGTGGTCAATGAGGCATGGGCCGCGCTGGGCCGGATCGACGTCGTGGTCAGCAATGCCGGGTACGGCCTGATGGGCGCGGCCGAGGAGTTGACCGACGAGCAGGTAGTGCACCAGATCGCGACCAACCTGACCGGCTCGATCCGGTTGATCCGGGCCGCGCTGCCGCACCTGCGCCGGCAGGGCGGCGGCCGGATCCTGCAACTCTCCTCGGTCGGCGGCCAGGCGGCATGGCCGGGCGGGTCCCTCTACCACGCCACGAAGTGGGGCGTGGAAGGTTTCGCGGATGCGCTGGCGGGCGAGGTGGCCCCGTTCGGCATCGGCGTCACCATCGTCGAACCGGGCGGCGCCCGCACCAACTTCCGCTACGGCAGTTCGGTGCTGGCCGACCGCATCGAGGCCTACGACGGCACGCCCGCGGCGGGAGTCCGCCGCATTCTCACCGAACGCACGACCGAAGGCATAGGCGACCCGGCCCTGATGGCCACCGCGATGATCGCCAGTGTCGACCAGGACCCGGCACCCCGCCGCTTGGTCCTGGGGAGCGATGCCTACCAGGCCATCGAAAACGCCCTGAACGCCCGGCTGGCCGACGTCCGGACCCAGCGCGAGTCGGCGGAGGCGACGGACGCCCCGCTGGAGGTCGTGACCACAGGCGGCCCGGCTGACCTGGACACTTAGAAGTACAGCCGGTCATGTGCCTCCTTGATCACGTGATCCGGCCCCAGGGCGGCGTTGAACTGCGCGACCAGTCAAGGACGGCCCAGGCGCCCCTGAGCCTGCGATTTCGGTCAAGGGTTCGGGGGACGCGGCGCATTGGGGCCGATCGGGACGACGGCCGCCGTCCCTGCTCATCGCCACGTGAGCGATCGGCCCCTCTACCGCGCCACTGCCGCCAGACCCAACTCGTGGGCGATGCGGGCGCCGAGGTCGGAGTCGACCTTGGCCCAGTAGTCCTTGACCGCGCGCTCCTGGATGAAGTGCTCCACCCCCTGGCTCAGGTGCCAGACGATGTTGCCGATCAGATGGTCCCGATCGGTCGGCGTCATCACCTGGCGGTAGAGCGTGCCGGGCTGGATGAAGTCGTCGTCATCCCTGTGCGCCGCGTAGGCCGTACGCATGATCTCGGCGGGCTCGACGAACCAGCTCGGATCGCGGTAGCGCTGCGGATCGGCCTTCGGCCCGCCGTAGCTGTTCGGCGCGTAGACCGGCTGGCTGCCACTGTGGAAGTAGCGCATCGGGGCGTCCTTGTTGTAGTTGTGCACCTCGCTGATCGGCTGGTTGACCGGTAACTGCGCGTAGTTCGGGCCGATGCGATAGCGCGCCGAGTCGGCGTAGGCGAACATCCGCCCCAGCACCATCCGGTCCGGGCTGGGTCCGATGCCCGGGACGAAGTTCGCCACGTCGAACGTGGCCTGCACGATCTGGGCGAAGAAGTTCTCCGGGTTACGGTCGAGCACCATCCGGCCGATCGGGATCGTCGGGTAGTCCTTGTGCGGCCAGACCTTGGTGATGTCGAAGGGGTTGAAGCGGTAGCCGGCCGCGTCCTCGTACGGCATGATCTGCATCTCCAGGCGCCAGGACGGGTAGTCCTCGCGGTCGATCGCCTCCCGCAGGTCACGCCGGTGATAGTCGAGGTCCTGGCCGAACATGGCCTTGGCCTCGGCATCGGTCATGTTCTGGATGCCCTGCTCGGTCTTGAAGTGGTACTTCACCCAGAACTTCTCGCCCGCGGCGTTCTCCCACATGTACGTGTCGCTGCTGTAGCCGTTCATGTTGCGCCACGTACGCGGCGTCCCCCGGTCGCTCATCAGGATCGTGACCTGGTGCGCTGACTCCGGCGAGAGCGTCCAGAAGTCCCACTGCATGTTGTTGCTGCGCAGGCCGCTGTCGGGCATGCGCTTCTGGGAATGGATGAAGTCGGGGAACTTCATGGGATCGCGCACGAAGAAGACCGGCGTGTTGTTGCCGACGAGGTCGTAGTTTCCCTCTTCGGTGTAGAACTTGAGAGCGAAGCCGCGCACGTCGCGGTCGGTGTCCGCGTAGCCCTCCTCCCCGGCCACCGACGAGAAGCGCACGAGCAGCGGCGTGCGCTTGCCCACTGGATTGAGGAAGGCGGCCTTGGTCCACTGGCTGACATCGGCGGTCACCTCGAAGTAGCCGAAGGCACCGCCGCCCTTGACGTGGTAGACCCGATCAGGCACGGGCTCGCGGACGAAGTGGGCCAGCTTCTCGATCAGGTAGGCGTCCTGCAACAGATTGGGACCGCTGGGGCCGGCCGTAAGCGAATGCTCATCACTGGACACAGGAATACCGGCGTCCGTGGTCGTATTCGCCGCATGGTTTCTCATTCTTCTCACCTGCCGGCTATTGAAGATTGGGTCTATCCGCTTCGGCGAGAAATGAACCGTTTATGCGATTCATCCGAGCGGCACTCCGGGGTGGACGGTGCACCACCGGGTCCCCTCGCACTGAAGCGCGGGTTCCGGACCCATGGTGAAGACCTCATCGACGTCCTCGAATGACCAAGGACACTCGCCGGCGCCACTGCCCGGCTCATGGCGGCTTTGTCCCGCCGATCCTCACCACAACCCTACGAAGGACCAGGTCACGCCTGGGTCATAGCCCGGCAACTTCCGTCAGGCCATCGACGTCAGCCTGCTCGGTGAAGTGGGGGAGAGGGGGCCGGCGGTCAGTTCTGCGTGCGGCCGTGCCGGGCGCGTAGGAAGACGGCGGCGATGAGGACGCCGAGGAGGACGAGGGCGGCGTTGGCGGCTATGGCGACGGTGACGCCGTGCAGGATCGCACCGGCGGACACGGCGCCCATGGTGGCCGCGGTGACGATCGCGGACATGACGGGAGTCCCCATAGCGATGCCGATCTGCTGGGACATGGACGCCAGCCCGGTGGCCAGGCCCTGCTCGTGGTCCGGCAGGCCGGTGGTGGCGGTGACCATGAAGCCGACGATGACCAGCATGTTGCCGACCCCGCCCAGGAAGGTCGCCGGCAGCATCAGCGCCATCGAGGCCGAGGTGCCGCCCAGGAAGAGCAGGACGCCGGTGAAGGCCGCCTGCAACAGCCCGCCCCCGACCAGGACGGTCAGGGTGGAGGTCCGGGAGATCAGCTTCGGCGCGAGCATGCCCCCGGCCACGGTTCCGAGCCCCAGGATGCCGAAGGAGAGCCCGGCGGTCAGGGCCGAGAAGCCGAGCGTCTTCTGCATGTACAGCGTGAGCAGATACACCAGGGAGGTCTCGGTGACGAAGGCGAGCAGTCCCAGCACGTTGCCCCAGGCCACGGTGCGCTTCTTCAGGACGTGCAGCGGAACCAGGGGCTGGGCGGCCCTGCGCTCGACGAAGTAGAAGGCGGCCAGCAGGGCCGCGCCGGCCAGTAGTCCCACCAGGGCGACGGGGTGGGTCCAGCCGTGCTCGCCGGCCTGGGTCAGGCCGTAGACGATGCCGAGCAGTCCGAGGGTGACGGTCAGGGCGCCGGGCAGGTCGACCTTGGGCCGGGTGGCGGGCCGGGACTCGGTGATGACGCCGGGGGCGACGAGGAGCACGATGAGGGCGACGGGGACGTTGATGAAGAAGGCCCAGCGCCACGAGAGCAGGTCGGTCAGGACGCCGCCGAGAATGGCGCCGGCGGTGAACCCGGCGGACATGAGCGCGCCGTTGAGGCCGAGTGCCTTCTGCCGCAGGTGGCCGTCGGGGAAGGAAGTGGTGAGCAGGGCGAGCCCCGCCGGGGTGGCGGCGGCGGTGGCGAGCCCCTGGGCGATGCGGGCGATGATGAGGATCTCGGGGTTCGGGGCGAGCCCGCCGGCGAGTGAGGCCAGGCCGAGGAGGGCCAGGCTGCCGAGGAAGATGCGCTTGCGGCCGATCAGATCGCCGATGCGGCCGAAGAAGAGGGTGAACCCGGCCGCGCCCAGGGCGAAGGAGGTGGCGATCCACTGCAGGTCGGCCAGGGAGAAGCCGAGGGTGTCGCCGATCTCGGGCAGGGCCACGTTCAGGATCGAGAAGTCGACGGCCAGCATGAATTGGGCGACCAGCAGCACCGCGAGGACGGCTTTCATGCGGCCGGTCAGCCGCTGCGGGACCGGAGGTCTGGACACGGGCTTTGTCATGGTCATGACAGGGAACTTCCTTATGAGCGCTTAAACGGTTCTATGGTTCCGTTAAGATGCGAGGAACGATAACACTGTTGCCGCTCTAAGGGAACTGGGGTCCCGATAAGGGCGTCTCTTGGGAGAGGGTCCATATGGCCGCCGTACCGCAGCAGAGCGCCGCACCGGGCGCCGTCCGGCCCGGTGGGCGCACCGCCCGCGTCCGCGAAGCCGTTCTTCAGGCCGCAGGAGACGTCCTGGCCGAGAAGGGGTTCGACGCCCTCGACCTGGCCGAGATCGCCCGGGTCGCCGGGGTCGGGAAGACCACCGTCTACCGTCGCTGGGGCACGCCCGGCGCTCTCGCCGCCGACCTGCTCGACGACATGGCTCAGGGATCGTTGCCCCGCTCTCATACCGGCAGCGTCGAGGAGGATCTGCGGGACAACGCCCGGCTGGTCGTCAAGACCCTCACCGACCCCCGGCAGGGACGCCTGTTCAAGGCACTGATCGCCGCCTCGCTCTGCGACGACGAGGCGGCCCGGGCGCTGCACCGCTTCTACGCCGTACGCATCGACGAATGGGCCGGCTGCGTCGGCGACGCCGTCGAGCGAGGAGAGCTACCCGCCGGGACCGATCCGCGCCGGGTGATCGCAGCCGTCTCCGCGCCCCTGTACTACGCGCTGCTCAACACGGGGGAACCGCTCGACGACGACGCCGCCGAACGCGCCGCGGCAGGAGCGCTGGCGGCGGCGCGCGCCGGCGTCGCGTGACGGGAGCCGTGTGATCGCCCGCCATTCGTTTGCGCTACGGCGCGACCGTTACCAGCTTGCGGTTGAGGAATTCGCCGATGCCCAGTTCCGACAGTTCACGTCCGAATCCGGAGTTCTTGACCCCTCCGAAGGGCAGGCTCGGCGAGTCGGCGAAGCAGGAATTGATGTACACCATGCCGGCCTCGATACGGGTCGCCACCTGTTGGGCATGCTCGACGTCAGCATCGAAGACGTAGCCGCCCAGGCCGAACCTGGTGGCATTGGCCAACTCAATCGCTTCTTCCTCGGTGTTCACGACGTAGAAGGACAGCACTGGTCCGAAGGCTTCTTCCTGGTAGAGCGGGTTGCTCTCGCTGATGTCCGTGATGATCGTCGGTTCGAGATAGAACCCGGGGCGGTCGACGCGGTCGCCGCCGTGAACGATTCGCGCTCCCGCAGCCTTGGCGTCCTCGATCAGCCGAAGCAGTCCCTCCACGGCGCGTTCGCTGGAGAGGGGGCCGACCAGAGTAGCCTCGTCCTTCGGGTCACCCACCTTGATCGCGGCAAAGCGCTCCTTCAGGGCGGCAAGCATCTGCTCGCCCCGTGCCCTGCCGACCACGATCACGCGCTTGATGTTGACGCAGCCCTGCCCCGAGTTGTAGGTGCGTCCCATCACCACTTGCTCGACCGCATGTTCCAACGGCGCGCCTTCCAGGATCAGAGCAGGGTCGCTGCCGCCCAGTTCCAGGATCGCCTTCTTGAGGTTGCGGCCGGCGCGTTCCCCAACCGAAGTCCCCGCCTTCTCGCTACCGGTCAAAGTGACGCCGCGCACGCGGAAGTCGTCGACCAGCATGGCGATCTGCTCGATGCTGCAGAAGAGATTCGTGTAAGCCCCTTCCGGAGCTCCCGCCTCCTCGAACAGTCGAGCGAAGGCCAGAGCGCACTGCGGCACGCTCTCGGCGTGCTTCATCATGACCACGTTGCCCGCTACCAACTGGGACGCGGCCACACGGGCCGGCTGATAGTAGGGGAAGTTCCACGGCTCGATCGCCAGGATGACGCCAATGGGTTCGGCGATCAGCTTTGCGCCGGGCCGGCCCGGCAGCGACTGCTCCGCGAGGAATTCCTCCCCGCGTTCGGCGTAGTAGTCGAGAATATCGGCGACGAGATCGACTTCAAAGTAGCCGAAGCGGGTGACCTTCCCCATCTCCAGGGTCAGGTATTCCACGTACTCATCTCGCTTCTCGCGCAGGATCTGGGCGGCACGACCGACGATTCGAGCCCGTTCCGCAACCGGCCTGAACTTCCAGTCTTCGCGGTAGAGCTTGTCCGCGGTTTCCAGTGCCGCAAATACTTCGGCATCCGACTGCAACGGGAACTCTTTCACGAATTCGCCGGTGGCCGGGTTGATCGTACGAAAGCTCATGGTCCACTCCTCATTCTGGCGTTTCGAATCGATGCTGGGTGAGATCGGTTCCTCAGCGCCGCGATGTCCTCGACGGGCGCGTTACTTCGCATCGCCGTCGAACCTCGCTCGGTTCGGGTTCGGTTCGATCCAGTCCTGGGCTCGACGCCACCACACCTCGGCGGACGGCTTCAGTCCCGTGGGGTCATCGAGGGTTCCGGCCTTGACGATCACGAGATCGGGCCGTTCGTGAAGGATCGTGAAGATCGGAGTACCGCAATCGCCGCAGAAAAGCCTGTCCCGCAGGTTGCCGTTTTCGGCTCCGACTGTTTGGTAGGACTTGGGCGTTCCCTTGGTCTCCAGGGAATCGCGCGCCACCAGAACGTTCACTGAGAACGCCCCACCGCTGTTTCGCTGGCAATGAGCGCAGTGGCAAAGGACGACGGTCTCGGGCTCTGCGTCGAATCGGTAGCTGATCGAGCCGCACAGGCAGTGTCCGGTTCGGACGATGGAGCCGGGCGCTGGATCGATGTCGCTCATTTGAGGGTCTCCCTTATTTCGGTCCGCTGGGCTATCCCCCAGGGATGGGTCTTTCGCGCGCGGCACTGTGGCTGTGATTTGTCACCGCATCAGGCCTTCTTGGGGAAGGCGTGCTTTGTGCCGCCGATGACTGTTGCGGCTGCGGCGATCAGGAGGATCAGCGATGCCCAGGTGATCGAGGCGGTGCTCAGGCCGGCGAGCAGGAGGCCGCCGATGAAACCGCCGACCGCGATGGAGGCGGAGAAGACCGTGATGGTGATCGACTGGGCCACGTCGGCGGCTTCACCTGTGGTGTTGATCACGGCACCGATGAACAGGCTGGGGGAGCTGCCGAACGCGAAGCCCCACGCTGCGACGGCGACGTAGACCAGCACCGGCGCATTCGCGAAAAAGGCCAGCACGAGCACGCAGGCCGCGAACACCACGGTGCTGCTCACCACGAGCTTGCGCAGGTGACGGTCGATGTGCGTACCGACGACGAGAACGCTGAGCACGGAGGTGGCTCCGAAGGCGAACAGCACCCAGCCTGTCTGGCCTGCCATCCCCGCGTAGGACAGGAGGTCGGTGATGTACGTGTAGAGGATGTTGTGCGCGATCATGTATGTGGCCAGCGCGAACAGGATGGGACGCAGCCCGGGGATGGCCAGCACCTGCGAGATCTTGAAGCGTGTCTCGACCGGCTGTCCCGGCAGGTTCGGAAGTGCCACCAGAACCCATGCCATGGTCACGACGCTCACGGCGGCCGAGGCGTGGAAGGCGAACTGCCAGCCGCCGAGGCTGCTGAGCCAGGTCCCCAGCGGGATACCCAGGGCCAGCCCGATAGGGGTTCCGGCCAGGGCGATGGCGATGGCGCGGCCCTGCCGTCCCTCTGGCGCCAGGCGGGCGGCGTACCCGCCGAGGAGAGGCCAGATGAGTCCGGTTCCCAGACCGGCGACGAAGCGGAGCACCAGCGTCAGTGTGTAGTCGCTGGACAGTGCGGTGAGTGCGTTGGCGGCGGCGACCACGGCCAGGGCGAGCTGCAGGACGTGCTTACGCGGCCATGTGGCCGTCGCCCGTGCAAGGGGGATGGCGCCCAGCGCGGTGGCGAGCGCGTAGAGCGTAACGGTCTGACCGGTCAGCGAGACGCTCGTGTCGAGCGTGTGGCTCATTTCCGGCAGCAGACCGGCCGGGAGGCATTCGGTGAGGATGCTGATGAAGCCGGCCAGGAAGAGGCCGAGCAAAGCCTTGCCCGGGAGGCGGTCCTGCCGGGCGGTCACCGGGGTCGGGCCTGTGGATTTGGTGACGGTGTCGGTCATGGTGATGTTCCAGGAGCTGCGTGTGGCCCGTCAGGGGGGCCCTGACGGGAGGGACGGTGAAGGTAAGCCGGGCCGTTGCACCGGTGTTACCGGTGATGTGGAGGGCCGGGGCCGGGCCAGGGGCCCGCAAGCCGTTGCCCGGGACACATCGAGCGTGCTTCGGGCGCGCGGTCTTAACCAGACACCCGCTTCGTCTACGTCTCGTGTGGCTATCACTGGCAGGGACAGGCTGGGCTGCGGACTCCGAGCGATACTCGAACCATGGCAACCCACCGCGCCGCCCGCACCGGACCCTCAGCGGCTCCGGAATCGGCTCCGGAACCGGCTTTGCGGGAGGGACTCGACCCGCGCGCAGAGCTGAGCGAGTTCCTGCGCACCCGCAGGGCCCGCCTCAAACCGGCCGATGTAGGGCTCGCCGACCACAGCGGACGGCGCCGCGTGCCGGGCCTGCGCCGCGAGGAGCTGGCGCAGCTCGCCGGGGTCTCTGTGGCGTATTACACGCGCTTCGAGCAGAGCAACGCCCGCAACGTCTCACGCGAAGTGCTGGACGCGATCTCCCGCGTACTCAAGCTCTCCGACGCCGAGCACGCCCACCTGCTACGCCTGGCCCAGCCCAAGCGGCATCAGCGGCATCCCGAGCCGCCGCGCCAACAGGTCAGGCCCGCGGTACTGGAGCTGCTGACGGCGATGGAAGGCGTGCCGGCATACGTATGGGGCCGCCGCGCTGATGTGCTTGCGTGGAACCAGACTGCCTCCGCCCTCTTCGGAGACTGGGCCGCCCGTGCCCCACAGGAGCGGAACTGGGCCAGGATCACCTTCCTCGACCCTGCGTCCCGGAAGCTGTTCACGGACTGGGAGTCCAAGGCGTACGACGTGGTGGGACAACTACGGTTCGGGGCCGGCCTGCACGCGGACGACTCTCTGCTCGCGTCGCTGATCGGTGAACTCTCCCTGAAGAGCGAGGACTTCCGCAGGCTGTGGGCCGCCCACGACGTCAAGAAGAAGACGCACGGCACCATGCGCCTGTCACATCCGCTGGTGGGGAAACTGACGCTGCGCTACGAGACCCTCGCGCTCCCCGGCGATCAGGAGCAGTCGCTGACGACCTACCACGCCGAGCCCGGCTCACCCTCGGAAGAGGCGCTGCGCCTGCTGGCCAGTTGGGGAGCGGACGCCACGAAGGAGCGGCCCGCCGGCACACCACAGTGAACGGGCCTCGGCCTGCGCGGTGCCGGTTTGGATGGGGCGGGGGAGTACCGTGCGTCGGCGATTGCACTGCGTCGGGTGTTCCCGATTGGGCCCATCAGCCTGCCCCTGCTGATGGTGGTCACATGGGACGTAGGCAGAGCGGGGGCCTGGGTAACTCCGCACAGCCGGCGTAAACCTGAACATGTCCCCGAAGAAACGCCCCGGGGTCACCCGCCCAGCGCAGCACCGGCCGCGACCCATGGACCGCGCACGCCCGCGCGCTGGCATGCCGAACACGCGGCATTTCGACGTCCAAGGGAAGATCACATGGCACAGCTACGTCCGTTCCGCAGCGAAACCCGTCCCGAGCAGCTCACCGACCTGAGGGAGCGGCTGGCCAGAACGCGGCTCGCGCCGGCACTGTCCGGACAGGACTGGACGCACGGCACCCCACCCGGCTACCTCGCCGAGCTGCTGGAGTACTGGCGCACCGAGTTCGACTGGGGCGCGGCTGAGGAGCGACTCAACGCGCTCCCTCAGTTCCTCGCCGAGGTCGGCGGCAACACCATGCACTTCGTGCACGCCAAGGGAGTGGGACCGCGCCCGTTCCCCCTGCTGTTCTCGCACGGCTGGCCGGGTTCGTTCTGGGAGGTGCACAAGATCATCGGGCCGTTGGCCGACCCGGCAGCACACGGCGGGGACCCGGCCGACGCGTTCGACGTGGTCGCGCCGAGCCTGCCCGGCTACGGTTTCTCCCCGCATCCCGTCACGCCCGGGATGACCCCGACCGCCATGGCGACCCTGTTCAACCAGCTCATGACCGAGGTGCTCGGCTATTCGCGCTACGGCGCGCAGGGCGGCGACTGGGGCGCGCAGATCACCAGCCGCCTCGGCCGTGACCACGGCGACACCGTGGCTGGCATCCACCTGAACCTGATCGGGGCAACGCCGGTGCTGGACGAGAACTCGGCCCCGCTCTCGCCCGCCGAAGAGGCATTCGTGGCCAAGACCGAGGAGTTCTTCTCCGAGGAGGGCGGTTACGCCCAAATCCAGGGCACCCGGCCGTCCACGCTCGCCGCGGGACTGTCCGACTCCCCTGCAGGCCTGGCCGCGTGGATCGTGGAGAAGTTCCGGGCGTGGAGCGACTGCGGCGGCGACGTCGAGTCGGTGTTCAGCAAGGACGAGCTGCTCACCGACATCACTCTCTACTGGCTGACCAACTCCATCGCCACCTCCACCGGCCTGTACTACGAGACCATGCACACCGAGGGCATGCTCGGCAGGTTTGTGCCCGGTTATGTCGACGTGCCGACCGGGTTCGCCTCCTTCGCCAAGGACAACTTCACGCCGCCAGAGGAATGGGTACGGCGCTGCTACCGCCTGACCCGGTTCACCGAGTTCGACCGAGGCGGCCACTTCGCGGCATTGGAGCGGCCGGAAGAGCTGGTCACCGAGATCCGTGAGTTATTCCGCCCGCTACGCGCCTGACCAGGCTAAACAGGGCGGCCGGATGGTCGGCCCAGTGCCGGACGACGGGCAACAGCGGTTCGACGCGTGCCGACGACTCGTCGAAAGCTGATGGCCGCGATTGGACTTGCAGGTCCAATTTTTTCTTCGCACTCTGGCAGTGCCGCGCGGGTGACCGGAACAGGTTCCAGAGCGGGCATAGGCAAACGAGCGTGAGGGGACGCGTGATGAGCGGACGGTTGCAGGGCAAGCGGGTGTTGGTGACCGGATCGACGAGCAACATCGGCCGGGCGATCGCAGAGGCGTTCTCCGCCGAGGGTGCGCACGTGATCGTATCCGGCCGCAGCGCCGAGCGGGGCGGAGAGGTCGTCGACGGTATCCGCGCGCGTGGTGGCCGCGCCGACTTCGTGAAGGCGGATCTGGACGGAAGCGCCGAGGCCTCGCACGCCCTGGCGCGGGAGGCGGTGTCCGTTCTTGGCGGGGGCATCGACATCCTGGTCAACAACGCCGGGATCTACCCCGGTGACAGCACGGTCGACACCGATGAGAAGACCTTCGACCAGGTCTACGCCGTCAACGTGAAGGCGCCGTTCTTCCTGACCGCCGCGATTGCTCCGGCCATGGTCGAGGTCGGCGGCGGGGCGATCATCAACCTGGGCTCGTGGATCGCACGCTTGGGCATTCCCGTGGGCGCGCTCTACAGTTCCACCAAGGGCGCGGTGGAGACCCTCACGCGAGCTTGGGCCGCCGAATTCGGTCCTCATGGCGTGCGCGTGAACGCGATCTCTCCCGGCGTGATTCAGGAGCCCATGCCGGGGGAGGCGCACCCGGGCGAGGTCATGATGAACGGCACTCCGGCTGGGGGAATGGGCAAGCCGCAGGCCGTCGCTCAGGCCGCGGTCTACCTCGCCAGCGAGGAGGCCGCGTTCGTCCACGGCATCGTGCTGGACGTGGACGGCGGCCGTACCACGACGGCCGTCATCGCCGGATGACACGGCGCACGCACTGCCGCCGGCTGGGCACTAAACCTGGGCGTTCCGTGAGGACTTCTGGGCCTCTGCGCGGCCTTCGTCGCGGGCGCGGGCGAGCAGGTCCGCCAGATGCCGGCGGCGGCGCCGGGTGATGGCCCGGTAGGAGAAGAAGAGGATCACGAGAAGCGCGGCCAGGGCCAATTGGGGCCAGGGCACGGTCCAGACCGTCATGTCGGTGGCGGCGTCCTTGACCACGGCACCGGCGGGGATGCCACCCTGGACGGACGGGGACACGGTGACGCTCGTGGAGAGCGGGCCGAGGGCCCAGACTCCCGCGATGCGGGTCTCCACCGTACGGCTGTCGCCCGGGAAGATCTCCTCGACATCGATCTTGGCGTCCCGTTCGGCCAGACCGGACAGGTCGCTGACCGTCACCTCGCCGGCTCCGCTCACCGCGACGTTCCCCTTGTTCGTCGCCGTGTACTTGACCCGGATGACACCAGAGGAGAAGGGGTTCCACGACTGCTCGTACGTGGCGGAGAGGCCGCTGACCGCCACCGCCGCCGTGATCGTGCCGGTGGCGCGCATCATGACCCGGAACCCCACCCGGCTCTCCACGGAGACCGTGTCGCCGGCGCTGGTGACCGTCGCGGCGATGCCGGCCGGATGGTCCCCCGGCGCGGCGTCACGCGGCACGGTGATCGTGAACGGCACCACCTTCGTCTCGTTGGCCCCGACGGTGACCTTGTTCTGGACCTTGATCCAGGTGCCGCCGTCCTTGGACGCCTGGTCGGACTGGAGCATGTTGAAGCGGCCCTTGTCGGTGAGGTAGCCGTCGGCGGCCTTCAGGGCGAAGTCGGCGGCGGCGTCGCTGAAGTTCCGCACGGCCAGGTGCTCGGTCACGGTCTGACCCGGGTCGAGGGTGAGCTCTACCCGTCGGCGGCCGTCCGGGCCCTGCTGGTTGGCCGGCTGGACCGACCAGGTGAGGGTCGGAGCCGGTTCGGCCAGTGCGTCGACGGGCGCGAGAGGCACGGTGAGGAGCGCCGCCGTGAGCACGGCGAGGAGCCGCGGCAGCGTCTGCGACAGGGTTCGGATCACGGCGGGGTCCTCCGGCGAAAGGGGGTGGTGGGGGCCGCGACGCTGCGGCCCCCATCCGTCGGCTATTCGGTTATTCGAAGAGGGACAGGGTCAGCGTCGAGGCGTACGAACCCGCGGCGACGTCCGCGGGGGTGCGCAGGAACAGGTCGGCGTTGACGGTGTACGAGCCTTCAGAGACCTCGCCGGAGTCGAAGGTCGAGACAAGGAGCTCCTGGTCGACCAGACCGACGTTGTTGCCGGGCTGGGTCGGCTCGTCGAGGACGGTCGCGACCTCCTCGCCTTCGGCGACCAGGCCGGTGTCGCCGCCGTCGATCAGGTGCGGCTTCCAGCCGAGGTGGCCGGCGCTGATGGGCGCCTGACCGGCGTCGCCGAGGAAGTCGGACGCGTTGCCGAGCACGGCCCACGCGGCGCCCTCGGGGATCTCATCCCCGGTGCGGGTGTCGGTGACCGTCACCTTCGGCAGGGTGCCGGTGAACTGGCGGGTCTCCAGGGTCGAGCCGTCCTCGCTCAGCGCGACGGAGTCGGCGGCGATCGACATGGCGAGCACGCCAGGCTCCTTGATCGGTGCGATGTCGACCGTCACCTCGACGTCGGTGCTGTCGCCGGGGTCGGCCACCGCAGGCCCCTGCAGCGCAACGGAAGCGGTCAGCGCGACGGCCGCCGCGAGCAGCCATTTGGGTTGAATTTTCATGCAATGCTCCACATGGGGGGTTTCTGGATTATGCGGGGACTTCTGGTGCTGGAGATAGCGCTGGGATTCAGGTGCAGGTGAGGGCGGGGTAATCCGCGGTGTATTGGGAGGTCGCCTCCTCGCCGTCCACGGTCCCGGTGGCGCTGACGGTGACCGAACCCGCCGCGATCGAGGCCGTACGGGTGGCGAACGACTGGTAGGCGCTCGCGCCCGGCGCGACATTCGGGAACGATCGCTCGCCGTACGCGCTCTGCAGGGTGATGCTCGCCGCCGCGTCATGGTCGTTGCGCGCCTGCACGGCCACGTACGCCTTGCCGGCCAGGCAGCGCGGCGTGACCTTGATCGTGACGGGGATCTCGGCGGGCTCCTCGGGAGCCGGTTCCTGGGCGAAGACCCGCCATTCCGTGATCGCCACCGCGGAGTAGGTGGTGCCGTTGCCGTTGGCCCGGACCGTGGCCCGCACCCGGGACGTGGTGATCGGGTCGAAGGCGACGTTGTTGAACGCGGTCGTGCTCGTGCCGTACGTGGACGCGCCGGGCACGTCACGCCAGGCCGAGGTGGCCTCGTCCCAGTACTGGAGCACCCAGCCGTCGGGCTGGGCGACGCCGTCGCCGGTGCCCTGGCCCGAGTCCCGCCAGAACTTCAGCTCGGTGCTGATGATCCGTACGGGGCGTGACCAGTCGTACTGGACCCACTGGGTCGCCGGGCGGGTGCCGGACCAGGTGCCCCAGATCTGCGCCTGGCTCGGGTTGGCCGGGTCGGCGTTGTCGTTGAGGGCGGTGACGCTGTTCCAGCCCGCCGTGTAGGAGGCGGTCGGGGTCGCGATGGGGGCGATGTTGCCGTTGAGCGGCGCGGACAGGTCCGCCGGGATGACGACCGTCTTGGCGGTCTCCAGGTTTCCCGCCTTGTCGATCGCCCGGTACGACACGGTGTGCCGGTTGGCGTCGGGCGCCGTGATGACGCCGTCGGCGGTGGGGGTCCACGGGCCGGTGCCGATGGCGTACTCGATGCCGGCGACGCCGGAGGTGGCGTCGGTCGCGAGGACACTGACCGACCGGGTGGTGGTGTCCAGCGTGCCGACGCTGACCGGTGCCGTGGCGTCGATGCGTACCGTGAGGTTCTCGGGTGTGGAGACGTTGCCCGCGCGATCGGTCGCCTTCGCGGTGACGGTGTGCTCGCCGTCCCCGGAGACGTTGGCGTCGGCCTGCCGGGTGTCGGTGGTGACGACCGGCTGGCCGTCGTCCACCTTCGTCTCAATGGTCATCCGGCCGCCGCGGTCGTCGACGCCGTTGACGCGCACCCGTACCGCCGAGCGGTACCAGCCGGCGTTGCCCGCGCTGCCGCTGGGGGTGAGGGTCAGCGTCGGCGCGGTCTCGTCGCCTTCGGTGTCGTCCGGCGAGAGGACCGTGACCTGCGCGGAGATGCGGCCGGCGGCGTAACCGAGCACGGTTCCCCGGATGGTGACCGTGCCGGGCTGGGCGACCTGCTCGGGGGTCAGCGGGTCCCAGAAGACCGGGATCCGCAGCGTCTCGCCGCCGAAGGCGACGCCGACGGTGCCGGGCAGCTCCGTTTCGCCGACTTCGACGGTGATGGCCGGCGGATTGACGGTCTCCGGCTGCGTGGCCAGGATCTTCCACTCCTCGACCGCGACCGCCGAGTAGGTGCTGCCGTTGGTGGAGGCGTCGAAGGTCGCGCGTACCTGCGTGGTGGTGACCGGGTCGAAGTCGGTGTTCTGGAGGCCCTGCGTGCCGGTCGGGTAGCCGGTCGCGTTGGGCACGTCGGCCCACTGGCCGGTGGCGAGGTTCCAGTACTGGATCTTCCAGCGGGCGGGGGCCGCGACGCCCACGCCGCTGCCCTGCGGGTTGTCGTTCCAGAAGTCGATCTGCGAACCGGAGATCCGCATCGGCTGGTCCCACGTGTACTGCACCCACTGCTGCGGCGGGTTGTTGCCGGTCCAGGTGCCCCACATGTCCGGCGGCAGCGGGTTGGACCGGACGAGTTCGTCGTTGAGCGCCTTCACCCAGTACTGGGTGGGCACGGGCTCGTTGGAGACGGTGACCTTCGCCTCCTGCGCGACGTTCGGGCGAGGCGTGAGGTCACGTCCCTTGACCGGCGTCGGCGTGACGAGCTTCATCCGCGGCGGGGTCTGCGTGTCGTCCCACTCCACCCGGTCGATCGCGACCGAACGGCGGAAGTGCCCGCCGCCGACCGCGTCGGCCGTGTGGTAGGCGATGTACCACTTGCCGTTGAACTCCAGGATGCCCGGGTGGCTGGTGGTCGAGGAGACCGGCCGGAGCACGGTGCCCCGGTAGGTCCACGGCCCGGTCGGCGAGGAGGCCGTCGCGTACGCGATGCAGGCGTGGTAGTTGGCCGGGGTGCACTGCGAGGTCGGACCGGCGTTGTTCCCGGCGTACGCCATGTAGTACGTGCCGTTCCGCTTGAAGACCCAGGGCGCCTCGAAGAAGCCGGTCAGGCCGGTGACGGAGCGCTGGGTGCCGATCGGCGTCTTCATGTCCTGCTGGTACTCGAGCATCCGCAGGTTCCCGAAGGTGCCCCACCAGACGTAGACCCGCTGGTTGGGGGCCTCGCCGTCGATCAGGATCGTCGGGTCGATGTTCTGGATGTTGTTGGCCGAGGGCACCCGCTGGGAGATCAGCGGCCCGCCCACATAGTCGCTCCACGGGCCGGTCGGCGACGTCGCGACGGCCAGGCCGATGGCGAACCTGTCGGACGCCGTGCTCTCCCGCTCGCTGACCGGGACGTACCAGTAGTAGCGCCCGTCCACGCCCTGGATCATCTGGCCCGCGTACGCGCGCCCCGGCGTCGCCCAGGAGAAGACCGTTTCCGGGCGCATCAGTGACGGGTAGTGGGTCCACTGGCCGCCTTCGACGTCACCGGTCTTGAACGCGCCCCACTCGTTCATGATGAAGTCGTTCTGGGTCGGCCCGGCCTGGTCGTGGCCGGTGTAGATGTAGAGCTCGTCGTGGCCGCTGGTGTTGCCCGGCGCTCCGGCCGGGACGACGACCGGCGCCGGGTCGGCGGAGTAGTAGCTGCCGTCGCCGAGGATCGGGTTGCGTGTGTTGGTGAAGGTGGTGGAGTCGGCGGCGTGGGCCGGAACGGGAACCCCGATCAGGCACAGGGCCGCGAGCTGGGCGACCACCGCCGCGGCGGTCCTGCGGAACCGGCGCCTCGGCCGGGAGCGGGAGGGTGATGAGGCTGCGGGCCGCCTCATGGCGATCTTCAAGGTGGTGCTTCCTTACTGTCAGCGAGACTCACAGCGGGGGGGTGGCGGCGCCCCGCCGGGACGCCGCCACCGGGAGCGCTAGCCGCAGTTGAGCGCGCCGTACGGCACCTGCGCCGGCATGGTGACCGGCACGCCGTCGACGGTTCCGGTGACCTTCACGGTCGCCGTTCCGGCCGGGATCGACTTGGCGCGGGAGTTGAACGCCTGGTAGGCGAACTTCCCGGGCGCCACGTTGGCCACGGTCCGCGACCCGTACGGCGTGATCAGCTCGATCGTGAGAGGCACGTCGTCGTCGTTGCGGACGTTGAGGGTGACGTAGGCGTTCGTGCCGGTGCACTGGCTGCGCGCCTGCGCGTCCGTCGCCCAGACCGGGCCGCCTTCACCCACCGTGAGCGTCAGTGTGGTCCGGATGGTGCCGGCCTCGCTGACGTACGGCGGCAGGACCAGATCGCCGATGACGGTGTAGGTGCCGTCGGTGTTGACGATGTCGGGGTTGAACCGCCAGTTCACGCCGATGGCCTGGTTGTCCCTGGATCCGTCGTTGTAGGAGACCTCCACCTTGGTGGGCAGGTAGGGCAGCTCGCCGACCTCGACGTGCTGCTGGAAGGATTCGGCGCCCTGGATCGAGATGCCGTCCTCCGACATCTCGGGACGCACGTAGACCCGGGCTTCGGCGATCAGACCGTAGGCGTCGTTGGTGCCGTAGATCACGAACGGGTCGACGTTGGCTTCCGCGACCATGTCCGGGGTGATCGGCTGCCACTTGAACGCCACGGTGCCCCGGGCGCCGCTGGTGTAGACCGCCTCCAGCGTCGCCGGCGGGGTGGGCACCATGCCCACGCCGGTCCGGATGAGCACCGGCGAGCGCACCGAGTCGACGGTCTCGCCGTTGGCGCGCCAGCGCAGCACGCCGGTGCCGGCGCCGCCGGACATGAGGCCCCAGATCCGGATACGGATCCGGCTCGTGGTCACCGGTTCGAAGTTGAAGCGGTTGTAGGCGTTGGTGGCCAGACCGTTGGCGTACGAGGAACCCCCGGTGAGTGTCACCGGCGTCCAGGTGGTGCCGTCCGTCGAGGTCTCGACGGCGTAGGTCGTGGCCGTGGGGCGGCGGGTGCCGCCGTTGTCGTCGTACCAGTAGATGTCGGTCGAGGAGAGCCGCACCGGTGAGGTCCACTGGTACTGGATCCACGCCTCGTTGGCGGGGCTGGTGCCGTTGCGCGGCTGGCCCCAGTTGCCCCAGCCGGCGCCGGCGCCGGGGTTGGAACTGCTCGGCGTGGTGGCCTCGTTGACCCGCGAGTGGTTCTCCCAGGACGCGGTGCCACTGGTGGTGATCGACGCCGTGGAGCCGAACTCCGCGACGACGTCCTTCTTGGCGAGGGTCACCGACACGGTCGCCGTCGACCGCCTTTCGCCGTCGTCGGCGAAGAACCGGAAGACGTAGTCACCGGCGACGGTGCCGGTCACTCGGGTGGCCGGCGCCTTGGGGTCGGTGAAGATGACGCCCGCGCCCTGCGGCGCCGAGACGGTCTCCCAGCCGAAGGTCAGCTCGTCGTCGTACGGCACGCCGTCGTCGGAGGCCGTGCCGACCAGCCGGGTGGACAGGTTGCCGTCCGCCGAGCCGTCGCGCGTGGCGGTGACGGTCGGCGCCTGGTTGGTGACGTCCGGCACGTCGCGGCCCGAGTTGAACACCTGGATCTCGGAGATCGCGGTGAAGTAGGTCGGGTTATCGGTGAAGACGATGCGCACCTTGTCCGCGGACACGGTGTCGAACAGCGCCTCGTTGAACTTCGCCGACGGGACGGCCGGGTTCTTGAACTGGCCCGGCACCTCCTTCCAGCCGCCGCTGCCGTCGGGCACCTGGATCCACCAGCGGGCGGGCTCGTGGTAACCACCGGCCTGGCGGTCGCTGACGAAGTACACCTTGATGTTGTCGAAGGACTTGGCCGAGCCCAGGTCCAGCTCGACATAGCCGTTCTTGTCGGTCGTGCCGTAGTTGCCCCAGTAGGGCTCGTTGGCGGTGACACCGTCGGTCACGGCCGCCAGCGACACGGGCTGCTCGGTCTCCTTGATGGCGCCGGGCGTGTAGTTCATCGAGGTGGTGCTGTAGCCGGGCGTGTGGAACTGCCGCCACGGAGTCGGCCGGGTGCCCTGCTGGGTGTACGACGAGGCGAGGGTGGCGCCCTTCGCCAGGTTCGCCGAGTCCTCGGTCAGGTCGATGCCGGCCGTCTTGAGGTACGAGACGACGCGGTCGTCCTCGATGGGGGTGTTCACCGCGGCCGGGAAGTCGTCTCCGTCGTCGGCGCGGAAGGTGACGGTGAGGCCGTTCTCGGCCTGGACCTGGTTGGTCTTGGGGTCGTAGGTGACCTTGCCGAGCTGGTCGGTGCTGACCTTGCGCTCGCCGTTCAGGAACAGGCTGTAGCCCGCGCCCAGGCCGTAGTTGGTGCCGTCCGGGTCCCAGACGATGGTGACGTCCTGGCCGTGGTACTTCAGGTTGTTGACCATGAAGTGCTCGTAGCCGAACTTGATCGGCCAGAGTTCGATCTTGTCGTCGGACCGCGGCTGGATGCCGCCCATGTCCTCGACATAGATGTAGTTCATGTTCCCGAGCATCACGTGGTTCGGGTTGTTGCGGTTGTAGGTCTTGGTGGTCGGGTTCCAGTTGGAGTAGTACTCCGACTGGTTCGGGACGCGCAGGTCGGCGTTCGGGTAGATGCTCCAGGCCATCCAGTCGAGCAGCCGCTTGGCGTAGGCCGGGGTGACGTACTTCCCTTCCGGGTCGTAGTGCCGCAACGCCGACCGTACGGCGCGGTACTGCACGGTGAAGTTGATGTTGGAGAAGTTGTTGGACCCGCCGATCCCGTAGGCCGTCCGGTCGTACTGGTTGGCCGTGTAGAAGGGGAAGATCGGGAAGTTGTCGCCGTACGTCAGGAAGCGGTAGCCGTCGACGTACTTCTGCCACTCGTCGAACGGGATGAGGTTCTCGGAGTAGACGTCGTAGAGGTTCGACTCCTTGGCCGGGATCGACCCGCGGGCCGCCACGGGCAGCGGGTTGGCGCGGCCGTTGGAGCTGGCCCCGCTGGTGGCGCCATGCGACGTGGCGGCCAGGAACATCCGCGTGTCCGGGCTCCACAGCTTGTTGAGGATCGCGTCCCGGATGCCGTTGGCGCCGGCCGCCATCTCGTCGACCTTGGCCTGGTCCGCGCCGGCGATCTGGTAAAGCTGCCGGGCGGCGTCGAAGGCGCCCCACACGTACGCCGACTCCGGACGCTCGATCGTTCGCGCGCCGGGCGCGCCGGCGTTGGCCTTCGGGAATCCGAAGGAGATGGCGTCCGCGTCGTTGCCAGGCATGTAGTTGGTGTCGTACGCGATGAGCTTGTCGTCGTTGCCGTCGTAGTGTTCGAGCTGGCCCTTGCCGTCGCCCTCGAAGAAGTGAGCGAACTTCTCGGCGATCTCCTTGCCGCCACCGTGCACTTCGTAGGCCTCAAGGCCGGCCGTGCCGATGTACTGCGAGTAGTGGTTGTTCCAGCTGGTGTGACCCGGGCTGTCCAGGAAGGCCGAGGAGCCGGACAGCTCGCCGATGTTGAGGATCTGGCCGTACGGCAGGTACGGCGTGCGCAGCCACTTGGTGTCCTGCAGGTGCATCGGCTGGGTCAGCGCCACGGCGTTCTGGTAGAGGTTCACTCCCTCGATCGTCGTGGGGTACTGGTAGACGTAGCCGGTCGCGTTGGCGTCGAGGGAGTTGTAACGCTCCCCCCACCAGCGGTAGACGATGGCCTTCTCCAGCGCGGGATCGGGGACGTCGATGTAGGGCACGTCCTGCGCCCAGCGGCGGTTGAACGCCGTGATGCCGGTGCGGACCGCCTCGGCGGGGGTCAGCTCGGCGTAGTCGTGGTAGGCCTCCACCGTCTGCGGCAGCGAGGTCGAGGAGACCGCGCCGACCACGGAGAGCGAGACCGTGCCACCGGCGGGAACGGTGATCTCGCGGTCCAGGTTGGCGCCGGTGCGGGTGAAGCCGGCTCCGGTGAGGTCGATCTTGACGGTGTTCCACGGGGTGTCGATGAGCCCGTTGTTGGAACCGCTGGTGATGACCCGGGTGCCGGTCAGCTCGGCCGCGGCGGCTCCCGCCTGGGTGGCAAGCGGTGAGGCCGCCCGGACCGTGAAGGTCGCCGCCGACCCGCCGGGGTTGGTGAAGGTGATGGCGCTGACCGCGACGTTGTCGTAGGTGATGAACTTTGTAAGATCGGCGGTGACGCCGGTGGTGCCGATCGTGTACTGGCTCTTGGCGTGGCTGGGCGCGTTGAACCGGTTCGTGTTCACCTCGGTCACCGTCTGCCCGGGCACGGTGACCGTGTACAGGTTGCCGAGGTTGTTGGGGCCTCCGACGAAGGTGCTGCCGGCGAAGCCCATGACGGTGAAGTTATTGTTGCTCGCACCGCGCATGTAGAGCGAGCGGCCCCGGGTCATCAGCACGGCCGACCCGATCGCGCCGCGAACACCGAGCACGCGGTCGAGGTAGTAGTCCGTGCCGCCGGCGGCCAGGTCCTTCTCGAAGATCGACTGGTGCATGCTCGACGCGGTGAACGGAACGCCGGGCCTCAGCTGGTTGGCGACGTCGCCGACGGTGCTGTAGACCGGGTCCCCGATGTCCATGACATGGCTCTCACCGTTGGTGTAGACACCCACGTCGCCTTCGTTGCCGGGGAGAACCGGGCCGGCGGCGTGCGCTGTGGTGGGCGGCAGGCTGACCAGGCTCGCCAGGGTGAGCGCGGCGAGAGCGGCCCAGGTGGGCGCTCTGCCTATGCGTCTGACAATCATTAGACTTCCTCCTGGTACCGGGATTGCTTGCCGGCGTCGCGGCTTGTCAGAGCACGGACGCCGTCGTGAGGGGTGAATCTCGGCCGAGTCGCCGGGACGGCGTGGACGCGCCGCCCGGCGACATGAATGGGGTCAGGGAGAGTCGCGCACTCGATCCGGCACCGTTCCATCTCATGCGCGACCGTCTCAGACGCGTACTAACCGGACCGCGTTCCCCCGGAGAACGCGGGATCGGTCACGAGGGGCAGCCAGACCCGCATGGTGGCGGGACCGCGGTTGCCCCGGCGGTGGTACGGCCGGCGGGAGCATGCCGTAGTCGATGGCGCCAAACATGTTCTGCGTCATGCTGACCACGGCGACTGGCAGCGTGGTGCTCGCGCCGTCATCGAGCAGGATCAGCGGCGCGAAGAAGTCGTTCCAGGAGGCCAGGAAGGCGAACGGGCCGACGATGATCAGCGCGGGCCGGCTGTAAGCCTCGACCAGCCGCTCACTCTGGGCCTGGGTGGCCGCGCGAGTCCACATGGTGACCGTGACGGCTCCGGCCTCGGCGGCGGGCTGCTGCTGTCGCTCCTCGCCACCCGAACCTCCGCACGCCGGTGTTAACGATAACAACATGCCCAATGCGGCACTGACCCGCAGACATGGCTTTATGGCCTGCTCCTTCCGGTACCCCCAACTCAGGAAATCACCTAAAAGGTTTTCGTAACGTAGAAGAAATCTACGAAGGTGTCAACGGATTAGGCGGGTATGACGCTGCCTGAACGGCCAGTGACCTGCGAAAAGGCTTTCGGTCATCACGGCAGGCGTGCGACCATAACTGGCATGGCCGCGGTGGCGCGCGTCTCCGTCGCCACCGCCTCAAAGGCGCTCAACGGCCGCTTCGATGTCCGGGAAACGACCAGGCGACTGGTTCTGGACGCCTCCGCCCAGCTCACTCTCCAGCCGACGCGCCGGCGCAGGGCCTGCTGTCCGGGCAGACCCGCACCGTCGGCCCACACCGGCGACTTGGTCGGCAGGTTCGGCATAACCGTGCTACTCGGCGAAGAAAGCGCTTTCGGGTCAGGCGAGATGGCGGTGCTGCTCGCCGTTCGCCACCTGATCGCCACCGGACGAGAGTGACAATCAAGGCCGCGACCTGGCGGGATGGTTTATATGCACCCCTCACTGCCGGCCGCCGCCGTCCTGCCCGGACTGGTCGTGAACGCCGGCCGCAGGGCGGGAGCCGTACGGGATCGAGACCTCGGTACGGCCTCCGCCGCCGTGTGGCCACTTTCGCCACGCACCTCTTGACGAGCGAGTAAAGATCGTTAACACTCCGGAAACATGAGTCCCAAGCAGGATGACACCGCGGGCGGACAGATGGACGCGGGTCGTGCGGTGTCATCGGTCGCAGGGACAAGGGAGCAGAAGCTTTCATCGTTCTTCGCCTTTTCGTCGCCGACTTGCTGGCGGACGGTCAGGCACAACACCTAGTCGGCAGCGAGCGCGCACTCGCCCAGGGGGCATGAGGAGGTCATATGTTAGCGCTAACACGCCATGTGAGCGCTAACGCGACCCGCACTGACCACGAGGGACCTCAGACCGAACGCAGAGTCACAACCGAGGAGAGGGAAATGACAAAGAGGATCCCCAGACGCGATGTGCTGCGCCTGGCCGCCCTGACAGCCGCCACTCCGCCCGCACTCGCGTTGCTTTCGCTCGCCGGAACCGGCCCGGCCCAGGCCGCGTCGGCTACGCCGACGGCCTGGGCCCCACGCACCGACATCCCGACGCCCGCCGGCTGGGTCGTGAAGCCCTTCGCCAACGATCAGGTCAGTCTGCTGGACGGCAGTCTGTTCACCGCCAACCGCGACCGGATCCTCAACTTCCTGCGCGCCTACCCGGCCGACCGGATGCTGGCCAACTTCCGGGCCACCGCCGGTCTGGACACCCGCGGGGCCCAGCCACCCGGCGGCTGGGACGACGCGACCGGCAACCTGCGGGGGCACTACTCCGGACACTTCCTGAGCGCGCTGGCGCTGGCCTACGCGGGCACCGGCGACGGCGCTTTCAAGGACAAGGCCGACTACATGGTCACCGCGTTGGGGGAGTGCCAGGACGCTCTCGCCGCCACTGTGGGGCAGCCGGCCCCGCCTCCCACGCCCGTCGCCCGGGTGGCCGGGAAGTCCGGCACGGCGGTGAAGCTGAGCGGGCCCCAGTATGTGGCGCTGCCGTCCGGCATCGTGAGCGGGCTGCGCGACTTCACGATCGCCGTCTGGGTGAACCCGACGGTGATCAGCACCTGGTCGAGGATCTTCGACTTCGGCACCGGCACGACACGCAACATGTTCCTGGCCGTGAGCGCCGGTTCCGCGCCGAGATTCGCGATCACCACCAGCGGCGGCGGCGGCGAGCAGCGGATCAACGGCACGGGCCAGCTGCCCGCCAATCAGTGGACGCACGTCGCGGTCACCCTGTCGGGAGGCACCGGAACGCTCTACGTGAACGGCGCGCCGGTCGGCACCAACACCGCCATGACGTTCACGCCGTCCAGCCTCGGCTCGACCGGTAACAACTGGATCGGCAAGTCGCAGTACGGTGACGCGTACCTCAGCGCCGCCGTCGACGAGTTCCGGATCTACGACCACGCGCTGAGCGCGGTGGAGGTCCAGGCCATGAACTCCGGCGGGGACGGGGGCGGCGGCACCGTGGCCTGGTACCGCTTCGACGAGGACGGCGGCGACAAGGCCGTCGACTCTTCGGGCAATGGACGGGACGCCCGCCTGGTCTCCGAGGCGAGCGGCCATCCCGGCCCGAGCCATCCCGGATTCCTGGCCGCGTATCCGGAGACGCAGTTCATCCAACTAGAGCAGTTCGCGACGTACCCCACGATCTGGGCGCCCTATTACACCTGCCATATGATCATGAGGGGCCTGCTCGACGCCTACCAGCACGCAGGCAACGAGCAGGCGCTGGAGATCGTCATGAAGATGGGCGACTGGGTCTACAGCAGGCTCGGCCACCTTCCGCGGGCGCAGCTCGACCGTATGTGGAGCATCTACATCGCCGGCGAGTACAACGCCATGAACGCGGTGATGGCCGACCTCCATGCGTTGAGCGGCAAGGAGGAGTACCTCGTCGCCGCCAGGTGCTTCGACAACAGCGCGCTCTTCACCGCGACGGTGAACGACCAGGACACGCTGGACAGGAGGCATGCCAACCAGCACATCCCGCAGTTCATCGGGTACCTCTCGGTCTTCGAGCAGTCGGGGGAGCGTGATTACTTCACGGCCGCCGTCAACTTCTGGGACATGGTCGTCCCTCACCGCACCTTCACCGACGGTGGTCTGGCCGGCCCGCTCGACAACGGCGAGCTGTTCGGAGCGCGCGACGTCATCGCCGGGACAATCGGGACCAACAATGCCGAGACGTGCGCCAGCTACAACATGCTCAAGCTGAGCAGGGGCCTGTTCTTCCACACGGCGGACGCGAAGTACATGCAGTACTACGAGCGCGCCCTGTACGGTCAGATTCTCGCGTCGCGGAGAAACACCGACAGCACGACCGACCCGCTGCTGACCTACTTCATCCCGATGCGGCCGGGCGTCACGCGCAGTTATGGCAACCTCGGCACCTGCTGCGGCGGGACCGGGCTGGAGAGCCACGCCAAGTTCCAGGATTCGATCTACTTCCGGTCGGCCGACGACTCGACTCTCTATGTGAACCTCTACATGGCCTCGGTTCTGAACTGGCCAGAGAAGGGGTTCACGATCCGGCAGTCGACGAACTACCCGACCGATCCCGCTGGAACGACGACGCTCACGGTGGACGGCTCGGGTCCCCTCGATGTCAAGCTCCGCGTGCCGTACTGGGTCGAGAAGGGCTACGCGGTGCGGGTCAACGGGGTCGATCAGAAGATCGACGCCGTTCCCGGAACCTACGTCACCGTGAGCCGGGCCTGGGCCAAGGGCGACAAGATCCAGATATCGATGCCGTTCACCCTACGCGTCGAGAAGGCCTTGGACATCCCGACCACCCAAAGCATCGCCTATGGCCCCGTTCCTCTGGTCGCTCAGAGTGACGAGAACACCTACCGAGAATTCTCCTTCTACAAGAACTTCACCTTGGACGGAGACCTCATCCACGCGATCACGCCCACCACCCCGATGAACTTCACGACGCATGGTCTGTCGCTGGTCCCCTTCTACATCAACGACACCAAGCGCTACCACGCCTACTTCCATCGCGTCGAGCCGGAGATCTTCTTCGGTCAAGTGGACTCCGGCGTGCCCAACTACGACCGAGGCGACAATGTGACGTTCCTCGACGCCGTCTGGGCCAAGGCGCCCTTCGCCAACCGCGGACGGTTCCAGAGCACAGTGGCCAAGACCGCCGAGGAGTGGGTCGGCGCCGGACTGCTCACCTCCGAAGAGAAGGACAAAGTCGTTTCCGCTGCCGCCCGGGCGAGGCTGGACAGTTAGATCGGACGGGCGCTGTCGCGCAGCCTCATGGTGACGTTCATCGGTTGGCGGATGAGGTTGCGTGCGCAGCATGTCATCATGCCCGCCCACCTCACCGAACAACGAGCGTGCAACGTCCGACGCCGGGGACGTGAGCGGCCGGCGGGCCGCTCACGTCCCCGGCGGAGGGGTTGTCGAACCTAGATCATCAGGGTCAGTACCGCAGTGTCACGATCTGGTCCTCACCGTTGAGGTGCACAACGCAGATGTCGGTCGGCCCATTGCGCGGATTTCTCATTCGGGGCGGGCAGCAGGTGACCCTTGGCGTGATCGTTTGCTGGACCGGAGCAGGCGATCGCATTGACCATCCGGCTGTTGATGGGGTCGGGGTCAACAGTGGCGACCGTCAGTGTGTAGTCGCCGGGTTCGGCATAGGTGTGGGTACCGGTGATCGAGAAGGTCCCGTGACCCAGCGCCCGAACCACCGCGGCGCTGTGCGTGTTGTCTCCCCAGTTGATCTCGGCGGTCAACGAGGCCGCCGAACTTCTGGTCACTCGCGCGACCTCGCCGGTGAAGGTCGTACCCTTCACGGGCCTGATCAAGGCGCCCCGCACGGTCGGTGCCGGTGCCGCGACGACCTTCTCCGGCTCGAACGGCAGCGCGATGGCGCGCAGCTGACTGTTCTGCGCGTCGCCGGTCAGCTCCCACGTGAACATGCCGTTGAGACGGTGATCCTTCGCGTACTTCGCTCGGATGCCGAGCGACTGTGCGTCTTCGAAGCTGCACAGGCGCAGTGCGGCGGGGTCCCAGAGGTAGGGCGAGTAGACGTACGGGTCCCAGTTGATCAGGACCGTGGAGTTCGGCTTGAGTGCGTTGGCCATCGTCGACTGGCCACAGCCGGTCGCCGTCCAGGGCCGGTAGAGGCCGTTGTTCTGGCCGTCGGTCACCAGGAAC
The DNA here is from genome assembly GCF_016863295.1 of Planotetraspora phitsanulokensis. Classification (GTDB taxonomy): domain Bacteria; phylum Actinomycetota; class Actinomycetes; order Streptosporangiales; family Streptosporangiaceae; genus Planotetraspora; species Planotetraspora phitsanulokensis. Next base: position 98,421 of record NZ_BOOP01000034.1, read on the forward strand.
CCGCGCTTAAGGGTGAACTCGGCACCGAGGGTGATTTTGTTCGCCGGTACGCCCTGCGACTTGTACAGCTTGACCGCCGCATCGATGCTGTTGTACTGGTCGCCGCTGGTGTCCAGCGGGTGGTTGTAGAGCGGCTGGTTGAACATGGAGATCGGCGAGTACCCCGTGCCCATGTCGTAGGTCATCAGGTTGATGGTGTCGAGCGTCCGGCCGAGCGTCGCCAGGTCGAAGCTCTTCAGTACGTCGTACGGCGCGCCGTGCACATTGTCGCCGGAATCCTGCCACCGGCCGGCCGGCAGAGCCGCGGTGACCAGGAAGTCACGGTGGCTCCTGCCGTGGGCGTCGGCGTAGGCGTTCAGTTGGGCGCGGAACTCGTTGACCAGGAGGTTGACATTCTCGCGGTCATCCGGGCTGTAGCCGATGTAGTTCAGGCCCCCACTGACCGGGAACTCCCAGTCGATGTCGAATCCGTCAACCGCGCCGTTGTCCACGAAGGCCGAGATACACGAAGCGACGAAAGCCTTCCGCTTGGCGTCGGTCGAGGCCGCGTCGGAGAAGCCCCCGGCTCCCCAACCGCCGATGGAGCGGATGACCTTGAGGTTCGGCGTTTTCTGGCGCTGCGCAAGGACGGCGTTGATTCCGGCCTGACTCGCGGTGGTGCATTTTCCGTTGCTGATCGTGGAAAACGCCCAGTAGAAATGGGTGACCAGGTCCATCTGGATGGTGCTGAAGTTGGGCGTCCCCTGCAACAGGTAGCCGCCCACCATGGGACTCGACGGTGCCGGTACCGTTTCACCGACCTCCGCAGGACCTGAGGCGAGGGCCGACGGCGCCCCTGCGAAAACCGTGCCGGCGGTCAGCACAGCGACGAGTGCGGCCGTTGCGAACCTGGGGATCCTCAGTTTTCGGAGAATCGATTCCTTCATAGCGTTCCCTTCTGGGATCGAGTGATCGATACCACCGGCAGTCCCCGGCCAAGGGACTGGACGGGCGCGACTTGCCGCTGGGGCTGTGAGGGACTTGCGTCAGCCTTGACGGGGCATGGAGCGTGGACCATGCCGCGTTTGGAGAGTCGCGGACGTAGGAATTCGCCGTGCCCAGGCAAGGTGTGCAGGTACGGCAGACGGCCCGGCAGTTGTTCGGTCGCGGCTCGCGGCAAGGAACGAGATCTTCACGTCACTCCTTAAATCGGGTACCGCATACCTCCAGCACGGGCCGCGTTCGGGCATTGATTGGACATGTCCGGCGACTCGTTGGGCGCTGCAAGCGTCCGTGCAGCTTCCTGATGTGGTGGTGGGGGAGTTCACGCGGCCAGGAGACCGACCGTCCCGGCGATCTTCTTGCTCATCTCGATTACCGCCTTGCTATTGGGGGGTGGCTGGTCTATACCGGTTGGCGGCCTTGGGTGGCGGATAGATCCCTTATGTAGGGATCTCAGGCTGTTAGGGTAAACAGAAGTTAAAGTTTTGGTCTATACCGCCATGTATCGGATTCGCAACAACGGTGACTGTTGCCACAGCCGGTCTATACCGGGGGCGACGTCGACGGCATCTCAGGAGTGAGTCGGAACTCGATGGGCGGGGGCCGTCGACCGGGAGATCAGACGCGGCAAACCCGCTGGACACCATCGGTTCAGGTCGGTCCGGACAAGGAGAACGGCCGCCTTGCCGACCTCCGCCGGTTTCCCTGAGTGGCCGCCTGCTGTGATGGCCGCGCGAGATCGCGCCACGAAGCGATCACTCGGTCGCTCGTTCACTTGCTGTAGTGGGCCCGCCTGAGGACACGCCTTGGAAGCGGACAGAGCGGTGCGGTCCGGTGCGGTCGGTGTTCGTTGTAGAAGATCTCGAACTCGCGCAGGGCATGCAATGGATGGGGCTGATTCCAGATCAGGGTGCGGTCCAACACCTCGCGTCGGCAGGCCTGAATCGAGCGCGCCATGATCGCTTCGGCGCGCCGGCTCATATGATCCACAGCGTGGCCGGCCCCCGTCACTGGCGCTGAGGAACCGTTGTGAAGAGCAGTCGAATCAAGACGGCCTTCCAGATCGAGGCCGTCGTAACGCTTGCGGTGTTGTGTGTCTGGATACTGCTAAGCCTTGCCTATGACGATCAGATCGGGGCCTTTTTCCTGGACGGCCCCGCGCTGCCCCTTGCTGCCGGCACGCTGATCGTCGGATCCATCGTCGTCACCTGGTCGCTTCGGAAGCGTGACTCCTTGGAACTGCGCATCCTCAGTTACACAGCCACGTCCGCTCGATTCGTGATCGTCGTAGCGATATGCCTGCTGGTGACATGGGAACTGTCCGAGCTGTCCGGCCTAGTCTCGACAGCCCCAGTTCCGTCCTAGTGCCGCCCGAGCTTCACTGGATTTTTCGGCCGCGTGGGCCGTTGTGTTGGTCGCCTGCCAGGGCGGTTTTCTCCCGCCCTGGCAGGCGTTGTGCGAGTCAGAGGGCCAACACGGCGACCGGCGGCTGCATGTTTCGGAGCCGCCGGTACCGGTTGCGGGAATGCGTGACTTCACCGGTCGAGCACCGGCGCCAACCCCTCTTCGACTCGCGGTCGAACGGGCGGCCCTCGGGGCAGGCCGTCTTGTGTGCGTTACCCGCGCAGAACCCGGTCCCGCGGACCATGTTCTCCCTGTGCGTCACCGGATGGACGGTAGAAGCCGTCGGGCTCCGGGATGCGCCGACGCGGATGCCGGGTGAGGCGGTAGCCGGCGACGCCGGTGACCGCCGCGATGGCACCGCCGATGGCGGTCCAGGCCCAGCGGGTCGACAGGTCGGGGAGCCAGTCCCAGCTCCAACCGGTGTCCTTCTCCTCCTCGGCCGCGACCGGCGGCGCCGAGGTCATTACCGTGCCGGCGGCGACCGGCTGGGTCAGCGAGGCCTTGAGCTCGCCGCCCTCCGGCTGGATGTCGTCGCTGTCATGAGCGGTGATCTGCATCGCCACCTGCATCGGCAGGCCCAGATCCTGCTCAGGCAGTGTGGTGACGGCTAGGCGGACGTAGTAGGTACCGGGCAGCGGGTCGCCGGACCACGGCTCGGCCCAGGCGCGGACCTGCCGCAGGGTGCAGCCCAGGGTGACCGATGCGGCGCCGGCCGCGGCGGTCGGAGTCTGGGCGCCCGCCGTACAGGCCTGGCGGCGGCGGAGCCCGTCGAAGACGTCCACCGCCCAGCTGGATGCGCCGTGCCGGGAGGCAGCGGGCGGCAGGGTGACGGTGATCGCGATCTTGTCGGTCTGCCCGGCCTCGGCGGTGAACGACCAGTAGAGGTAGTCGCCGGTGGACCCGGCCAGCTGCACCGGCTGTCCGGGCTGGACGGCGGTCGCGGTGAGGAAGGAGGAGCCGGCCGTGGTCACCGGCGCCAGGCTTTCCGACGGGGACGGCGACGGCGTGGCGGTGTCGGCGGCGGCCGGACCGGCGGAGAGCAGCAGTGCGGCCGCGGCGGCGGACAGCGCCCCGGCGCAGCGGCGGACGGAAGTTGTCAGCATCATCAGTTCGCCCTCCAGATCGCGACCCGCCAGCGCGCCAGCCAGCCGAAGAGCAGACCACCCACCAGACCGGCGAGGGCCAGCAGGCCGAGCAGCCCCCAGCCGCGGCCCAGGTCCGGGCCGTTCGGGGCGGGGGAGGAGTCGACGACGCCGACGGTCAGCTCCAGCGGCATACCGGGTGTTGCGGCCGTGGTGGCGGTGGGCGAGGAGAAGGAGTTGCTGACCACCAGGCAGACGGTCTGGTCGGGAGCGTTCTGCTCGGCGGACCAGCGCAGGCCGGTGGAGAGCACATCGGTCCGGCCGCTGCCCGCGTCGGTGCCGCGAACCAACTCCCGGCCGTCCTGGGAGACGGCCCGCAGCAGCACGCCGTAGTCGCGGTTGAGCGCGCGGTCCAAGGAGACGCTGACGGAGGCCCGCAGCTCCTGCCCGTCGCGGACCGGGACCTGGTACCAGCGGTGTTCCTGGAACTGCTCCCGGTCGGTGTAGGCGCCTGGGCTGAGCATCGGGGCGCCCTTGCAGTTGTCGGTGCCGTCCACCTGAGCCGGGGTCTGGGTGTAGGTGGTCGCGGCGCGGTCCACCAGCTGGTTGATCCGGTTCGTCAGCTGGGTCTTGCTGGTGACGGCGGTGTAGGTGCCGCCGGTGGCGGAGGCGATGCAGGTCAGCTGCCTGCGCACCTTGTCGTTGAGGGTCAGGCCGAGGGTGTCCACCACCAGGTGGGTGCCCTGCGCGGCGAGTTCCCGGGCGACCTCGCACGGGTCGGGCGGGGCGCAGGTGTCCTCGCCGTCGGTGATCAGGACGATCCTGCGGGTGGTCTCGCCGGTTCCCAGGTCCTGGGCGGCGGCGCGCAGGGCCAGGCCCACCGGGGTGAAGCCGGTGGGGCGCAGGGTGGCGACGGCGGTCTTGGCCTCCAGCTTGTCGATCGGGCCGATCGGCACCAGCTGCTGGGTGTCCTTGCAGCCCACGGCCTTGACGTTGCCGGGGTAGGTGGCGCCGAGGACGCGGATGCCGACCTGGGCCTCGGCGGGCATCGCGTCCAGCACATCGTTGAAGGACTGCTGGAGCACCGAGATCCGGCTGTGGCCCTCGATGTCGCGCGCCCGCATCGAGCCGCTGATGTCGAGGACCAGCTCGACCTTGGGCGGTTCCTTCGGGGTGGTCTCGTCGGCGTGCGCGGGGGGCGCGCCGAACAGGGAGAGGGCGGCCAGCATCCCAAGCAGGGCTGCGGCCGGGCGTCGTCTGATGATCACTCGGAGATCCTAGTGATCATCAAGATTACCCGGATCACCGTCCTGCCCGGCCTTGTAGCCGTTCCGTCCGCTCAGCGCGCCGGGGTGGGCCGGCGCCCGCCGGGCCCGCTCGCGGAACCCGTCGCCATCAGGTCTGCGGCACGGCGACCTGCGGCCCGTGCCCCGGCGCCACCGACCCCTGCAACACCAGCGCGGCCCCGCCGATCGCCGCCGAATCCCGGGGATTGCTCGACAGGTCGACCTGCACCGCATGGATCCGCCGCGAGAACGCACGCTCGGCGAGCCGCCGCCGGATCTCGCTCACGTACAACGATCCCGCGACCGCGAATCCTGGCCCGGCGAGCACCAGCGTGTCCAGATCCCACAGGTTCGCCAGGGTGAGCGCCCCGTCGGCCAGTAGCGCCGCCGACTCCTCCACAAGGCCCCGCGCCTGATCGTCGCCGTAGATCGCCGCGCGGGCGAGCACGTCGAAGGCCCGAGCGTCCGGGTCGTCGGGGCGGATCCCCAGACGGTGGGCGAGACCGGCGATCGTGCGGGCGCGCGACACCAGCGCGGCCGGAGCCGCGTACAGCTCCAGGCAGCCGCGGCTTCCGCACCGGCACGGGTCGCCCTCGCGGACCACGGACACGTGCCCGATCTCGCCTGCGTTCGAGCTGGCCCCCCGCTGGAGCGCTCCGTCGAGGACGACCCCCGAGCCGATCCCGGAGTTCATGTAGAGGCACCCGAAGGTGCGGCCCCGGGAGACCTGCCGTCCCCAGAACTCGCCCACGGCAGCGGCGGCGGCGTCGCCGTCGACGAGCACCGGGACCCCGAGCCGCGCGGACAGCGCCCGCCGCAGGTCCAGATGCCCGAAACCGGGCAGCGCGAGGAAACGACCGTGCGCCACGTCGACCGGTCCCGGCGCGACGACGGCCAGGCCCGCCACGCTCTGCGGCGCCAGCCCGAGGCCGCAGGTCACGCGCAGGTAGAGGTCGCTGAGCTGGGTCACCACATCCTCGGCGGGCGAGACGGCGACGAGTTCGCGGCCGATGGTGCCGCCACGGGTGTCGGTCACCACGCACGTCAGCGTGTCGGCTCCGACGCGGATGCCGACGCCGTACGCCGAGCGGGAGTTGATCACGAGCAAGGTGCGCGGCTTGCCGCCGGTCGCCACCGTGTCGCCGGTCTCGCGGACGACGCCGTCGTCGAGCAGACGGCGGACGATGTTGGAGATCGTCGGCTGGGTCAGGCCGGTCGCCTTGACGAGCTCGACCCGGCTGATCGGGCCGGAGGACCGGATGAGGTCGACGACGAGCGCACGGCTCCCGGGCCCCGCAGCCGCGGATTCTCGCCTCGCCAACGCTGGACCGCCTTTCGCCCCTGCCGCGGCATTACCGTTACGGGGCACGAGGTTAGTTCACGAGGAGGACATCGATGGCCGCGGAATCGACGGGCCCGCGCGCGGGCACGCCCGTTGGGCTCGCTCTCGTACGTGACGCCGAGGTCCTCGGGGCCGAGCCGTTCTTCCACGAGTTCATCGCGGGCATGGAACGCGTCCTGGTGCCGCTCGGCGTTCCGGTGCTCCTCCAGGTCGTCGCGACCATCGCACAGGCCGCCGACCGCATGCGGGCCTGGGCCGAGGAGGACCAGGTGCAGGGAGTGATTCTCATCGACCTGCTGCCGGGCGACGAGCGGGTCGCGCTCGTACGCGAACTGGGCATGCCCGCAGTGGTCATCGGCGACCCGGTGACAGCCGGGGGGCTGCCGGCCGTGTGGACGCAGGACGAGGTCGCCATGCGCGGGGTCGTCGACAAGCTCGTCGCGGGCGGCCACGACCACCTCGGGCACGTGGCCGGGCCCGCCGACATGGCGCACACGATCATCCGCCGCCGCACCTTCGCCGACGTGGCGGCCGAGCACGGCGTGCGGACGACGACGTTCGACGGCGACTACTCCGAGGCGGCCGGGGTGTGCGCAGTCACGGCCCTTGCGAGCATCCGCGACCGGCCGACCGCGCTCGTCTTCGACAACGACGTCATGGCGCTGGGGGCGCTGCACGAGGCCGCGCGGCTCGGGTTCGCCGTGCCGGCCGACCTGTCGCTCGTCGCGTGGGACGACTCGGCGCTGTGCCAGCTGGCGGAGCCGCCGCTGTCGGCCGTCAGCCACGATGTGCAGGCGCTGGGCGTGCTGGTGGGGGAGACGCTGGCCGAGGTCCTGTCGGGAGCCACCGCCCGGGTCATCACGGCCGCTCCGGCGACGCTCGTCGTTCGCGGTTCGAGTATTTAATAGATTACTAATCTTTGTTATTGACTCCGGGCTTCGTGTCCTGTTTGCTGTGGTTCAGCACACCCCAGCAATGCCCGTGCAACCCGTGAGTAACGTCCGGGACACACGACACCCCCTGAACATGAAGCAAAGGATGCCCCATGCACCGCACCACGCCTCGAGCCGTACGCGGGGTGGCCGCGTTCGCCGTCGGAGCCCTCGTCCTCTCCCTCGCCGCGTGCGGCTCCGACGAACCGGCGGCGTCCGCGCAGGGGGGCGGCTCCCTCGACGTCGTCACCCGCTGGACGGCCGGCAACTCGGCGGCGGCGGCCCAGAAGCGCGTATTCGACGCCTACACCAAGGAGACCGGCACCACGATCAACCTCACCGAGGGCCTGGAGGAGATCGACGACCAGGTGGAGACCTCGATCGCGGCGGGCAAGTCGCCCGACCTGGTGATCGTCAACCTCTTCGACAAGACCGTCGGCTGGCTCGACGCGGGCGTCACCGTCCCCGTCGACCAGTACGTCAAGGACTGGGGGCTGGAAACCACGATGAAGCCGGAGGCCCTCGACGAGTGGCGGGTCGGCGGCGTCGCCGGCGGCGAGCTCCAGGGCCTGCCGTTCTCCGGGTTCAGCTGGCCGCTCTGGTACAACACCGATCTGCTCACCAAGGCCGGGGTGACGTCCGTGCCGAAGACCACCGACGAGCTCATCGACGCGGCCCAGAAGCTGCGCGCGGCCGGGATCGGCCCGGTCGCCGTCGGAGGCAAGGACTGGACCGGTCAGAAGCTCTTCTACCAGATCGCCCAGTCGTTCACCGACGCCAAGACGATGCAGAAGGTCATGCAGGAGGGCGGCTACTGCGCGACGCCGACCGTGATGAACGGCATCACGCTGTTCACCCGATTGCGTGACGCCAAGGTGTTCGTCGACAACGCCGCCGGTCTGTCGTCCGACGACATGTACGCCACGTACTACTCCGGCAAGGCCGCGATCATGTCGGCCGGCTCGTGGGCGTACACCGAGTCGAAGGCCTCCGGCACGGGCATCGAGACGCGGACCACCCTCGGCGGGTTCCCCGTGCCGAGTGGCGCCGCCTATGCCAAGCCGTCGGCCTACCAGGGCTTCACCGGCGTCGGCTTCATGATCACCAAGCAGGGCGCCTCGCCCGAGAAGATCGGCAAGATCAAGGCGCTCATCACCAAGTTCTACGACCAGGCCACCGTCGGCGACTTCGTCAAGGACGCCGGCATTCTGCCCCCTGTCACCGGCGACTTCGCCTCGTACGCGACCGACCCGCTGACGGCCAAGTCGCTGGGCCTGGACACCGAGGTCGACCATGAGGTGCTGCCCGACGTCTGGATCGGCGCCGCGTCCGACCCGATCACCCAGGTCCTGACCGGGGCCTACGGCAAGGCGACTCCGCAGGAGATCTGCGAGGGCCTCGACACGGCCACCAAAGGCTGAGAGACCACCTCCCAATAAGGGGTCGCCGGGCGCCGCGGCGGCCCCTCTCCTGCACGAAGGAAACACCCTCACATGACCAGATCCCCCCGGGTCCTCTGGCTGACCGTTCCATCCCTCGTCTGGTTCGCCGTCTTCTCCGTCGGCCCGCTCGTGGCGATGTTCGTCATCGCCACGCTGCGCTGGAAAGGGCTGCTGTACGAGCCCACGTACATCGGCCTGGACAACGTCACCAAGGTGTTCGCCGATCCGACCTTCCACGCGGCGGTGCGCAACAGCCTGATCCAGGTGGCCGTCGCGATCCCGGTGATGATCCCGCTGGCCTTCATGCTCGGATACCACCTCAACACCAAGCCGCGGGCCTACCGGATCCTGTCGGTCCTCTACTTCTCGCCGGGGCTCATCTCGATCTCCATGACCGGGATGATCTTCTACGGCGTGCTGTCGCCCAACGGCGGCGTCAACGGCCTGCTGCGCGGGCTCGGGCTCGACTCGCTGGCCAACGCGTGGCTGGCCGACCCGGCCACCGCGCTGCCGAGCCTCATCGCCATCGACCTGTGGCGCGGCATCGGCTGGACGGCGGTGCTGTTCGCGGCCCGCCTCGCCAGCGTGCCGGGTGAGGTGATCGAGGCGGCCCAGATCGACGGCGCCGGCAGGTTCCGCACGATGTGGCAGGTCGCCTTCCCGATGGTGAAGGACTACGTCCGCACGCTGACGATGCTCCAGTTCCTCTGGACGCTCTTCACCTCGGCCGCGCTGATCCTGCTGCTCACCAAGGGCGGCCCCGGCACGTCCTCGACCACCCTGTCCTACCTCGTCTACGCCAAGGCCTTCTCGATGCGCGACCTCGGCTACAGCCAGGTCGTGGGCGTCGTGCTGCTCCTGTTCGGTATCGCCGGAATGGCGCTGATCCGGGCCCTGCTGCGGGGGGACACCCGATGAGGAAGCGTCCGCTCGCGACGGTCCTGAGCTGGTTGTACGCCCTGATCCTCGCGGCCCCGCTCTACTACCTCGCGGTCAGCGCCCTGAAGACCAACATCGAGATCTTCACCCGGCCGTTCGCGCTGCCCGCGGCGTGGCTGTGGGAGAACTTCCACACCGCCTGGGAGACCGCCCGGCTCGGGCAGGCGCTGCTCAACTCGGTGCTCATCTCGCTGGTCGCGATCGTGCTGACGCTGGCGCTGGCCGTACCGGCGGCGTACGCGCTGGCCCGCACCGACAGCCGGGCGGCCCGGGTGATCACCGGCGCCTTCTCGGCCGGGTTCCTCATTCCGCCGTTCGCGGCGCTGATTCCCACGGTCGTGCTGGCGATCAACATGGGACTCTTCGGCACCCGCGAGTTCCAGATGCTCTTCCTGCCCGCGAGCGCGCTGCCGCTGTCGGTGCTGCTGCTGACGCAGTTCATGCGCACCGTGCCGGCGGCGCTGGTGGAGTCGGCCGCACTCGACGGGGCCGGTCACTGGAGGCTGCTGACCCGCGTCTTCGTGCCCATCGCGAGGCCGGGCGTGGTGAGCGTGACGATCCTCCAGCTGCTCACCTTCTGGAACGAGTACCTGTTCGCCCTGACCATCACGGGCACCTCGCCGGACGTGCGCACCGTCCAGGTCGCCCTGCCGACGCTCATCTCCGACGCGACCAACCTCGGCGTGCTCGCCGCCGGCACCGTGCTCACCGTGCTGCCGGTGTACGTCGCGTACTCACTCATGAATCGCCGGATGCAGGAAGCACTCACCGCGGGGGCGGTCAAGGAATGACACAGACCACACAGGCCACTACCTCCATGAGCGCCACCCGCTTCGACCTCGGCGGCGAATGGGAGCTGACCTGGGCAGGAGGGCCGGACGACGCGCCGGAGGCCGTCCGCACGGCGGCGATCCCGGCGCGGGTGCCCGGCGAGGTGCACACCGCCCTCATGGCGGCCGGGCTCATCGCCGACCCCGACGTGGGGTGGGGCGAGCTGGCGCAGCGGTGGGTCGGCCACTCCCAGTGGGTCTACAAGCGCACGGTGCACTGGTCGCCGGTTTCCGGGGCGCGGACCGACCTGGTGGCCGACGGCCTCGACACGATCGCCGAGGTGTACGTGAACGGCAGCCTCGTCGGCGCCGCGCGCGACCAGCACCTCGCCTACCGCTGGCCGGTCGACGACGTGCTGGTGCCGGGCGAAAACCACGTCGAGGTGCGGTTCGCCTCGGCGTGGGAGGCCGCCCATCAGCACGAACACGCCCACGGCCCGCTGCCCAGCCCGTACGACGAGCCCTACGCGCACGTACGCAAGGCCGCCGCCAACTTCGGCTGGGACTGGGGCCCTCACTACGTCACCGCCGGGATCTGGCGGGGCATCCGGCTGGAGACCTACACGGGCAGGATCGACAACGTCCGCCCGCTTGTCCGCCTCGACCTCGGCCACACCACCGCCCACGTCACGGTGCACGTACGCGTGGACGCGCCGGACGGGTCCGAGGTGTGCGTGGAACTGGCCGACCCGACCGGTCGGCCGGTCGGATCGGCCACGGGCACGGTCGTCGGAAGTGACGAGGTCGTCGTCGCCCTGCGGGTGGACGACCCCGACCTCTGGTGGCCCGTCGGCCTCGGCGGGCAGCCGCTGTACCGCCTGCGCGTGGAGCTCGGCCACGCCGGGGTCGTGCTGGACTCCGCGTCCGTACGGGTGGGACTGCGCAGCGTCGCGGTCGACGAGACCCCCGACGCGCTCGGCACCCGCTGGGCGCTCGTCGTCAACGGCAGGCCGGTACGGGTCCGGGGGTACAACTGGATCCCCGACGACACGTTCGCGAGCCGGGCCACGCCGGAGCGGGTGGCGTACCGGATCGACCAGGCGGTCGCCGGGAACGCCAACCTGCTGCGCGTCTGGGGCGGCGGGCACTTCGCCACCGAGGAGTTCCTCGATGCGTGCGACGAACGCGGCGTCCTGGTGTGGCACGACTTCCTCTTCGCGTGCGCCGCGTACTGCGAGGACGAGGAGATGACCGCGCTGGTGACCGCCGAGGCGGAGCAGGCGGTCGCCCGGATGGCGGCGCACCCGAGCCTGGTGATCTGGTGCGGCGGCAACGAGACCGTGCTCGGCTGGCACCACTGGGGCTGGGCCGACCAGATCGGCACGCGCGGCTGGGGCGCGCGGTACTACCTCGACGTGCTGCCCGCGGTGCTGGAACGGCTCGACCCGACGCGGCCCTACGTGCCCAACTCGCCCTGGTCGGGCGCGCTCGACCGGGACCCGGCGGCCGACACCCACGGCCTCAGCCACCTGTGGGACGCCTGGAACGAGCGCGACTACGCCCATTACCGCTACCACGACCCGTCGTTCGTGGCCGAGATGGGCTGGTGCGGCCCGCCCGCGTGGACGACGCTCGACCGCGTCGTCCCGGGTGAGTCTCCCGGGCCGGACTCGCCGCAGACGCGTCACCACCTGCGCGCCATCGACGGCATGCACAAGCTCACCCGGGGGTTGCAGCCCCATGTGCCGACGCCCCGGACCGACGCCGACTGGCACTTCGCGACGCAGGTCGTGCAGGCCCGCGCGGTCGCGGCGGGCGTCGAGTGGCTGCGGTCGCGCGAACGGTGCGCGGGCGCGGTGGTCTGGCAGCTCAACGACTGCTGGCCGGTGATCAGCTGGTCCGCCGTCGACGGCGCGGGCATCGAGAAACCGCTCTGGCACGCGCTGCGTCGCTCCTTCGCCCCCCGCCTGGCGAGCGTCCAGCCGGTCACCCCGGGACCGACCCACGACCCGACCGGCCCCGACGGCCTGGTGGTCGCGCTGGTCAACGACTCGGCCACGGCCTGGACCGCCGACGTGCTGGTCCGAAGGGTGGCGCTCGACGGCCGGGAGCTCGCCCGGACCACCCTCAGCGCCGGCTGCCCGGCAGGCGGCCTGGTACGGCTGCCCGTCGACCCGGCCGTCGCGAACCCCGGCGACCCGAACGCCGAGATGCTCGTCGTCGAGGCCGGCGGGACACGTACCACCTGGATCTACCGCCCCGAGCGCGAGCTGACCGCACCGCGCCCGGAACGGCGGGTCGCCGTCGAGATCGCCGACGGAGTCCTGCGCGTCACGGTCACCGCCGTGACCACCCTGCGCGAGGTGTGTGTGGCCGCCGACCGGCTGGCCGCGCCACTCGGCCTCGAACCGTCCGCGCTCGTTGTGGACGACGCCCTCGTCACGCTCCTGCCGGGCGAGAGCCGTACCTTCCGCATCACCCGACGGGACGGCCGTGCGATCGGCCCGGCCGAGCTCCCCACCACCCTCCTCAGCGCAACGGTCCGGTCCTTCGGCGAGGTCACCGGCCCCAGTGGGAATTCGCTCTGACCAAAGGAACCCCCCATGAAACTCCGAAGGACACTCAGCGCGTTAGCCGGCGCCGCCATGGTCGTCGTGACCCTGGCGGTGCCGTCGCAGGCGGCGGCCGCACGCCAGATCCACGTGGCCAAGACCGGGAACGACGCGAACGCGGGCACGTCGGCCGCGCCGTACCTGACCATCGACAAGGCCGCCCAGGAGGCGCAGCCGGGCGACACGGTCGTCGTCCACGCCGGGCTCTACCGCGAGTGGGTCAGGCCCGCCCGCGGCGGAACCGGCGAGGACGCCCGCATCACCTACACCAGCGCCGGCGACGGCGAGGTCGTCATCAAGGGCTCGGAGGAGATCGACACCTGGACGCGGTACAGCGGCGACGTCTGGAAGGTCACCCTCCCCGACTCCTACTTCGGCGACTTCAACCCGTACAGCACGGGCCAGCCGCAGGGGGGCGAGGGCGGCACCTTCCCCGGCTACACCGCCGGTGACGTCTACCTCAACGAGCAGGCCTACTACGAGAAGCCGTCGCTGAGCGCCGTCCAGTCGGCCGCGGACACCTGGTTCGCCGAGGTCGGCGGCGTCGACACGACCATCTACGCCAACTTCGACGGCAACGACCCGAACGCCAAGCTGGCCGAGATCAACGTACGCCGCCAGGTGTTCGCGCCGGAGGCGTGGGGCCTCGGCTACATCACCGTCCACGGCTTCACGGTCAAGGACGCCGCGGGCACGTACTCGGACTTCCCGAGCAGCCCCTCGCGGCGGCAGGCGGGCGCGATCAGCGTCAACGGCGGCCTGAAGTGGATCATCGAGCAGAACACCGTCGTCAACGCCCGCACCATCGCCATCGACATCGGTCTCGGGTGCGACGAGTGGGCCGGGAACCGCCCCGGCCAGACCCGGACGGACTTCCACGACACCGCCAAGTACGGCTCGCACATCGTCCGCAACAACTACATCGCCAAGGCCGGCCAGTCCGGCATCGCCGGCGTGTTCTCCTGGAACTCCGACATTCTGTACAACCGCATCGAGGACACGAACTACCGCGGCGAGTTCAGCGGCGCGGAGACGGCCCCGATCAAGGTCCACTACATGAACGAGGGCCTCATCAAGGGCAACTTCCTCAAGAACTCCAAGGGCGGCAACTCCGCGGGGATCTGGACCGACTGGGGCAACCAGAACCTCCGCGTGACCGGCAACATCGTGATGAACGCCCCGTGGGGTTACTACGCGGAGGCCGTCCACGGGCCGATCCTCGTCGACAACAACGTGTTCATCGGCAACTCCGACATCCGCATGCTCGACGCGACCGGCGTCGTCTACGCCGACAACCTGTTCGTCGACAACGGCCGCATCGCGGTCGACGGCGGCGGCCGGGACGCGTACTACTTCCAGCCGGGCACGATGAACGAGAGCACCGCGCTCACCAGCCCGCAGAAGTTCTTCTGGTACAACAACCTCGTCAACGGCTCGACCCTCCCGGCGGACGCCACGGACAAGACACACGTCAAGGAGGGCAACGCCACCGGCGTCCTATCGAACGTCAAGGTCAACGCATCGGCCACCGAGGTGAAACTCGACTTCGACCTCGACGCCTCCGGCATCGGCGGCCTCACGCCGGTGACGAAGGCACGGGTCGGGGTCATCCCGCGGGCCGGCGAGTCGATCGCCGCCGACGTCACGACCGACTTCTTCGGCAAGCCCTTCAGCGGAATGCCCGGCCCGTTCGCCGAGGCGAAGACCGGCGCCAACTCCTTCACCCTGTGGCCCCCGGCGGGCCAGACGGTGCCGACGCCGCCCGCGCCGCCCGCGGACGTCCCGGTCAACCTGTCGCTCAACCCGGACGCGAAGGTCGTCGCCTCGTACGAGGACGGCAACCTCGTCGCGACGAACGCCATCGACGGCAACGGCTCCTCGCGCTGGTCGAGCGACCACAGCAACGACCCCAACGCGTGGATCTACGTCGACCTCGGTCGCGAGTACGACGTCTCCAAGGCTGTCCTGCAGTGGGAGGCGGCCTACGGGAAGTCGTACAAGATACAGATCTCCGGCGACGCCCAGCACTGGGAGGACGTCTACTCGACCACGACCGGCGCGGGCGGTGTGGAGACGATCACGATCCGCAGGGACACCCGCTACGTCCGCATGCAGGGCGTGCAGCCGCAGACGCAGTACGGCTACTCGCTCTACGAGTTCGAGATCTACGGCACTCCGGTGCAGCCGGACGTCCCGGTCAACATCGCGCTGAACCTGGCGCCATCGGCCTACACCGCGTCGTCGCAGTCGAACGACGGCAGCGGCCCGGTCAACAGCCAGCCGCAGAACGACAGGTCGGCGTTCCGCGCGTTTGACGGCAACACCGCCACCCGCTGGGGCTCCGACGGCGGCGACACCCAGTGGATCCAGGTCGACACCGGCAAGACGCACGTCATCGACAAGGTCGTGCTGAAGTGGGAGGCGGCGTACGCGTCCCAGTACAAGATCCAGACCTCGGCCGACGGCACGCAGTGGACCGACGTGCACACGCACGACGATGCCGCCCCCACGGGCGACCACGTCGACGAGATCACCCTGAATCCTCCGGTCTCGGGCCGTTACGTGCGGGTGCAGGGCGTCAAGGCCGCCACCCAGTGGGGCCTGTCGCTCTGGGAGTTCGAGGTGTACGGCACGGCCGAGCCCGCCGACACCGTCCCGCAGTGGCCGACGACCGCCCAGCTCCAGCTGAGCGCGGTGACCGGCACCTCGGCGAACGTCGCCTGGCCGGCCGCGACCGACAACCAGGGCGTGACCGGCTACAAGGTGTATCTCGGCCAGACGCTGAAGGGCACCCTGGGCGCCGACGCCCGTGACTTCGCCCTGACGGGCCTGGCCGCGGGCCGGACGTACACCGTGAAGATCACCGCACTCGACGCGGGCGGCGAGAGCCAGGGCCTCACGAAGACCTTCACGACCTCCGGCAACTCCGCGACGCGCGCGCTGTCCACCACCTACCCGCGCACGTACGCCGACTGGGAGGAGGGCCTTCTCGCCGGCGACGGCAAGCAGGGCATCATCGTCTTCGGCAACCCCCGCGACGAGACGGTCGTGTTCGACGACCGCGACTTCTTCATGGCGCGTACGGAGGCCCGGCCGCACCGGACCTTCAACACGGTCAGCCAGGACGACATCAAGAGGATCCGCGATCTGCTGATCGCCGGAAAGTACCAGGAGGCCAACCAGCTCGCGGCCGACGTGCAGGGCTACCAGGGCGGCGGCGAGGGCAGCAAGCACCCCGGCTTCAAGATGACCCTCCAGATGCCCGCCACCGGCGAGGTCACCAACTACGTCCGCTCGACCGACTACTCGGCAGGCGTCGTCTCGGTGAACTGGACCGACGACAAGGGCGACTGGCGGCGCGACGCGTTCGTGTCGCAGACCGACGGCGTGGCCGTGCAGTACCTCCCGGCCCCCGCCGGGCAGAAGCTCGACGTCAAGCTCGGCCTGTCGATCGACCCCGGGATGAACCTGCTCAACAAGGGCCTCACGGCGGTCAACGCCTCGACCACCGACTTCCTCAACCTGCGGGTGAAGTACCCCAGCGGCAGCTACGACGCCGGTTACGAGGGTGTCACCCGGATCGTGACCGACGGCACGAAGACGATGGCCGGCACCGACGTGCAGGTGACGAACGCGTCGTACATCATGCTGCTGTCGCTGACCCAGCGCTACGACGGCACGTACGAGGGCGGCGTGCCCGCCGAGCAGGAATGGAACAAGAAGCCGCTGCAGGCCAAGCTCACTGCGCTGCCGAGTGACTACACGACGCTGCGCGACCGCCACGTGGCCAAGCACAGCCAGATGTTCGACCGCGTCAAGGTCGACTTCGGTGCGTCCGAGTCGGACCGCTCGAAGTCCAACGAGGAACTGCTCGCCGAGCAGAAGACCGCGACGACGCCCAACCTGGCGCTGTTCGAGCGGATGTTCAACTCGGGCCGCTACCACCTGATCGGGTCGAGCAGTCCGACCGCCCCGCCCGACCTGCTCGGCAACTGGACCGGCGACAGCAACGTCGGCTGGGACGGCTACTACCACCTCGACGCCAACCTCAACCTGCAGATCTCCGGCGGCAACATCGGCAACCTGCCGGAGGTGATGGCGGGCTACTGGTGGATCAACAAGAGCTGGCAGAAGGACTTCCGCGTCAACGCCCAGAAGCTGCTGGGCACCCGCGGCATGCTGACGGGCGGCAACACGCCCAACGGCGAGGGCCTGATCTCCAACATCAACTTCGACTATCCGTACCAGTACGTCACGGGCGGCGAGTCGTGGCTGCTCTACCCGTTCTGGGAGTACTACCAGATCACCGGCGACCGGAAGTTCCTGGAGGAGCAGTACTACCCGCTGATCCGTGACATGGGCGACTTCTACGAGGACTTCCTCGTCCAGAAGGACGCGAACGGCAAGTACATCTTCGCTGGGTCCATCTCCCCGGAGAACCGCCCGGCGGGCGGCGTGCCGCTCGCGGTGAACTCGGTGTACGACATCTCCGGCGCCCGCTTCGCCCTGTCCACCTTGATCCAGACCAGCAAGACGCTGGGGAAGGACGCCGACAAGATCGCCGTCTGGCAGGAGAAACTCGACAACCTGCCGCCGTACATCGTCAACGACGACGGCGCCCTGGCCGAGTGGGCCTGGCCCGACCTGGCGAACAAGAACGCCTACCAGCACCGCCACTCCAGCGGCCTGATGCCCGTCTGGCCCTACCGTGAGGTGACGCCGGAGAAGAACAAGGCGCTGTACGACGCCGCGAAGGTCTTCCTCAAGAAGAAGGACGCCGGCAACTACGAGAACGCCGGCCACGGTCTCCTGCACGGGGCGCTGATCGCCGCCGACCTCAACGACGCCGACAGCGTCAACGCCAAGCTGATGCGCTTCGCGAAGGACGACTACTACTACAGCAGCCTCGCGACGTCGCACTACAACAACAAGGGCGTGTTCGCGACCGACGTCGTGAACTCCGTCCCGACGATCATGATGGAGATGCTGGCCACGACCGACACCGGCACGCTGGAACTGCTGCCCGCGCTGCCCAAGGGCCTGAAGCACGGCTCGATCTCCGGCATGAAGGGCAAGAGCCGGTTCACCATCGACGACCTCGACTGGGACATGGACACCCACAAGGTGAAGGTGACGCTCACCTCCGACATCGACCAGAACCTCACCCTGATCCAGCGGTCCGGCATCGAGCAGGTCACCGGCGCGCCGGTGCAGAACTCCCCGCTGGGCGGCATCGCCCGGGTCGTCCCCCTGAAGGCCGGCCAGCCGGTGACGCTGGAGCTGACCCTGCGAGACACGTCGCGGGTGAACCTGGCCCTGAACAAGCCGGCCACGGCGTCGTCGCAGTCGAACACCGACCAGGGTCCGGCCAAGGCGTTCGACGGCGATCCGGCCTCCCGCTGGGCCGCGAGCCAGGACCCCGCCAGTTGGATCCAGGTCGACCTGGGCGGCATCTACTCCCTGTCGGAGGTGGACCTGGCCTGGGAGGCGTCCTACGCCAAGAGGTACAGGCTCCAGGTGTCGATGGACGGCCAGAGCTGGAAGGACGTGTTCGCGAAGAACGACTCCACCGGAGGAACGGAGAGGATCCCGGTCAGCGCGCTGGGCAGGTTCGTTCGGATGCAGGGCGTGGAGAGATCCGGCCAGTGGGGCTACTCGCTCTACGAGATGGAGGTGTACGGCGCCGAGGCGCCCAACATCGCCCTCGGCAAGACGGCCACCGCGTCGTCGGCGTCCAACGCCTCCCAAGGGGCGGCGGCCGCCTTCGACGGTGACCGCACGACGCGCTGGAGCGCGAGCCAGGCGCCGGACAACTGGCTGCAGGTCGACCTCGGGGACACGTACACGGTCAACCGCGTGGCCATCGACTGGGAGGATTCGTACGCCAAGGGCTACAAGCTCCAGACCTCGCCCGACGGCCGTACGTGGACGGACCGTTTCACCGAGACGAACGGCAACGGCGGAACCGACCTGATCGACCTGAACGCCGACGCCCGCTTCGTCAGGATGCAGGGCACGCAGTTGTCGGGCCAGTGGGGCTACTCGATCTACGAGATGAAGGTGTACGGCTCCCTGCCCGACACCGCGACGACCATCGCCGTCTCCGGCGTCACGCAGGGGGAGTCCTACGACGACAGCGAGAACCTGACGATCGGCTGGGAGGTCGCGGGTTCGGGCGTCACGTCCGTGACCGGAACCCTGGACGGCGAGCCGTTCACCTCCGGCTCGGTCGCCGAGTTGTACCGGCTGCCGCTCGGGGAGCACACGCTGACGGTCACCGTCGAGAACCGGTCCGGTGGGCGGGTCGACCAGTCGGTGACATTCTCGACCGTGACCTCGACCGACGCGATCTCCGTTCTGATCGAGCGGTTCAGGACCGCTGGTGAATTGAGCGCCTCGGGGGCGGCCAAGCTCGACGACAGGATCTCGAAGGTCATGGTGTCGGAGGACAAGGGGCGCGAACGCGACAAGAAGAAGATCGTGAAGAAGCTCGAACGCTTCGTCGACACGGTCAACGATCCCAAGATCGTGCTGAACCCACTGGTGAAGACGACGTTCCTTCGTGACGCCAACCACCTGATCACGGCCAACGACGGCGAACCCGTCTGACCCCCGTCCGGTACGGCGCCGCACGCCTCGGCGCCGTACCGGACGCTTCGGCCGCCCATACCACGCCACCCCCAGCAGCAGTCGGCCAAGGTGGCCATGAAGTAGAGGCATATCGAGTACTTGGTCTTCGGGGTGAGCCCGGCGCCATCCACGCACCGCGGCGCCGGGCTCTTATCGTGGCGGGAGGGCAGCGCCCCGCGTCTCGGCTGCGGGGAGCCGGCCGGCACGTGCCGCCGCGGTGCGGGGGCTGGTCTATTCCGGGGTGGCGGATGAGTCGACCTCAGAGTCCACGGGTCGGCGGGTCTGCATCGGCGCATCCTCGTCGACATCCCTTACCGGCACGGGAAGAGCCGCGGTGATCAGCCACGACCTCAGGGGGTCGGACCTCTCCGGGTCGAACAGGGCAGGCACAGGGCGTCCCAGGGCAGCCAACTCTTCGACGAGGTCACTCCGGCGCGCGACCCAGCCGTGTCGCGACAGCCACGCCTCAGGCTCGACCCCCGGACCGCCCCGGTCGGAACTGGTCAACAGTTCGGCGACCGCGCGGTCGCCCGAGTCGGAGATCGGCACGTCGTCCATTCGGGACCGCCGGTTCAGATACTCAGCGGCGAAGACGCTGCCCGGTGCCGATATCGAGGTGATCGCCGCCATCAGGGCGTCGGCCTGCGGTGCGGTCAGGTACATCAGCAGACCTTCCACCAGCCAGACGGTGGGACGGCCGGAGTCGAAGCCTGCCTGCCGGAGCGCCCCGACCCAGTCCTCCCGCAGGTCGATCGCGACGAGCACCCTTTCGGCCGCGCTCGCCGGCTCATGCCCGGCCAGGACACCGGCCTTGAAATCCAGTACCGCCGGAGTATCGACCTCGTACACGGTGGTGCCCGTCGCCAGTGGCAGGCGGAACGCACGGGTGTCCAGGCCCGCGCCGAGCATGACGACCTGTCGCCGGCCGTTCCCGAGGGCCCGCTCAAGGTATCGGTCATAGAACGGAGTCCGGCCCGCAAGATAGGCGCAGAGGCTCGTCCACAGCGCCGACGACCCGTCGTCGCGGGCAGGGCCGAGCCGGGGGAGAGCATTGCCGGTCCCTGCGGCCGTACCCACGGCGGAGACGACGAACGACTCCGCCAACGGATCGACGAACAGCGCGTCGCGGCGGCGCGACTCCTGCGCGCGGGCGTACGCCGTGATGAGGGCGGTGATACCCACCCCCGTCGGCAACGCGGTCGCGCGAACGCCTTCTCGTGCCTGCCGGCTTCCGGCCGGAGATGCCGCCGCGGTGAGGTCGTTCATGGTTCTCGCATCCATTCGGGTCGGAGAGTCGAAGGCAGCCGCAGGGCGAGCCGCCGGGTCACTGGTTCGGGGCTGGTCGCCGGGCCAACGCTGTCCCACGAGGGTCGACGAGGCGTAGACATCCCGTCGACGCTCGATTCCGTTGTGGCCGTCGGAGCCGATTCCGCGTGGCGGCCACAACAGACGTCGAGGTGCGGGAGTCGCCGGTGCCGATGGGCTGGCGTCCGTGTCCACGGAACGTCTACGGGACGTCGACCCGGCGTGGCTACCGTTCGACTCCGCCGGCCAACAGACCAGACATCACGCTTGGAGAAATGACATGTCGAGTGACACCGCTGTGCCGCCGACCGCCGTGCAGGTGGTCGACAGCATGGAACGCATGAGCGGTGGGACCTATCCCGGCCACCGCCGTTCCGGTGCACGGGGGGTGTGCTTCACGGGCACGTTCACGCCGACCGGAGACGCGGAGGGACTGACGACGGCTGCCCACCTGCAACGCCGAACGGTGCCCGTCACGGTGCGGTTCTCGAACTCGGAGGGCGATCCGCAGGCGCGTGACGGCGTGCCGGTGGCTCGTGGAATGGCGACCCGGTTCGCGCTGCCGGACGACGGCCACACCGACCTCATCGCGTTGAGCGTGCCGGTGTTCGTCGCCTCGACTCCGGAGGAGTTCTTCACGCTGACGAAGGCGCTGCGGCCGGACGCGGCCACCGGGCACCCCGACCCGGCCCGGGTGCAGGCTTTCGTCGCCGCTCACCCGCACCTCGCCGGGCCGATCATGCAGCAGCCCCCGGTGCCGGTCAGCTACGGCACCGCCGCCTACTGGGCGATCCACGCGTTCATCTGGGTCGACGCGGCCGGCAACCGGCAGCCGGTGCGGTACCGCTGGGAGCCCGAGGCCGGGCGGGTGGATCTCACTGCCGAAGAGGCGGCCACCCAGGCGGACCACTACCTGACTGCGGAGATCCACGAGCGCGTGAAGGGCGGCCCGGTGGCGTTCACGCTCCAGGTCCAGTTGGGCGAGGAGGACGATCCGACGCACGATCCCACCGTCGCCTGGCCGGATGGGCGCAAGGAGATCACCGCCGGGCGCCTGGAGCTGACCGGGCCGGTGCACGACCAGGAGCAGTGGGCCGAGCAGGGGTTCAACCCGACCGGGGTCACTGCCGGCATCGAGCTCTCCGACGACCCGGTGCTCGCCTTCCGCGCCGGCGCCTACCCCGAGTCCTTCCGGCGGCGTAACGAAAACCGTTGACGTCAGCGCGCCCTCGGAGTGCGGGGGCCGCGTGAGCTCAGACGACGTGTCCACGCACGAGGCCGGCGACGGTCCCCGCCGCGACGGCCTCATGCTCCGCCGGCTGGAGCGTGTCCAGGCCCGCCTCGGTGATCGTGTGGCCTAGCTGGAGCACCGCTTTGCGGCGGGCGAACCAGCGGATCAGGGAGTGATACCTGTAGCGCCGGTAGGCCACCGACTCCACGAGATGGACGTCCACGAGCTCTTCCATGAGGCGCTCGGCTTCCGGCAGCGGGAGCACGGCGAGCCCGGCCACCTCAGCTGCCGTGACGTCGGCGCCGTCGGCCAGGGAGGCGAGACAGAACGCCAGCGCCGTCTGCGGGTCGAGATCGTTGTAGCGGCGTTCGAGAGGGGCCTCGACCAGGTCGCAGTCGGCGTGCAGCGCCACCGGTTGGCGGATCTCCACTCGCAGCCGGTCTTCGATCTCGGCGACGCTCCACGTCGGGCGCGCCGACAGCCGCTCCGCCGCGACCCGCACCGCGAGCGGCACGTGTGAGCACGACGTGGCTAACCGGCGGGCGGCGTCCGGCTCGGCGGCGATGCGCTGAGCACCGGCGACGCAGCGCAGCAGTTCGAGCGACTCGTCGGCGTCGAAGACCGGCACGGTGCGCCATACGACGCCGGCGAGTCCGGGCAGCCGCCGGTCGGCGGTGACCACGGTCGCGCATCGAGACCCGGCCGGGAGGAGGTGCCGCACCTGGGCGGCGCCGTGCGCATGATCGAGCACGACGAGGACGTGCCGGCCGTCCGTGATGCTGCGCCACAGCGCGGTCCGCTCGTGCAGATCATCGGGGATGGCTGCGGGCTCGACCGCGAACGCCCGCAGAAACCTGCCCAGGACGGCGACCGGGTCGACCGGTGTGCCGTGGTCGCCGCGCAGGTCCACGTACAGCTGCCCGTCGGGGAAGCGGTCGCGCAACCGGTGCGCCACGTGGATGGCGAGTGCGCTGGTACCGACGCCTGGAAGCCCGGTCAGGCCGATGGCCCGAGCCGATCCGGCGTCACGCCCGGAGCCGAGCGCATCCGTCAGCTCCATGAGAAGGGCCGCCCGGCCGGTGAAGTCGGTGATGTCCGCAGGCATCTGGGCCGGCGCCACCCGCGGTGCGGCCACGGTCGTGGATGCGGTCGTGGATGCGGTCGTGACCGGTGGTGTCGCCGCCGGCGCCGACGGCGTCAGGGCGGGCGGCGTCAGTGCAGGGTCGGCGACGAGCACCTGCTGGTACAGCTCCTGCAACGCCCCGCCAGGGTCGAGGCCCAGCTCGTCGGCGAGCAGCGTGCGGATCTCGTGATACTGCGCGACCGCCGCCGCAGGCCGGCCGGCCTGGTAAAGCGCGACCATGAGCAGCCGCCGCAACCCCTCGTCGAACGGCTGCTCCTCGACGAGCGCGGTCAGCTCCGCCATGGCCGCCGTATGCCGCCCGATCTCGATGTCGAGTGTGAGCCGCTCCACGGCGGCGAGGTGCCGTACACGTTCCAGATGGGCGCGTTGTGCGTCGGCGTAGGGCCCCGGTACGCCGTTGAGCGGCTCACCGTGCCACAGGCCGGCGGCTGCGTGGAGCCGCTCGGCGGCGGTGGCCGCGTCGCCCTGCTGCCTCGCCGCACCGGCCTGCGCGACGAGGTCTGCGAAGGAAGCGATGTCGAGCGCGCCCGGTTCGACCCGTAGCCGGTAGAGGCCCGCCGCGGAGCCGAGCAGCGGCTCGCCGCCGGAGCCGAGCACCTGCCGCAGCCGTGACACGTACGTGCGGACCGTCGCCCGCGCCGACGGCGGCGGCTCCGCGCCCCACACCGCGTCGATGAGCTGGTCGGCCGTTGCCGCGCCGCCTTCACACAGCAACAGTGTCACCAGCACCGCACGCTGCTGCGGCGAGCCCAGCGGCAACTCGTCCTCACCGCGCCAGGCCCGGACCGGGCCGAGGACCGCGAAGCGGAGCCCCGGCATCATCGCCATCCCTCCCCATCGGTGAAGTACGCACGTGACCCGCACCCTGATCAGGGGACGAGGCGTTTCCGCGGGATTCAGGAGCCGTAGATGTGCACCAGTTCGGCGTCAGGGCTGTGCATGAGGGGGTTGTAGTGCTCGCCGAACAGCTTGGCCACCAGTTCGCCGCGACTGCTGACGTCCACCTTGGCGAAGATCGACTTGAGATGGTCGCGCACTGTGTGGGGAGACAGATGGAGCCGTTTGGCGATCTCCGTCGTGCTGTGCCCGCGAGCCACCCGCTCGGTCACCTCACGCTCGCGTGGCGTCAGCGAGTACGCCTCCACGATGATGGGGACGATCTGCCCCGAGGTCGCCGGCTCGATCACCACCGTGACCGGGCCCGGCTGCCGCCGCCGGTCGTACAACACCGAGGCGTGGATGCTGAACCAGCGTCCGCTGTCGCCGCGGAGCCGTACGACGGCGGGACCGGACTCCCGTTCGGCGGCGACGGCCCGTGCGCGGGCCACCACCGAGTAGATGGCCGCCGTCCACAGCGAGTTCGAGGGCGCGGTCCAAGGGGAGCCGCACAGCTCGCCGAACCAGCGCTCCGCGTGCGCGTCGGCGAAGGTGACCCGGTCGTCGTCGTCGAACAAGGCGGTTCCCGGCGGCTCGGCGGCCTCGCCCGACTTTTCGCGGTCGTTGGTGACGGCGAGGCCGGCCAGGCTCATCGCGACCTCGGGGGCCAAGCGGGCGATGTGCCGTAGGTCGCGCTCGTCGAAGGGCGGGCGGTCGGCGAAGCGGAACAGGTCCACCACGCCCCAGGCGCCGCCGCCGATGCGGAAGGCCGCACGCATGTTGTCGGCGTAGCCCTGCGGACGCATGAATTCCTGGTAGCGGACACTACGGCCGAGACTTCCGCCGGTGGCCTGGCGGAGCGTGCCCGCGGCGTGCGCGGAGCGCGCCACGTCGCGGAACGTGAGCACGTCCTCGGTGCGGTATTCACGATGCCAGTAGGACTCGCAGTGCACCGGCTCGATGTTCTCCGCCCGGATCGGCGTGGTCGGCAACACGGTCGCCGGATCGGTGCCGAACCACGCCGCCGCGTCGTAGGGCACCAGTCGGCGCAGTCTGCGCGCGGCCGCCTCGAAAACCTCGACCCCCGTGCCCGCGGCCATGTACCCAGGCGCGGACGTCCCCCCGATCCTGTCCACGCCTCCATGCTGCCAGGTGGTTCCCGTGCGGTGCATCCCTCATTTGCGGGGGATGGCGAAGCGGACAAACCCCTACGCGTGGGATGGGATCGGATCATGTCCTCCGGCACCGTCGATCGGGACGATTGACCCGATCTGGAAGGACTCTCACGGTGCCTGTCACCTCTCCCGACGACTTGGTGTACCTGACCTCGCTCTTGGACGGCGCGCTGATCCTGCCCGGCGATCCGGGCTGGGACGCGGCGCGGTCCGCCTGGCAGCTGGCCGTGGACCAACGCCCGGCCGCGGTGGTGCGGGCCAGGTCCAGCGCCGACGTGGCCGCCACGCTGGAGGCAGCCCAGGCGTACGGCCTGCGCGTCGCCCCACAGGGCACCGGGCACAACGCCGCCCCGCTCGGCCCGCTGAACGACACGATCCTGCTGCGCACGTCCGAGATGTCGACGGTGCACATCGACGCCGGCCGGCGGCGGGCGCGCGTGGGCGCCGGCGTGGTGTGGGCGGATGTCAACACGGCGGCCGCCAAGCACGGGTTGGCCGGCCTCAGCGGCACCGCGGCCGACGTCGGCGTGGTGGGCTACACCCTCGGCGGCGGCCTGTCGTGGTTCGCCCGCTCGCACGGGCTGGCCGCCAACCACGTCACCGCCGCCACAGTTGTGACCGCCGACGGCCGGATCCTGCACGTGGACGCCGAACACGAGCCCGAGCTGTTCTGGGCGATCCGCGGCGGCGGGGGCGGTTTCTGCGTGATCACCGAGCTCGAGTTCGACTTGTTCCCCATCACCGAGGTGCACGCCGGGGCGATGTACTGGCCCCTGGAACAGGCCTGGGCCGTGCTGACGCGCTGGCGCGACTGGACGGCGACCGTACCCGACACGGTCACCTCGCTTGGCCGGCTCCTCCGCTTCCCCCCGCTGGAGGAGATCCCGCAGCCGTTCCGCGGCCGCGACCTCGTGGCCGTCGAAGCCGTGGCGCAGCTCGACCGGCACGCCACCGACGAGCTGCTCGCACCGCTGCGCGAGCTCGCTCCGGAGATCGACACCTTCGCGCCGACCCCGGTCACCGACCTGCACATGCTCCATCTCGACCCGCCCGGCCCGACCCCGGCGACCGGGGACGGGTTCCAGGTCACCGGACTGCCCGACGACGCCTTGGCCGCGCTGCTGGCGGTGGCCGGCCCCGGCAACGACGTCCCTCTGCTGACGGTCGAGGCGCGGCACCTCGGCGGCGCCCTCGCCCCGGAGGCGCGTCAGGGTGGTGCGGTGTCCTCGTTGAACGCCGCCTTCGGCCTGTTCTCGGGCGGCATCACGGTCGACGCCGGCTCCGCCGCCGCCGTCCACGCCGCTCTCGACGCCCTTTCCGCGGCCATGACGCCTTGGCGGGCGTCCACCTCGTACCGCAACTTCACCGAACGGCGCGCCGACGGGCTCGCCTTCGAACCCGCGCACGTGCACCGCAGGCTGCAGGAGGTCAAGGAGACCTACGACCCGCTGGACGTCATCCGGGCCAATCACCCGGTCCTGCCCTCCCGCTCAGCGTGAAGCGGAGCGGGAATGACGCATCATCAGGTGACCCAGGAGGAATGGCTCGCCGGGCGCGAAGGCGACTGGACGGAGCAGAGGTCGAAGGTCACCTACCCGTCGAGGGCGCAGGTCCTCGAGCTCGCGGTCGCGCTGGCACGGCCGATCCCCGGCCACATCATCGAGTTCGGCACTTGGAAGGGCTACTCGACCAGGGTCATCAGGGATGAGCTCTACCGGTCGCGGTTATGGGATCCGTCTCAGTGGAAGAAGCGGATTTACGCCTGTGACTCATTCGAGGGACTGCCGGAGTCTTATGAGCACCTGTCGGCCGGTACATTCGCCACCCCGGTTCCCCGGCTCCGCGGTGTCCGGATCGTCAAGGGTTTCTTCGAGGACTCCCTCACGCCCGAGCTCGCCGCCGAAGTCGGCCGGGTCAGCTTCGCTCACCTCGACGCGGACCTGGAGTCGGCGACCACGTGCGCGCTCGACTGGCTGACGCCGCTGCTGGGCGGGGGCAGCCTGCTGTTGTTCGACGAGTTCTTCGGCGAGGACCCGGCCGAGTGCCGGGCCTTCGTCGACTGGACCAAGCGCACGGGCATCCGCACGACGCTTGTCGCGGTCTTCGGCAGGGAGCCGAGCGGCAAGGGGGAGACGACGGACCGGAGGGCCCTGTTCCAGGTGATCGGCGACGAGCGGCATTCCAAGGCGCTGCCGCTGCTCCCCGTCCGGCTCCGCCGCAAGCTCGCCTCGACCTGGTGACGTACGGCTTCGCATCCCAGAAATGATCAACGGTGCCTGACCAGCGGCTTCGCCGCGGTCAGGCACCGTTTCTCGAGGTCGAGCGGAGATCGTGGGTGTGCCACGCCCTGCCACTTCCCTGACCGTTCTCTGGACGGTCATCAGGTCTACACCGTCCAAGCACGCGAGTCGGCCATGATCACCCGCGTTCGAAATCGCGAGGAGTGCGGCAGGACATGTGGGAACAGACGCATCGGCGGGAGTCATCAGACGCCTGCCACCAGAGCAGTCACGTGGTCCTGACTGAAAAGCTGCGGTTCCAGAGTCCGACTGAAGGTGAACTGGGAATGGAGTCAGCCTCGGCGGGCGATGCCGAGGCGCAGCACTGGCTCGGCTGGTACCCGACAGAGATTGCCACTGAGCCATGGCGTACACACCTCTTGGCCACGCCACCGCGGCGGAAAGGAGGTGTCGCGCAGTTCAACGACGCCTGGAAACTGCATGGCGTCGACTCCCGGACCGGCAACCATGCTGGCGTGGCCGGCGTAAGGGGAACGCCCCATGGTTACGAGATCGGCGGCTGGCTCGCTCCCGCGTTTCGTCGTCGCCGCTTGGGGAGTGAACTGTTCGGCGCGGCACTGACGCTGGCTCACGAACACCTTGGCATCGCCGTGGTCGTAGCGGGCACGGAGATCACCAACGTGGCCTGCCGTCGTGCACTGGAGGCGGCCGGATTCATTCCCATCCAGGGCGCACCCTTTCATGTGCTTCCGAATGGTCGAGTGATCTACTCCTGCTGGTACCTGCACACAACGAGCACCCCGAGACGATGCGACCAGTAGCTTGCTCCATCTATTCGGGGGAGTTTCCAGGAAGACCTCGGGCTATCCGTATCCAGCCTGGTCGCGCCTTCGGTGTCCGCGCTCCATTGATTACTGCGGAGGCCAGATCTGACGTGCGCGGGGGAGGTCCTTCATTCCGCCGCCGAGAGGAATCACGCCCCACAGGAATGGGATGACGTAGTTGGGCGGCTCGCCGAGAAGGTCGGGGAGTTCGTCTTCGGTGATGTCGAGGGAGAAGGCCCTGCCCCTGAGGTCCGGTGTCCACCCCTCGTCGAGTGCACGCCGGATCGCCGCTGCCACAAGGATGGGTCGTACAGCGATGGCCCGCTCTCCTAGCCAGTTGTCGGGCCGGGCGCAGGGAAGGGTGATCTTGAGGACGCTGCCGGGTTGTGCGGCGAGTTCCACCGAGAACGACATGGGAGTCCAGCCGTTGCCTTCGGAGTACGTGGGCCTGTGACGGATGCGCCACCGAAACATCGTGCCGGCCACGGTGATGAGCCGAGAGCCCTTCTTGGGCATGGCCATGAAATCTCCTTCGCCCAAGTCCCGTGATGTGTCAGAACCAGAGATGCACTGAGGCGGATTCCCGGCAGCGTAGCGTCGGCCCGGGGCCGTAAGCGACTGAGTAATCCGGTGCATGGGGAAGGCGTTCAGCACGACCCGTGTTCAACGCGTACGCCGGCGACTGCGGCAGCCAGTCGAGTGAGGTTGCGCGAGTCAGCGAGAAGTCAGCAAGAGGCTGATACCGGATCGCGCTAAACGTCGCCCATAGGCGTGATGAGTCGCGGCAGAAGGCCCGCGCGCAGGGCGGAGATCGTCACGGGGACGGCCACCTCATTTGTGCAGTGCTCTTGGATCCGGGGAGACGACTGCCTTGGAACGCACGACAGCGATGTGGGGGTGCTGGCCGATCCGATGCCTCGTCGGACGCGTGCCCGCCGCCCAGTACACCGTGCCCGCCGTCAGCGCCGCCACCAGCGTGAGCCAGCCGAGTGCCCGTCCGACGCGCAGGCCGTATCCGGAGGCCAGCCAGTACAGCGACAGCAGCACCCTGGCCCGGACACGCCGGCTGCTCAGCCGCCGCATCTCCATCGCGCCGAACGCGAAGTCGGCAGAGGTCTTCGCGTCACTCACGCCCGGCCGCAGCCGCTCGTACAGGGCTCCGAGCCAGTCGGCGCCGAGCGACTGCGCGCTCCGCCGGCCGCCAGGACGTTCATCCGCCTCGCTCGTCGCGGAGGCGCGCCATGCGACTGCCCGCATCGAACCTGACCGCTTCGCTCTCACGCGCTCCACGGCGACATCGCGCACCTCCAGGTCGCTCGGAGGCCAGCCCCGCCAAAGGTGTTCGTCGGCGAGGACGACGCGGCGGGTCCACCACCGGACGGGCGGCCAGCCGAGGCGCCAGCTCACACCGGCCGGGGTCGTGGCGAACAGGCAGTCCGACAGGCGCAGCCCCTCGGGTCGGCGGAGCCCGCCGAGGCCGCATGTGCGGAGATCGGCACCGCTGAGCGTGAGCGCGTCGGCGTGGAGGTTGTCGAGTGACGTCACGCGCATCCGTCCCGACCTCCGGGTGATGTCCGACGACCCTGTGAGCGTCGCGTCCCGCAGGTCGATCTCCGCGGCTGACAGGCGCGCGGTGAACGGCCCGGTGACGACCGCGGCGCGCAGGGTCACCCGGCAACCGCCGGTGTCGAGATGAAGCGGCCCGCAGGCGCGGACGTCTGACAGCGACAGCCGCCGCCCGACCAGCATTGGACCGAGGTAGGCCGGGCCGTGGAAGCGCAGGCCGTCGAACCCGGCGCTTCTCCCGACGACCGAGGCGCGAAAGGAGACGGCCCGGCGGAAACGGGCACCACGGAAGGCGACATCCCCGGCGAACGCCGTACCTTCGAACGCGGCGAACCCATGAAACTCCGCCCCGCGGAACGAGGTGTCCTCGTCGAACCGAGCCTCGCCGAAAAGGGCGTCGCCGGCGACGCGAATGCGGTCGAAGCGTCCATGACCGCGTACCTGGGCGCCGTGCAGGGAGAGCTCGCGGTGAAACCGGGCTTCGCCGAAAGACACGTTTCCGGTGAAGCTCGTCCCGAAGAACGAGGCGAGGTGATCGAACCGGGCGTGGTCGAAGGTCGCGTCGCCGGCGAAGACGACCTCGCGGAAGCGCGCCGCGCCGGTGAAGACCGCACGGTCGAACCGTGCTCTGCCCAGGCGGCGCTCGACGCGCTCCAGGATGCGCGTGAGCAGGTCCTCCTCCAGGGTGGTGCCGCGTAGATCGATGGCTTGGCCGGGGACCAACCCACGCAGGACGCTCTCCACCTCCACCGGGCCCAGATGCGTGAGGCATCGGTCGTACGGCCCCCAGGCGGCACCCAGGCATTCGGGCGAGATGCCGCACGTCCTCCAGGCAACGTCGAGCAGAGCGAGCTTCAGCCGGGATGTCATGGCAACGTGGTACCCAATGTCGCGTATCAAGGCGCTAAATGACGATCGAACGGTAACACGATGTATCCAGACAATCACTATCTGGTGAGTAATGG
The DNA here is from genome assembly GCF_016863295.1 of Planotetraspora phitsanulokensis. GTDB lineage: Bacteria > Actinomycetota > Actinomycetes > Streptosporangiales > Streptosporangiaceae > Planotetraspora > Planotetraspora phitsanulokensis. Next base: position 129,167 of record NZ_BOOP01000034.1, read on the forward strand.
AACTGTTCGTCGACCTCGCCCTTCTCTGCCTCGGCTCGCGCGGTCGTAGCCCCTGCTCGGCGATCTCGGCCGACACCGTGACGGCCTCCCTGCCGTGATGTCGACGAGGATGCAGGTGGCCTCGGCCCTTTCGCAGCGCTCTCCCGCCCATGTGTTCCACTAGCCAGAGGGGGCTCGTTTGGATGAGCGCGCGACACCAAATGTCCATTACGGCCCGCATCACGCTGTTCGCTGGCATAGTGGCGGGCCTGCTCTGCTCGCTGCTCGCCATCGTCCTCATGATCGCCATCAAGCGTTTCGCCGTCGTGAACGCCACTGAGGAGATCACCTCGGCCGGTGGCCGCGTGGCCGTGCAAATGGAGAGGGGCCGGTTGGACTACCCCCTTGCGGAACGCCCGAACCGCAACATCCAAGTCGTCGACCCACACGGTCGGGTGGTCGCTTCGACCTCGAAGCTGCGGGGCAAGCCGGCCATGGCGACGTTCACCCCTGATGGCAAGAACAGCGCGACCTCCGTCGTGTGCGGCGGGGTCTTCCCTTCTGGTGAATGCGACATCGTCGTTGTGCAATGGGCCCACCGCGCCGGCCAGAGATGGCTCGTCTACAGTTCTTCCCCTGCGATCCCGCCATGGGTCGATCCGCTGCTGGCCGGGGCGGTGGGAGGGAGCGCGGTGGCGCTCGTCGCGGCCATCACCTACCTCGGCCGCCGCAACGCCCGGGCATCCCTCAGGCCGGTGAGGGCCATCCGAGCCGAACTCGAGGAGATCAACGCGGCCTCTCCGCACCGCCGGGTACCGGTATCGGCCGCCCATGACGAGATTCACGAAATGGCCGAAAGCGTCAACCGCACCTTGAATCGGCTGGACACCGCGCTGCAACACCAGCGCCAGTTCCTCTCCAACGCCTCCCACGACCTGCGCAGCCCGATCGCCGCGATGCGCGCCGAGTTGGAGGACGCCCTCCTCGCGCCCCAGGAGACCAGCGTGGCCACGGTGGTGCGCGCCGTTCTCGGCAGTCTGGACCGGCTGCAGGCGATCGTGCAGGATCTGCTGACCCTCGAACGGCTGGATGCCGGCCTGCCGGGCGCATGCGACCGGATCGCCCTGACCGAGCTCGTCGCCGCAGAGTGCCGGATCCACCGCGATTCACCAAAGACGTTCGAATGCTCGCTCGGACCCGGAGTGGTGGTGATCGGCGACCGGCTACGGCTGTCTCGAGTGGTCGCCAACCTCATCGACAACGCCGAAAGGCACGCCGACACGACGGTCTGTGTCACCGTACGGCACGAGCCGAGCGGCCGGTGCGGCGATCAACGCCTGCCGTACGGCGCCGCGGTGCTGGAGGTCCTCGACGACGGGCCGGGCATCGATCCGGACAAGCGCGAACTGGTGTTCCAGCGGTTCGCCCGGCTGGACAGCGACCGCTCCCGCGGCGCCGGGGGAACGGGGCTGGGCCTGGCGATCGCCCGCCAGATCGCCGAGGCCGCCGGGGGGACCCTGCGGATCGAGGACAGCTCCCGCGGCGCACGCTTCGTCCTTCGCCTTCCCGCAGCGTCATCGGAGAGCGACCCTGCCGATCCTGCCTCCCACCTCGGTGGGCGATGAGCGGATCGCGCCGCCTGTCTCTCGGAGATCGACGGGGTCACCCAGAGGCACGCTCCCGCGTAAAGGTAAAGGTCCGTTCGAGGACACCCCTGCTCAGAGAGGGCATGGCCCACGTGCTGGACTGGTCGTGGGAAAGGGGGCCCGGTCAGTGAGCATCCGGCGGAACACGGAGAGAGCGCGCCTGATGCTGTTTCTCGGCGTCGCGGTGGCATTGCTGAGCACCCTCATGTCCGGGATGGTCATCTTCATCGTCCATCGCCTGGCCACTGAGTCGCGTACGGCCACGGTGACCGGGATGGCGACCGAGGTCGCCTCCCTCGTCTCTCGGGGAGAATTGCGCAATCCGATCTCTGATCAGGTGATCCCCTACGTCCAGGTGCTCGATTCACAGCGGAGGGTCGTCGCCTCCACCGAGAATCTGCGCGGACGGCCGCCCATCGCGAGCTTCCTGCCCGCCAACACCGAGAGCGAGCGGACCGAGGTCATCTGCGGCAAGGCGATCCCAAGCGGTGATTGCGCCATGGTCGTCGCCGTCCAAGCAACTGACAACGGCAAGCTGTGGACCATCTACGGCGCCGCGCCCCCGGTCCCCTTCTACGTCGATCCCCTCCTGGCGTTGCTGCTGGTCGCCGGTACGGTGATCATTGTCGGCCTCATCATCTTCGCCAGCTATCGGATCATCGTCGGATACATCGAGCCGGTGAGACTCATCCGGGCCGAGCTGGGCCACCTGAGACCCACGCGGCTGAGTGAACGGGTCCTGGTGCCGTCGCGTTCCCACCGGGAGGCCCATGATCTGGCGACGGCGGTGAACAGGACGCTGGATCAGCTGCAGGCCATGATGGAGCGGGAGCGTCAGTTCACCTTCGACATCTCCCATGACCTGCGCAACCCGATCACCGCGATGCGAACGGAGATCGAGGACGTGCTGCTGGCCCCGGACGAGGTCGACGTGGCCAGGCTGGGCACGACCCTGCTCGCCGGCCTGGACAGGTTGCAGGCGATCGTGTCCGACCTGCTGATGCTGGCCAAGCTGGACGCAGGGGCGCCGACCACATGCCGGGAGGTCGACCTGGCGGAGCTTGCCACCGCCGAATGCGCTCGCCGCTCCGGCAAACAGATCATTTGCGAGGTGACCCCGGGAACGGTGGTGAAAGGCGACCCCGTACGGCTCGCTCGGCTGGTCAACAACCTGGTCGCCAACGCCGAACGGCACGCCAGTTCCCAGGTCACCGTCCGTGTGTCCCGTCAGGGCGGCGATACCGGGTCAGGAGCGGGTACGGCGGTGCTCGAGGTCATCGACGACGGCGAAGGGATAGCGCCAGGCGATCGTGAGGCGGTGTTCGAGCGCTTCGTACGGCTGGAAGCCGGGCGCAGGAAGGAATCCGGCGGCACCGGGCTCGGTCTTCCGATCGCCAGGCAGATCGCGGAAAGTCACAGCGGCACGCTGACGATTCAGGACAGCGACCGGGGCGCTCACTTCGTCCTGAGGATGCCCCTGGGATCGGGGGACGGCGACACCGAATCGTGAAGCCGGCAACGACCTGAAGTCCGTACGGCCCTCCCGCCGACCGCTTCGCCGAGGCGCCGGCATGTCCGACCCATCCGCTAAGGCAGGTGACGGTCTCACCGTGGGGTCAGACGAGTACGGGGATGAGGCAGGCGCCGAAGAGCAGATAGAACACGGCGGCCGGCGACAGTGTTCTGGCGTTGAACCGGCCGGTCTTCAGGAGCACCAGCAGATAGCCGATCGCGGCCATGGTGACGATGCCGGACAGCAGGAGCGGCGGGGTGAATCGCCACGGGGTGAACAGCAGGCCGAGCCCGCTGGGCACGGTGGCCTGGATCATCATGGCCCCGGAGATGTTGGCCAGCGCGAGAGGTGTCTTGCCCTGGCGAACCCAGATGACGGCGTTCATGACCTCTGGCAGCTCGGTGGCGAGAGGGGACAGCAGCAGCGCGGTGACCGCCGCGGGCAGCCCGAGCATCGGCCCGATCACATCGAGTTGTCCCACGAACGTGTGTGACGCCATGAAGATGATCGCCAATGTCGCGAGTGTCTGGACGATCACCGCCCAGGTGGCTGGAGTCTTCCGGCGGCGCTGAAGCAGCAGCGGCTTCAGGTCGGTGCTGTCGCCGTGATCCCCTGCAGCTCGGATCTCCTGCCAGAAGTAGACCGCGTAGGCGGCGAAGAACAGCAGGCCCAGCCAGGGCTTGACGGCGAAGGCGACCAGCCCCAGGGCGACCTTCAGCGCGAAGACGGCCATGAACCAGGTTTGGTCGCGGGCCAGTTTCTCGGTGTTCCCGGCGTCCTGGCCTGCTTCGCCGGGGGAGGCGGGGTCAGTGGCGATCGCACGTGTCGCCGGAGTCGTGGCCGTCACGGGGGCGCGGTTCCGGCGCCGGGTCCACATCATCCAGCCGGTCACGCCGTAGGCGACCGTCGCCAAGGCCAGGGGGCCGCCCATGGCTGCTCCGACACCGATGTCCTTTTGCTGCTCGCCGGTGCCGAAGACCACGGCTACGAAGGTGACCACGCTTTCGGGCAGCGCGGTTCCGAGTGCGGCGAGGATCGTTCCGACGGCCATGGGCCCGACTTCGAGCCGGTGACCCAGCCACTCGACTGCGTTGACGAACCACTCGCAGGAGAAGTAGATCATCGCGGAGCATGCGATGAGTAAGGCGAAATGAATCATCGGGGGCGGCTTCCCTTCCCGCGTCACGCGGTGAAGCCGCACCCGGAGTAGCCTCCCGAGACCTCGACCCCAGCCGCAACGCACGCGTCGCCTATGGGTCGAAGGTCTCGTCCACCCCGCTGCGGGGCCCGGCCACCGGGAATCCTTCGGGATTCCAGCATGTCGACGACCGGCGAAGGACTACTCCCCTTCAGGGACGGAGCATACCCGATGAAATCCCGATATGGCCTGGTCAGGATGATCGGGGCGATCGCTCAGGTCGTCGGGACCTTACGGCTTCCGCCTGACATGTCCGCGGTCATTGAGATGGTCGAATGCCCGGCCGAGAGCGGCTCAATCGAGGCCCGGAACGCGCAGTTTTACCCTATTTGCACCCTTATGAGGCTTCGTGTACCTTGCTGTATACGGTATACGTTGCGACTGGCCTCTGAGCGTCGTATGTTGTGCCGTTCGTTGCCCGGACCGTGCGTCTCCGGCGGAACTTGTCCGTGAGGAGCGCGCGGTCGCCGAATCCGCGTCTCGCGGAACCGGGGACCCACCTCTTCCGGGGTGAATCGAGCGCTGGCGCCGGCCTGTGGGCCCGTAGGGCCTCTTCCTGTCCGAATCAGTCAGCCGGCCCGGTAGACGGCATGGAAGCAAAGGAGTCAACCTCTTCATGCCCACCCATCGGATCTTCTCGCCCGTGCCTTCGCTCAAGTGCCGGCTGAGCCTCGTCGGCAAGCGTCTCCGCTCCGGCGTCGCCGGTATGGCCGTGGCCGTGTCGTTGATCATGCCTGCCGTCGCACTGGCGGGCCATGCGCACGCCGCCTCGCTCACCTATGGCCAGGACGTGTCCGGCTACGAGCCGAATTACGACTGGAGTGTCAGCTCGGCCAAGTTCGGCATCATCAAGGCCACCGAAGGCCTGAGCTTCCGAGACCCTTCCTTCGTCCGGCAGTGGCAGGAGTTGGCAGGCAAGGGGATCGTGCGCGGCGCCTATCACTACGGCCACCCCGGCAACGACCCCATCGCGGAGGCCGACCACTTCCTCTCCGTGGTGAACGCGCAGCCCGCCAAGCCCGGCGACCTGCTGGTGCTGGACCTGGAGACCACGGACGGGGAGTCCATCGCCCACGTCAACGCGTGGGCCAAGACGTGGCTCGCCCACGTGAAGGCCAAGACCGGCGTCACGCCGATGTTCTACAGCGGTTGGGACTTCGCCGACACCTACGGCCACGGCCTGGCCCGCTATCCCTTGTGGGTGGCTTACTACGGCGGGGCCAAGGGTGGTGTCACGCCACCGGCCGACTGGAAGACCTGGACCATCCACCAGTACACCGACACTCCCATCGACCAGAACGTCTCCGCCCTGACCCCCCAGCAGTTGCGCGTCCTCGGCCGCCGCTGAGCCGACACGATCTCCAGCGTGCGGTGGGGATCGTCGCTGAGGTCCGGCCCCGGATAATCCCACCGGGTGGGCCGCGATCGATGCCGTCGCGGCGAACCTCGGTATCGGCCTCGACGTTGCGTAAGCGGGTTCGCCGGGCCCAGGTGGACGAGGGACCGCCATCGAAGATCCACGGGACACGCCTGGTACGGGCCGGTCACCTACGTCTCCCGTGCCCATGCTTGGAGCGCCATCCGCCGTGGCGCCGCCCACCCTGGGAGAAGCGGAGCCTCTGGGAGATCTTGCAGCGGCGGCCCCCGCAGCGGCCGGACTGGGTGATGGTGTTCTTGCTGACGCTGTTCACCTGTTGCACGCCGATGTGGGTCGACGGGCTGTTGATGGCCGGCGCATTCTGGTTGTGCCGCCCGTGGTTGTGGGTCCGGATGGGGCCGCGCTCGTTCGCGGAGGCGGGTGCCCATGTGGTCTGAGTGGTCGCCCCGGCGCTCGCGCTCGCCTGGGGTGTGGCGATGAACCCGCAAAGCGTGGCGGCGGCTGTGGTCAGCGCCAGCAGCCGTACGCTGACCGCCTTGCCGACAATCGAACTCCCCGCAAGATGACGACTCATTTCGTCGTTCACCTGCCTCTCATCCGCGGCCGATGATCGCCTACGAAGCGGACATAAAGGACATAAGGGACATAACTCATACCCTGTGGCCGGGCGCTGGTCTCCTGTCAAGTGGTCTAGGGCGGAGGGGATTGCTCCCTCTTTGTCGTCCTTACGTGAAGTCAGTCCATTCCTGCGGTGAGGAGCGCGCTCGCCAGTGCCTCGGGATGGGTGAACATGGCCTCGTGCGGGCCTTCGCATTCGACAATGCGCGGGTTCTCCAGCCTGGCCGCCATCTCGCGGTAGAGCTCGAATGGCACGCCCCGGTCGTCACACAGGAATACGTAGCTTGCGGGCAGTCGGGCAGTCCAGAAGCGGGGGAGTGAGACAGGTTCGGCCAGCCACCCCAGCGGAGCCGGAACCAGGCGGGCCGCGACGGCGGCACACTGTTCCTCGGTGGCGCCATTCATGAAGTGGGCCTTCCACACGTCGAGGCTCATCGGGATCGTCTGGTCCGGGCGCTGCGCGGCGGTCGCCCGCTGCGCCTCGGCGTGGGGCGGTGGAAACACGTCATGGATCGCCTCGCCGTCCCGAAGCACCCAGGCGTCGACGAAGACGACCCTGCGCGTCATCTCGGTGAGGCGGTCTGCCGCGTACTGGATCACGGGCCCCCCGCCGCTGTGACCCACCTGCACGAAGTCGTCCAGGCCCTGCTGCTTGATCGCATCGATCAGCCCCTGCCCGATGGCGGTGAGAGTCACCCCGGCCCGGTCCACGTCGCCTTCCTCCGAGCCGCGAAGGGTCGGTGCGAACACCTGATGGCCGCCGGCGCGGAGGCGTGCAGCAACGGCGTCCCAGCACCATCCGCCGTGCCATCCGCCATGAACCAGAACAAACCGCATGGGACGCTCGTCCGATCAACTGCTGATTGGGATGCGTGGGGTCCCTGAAGCGGCGGCGGAGAATCCCACGGTTATGGCGGCTTCGCCCCAGCCGCCGGCTCTTCAGCTCAACCGGCCCCGGCAGGTTGAAATCCCTCGCGGGCGGAGCCTCACCGACCATCGTACGAGCGAGGCCGCCTGTGGCCCGGGCGGGCGCGGCGTCCCACCGGCCCGCACAGGCATGCACGGCGGAAGGGCCCCCTTGCGGTGGGCCCTTCCGGTCAGTGCATCAGGCGCCCGATCACCTCTTCTTGACGAGCGTCACGCTGACGGACCGGCTCGCACTCTGACCGGTCGCGTTCTTGAACGTGATCGTGAGATCGACGGGGAGCCTGCCCGACTTGATCAAGGTTGGGCGATACTCGGGCGCGGCCGTCACGGTCATCGTGAAGGTGCTCCCGTCGTGCACCTGACGGGAGACCGTGGTCACCTTGTCGCCGGACAGGGTGACCGTGCCGGCCGTGTTCACGGTGGCGGTGATCGTCGCCGTGCCCGCCCCGGCGTCGGTCTCCACCTTGCCGATCTTCATCGCCGGCGGCGGGGTCACGGGGGCGACGGTGTAGGTCACCGGCTTGGAGCGGGTCGCGTTCCCGGACGAGTCGACGACCAGCGCCTGGAACGTGACGTGCCTGCCCGCGTCCTTCGGACCCGGTGTCCAGCTGAGCCGATACGGCGAGGTCGTGGTGCTGGCGACCTTGGTGCCGTCGACGATCAGGGACGCCGACTGGACGGCGAAGTCGTCGACGCCCCGGATCAGCGGATGCACCGCCGATCCGACCTGGAACACCGATCCCCGCCCCGGGTCGGCCACTTCGGCCGTCGGCGCGTGGTCGGCGACGCGACCCGCTCCGGCCGGAACCTTATGCGGCGGCGACGAGCGAAGACCGGTGACGACGACCGTGGCCGCGCCCGTGTTGTCGGGACCGGAGACGGCCTTGGGTCCTGTGCGAGGGCCGCCCGCGATCGGGCCGAAGTAGCTGCCCGACACGGTGAAGGGTGCGCCTAAGCGGACAGCGGTGTTGCCGGCGTCGGCGTTGTACACCGCGAACCCGTTCCCGGTGAGGATGTCGCCGGAGGCGGTGAGCGCCCCGGCCGTATCGGTACCGGCGTCGGTCAGCAGGATGCCGTACGACTGCGACGGGGCGGGCGTGAAGTAGTTCCCGGTGATCCGGCTGTCCTTCACGAAGCCGGTCACCCCGCTGGTGTACTTGACGCCGACCTGCGCGTACAGGCCGTTCGGCTTGCCCGTGACGACCGTGCCGGTTACGTAGCCGTGGTACCGGATGCCGGTCCGGACGGTGTTGTCCGGGCTGCCGTCCTTGCCGCGGGCGCCGTCGAACAGGATTCCGCCTGACTGGTAGCCGGTGACCACGCTGTCGGCGACGGTGAGCTCGCTCTCGACCGTGCCGGAGCTCGCACCCTGGATCACGCCGGTCTTGACGACGCCCCAGCCGTGCGGGTGCTCGGCCAGTTCCTGCGCGTCGGTCGCGACCTTCATCGGACCGATGACGCTGTCCGCGACCCGTCCGGCCGCGCCGAAGTAGGCGACGCCCGCCTCGGCCCAGACCTTGCCCGAGGTCACCGTCACCCCTGAGATGTCCACGAACATCTCGTTGGTGTCGGTTGAGCCGAGAGACTGCCTGGACACCGTGATCACGTTGCCGCCGCCGTCACGCAGGTACGGCTGATCGCCCGCCAGGGTCCCGAGGGACTGGTCCGGCTCGATGACCACCTTGTCCGCCCCCGCACCCTTGATCTTCAAGGGCTTGTTGATGGTCAGGCCGTTCCTCGCGCCCGCCTGGACGGGGTTGGAATTGCTGTTCGCCGGCGTCGACGACTCCTGGTAGACGCCCGCGCACACCACGATCGTGTCCCAGGGCGCCGCGTGGTCGACGGCCGTCTGGATCGAGGTGAACTGGGCGTTCGGGCACTGCTTCCTGTCGTCGTCGACGGTCCAGGTCGTGTTCCCCTGCGGGTTCGCGACCACGTCGTTGAGTTCGACGTCGCCCGGAGTGTTGTCGTAGGCGGCGAGGTAGGTCGCCGGGTCGGGACCGCCGAGGGCGGACCGGCCGTAGCCGGCGCCGTTCGCCTTGTCGCCGTCCGAGAGGATCTTCGACCCCGCCTCGCTCTCCTGGAAGCGCACGTCGGCCATCTCGATCGAGCCGGACTTCGGCATGTCGCCGACGCCGAAGCGGAACTCGAGCTTCGACAAGGAGCCGATGTCCACGCCCTGTGCCGCGAACTCGCTGAGCGGGACGCGGATCTGGTCGAGGACGATGTGCGTGTTCGGCGTGTTCGTACCGGTCGACATGTGCAGGGCGTTGCCCCAGCGGGGGTCCCCGGCGTCGACCGTGGCCTCGTGACCGGTCGCGTCGCTCAGCGCGATCACGAAATGCTGGGTCGTCGAGGTCGGGTCGTACGACGTCGGCAACTCGTTCGGCCACACCGGGCTCGCCGGGGTGCCGTTCACCGTCGTGTCCCTGGTGTTGTCGCCGCGGTCGTCGGCGCCCGGGTTGCGGGTGTCGAAGAAGTTGACGGCGGCGTCCAGAGCCAGAGCCTTGAGGCCCCGCATGTCCTGCGAGGCGGCCGGGATCTGGGCGGTGAGCGTGGCGGCCGAGCTCTGGTCCCACGCGAGAGTGAGCTGGCGGCCGTAGGAGTGGTTGATCGGACCGTTCTCGCGGGTGCCGTTCTGCCCGCCGAGTGCGCCCGCCGCAGGCAGCGGGCAGGGCTTGGCCGCGGCAGGCAGCCCGCTCTTGCCGAGTTGCGACGGTGCGAAGTCCTGGGGCTCCGGGTTGCACCAGTCGTAGCCGCCCTCGGTCGGGGCCGGCTTCGGCGCGACGCCGGCGGACTGCGCGTAGGGGTCCGTGAAGCCACTGCCGCTCAGGGAGCCGCCGAGGGCGTTGAGCGTGAGCGGATTCTCCACCTCGGGGCGAATCACATCGACCCGCTCCTGCGGCGCGGCGAAGTAGGTCGTGTTGACGCGCTCGTCGCAGGGGATGGCCGTGCCGGACGGACTCGTGGGGCAGGCCGTCGGCGGGATCTGGAGCCCGGTCGAGGTGTTCGAGAGCTCGCCGGTCATGTACGGCTGAAACGCACCCTCACCACCGACGTAGCGACGGAGGAAGGCGGCCATCGTCGCCAGTCCGAGCTTCTCCTGGTCGCCCATGCGCGCCGCGTCACCCGAGATCTTGGTGTTCACGGCGGGGTTGAGCGGATCGGAGTTGTCGATCGCGTAGTTCAGGTTCGGGTCGGTGTAGCTCGCGGCGCCACTGAGCCGCAGGTTGTGCGGGTGGACGTTGTTGGTCGCGAACGGTGCCGAGTTGCCGCACGCCGCGTCGTTGTTGCCCTGGCCGTCCGCACCGCCGTCGGCGTACCAGACGGTGTTGTACCAGTTGTGGATCGCCCCCAGGTGCTCCACCTGGATCCGCGGGAAGGGGTCGCCCGGGTTGACGTACTGGCTGCGCTCGAACAGCCGGGCGCCCTGCAGGTTGGAGACGTCGCCGTCACACATCGGCAGGATCGCCATGTACGGCATGCCGTACGGAGCCTTGCGCTCGTAGTCGACCGGCGCCAGCGAGATGACACCGCGGATCGGATAACGCGGGCCGTCGGTGCGGATGCGGTTGTAGTCGAGGAAGTTCGCGACCGCGTCCCCACCCCGCGAGTGCCCCATCAGGCCGATGCGGGTCAGGTCGAGGTGGCCGGAGAGCGTCGTGCCGACGGTCGTGTGCGCGTCGACGGGCAGACCCTTGGCCCGGTTCGCCGCGCTGATCGCGTCGAGGGCGGCGGCGATGAGCATGCGCCGGTTGTGCATGCCCTTCCCCTTGTTGTTGTCCTGCCGCATCATCAGCTGGTCCTGCGAGACGGAGAACGTCGTGTATCCCCAGGTGGCGAGGTTCTCCGCGAGGTACGCGTAGCCGTTCTCGTTGTGCTTGAACTGCGCACAGGTGACGTTCGCGCTGTCCTGCCCGGAGTCGCACGAGCCGTGGTTGCCGTGCACCAGGATGATCAGCGGCGAGGGCTTGGTCCGCCGGGTCCAGTCCGGCGTGTAGAGCTGACCGCGAATCTCGACCTGCTCCGGCGCCTGCGCCGTCCCTGCCGTCGGGGCGGCTCCGTCGGAGTTCGGCTCCTCGATGGTCGCCAGGCCGAACTTGGCCTCTTCGACGACCCGATGCCCGAACGGCCCGCGGGCCGTCGGGTCGGGCAGGTCCGCCGAAGTCGTCGTCCGCGTCGCCGTTGCGGGCGGCGCCGTCGTGGCAGCCGTGGCCGGAGCTGCCGTCGCCAGTGAGGTCAGCGCTACCGGGACCGCCAGTACGGCGATCACCCGGAGAAGCGCCCGAGCGCTCCTCCGTGTTGGTACTTTCACACGCTCTCCCGAAAAAGGAGTTGAGAAGTATTGCAATCGGGGACGCTAGTGATCACACGTTTCTTGGATGTTTCTTGCGGTGAACGTCTCATTTGTTGAGATCTTTTATGCGGGGCGCCGCAGATGATGACCGCCCGCGCCCGGAGCGCTCCGCCGGATTCGCGCTCGCTGACGACAACCGCGCCGCGATCCGGACCTGCTGATATGACGGGGGAGGTGCCTGAAACACCGACCGGCGACCTCGCGACGGCGTCTGGGTCGCTGAATTCACCGACCATGCTGGACTTGTCGCGCCGGCCCGGAGACACGTGTGTCGTCGTCCGCGGGGAGAGCGAGCAACCGCGTTTCACCGACAGTGACGGGCCCTGGAAGGAGGCCGTTCAGGGCCGTGGAGGGCCGCCATCCGACGTGACAGCCGTGCCGCCGGCATGACCGTCCGCTGAAGCGGGACCTGGTTCAGCCGCTATACGACAGAACCGGATTCACGAAAGGCCGAGGTTAAGGCGTACGTCTATGTCCGGCGGTCAGGAGAGAGCCTGACAATGCGCCAATGGCTCGTAACTCCGGGTTACCGCCCCCGGGGTTCGGCGATCCGATTCTTTTAACACCGAATAAATACGTGTGTAACAAACTCCGGTGTAACCTGGTTCAGGTTCGGACCCGATTCGGAAGCCCGTCGTATCCATTTCCCAAGTCGCCGGAGTTCCGCCCCGAGATACTCATTTCTCGGCGGAGTCGCGTCCGAATCAGACGTTCCCCCGCTTCCGCCTTTTCGTATCCCTCGTCCTGGCCGTTGAGCTCAGAACAGACCGTTCGTGGGCGGCTCGGTCCCGTTGAGCCGGAAGGCGCCGACGACAGCGGCCTTCCAGTACCGGGGGTTGTGGTTGGCGACGGTGCGGGCGTTTCGCCAGTGCCTGTCCAGGTTGTGCGTACGCCCGGTCGCAGAGCCGCCACCGACGTCGAACAGCAACTCGGCCGACTTGAGCGCGGCTTCGACCGCGAAGACCTGTGCCTGAGCCACTTCGACGGACGCCGTGGTCAGCAGATCGGGACGTAGGTCGGCGCGCCATGCCCGGTCGATCGAGGCGGCGGCGTGCAGGACGGCCGCTTCGGCGGCGTATGCGCTGGAGGCGATCGCGCCCACCGCGTGCTGCACATAAGGGTCGTCCACTGACCGATGCGCGGTGCTGTGCGCGATGGGCCGGGCTCGCTCGCGCGCGAAGGCGGTCGCGTCCGCGAGGGCGTTCTTCGCGATCCCCGCCTCCACGGCGGCGAGGTAGAGCTGCAGAAACGGTGTCACGGGTGAGCGCCGGCCACCGGTGTCCGCGGCCCTGATCTCGTCCGCGTACACGGTGACGTCGTTCAGATTGGTGGTCCCACTGGCGGTGAGCCGCTGGCCCATGCCGTCGAAGTCGTCGACGAGCTCCAGTCCTTCCCGGTCGCGGGGGAGGGTGAAGAACACCTTCTCGCCGTTGTCGTCGAGGGCGGCGGTGCTGACCCAGTCCGCGTACAGCGCTCCCGTGCTGTAGAACTTGCTGCCGCTGACCGAGAAATGGTCGCCGAGCCGGGTGATCCGGGTCTGAATCGCGCCATTGGCCCCACCGACCTCCCAGCCCGCGTTGCCGAAGACGTCTCCCGCGAGGAAGCGGGGGAACCACTTCCGCCGTTCGGTTTCGGGTCGGGTCAGCAGCCCCTCGACGAAACCGAAGCTCGAGCGGACCGCCTGGGCGATGTTCGAGTCGGCGGCGGCCAGATCGATGATGAAGCGGAACGCCTCCTGGACCGATGAGCCGGCGCCGCCGTGTTCGACCGGGATCCGGTAGGTGAACAGCCGCGCCTGGGCGATCTGACGGATCTCCGCGTGCGGCAGCCGCCGGACGCGCTCCCGTTCACCGGCGCCTTCGGCGAGGCCGGGCAGGAGCCGGGCGGCACGTTCGTACAGCTCAGCCGGATCGGCACGCTCGGTGAAGGGCGGCCCCTGAGTGTCTCTGGTCATCGTCGGCGGGCGTCAGCGGGACGACGTCGAGGCGAAGGGGATGGACGCCTCCTGGTCCGCGCCGTCCGCCGCCTGCGGGTGCTCCCAGAGCCCGCGGCTGCGCAGGATGGGCAGCACGCCCTCGCCGAACCAGTACGCCTCCTCGACGTGGGGGTGGCCGGAGAGGATGAACTCGGTGATGCCGAGGCGGTGGTACTCCTCGATCCGGTCGGCCACCTCGGTGTGGCTGCCCACCAGCGCGGTGCCGGCCCCGCCGCGGACCAGTCCCACTCCTGCCCACAGGTTCGGATAGATCTCCAACCCGTCTCGTTTGCCGCCGTGCAGGGCCAGCATGCGCTTCTGCCCCTCGGACTCACTGCGCGCGAGGCCCGCCTGGACGTTCTCGACGGTCGCCGGGTCGATGCCGTCGAGCAGCCGCTGGGCCTGCGCCCACGCCTGCTCACTGGTATCCCGGCTGATCACATGGAGCCGGATGCCCTGCCGGAGGCTGCGGCCCTCCGCCGCCGCGAGCCCGGACACCCAGCTGATCTTCTCCGCCACGGCCGCGGGGGGTTCGCCCCACGTGAGGTACGCGTCGACGTGACGGGCCGCGACCTTGCCCGCGGCGGCGGACGAGCCGCCGAAGTAGACGTCCGGAACGGGGTCGGGCAGCCGGTTGAGCTGTGCGCCCTCGACTTTCAGGTGCTCACCCGCGAAGTCGACGACCTCCCCGCGCCACAGGGCCCGCACGATGTGGAGGAACTCGTCCGCGCGGGCATAGCGGGCGTCCTTGTCGAGGAAGTCCCCGTACGCGCGCTGCTCGTGGCTCTCCCCACCGGTGACCACGTTGAGCAGCAGCCGGCCGCCCGAGTGGCGTTGGTAGGTGGCGGCCATCTGGGCGGCCAGGGTCGGTGAGGTGAGACCCGGCCGGAACGCGACCAGGAACTTCAGCCGCTCGGTCGTGTCGGCGAGCATGGCCGTGGTCAGCCAGGCGTCCTCGCACCAGGCGCCGGTGGGGGTCAGGGCGCCGACGAAGCCCAACTGCTCGGCCGCCTGCACGATCTGGCGCAGGTAGGCCAGGGTGGCCGGCCGGGCTCCGCCGGCCGATCCCGCGGGAAGTCCGTGGCCGCCGCCGACGACGTCGCGGCTGTCGCCGTACGTGGGCAGGAACCAGTGAAAGGTCAGAGTCATCGTTGTTTCCCTAGAGCAGACCGTGGCGGGGCGGAAGTTGTCCGTTGAGCACGTACCGGCCGATGTGCTGAACCTTCCAGCGGGCGGGGTCGTGCAAGGTGTGGGTGCGGGCGTTGCGCCAGTGCCGGTTCAGGTTGAGCCCTTCCAGGCTGGACCTGGTGCCGCCCAATTCGAAGACGGCGCTGCCGAGCTCGACTGCGACCGGGTCCGCGTAGGCCTTCGCGGTCGCGACCGCTATCGAGGCCGTGCCGGCGGACTCCGCGGTCAGGTGGTCTCGCGCCGCGTCCACCGCTTCGCCGGCGGCGGCCAGCAACGCCTCGGCGGCGCGGACCTTGATGGTCAGCTCGCCGACCCGCTGGATGACCAGCGGGTCCTCCGCCGCGGTTTCCCGGCCGCTCTCGAACCAGGGGCGTGCCTTGGTCCGGACGAACTCCACCGCCTCGGTCAGGGCGCCCGCCGCGATTCCGACGTCGATCGCCGTGTGGAGCAGTTGCGCGAGTGCGCCGTGCAGTTGGGGTCCGGTGAACGTCAGGTGGTGGGGCACCACATGACCCGCCGGCACGCGAACGTCCTCGAGCCGTACCGTGCCGCTGGCGGTGGTGCGCTGCCCCATCCCCGCCCAGTCGTCCACCACGGTGAGCCCGGGCGCGTCGCGCGGCACGTAGGCGACGTGCAAGGTCTCGTCCTCCTGACGCGCCAGCACCGGGATCCAGTCGGCGAACAACGCGCCCGTGCTGTAGTGCTTGACGCCGCGCAGCACGAAGCCGTCACCTTCGCGGATCAGCCGCGTCCGGTAGTCCTGCACGTGCTTCGTCCCCGCCTCTGACTGGGCGTTGCCGAAGCGCCTGCCGGCCAGCACCTCGCCGAAGAAGAACTCCTGCTGCGCGGGGCTGCCCTGCCGGCGCAGCACGTTGACGTAGACGATGTGGCTCTGCGGGATCTGGGCGATGTTCGGGTCGGCGGCGGCCAGCAGCCGGAACACCTCGGCGACGGTCCGCGCGCGCACGTCCGCGCCGCCGTGTTCCCGCGGGACGGTGACCCCGAGCAATCCGCTGGCCGACAACCGGTCCAGTTCCTGTCGGGGGAGCCGTCGCTGGGCGTCCCGCTTCGCCGCTCCCGCCGCGAATTCGCCGGCGAGCTCCGTCGCCACGGCCAGCGCCTCCGCGTCGTCCGCGATCACATGCGCGGTCGATCTGTCAGGAGCTCGCGATGGGGGGCTGTCGATGCTCATGGCGCCGTCCGTTCGTGCGTGGTCACGTGAGAAGGCTAATTCATGTAAAACAGGTAGGCAAACCTTGTTTTAATGTCGTGGGGTCCTTATGGTGTGGCGTCATGGCGGGCCGGCATTCCGCCGAGCCCCGCCAGTGGCCGCCGAGAGGCCACCTGACCCGGTCCCAGTCCCGAACAGACGAGCTCGGCCGGGCCGTATCCGCCAGATCGACCGGAACCCACAGTGAGTGAACGTGACTGACCTCGAACGCCGGATCATCCACTTCAACCTCTTCGAGATGAACTGCGTCGGCCACATCCAGCACGGGCTGTGGACGCATCCGGAGAACAACAGGCACCGGTACACCGACATCGAATACTGGACGGACCTGGCCAGGCTGCTGGAGCGGGGGCTGTTCGACGCGGTCTTCCTCGCCGACGTGGTGGGTCTCTACGATCGCTACCGGGGCGGGTGGGAGACCGCCGTTCGAGAGGCCGTACAGGTGCCGGCCAACGACCCGCTGCTCGTGGTGCCCGCGATGGCCGCGGTGACCGAGCATCTCGGGTTCGCGGTGACGTTCTCCACCACCTACGAGCCGCCGTTCGCGCACGCGCGCCGGATGTCCACCCTGGACCACCTCACCAAGGGGCGGGTGGCGTGGAACGTCGTCACCTCCTACCTGCGCAGCGCCGCCAGAAACTTCGGGCTCGACGACGAGATCGAGCACGACCTGCGCTACGAAATCGCGGAGGAGTACCTGGAAGTCCTCTACAAGCTGTGGGAGGGGAGCTGGGAGGACGGCGCGGTGATCAGGGACGCGGAGCGCAGGGTGTACACCGATCCCGCGAAGGTCCACGCGATCGACCATGTCGGCAAGCACTTCCGCGTCGCCGGGCCGCACCTGTCCGAGCCGTCGCCGCAACGCACTCCCGTGATCTATCAGGCCGGCAACTCCGAACGCGGCAAGGACTTCGCGGCCAGGCACGCGGAGGCCGTCTTCACGGGCGCCCCGTCCCTGGAGGCGCTGCGCGACGAGATCGCCGATCTCAAACGGCGTGCCGCCGCCTTCGGCCGCGACCCCGACCACGTCAAGGTCTTCCCCGGTGCCTCCGTGATCGTCGCCCCCACCCAGGGGGAGGCCGACGCCAAGGTGGCGGACCTGCAACGCCATGTCAGTCCGGAAGGGTTCCTGGCGCAGCGCGGCAGCGGGATCGATCTCGCGGCCTACGACCCCGACGAGACGATCGACGACATCGTCGCGCGGGGAGGGGACTTCACCGAGCGTGCGATCCGCCCCCTGGTGGGCAGAGGACTCAAGGTCCGGGACGTGCTCGCGTCCGTCGGCCGTATCGGACAGGGTGGGCCGTTGTTCGTGGCCGGCACGCCGGAACGGGTGGCCGACGAGATCGAGCGCTGGGCGGACGAGACCGGCGCCGCGGGGTTCAACCTCATGCAGTACCTCTCCCCGGGCACGGCCGAGGACTTCATCGAACTCGTCGTTCCGGAACTGCAGCGGCGCGGACGCTATCGCACGTCGTACGACGACGTCACGTTGCGCGAGCGCCTGCTGGGCCAAGGCATACACCGGCTGCCGGACGCCCATCCAGGCGCCGCGTTCCGCCGGGGACCGAAGATCCAGGCGTCGGACTGACCCGCACGGCGCGGGCGGAGTCCCCGCGCGGCCGCCCGGCTGCCGCTTCGGGCAGGCCTCTTTTGAATTTCTATGTATAACCAGTAGGAAATGTTGACTTCATGACCTGGAGCTCGTACGTTGAGTGGCGTGAGTCAGGATGTCCGACTGATCCGGCGCCAGCACGTGGACCTCTGCCACGTCGCCAGTGCGCAATGTCGCTGATTACGGGCCGTTCCTGGTCGGTGGCATCGCCGCCGCCCCTACCGAGCCCTGTCGTCGTCCCATGGCGAGTCCGAGGCTGCGATCGCCTCGTGAACACCCCATATGCCGCCGCCAACGGCTCCCGCAGGTGAACCGCAGCGGGTGTCCGTGGCATGGACACGAAAGAGAGATCAGATGAGCATCGTGACGTCGGCGGGCAGCCTGCAAGCGCGTCGCCCCAACCATGACGTGGCCCCAGGGATCGTCCGCGAACCGAGCAGCTTCACGCCGAGGATCGAGGCGGACGTCCTGTGGGTCGCGACCGCCTGGGCCGGCCGGGTCGCCCCGCGAGGGGTTCCGGTTCGCTGGGAAGGGGCGGGAAGGTGACCGAGACCCTCCCCGGACGGGCCGTGGACGGCGAGCAGTTCCGCAGGGCGCTCGCGGCGCACGCCGCGGGAGTCGTGGTGATCACGGCTCAGACCGGGGGAATCCCCGCCGGTCTGACCGCGACGTCGTTCTCCTCCGTCAGCCTGGAGCCCCCGCTGGTCTCCTTCTATGTGGACCAGGCGTCGACCACCTGGCCCCGGATGCGTTCGGCCGACCACTTCGCCGTCAACGTGCTCACCAGCGACCAGGGCGAGCTGGCGGCCAGGTTCGCCCGGAAGGGCGTCGACCGGTTCGCCGAGCCGACACGCTGGCGCCCCGGCCCGCATGCCACGCCGCTGCTGAGCGACGTGTCGGTGCATCTGGTCTGCCTGCCGTACGCGACGGTGGACGTGGGCGACCACGTGCTCGTCGTGGGCCTGGTCTCCGAGGCGGCGGTGCACGGTTCCGGCCGGCCACTGCTGTACCACCAGGGCCGTTTCGGCCGATTCATCCCTCACTCCTGATCGCCTGATCAACGTTTCGCACCGGCCGCCGCCCACGCAGCTCGGCCGGAGACTTCCGCGTACCCGCAACCCCCTCCGAGGAGCGTCAGTTGTCCCCCTCAAGAACCGTCCGTAGTCTCGTCGCCACGCTGGCCGGCCTGTCGCTGCTGACCGCGTGTGGCGGCGGTACCGCGGGCACCGTCGACGGCGGCTCCACCCGACCGGTGCGCGGTGGCACCCTGAACCTGTCGATGTCGCTCGATCCGTTGTGCCTGGACCCGCATGCGATCTCGTCCGACGTGGAGCAGATCTTCGGGCACATCCTGACCGACAACCTGGTCTACCTGGACGAGAAGGGCGACCCGTCGCCGTGGCTGGCCACCTCCTGGGAGATTTCGCCCGACGCCAAGACCTACACCTTTCACCTGCGTAAGGGCGTGACCTTCAGCGACGGGGCCGTGTTCGACGCCCAGGCGGTCGTCACCAACTTCGAGCACATGCTCAACCCGGCGACCCGCTCGCCACTGGCCGGCCCGTACATCGCGCCGTACAAGGACGGCAAGATCATCGACGACCACACGCTCGAGGTGCACCTGTCCCGGCCGTACGTCCCGTTTCTGACCGTGCTGGCCCAGGGCTGGCTCGGCATGGAGTCGCCCAAGGCGATCAAGGAGAGCACCCCGGCCCAACTGTGCGAGCACCCGGTCGGCTCCGGTCCGTTCGTGCTGACCGGCTACACGAAGAACCAGAGCGTCACCTTCGCCCGCCGGGCCGACTACAACTGGCCGCCCGACCTGTTGAAGCGCAGCGGTCCGGCCTACCTCGACGGCATCAAGGTCGACTGGGTGGGCCAGGACGCGGTGCGCTTCAACTCGCTGGTCAGCGGCCAATACCAGGCCACCGGCTATCTGCCGGCGCAGAACGCGCAGACCGTGAAGTCCAACCCGAACCTCGAGTACCACAACAACAACCGGATCGGCTGGCCGTTCACCCTCGACTTCAACGTCTCCCGGGCGCCGTTCGACGACATCGACGTCCGCCGGGCCTTCGCGGCATCCGTCAACGTGCCGGCGATCATCCAGACGATCGGGTTCGGGCAGCGGCAACCGGCGACCGGCTTCCTCGACCGGGTCACCCAGTATTACGACCCGAAGGTGAAGTTCCCGGGGTACGACCCCGCGAAGGCCAACCAGCTCCTCGACCAGGCCGGCTGGACCGGGCGCGACGCCGACGGTTACCGCACGAAGGACGGCAAGGTCCTGGAGGCGCAGTTGCCGGTGACCCAGACGGCCACGGTCAGCCCGATCTACAACCTGGTCCAGGCACAGGCCAAGGCGGTCGGCTTCAAGGTGAACGTGAACCTCCTGCCCCTCACGCAGGTCACCACGCTGCGGTACGCCGGCGACTACGACCTCCTCTCCGGGGTCTGGCACACCAACACGCCGGACGTGCTCTACATCAAGTACGCGACGGAGAGCATCCCGAACGACAAGCGCCTGGGGCAGAACCTGTCCCACCTCTCCGACCCCGAGATCGACACATGGTTGGAGCAGGCCCGCCAGACCACGGACAGCGCGAAACTCAAGGACCTGTACGGCAAGGTCCAGCAGCGGCTGGTCGACCTGGTGCCCGGCGTCCCGATCTATGACAACTCGGTGTTGTGGGCGACGAGCAAGAAGCTGCAGGGCGTCATCACCGACACGTCGCACGCCACGCCCGTGTTCACCTACGCGTGGCTGACGAAATGACCACCCGCGGCGCGACGGCGACCCTGCTCGCCGGGCACCCCACCCTGGTCGCCATAGCCAAGCGGATCGGAGTGCGGCTGCTCGCCGGGGTGGGGGTTCTGTGGGGCGCGGCCACGCTCAGCTTCATCGCGTTGCACGTCACCGCGGGCGACGCCGCGCTGTCCACCGTGGCCGGCCAGGGCGCCAACCCGACCAAGGAGGTGCTGGACCAGGTCCGCCGGGACCTCGGCCTGGACCAGCCTCTCTACCACCAGTACCTGGACTACCTCGGCCGCCTGCTCCACGGCGACCTGGGCCGGTCGTACCAGCAGCGGATCGCGGTGAGCCAGGCGATCTCCGAGCAGCTCGGCCAGACCGTTCAGCTCGCGGTGGCGGCGGCCGCCGTGGCGGTGCTGCTCGCGATCGCGGCGGCGGTGCTGACCGCGCGGAGGCGGCCGTGGCGGTCGATCGCCTCCGGAGTGGAGCTGACGCTGTCCGCGACGCCGACGTTCGTGATCGGCATCGTGCTGCTCATCGTCTTCTCCTTCACCCTCAAGGTCCTGCCCGTCTCCGGCAACGACGGGCCGCGCGCGCTGATCCTTCCGACGCTCACCCTGGCGTTGCCGATCGGCGCGGTGCTCGCCCAGGTGCTGCGCGGCGAGCTCGAGGAGGTGCTGGAGCAACCCTTCATCCTCACGGCCCGCAGCCGCGGCATGCGAGACACCGTGGTACGGGTGCGGCATGCCCTGCGCCACGCGCTGGTGCAGATCGTGACGATGTCCGGCTTCGTGGTCGGCGGTCTGCTCGGCGGCGCGGTCATCACCGAGACGCTGTTCGTCCGCCAGGGCGTGGGGCAGCTGATGCTCTCAGCGGTGACCACCAAGGACATCCCGATGGTGCTGGGCCTGGTGGTCTTCGCCGCCTTCGTCTACGTCGTGGTGAACCTGCTGGTGGACATCGCGTACACGGTCATCGACCCGAGGCTGGTGACCCGGTGAGCGCGTTGACCGCCACGGGGGCGGTGCTGCCGCGGGCGAGTCGGGTCCGGCTGCGCCCCGGGCTGATCCTGGCCGGGCTGTTCGTGGCGGCCGTCGTGGTCGCCGCCCTCGTGCCACAGCTGCTGGCGCCGCACGATCCCTTGCAGATCGGTGCCGAGGGGGCGTTCCTGCCCCCCGGTGGCAGTCACCTGCTCGGTACCGACGAGTCCGGCCGCGACGTGCTCAGCCGCATGGTCTACGGCGCCCGGCCCTCGCTGGTGATGGGGCTGGGCGCCACGGCGATCGCGGTCACCGGCGGCGCCGTGCTGGGTCTGGCGGCCGGGCTGGGCAGCCGGCTGACCGAGAGCCTCATCATGCGGCTGATCGACGTGGTGCTGTCCATCCCGGAGTTGCTGCTGGCGCTGGTGGTCATCACCCTGGCAGGCGCCGGCAGCACCAATGCGATGTTCGCCGTCGCGTTCGCCGGCATCCCGTCGTACGCGAGGATCGTGCGGGCACAGACGCACATCGTGCGCCGCTCCACCTTCGTCGAGGCGGCCACGGGGCTGGGCATACCGCGCTCCACGGTGGTCTGGCGGCACGTTCTGCCCAACGCGATCCGGCCGGTGCTGGTGCTGTCGACCATCGGGGTGGGCAGCGCGATCAGCGCCGGCGCCGCACTGAGCTTCCTGGGGTTGGGCGCCGAGCCGCCGGCCGCCGAGTGGGGCGACATGCTCTCCAACGGCCTGCAGTACATCTCCAACGACTGGTTCCTGGTGGCCGTGCCGAGTGTGGCGATCACGCTGACGGTGCTGTCCATCACCGTGCTCGGCCGCGAACTGCGCCGCCGCTCCGAAGGGAGAACCACATGACCAGCCTGCTCGAGGTCACCGGGCTGAAGGTCTCATTCCACGGCACCACGGTCGTCGACGGCGTCTCCTTCACCCTGCAGCGCGGGGAATGCCTCGCGTTGGTGGGGGAGTCGGGCTCCGGCAAGAGCGTGACGACCCGCACCCTCGTCGGCCTCCCCGGGTACGGCGCCCGCGTGCACGCCGAACGGCTGCGCTTCGACGGCACGGACGTCACCGGCTTCACCGACCGGACATGGCGGCGGGTCCGCGGAGCGCGGATCGGGTTCGTGCTCCAGGACGCGATGGCCTCCCTCGACCCCCTGCGGCCGGTGGGCCGGGAGATCGCCGAGCCGCTGGCCCTGCACACCTCGATGAACCGGGCCGCGCGGGCCGCGCGCGTACACGAACTGCTGCACTCCGTCGGGGTGCCGGAGCCCGAGGTGCGGGCCGCCCAGTACCCGCACCAGCTGTCCGGCGGACTGCGCCAGCGGGCGCTCATCGCCTCGGCCATCGCGTGCGGCCCCGAACTGCTGCTCGCGGATGAGCCGACCACCGCGCTCGACGCGACCGTCGCCCTGCAGGTGCTCGATCTGCTCGGCTCGCTCAAAGGCAACAGCGGCGGACTGCTGATCGTCAGCCACGACCTGGCGGTGGTCGCCCGGCTGGCCGACCGGGTCGCGGTCATGAAGAACGGCCGGATCGTCGAGCTGGGCGACACCGAGGCGGTGCTGCAGGACCCGCAGCACCCGTACACCAAGGCGCTGCTGGCGGCGGTGCCGTCCGAGCACGCGAAGGGCACTCGGCTGTCGGCAGTGGAGCGGCCCGCGGCCTCCGCGCCGGTCTCGGTCCCCGTTCCGGCGCCGGCAGGGACGCCCGTCCTCACCGCCGTAGAACTCCGCAAGTCGTTCCCCGGGCCGGACGGCGTCGCGCGGATCGCGGTCGAAGACGTCTCACTGACCCTGCGGGCCGGCGAGACGCTGGGCATCGTGGGGGAATCCGGTTCCGGCAAGAGCACCACCGCCCGGCTGCTGCTCGGCCTGGAGACGCCGGACGCCGGCGAGGTGCGGGTCGACGGGACCCCGTGGACCGCGCTGACCCCCGAGCAGCAGCGCGCCCATCGGCGTCGGCTGCAGATCGTGTACCAGGACCCGCTCAGCTCCTTCGACCCGCGCTACACGGTCGACAGAGTCATCGGTGAAGCGCTCGGCGTCGCCGGTTACCCGCGTGGCACCCGTCGCCGGGACCGCACCGTCGAACTCCTCGAGATGGTCGCGCTCGACGCGGGATATCTGCGCCGGAGGCCGCTGGAGTTGTCCGGCGGGCAGCGGCAGCGGGTGGCCGTCGCCCGGGCCCTGGCCGCCGAGCCGGAGGTCATCGTCTGCGACGAGCCGGTGTCCGCGCTGGACGTCTCGGTGCAGGCGCAGATCCTCGACCTGCTCGCCGACCTGCAGGCTCGGCTGCGGGTGGCGTATCTGTTCATCTCTCACGACCTCGGCGTCGTGTACCACGCCAGTGACAGGGTGCTGGTGATGCGGCAGGGGAGAGTGCTGGAGTCCGGCGACGTCCGCAGCGTCTTCACCGACCCGCAACACGATTACACCCGCGAACTGCTCGCCGCGATCCCGCGCCTGACCACTCGATCGGCGCAGCCGCCTACCCCCTTGGGAGTGAGCTGAGCTCCGCGGCACGACTCCACTTCACCCGCCGTTCTCCTTGGAGTAGGAAGGTGATGCCGCGCACATCGTCGGCACCAGCGAGGAGGGGCGTCGCGTGTCCCAGCCCGATACGGCATCCACCCTGGGAAGGACTCCCGCGTGGCGCTACGCCATCGGGATGTTCGGCACCTCGATCCCGATCAACATGATCAAGGGATCGATGATCCTGTTCTACGTCGACATCCTCGGGCTCGACGTTCGCGCTTACGGCGCGGTCATGGTGGTCTACGCGGTCATCGACGCGCTCGACAACCCGCTGCTCGGCCACCTCTCCGACCGCACCCGAAGCCGGTTCGGCAGGCGCCGCCCGTGGCTGCTCGTCGGCGCGCCGATGCTCGCGGCCTGCATGATCGCGTTCTTCTCCACGCCGAAGTCCGCACAGGGTGTCGGACTCCTGCTCTGGTTCGCGGTGTTCGCGATCCTGTGCGAGGCCTTCGACTCGATGCTCAACGCGAACTACGGCGCGCTGCTCCCCGAGCTGTACCCGCAGGAGCGCGACCGCGCGGTCGCCAACAGTCTGCGCCAGGGCTTCCAACTCGTGGCACTCGTGATCTCGCTCGCGGTCACACCGTTGCTCACGACGAAAGTGTTCGGCACCGAGGAATCCACCGAAGGCTTCCAGATCACAGCGATCATTTATGGCGTGGTCGCGCTCGTCGTGATCGTTTTCATGGCGCTCGGCGCGCGCGAGAGTCCCCGCTACTCCACGCGCGAGCGGCCGCTGCTGCTGCGCAGCGTGTGGTCGATCGTGCGCAACCCGATGTTCTGGACGGTCGGGCTCACTGGCGCCTGCTACGGCATAGCCATGGCACTGGTCCTCTCGGGCATCCAGCTGTACGTGCGCTACTCGCTTGGGCTCCCGGTGGAGAACGCGCTCTACCTTCAGGGCATCGTCATCCTCATCTCGGCGGGCGGCCTCGCGGTGTGGACGCGCGTCGTCGCACGCCGCGGCGCCCTGTGGACCTGGCGGCTCGCCTTCGCGGTCCTCGCGGTCAGCTTCGCGGCCTTGTTCTTCGCCACCGACCTCGTCACGGCGATCGCCGCGGGGGCGCTCGTCGGCGTCGGATGGTCGGGAATGCTCGCGACGAACGACCTCATCGTCGCGCGCGTGCTGGACGCCGACGCCGCGCGCAACGGGGAGCACCGCGAAGGACTCTTCCTATCCGCGTTCGGCTTCTTCAGCCGTCTCAACGGGATCGTGACGGGACTCGCCCTCACATCCCTGGGCGTGTTCTTCGGCTACAACTCAGGTGACGACCCCGGGACAGGCGCCGGGCTCGCGTTCCGGGTGTACCTGTGCGTGTATCCGTTCGTGCTGACGGCGATCGGGGCGGTCGCCGCGAGATTCGTGTCGATCCCGCTCGAGACGCCGCCTGATGCGGCTGAGCCGGTCGAGCCGCCGCACGACGGTCCCGTGAACGAGTCCCCCGCGGAGCGCACCTGATGACCCGTCGCGTCGTGATCACTGCCGACGATCTCGGCCGTGAGCCCGGGACGACGGAGGTCGTCGTCGCACTGCTCGCCGAGGGGCATGTCACCGCGACGACGCTCATCTCCGTCTCGCCGGTCGCGGTGCAGGCCGCGAACCTGGTCCGGGAGCTCGGCGTGGTGCCGCGGCTGCACGTGACGCTCACGAGTGAGCGCGGGCTTCCGCGCTGGCGGCCCCTCAACGGCGCGGCGAGCCTCGTCGATCCGGACGGGACACTCAGTGACGATCCACTGGCTCTCGGGGCCCGCGGCGAGGCCGGGGATGTCATAGGAGAGGCGGACGCACAGCTGCAATGGATGCGCGACCGGGGCCTCACGCCCGAAGCGGCCGACTCCCACGCAGGCACCCTCTACGGCCTGCACGGCCGATCGTGGCTCGCCGAGACACTTGAGTGGTGTGCGCGCCGCGGCCTCGCCTTCCGGCTGCCCCGTGATCCGGAGCCGTACTTCGGCGCGCCGCTCCCGCCGCGGCTCGCGGCGGCGCACGAGCGTGCCGTCGCTCTCGCCGACGCACTCGGTGTGCCCATCCCGCAGACGATCGCGACCAATCGGAGCCGGGCACACGAGCTCGGCTCCTACGAGCGACTGCGGGACGAGTACCTCCACCGGCTCGCGGCCCTGCCCGAGGGGACGAGCGAGTTGTTCCTGCACCCGTCCCGCGAGGACGCGGTCACGGGACCGGACGGCATCGTGCGGGCCTGGGAGGCGCGGTTGCTGCGTGACCCGGCGTGGCTCGACGCCCTCGGGAGTGAGGGCGTCGAGGTCGTCGGCGACTGGTGGAAACGCCCCTCGCCGGAATCTCTTTGATCAAGTCGTCGTCGAGGCAGGGAAGGACGTACCCGGACGCCTCGGAGAGGCATCGAATCGAATGCGCAAGAGATCTACGATGTAAAGGCGCGCGCCCGGCCTGGGGCTACGTGGCAAGACCGTCATCATCCTGCCCTGATCGGTGACCGTTCGCCGGTCGGGGTGCGGGGGAGCGGGGCCGCGGCCTCGGGGGCGGGACGCTCACGCTCGTCCGCGGCGGAGAACTCGATGTTGTTGATCGTGCTGATGGCCATACTTACGCAAGCGTTTACGTTTCAGTCAAAGCGGGCGGATGAGATCACCGGGTGCTTTCACTTCGTAAGTACCTTGCCACCGCGCTCGCCGGTGCTCTGTTCGGCGCGGGCCTCGGTGCCGTGCCGGCGGACGCCGGCACCGCGCCGGCCAAGGTTTCCGACCCCGTCCGCTATGTCGACCCGCTGATCGGCTCGGCCAACGGAGGCAACACGTACCCCGGTGCCGTCCGGCCGTACGGAATGATCTCCTGGAGCCCGACCAACACCGCAGGAGACCAGACGAACGCCGCAGGCGCCAACGGGTACGCCTACGGCACGCCGCGGGTTCGCGGGTTCGCGCTGACGCACGTCAACGGCGCGGGCTGCGCACCCGGGGCCGCGGGAGACATCCCGATCATGCCCTATGTCGGTGCCGTCACGTCCTCGCCGACGGCGGACACCCGCGACGCGGTCTACGCCAGCACCTTCAGCCACGCCAACGAAACGGCGCAGCCGGGTCGTTACACCGTCATGCTCGACTCAGGTGCCAAGGCCGACCTGTCGGCCACGACCCGCGCGGGCGTCGGCGAGTTCACCTTCCCCCAGGGCGCTCCCGCCAACCTGCTGTTCCGGGTGTCCAACTCGCTCAACGGCAGCGAGGACGCGGAGATCACGATCGATCCGGCCGGCCGTACGGTGACCGGTTCGGTGCTGACGGGCGCCTTCTGCGGGCGGCGCGCCAACGGCGGGGTGAACAACCGCAAGACCTACTACCGGCTGTATTTCGTCGCGTCGTTCGACCGTGACTTCGCCGGCAACGGCACCTGGGTCAACAGCGAGTTGCGGCCCGGAGCCACGACGGCGAGCGGCGGCGAGGGTTACGCGACGGGCGCGGACCGTGCGGGTCGCGGGTCGGGCGGATACGTCAGCTTCGACACGACCTCCGACGCCGACGTCCAGATGAAGGTCGGCATCTCCTACACGAGCCTGGACGCCGCCAAGGAGAACCTCAAGCGCGAGATCAAGCGGAAGGACGACGTCGCCTCGGTGGCGGCCGACGCTCGCCGGGCCTGGAACGACCAACTCCGGTCGATCGAAGTCGCCGGCGGGTCCGACGATCAGCTCACCACGTTCTACACGGCGATGTACCACTCCTTCCTCGAGCCCAACGTCTCCAGCGACGTCGCCGGGACCTACCTCGGCTCCGACCAGAAGGTGCATCGGCTGGCCCACGGCCAGCGCGTGCAGTACGGCAACTTCTCCGGCTGGGACCAGTACCGTGCCCACACCCAGCTGCTGGCGCTGCTCGAACCCAAGGTCGCCGGTGACTTCGCGCAGTCGCTGTACAACCTCGCGCAGGAGAACGGCGGCGTGTGGGACCGCTGGATCCACGTCAACGGCCCGACGCACGTGATGACGGGTGACCCGTCGGCCCCGACCCTGGCAGGGTTCTACGCGCTGGGCGTCCGGAACTTCGACGTGCGCGGCGCGTTCGGCTCCCTCGTCCGGCAGGCCACCGTGCCGAACCCGGGGAACCCCTCCGACGCCGGATGTCCGGGGCAGTGCGAGGGCCAGCGCCCCGGCCTGGCCGATTACCTGAAGCTCGGCTACGCACCGCAGAACTCCTGCCACTGCTGGGGCGGCGCGGCGGAGACGCTGGAGAACTCGACGGCCGACTTCGCACTCGCCGACTGGGCCGAGCGGCTCGGGAAGACCTCCGACTACCAGACCCTGATCCCGCGGGCGAGCTGGTGGCGCAACACCTTCAACCCCTCGGCCGCGAGCGACGGGGGATTCCAGCAGGCGCGCAACGCCGACGGCAGCTGGGTGTGGCCGTTCTCCACGACTTCCGAGACCGGGTTCGCCCAGGGCACCAGCGCGACCTACACATGGATGGTCCAGCACGACGTGTCGGGGCTGGCAGCCGCCATGGGAGGCGCGCAGCGGGCCTCCGAGCGTCTCGACGCGTTCTTCCACCGCCCTGACGGTTCGTGGGCGACCGGCGGAGACGGCTTCCGCTACGACCCGACCAACGAACCGGGCATCCACACGCCGTGGCTCTACAACGCGCTCGGGCAGCCCTGGAAGACCCAGGAGACCGTACGGGCGATGGCGTCGCGGGTGTACAAGACCGGCCGGGGCGGCCTGCCCGGCAACGACGACCTCGGCACGATGTCCGCGTGGTACGTGTTCGCCGCGCTCGGCATGTACCCGCAGACGCCCAGCCGCGCCGAGATGCTGCT
Organism: Planotetraspora phitsanulokensis; assembly: GCF_016863295.1. Classification (GTDB taxonomy): domain Bacteria; phylum Actinomycetota; class Actinomycetes; order Streptosporangiales; family Streptosporangiaceae; genus Planotetraspora; species Planotetraspora phitsanulokensis. Next base: position 157,861 of record NZ_BOOP01000034.1, read on the forward strand.
GTCGAGCCCTATGTTCCCCAAGGCCTGGGTCAAGCGCGACGGCGGGCCGACCATCACGGTGACCGCGCCGCAGGCGTCGCCCGACAACATCTACGTGCAGGGGGTGCGGGTCGACGGCAAGACCTCCAACCGGTCCTGGCTGTCGGAGTCAGTGGTCAACAAGGGCGGTGACGTCGTCGTCGACGTCGGTGCGACGCCCGACACGTCGTGGGGGACGAGCACGGCCGACCTGCCGGTCGACCACGTGCCCACCGCGGACGTTCCCGTGCCGAACCTCCCGGGCTCCTGTGTTCCATCCGGCTCGTACTGCGCGCAGGTTCTGCAGTACGACGTGGACGGCGTGTCCACCGCGGACGCCAAGGCCCAGGGAAACCTGGACGGAAAGGGCTGGAGCTTCCCTGCGGAGCAGTTGCCCGCTCCCGGCCTTCGAACCGTGGCCGGTCGCGACTACGTGATCCCCCAGACGGCGGGTACGGCGGGGAACTTCCTGAGCCTGCGCGGCCAGCGGGCCTACCTCACCCCGGGCCGTTACGCCGCCGTCGACCTGCTCGTCACCGCCGTGAACGGCGACCAGCAGGCCGATGTGACCGTCACCTACGCTGACGGCACGACGTCGACGGCCCCGCTGAAGGTGACGGACTGGGCGAGCCCGTTACCTCATTTCGGTGAGGAGACCGTGATCACGGCGGACACGCGCTACAACGTCAACGGCACAGCCGACGGCCGAGCGGTGCGCATCTGGCATGTCACCCTCCCGGTCGACTCGAACCGCGAGGTCGTTTCGCTCACGAGCACCGCGACCGCGAACCTCAAGGTGTTCGCCCTCAGCACCACCCGCGCCTGAGGGTCGCCGACGAAGATCACGGTCTTCTCGCGCAGGAGGTCATGCGGGTGACGACCGGTGCGCCGGGGGCGGGACTGCCCCGGCGCACGTCGTGGTGAAATACCTAGTAATCCTATAGGGATAGTTGACAATATGGTTCTCCTCGGCACACGCTGAGACAAGGCAGACGTACACATCACCCCTCGAAAGGTGTGAGCGAATGACCCAGGTCCATGACCAGGCGGCGCCCGTCGGCATCGACGGGTCCTACCGGCACATTGACGTCACAGAGGTCGGGGG
>NZ_BOOP01000035.1 GCF_016863295.1 Planotetraspora phitsanulokensis
CTCGGCGCGGGGCGTTTTCGCTGTTCAGGGTGCCGAGTTCACGGCAGGCCCGAGTGGTTGACGCGGGTTCAACACTTTTTCCGTATATATACGGATCTCACTACGGATGTTCAACGTCTGGCGGTGGACCTAGCGTCGCGCGCATGACCGGCTCGGCCGGACTCCCAGCAGAAGGAGCGCCGTGACCCTCCCCCGCCTCCCCCCGTAGCCCCCGTTCCCGCCATGGGAGACATGCCCGCCGGATGAGACGCCCCCGTGCCCGACGCCGGCGATAACCCCGTCCATTTCTCTCATCACCCCCCGACTCCCACCTGTCCGCCGCCGGCTGCCGTCCGACGGCGTGAGCCGCCGTGCCCGCTCACCGGCGAACCGCGGTGTGGGAGGCAGAGAAAGGAAGACGCCCATGAGGCGCAGAGCCCTCCTCGCGGTGACCGCGGCCCTGGCGACGATCGCCGTGGCGGCGCCCACCACTCCCGCGGCGGCGACGCCGTCCGCGAGCACCACCCGCCTGTCAGATCCCCGGCAACTCGCGACGGCCGCCGCCGACCAGGCCGTGGCGAGCGGCTTCGACAAACTGCGCAAGCGGTCGGACGAGAGTTACCGCCGCACCGCCGTGACGCCGAGCGCCGGCGGCATGTACTACGTCACCTACGAGCGCTCCTACAAGGGACTGCCCGTCGTGGGCGGCGACGCGGTCGTCGTCACCGACTCCAGCGGGCACGTACGCGACACCGCGGCGGCGGCCCCCACCACCAAGGCCGTGACGACCACGCCGACGATCACCGCCGACCGGGCCCTGGAGGCGGCGAAGACCAGGCTGGACCGGGTCGACGACAGCGCCGCGCCGCGCCTGGTGGTCCTCGCCTGGGGCGCGGGGCCGCGGCTCGCGTGGGAGAGCCTCGTGTCCGGCATCTCGGACGGCAAGCCCAGCAAGCAGCACGTGTTCGTCGACGCGACCACGGGCGAGATAGCGGACGGCTACGACGAGGTGCGCGCGGGCACCGGCACCGGCTACTACTACGGCCAGGTCACCATCGACACGAGCGGCTCCGGCTCCTCGTACTCGATGACCGACCCCACGCGCAGCGGACTGCGCTGCGGCGGTCAGAACGGCTCCGCCTACACCGGCACGGACAACGCGTGGGGCAACGGCTCGGGCACCAACCTGGAGACCGCCTGCGTCGACGCGCTCTACGCCGTGCAGCGGGAGTGGGACATGCTGAGCTCCTGGCTCGGCCGCAACGGCATCAACGGCAACGGCGGCGGCTTCCCCGCACGCGTCGGCCTGAACGACGTCAACGCCTACTGGAACGGCAGCTACACCAACTTCGGGCACTCGCAGGACAACACCCGTCAGGCCACGCCCATCGACGTCGTGGCGCACGAGTTCGGCCACGCCATCTTCCAGACCACCCCGGGCGGCGCCGGGTCCGGCAACGAGAACGGCGGCCTGAACGAGGCGACGGGCGACGTCTTCGGCGCGCTCACCGAGGCCTACGCCAACAACCCGAACGACCCGCCGGACTACCAGGTGGGCGAGGAGGTCAACCTCGTCGGCGACGGGCCGATCCGCTACATGTACAACCCGTCGCTCGCCGGCGACCCCAACTGCTGGTCGTCGTCGATCCCCGGTACCGAGGTGCACTCGGCGGCCGGTCCGCTGAACCACTGGTTCTACCTGCTCGCCGAGGGCTCCTCCCCCGGCGGCGGCAAGCCGAGCAGCCCGATCTGCTCGGGCGGCCCCTCCTCCGTCACCGGCGTCTCCATCCAGAAGGCCGGCAGGATCTACCTGGGCGCCCTGCAGCGCAAGACCTCGACCTGGAAGTACGCCAACGTCAGGTCGGCGTCCCTCGCGGCGGCGGTCGAGCTGTACGGCGCGAACAGCCCGGAGTGCGCCGCGACCAAGGCGGCGTGGAACGCGGTGAGCGTGCCCGTGCAGTCGGGTGAGCCGGCCTGCGGCACGTCGAGCAGCGACTTCTCGCTGTCGCTGAGCCCGACCTCCGCCTCGGTCGCGCCCGGCGGGCAGGCCACGGCCACGGTCGGCACGCAGACCACCTCGGGCGGCGCGCAGACGGTCAACTTCAGCGCCTCCGGCCTTCCCTCGGGCGCCACCGCGAGCTTCACGCCCACGTCGGTGACCTCCGGCGCCTCCTCCACCTTCCGGATCACCACCGGCACGTCGACGCCGGCGGGGACCTACACGGTCACCGTCACGGGCACCGGCTCGACCGGCAGCCACACCGCGACGTTCACGCTGACGGTCACGGGCACGGGCGGCGCCCGGACCTTCACCAACGGCACCGACTACGCGATCAACGACCTCTCGACCATCACCAGCCCGATCACGTCCACGGCGACCGGCACGGCGGTCTCCCCGGTCCGGGTGAGCGTCACCATCTCGCACACCTGCGCCGAGGACCTGCGGATCCGCCTGCGCGGCCCGAGCGGGACGTACTACACGATCGACACGAGCGGCGGCTCCAGCTGCACGCAGTACGGCACCAGGACCTACTCGGTGCCCGTCTCCCAGCAGGCGTCCGGACAGTGGGTCCTCGAGGTGGCCGACCAGTACCGCCTCGACACCGGCGTCCTCGACACCTGGAGCATCACCGTCTGACGGCTCCGCCAGAACGGCGCACATCGAACGGCACATGAAACGGCGCCCATGAAGCGGAGACAGGCCCCCGGGACCACGCGTCCCGGGGGTTTCGGCATCACGGCCGGCTCACGGTTCAGCCGGGTGGGGCGACCTGCGTACGCGACCGCAGGCCGAGCTTGCGCAGCACGGTGGCCACGTGGCTCTCCACCGTGCGCGTCGACAGGAAGAGCACGTCGGCGATCTCCCTGTTGGTACGGCCGAGCGCGACGAGCCTGGCCACTTCCTTCTCCCGCTCGGACAGCGTGCTCGCGTTGCCCCTCTTCCCGCGTGGGAGCGGGACCTCGGCGCCGATGTCACGCAGCGCGCGCCTGCAGCGGGCGGCGTCATGCGTCGCGCCGAGCCGGGCGAACCGTTCCGCCAATTCGATGAAGGCCGCCGCTGCGCCGCCGTCCCCGAGCGCGAGCCTGGCGCGCGCCTCCCCCTCGCCCGCACGCGCCGCCGCGTACGGCTGGGGCAGCACGGCGTAGGCCTCCTGGGCGTCCGCGTAACAACCGACGGCGTCGCCGTAGCGGCGCTCCGCGGCTGCGAGCGCGCCACGGGCCATTTCGAGGGCGGCGTGCGCGGCGGGCGCGACCTTGCCCGCGATCCCGCCGGCGTAGTCGGCGACCAGGTCCGCCGCCGCCTTCGGCCGTCCGGCGCAGGCGAACGCGGTCACGGCGGACGGGACCAGATGGGCTCCCCAGACCCAGACGCCCTTGCGGCGCAGCCGGGCGACCGCCGCCTCGGCCTCCGTTGACGCGGCGTCGAACTCGCCGCGGGCGAGACGCAGGTCGACGAGCCCTCCGGAAGCGGCCGTCACGATCGGCAGGTAGCGGGCGTCGGGCGCGTCGAGTCCGGCGGTGTGGAAGTGCTCGGTCGCCTCATCCCATTCGCCCGTCGCCAGGGCGAGCAGGCCCAGGACGAGCCAGGCGTCCACCGCGATCAGCGGGGTCTCGGTCGCGAGCTCGGCCAGGGACGCGGCCCGGTCGCGCAGCCCGTCCCACCGCCCGGTCAGCCAGTCCCCGCGGATCGCCGACGCGTCGAGGAGGTAGGCCTGGTACTGCGCGCCCGTCTCCACCGCCAGACGCCGGCCCTCCTGCGCGTACCTCTCGGACTCGGCGTGCAGCCCCAGGGTGACCAGCTCGTCGTGGATGTTGCAGTAGGCGCGCGCCACCTGTCTGCGGACGGCGATGCGCGGGTCGGCGACGGGCAGCGTCCCGGCGACGGCGAACGCGCCGGGCGAGCCGAGCGCCATCTCGAAGGAGGCGCGGTTGGCCAGCACCGCGGCCGCGAGCTCTGGGCTGTCGGCCGAGGCGACGAGCGCCTCCGCGCGGGACATCCACTCCTCCTGCGTCGTGACCGGCTCGGTGCCCCACGCCGGCATGGCGAGCAGCGCCCAGCCGCGGGCGGCGAGCGTCGGCCGCTCGCTCAGCTCGTCGAGGGCGATCATGATCTCCGCACGTCCGGCGGCGGTGTCCCCCGCCTGGTTGGACAACACCACGCCGAGGTTGAGCCGCACCTCGCCCCTTGCGTCGTCCGACAGGAAACCGTCGCGCAGCACGTGCCGCAGCAGCCGTACGACCCGCTGGTGGGACAGGCCGGTGGCGGCGAAGCGGCTCAGCATCAGCGCGAGGGGCACCCGGTGGGACGCGGGCAGGTCGGGATCGCCGAGCATGCCCTCGATGACCTCCACGGCCAGCGCGGTGTCCCCGACGGCGGCGGCGTGCTGGGCCGCCGTGGTCCCGTGGCGCAGCCAGGCGTCGGTGTCCCCGGCCTGACGGGCGTGGAACGCGAGCTGCACCAGCGGCGGCGAGTCCACGGCGCCGAGGGCGGTCATCGCGCGCTCGTGCGCCGACCGGCGGTCGGGGCCGGGGATGGCGTCGTACACAGCCTGCTGCGCGAGCGCGTGGCGGAAGCCGTACCGGCCGCCGGGGTGCTCGTGCAGGACTCCCGCCAGCAACGCCTCGCCCAGCCCGGCGGAATGGCCGGCGACCGCGGAGATCAGCTGCTCCCCGGCGGGGAGGCGGAGGACCGCTGCGGCCTGCACCGCGCCCGCCGCGGCGGCGGACAGACCGGCCATCCGCTCGGCCATCGCCTCCCGCAGGAGGAGCGGGACCCCGGCACGGTCGAGCGCGTCGGGTTCCTCCGCGTCGGGCAGGGACCCGACCACCTCCTCGACCACGAACGGGATGCCCGCCGTGCGTTCGTGCAGCCGCACGACGAAATCGTGCGGAAGATCGGAGCGGTCCAGCAGCGCGCAGGCGAGGTTGCCGACATCGGTCATGTCCAGCGGGGCGAGCGGCACCACCACGCTGGTCGTGTCCGGCTGGTGCCGGTAGGCGCGCCCCAGCGGCGAGCGGGCCGCGCCCCGGCTCTCCCGCCGGTGCGTCGCCACGACGGTCAACCCCTCGGGCGGCTGCCCGGTCAGGAAACGTAACAGGTCGCGGGTGCCGTCGTCGGCCCAGTGCAGGTCCTCGATGACCAGCACGGCCGGCCCGACGGCGCCGAGCAGCGCGCGGATCGCACGAAAGAGCCGGTGGCGTTCGGCCCGCGGATCGTCCAGGGGCTGCGGCGAGGGCGGCAGCACCGCGGCGAGCTCGGGAAGGTGCCCGCGAAGCACCCCGGTCACCGGGTTGAGCACACGGTCCGACGGCAACCGGCCCGCGACGTCGCGCAGCGCCTCGAAGACGGGCCCGTACGGAAAGGGTTCGCGGATCTGGTGGCAGTAGCCGAGGAGCACGGCCCTGTCACCGGCGGGGAGGCGGCCGAGCGCGGCGCGGACGAGCCGGGTCTTGCCGATCCCCGCCTCGCCTTCCACCAACACGACCGCCGGGGGACGGGTCATCGCACCGGCCAGGATCCGCAGCTCAGAGATGCGTCCGACCAGTGCGGGCGAGGGGGCGCTGCTCATCGACCGCTCCAAGGTACGGGTGTGCTGGACCCCCCGGGACAGTTATCCACGCACCTTCGGCCGAGGTCAACCCCAGAGCGTTACAGACCAGTTGCGAATGCAGTCAAGTCACCCGGACGCCGACCGCCCACGCGCCCCCGCTTCCCCCGGCCCGCGAAAGCGTACGCACAGGCCACGGGGCACGACCAGACGACGACGCCAGGTGCGGTCGTAAACGGGGATCAACCGATCGGATGATGCCAACCCCAGCGCGACAGGCGATGTACACGAACGGCGCCCGCCAGGATCATCTGGGCATGGCGATTATCGAAGTGAACGGCCTGCGTAAGGCGTACGGGGGCAGACCCGCCGTTGACGGGGTGTCCTTCGCCGTTGAGGAAGGCGAGATATTCGGAATCCTCGGCCCGAACGGCGCGGGCAAGACGACGACGGTCGAATGCGTCGAGGGACTGCGAGTCCCCGACTCCGGCACCGTCACGGTGGCCGGTCTCCACCCGGTATCCGATCACGCACAGCTGACGCGGATTCTCGGCGCCCAGTTACAGGAGAGCGATCTGCAGGCGAAGCTCACCGTGCGCGAGGCGCTCGAGCTCTACAGCGCCTTCTATCCGAAGCCGGCCGACTGGGGGTCACTCGCCGAAAGGCTCGGCCTCACCGACCGTCTCACCGCCCGCTTCGGCAAGCTCTCCGGCGGGCAGAAGCAGCGGCTCTTCATCGCGCTCGCCCTCATCGGCAACCCCAGGATCGTGGTGCTCGACGAGCTCACCACCGGCCTCGACCCGCGAGCCCGCCGCGACACCTGGAAGCTGATCGAGGACGTGCGGGCCTCCGGGGTGACCGTCCTGCTGGTCACGCACTTCATGGAGGAGGCCCAACATCTGTGCGACCGCGTCGCCGTGATCAACGCGGGCAGGGTGGCCGCGCTGGACACCCCGGCGGGCCTCATCAGCCGGACCGCGTCGTCGACCGTCATCGCGTTCACACCCTCCCGGCCGCTCGACGACGCCGACCTGGCCGCGCTGCCCGCGGCGACGTCAGTCGAACTGAAGGACGACCGGGTGGTCGTCAACGGGACCGACGCGACCGTCAACGCGGTGATCGCACTGCTCGCCCGGCGCCAGATCACGGCCGAGCGGCTGCGCGTCACCGACGCAACGCTGGACGACGCGTTCCTCGACCTGACGACCGACAACGGAGCCACCCCGTCGGAGCCGGTGGCACACCGCGCGGCGGATCTCACCGAGCAGGAGGCCTGACATGTCCGCATCCACCGCCGTGCTGAAGTCCGAGGCCCGGCTCTTCAGCCGCGAGCCGGGAAGCCTCTTCTGGATCATCGCCTTCCCCTCCGTGCTGCTGGCGATCCTCGGCCTGATCCCGACGTTCCGAACGGCCGACCCCTCTCTCGACGGCCTCCGGGTCATCGACCTGTACGTCCCCATCGTCGTGCTCCTGGCCATCGTCATGGCCGGGGTGCAGGCCATGCCGCCCGTCCTCACCGGCTACCGGGAACTGGGCATCCTGCGTCGCATGTCGACCACTCCGGTACGGCCCGTGTCCCTGCTGACGGCGCAGATCGTGCTGCACGGCGCGGCGGCCGTGTGCTCGGCGGTCATCGCGATGGCCGTGGGCCGTCTCGTCTACGGCGTGACACTGCCCGGGCAGCTCTTCGGGTACGCACTGGCACTGGTCCTCGCCGCGCTGGCCGCCCTCGCGGCGGGCGCCACGATCGCCGCGCTCTCACGGACCACGAAGATCTCCACGGCCATCGGCTCGGCCGTCCTGTTCCCGTCGATGTTCACGCTGGGCGTCTGGCTTCCCGTCCAGGCCATGCCGGACGCCCTGCAGCGCGTCGTCCTGCTCACCCCGTTCGGGGCCGCCTCGCAGGCGCTGAACGAGGCGGCGGCCGGCGACTGGCCCAGTTGGTCGCACCTCGGCGTGACCGCGCTGTGGATCGTCGTCCTCGTCGGCGCGGCTGCACGCTGGTTCCGGTGGGAGTAGGGAACGGGAGGAGAACGAGGTGACGGAAGCCGACACCGCGGACATGAGCTGGGGCAGGGAGTGGTCCTTCCGCTGGATCCCGTACGTCATGCTGGGCCTCGCCACGCTGATCTCGGCCGCTTCGAGCAGTCTGTTCATGACGCGTGGCGAGGAATACGCGGCGGGGGCGCTCGTCGTGGCCGCGCTGGGGCTGCACCTCTGGTGGAGCAGGACCAGCCCGGGCCTGCCCGAGTTCGACGTGCGCGGCCGGGTCTACTATGTCGCGCGGTTCGCGCTCGGCTTCGCGCTCACCTGGCTCAACCCGTTCTTCGCGATCTACGCGGTGCTCGGCTACTTCGACTCCGGCGACCTGCTGCCACGGCGTCTGATGTACGCCGGGCTGCTGGCCACCGCCGCGACGATGGCGGGCTCGCAGTCCGGCGGTCTGCCGATCAAGGACGGCACGCAGTGGGTCGCCTTCGCGGCGCTGTACGTCGTGAACGCCTCGCTCACCCTCGTCTTCGGCAAGATCGGGGCGCGCGAGGCCGAGAACACCAAGGCCAAGGCCGCCACCATCGCGGAACTCGAGCGCACCAACGCCCGCCTCGAGCAGGCGATGGAGCTGAACGCCGAGCTGAACGCCCGGCTTCTCGTCCAGGCCCGGGAGGCGGGGGTCAACGACGAACGCCGGCGCCTGGCCGCCGAGATCCACGACACCCTCGCGCAGGGCCTGGCGGGCATCATCACCCAGCTCCAGGCGGCCACCGACAGCGCGGACCCCGCGACCGCCCGCGACCACGTGGAGCGCGCGGCCGCCCTCGCCCGTCACAGCCTGGGCGAGGCCCGCCGCTCGGTGCAGAACCTCAGTCCCGGCGCGCTGGAGCACCACACGCTCCCGGAGGCGTTGAAGAACCTCGTCACGACATGGTCGGCCTCGACGGGCGTGCGGGCGGAGTTCACCGTCACCGGCACCGTCGAGCCGTTGCACGACGAGGTCGAGGCCACCGTGCTCCGCATCGCTCAGGAGACGCTCGCCAACGCCGGTCGGCACGCCCAGGCCACGCGGGTGGGCGTCACCCTGTCGTACATGGACGACGAGGTGAGCCTGGACGTCCGCGACGACGGTCGCGGCTTCGACCCGCTCACGGTGCCCCAACGCGAGACCGCGCGCGGCTTCGGCCTCGGCGGCATGCGCGCCCGCGCCGAACGCATCGCCGGGACGGTCGCCATCGAGTCCGAGCCGGGACGCGGCACGGCCATCTCTGCTCGCGTACCGTTGGTGCCCCATGGCTGAGCGCACCATCACCCTCCTGATCGTCGACGACCATCCCGTCGTGCGTGACGGTCTTCGCGGCATGTTCGCCGCGCACCCCGAGTTCGAGGTCCTCGGCGAGGCCGCCGACGGACGGCAGGCGGTCGAGCTCGCCGCCCTCCTCGATCCCGATGTGGTCCTGATGGACCTGCGGATGCCGGGCGGGGGCGGAGTCGACGCCATCGCCGAGCTGACCCGCCGCGGCCTGCGCTGCAAGGTGCTCGTCCTCACCACCTACGACACGGACTCCGACACCCTGCCCGCGATCGAGGCGGGCGCCACCGGCTACCTGCTCAAGGACGCGCCCCGCGACGAACTCTTCACCGCCGTGCGGGCCGCCGCCGAAGGCAAGACGGTCCTGTCGCCCGCCATCGCCTCGCGCCTGGTCTCACGGGTGAGAGCGCCTGGCGGCGAACCACTGAGCGCGCGGGAGCGCGAGGTGCTCGGCCTCGTCGCAAAGGGCACGTCCAACCGTGAGATCGCCTCTGTGCTGTTCATCAGCGAGGCGACCGTCAAGACCCATCTCACCCACCTCTACGCGAAGCTGGGCGTCAAGGACCGGGCCGCGGCCGTCGCGGTCGCGTACGAGCGGGGCATCCTCGGCTGATCCGTCCGCGCGGATCACACCCCGCTCCCAGTGAGCGTGAACTCGAAACCTCCCTGCCGCAGAGACATGGGTGTCCGATGTCGCGACGACAGGAGGAAGTCAATGAACCGGTTACATCAGTCCGCCGCACTGTGGTGACGATCACACGCCGAGGACGTCGTCGCGGAGACCTTCCTCGCGGCGTTCCGGCAGCGCCGGAAGTACGACCTGACCAGGCCGGACGCCCGGCCGTGGTTGTTCGGCATCGTCACGAGGGAGATCGCGCGCCGGCGGCGGGCCGAGGAGGCCCGCTACCGGACGCTGGCCCGGGCCGGCTCCGGCGAGGTCGTGGACGGGCTCGCCGACCGGGTCGCCGCGGCGGTGACCGCCCAGGCGCTGCGCGGCCCGCTCGCCCAGGCCGTCGGGCGGCTCTCCCCCGCCGACCGCGACGTGCTCCTGCTCGTCGCCTGGAGCCAGTTCACCTACGAGGAGGTCGCCGAGACACTGCAGATCAAGATCGGCACGGTCCGTTCGCGACTGCACCGGGCGCGGCGGCGCATCCGGGAAGCGCTCGGCGGAAGCAACCCCACCACGGCTATCGAGGAGGATCGATGAACGAGCTGAAGACTCTGGACGACCTGGGCACGGCGCTGGACCCGGCCTCCGCGACCCCGCCCGACCGGCTCCGGCAGCGGGTGCTGGCCGAGACGGCCCGGGAGACGGCCCGGACCGGGTTCCGGCTGCCGCGGTTGACGATGCCCACGACCAGGCCGTCGACAGGCTGGCGGATCGCCGCGGCCGGAGGGCTCGCCGCGGCGCTCACGGCCGGCGTGCTGACGACCCAGGTGGTGAACGTCGGCGGGAGCCCTCCGGCGTCGACCGCCTCGGCGGCGGTGCGCATCCTCCAGGGCGCCGCGTCGGAGGCGCGGAGCCGGCCGATGGTGGCGGTCCGGGGCGACCAGTTCGTCTACGCGGAGTCGATCACCACGGCCATCGGGATGCCGCAGGCACAGGGCGCCGACCCTGCCGACATGACCGTCGTCTCCCAGCGGCGCCAGGCGTGGTTCTCCGCCGACGGCACACGCGACGGGGTGATCCGTGAGCGCGCGAGGTCCGGCGGCGATGTGAGGGTCATCGACCTGCCGGGGTGCCGTGACGGGGTCCGCGTCCAGAGCAAGGGCGGCAAGGCGGTCGGACAGCCGTGCGAGCCGGAACCCCGCTACAGGACGGATCTGCCGACGGACGCGGACGGCATGCTGGCCCATCTCTACCGGGCCGGCGGCGACACCAAGAATCCCCGGGACCAGGACGCGTTCACCGCGGCAGGCGACCTGATCCGCGAGACGTATCTCTCGCCCGCCTCGCTGGCCGCGGTCTTCGACGCGGTGGCGCGGATTCCGGGGGTGACGGTGGTCGGCGACGTGAAGGACGAGGCCGGTCGCACCGGCGTCGCCGTGGCGCTGACCCAGGTGCAGGGCTCCAGGGCCGAGCTGATCTTCGATGCGCGCACTCACGCCTTCCTCGGCGAACGCTCGACGCAGGTCCGGGACCAGGACGGGCTCACGGCCGGTCAGGTGCTCGACTCCACCGCGATACTCAAGATCGCGATCGTGGACCGGGCAGGTCAGACGTCCTGAGAACAAGGCTGGAGAGATTTCACCTGGTGAGGACCGGCGAGGTGCGACGGTGGCGCACCTCGCCGGTCCGGCCTGCGTCATGCCGGCCACACGCGAGGAGGACCGACTGACGGTTGCACGAGCAACCGGCCGCGTGTCGGGGGCGTCGACAGGACCAGACACGAGTGTGAAAATCCTGCGGTGCATCACGACGCATTCAAGAACGTGAGTGAACCGACAGGACCTCATGGCCCGCGCTGAACACCGGGAGAGGCACCTGAGGGGTTTGGCTCGCAATACCGCCGCCCCATCGGAGATCCTGCTGCGGATCCTCGCCGCCCCGATGACATTCGAGATCGCCCTCGCCCTCACGCATCGTCCTGACCTGCCGGAACCGATCATCGACGCGATCGTCCGTCATCCGAATCGCGACGTCCGGCAGTTGCTGGCATTCAGCTCGAACGTGACCGCCGCTGCTCGCTCCCGGCTCGCCGCCGACCCCGGCGCCGGGGTGCGCAGGGCCCTGGCCGAGGAGGGGACACGGCAGTATTCGGTGTCCACGCTCGAAGCCCGCCCCTGGCTGACGGACGAAGCCTTCGAACGTCTGGCGGCCGACGTGGACCCCCGCGTCCGAGGCTGGATCGCCGATCACTCGGAGACGCCGGATCGGTTGCTGATCCGTCTCGCGGCGGACCCGGACCCGTGGGTCAGCGACGGGCTCTTCGAGCGGTGGCGATGGCGGACCCTCTCCGAGTCGGCCCGGGAAGCGTTGCTGAACCACGACGAGCCCGGCGTGCGGGAAAGGGCGGAGGAGGCGCGACGGATTCAGGCCGCGGTCTCCGCACCTCTTACGCGTGATCAGGCGGAGAAGGTCGCCAGGCATCAGGACCCCGAGCAGCGGATGCGGGTGGCCGCCGATCCCCACCTGCCCCGGGATCTGGTGGAGGAGCTCGCTCATGATCCGGAACCGAAGGTCCGTCTGGCCGTCTCGGTGCGGCAGGACCTGACCGAACGGCAACGCGTGGGGATCGACTACGAGGTGGACCCGAACGAACGTTTCCGGCCGGTCCCGTGGACCGTCTCCTACTTCGACGACGTCGAGGTCATGCGTCGTTGCGCCGCCTCCTCACATCTGCAGTTGCGCCGCAGCGCGGCCTGCAGCCCGTACCTGCCACAGGAATCCGTCGAGGCACTGGCCCAGGAAGACGACTTCGTCGTCCGGCTCATGCTGGCCGAGCACCATCCCACTCCACCCGCCGGACTGCTGCTGCGCATGGTCATCGAATTCGACGGCTACACGACAGGGAAGATGATCGACAACCCCAACTTCGTCCGGACGGGCCTCAGCCGATTCGCCGGCTCCTCCAACCCGCGCGAGCGTTGGGTGTCACTGCTCGATCCAGGCCTCTCCCCGGCGACCGTCGACCGGCTCAGCCGAGACGACGACGATCGAGTTCGCCATGCCGCCACCGCACATCCGCGGCTGCCCCTCGACCGGCTCCGGATCCTCCTCGATGACCTCGACACCGCCATGGCCGGCGCCTCCAATCCGGCGTTGCCCGTCTCCCTCATGCACGAGATGCTGCGCGAACACACGTGAGAGGCCGACGTGCGGCGATCCGGCCGGCCGTCACGTCCGTGCGGTTTCGTCGCGTGGACGTACACCGAAATGATCGGGATACTTACCGTGTTGATCCCGGGCGCGACCATGGGGGGACGTTGTGGGTCGTGATCCCGGCACTCGGGCGGAAGTTCAGAGCTGGCAGCTCGGCTACACGCGTGTCCTTCGCCTGGTGGGTGAGCTGGACGCCGTCACCGTCCCGGACCTGCGCCTGACGCTGGACGAGGCGATCACCTCTGACGATCCCTCGCTGGTCGTGGACCTGACCCAGGTGACCTTCATCGCCTCGGCGGGCGTCGGCGTGCTGGTGGAGTTGCGGGTGCGGGTCTCGGAGCACGACGGACGCCTGATCGTGGTGCTCCCTCGTGTCGGCCGCGCACGCCGCATGTTCGAGGTCACCCGGATCGTGGATCACTTCGAGATCCGGGAGACCGTCGAAGACGCGGTGCGATCACTGCGGGACGCATCGGATCCGGCGCAGGCACCGGTGACGACCGAACTGGAGCGGTGAGCGCATGGCATCGCTCCCGGGTTCGGTCCGGCTGCCCGACGGCGTCCGGATCCGCGGTCGTGGACTACGCGATCCCCTGCCCGAGGGCCCGGTGCCCGACTTCGGCCTCTACCTCGGCGCCGCGGTTCTCCGGCGCCGCCACGACGCGGCCTTGACCTGGCCGCATGAATGGGTCTCCTGGCCGGACTTCCTGCTCCCCCTGGACCGCGACGCGGCCGCGCGTTCCATCGTCCGGCTGCACGACCGCGCACGATCCGGCCTCGGCGTCGAGGTCGCGTGCAACGGGGGCATCGGCAGGACCGGCACCGCCATCGCCTGTCTCGCCACCCGTACGGGCCTGTCGCCAGGCGACGCCGTCAACTGGACCCGGGCGAACTACCACCACAGGGCGGTCGAGACGCCCTGGCAACGTCGATGGGTGGCGTGGTTCGCCGGCTTCACCTCGTCGTGGCCCGAGGGGCCGCCACCGGCCCGTCACGACTGACGAGCCGGAACCTCGCCGTGTCCGGTGCCGGTCAGCACTACGGGACACAGCGAGGTGCGGGGCGGCCGGCGTCAGGATTCCGGTTGGACGTCCATGCCGTAGATCGGGTTGTAGTTCAGATGCTCACGGGTGACCAGCAATCGCACCACCCCCGCTCTGACCGACTCGGCGTCCCATACGGTCCAGTCGTCTCCCACCTGGTCCGCCGTCAGGGGATCCAGCCCGTAGCCCTTGTCCGGCCCGAAAGGTTTCACAAGCTCGAACCCGGCCGTCAGACCCCGCTTACGCACCTCGGCCATGACCTGGCCGACCGGACGTCCGTGCACCTTGGCTCCGGCGAGGTCCTCGCCCGCGACTGTGGCCCGCCCCGGGTCGTCGTAGGTCTCACCGGCCCGAGCCTGGCGTCCCAGCTTGAACCAGGACTTCCCCGTCAGGTCGGCCGGAAGCCGGAGCAGCAGATAGCAGCCCTTCTCCCCCGCCTTGCACTCCCTCTCGTCCCGGTCCACCATCGCCGAGGTCCACGTCGTCACGTTTCCGGGTCCGCTCGCGCCCACGCTTCCCGACACCACCATGCCCACCCGGCTCGGAGAGACGGGGACGATGAGCAGGTCCACATCCAGGCCGACCGCCTTGAACGCCTTGCTGTACTTGTCGTGGTCGGCGTAGGGATCCTTGATACGGGCGACGTACTCGTCCCCCTCGCGCTGGATCTCGATCTCCGAGCTGGCGTAGGAACTCGCAGCCCCTCCGCCGTCCTGCAGCAGGCTCGGACCGACGACGATGCCCGTGGCGAGCAGCGCGGCGGCGGCCAGGCTCAGGGCCAGGCGTCGGAAGCCGTACCGGCGCTGCGGCTCCACGGCGGCCGCGCCGGGCTCCTCCTCCATGATCGAGGCCAGCAACGTCCGCGCCCCCGCGTCGGACGGACGGCCTCCCGGCCTCCCGGGCTGAACCCGGGGCAGGGTCCTCATCATGATCACGATCTCATCGACGTTCTTCATAGTGGCCTCTCCGCCGGGGTCAGCCGGCTCTCGGAGGTGACACACACGCCCGCCTCGGCGAGCGCACGTGAGAAGCGCCCGCGGGCGCGATGGAGCCTGATGCGTACGGCGTTGCGTGACAGTCCGAGCGCCGTGGCGATCTCCTGACGGTCCAGGCCCTCCCACGCGACCAGCGACAGCAGCTCACGGTCGTCGTCGGGCAGGGTGCGGAACACCTGGGCGATCGCCTCCAGCTCCACCCCGCTGTCCGGGGAGTCCCCGTAGAGGTCGGCCATCTCGGCGTCGAGCTCGACGCTGCGCGCCTGCCGGCGCACCTCGCCTCGCCGATGGTTGGCCAGCACGTTTCGGGCGACGCCGTACAACCAGAGCGTGGCCTCTTCTCCCGACGGCAGCTCGTCCACACGCCGCCAGGCGATGGCGAAGGTCTCCGCCACCACGTCCGCCGCGTCCTGCGGCGAATCGCAGCGGCGCGCGGCGTAAGCCGTGATCTGGCCGTACGCCCGCTTGTAGACGACTTCGAATCTGGCCGGCCGCTCGTCATCCATAAGCGGTTCCCATGACTGATTTCCCTACGTAGGCGCGAAACGCGGACGCTCTCCTTATGTACGGAAGTGGCCCATCATTTCTCGCCGGCCCGCGGAATCTCAGCGCCCGGAAGCTGCTCTCAGTCGTCCAGCCGGAAGGCGAGCTCGGTCTCCCATTTGTCCATGTCGGGCTCGACCGCGGGATCGGTCTTGTACAGCTCGAGCCGGCACCCCCACCGGTCGCCCTCGGGGGTCGGGGACATGTCCCACCGCAGGTCACGCTCGGCTGCCCACCGCAACACCTCGGCGGTGAGGTCCATCAGGTCGTCGGGATGGCCGACGTGCGTGACGCTGACGTAACGCCCGGCGGGCAGCACGCCCGACAGGATCACTCCGTCGCCCTGTACGTCGTCCGTCACGGGCACGCCCGCCTCCATCTCCAGGCTGTGGTCCATGTCGATGACGTTGAACCTGAAGAAGGGCGCTCCCGCGGGCGCGATGCCGCGGGAGTCCAGCCAGCCGAAGATCTCCGGGAAGCGGTCGGCGATCTCACCGATGGTGTCCATGGAGACCCGGCCTCTGATCGCCACGTACGGCTGATCGGCACGGGCCACGACCGTGGGTTCCGGCATCGCGACCTCCCGGCTCACGCCCGCAGGATCTCCGGGGCTCCGGTCAGAATGCCACCGAAGCCCCGGGTTCGGCCGGGAAAGTCCCGATGCGGTCAGCGGGTGCCGGCGGACGCCTGGTCCGGCTCGTCCTCGCCGAACCGCATCTCCGGCGTCGGACGGCGGAAGCCTCCGGTCAGGACCGCCAGGTAGACCAGGCCGATCGCGAGCCAGACGAGGCCGAGCGTGATGGCCTTGGCGTCCAGGTTGGTCAGCAGCCACACGCAGACCGCGGCCCCGATCACCGGGACGACCACGTGCCCCGCGACGCCGAGCGCGCGCCCCGCCCTCCGCTCCCGCAGCCAGAGGGCGATCACGCTGAGGTTGACGCAGGTGAAGGCCACGAAGGCGCCGAAGTTGATGAAGGAGGTCGACGTGGCCACGTCGAGCCTCAGCGCGATGAGCCCGACCGCGCCGGTGAGCAGGATGCCGAAGGCGGGGGTGCGGAAGCGAGGGTGGACGAAGGCGAACAGCTTGTGCGGGAGGACCGAGTCGCGTCCCATGGCGTGCAGCAGGCGGGCGGTGCCGGCCTGCGCGGCCAGTCCCGACGCGAACTGGGCGACCACGAGCCCGGCCAGGAAGACCGAGCCGAACAGGCTGCCGCCGATGAGCTTGGCGAGGTCGAACGCGGCGGACGACGAGTCGGCGAACGCGCCGCCCGGGTGCAGAAGTTGTGCGACGTACGCGACGACCACGAAGATCCCGCCGCCGATGAGCGCGACGAGCAGGATGGCCCGCGGGATGGTCCTGCGCGGGTCCCTGGTCTCCTCGGTCAGGGTGGTCACCGCGTCGAAGCCCAGGAACGAGTAGGCCGCGATGGCGGCCCCACCCGTGACGCCTGAGAACGTGGCCGTGGTCCCGGAGAACGGGGTGAGGCTGAACAGGCTGCCGGCGCCGTCTCCGCCCACGACGTGGCTGACCGCGAGGACGACGAAGAAGACGATGACCAGGATCTGGAAGGTCATCAGCAGGCTGTTGGCCTTGTCCGCGACCTTGACGCCCACCAGGTTCAGCACGGTGGTCAGCACGATGAAGCCGAGGATCCAGACGGCGAAGGGGACACCGGGGAACTGCGCCGACAGGTAGGCGCCGCCGATCAGCCAGATGACCATCGGCAGGAAGAAGTAGTCGAGCAGGACCGCCCAGCCCACCATGAACCCGGCGCGCGAGTCGATGGCGCCGCGCACATAGGTGTAGGCGGAGCCCGCGACCGGATAGGCCGCCGCCATCCGCCCGTAGCTGTGGGCGGTGAAGAGCATCGCGACCAGCGCGATCAGGTACGCCGAAGGGGTCGCGCCGCCGGTGGTCTCCGCGACGACGCCGAAGATCCCCAAGACGATCAGCGGCGTCATGTACGCCAGGCCGAACAACACGACGGAGTTGAGGCCGAGCGACCTCGTGAGGGTGGGTGGCTGGGACATGTGCCGGTCTCTCTATCGGGGGGTCCGCGGCCGCCAGCGGTCCGGGTGCAGGCGGCCTTCGTAGAGCGGGAGGTCGATGGGGGCGTCGCCGGGGAGGAACTGCGACCACATCCGGTTGAGGCCGGCCGTGCCGTACCGCCGGACGCGGGTGACGTCGTCGAGGTCGATCGCGTCGGTGAGCACGGCGGCGCCCGCGTGGCCGACGGCCGCCCGGATCCTGCCCTCCGGGTCGACGATCAGGCTCTCCCCCACGCCCTCCGGGCCGGCGGTGTTGACGCTGAGGACGAAGACCTGGTTGACGATGGCGTTGGCGCGGGCGAGCACGAGTTCCTGCGCACGGTCGCAGGTGGTGGTCTTGACCGGGTTGACGATCACTTCCGCGCCCAGCCACGCGAGGTGCCGCGCGGCCTCGGGGAACCAGGCGTCGTAGCAGATGGCGAAACCGAGCCGGCCGACCTCGGGGATGTCGAAGACCACGAAGCGGTCGCCGGGCTGGTACGGCTCATAGGGCCGCCACGGGAACATCTTCCGGTAGGAGGCGACGAGCCGTCCCTCCGGTGAGTACGCGAGAGCGGTGTTGTGGATCGCTCCCCCCTCTCCCCGTTCGACCACCGTCCCGGGCAGCAGCCAGACCCCGAGGTCTCCCGCGAGCTCGGCGAGCCGGCGTCCGCGCGGCCCGTCGAGCGGCTCGGCCATGGCCTCGATCTGTGCGTCCCGCTCCTCCAGCGTGCCGTCCGTGCCGCAAAGGTGCAGCTCCGGATAGGCGATCAGGCGCGTCTGCGGAAGGCTCGCGACCTTCGTGTGAACGGCCTCGGCGAAGTCGTCGAGGTCTGCGGCAGGCGGGTCCTGCACGAGCGCCAGGGGGAGCACACGGGACATGACGGCGAAAATAAGTCATGTTGAGCAGTTTTCGCAATAGTGCTCAAGATGATTCATTTTCTCAATTCTGGCCGGTGAGCTACCGTGATCGCATGTCCCCCGCGTCCAGCGAGCGCGCCGGTTCCCCCATGCCCGGTGAGCGTGCGGTCTTTCCCACGCCCGGTGAGCATGTCGACCTCGCCGCACCGGCGCTCGCGGGGATCCGCCGGTTGTCGGCTCTGGACACGGTTCGCGCGCGCATCGGTCTCGCCGTCGACCTCGGCCTGCTCAAGCCGGGCGAACGGCTTCCGCCGACCGCCGACATCGCCGCCGCCCTGGACGTCGGCGAGATCACGGTCCGCCGCGCCCTGGTCTCGTTGTGCGCCGACGGAGTCCTGCGCCGGGTCCGCGGCAGGACCGGAGGCACGCTCGTGGAGTCGGCGCCCGCGACGGGCGTCGTGTCGGAGATCGCCGCCTACCAGGAGTCGGCCGCGGAGGTCCACCGTCTGATCGACCATCGCGCGCTCCTGGAGTGCGGAGTCGCGCACCTCGCCACCCTGCGCACCGACGCCGGCCACATCGCCGCACTGACGGACGTCGTCGGCCAGATGGACGCCGCCAAGGACTGGGCGGACTTCCACGCGCTCGACGAGCGGTTCCACGTCCTGGTCGCCGAGGCCACCGGGCTGGCGGGAGCCGTACCGGAGTATCGGAAGGTCCTACAGGACCTGTACCAGTTCTACCTGCCCTATCCCGTCGAGTACCTGCGCGAGTCCAACGGCGAGCACCGGGAGCTCGTCGAGTCCCTCGCCGCTCGGGACCCCCGCGCCGCCGTCGACGTCGCCAGGCGGCATGTCGAGATCCTGCACACCACGATGTTCGTCGGCCTCGTCTGAGTCTCCCCGCGTCCGTGCGCGGCCCCTTCACGACGGCGGGCCACCGGTTACGATCCGAGGCAGTTGATCGTTCGATCTGACAACATCCGCCCCCGATCGAGGGATGTAGTCGCCGTGACCGACGTCGATGACCCGTCAAGGCGCCGCGTGCTCGTCGTGACGGATTCCGTAGCCCCCCGCGTCGACGGGATAGCCTCCTCGACCGGCTCGATGATCCGCGGCCTCGTCGAGCAGAAATGCGCCGTCGCGGTCATCGCGCCGGGCCGGCGCCGCCGTACGAGCGGGACGGACGCGCTCGGCGTCGTCCGATGGGATGTCCGCTCGGTCCAGACGCCGGTGGACGGCTACCCGCTGTCCCTGGCGTCAGCGGGATGGATCGCCCGGCGGATCCGGGAGTTCAGACCCGACGTGGTCTCGATTCAGACCATCGGGCCGCTCGGAGTAGCGGCGCTCCGCGCCGCGGAACGGACCCGGACCCCCGTCGCCCTTTCCTGGCACACCGACTTCGAGGCGTACGTCGAGAAGTACCCCCTGGGGTGGTTGTTCGCGCTTCCCGCCGCCCTCAGTGTGGACGACGGCCACGGCCGTCCCTCACGGCGGGAGATCCTCTCCGCGGTCGCCAGGCGGGAGCCGCACGCGTTCCGGAAGATCCTCACCCGAGGCGCCGCTGCGGCCGACCTCCTGATCGTCCCGTCGGCGAAGACGGCGCAGTACACCGACCTGCTGAACGTCGAGTCCCCCGTGTTCATCCTGCCAACAGGCGTCGAGGCGTCCGAGGTCGGCGGGGAGACGCTGCCGGACGACGTGCGCGCGTCCGTCGACGGTCTCCCGCGGGGGTCGCGCATCGTCTACGTCGGGCGCATGAGCAGGGAGAAGGGGATCGACTTCCTGATGGACGCGTTCGGTCACGTGCTGACCCGGCGCGGCGACGCGACGCTGATCCTCGTCGGGCCCTGCAAGGATCGCGCCACGGGACTCCGGCTGGACGCGGCGCGGGCGCGCTTCGGCTCCAGACTGGTCGTCACGGGGGGTGTGAACCGGAGGGCCCTGCTGGATCTCTACCGCCGGGTGGACGTGTTCGCGACCGCCTCGCTGACGGAGACCCAGGGGATCGCGGCGTGGGAGGCGTCCCTCGCGGGACTTCCCGTCGTCGCGAGAGACGGCGCCCTGCGCGACGAGTCCCCCGAGGTCTTCGAGGAGATGGAGGCGGGGTTCCAGGAGCCGCGGGGGTTCGGCGACGGGATACTGCGAGCGCTCGGACGCGAGGAACCCCGCCCCGCCGGGCCACGTGACCATGTCGGGCTCCCCGCCGCGGAGCGGGCGCGCCTGTTCCTCGAGGCGGTCGATCTGCGGTCGGCCGCGGACGCCACCGCGCCGTGGATCTGTCCCGAGGGGGTGTGGCGACCGGCGGACCGCCCGGTTGACCCTGACACGGTGTGAGGCCGTAGACCGGAGGCACCATGTTCACCATCGGAGACTTCGCCCGCCTCGGCCGCGTGTCCGTGCGCATGCTGCGGCACTACGACGCACTCGGACTGCTCCGGCCCGCCCGGGTCGACCAGGCCAGCGGCTACCGCTACTACGAGGCGGGGCAGCTGTCCCGGCTCAACCGGGTGATCGCGCTCAAGGACCTCGGCCTCAGCCTCCACCAGGTGGGCCAGATCCTCGAGGAGAAGGTCGGCCCCGCCGAACTGCGCGGCATGTTACGGCTCCGCCACGCGGAGCTGGAGGCGCAAGTTGCGGATGACACGGCACGGCTGGCCAGGGTCGAGGCGAGGCTCCGAATGATCGAAACGGAGGGCGCCATGCCCGCGGACATCGTGATCAAGAGTGTTTCGGGGGTTCGCCTCGCCGAGCTGAGCGCCACGGCGGAAAGCTACGAGTCCGACAAGATCGGCCCGGTGATCCAGCCCCTGTACGCGGACCTGTCCGAACGGCTGGACAAGGCCGGGCGCACCATCACCGGCCCGGCGGTCGCCTACTACGAGCCGGTCCCCGAGGGCGTGCGGGTGCACGCCGGCGCCCCCGCGAACCTCGTGCCGGGGAGGACCTACGACTTCGACGTCGTCGACCTGCCGTCCATCGAGCAGGCGGCCACGATCATCCATCACGGGCCGATGGACGACGTGAGCGGCACGTACGAACAACTCGCCCGATGGATCGAAGACAACGGCTATCAAAGCTCGGGAATCGCTCGCGAGGTATATCTCCACTATGGCGATGGCGACCCGGCGTCCTGGGTGACCGAGTTGCAGGAGGCGGTCACCCGCCCCGCGTGACGGAATCCCCTCTGATGATTGGGGGGCTGCAGCCCGGCGACTCGATAACCCGAAAAAAGTTCGCGGCGGCGAACCCGTCTGACCACAACTGATAGACGGCGCCTATCAGGCGATAGTGGATTTCGATTGGACCTGAGGCCGAAATAGCAGGACCGTGCCCTTATAAGAGTCCTGCGATTTGGAAGGGCTGTCCATGACGTCGTCGCCCCCGCAGTCACTGGAAGATCGGGTGCGCTCCATCGTCGCGGAACATCGCGACGATCGGGGCGCTCTGCTTCCGATTCTCCACGCCGTCATGGAAGACATGGGGCACGTCGATCCGGCGGCCATCCCGATCCTCGCCGACGAGTTGAACCTGTCGCGGGCCGATGTGTACGGCGTCATCACCTTTTATCACGACTTCCGGCAGACTCCGCCCGGCCGCAAGACCGTGCGGATCTGCCGGGCCGAGGCATGTCAGGCGGTGGGCGCGGCGCAACTCGCGGACAACGCCAAGGAACGGCTCGGCGTCGGCTTCGGCGAGACGACCCCCGACGGCTCCGTCACCCTGGAGCAGGTCTTCTGCCTCGGCAACTGCGCGACGGGCCCGTCGGTCCAGGTCGACGGGCGGCTGTACGGCCGGGTCAGCCCCGCGCAGCTGGACGGCATGCTGGAGGTGGGCGCATGACCGCCTCCGGACAGGTCGCGACCGTCTACGTGCCCCGCGACTCCGCGGCCCGCTCCGTGGGCGCCGACGAGGTGGCCGACGCCGTCGCGGCCGCCGGACGGCCGGTACGCGTCGTCCGGAACGGCTCTCGCGGCATGTTGTGGCTGGAGCCGCTCGTCGAGGTCGAGACCCCCGCCGGCCGGATCGCGTACGGCCCGGTCGCGCCGGAAGACGTCGAGGGTCTGGTCGCGGCCGGCATGCTCGACGGCGCCGCCGACCACCCGCTCTGCCTGGGCCCGACCGAGGACATCGACTGGTTGCGCGACCAGACGCGCGTCACGTTCACGCGTGTCGGCGTCGTCGATCCGCTCTCGGCCGGGGACTACGTCGCGCACGGGGGGCTGTCCGGGCTGCGCCGCGCCCTGTCGCTCAGCCCCGAACAGGTCGTCGCCGAGGTCACCGAGTCCGGGCTGCGCGGCCGCGGCGGCGCCGGCTTCCCCGCGGGCATCAAGTGGAAGACCGTCCTCGAGGCGGGAGCCGAGCTGAAGTTCGTCTGCTGCAACGCCGACGAGGGCGACAGCGGCACGTTCGCCGACCGCATGCTGATGGAAGGCGACCCGTTCACCCTCATCGAGGGCATGACGATCGCCGCCTGGGCGGTCGGGGCGAGCGAAGGCTACATCTACGTCCGCTCGGAGTACCCGGACGCGATCGCCACCCTCAGGGCCGCGATCGGCACCGCCTACGACCAGGGCTGGCTCGGCAAGCGCGTCCTCGACTCCGAGCTCTCCTTCGACCTGTTCGTCCGCGTCGGCGGGGGCGCGTACATCTGCGGCGAGGAGACCTCCATGCTCGAGAGCCTGGAGGGCAAACGCGGCATGGTCCGCGCCAAGCCGCCGATCCCCGCGCTCGAGGGCCTGTTCGGCAAGCCGACCGTGGTCAACAACGTGCTGACGCTCGGCTCGGTCCCGATGATCCTGGCCGACGGCCCCGCGGCGTACGCCGACCTCGGTGTGGGCCGCTCCCGGGGCACCCAGGTCTTCCAGCTCGGCGGCAACATCGCCAGGGGCGGCATCGTGGAGACCGCCTTCGGCATCACCCTCGGCGACCTGGTCGAGCGCTACGGCGGCGGCACCCGGTCGGGACGGCCGGTGCGCGCCGTCCAGGTGGGCGGACCGCTCGGCGCCTACCTGCCCACGTCGCGGTTCGACCTGCCCATGGACTACGAGGCCTTCGCCGCGGCGGACGCGATGGTCGGCCACGGCGGCGTGGTGGTCTTCGACGACACCGTCGACATGGCGGGCCAGGCGCGGTTCGCCATGGAGTTCTGCGCCGCCGAGTCGTGCGGCAAGTGCACCCCCTGCCGGGTCGGCGCCGTACGAGGCGTGGAGGTCATCGACCGGATCGTCGCGGGCGTGGACCGGAAGAAGAACCTGAAGGTCCTCGGCGACCTGTGCGACCTGATGACCGAGGGCTCGTTGTGCGCCATGGGCGGTCTGACCCCGATGCCGGTGAAGAGCGCCCTCGCGCACTTCCCGGATGACTTCGGAACGACGACGGAGGAGGGCCGATGAGCCTGATCAAGGAGCAGGACTACGGCACGCCGGCCCGCCCGGGTGAGGCGACCGTGTCCGTGGAGATCGACGGCAAGACCGTGCTGGTCCCGGAGGGGACCTCGGTGATGCGCGCCGCCTCCGAGGCCGGCATCGACATCCCCAAACTCTGCGCCACCGACAGCCTCGAACCCTTCGGGTCCTGCCGGCTGTGCCTGGTGGACATCGACGGCCGCAAGGGCTCCCCCGCGTCGTGCACCACGCCGGTGACGCCCGGGATGAAGGTGCGCACCCAGACGCCCAAGCTGGCCGAGCTGCGCCGCGGGGTGATGGAGCTCTACATCTCCGACCACCCCCTGGACTGCCTGACCTGCCCGACGAACGGCGACTGCGAGCTGCAGGACATGGCCGGGGTCGTCGGCCTGCGCGAGGTCCGCTACGGCTTCGATGGCGAGAACCACCTCGACCTGCCGACCGACAGCTCCAACCCGTACTTCGACTACGACGCCAGCAAGTGCATCGCCTGCTCGCGGTGCGTACGCGCCTGTGACGAGGTGCAGGGCACGTTCGCCCTGACGCTCGAGGGCCGCGGCTTCGCCACCAAGATCGCCGCGGGTGCGGGCGGTAGCTTCATGGAGTCTGACTGCGTGTCCTGCGGCGCCTGCGTGCAGGCCTGCCCGACGGCGACGCTGCAGGAGCGTTCCGTGGTCGAGCTGGGCATGCCTACTCGCAGCGTGCTCACCACCTGCGCCTACTGCGGCGTGGGCTGCTCGTTCAAGGCGGAGCTTCGCGGCGACGAGGTCGTCCGCATGGTTCCGTACAAGGACGGCAAGGCCAACGAGGGGCACTCCTGCGTCAAGGGCCGCTTCGCCTTCGGCTACGCCTCCCACCCCGACCGTCAGCTCAAGCCCATGGTGCGTGAGCGGATCACCGACCCGTGGCGTGAGGTGGAGTGGGCGGAGGCCATCGAGCACGTCGGCAGGCGCATGCTCGAGATCCAGGCCCACCACGGCGCCGGCGCGATCGGCGGCATCACCTCCTCCCGCTGCACCAACGAGGAGGTCTACGCCGTACAGAAGATGGTGCGCGCGGCCTTCGGCAACAACAACGTGGACACCTGCGCCCGGGTCTGCCACTCGCCGACCGGATACGGCCTCAAGCAGACGTACGGCACGTCGGCCGGCACCCAGGACTTCAAGTCCGTCGAGAAGGCCGACGTCATCCTCGTGATCGGCGCCAACCCGACCGACGCCCACCCGGTGTTCGCCTCGCGGATCAAGCGCAGGCTGCGCCAGGGCGCCAAACTCATCGTCGCCGACCCGCGCAGGATCGACCTGGTGCGGTCCCCGCACATCGAGGCCCAGCACCACCTGCGCCTGATGCCCGGCACCAACGTGGCGCTGATCAACGCCATGGCGCACGTCGTGGTGACCGAAGGGCTCGTGGACCGCGAGTTCGTCGCGGAGCGCTGCGAGGACTTCGAAGAGTGGGAGCGGTTCATCTCCGGCCCCGAGCACAGCCCGGAGGCCGTCGAGGAGATCACCGGCGTCCCTGCCGCCGAGGTGCGCGCGGCGACCCGCCTCTACGCGAGCGCGTCCAACGCGACGATCATGTACGGCCTCGGCGTCACCGAGCACAGCCAGGGCTCGACCATGGTGATGGGCATGGCCAACCTCGCGATGGCGACCGGCAACATCGGCCGCGAGGGCGTCGGCGTGAACCCGCTGCGCGGCCAGAACAACGTCCAGGGCTCGTGCGACATGGGCTCCTTCCCGCACGAGCTGCCGGGCTACCGCCACGTGTCCGACGACGCGGTGCGGGGCGTCTTCGAGACGTTGTGGGGCCGCACGCTCCAGTCGGAGCCGGGCCTGCGCATCCCCAACATGTTCGACGCGGCGATCGACGGCTCCTTCCGCGCGCTGTTCGTGCAGGGAGAGGACATCGTCCAGTCGGACCCGAACACCAAGCACGTCACCGCCGCGCTGTCGGCTCTGGATCTCGTGGTGGTGCAGGACCTCTTCCTCAACGAGACCTCGAAGTACGCCCACGTCTTCCTGCCGGGCACCTCGTTCCTGGAGAAGGACGGCACGTTCACCAACGCGGAACGCCGGATCAACCGGGTCCGGCCGGTGATGGCGCCGAAGACGGGCAAGCACGAGTGGCAGATCGTGTGCGAGATCGCCCAGGCCATGGGCTACCCGATGAAGTACGACAACGCGGCCCAGATCATGGACGAGATCGCGATCACCACGCCCACCTTCGCGGGGGTCTCGTTCGCCAAGCTCGACCAGGTCGGCAGCGTGCAGTGGCCCTGCAACGACAAGGCGCCCGAGGGCACGCCGATCATGCACATCGACGGGTTCGTCCGGGGCAGGGGCCGGTTCGTCGACACGGTCTACGTGCCGACGCAGGAGCGCAGCACCAGGAAGTTCCCGCTGATCCTCACCACCGGCCGCATCCTGTCCCAGTACAACGTCGGCGCCCAGACCCGGCGCACCGGCAACACGGCCTGGCATCCGGAGGACCTGCTGGAGATGCACCCCCACGACGCCGAGGTACGCGGCGTCCGCGACGGCGACACCGTCTCGCTGACCAGTCGGGTCGGTGAGACCAGTCTTCGGGTGAAGATCGACGACCGGATGCCGGTCGGAGTCGTCTACACGACCTTCCACCACCCGGTGACGGGGGCCAACGTGGTGACGACCGAGCACTCGGACTGGGCGACCAACTGTCCCGAGTACAAGGTCACCGCGGTCGAGGTCGCGCTACGGAATCCCGCTCCGGCACCGGCCGCTCCGGCGATGGCGGAGTGAGACCGTGACGACGACGCACACGCCCCCGCACATCCGCCTGGCCAACGAGATCTCGGCGCAGTTCCAGCAGCGGGATCCGGCCGCCGCGGCGCAGGAGATCGCCCAGCACATCCGGGCCTTCTGGGACCCCCGGATGCGGGCCAAACTGATCGCCGACGCGGGCGCCCCCGGCAGCGGCCTGGACCCCCTGGCCGTCGCCGCCGCCGCCCTGTTGCCGCCGGCGACCGGCGGCTGAAGGCGGGATTCGACGCCGGCCCGTTGGACGATCAGCGGGCCGGCGACCGGGATGCCTGCGGTCGGCGGTCGGCGGGGCGAGAGTAACGTCGCACTTGAGATGTGATTTGGCCACGACCAAGGGGGAGTCGCCATGAACATCTACACCGTCGAACTCAAGAACCAGCCCGGGGAGTTGGCCCACGTCTGCGAGGTGCTCGGCCGCGACGGCGTCAACATCGAACTGGCCGGAGTGACCGCGGGCGATCACGGAGTCGTCTGCTTCACCGCATCTGACGAGTCGGCCGCCAGCGCCTCGCTGGAGGGCGCCGGCATCGACTACTCGGCTCACCCCGCGCTTCAGATCACCTGCGTCGACGAACCCGGCGAGGGGGGCAGGTTCGCCCGCAAACTGGCGAACGCCAACGTCAACGTGGAGTGGCTGGTGCCGATGTCGATCTGCCAGGGCAAGGCCGTCATGGCGCTGTCGGTCGACAGGATGGACGAGGCGCGCACCGCGCTGGGCAGCCTGATCTCCGGATAGGCGAACACATCTGAGCGGACGAGGCCACACCCGGCCCGTTCGCTCAGGCATGTCCCGCCCTCGACGATCAGGCGGCCTGGCCCGCGGCGGGGTCGAGGTAGGCGAAGTCGCCGGCCGCCGCGTACAGACGCCAGCTGAGACTCCGGGGACGGGCGACGACGAAGACCTGGACGCCGTGATCGGCGAGCCACCGCGCCAGGTCGGCGAAGTAGCCGTCACCCGACCCGATGACGACGCGCTCGAACCGCAGATCCACCCGATCGGCGAGTGCCGCCTCGGACAGCGCGCTGTCCGCGCCGTCGGGGCCGGAGCGCATGAGCAACTGCACACCATGGAAGGCCAGACCCACTCCGACGAGCGCGTTGTGGTTGACCCCGACCATGAACTGGTCCATCGGGCCGATCAGCACCAGCCGGCGATAGGCGTCCATGACGTGTTCGACCTCTGCCGTGCTGGGCCGGGCGCAGCCCGCCAGGTTCTCGATGTCCAGCAGATGGATCGCACGTCCCTGTCGCAGAGATCGCATCGCTCACTCCCATCACCAGCGTTGTGCCATGAAACGGTAATACTGGAAATTAATGGAAGCAAGTGGAATCCATGGGTTTCCCGTGGGACCTCTGATACGCTGCGGGACCGTGGAACTAGACGCTCTGGAAAAACGCATCGCCGAGCTTCGTTCGGAGATACGGGCCGCCAAAGCCGCCGGGGAGCACGCGACCGTCCGGTCGTTGCGTGCCGAGCTCCGCAAGACCGAGCGCGCCTGGGACGTCGCACTGGAGCCCGAGCCCGAACCGGCCAAGGCTCCGCTGCTCCCCGTGCGTGAGCAGGTCCATCAGGCGCTGACCCTGCTCGGCGTGCCGACGGCCACCAAAATGATCGTGACGGTCAACGAGGCCTTCTTCGCCGGCCACATCGCCACCAGTCAGCTGACCAGCCTGCGCCGGGATGAGGAGAAGTCCTTCCGCAGCTCCCCGTTCGCCCGGCCGTACTACCTGTGCGCCGCGCTGACCTCCGAACTGCTGTCGCCGGCACGCGGGCTGTTGGCCGTCAGCACCTGGCCGATGCCGACCCGCATCATCGGACCGCTCAGCCCCCGTGCGGACTTCCTGACCTCGGCCACCCGCATCGCGGAGCACATCATGCGGCTCACCGGCGCGGGCGAGGACGCCTCGCCGTCCGCCTACCGCCTGCTGACCCGGATGGCGCAGAACATCCCGGGAGCCGTGGACGGATTCGACCAGGCCGATCCCACTCAGGTGATCGCCGCCGCCGGCGCCGAACTGGCCGTTCACGAGGAGAGCGACGCCAGTCACCGCGACGAGGCCGCCCGACGCGCGGAGCGACAACTGAACGAGGTCAGGCAACTTTTCGGCGCCGGCCTGAAGACGGCGAGGACCGCGTGACCCGTCTCGACACGCTCCGCGGCCCCGCCGAGCCCCTCGACCACAACGCCCGCACCATCGCCGCCCTCGCCGTCAACCCCGGCTGCGACCGGCGCGCCCTCCTGGACGCCGCCGGGGTCGACAAGCAGAGAACGGCCACCCATCTCGGCTTTCCCGCGCCGTTCGGGCAGTCTCCGTTCGCCATCACCAGGGCCAAGTCCTTCGACGCCCTCGTCAAGGCGAACGGCTGCGCCCACCTGCTGCGTCTGCTGCGCAGCACGCTCGACCTGTCGATCTCCGAGGCGTCCTACTCCGACATCTCCGACGTCGGCGGCAACGACGACCACCAGGTGCGGCACACCCGCACGCGGGCGCTGCTCAAGCGAGCCGCCACCGACGGCGACGGAGCCGGCACCCTCTTCGACCACCCGCTGCTCAAGCTCACCGTCGCGGGCCACGAGGTCTACCTCGAGCCGGCCGTCATCGCCTTCCAGATCGAAGGCCGCTTCCACATCGTGGAGATCAAGTCCTTCGCCGTCATCGACGACCAGGCCGACGCCGGACAAGTCGCGGCGGCCGCCCGCCAGTCCGCGGTCTACGTGCACGCGCTGCGTGCGCTGTTCACCGCCGAGGGGCTCGACCCCGGGCGGATCTCGCACAATGTCGTGCTCGTCTGCCCCAAGGACTTCGCCAACCACCCCACCGCGACGCTGCTCGACGTCCGCCAGCAGCTGGCCGCGCTCGAGCGGCAGCTGTCCCGGCTGACCCGCATCGACCGCATCCTCGACGAGCTGCCGATCGGGATCACCTTCGACCTCGAGACGCAGTCGCCGGACGAGGTCGGCAAGGCCGTCGCCACCGTCGGCGCGCGGTTCGCACCCGAATGCCTGGCGAGCTGTGAGATGTCCCTCTTCTGCCGTGCCGAGGCACGTGACCGCGAATCGACGGACGTGCTCGGGCGTGCCGCCAGAGACGAGTTGGGCGGCATCGAGTCCATCCCCGCCGTCCTCGGACTGGCCGACGACAGCCGGCCGCCGTCCCCCGAACAGCTCGAAATCGCCGAACAGCTGCGCTACGTCCGGCGGATCTACACCGAGGCCGTCGCATGAGCATCATGAGCTCCTACGCGCGGGCGTTGGCCGTACAGAACGGGCGGGCGCAGCCCGTCGCGACCGTCCGGCACCTGCATCTGTCGGCCACACCGATGGTCTTCATCCCCCTGAAGCTCGCCGGCGAGGCCGCGGCGCCGCTGGCCGCGCTGGTCGGCACCGACCCGGCGAACCCGCGGCTCCTGGTCGTCCCCCAACCTCGCAACCGCGACCTGCGCTTCGCCTTCATGGCCGAACTCGCCGAAGTCCTGCTGCCTTACATCGAGGGCCTGGCCGGGGTCACCGAGACCGTCGAGGCGAAGACCCCGTACGAACGATGCGCGGACGCACCGCAACTCCTGGTGCCCAACCGCGGCGGCATCGCCTTCACCAAGCTGCTCGGCCGCTCCACCAGATTCCGGCGCACCGACGGCCCCTACCCGGTGCACCCTTCCGTGCCGGTCCTCGGCCAGTGGCTGACCTTCCTCTCCGAGCGAGCCGAATACGCGGGATCGTCAGCGTTGGTCTCCATGACCGACGCGCTCGCCCTCCACTGGGCCACCGGGCAGAGCTCGATGGAGGACGCCAACCTCGCCACGCAGCTCGCCTGGATCGCTCCGCCCGAAGGACTGGACGGCCCGGAGGCGGCCCTGGTCGCCGAGGACCCGCTCACCTCACCACCGGCCGGGCCTGAGACGCATCCCGACTTCGACGGCCAGGTACTGGAGTACGCGATTCAGGCATTCGAGACGTCGGGGTCGGCCGCTCAGGTCCGCGAGGCGCTGCGGAGCCAACTGGAGCCGACCTGGACGCTCATGTGGCAGGGCGTTCGATTACTGCGCGAGCTTCCCGAAGCCGCGACGGTCGAGGCCCGTTGGGCGAGGGACCGTGATCAGTTCACCCGTGAGACCGCCCGCCTCGCCGAGGGAGGCTTCCCACGGGGCCGCGTCGACGGCGCCGTAAGCGCGGCCATCCGCCTGGCCGACCTGGAATCCGCCCTGCAGGCCTATGAAGCACAACGTGCCTTCGACGACCCCCTCGTCATGATCGAACACCGGGTCGCCGGCAAGGCCTTCTCCGGGGAGGTCGTCGCGGTGGACGCGACCCGGCGGATCGTGCCCGCCGGCAAGACCCGTGCGGCCCCGCGACCCCTCGTCACGATCCGCACCAGCGACCCCGTACGGCTCTCGCCCGGCAGGAGGCTCGTCTCCAGCCGCAATCGCAAGCAGAGGACCGAGATCGTCGACATCACCGGCGACCTCGTCGTCATTCAGGTCAACGACCAGATGGGCCGCGGCGCCACCCCGGCTCCCGGCAGCGTTCCCGAGGTCGGCGACGTCGTCTGCTACGCCGAACTCGACCCCAGCGGAGGGCAACGTCCGCGTCTGCCCGCCGGCGAGGACACCCCGTGGACGCACGGCGGACCACCCGAGCCCTATGTCCCGACCGACGAGGACGCCCAGGAGGCCTGGTCATGATCACGCTGACTCCCGGGCAGGCGGCGGCGGAGGCGACCGAAGCCATCCTGGCCGACTTCATGGGCGGCCCACACCGGGGCGTCATCGTGGACTCCCCGCCCGGAGCCGGCAAGACGACCCTGGTCGTCACCGCGGCCACGACCCTCGCCGACTCCGGCGAACGGCTCATGATCGTGGCGCAGACCAACGAGCAGGTCGACGACCTCACGGACAAGCTGGCGACCAAGGCCCCCACGCTGTCCATCGGCCGCCTGCACAGCGACGGATTCTCCGTACCGTCCCGAGTGACGCGGCATCCGGGCGTCACCGCTTCCAACAAGATCGACCAGGTCGAGTCGTGCGCGGTGGTGATAGCCACGGCCGACAAGTGGGCCTACGTGTCCGGCCACTCCTGGAGCTGGGCGATCGTCGACGAGGCGTACCAGATGCGCTCCGACAAGCTGCTGGCCATCGCCGCCCTGTTCGACCGCGCCCTGTTCGTCGGCGACCCCGGCCAGCTCGACCCCTTCTCCGTCGTTGACACCGAACGCTGGGCAGGCCTCGCCTGGGACCCGATGCAGAGCGCCGTCGCCGTCATCGGACGCCTCAACGACCTGCCCGTACACCGGCTGCCCGTCTCGTGGCGGCTGCCGGCGAGTGCCGCTCCCCTCGTGTCCGAGGCGTTCTATCCGTTCGCGTCGTTCCGGTCCGGTACGGCTGCCGCCGACCGCGAGCTTCAGCTCACCACCGCCGGTTTCCCCGTGCCCTGGGACCGCACACTCAACGAGGCCGCCGCCACGGGGTGGGCGCTCCACGAACTGCCGAGCCGGCACACGATCCGCACCGACGCCGAGGCCGTACAGGCCTGCGCGGGCCTGGCCACCCGCCTGCTGCAACGAGGAGCCGTCGCCCACGACGAGAACGGCTCCCATGACGTGGGCCCCGACCGCATCGCCATCGGCTGCGCGCACACCGATCAGGTCGCCGCGATCCGGGCGGCCGGCACGCCGGCCGGGGTCACCGTCGACACCGCCAACCGGCTTCAGGGCCGCGAATACGACGTCACCATCGTCTTGCACCCGTTGTCGGGGCGACGCGACGCCACCGCGTTCCACCTCGAATCGGGCCGCCTCTGCGTGCTCACCTCACGCCACCGCCACGCCTGCATCGTCGTCGCCCGAGCGGGAATCGCCGAACTGCTCGACAACCATCCGTCCACGGGACGCGTCCAGCTCAACGTTCCCGTCAAGTTCCCCGACGGCTGGGAGGCCAACCACGCCGTCCTCGCCCATCTGTCCAACCACCGTGTCGGAGCCTGAGCGCGGCATTACCTCGCCATGATCACCGTACGCTGTCGGTCAAGATCACCCCCCGAAATGTCTTGAAGAGAAGGCGCCTTGTCGTGGAAGACGCACCAGTTCTGGGCCTGTACGACTCGCTGCTCACTCGCCGTCTCGCTCAGCGCGTAGCCAGTTGGCGCGACTTAGGCCATGCCGTCGAGACCTCCCGGGTGGATGGGGAGGAGGTCGCCCATCTTCTCGGCCGGTTCATCGGAGAGACCGCGGCGCGAGCCCTGGCCACGATCAAAGACACCGACGAGCAGCTCAAACTCGCCAACACACTCCTGGGGCACTTGGCCGACCCCGAAACTGTCGAAGACGGCCCGAACAGGCTGCTGTCCGTCATTAGGAACGGACCCGACGCCGCGTCGCCCCAGCGGCCGCTGACGTCGCTGTCGGAAGCCGCGCTGCTCACCAACGCGCGGGAAGATCCGAACCTGGCCCACGAGCTTGCGGCCGAGTTGGCCAGCGCCGATCGAGTCGATCTGCTCTGTGCGTTCGTCAAATGGTCCGGCCTGCGCATTCTGGAAAAGCCGCTCACAGAACTTCAGCGGCGCGGTGTGCCGCTGCGTGTCATCACCACCACCTACATGGGCGCGACCGAACGACGTGCGCTGGACCGGCTCGTGAGGGACTTCGGGGCCGAGGTCCGGATCAGTTACGAGCAGAACGCCACCCGTCTGCATGCCAAAGCCTGGCTGCTACGTCGTCGTACCGGCTTCGACACCGCCTACGTCGGCAGCTCCAACCTGTCTCGCGCAGCTCTGCTGGACGGCCTGGAATGGAACGTCCGCCTCTCATCAGTGGCCACCCCACGACTGCTTGACAAGTTCGAGGGCACCTTCGACTCGTACTGGAATCGGCCGCAGTTCGAAACCTACGACCCCGAGACCGACGGCGACCGAGTCGACGAGGCGTTGTCCCGCGCCCAGGCGGGCAAGCGTATTTTCGACATTCCCGCGCTGGTCCCGCACCCTTTCCAACACCAGCGACAGATGCTGGAAGACCTCGACGTGCAGCGCACCCTGCACGACAGGCACCGCAACCTGCTCGTGGCCGCCACCGGGACCGGTAAGACCGTGGTGGCCGCCTTCGACTACCGCAACCTGCAACAACGCCTCGGACGGCAACCGTCGCTCCTGTTCGTCGCGCACCGCAGGGAAATCCTGGCGCAGGCGCTGCGCACCTATCGGCAGGTGCTGGCCGTACCGGATTTCGGCGAACTGCACGTCGGCGAAGACCGGTCCCGGCAGTGGCGGCACGTGTTCGCTTCCATCCAGTCGCTCACCTCGCGTGGCATCGACAGCTTCGATCCCCGCCACTTCGACGTCGTGGTGATCGACGAGTTTCACCACGCTGCCGCCCGCACGTACCGACAGGTCATCGACCACCTCAAGCCCAAGGAATTGCTCGGGCTCACCGCCACCCCGGAAAGGGCCGACGGCACCTGGGTCCACGACGAGTTCTTCGACGGGCGTATCGCCTCCGAACTGCGGCTCTGGGACGCCCTGGACGCCGATCTGCTCTGCCCGTTCCACTACTTCGGAATCAACGACGAGACCGACTTCCGTAGCGTGGCGTGGTCACGTGGCGCCTACCTCAGCAGCGAGCTCGACAACATCCTCACCGGTGACACGGCTCGCGCCCGACTGGTGTTCAACGCGCTGCTGGACAAGGCCAGCGACCTTGACGCGGTCCGCGGCCTGGGCTTCTGCATATCGGTCCGGCATGCGCACTTCATGGCTGATTTCTTCACCCAGAACGGCTTGCCGTCGTTGGCCGTCGACGGATCGACCGACGACGCCGATCGCCGGGCGGCGCTGAGCGCTCTGCGTGACGGCAAGGTGACATTCCTTTTCGCGGTGGACCTCTTCAACGAGGGTCTAGATGTTCCGGACGTCAACACACTGCTCCTGCTCCGGCCCACCGAGAGTGCGACAGTGTTCCTCCAGCAGCTTGGCCGCGGTCTTCGCCGTACGCCCGACAAGGATGTGCTGACCGTGCTGGATTTCGTGGGCCAGCACCGCAAGGAGTATCGATTCGCGACCCGTTTCCAGGCGTTGACGGGGCACGCCCGAGGGCGCCTGGAGGGCCAGGTGAAAGACGACTTTCCCCTGCTACCGACGGGCTCCCAGATCGTCTTGGACCGGGTCACCAAGGACCGTCTGCTTGCCGAGCTCAAAATCCATCTCAACGCCACGGTCACGACGCTGTCGCAGGAGATTCGTTCCTGTGCGGAGACATCCCTCATCGGCTATCTCGAGGCCAGTGGTCGCGACATCGGCGACGTCTATCGCAACCAGCGTTACTGGACCTCGCTGCTGCGCCGCGCCGGGCTCGTCAAGGAAACCGCCTCCCCCATGGAGGAGGCACTCGGGCGGCGCGTGCGAGCACTTCTCCACGTGGACGATCAGCGCCGGGCCGACGCGTACATCAGACTGCTACGCCCCGACGGTCCCGAATACGACCGGTGCTCACCCGCCGACCAGGCGTTCATCCGCATGTTGTTCTTCTCGTTCTGGCGTGATGGAGGCGGCTTCGCCTCCTACGGCGAAGGTCTCGCCCGGCTTCGAGCGGAATCCGCGCTGTGCGCGGAGATCCAGCAGGTCATCGCTTATGGCGTGGAGCGTCCACGCCACGTCGCCAAACCCCTGCCCGACCCGCTGGAGCAGGTACCGCTCGCGATCAACGCTCACTACTCCTCTGACGAGATCCTCGCGGGCCTCGGCTGGGCGGCGTTGGGCGGACCTGTACCGTCCACCATGCGCGAAGGCGTCGCGTGGATTCCGGCCACTCAGTGCGATGCACTCCTCGTGACCCTTCGCAAGAACGAGAAGGAGTTTTCTCCTCAGACCATGTACCGGGACTTCGCTCTCACCCCATCGCTCTTTCACTGGGAATCCCAGTACCGGACCAGCGCCCATTCATCTACGGGCCTCCGGTACCAGAACCACGAGCGAAACGGCAGCCATGTGCTGCTATTCACCAGGGAAGGCAAGGAGAACGAGAGCCGACACCCGGAACCTTTCGTTTTCCATGGCACCGCACGCTACGTGGAGCACCGTGGCGAACGGCCCATGGCCGTGACCTGGAAACTTGATGAGGAGATGCCCACCGATCTATTCCGCCGCGCTGCCATCGCAGGGTGAAGCAGATCGCCGGCCCAGGTGTCTCCGTGCCGTATATGCCGTACCTCCTTCGGGACTGCGGCCTGAATCCCGCTCGCTCTGATGGAGCGACATGCCCGCGTCGATAGTCGCCGCGTCTCGCACAATGCAGTTTGAGGTCGCGGGTTACTGGAAATGCGGGGGATGATTTCGATCGTGATGGAGCGATCGCGCGGACGAGTATGAAGGACGTCGATCTGGGGGGGCGGCAGGACGCGTATGACAGCTCGGCCCGAGAACGTCCACCAGGCGCGGATCCTTCGCCTGTTACGGCAAGAGGGGCCCCGTTCACGGGCCGAGTTGGGCGACGTGGTCCGGCTCTCCCGATCCAAGCTGGCTCTGGAATTCGATCGACTCTCGGCGCTCGGCCTCGTGGAGCAGGCCGGCCTCGCGGCGTCTCGTGGCGGGCGGCGGTCCGGCGTCGTCCGAATCGCCTCGCATCTGCGGTTCGTCGGCATCGACGTCGGCGCAACGTCGATCGACGTAGCGATCACCAACGGTGAGCTCCAGGTGCTCGACCATCTGTCCGAACCGGCGGACGTCCGCGCCGGTCCGACCGCCGTCCTGAACCAGGCGCTGAAACTGCTCGGCGACCTCCGCTCCAGGGAGACGGCCGCCGAGATCCACGGCGTCGGCATCGGCCTCCCCGGACCCGTCAGCTTCCGCGAGGGCGTGCCCGTCTCACCGCCGATCATGCCGGGCTGGGACCGTTTCCCGGTCCGGGAGGTGATGAGCGAGGAGCTGGGCTGCCCTGTGCTCGTGGACAACGACGTCAACACCATGGCGCTGGGCGAACTCCACGCCGGGCTGGCCAGGTCCGTCGGCGACTTCCTCCTGGTCAAGATCGGGACTGGCATCGGGTGCGGGATCGTCGTCGACGGCGAGATCTACCGCGGCGTGTCCGGCAGCGCCGGCGACATCGGTCACATCCGCGCCGGCGAACACGGCCCCACCTGCGCCTGCGGCAACACCGGCTGCCTGGAGGCCTACTTCGGCGGCGCGGCCCTGGCTCGGGATGCCACGATCGCGGCGCGCTCGCGCCGCTCGATCTTCCTCAGCGAACGGCTGGCGGAGAAGGAATCGCTCACCGCCGAGGACGTCGGGGCGGCAGCGGCCTCTGGCGACGCCGACGCCGTACGGATGATCCGTGACGGAGGCAGGCGCGTCGGCGAGGTGCTCGCGGGTCTCGTGAGCTTCTTCAACCCCGGCCTCGTGATCATCGGAGGCGGCCTGGCCGGGCTCGGTCACGCTCTGCTCGCGGAGATCCGCGGTGTCGTCTACCAGCGGTCACTGCCGCTGGCGACGGGAAACCTGCCCATCGTCGTCTCCGAGCTGGGGGGCACCGCGGGGGTCATCGGAGCCGCGGGCTTGATCAGCGACCATCTGCTCTCCGCATCCCCCTGACGACAGCCGGAAAGATCGCTGACCAGGATGCCCAGGTGGGCGAGTGCGCCCGCCTGACACTTTGTCCTCAATCAAGACAAAGTAAGAGCAATCTGAACGAAACCCATTCCAATCCCGAAAAAAGCGTCGTAACTTCCATGTCAAGATCTCCGCAAAGGACCGATGGGAGCTACGTGAGCCCGACGACGACGGCTGTGGTGACCGTCCGGGCGGTGACCGCTCCGCGAGCCCGGTCCGACGCAGGAAGGGAGTCATAGCGGCTCAGGCATCGGGGGAACAAGCACGCGATTCCGACCTTTTGGAGTCAGGAAAGACATGACTGCACACGAAGAAGAGATCCAGTCCGCCGGAGCACTGCGCCGCGGCTTAGGCCTCAACCGACGTCAGTTCCTCGCAGCCACAACGGGACTCACCGCGGCGGCGACCGTCGCGGGCATGGGCCCGCTGTCGTCCGTCGCGCACGCGGCCGCCAAGGGCGGCACGCTGGTGCCACCGGGCAAGCGCGGCATCATCCTCTACACCGTCCGCGACGCGATCTCCCGCGACCCCCGGTCGACCACCCTGCCCTCCGGCTTCCGCCCGGTCTTCGAGGAGCTGTCCCGGATCGGCTTCAGTCAGGTGGAGTTCGCCGGGTACGGCCAGCACGCGAACAGCGAGGGCGGCGCCAACCTGGAGACCGTCGAGGGCGCCCGGCTCCTTCGCGGGTGGCTCGACGACAACGGTCTCGAGGCCGAGGGCAACCACGGCTTCATCCCCGGTTCGTGGCCTCTCAGCACGGCCGACCTCGACCGGTTCAAGCTGCACCTGGAGATCGCCAACATCCTGGGCTTCGGGCACGTGGGCACCGGCAACGACCCGACCGGCAGCGCCTACAAGGCCGACTGGGACGTGGCCGCCGACAAGTGGAACGCCCTCGGCGAGATCGCCACGAATGCCGGGCTCAAGCTGTACACGCACAACCACGACGTCGCCTACAACTTCCTCCTCGACAGCGGGCCTCTGGACGCCCAGGGCCGGCCCACCCGCTCCTCCGGCATCCGCCGGCTCGAGTACTTCCTGCAGATCACCAACCCCGAGCACGTCTGGCTGGAGATGGACATCTTCTGGGCGCATGTGGCCCAGTTCAAGTACCGCAACTACACCGCGCCGGACGGCTCGGCGCAGACCAACGTCTTCAACCCGCTCGGCGTCGTGCAGAAGCAGACCAAGCGGTTCCCCCTCTTCCACGCCAAGGACGGCAGGTCCAACCCGGCGACGGGCAACGGCTACGACATGGTGCCGTTCGGCACCGGCGACATCGACTACACCACCTTCTTCTCCCAGATGGGCGCGAAGGGCTACCACAACCCGATGTACGAGCAGGACAACGCGCCCGGAGGCTCGGCCAACCCGAACCAGTCGCTCGAGTTCTCCGAGATCAGCTACGACAACATGGCCGCGCTGCGCGCACCCAGGGGCTGACGCGAAACGCCTGACCAGCGAAACGCCTGAGATACGGCACACGAGCGGCTGAGAAGGCCCCTCGAGCATTCCGGCGGACCGCCACGTTCTCGAACCGTTGCACCGGTACGCGTGGCGGTCCGCCTCTCCTGTCACCCCTCGCGGAACAAGAGGTGCAGCAAGTGCAGCGTACTCGCATGATTGCCGCCGTCCTTCTGACGGCCGTGGCGCTCCCCCTCGCTCTGCCCGGAGCCACCCCCGCCTTCGCCCACCCGGGACACGACCCCGCCACCGAGTGGTCCGACTACGAGAAGATCACGTTGACCAAGAACGTCGGCGAGCCGGAAGACCTCGCGGTGCTGCCCGACAAACGGGTCCTGCACACCGCGCGTACCGGCGACCTCCGGCTGACTGATCCGGCGACCGGCATCACGAAGATCGTCAACACGTTTTCCGTTTACAACAACTCGGAGGACGGCCTCCAGACGGTCGCGATCGACCCCCACTTCGCCGAGAACAAGTGGGTCTACGTCTACTACGCACCGAAGACGATGACCGCGCCGTACCCGGAGACGACCCCGACCGGTTCGGCGCCCAACTCGTTGCCCGCCGGCGCGGACGAGTCGTACTGGAACCAGTGGAAGGGCTACAACCAGCTGTCCCGGTTCAAGTGGACCGGTGACGCCCTCGACCTGTCCACCGAGCAGGTCATCATCAAGGTCGGCACGCAGCGCGGGCAGTGCTGCCACGTCGCCGGCGACGTGGACTGGGACGCCGACGGCAACCTCTACCTCTCCACCGGCGACAACACTCCGGCGAGCACGCCCGGGGCCAACGGCATGGCCCCCAACAACGACGCCCCCGGGATGAACCCCGGATTCGACTCGCGCCGCGGCTCCGGCAACAGCAACGACCTGAGGGGCAAGATCCTCCGGATCCACGTCGAGGAGAACGGTTCCTACACGATCCCCGAGGGCAACCTGTTCGCCCCGGGAACCGCAAGGACCCGTCCGGAGATCTTCGTGACGGGAGTGCGGAACCCGTTCCGCATGGACGTCGACGCGGTGACCGGGACGGTGTCGTGGGCGGACTACGGTCCCGACGCCGGCGCACCCGACCCCAACCGGGGGCCCATGGGCTACGTCGAGTGGAACGTCACGCCCATCGACAAGCCCATGAACAGCGGCTGGCCGTACTGCACCGGTGACAACTTCAACTACAACAACTGGAATTACGCGACCGCCACACCGCGCGAGTGGTTCGACTGCGCGGGCGGTCCGACGAACACGTCACGGTGGAACACCGGTCTGGACAAGCTCCCGCCCGCGACGCCGGCGGACCTCTACTACGGCGACAACAACACCCACCAGCCCGCGGCCTGGGCCGGGCTGACCGACTTCGATCCGCAGGGCGGCCAGGGGCCGATGGGTGGTCCCGTCTACCACTACGACGCGTCGAACCCGTCGCCGACGAAGTTCCCCGAGTACTGGGACAAGAAGTTCTTCTTCGCCGAGTTCTCCCAGGACTACCTGGCGGCGTTCACCGTGACCGGGGCCGACGGGCCGGTGACCGGGATCGAGCAGTTCCTGCCCAACAGCGCGCTGACCTCGATGGCGATGCCCATCACCGACAGCCCGATGGACATCGAATTCGGCCCCGACGGCTCGTTGTACGTGCTCGACTACGGCGACGGCTTCTTCCGTGCCAACCCCGACGCCGGTCTCTACCGGATCGACTACGCGCCGGGAAACAAGACGCCCCAGGCGAAGATCAGCACCGATCGCGCATCGAGCAGCGAGGCACCGCTCACTGTCGAGTTCGGCGCGGCGGCGTCGCGCGACGAGGAACCCGGGACGCTGACGTACGAGTGGGACTTCGACGGCAACGGGTCCTTCGACGCGTCGGGTGTGACGGTCTCGCACACCTACACCGAACTCGGGCAGTACACCGCCCGGCTTCGCGTGACCGACGCGGGAGGCAGGTCCGGGCTGGCCACGACGGAGATCACCGTGGGCAACACCGCGCCCCAGGTGACCATCCAGACGCCAGGAGACGGAGGCTTCGTCGACTGGGGCGACGTGGTGCCGTTCCGGATCGCGGTGTCCGACGCCGAGGACGGCAACAATCCCGTCTGCAGCCGGGTGCAGTGGACCTTCGGCCTCGGCCACGACACCCACGCTCACCCGCTGACGACCGGAACGGGATGTTCCGGCGCTTGGGCGGCTCCCGCCGACGCCCCCGAACACGGTGAGACCGAGAACATCTTCGGCGTCGTGGTCGTGAGCTACCGGGACAACGGGCACAGCGGCGTCCCGGGAGCGCTCGGCGAGGACACGCTCATCATCAACCCGAAGCAGCTGCAGGCCGAGCACGCGGACACGAGCAGCGGGGTCACCGAGGTCGCGGACGAGACGGCGTCCGCCCTCACCAAGGTCACCTCATTCGACCCCGGCGACTGGATCGCGTACGACCCGGTGAACTTCTCCGGCATCACCGCGGTGACGACCCGGGCATCCGGCGCGGGCACGCTGTCCCTGCGGTGGAACTCACCGTCGGCGGAGCCGTTCGCCACCGTCACGGTGCCCGCCGGGGACGGCTGGCAGACGGTGAACACAGCACTCCCGAACGCCCCTGCGGGCAGCGGCGAGCTCTATGTCACCTCGTCCGGCGGCGTGGACGTCGACGCGTTCACGTTCGTGGGCGCCGGGATCGCGGACAAGACGCCGCCGACCGTGACGGCGACCCTGAACCCTGCCCAGCCGAACGGGGCCAACGGGTGGTACACCGGCAACGTCACGCTCACCGTCACCGCGACCGACAACGTCACGGTGTCAAGCCGGCAGTACTCCCTGAACGGCGGCGCCACCTGGTTGAACGCCAACAACCCGGTGACGCTGAGCGCGGAGGCCGTCCACGATGTGCGCTACCGCGCGACCGACAGCGGCGGCAACGTGTCACTGGTCGGATCGGTCACGGTCCGGATCGACAAGACCGCGCCCACCCTGTCGGTGAGCGGCGTCGAGTCGGAGACGTACGGAGACTCCGGCTCGGTCACACCGGTCTTCTCGGCGGCGGACACGACGTCGGGCGTCGACACCGTGACCGCGAAGATCGACGACGACGAGGTGTCCTCAGGCGAGCCGATCGCCCTGTGGCGGCTGGCGCTCGGTGAGCATGAGCTGACCGTCACCGCGAAGGACAAGGCGGGTCACACCACGACGAAGACCGTGTCGTTCGAGGTCATGACCTCCTTCGCCGACGTGCGGGCGCTCCTCGGCGCCTTCGCCGAGGCGGGCTCACTCACGGCCGACGGCGCGGACGTCCTCGGTGCGCAGCTCAACGTGGCCGAGAAGCAGGCGGACAAGGACAAGCCGCAAAACGCGATCAGCGCGCTGGAGCGGTTCGCCGAGTTCGCCGGCAGGCCGAGCAACGTCACCGACGCCGCCGCGCGTGATGCTCTGGTCCGCGACGCGCAGGCGCTGATCGCCCAGGTCCGCGCCATGTGAACCCAGTGATACGCGAGGGCGTTCAGGTCCGGAGACGGGCCTGGGCGCCCTCGTCGTTTCGCCGGGGGTACGGCACGGCGCCGTACTGGCGGCGGATCCCTCGCCGGAGGTAAGAACGGAGGCCCCCTGCGCATTACCTGGTGACACCTTCCCCGACGAAGGAGCAGGAACCAGTGACGGAACCCGATGCGGGCGCCCGGTTCACCGAGATGTACGCGTCCTGCCACGAGCAGGTGTACGCGTACGCGGTGAGCCGGGCGGGCCGGCACCTCGCCGACGACGTGGTCGGCGAAACCTTCCTCGTCGCATGGCGGCGCCTGTCGACGGTCCCCGAGACGCCGTTGCCGTGGTTGCTCGTCACGGCCCGCAACGTGATGCACGGGCGGTACCGCGACGAGGTACGGCAGGCCTCGCTGGCCGCCGAGTTGCGCGCCTGGGCCGAGGAGGCGGACGCGGACGTGGCCGACGGGGTGACCGAGCGGGCCGCCGTCCTCGCCGCCCTGGCCCGGTTGAGCGAGAACGACCGCGAACTGCTGACGCTGGTGGCCTGGCAGGGCCTGTCCAACCGGGAGGCGGCGCACGTCGTCGGCTGCTCGGTGGCGACGTTCTTCGTCCGCCTGCACCGCGCCAGGAAACGGCTCGAAGCCGCGATGGAAGACGCACCGACCACATTCGACCTGAAGGAGTTCAGCCGATGAGCAGGCATCGCGACGTGCTGCGGGTGTTGTCCGAGGCCCGGCCCGCCCAGCTCGATCGAGGCCCGCGCCCGATCGACCTGGCCGCCGTCACCGCCTTCCCGCAGGAAGCCGGCGACCGGGCGAACAGACGCCGGCTGGTGCTCACGGCCGGGCTCGTCCCCGCCGTGGCGGCCGCCGCGGCGGTGACCGTGATGGTCGCCCAGAGCCCCGCCACCCCCACGCCTCAGCCCACCCTCGCGCAGCGGCCCACGCCGGCGGACACGCCCACCACGGCGCGGGGGCTGCTGCTGGTCGCCGCCGAGCAAGTCGCCGACGACCAGACCGTGGGCGGCCGCTACTGGGTCACCAGGATCGAGAACGGCGAGACCCGGCAGGTCGGCCCCAAGGCCCGGCCGTACGACGTCGTCCTCAGGATGACCGAGGAGAAGTGGCTGGCGTCGAGCCCGAAGGACAAGAGCTGGGTCTTCTTCCAGAGCCTCGGCGCCGCGCCGGCCACCGCCGCGGACAAGGACGCGTGGAGGCAGGACGGCTTTCCCGCCCAGTGGACCGAGCCCGCGCCCAAGGGCATGAAACCCGTCGTCATCAGCGCGGAGGGCGGGCCTCGCCTGCTCAGGACCCCCGGCGGTCTGTCCGGCAGGGACGTCCACGTCCTCGGAGGTCAGCCGATCACCTCGGCCGAGTTGTCCGCGCTACCGGCCGACTCTGCGGCCCTGAAGGCCTACCTGGTGAAGAGGTACAAGGACACTGGTGGACTCGAAGGCGAGAACGACTACCTGTTCAACAGCGCCGACGCGCTCGTGCTCGATCTGCCGGTGACGCCGGAGGTGCGTGCGGTCGCGTACAAGCTGATCGCCGGCCTGAAGGGCATCACCACGTTGGGTTCCGTCACCGACCAGCATGGCCGTAAGGGTGTGGCCGTGGCGTACACCCGGCGCGGCGACTCAGGCGCCCTCGCCCAGACCCGGCTGATCATCGATCCGCGCACCGGGCACGCCCTCGCCGAGGAGTCCTGGAGCCTCGGAGCCCGGGACAAGCTCATGAGCTACACCCTCGTCCTCGGCGCCGCCTGGTCCGACGACACTCCCCCGGCCAAGTAGGCACGCACAAGCGAAGGCCGCCCACGAGGTTTCACCTGTGGGCGGCTCTCGCCGTACACGGCCGGGTCTGCGGTGGATCCGCACCAGCCCTGGTGGAAGTAGCCACCTGCCGCCGGGGTGGTGGCGGTCTGGGAGGTCAGACGGCGAACGGCACAGCCAGGGCGAGGATCGAGGCGCCGAACACCACCACG
Organism: Planotetraspora phitsanulokensis; assembly: GCF_016863295.1. Classification (GTDB taxonomy): domain Bacteria; phylum Actinomycetota; class Actinomycetes; order Streptosporangiales; family Streptosporangiaceae; genus Planotetraspora; species Planotetraspora phitsanulokensis. The sequence continues at coordinate 43,840 of NZ_BOOP01000035.1, forward strand.
TGGCGGACGTTCTGCAGGATCCACGTCCAGGCGGGGAAGCCGTCCTCGGCCGCCTTGAGGAGGGCGCGGACGTCGACGCGGGCCAGCATCGGGTCGCCCTTGCGCAGGAAGGCGGCCTGCACGGACTTCACCGCGGTGAGGTTGCTGTACAGGATCAGGCAGTTGCCGAGGAGCACGATCGACTGGAAGACCCAGGTCAGGGGCCGGGCCAGGTCGCCGCCGTACAGGTTGAGCCCGGCGAGCGCCACCATGACCGCGGCGACCGCCACGGGGACCGCCGTCTCGTGGCCTCCGGCGTCGAACCTCATCCCGTTCTCGGCCAGGATGGTGGGCCGCACACCCTGACGCTCCAGCTCCGCCTCCGCGCTCGCCGTCGCGGCGGGGCCGTAACGGTGGCGCCCGAGCGGAATGCTCACGAAGGCCGCGGCGACCAGCAGCTGCATGACGGCGACGAAAACGTTCATGGTCGGTCTCCTCCATCTGACGCTCTCCGGCGCCGCATTGACTTGCACTAAGTTCAAGTGGAACGTAACCCATTTATTGAACTAAGTGCAAGAGTTGACTTGAACTTTGTGCAAGTCGCTGCCGGGGGCCCTATCGTGGGGGCATGCCGCGCGACACGCTGACCAAGGAGCAGATCGTCAAGACGGCGACCGAACTGCTCGACGACGAGGGCCTGGAGGGGCTGAACATGCCCAGCCTGAGCAAACGCCTCGGCACCGTCGCGACGGCGGTCTACTCGCACGTCAAGAACGAGGACGACCTCGTCCTGCTCGCCGGCGACCGCGTGTGGGACGAGATCGAGCTGCCCGACATCGCCACTGCGGGCTGGCGCACGGCCGCCACGACGATGGCCGCCGACCTGCACACGATGCTCGGCAGGCACCCGTGGCTCGTGCAGGCCTTCTGCTCACATCTCTTCTACGGCCGCGGCAAGGCGCGCCACGACGACCACAGCCTCGCCGTCTACGAGGCGGCCGGCTTCGTCGGCGAGGAGGCGGACCGGGCCGCGGCCACCGTGTTCACGTTCGTCCTCGGCAACGCCCTCGGCCTGTCCGCCACGGCCTCGCTGGCCCGGCGGCTGAACCGGGACGGCGGGAACGCCGAGGAGCTGATCCAGGACACGGTGACCAAGGCGACCGAGATCGCCATGGAGTTCCCGCGGCTGCGCAGCCGTCTGACCACGGAGGCCGCCGACTACAACGCGGCTCCCGTGCAGACCTTCGAGTACGGCCTCCGCACCCTCCTCGACGGCTTCGAGGCCGAGCTCCGCGAGCGTCGTGCACAGGCTCGCCCGGACGTGCGCTGACGCGCCGTCACCCCCAGCCGCGTGCCCAGCCCCAGCGCGGCGACCAGGGCCAGGGTGCGGACGAACCCGGTGATCCGGGAGACCAGAGTGGCCACCGCCATCGCCCTGCCGGTCCTGATGAGGCGTGGCTGCTCGACCATGCGCGCGTCCTTCCGCTAACGATCTCGCCATCAGTATCCCGGCAGAGATCACCGGGCGTCGGCCGACCCTTGACAGGGGCTGAACCACAGACGTATAAAACCATCTAGTTATAGAACCGGAAGGTAATTAGCGTGGCTGCCGACATTCTCGACGCGACGTTCGCCGCACTGGCGGACCCGACCAGGCGGGCTATCCTTGCCCGGCTGGCGGAAGGCGACGCCACGGTGATGGAGTTGGCCGCGCCGTTCGCGATGAGCCAGCCGGGCGTTTCCAAGCACCTGCGGGTGCTGGAGCGCGCCGGCTTGATCTCCCGAGGTCGCGACGCGCAGAGGAGGCCCTGCCGGCTGGAGGCCGGCCGACTCAAGACCGCGATGGACTGGCTGGCGGACTACCGCTCCTACTGGGAGGAGAGCTACCAGCGGCTCGACGACCTCCTCGGCGAACTCGAAGCCGGCACGTCCAGCGAGCGGGAGACTCGGTGATGTCGCGGCCGGGGAGTGGCGAGGGACTGTCCGTGACGACGCCATCCGACACCGAGCTGGTCCTGACCAGGACGTTCGCCGCATCCCGTCCCCTCGTGTTCGACGCGTTCACCCGGCCCGAGCTTGTCCGGCGGTGGCACGGGGCGCGTGGCTGGCATCTCGTCGTCTGCGAGATCGACCTGCGTCCGGGAGGCGCGTGGCGCTTCGTGTCACGCGGTCCGGACGGCGCCGAGATGGGCCTCAGCGGGGTCTACCACGAGGTCGAGCCGCCCCACCGGCTGGTCCAGACGGAGTCGCACGACGGCTGGGAGGCGGGCGAGGCACTCGTCACCACCGTCTTCCACGAGGTGGACGGCCAGAGCGCGATGACCACCAGGATGACCACCAGGATGACCACCACGGTGCGCTACCCCTCGCGGGAGATCCGCGACAGCGTGCTCCGTACCCCCATGAAACGCGGCGCGGGCGAGGCCTATGACCGGCTCGCCGAACTGCTCCGCGAAACGACCCTGAAGGGCGATCTTCCATGAGCGATTCCCAGCCCGTCGACCTGCGGCACACGCAGACCGAGATTCCGTCCGACGTCGCCGACACCCAGGGCGACCCCGCGCTGCCACCCGTACACCCCGGGATGTTCCTGCTCGAACTCGTCCCGGTACCCGTCCAGGACATCGACCGGGCCAAGGCCTTCTACGTGGCGCTCGGTTTCCACCCGGACGTGGACGTGCGACCGGCGGACGGAGTACGGATCGTCCAGCTCACCCCGCCGGGCTCGGCCTGCTCGATCAACTTGAGCGAGGGCGTCCCGTCCCTCGACATGCCCGTCGGCACGCTGCGCGGCCTGCACCTGGTGGTGAGCGACATCGAGGAGGCCCGGGCGGCGTTCATCGAGCGCGGCGCGGACGTGGGGCCGGTCGAGGATCTGGGCGGTGTCCTCTACGCCGCCTTCGCCGACCCGGACGGCAACACCTGGACCCTGCAGCACATGCCCTGGCGGGGCTGAGCTCCGCGTCGTCAGGCCGGCAGGCCCGCCCGCCGTACGTGATCCAGGAAGCGGCGGGCGGCGGGGCTGGCCGCATGCCCCTTCGGCAGGATGAGGTCGACCCGGCGCTCCAGGCGGACGCCCGTGAGCGGGACGAGCCGAAACGAACCCGTGGGCCGCGGGTGGAGGGAGAAGTCCAGCCCCTGCGGCACGAGCGCGATACCCACTCCCGCCGCGACGAGATCGAGCACCATCGTCCATTCGTTGACCTCACACACGACGCGGCGGGTCAGACCGGCGTCCCTGAAGGCCGAGTCGATCATCACCCGGATCGCCCACTCGGGATGGGTCTCCACGAAACTCTCGCCGTCCAACTGCTCGAATGTGAGGGAGTCGGCCGCCGCGAGCGGGTGGTCGGGAGCACAGGCCACCACGAGGGGCTCCGCGACGAGAGGCACGACGTCGAGGCCGGACATGTGATCGGGCACCGCCGAGACGAGCGCGCAGTCGAGCTCTCCTGACGTGATCATCGTGAGCATCTGCAGGGCGGGCAGTTGCCGTACGGCGATGTCGACGCCCGGATGCGCCCGGGAGAAATCGGCGAGCCAGCTCGTGAAGGGCAACGTGTGCCCGATGGTCTGCAGGGCGCCGATGCGCAGCCGTCCGGTCAGGACTCCGTGGACGTCCCGGACGGCCTGCCGGGCGGCCTCCGCCGCGTCCAGGGTGTGACGCGCGGCGGGGAGCAGGGCCTCCCCCTCGGCCGTCAGCCGGACCGGGCGGGTCCCCCGGATGAACAGCAGCGCGCCGACCTCCTTCTCCAACGCCCGGACGGAGGACGACAGGCCGGACTGGACGATTAACTCGCGGGCGGCCGCGCGGGTGAAGCTGCGCTCCTCGGCCAGGGCGACGAAGTGGCGCAGATGACGGAGCTCCATCGGCCGAGTATCTCAACAGGAGATGGAACTCATCTCCACCAGGTGCACCAGAGCTGGTACGAGCCCTCGCACGGGACATGTTGTCCCAGGCGACAGCCGGCCGCCCCGGGCCGAGGCGATCGACCACCCAGCTTCGAAAGGCACCAGATGACCACCGCACACGTCCCCGACCAGGTGTCCTCACCCGCTCCCGAGGCGCCTGGCCGGCGCATGCGCGTCTCTCACATGTCCGGGTTCTGGGCGGTGGCGGCGGCCTTCACCTCCCTGATGGCCTTCGGCACCGTCCCGACTCCGCTCTGGCCCCTCTACCAGGCACGCGATCATTTCGGCGCGACCACGGTCACCGTCGCCTTCGCCGTCATGGGCGTGGGCGCCGCCGGCAGCCTGCTCGCTCTCGGCCATCTGTCCGACCGGCTCGGGCGCCGCCGGGTGATCGTGCCCGCGCTGCTGGCCGGCATCGTGTCCGCCGTCGTGCTGGCGGCCTGGCCCGCGCTTCCCGGGCTGATCGTCGGACGGCTGCTCACCGGCGTCGCCGTCGGGCTCATGGCCTCCACCGCCACGGCCTACATCACCGATCTCCACCACCAGGCCCGGCCCGAACGCGCCGGCTCGCCTCTGCCCGGGCTCGTCGCGACAGCCGCCAACCTCGGAGGGCTGGCCCTCGGGCCGCTCGTGGCGGGCGTCCTCGCCGAGTGGGCCCCCGCTCCCCTGGCCACCTCCTACGTCCTGTTCGCCGCCCTGATGGCCGTCCTGCTGGTGCTGGTGCTGGTCAGCCCCGAGACCGTCGACACCGAACTCAAGGCCGAGGCCCGGCCCGGCCGGTTCGCCCTCCGCCTCGGTCGTCGCACCGCGTTCGGCGGCGCGGCCGCGGTCGGCTTCTTCGCCTTCGCCGTGATGGGCCTGTTCTCCTCCCTCGGCGCGATCATCGTCCGCGGGCAGCTCGGCATCACGTCCCAGTTCGTGGGCGGCCTCGCACCCTTCACCGTCTTCGCCGCGTCCGCCTTGGGGCAACTCGTGCTGGGCAGGCTCCCCCTGCACCGCCTGCTCATGACGGGCACGCTGCTCTTCCCCGCCGGTCTGGCGCTCACGGCGCTCTCGCTCTACCACCCCGCGCTCTGGTTGTTCCTCGTCGCCGCCGCTCTGGCGGGCGCCGGAGCCGGTCTCCTCTTCAAGGGAGCCGTCACCCAGAGCGCCGTCTCGGCCGTCCCCACCTCCCGGGCGGGCGTGCTGGCGACCTTCTTCGTCGTCGCCTACCTCGGCATGGGCCTGCCGTCGATCGCGTTCAGCCTCGTCATCCAGCACACGGCCCTCGAAGCCACGATGATCGGCTTCGCCGTCGCCCTGTCCCTCGGCGCCGTCGCCGCCGTCGTCACCGCCATCCGCACCGCGAGGTGACAGCGATTCAGGCCGGCGTGGCGAGAAGGGATTCCGCGATGGTCGTACGGGCGTAGAGCACCGAGTGGCCCGCACGATGGGCGCTGACCATGCCCGCGTCCCGGAGGGCGGTCAGGTGCTGGGAGACCCCGGCCGCGGAGATGCCGGTGCGGCGGGCGAGTTCGGTCGTGGAGGCCGGGGCCTCCAACTCGGCCAGGATGACGGACCGGGAGCGGCCGAGGACCCGCGCGATCGCCTCGATGTGCGCGACGGGGCGGTGCTCCCACAACGTGCCGATGCCGCGGGCGGGATAGGCGAGCTGGGGCGGCTCCGGCGAGCGCGACCAGGTGAGCATGCCGTCGGCGAAGACGGAGGGGACCAGCAGCAACCCCGACCCGGTCGTCTCCCGGCGGATGCCGCAGTGCCTGCGGACCAGCCGGAGGGTGTTGTCGTCCCAGCTCACCGTGGAGTGCAGGTCGTTGAAGAGGTGGCCCGCGCCGCGCTCGGCGACCTGCCGGGCACGGTGGAAGACGTCCGCGTCGAGCACCACGCGGATCTTCGCCCAGTAGGGGGCGAGCGCCAGCCCCCAGTAGACCTCGATCTCCTCCGTCAGGCGGGCCAGCCGGCCTTCCGGGTCGGCGCGAAGAGCCCTGCCGAGGGGACCGGTGCCGCCGAGGACGTCGAGGTCGGCCAGCACCTGATCGGCCGGGGTGGCGCGGATGGCGGCGAGTTCGGCGTCGAGCGTGGGAGTCGGCTCGTCGGGCGGCGGGGTGAGGAAGTCGGGAAGGTAGCGACTGGCCGGGATCAGTTCGGCCAAATAGCCCGAGTCCAGCCTGGCGGCGGCGACGCGCGGCCGTACCTGATCGAACCACGTGCGGTGCACGGGATGGGCCGAGCCCATCGCGAGCAGCCGGAAGCTGGTGACGACCTCCCACATCGGCGAGATCGCGAACCGGGTCAGGGCCAGATCGTCGGCCGAGAAGGCCAGTTCGGACAACACGGCCGCTCCAAGATTCGATCTGGACTTAATCAATGGTCATGAGTGTACGGCGGACGCAGGATCACCGTCATGCTCTCCACCTTCAGCGGGCTGCCCCGTACCGCCTGGGTCGTCTTCGCCGGCACCGTGGTGAACCGACTCGGTTACGTGGTCACCCCCTTCCTCGTCTTCTACCTCGGGTCGCGCGGCATCCCCACCGCGCAGACCCCGTACGTCCTGGGTGCGCTGGGCGCGGGCAACCTGATCGGCCCCGTGGTGGGCGGCCTGCTCGCCGACCGGGTTGGCCGGCGTCCCACGATGTTGACCGGACTGATCGGGACGGCTCTCGCCCAGGGCCTGTTGTTCGCCGCGCCGAACGTGGTCACGCTGGCACTCGCCGCAGCGCTCCTCAGCGCGGCGGGTTCGATGGTCAGCCCGGCCTCCGGCGCGCTGCTCGCCGACACGGTGCCGGCGGAGCGGCGGCGCACCGCCTTCTCGCTGCTGCACTGGGCGATCAACATCGGCACCGCGGTGGCTGGAATGCTCGGCGGGTTCCTGGCGACGCACGGCTACTGGCTGCTGTTCGCGATGGACGCGGCGACGTCGCTGGCGTTCGCGCTCATCGTCGTCACGCTGCTCCCCGGCGGTGACGCCGTCGCCGCACGGGCCGCCGATTCCGCGAGCGGCGTGGGATACGGAGTGGTGTTCCGGGATCCGCTGATGCGGGCACTGCTCCCGCTGACCGGCGTCGGACTGGCGATCTACTCGCTCACCGAGGTCTGCCTGCCGCTGGCGATCCGCGACCACGGCCTGCCCGCCACCACGCTCGGCCTGATGGCCACGCTGAACGCCGCCCTGGTGGTAGTGCTGCAACCGATCGCCACGAACGTCCTGGCCCGGTTCCGGCAGATCCCGGTCTACGTGTGCGCGAGCGTGCTCGCCTCGATCGGCATCGCCCTGACCGGAGTGGCACACGACACCTGGTCGTACGGGGGGACCGTCGTTCTCTGGTCCGTCGGCGAGGCGATGGTCGGCGGCATCCCCGGCGCGATCGTCGCGAGCCTCGCCCCGGCCGACGCGCGCGGCCGCTACCAGGGCAGCTTCCAGTGGACCTGGGGCATCGCCCGATTCACCACCCTGGCTGTGGGCACCACCGTCTACGCCGCCGCCGGCCCCGCCGTGGTCTGGTGGTTCAGCGCCGTCGCAGGCGTCGCCGCCGCCCTCGGAGTCGGCGCCCTGGCCCCGATGATCTCCCGTCGCACGGCAGCTCCCACTCCCGTCGCCGACCCCGCTCCCGTTCTCGGCGAGGCCGCGGCCTGATCGCGGCGCCGTCCGCCGTGGTCCTCCAGCACTCCGGCGATGAGTCAGGGCACCAGGTAGGCGGTGTCGCGGGCGTCGGTGATCGCCATGTGGCCGGGCGCGTGGCCGATGGCGAACGGCGGCCGCGACCGCATCACCGCCGCCTGGGGAGTGACCCCGCAGGCCCAGAAGACCGGCAGCTCGCCGGCGCGCACCTCCACCACGTCCCCGAAGTCCGGGCGGTCGAGGTCGGCGATGCCCAGCGCGGCGGGATCGCCCACATACACCGGGGCGCCGTGCACGGCCGGGTAACGCGAGGTGATCCGGACCGCGGCCGGCACCAACTCGGCGGGGACCGGGCGCATCGACACCACGAGGGGACCGGACAACTCGCCCGCCGGCCGGCACGGGCGGTCGGTCAGGTACATGGGCACGTTCGTGCCCGCCTCGATGTGACGCACCGGCACACCCGCCTCCAGCAGCGCCGCCTCGAAGGTGAAGCTGCAGCCGATGAGGAAGCAGACCAGGTCGTCACGCCAGTAGGAGCTCACGTCGGCGACCTCGGCCACCTGCTCGCCGTTCCGGTACACGCGGTAGGCGGGCAGGTCGGTGCGCAGGTCGCCGTCGAAGATCGACGCGGCGGTCTCGCCCGGCTCGGTGACGTCCAGCACCGGGCATGACCGCGGGTTGCGCTGGGCGAACAGCAGGAAGTCGTACGCCCGGTCCCGCGGCAGCGCGATCAGGTTGGCCTGGGTCCAGCCCGCGGCCCAGCCGGAGGTGGGCGTGACGAGCCCCGCCCGGAAGAGCGCCCGCGCCTCCCGTGGGGTCAGCCGGGCCCGGTCGGTCACGTCCCCGCCCGCTCTCATGCTCACCACTCAACGATGCCAGGTCCGGGATGAGAAACAGGCCGGGTCCACTGACGCAGGATGTCAGTGGACCCGGCCTAGCGTTCGCGGCATGACGGAGAACACGGACACAGACGGCCGCCATGACTTCGACTTCTTCCACGGCCACTGGAAAACGCACAACCGCAAGTTGGCCGACGTGCTCGATCGCGACTGCGCGACCTGGATCGAGTTCGACTCGACCGTCCGCTGCGAGCCCGTTCTCGGCGGGCTGGGCAATGTCGAGCCCTTCTCGGCGCCGGCCATGCCGCCGTCGGGGGATCCGTTCGACGCCATGACGCTGCGGTTGTTCGACCCGCGAACCCGGAACTGGCGGATCTGGTGGATCTCCCCGCGGCAGCCGGGACTGCTCGACGACAACCCCATGGAAGGGCGGTTCAGCGGATCGCACGGCGAGTTCTTCGCAGTCGAGACCATCGACGGCGAGGAGGTACGGGTGAGATGGGACTGGGACGACCTCGGCTCCGAAGGCGCCCGATGGGAGCAGCGTTTCTCCTACGACGACGGCGTGACCTGGCACCTGAACTGGACCTCGACTCACACCCGGTCGGACTGACCGTACGGCAGGCGCCCCCGTTCGCCCCTGCCGTACGGATTCCCTACGCGGCCGCGATCAGGGGCGCGTGCCGAGGCCGTCGGTCCAACCCATCGACTTGTAGGCCATCGTCAGGAGAGGCTTCTCCCCTTCACCGAAGGCTGCCTGGTAGGCCAGCAGCCGGCCGGTGTCCGGGTCGACGATCAGCCGGAACTTGGCGGCCGAGTCCGAGGGCACGGTGACCTTCTTTCCGCTCATCTCGATCGCGATGCCGGAACGGCCGAACGGATCCGTCACCTTTCCGGCCACGGTGAGGCCGGGCTGGTCGGCGAGGACGCGGTAGAGAGCCGCCCGGGTCCCCGGTGTGACCGGCCCGGCCAGCAGGTCCTGCGCCGTCGACCAGACGTACTGCAGGAAACTGCCCTTGAGGGGGTACTTCGGGTCGTTCACGTCGGCCTGATACCTGCGCTTCAGCTCCTTCTCCAGGCCGTCCTTGGTGGTGGGCAGCTTCGCGAGCTCGGCCATGCTCAGCTGCTGCTGGCCGATCATGAAGTTGAGCGCCATGTCGTAGTTGTTGACCCTGGGCTTGGTCGAGCCGCCGGTGTGGAGGGTGAGCGGGGGCGCGCCCATCTCCTTCCACTTGGCCTCGTCGGCCGGCGAGTCGAAGGCTGTCTTGAAATCGATGCCGGTGATCGTCCGGCTGCGGTCCTTGGGGCTCCGCGCCAACCAGGACTCCTGCGAGGTGGAGACGGAGGCGGTGAAGGGCAACATCTTCACCTTCGGGCTCTTCCCCGATCCCGGCTTGGTCACGATCCGGTCGACCCGTGAGGTCTCCCGTTCGAGGGTGTACCAGTAGCGGCCGGTCGTGGCCGGCTCGCGCGCCGCGGTCGCCGCGGCCGCCAGCAGGACCGAGTGGGCGTCCAACCGGGTCGCCGAAGGACTCGGAGCCGCGGCGACGGGCGTCGTGGACCGGCCGTCTCCGGAGACCGTGTCCCCGGAGACCATTCCAGGGACGATGATCGCAGCGGCGGCGAGTCCGGCGACGGTGGTGCCGGCGATCAGGAAGAGGGGACGACGGCGCTGTGACAAGGTGATCCTTCGGGTCGGTCGGGGGGTTCGGGGGGTCTCGAACGCGCGGGCCAGATCCGCGGACCGGCGCCGTCCGTAGGCGTCGTCGGCCAGACCGTCCAGCTGCGCCGGCCTGAGCCGGGCGACCAGGTGGTCGGTCATGTCGTGCTCCCGACGGGGGTCTCCGGGCGGGTTCGGCATCAGATCTCCTCCAAGGACGGGCGGGCTGCTGCCCGGTACGGCGGCGCGACTCGTTTCTCCGCCCGCATCGCCTTGGACAGGCGTGTGCGGGCACGGTGGAGACGCACGTTGTAGGTGCGGGCCGAGCAGCCCATGACGGCGGCGGCCTGTTCGGGCGTGAGGCCGTGCCAGGTGGCGAGCGTGATCGCCTCGAGGTCCTTCTCGCGGAGGGAGGCGAGCGCGGTGAGCGCGTCCTCCCTGTCCAGCACGTGCTCGGCGACGTCCCAGCTCGTCTGGTCGGCCGCCGTCGTGAGCGCCGCGATCCGGTCGATCAGGGCCTGGCGGCGGTGACGTACGTCACGCTGTTTGGCGAGCAGGTTACGAGCCACTCCGAGCAGCCACGGCAGCGGCTGATCGGGAAGCTCGTCCAGGCGCCGCCAGGCGACCAGGAACGTCTCGCTCGACACGTCCTCCGCCGTCTCGCGCTCGGCGCGCAGCAGCGCGTAACCGAACACGCTGCGGTAGTGCCGGTCGTAGAGGTTGGTGAAGCGTTCTTGAGGATCGTTCACACCAAGTAGTCCCTCCCGGCGCGCCCCGATTACCGCCCCCGACAAGGAATACGCGATCGATTCGCCCCCGAATCCGACCAAGGAAGTGATCATGGTCGTGACCTGCGCGTCAAGGCTCGATGAGGCGTGTTCAATTCCTGAACAATGTGTTGCGGCCCGCTTCCCCGAGGACGCAGGATCTCCAAGTACCGGGGCCGACACCCCCGGCCCGGCGAGATCGGCCGGCGTCGACGACGCCGATCGTCCCCTCGGCGGGCGACTGCCTGGTGGCCGACGGAGGAGGACCAAGCATGGCGACGCAGTTCGACGATCTCGCCGCTCAGGCGCCGGTCAACTGCGATCAGCTTGGGGGCGAACGCACCGAGTGGATACTCGCTCAGCAGCTCCAGTTCGCCGCGGACGTCTCGCATGAGCTGCGGACGCCTCTGGCCGCGTTGAGACTCCAGTTGGAGGAGGCTCTGCTGCACCAGGACGAGACCGAGCTTCCCGGCCTGCTCGCCGGCCTGTTGCGTGATGTCGACCGGCTCGAGTCGATCACGACCGACCTGCTCCTGCTCACGCGAGTGGCCGCCGGCCCGAGGCCGTCCGAACAGGAGAAGGTCGACCTGGCCGACACGGTGCGGGTGGGCGTCTCCCGGCGGGCGAGCGGCCACGAGGTCCGGCTCCGGCTCGAGCGCGGAGTGATCGTCAAGGCCGTCCCGAGCCAGCTCGACCGGTTGCTCGCCAACCTGCTCGACAACGCACACCGGCACGCGAGGACCACGGTCGAGATCCGGGTCCGCCGCGACGGCGACTGCGCCGAGCTCCACGTCATCGATGACGGTCCGGGCGTCGCGGCCCCGGATCGAGAAAGGATCTTCAGGCGCTTCAGCCGGCTCGACGCCGCCCGCAGCCGCGAGAGCGGAGGCACCGGCCTCGGCCTGGCGATCGCCCGAGACATCGCGCACGCCCACAAGGGCACGCTCCACGTGGGGGACGCCGCGGGCGGCGGCGCGTCCTTCGTCCTTCGACTTCCTCTGGCCGACCCTCCCGACCGACCCGTCAGGTTGTGGGAGCGTCTGAGGCAGAACCCGGTGACCAATCTCTGGGGTCCACAGGATTCCCTCGTCATCGTGACCGCCTGTTGTCCACCAGGTCCGGTCGCGTCGGCGAGTACACGATCCTTCCAGGTGACCAGGTCAGCGGAGGCTGTCTAGTTCGCCGGTACGGCCATGGCGGCGTTCGCCGGCGTGGCCGTACCGGCGGACAACCCTTCACATGCGGCGATCGAGCAGGGGGTTCGCAACGGTGAAGGCGGCAGGACGGAGGTCCTGCCACCTGGTCCGGGGGCCGATCTACTTGAGCCGGTAACGCCGGAGCTTCTGATAGAGCGTGCCCCGGGAGATGCCCAGTTTGGCGGCGGCGGCGGACTTGTTGCCCGCGCACTCGATGAGGACATTCGAGATGATCTGGGCCTCGGCCCGTTCGATCGGAGTGAGCCCGACGGGCTGCGGCTCGGCAGGGGCGCCGGGAAGGGCGCCGCCGGCCTGCCGTCCGACGGGGACGACTCCGCCCAGCAGGAGCACCACCCCGTCGGCCAGCGTTCCCGGCGTCACGGGGAACATGCGGGCGGTCACCGTCCCGCTGAGGCGGAGCGTCCGCGCCGTCGGCCCGGCCTCCCTGACCGCCGCCCACAGGCGGCCCTGGTCCAGATTGAGCGACGTCGCCGTCTCATCGGCGATCATGATGTGGTCGTAGAGCGTGATCACCGGGCTGGTCGTCGCCGCACGGTAGTTGAGGAAGACGTCGAGCAGTCGGCGCTGCTTGGCGGTGGAGGCGGCGTACAGCGCCGCCTTGATCTCGTCGGCGAGGAGTCGCACCGCCATCCGCAGGAGGTGGTTCGCGTCGGCCGCCTTGCAGGTCACGTTGACGGTGCCGAGGACCTGGCCGGTTATGGGGTGGGCGATCGGCGTGGCGGCGCACGCCCAGCTGTGCAGGGGTTGCTTGTAGTGCTCTCCGCCCACGATCATCGCCGGGCGGCCGCTTTCGAGGGCCACCCCGATCGCGTTGGTCCCGGCGTGCGCCTCGCCGTAACGCGCCCCCTTCGCGAATTCGAACCGATCGAGCGCACGGCCCAGGGATCGCTCCGAGACCCAGCGCCAGCTCAGATTGCCGCTGGTGTCGGTCAGGACCAGGCAGGTCGCGCTGCCCACGAGAACGTCGCCGATCTTCTCCAGCACGGGAGCCGCCGTGCGCACGAACGCGGAGCCCGAGTCGATCTCGATGTAACCGACGTCGAGGCGGTCGGGGTTCACACCTCTGTGCTGGGACCGTCGCCAGGAATTGACGATCTCCCCCTGGATATCGGTGGGTTCTCCCCCGGATTGGAAGATCTCCCACGCGTCGAGAGCACGCGCCATGATCCCCCCGATGCGACGCCGTTCTAGTTGACCCGTGTTATCCCCTCTGTCTACCTTCTGGCGAACTTTCCCAGGTAGCGGGCATGCCCAACATTTGGCGCGCGCATGCCGAACCCTTGAACCGCGGCCCCGGACCACGCCCCGCAGCCGGGGATCCGGCCTCAGCCGTTGTACGGCGGGGCGACGCCCCAGCCCCAGTGCGGGACGGGCGCCTGCCGTACGGGCTCGGCTCCCGGCTGGGAGTTGCTGAACGCGAGCCGGGTCCCCCATTCGATGTATCCGGCGAAAGCGGCGCGGAACTCGGGATCGGCCGGAAGCTCGACCTGGTCGGCGGCGTCCATCAGCAGGCTCACCCAGCGGCGTCGCATCGGCTCGGTGATGCCCTTGCCCAGATGCATCGACAACATGTGGGGGTAACCACCCCGCTCGGCCGTGTACCTGGCCGGTCCGCCGAACACCTCGGCCAGCCACATCGCGACGTAGCGGGGGTGGCCGGGGTCCATCCCCTTGAACAGGGGCCCGATCAGGTCGTCGGCCGCGACAAGGTCGTAGAACCTTTCCGTCAGCCGTTCCAGCGCTTCGGTGCCGCCCACCCAGTCGTACAACGACGGGATCGAACCTCCGGCGCCCCGCACGGCTGTCCTCCGGTAGTGGCTCGTCTCCTCGGCGTCGTCCGCGAACGGGCTGATCGCCGCGGAGAACTCCGGATAGAGGTCGCTGTTCCGGAAGCCTTCGAGGTGGTCCTTCGCCGATGTCCACGTGATGCGCAGGATGTAGGAGCTCGGCTCCGCCGTGCTGCGGGCGAGCTCGTAGTCCACACACTGCGGGGCACGCGAAAGGCAGGCTGCCGCCCGCTCGTAGGCCCTCTCGAAATCGTCACTCAGCTCGGATGGAACGCGATAGCGGACGTACTGGACGATCACGACCTGTCACCTCGTCGGGGAGCGAATGCGTCTGTCAGCCGGAAGGCCTCCTGCAGCAGTGTAATCAAGTAAGCATCCACAAGAGGCCTCGGGCGTGTGGCGTTCGGCACCGTAGCGCCGACCGCGTAGGCCCCCCATAAGGGCCGGGCCGGCGGCGGCGGATCACGTCTCTTCGGGGTCGCGGCCGGCGGCGGACCGGCCGCCGTCGACAGGCACGATCGCGCCGTTGACGAAGCTCGCGTCGTCGGACAACAGGTAGGCCACCGCCGCCGCCACCTCGTCGGCCCGCCCGACCCTGCCCAGCGGATGCAGCAGGCCCATCTCGCCTTCGATCCGCGCGGCCTTCTCAGGAGACTGGCTCCCGAGAAGGTTCTCGTATCTCTCGGTGCTGATCGAGCCGAGCGCGACGGCGTTGGTCCTGACGCCCGAGGGTCCGTAGTCGACCGCCAGCGCCCGGGTCAGCCCCTCCACCGCGGCCTTGGCCGTCACGTACGGCAGAGCACCTCGGACGGCCCGCTGCGCCTGGTGCGAGGAGACGTTCACGATCGCGCCGCCCCGGCCGCGTGCCAGAAACCGGCGCACCGCCGTGCCGCAGCCGGTCACCGCCGGGGCGAGGTTCAACGTGATGAGGTCGAGGACGTCCCGCGCCGCCGCCGAATGCAGCGCGGCGTCGCGGAAGACCGCGGCGTTGTTCACCCACCCCGCGAGCGCGCCGGAGGACTCCGCCAGGTCGGCGGCCCGCTCGGTCACGGCCTCGTCGGCGGCGTCGCCCGCCACTGCCGTCAGACGAGACCCGGCGGGGTGGTCGTCGGTCCACGCCAGCGCCGCCGGGTCGAACTCGATGACGACGACGCCGCTCCCCCCGCCCAGCAGTCGCTCGGCTATGGCACGTCCGATGCCATGGCCGCCTCCGGTGACGATGTAGGTGTCGCCCATGATCCCTCCTCGGTCGGGCTCGCACCTACCCGAAGGAGCACGGGAATGTCGCCCGCAGGCCACAAACCGCATCGCCTCATTCCCCATCTCTTCTCTCAGTGGCGACGTGACCGGGGACGGCAGGCGGCCCGGGGAAGGACGCGCGATGAGAACAAGGATGTTGTACGGCCTGGCCGCCGCGACGTTGGTCGTCGGCCTCACGACGACGGCAGGTCAGGCACAGGCGGTGCCCACGCTGAAAGCGGCGGCGGCCCCACCCGCCTGGAAGATCTTCTACGCGGGCAGGCTGACGGAGGGATACCTCCACTCGGTGGCCGCCCCGAGCCCGTCGAGCGCATGGGCGGTCGGCCAGTACCAGGACGCGAACGGCGGCCACCACGCGGCGGTCCTGCGCTGGAACGGGCGCGCCTGGAGCCTGACACCACCCGGCTCGCTGCCGGACATGAAGTACTGGTACTCCGTCAGCGCGTCCTCGCCCCGAGACGTCTGGATCTATGGATGGAACGAGGAGCGGGCGGGGATCGCCCACTTCGACGGGCGGAAATGGCGCGAGGTCGCCTTCCCCGAGCTCCCTGAGAGCGCGCCCGTCTCCTACGCCGAACTGGCCTCAGCGCACAATGCCACGTGGCTGGTCGGAGAGACCTGGGTGTCGCGGCGCGTCCACGGAGGCTGGAAGACCACGACCTTGCCCGCGGGCGTGCGCATCAGCTCGATCGATGCCCGGTCCGCCCACGACGCGTGGATCGCCGGGACCGTCTACACCGAGGCCAGGGGGCTCCAGCCGTACACCGCGCGGTGGAACGGCCATGCCTGGAAGCGGGTGAAGACCCCGGCGAACAAGCTGGGCGTCAACGACGTGTGGGCCCAGTCCAGGAAGAGCGTGTGGGTGACCGGGCTGATCCCGAAGGGCGAGGGCTGGGTCCCGACCGTCCTGCACTGGAACGGCAGGCGCTGGAAGAACGTCAAGATGCCCGACCAGGGCCAGTGGCCGCTCGCCATCAGCGGCAACGGCGGCAAGGTGTGGGTGACCGGCGACCCGGCCGGGTTCGACGGGCCGCCGCTCTACTGGCGCTTCGACGGCAGGCGCTGGACGACGGTCGCGGGCGCCGTTCCCGCCGGCGGCCGGGTCGAAGCGGTGAACGCGTTGGCTCCGATCAAGGGAACGGCCCGTTTGTGGGGCGTCGGCAACTACATCGTCGACGACGGCCAGGTCGCCCACAGCTTCGGGCTCGTCCAGCGCGATCGCTGAACCGGGACCTGCCACCGGGGGCACATCGGAGGCCCACCGGCCCCCGGTGGCACTCCGCCCGATGCGCACGCCCGGCACACCCCGCCTGACGCGCGCGCGGGCTGGATCAGTGGGCCTTCTTGTCGATCTCCTTGCCCTTCGGCGTGATGGCGTGCCAGGCGCCCTGGGCCAGCTGGCCCTTGACGTCTCCCGGCGCCTTGTCCCCGGCGTAGAGGTAGACCGGGTGGTCGTTGATGGTGAGCTGCTGGGATCCGTCCTGGCGGGTCAGCGAGCCGACCAGCGCGGAGTCGATCCCGGCGACGTCGGTGGTGGCGGGAACGGGGGGCCACTGGGCGGCGCACTGGGCGTTGCAGTCCGACGTCGCGGGCTGGGTCTTGTCCTTGTCGTACGCGTAGACCGTGCGGCCCGTGCCGTCGACCACGATCAGTCCGAGGGACGACGTCGAGGTGCCGACCGGTCCGCCCACGACGGGGCCGGGGGACGCCGTCGCGTCCGCGGCGGCGGAGCCCGCGGTCGAATCGGGAGCGGCGGCCTTGGTGGCGGGGGCCGGGGCGGCGCCCTTCGTCTCGTCACCGGACGAGCAGGCGGTCGCGAGCCCGACGACGGCGAATGTGGCGGCCACGAGACGGCCCGCACGGGCACGAGTGTTCATCAGGGTGGTCCTTCGCATGATGGACGGCGAATGGCGTTCCGGCATGTACGGCAAGCCGCTCAGGATAGTCCCGCGTGTACGGCGAGCCGCTCAGGGTGGTCCGGCGTCCTGTGCCGCCGGCCCTTCCTGAGACGTCCATCTCACCAGCACCGGCCGGACCCCCGTCCGCCGGGTGGGGCGATCTTTACCGCCGCCTCTCTCCCGTCAGCCGACGCCCAGGCGGCGGGCGACGGCCGCGGCCTCGCCCCTGCCCGCCACCCCGAGCTTGGTGAGGATGTTCGACACGTGGACACTGGCGGTCTTGGCCGAGATGAACAGCGCGCCGGCGATCTCGCGGTTGCTCCGGCCCTCCGCGATCAGGCGGAGCACCTCGCGCTCCCGCGGAGTCAGCCCGAACGAGTCGTCCCCGGATCGCGGGCCGATCGACACGCGAACGCGGCGGGCCCGGGTCTCGATCTCCTCGAGCAGCGGCTGCGCGCCGACCGAGTGGGCCAGCTCGGCCGCACGGTGGAGCCGGGCCGCCGCGTCCTCCTTGCCTGCGGCCTCCGCCGCGCGGAGCAGCGCGTAGGCCTCCGAGTACGGTTCGCCCAGCGCCTTCCATTCCGCGGCCGCGGCGTCCCACTCGCTCTGGCTGGAACGGCCTTCGGCCCGCGCGGCCTCGGCGTGGAACACGAGGGCGTAGGCCTGCTGGATGCGGACGCGCACGGGCGTCCTGGACGCCTGCCCGCGCAGCTCGCCCAGCAGCCCGGCCGCGCGTTCTCCGCCCGCCTCGGCGCAGGCGCGTGCGGCGCTCGCCAGCACCGGCCAGCCGTACCGGGGGCTGGCGCAGAGGCAGAGCTCCTTCAGCACGTAGTCGACGACGTCGAGAGCGCCCGGCAGGTCGCCCTGGGCGACGCGGAGGTCCATCCGCAGCCGCTCGGGCGGGAAGAAGTCCTGGACGAGTGAGGAGGAGGACGCCCGCACCGTGTCGAGGGCGGCCACCGCGTCGGCGGCGGCGTCGAGGTCGCCGCGCGCCACCGCGACGCACCCGATCAGCCAGTGCAGCGAGATCCGGGTCAGCCGGGGAGGCGACAACTCCAGCGCGTGCTCGACCAGCTCGAGGACCTCGTCCCAGCAGCCGAGCGCGAACAGCGGCTCCGCCAGGTTCATCGTGAGGAACGAGCCTGACGTGCGGGCCTGGCCGTGCCGGCCCGCGGCCTCGATGCCCCGCCGCGCCGCGGCCGCGGCGCGTTCGTGCTCGCCCATCCCCTCGAGGACGTGCGCCTCGTTGGTCGCCACCCTGAGCAGCACGGAGTCGGCGGCCCCGCGCTCGGAGACCCGTACGGCCTCCGCCAGGGCGGCCACGTGCCGCTCCGCGTCCCCTTCGTCGAAGTCGCACCCGGCGAGCGTGATGAGCGCGTGGGCCTCGACGGTGGCGTCGCCCACCGCGCGGGCCATGGCCAGCGCCTCCGCGGCGAGGGCGCGGGCCTCGTCCCGGCCCGACGGCATCAGGTAGAGCCGCTGTGCCAGGGTGGACAACACCCGCGCCCGGGGCAGGCTGGGCGGGTGCGCGGGCACCAGCCTGGCCGCCTCGTGCAGGTCGTCGAGAACCGTGGCGTCCCCCAGCTTGATCTTGATCCTGGCCCGCTGTTCGAGGATTCCCGCGGCGCGCACCGGGTCGTCGATCTCCCTCAGCGCCTCCCGGGCGTACGCGATCCCCCGATCGGTCTCGCCCGCCACGTTGGCCGCCTCGATCGCCGCCTCCAGCACCGACGTGTGGTCGACCCCGAGACGCTCCTGCGCGTCCGGCACCTTCTTCCACAGGTCGAGGACGCGGTCGAGCATCTGCAGCGACTCGGTGGAGGCGGCCGCCTCCTTCGCGACCCACGCGGCCTTCCACGCGCTGACCAGCGCCCCGGTGTCGTCGTGCACGGAGTACCAGTGGAAGGCCAGCGCCGCGGGCGCGCGGCCCGGCGGCACCAGGGACGGGTCGGCCTCGAGGGCCTCGGCGAACCTGGCGTGGCTGCGGGCGTGCTCGCCCGGCAGCAGGTCGCCGTGGACCGCGTCGCGCAGCAGGGCGTGCCGGAAGGAGTACGCCTCACCGTCCACGACCACGACGTTGCCGGAGACCGCCGGCCGGAGCACCCGTGACAGGGCGGCG
Organism: Planotetraspora phitsanulokensis; assembly: GCF_016863295.1. GTDB lineage: Bacteria > Actinomycetota > Actinomycetes > Streptosporangiales > Streptosporangiaceae > Planotetraspora > Planotetraspora phitsanulokensis. The sequence continues at coordinate 62,897 of NZ_BOOP01000035.1, forward strand.
TCGTCGAGCCCGCTGACCGCCGCGAGCAAGGCGTGCTCGACCCGGGCGCCTCCCGCACTGGCCAGCCGCAGGATCTCCTGGGTCTCCTCGGGAAGCTTGTGCACGGCTCCGAGCATGAGATCGCGCAGCGACTCGGGCAGTTCGCCCTCGATCCTGCCGTCGCCGAGCAGTGCCTCGACGAACAGCGGGTTGCCCTCGCTGCGCTCGTAGATCCGGTCGAGCAGCCGCGGGTCGAGCTCGCGGCCGAGGATGCTGCGCGCCTGTTCCGCGACCGCCCGGCGGGGCAGGCGGTCGAGCTCGAGCCTGCGCACCCAGGGGATCCGGTCGAGGTCGGCGACCAGCGGCCGGAGCGGATGCGTGCGGTGCAGTTCGTCCGACCGGAAGGCGACGATCGCCAGGACTCCGGGAGGCAGGTTGCCGATCAGGTAGCTGAGCAGGTCGCGGGTCGAGCGTTCCGCCCACTGCGCGTCCTCGATGACCAGGATCACCGGCCTGTCCTCGGCCAGCCGCTCGAAGAGCAGCAGGACGTGGTCGAACAGGCGCGTCCTGGCCGTCGACGTGCCGGACTCGGTGTCCGGCTCGCCGAACTCGGGGAGCAGGCGGGCGAGCCCACGGGGCGAGCCGCCGGGCAACAGCGCGGTGACCCCCTCCACGCCGATCTGCCTGACGAGCCGGCGGAGCACGCCGCTGAAGGGCGCGTACGGCAGGCCCTCCGCGCTGATCTGGTGGCAGGCGCCGATCAGCGCCAGCGCCCCCTCCGCCCCCCTGCGCTGCCGGACCCGTTGCAGGAACTCCCTGATCAGCCTGCTCTTCCCGACGCCCGCCTCGCCCCCGACGAGCAGCGCCGTGGGAAGCTCCTCCATGGCCGCGTCGAGGAAGGCGAGCTCACCGGAGCGCCCCACCAGAGTCGAACTAATCCCCCGAGTAGCTGACACAAGGTAAGGATGCCATCAAAGGTCTCTCATTCGGGGCCGGCCGCCCGTTCGATCGCCTTCTCCACCCCGCCCACCCGGTCGGCGAGCAGGCCGATGGCGCCGACGGCCCGGGTCACCGGGTCGTCCCCGTCCCCGCCGAGGGCCTTCGAGCGCAGGTAGGCGGACTTCACCTCGGCCCAGCGCTCGGCCTGGCCGGGTGTCATCGTGCCGCGCAGCTCAGCCAGCTTGAGCAGGTTGGCCTCGGCCCCGGAGGTGAGCGTCTGGGCCTCCCCCAGGTAGTGGTCGTTGATCACCGCCTGGAGTTCGGCCTCGTTCATGATCGGGATGATCCGCTCGGCCAGCTTGTTCATGTTCCGGTACGACCCCTGGAGCTGGAAGGGCGGCTCGGTCCTGGAGGCGTCCGCCTGGGCCGCCGAGGCGATGTACGCCTGGTTGACGGACAACACGATCTCCTGGACCCGCAGCAGCTTGGCCAGCACCGCGACGATCTGGTCGAGCTCGACCTTCGAGTACGGATGGCTCAACTGGTCGGCGCGCACTCCCGAGTCGCCCCGGGCCAGCCGTACGAGCGACTCGACGTCGCCGCGGTCGCGTGTCGACAGCGGCGCGAGAACGGGGTTGGAAGTCAGCGCGTTCTCGATGTAGCTGAGCGCGAACAACTCCTCCTTGCCCGACAACACGTCGCCGAGGTTCCACACGTCGGCCCGGTTGGCGAGCATGTCGGGGATGCGGAAGCGCCTGCCCGCCTCGGTGTACGGGTTGCCCGCCATGCAGACGGCGAAGCGCTTGCCGCGCAGGTCGTAGGTGCGGGTCCGGCCGTTCCAGACGCCCTCCATGCGGCGCTGGGCGTCGCACAACGAGATGAACTTCTGCAGCAGTTCGGGAGAGGTGTGCTGGATGTCGTCGAGGTAGAGCAGCACGTTGTTCGAGCACTCCAACGCGAACGAGACCTTCTCGATCTCCTGCCGCGCGGTGGCGTCCGGAGCCTGGGCCGGATCGAGCGAGGTGACCGCGTTCCCCAGCGCCGGGCCGTTGACCTTCACGAAGACCAGGCCGAGCCGGCTCGCGACGTACTCCATCAGCGTCGTCTTGCCGTACCCCGGCGGGGAGATCAGCAGCAGCAGGCCCATCTGGTCGGTGCGCTTGGCGTCTCCCGCCGCGCCCAGCTGCTTGGCGAGGTTGTCGCCGATGAGCGGCAGGTAGACCTCGTCGAGCAGCCGGTTGCGCACGAACGCGCTCATCACCGAGGGCTTGTACTCCTCGAGCCGCAGCCGCGCCCGCTCACGCTCGACCAGTTCGCCTCGCCGCCGCTGATAGGCGCGGTAGGCGGGCACCCGCTCGGTGCGGAAGCGCCGGGTGCGGGCGAGCACCTCGTCGAGGCGCAGGTCGAGGCTCCGCCCGGTCAACCGGGGATGCGTGCCCAGCAGGTTCTCGACGGTGGCCGTCAGGGCCGCCGACGAGTCGTGCCGCGGCAGGTCGCACAGCTGCACGGCGACGGCCTCGGCCAGATCTCCCGCCTGTACGGCCGGCCGTCCGCCGGAGGCGTCGAGGTAGGCCCCGAGCCAGGCGTCGACCAGCTGGTGGCGGGCTCTCAGGTCGTCGCCGAGTGCCCGCAGATCGGATTCGAGCTCCCTCGCGGAACCGCCGAGCGCCCCCCGGAAACCGTCGAGGAGGCCTCTGGCGGCGGCGCTCGTGACGAAACCGGTGGGCGTGCTCGACAACTCCTCGAAGAGGTACTCCCCCGCGAGGCCGGTCTCGCGGCCCGGCAGTCCCGCGCCGCGCAGGAAGGCGTCCACGGCCGAGCCCAGCTCCGCGTGCATCTCACCGACGGCGGAGCTCCCGCGGAACATGGCCCGGGCCCTGGCCAGGGAACGGGCGCGCGTCGTCCACGTGGCGCGGGTGGCCTCCTCGGCGCCGAACGCCCAGAACAGCTGCGCGGCGGCACGTGCCTCCGGCGGGTAACGCAGCAGGCCGGCGCCGGCGTGGAGGCGTAGCAGAGCGTCGAGGACGGCCGCCGCGTCGTGATCGTGCACTCCGCGCTCGTACCCCTCGTCGTAGCGGGTCTCCACGACGCGGCGGACCACGTCGAGCAGTCCGCCGTCGGCGAGCGCGGCCGCCTGGAGCGCGTCGAGCGTGACCGCCTGGCCGTCCGTTCCGGCCTCGGCGAGGATCGCGGCGGCGAGGTGCTCCGCCCGGTAGACGTCGGCGGACTCCGAGACGAGCAGCTGGTCCCAGAACGGCCGGGTGGCGTCGAAGGACTCGTCGCCGACCGGCGCCCGGTAGTCGGTCCCGGTGATCGCGAACGCCATCCGCTCGTCCAGCGGGACGAGCGTGAGGTCGAGCGGCTGCGTGTTGACGGCGAAGCGGTGCCGGCCGAGCCGGATGGTCTCGCCGCCGTCGGCGTAGAGGTCGAGCCGGTCGCGCAGCGCACGGCCCGCGTCGAGCCGGGCCGCCTTGATCCGGCCGTCGAGCTCCTCGGCCCTGACCTGGTCGCCGAGCTCGCGCAACTCGCCGGAGACGGCGCGCAGCTTGGCCACCATGGGATCGGAGGCGAAGTAGGTGTTGACCTCCTCCAGCGATCCGAGGCTCGCGACCCGGCGTCCCAGGCTGCCGAGGATCCGGTCGGCGGAGGCGGACAGCCGGTCGGCGCGCCGTGCGCGCTCGTCGAGAAGCGCCTGCTTGCGCGAGGAGAACGCCTCGTAGACGTCCTCCCGCTTCTCCTCCAGCCGGGCCACGAGGTCGTCGAACTCGCCGAACCGCGACTCCAGCCCCTCCAGCTGGAGCATCAGCCGCCCGAGTTGCTCGTCGCACCGTTCGGGGGTGTCGGCCACGTCGAGCGCGCCGGTGATCGTCTGGCCGAGCACGGCGAACTCGGCGGCGAAGCCGGCCCGTCCCTCGGTCGCGAGCAGCTCCTCGCGCCGCGCGGTGAGCGTGGCCCTGGCCCGGTTGATCCCCCCGAGGACGTCGCCGATCCGCTCCAGGATCGCGGTGCGCACCGTCGCGTCGTCGATGTCGAGCGTGCCGACGACCTCGGTCAGGATGGCCAGGCCCTCGCCCTGCTCCGCCAGCCGCTCGGAGACGGGAGTGGCTTCCGCGACGGTGCCGATGGCCCGGGCCTGCCCGGTGAGCCGTTCCACGTCGGCGTGGTAGCCGGTGAACGCGTCGTCGCCCTGGAGGAACGCGACGGCCCGCCGCGCGGCCGTGCCGATCTCGGAGTCGAGGTCGGCCGTCAGCGCGTCCACCTTGCTCAGGTCGACGTACCGCATCTCGCGCAACGTCGCGAGGCGGCCCTGGGCCCGGCGAAGCTCGGCGAGTTGCCGGACCCAGGCGTCGGCCGTCATGGGGGTCTCGCCGCGGGCCTGCCGTACGAGCGAGACGATCCGCCCCTCCGCCTCCCCCAGCGCGGACGCGGCCTGCTCGGTCAGCGACTGGACCTTCTCGAACTCGTCCAGGACCTGCTCGGCCGTTGCGCGGACGTCTGCGAGCGGCCCGCGCAGACCGTGGTCGTTCAGCCAGTGATAGGAGTCGAAGGCCCGGACGCACGCGGCGATCAGCGCCTCGAACACCGGCACTGACGGCGCCATCTCCCCGACCATGCGGACGACGGACAGGCAGTCGGAGATCCCGCGCACCAGCTCGGCGTTGCCGACGCGTTCCAGCGGGCCGGAGCCCACCGGCTGGGCCGCGGCGAAGGTGTCCGAGACGTACGGCGTCTGCCAGACCTGCATGGGATGCACGCGGGTCGGCTCGGCGGAGGTCTCCCGGAACACGATGAGGGTGCCGTCGTCGAACAGCGAGTAGCCGTGACAGGTGATCGGGTTGGCGACCTCCTTCCGGATCACGTTGTACGGCAGGAGCAGCGTCCGGCCCTCCACCCGCGCGTGGAAGACGTAGAGCACGTCCTCGCCGTTGGGCGAGCGGATGACGCGCTCGAACTCCAGGCCCGCCACGTCGGTGTCGAAGGTCTTCGCCGTGCCGGTGGCGAGGTAGTAGCCGCCGGGGAAGATGAGGCCCTGGTCCTCGGGGAGCCGCAGGCAGGACTGGCCGATGCCGTCCAGCCTGACCACGGCCTTGGTCCGGGTGTTGAAGACCAGGTGACGCCAGTCGGCCTCGTTGTAGGGCCGGATGCGCAGCAGGATCAGCGGGCCGACCCTGGCGTGTTGGACGTCGGCGTCGGCCAGGCTCTGCAGCGGCTCGGCGACGGGCTCCCGGTAGACGCCCTCTCCGGTCTCCGTGTTGTTCTCGATCTTGATGGTGAGGTCGCCGCCGACGGTCTCGACGAACACCTCGTCCCCGATCGAGATGTGCGGATGGCGACCGAGGACGTGGTCGTCCCGGGTGGTCTGCGTCCACTCGAAGTCGTGCGACGGCGGGAAGACGTGGTCGCGTTCGCCGCGGTTGTCCAGGTAGGCGATGGAGCCGTCGGCCGCGACCGTCCACCGCAACACCCGGATGTCCTGCGGACCCGTCTGGAAGACCGCGAGCAGCCTGCCCTCCACCCGGCGCAGCTGCAGCAGCCTGGTCTCTTTGTAGTACCGGTACAGCTCGCCGAAGTCCCGCTCGAATTGGGAATCGCCGCCGAACGGCAGGGGCGCGTCGTCGAACCGGAACGCGTCGCCGTCACGGCTGAACCGGTGGGCGGAGAACACGTCCGAGACCGTCGTCTCGGACTTCAGCCCGATGAACACGTTGTAGCCGAACAACATGACCCCGTCCGCCGACACGATGTCGCGGGGCACGCAGTTGTTCTCCGTACGGACGCGGTCGGTGCCGACGAGCCGGAGCTCCGTGCCGCCGAAGACCTCGAGCCGGTCGGCGTTGAGCGCCTCGGCCCGGCGGGCGAGCTCCTTGGCCTGCTCGCCCAGCCGGGCTCTGAGCACCTCGTAGGTGCCCGCGTCGAGCCCGGCCCGCGTCCCGGCGGCGCCCTCCGCCTCAGCGCCCCCTGTTCCTGCGCCCCCTGTTCCTGCGCCCTCTGTTCCTGCGCCCTCTGCTCCGCTGGTTCCTGTAGCGATCGACTCTGTCCCGGTCACTGCGGTGTCCGTCCCGCCGGCCTCTGTCACGGAAACCTCTGTCACCCGTCCGTCAGTGCTTCACCGCGTCGAGCGCCGCCACCGGCTGTTCGGCGACGCCGAGCCGCTGCGCGGCGCTCAGCAGGGCCTGCAGCTTGTCGGCATCGGGTCCGCCCGCCTTGATGAGCTTCACCAGGAGCGCGGAGAGCGTGAGGTTCCGCACGTCGGCCGTGTCCAGCGAGCCGAGCATCCGGCTGAGGTCCTCGGTGAGGCTGGCGGTCCCGTCCAGGTACGGCCGGGCCACCGCCCGCGCGACGTCCGAGTTCTCGACGAAGCCGTCGATGCTCTTGCCCATCGAGATCGAGCTCATCAGCCGGTCGAAGAACACGGTGTCGCCGCCGACGATGTCGATGTCGGCCTTCTCCAGCCCGGCCGCCAGCACGGCCGCCTGCGCCTCGGCGATCTTGCGCTGGACGTCGATGCTCCTGAGCCGGACCTCCGTGTCGGCCTCCAGCCGCAGGCGGTACTCCTCGTGCCCCCGGCTCGCCTCGTCGAGCGCGGCCATCGCCGCCGCCTTCTCCGTGAGGCCCTCGGCCTCGGCCTTCAGCTTCTCGCCCACGGCGGCCGCGGCCGCGAGCGCCTTCGCCTGCTCGCCCTCGGCCTCCGCCTTGAGCTTCTCGCCGACGGCCAGGGCGGCGGCGAGCGCCTTCTCCCTGTCGACGGCGGCCTCCGCGCGGCCCACCTTCTCGATGGCCTCGGCGTCGCGCTCACGCACCTGGACCTCGGCGAGGCCGGCCGCGGCCGCCTCGGCCTGGATGCCCTCGGCCAGGCGGATCTTCGCCCGGCTGTCGAGCTCGGCCGCCTGCTGGCGGGCCTCGGCGAGCACGAGCTCCTCGCGGGCCTTGTGCTTCGCGGCGGCCTCGGCGGCCTCGGCCGCCTTGATGTCCTTGACGAGGTTCTCCTGCGCCTCGGCCTCGGCCTGGATCACCAGCGCCTGGCGCGTGCGTTCGGCCTCCTCGACGACCCGCAGGCGCTTGATGGTCTCCTCCTGCTCGGCGACCGTCTTGTCCACCGCGATCCGCTCGCGTGTGACCTCGGCGATGGCCCGCTTCTCGACCTCGAGCTCCTTGTCCTTGGCGATGCGGGCCAGCTCGGTCTCACGGTCTCTGGCGATCACCTCGAGCAGGCGGTCCTTCTCGATCCGCTCGGTCTCGATCGCGATGACCCGCTCGCGGTTCTTCTCCGCGACGGCGATCTCCCTGGCCCGGTTCTCCTCCTGGACGCCGACCTGCTCGTCGGTGCGGATGATGGCCGACTGCGCCTTGAGGCGTTCCTCGGCCCGCACCCGGGAGGTCTCGGCCTCCTCCCGCGCCCGCATGGTCTCGATCTCACGCTTCTGCTTGGTCTCGGCGTCGGCCTGGCGCCGTTCCAGCTCGAGGATGGCCTCCCGCGCGTCGACGTTCTGGCGGGTGATCTCCTTCTCCTCGTTGCGCTGGTACTCGTTGGTCCGCACGTGCTCGATCGCGGTCAGTTCGGTGATCTTGCGGATGCCCTGGGCGTCGAGGATGTTGGCCGGGTCGAGCTGGGCCATGGGCGTCTGCTCGAGGTAGTCGATGGCGGCGTCCTCGAGGCTGTAGCCGTTGAGGTCGGTGCCGATCACGCGGACGATCTGGTCCCGGAACTCGTCGCGCTTGGTGTAGAGGTCGACGAAGTCGAGTTGCTTGCCGACCGTCTTGAGCGCCTCGGAGAACTTGGCGTTGAACAGCTCCTGCAGCGTCTGCTCGTCACTGGCCCGGGCGGTGCCGATCGCCTGGGCGACCTTGATGACGTCCTCGACGGTCTTGTTGACCCGGACGAAGAACGTGATGCGGATGTCGGCCCGGATGTTGTCCCGGCAGATGAGCCCTTCCTGCCCGGTCCGAGTGATCTCGATGGTCTTCACCGAGATGTCCATCGTCTCCGACTTGTGCAGCACGGGCATGACGACGGCGCCGGTGAATGTGACGTCCACCTTCCGCACTTTGGAGACGATCAGGGCCTTGCCCTGCTCGACCTTGTGGAACAGGCGGCTGATGACGAACACCATGCCGATGACGACGAGAAGGATGACGCCTAAGAAAACGCCCATTCCTGTGGTGATGACATCCATGCGCTTGGTCCCCTGTCAGTGCATTTCATAGGGCATGACCCAGAAGAACTCGCCCTCCGGGTCGTAGTCGAAGATGAGGGCGGTACTGCCGGCGCGAAGGTCGTCCTCGCCGGTCTGCCGCACCTGGACGACCGCGGAGGAGCCGTCCTCCGCGGTCACCTCGGCCTGGCCGAAGTCACGCCCGACCCGTCCGGTGCGGATGACGCACATCCGCCCGACGAAGTCGTTCCGCGAGGGCGCGGCGATCGGCGGCAGGAACCGCCGGAACGGCAGCGCCAGAAGGCGGGTGAGCGACCATGCGGCGAACAGTGCGACCAGCAGGACGGCGATCCTGGCGGGCGTCCCGTCGACCAGCGTCACGCCGGCGAGGCTGACGAACCAGGCGATCGCCACCATGAGCGAAAGCGCGACGCCCGCGGGCAGCCCGCGCATCCCGATGCCGGACAGGAACTCGTCAGGAAGGTCCAGCCCGAGACCTCCGAGCAGAACGAGCACCCAATAAGCGATGACGACGACCAACATGAAGCTGAACAGGACGGCCGGAAAACCGAGCGCCGCGCCGACGAAATCCCCCATCGACTCCCACCGTTTGCGTACGTCCCCCCTGAGACGTATGCATTATTGCCTGATAGCCGCGCATTTGTAACTAACAAATTGAATGCGAATATCGGGCACTTCTCGCGGCTTCAGCCCGTTGTGTTCACAACGACTCCCTCCACTCACAGGACTCCTGCCCAGCCTCTGTCAGGAGGACGAAGCGAGCCGGGCGCATCGGCGTGCCGGATGCCGCCTCTTTCGTTTCTCATGGAATCTCGGGGCGACTTCCGCGAGAAAGGAAACCCGCGGCCGGGAGGCCGCGGGACCGGCGGGCCGCACGCCCTCAGGAGCCAGAGCCCGCGCGGGGGAAGTCACGAGCCTTGATCTTGGCCATGCGACCGTCGGGGTGGTGCCAGACGATGCCCTCGTACGGACGCGCGTGGAGCCAGGCGCGCAGTCCGTCGAAGTCGCGCGGCGCCGTCTTGACGTCCGCGTCGAGGGTGCCCGGCGCCCAGGCGTGGCGCATCAGGACATGCCCGGGGAACCCGTCCGGATTGCCGTTGACCTTGGGGCCGAGCAGTTCGTAGGTGCCCGGCTCGAACGGCTCGGTCGCCGCCGCCTCGGCCTCCGCGTGCCAGCGGGCGAAGGCGGACTGGACCATGGGCTCCCAGCCGACGGTCTTGCCCGTCTCCTCGTCGGCGGAGAGGGTGACGAACCCGGCGGGGGCCGCCTTGCCCGGCTTGACCTCGCGTCGCGCCCACCAGCCGGTCCCGTCGAACATCACGCAGGTGCCGTCCCATTTCAGGGTGGGTGTCCCCGCGCCGGCGAACACCCAGGAGCACTCCGGGTTCTCCGCACGGGTGACGAACTTGGGATTGCCGTCCCAGTCGCGGGCGTAGATGGTCGGGATCTTCCTCACGGGGGGCCGTCCTTCCGCAGGACCACGCTCGTTCGTGCCACGTCTCCCCGGGCGCGCTGAGAAACCGCGTCGGCGCCGTACGACCGGTGAGACCCGGAATGATCACCTGATTGTGCCGCCCAGGGCAGCGCGATTGCGATTGATTTGTCGCGGTGCGAGGGAAATCCCGGGGTGCTCAGGCACCGCTGCCGGCCCTCACGGCGAAGCCGCACCGAGAGAATCCGACTCTGATCCCGCGAACCGGCCGGCCCCAGGGACGTGAGGCCGGCCGGCCGTACTCAGATGGACTTCTGGTAGCTGCGGAAGGACAACGTCGACAGCAGGATCATCAGCGCAGCCAGGCCCAGCAGCCAGCCGCCGTGGACGGCGACGGCCTGCCAGTCCGGGACGTCGGCCAGGGCCCCGCGGCCGGTGTCCAGCGACCAGTTGAGCGGGTTGAACGCCGCGATGTTCCGGATCCAGTCCGGCATGAGGTCCTCGGCCATGAACGCCGAGGACAGGAAGGTGAGCGGCAGCAGGAGGAAGACGCTCAGCCCGATGATGGTCTCCCGCTGACGCACCAGCAGGCCCATCGTGCTCGACAGCGCGCTGAAAATCGCTCCGAGCAGGATCGACGCCACGATCAGCACCACCACGCCGAGGACGCCGCCGGGATACGACGCGCCCGCCAGCCGTCCGAGGAAGACGATGACCAGCGACTGGACCGCAGTGCTCACCGCCTGCTCGATGACCCCGGCGTTGAGGATGGCGCTGCGGCGCACCGGTGAGACGAGGAACCGATTCAGCGTGCCGCGCTCGATTTCGTCGATGACGCCCATGCCGGCCCACATGTTCGACGACACCGCGCTCATCACGACGACGCCGGGCACCAGGTAGTCGGCATAGGAGGCGGCGCCGAAGCCCGGCAGCTCCGCGACCTTGCGGAACAGGCCGCCGAAGAGGAAGAGCCAGATCGCGGGCTGTACCAGCGTCATGACCACGAGACCGGGATTGCGCATCAGCGCCTTGAGGCGGCGGTGGGTCATCCACCAGGTGTGCACGAAGAGTGCGCTCATCGGGCACCTCCAGCCCCGGCCGTGACGGGTTCGTCGGTGTGCGCGAAGCGACGGCCCGCGTGACGCAGGTAGACGTCGTCCAGGGACGGCCTGGCCACCGTGACCGCCGCTACCGGCACTCCGGCCTGGTCGAGTGCCGCGAGCGCGATCGGCACAGCCGCCGCGCCGTCGTCGGCCCTGGCGCTGAGCCGCCGCCCGTCGAACACGATCTCCCGGACGCCGGGAAGGGCTTCCACGAGGGACCGCACGCGCCGCTCGTCCGGCGCCTCGCGCAGTTCGAGGTGTACGGCGTCGCCGCGCAACTCGGCCTTGAGACCTTCGGGGGTTCCCTCCGCGACGACCCTGCCGCCGTCGACGATGGCCAGCCGCCTGGCGAGGCGGTCGGCCTCGTCCAGGTAGTGCGTGGTGAGCAGGATCGCCAGCGAGTCGTCACCGGCCAGCCGGGCGATCTCCTCCCACATCGCGGCCCGCGCCTCGGGGTCGAGCCCGGTGGTCGGCTCGTCGAGGAACAGGACGCGCGGACGGTGCACCAGGCCGAGGGCCACGTCCAGCCTCCGCTGCATGCCGCCGGAGTACGTCCTGACCTGACGGCCGGCGGCGTCCCCGAGGTCGAACCGGTCGAGCAGTTCCGAAACACGCCGCTCCACCTGGGCTCCGCGCATGCCGTACAGGTGGGCCTGCAGCACCAGGTTGTCGCGCCCGCTCGCCATGGGGTCGGCGCCGGAACGCTGCGACACGACGCCGATCACCCTGCGCACCCGGTCGGGGCGGCTCAGGACGTCGTGCCCCGCGATGCTCGCGGTGCCCGAATCAGGCCTGACCAGAGTCGTAAGGATCTTGATGGTGGTCGACTTGCCGGCGCCGTTCGGGCCGAGCAGCCCGAACACCTCCCCCGGCCGGACCGTGACGGACAACCCGTCGAGCGCCTTCACGCCTCCGGGATAGGTCTTCACGATGCTCTCCGCCTCGACGGCGTTCGTCGCCGTGTTCTGCATGGATTCCTCCGGTCTCGGATCTTGATCATCCGAACCGGCCCGGGAAGGGGAGCCCAGCTATCCTTGCGGTTGCCACCTCGTGCTGGTTCCCTTCCGCGGGTTCGGTTCGAGGCCGGGGATCCCGGCGGGGTGTTGCAGCACCTTCGCCGGGGTCCCTTTTCACGTGGCGTCGTTCGTACGGCTCCTCTCCGCGATGTCGAGGACCTCCTGGGGAATCTGCCCCGTCTCGTGGAACCGCCGCCAGAGCTCGAGCTCCGGAAGCGAACCCGAGGTCAGCTCGCCGAGCAGCGAGCGGACCCAGGTCGCCTCCGCCTCGCGCATGGCCAGGTCGTACTCCGCCTCGAGGAGAAGAACCCGGGGAATCTCGCCGGCGACCCTCTCAAGCGACTCCCGCGCATCGGCGATCTCCGCCTCCAGCAGGCTCAGGCGCTGACCGAGCAGCGTGGTCACCTCGTCGGGAGGAAGCACCACGAGCACCGAGAGCCCGGCCTCGAACCTGAAGAACTCACGCTCGGGCGTGGAGACCAGCTCACGCACCCAGTCGACGAGCTCAGCGCGACCGGCGTCGGTGATCCGGTAGACGGTGCGCTCGGGGCGGCCCCCCTGCCGGACGCTCTCCGTCGCCTCCAGCAGGCCGTGCTTCTCCATGTTCCGCACGACGGTGTAGAAGGAGCCCCACTTGATGTTCATGTCGCGGTCCTTGCCCCGCTCGCGGAGCACCGAGGCCATCTCGTAGGGGTGCATCGGCCGTTCCATGACCGCGGAGAGCACAGCCAGCGCCAGCAGGTTGCCGACCTTTCGACGCCTGGCCATGGACGCTCCCGCATATTCGCCACCGATTACTCGGATGCGAGTATACGTTTGCGAGTAATCGCTGACAACAGCTTCCCGCGGCCCGCCCGGCGCGCGCGTACCCTTCGAGATATGGCCGCAGACCGGGAACGGCTCCGCCGTACATTCACTGAGGACGCCGAGCTGTACGACCGGGCACGGCCCGGATATCCCGCCGGGCTCTTCGACGAGATCCCCCGTGGAAGCCGCGTACTGGAGATCGGCTGCGGCACCGGGCAGGCGACGATTCCACTCGCCGAGCGCGGATGCCGGATCGTCGCGATCGAACTGGGCGAGGAACTGGCTCGATTCGCCCGCCGCAAGCTCGCCGGCTTTCCCGACGTCGAGGTCGTCAACGCCGCCTTCGAGGACTGGCCGCTGCCGCCCGAGCCGTTCGACGTGGTCCTTGCGGCCACCAGCTTCCACTGGATCGACCCGGCCGTCCGCGTCGCCAAGTCCGCGGACGCGCTGCGTCCAGGAGGCACCCTCGCCGTCATCTCGACGCACCACATCAGCGGAGGGACGAACCCCTTCTTCGCCGAGGTCCAGCGGTGCTACGAGAGGTTCGACCCGGACACGCCGCCGGGCCTGACGCTGCAGCCGGCCGTCGCGTTGCCGTCCGACAGCGCCGAGATCGACGCTTCAGGCAGGTTCGGCATCTCACGGTTCCGCCGCTTCGAGTGGGAACGGGGCTACACCACGGCCGAGTACCTCGACGTGCTCTCCACCTACTCCAACCACCGGGCGCTGCCCGCCGACGCCAGGGCCGGGTTGCTCGACTGCATCGCCACCCTCATCGACGGCCGGTACGGCGGGCGGATCGTCAAGCGCTATCTCACCCTGCTGCGTCTGTCCGACACGCTCCTCCCGAACGGACGCTGACACGCGGCGGGCCCGCGACCCACCGCGCTTCAACGCATCACGCTGATCAGGACGACCGCCGCCCGGGCGGAAGGTCGAACTCGTCGTCGCGCATCCGCAGAAGGGCGAGGCCCGCACCGGCCATGCCGATCGCGCCCACCAACAGTCCCGCGGCGCTGCCGATCTGACCCGGGATGAACGGGTGGGTCGGACCGGCGATCATGAGAGCGACGCCGGCCCAGGCGGGCGCGACCCGGCTGCGCCAGAGCGCGGCCCCCACCAGCGCAAGGCCCACGGTGAGCCCCAGGATCCACAGCCCCGAGGCGGCGGAGACGACAGGGTTCGCCCACAGCCCCTGGTCGAGCGCGGCCGCGGCGCCCTGGTCGATCCCGTCCTGCAGGGTGACCAGCGCGATGAGGTGGTCGTTGGGCAGCAGGGCCGAGGCGAGGAACCCCAGAACCGACAGCAGGGCACCGGCCGTCGCGAGCCGGGGAGCGCCGCGGCGGGCGATCCACGCCACCGTGCACGTGGCCGGGATGAGCGTGACGGTGAAGACGGCTCCCACCCACTGCAGCGCGCCCACCGTGCCCTGGGCGGAGCCGACCATGTCCAGCGTGCTCGCGAAGTCGCCGCCGGCGGGGCCCGGCATCAGCAGCTGGTAGACCGCCTGGGCCAGCAGCGGCAACGGAGTGATCACCGCGAGCAGGACCCGCCAGAACGCGCGGACGTCTCGCAGTGGTCTGCCGGCCGCCGGCGCCGCGGCGCGGCTCGCCGTCTCGGTACGGGACTCGTCTTTCATGGATCCTCCGATGCCTGTGGTGTGCTCTCCCGCCGAGAGTGGGCCGCCGGAGCCCCCGTGTTCGTGGGCTCGTCCTCCCATCCGCCCCCAGGCCTCCTGCGGCGGGATGGGAGTCCGCTCCTATGGCTCCGGGGGTCGCCGGACCCGATGATTGGTCGCATGCCAGCCTCCCGAGCCGCTCCGATCGCCACGTTCACGATCACGAGCGTGGCGATCGCGGCCGCCTGGTGGTCGTGGTTCGCCGGCGGCTACGACCTGCGCGACGCGGCCGAGACCTACCTGCTGACGAACTCGGCGATGGGCGTGACGTTCACCGCGTTCGGCGCGCTCGTGCTGGCCCACCGGCCGCGGCATCGCATCGGGCGGTTGTTCGTCGCGTTCGGCGCCTGCTACGCGGCGAGCGTGGTCAGTCTGGGCCTGCAGTCGGGCGTGATCGCGCTGACGCCGGGGTGGGAACGGCTGATCGACGTGATCGGCATCACGGTGTGGATCCCGGCCCCCGTGGTCTGCCTGCCGCTGATCCTGCAGCTCTTCCCCGACGGGACCGTGCTGTCGCCGCGATGGCGCCCGTTGGCCGTGGTCACTCTGGCGCTGGTCGTGCTCACGCCGGCCCTCACGCTGCAACCGGGGGTCATCGAGAACGAGCCCATCGCCGACCGCAGCCCGCTGCTGCCGGAGGCGGCCGGACGCGTGGTGGCGGCGGTCGTCCCGGTGGCGGTCGCCCTCGTGGGACTCGTGCTGCTGGCCAGCGTCGCCGCGTTGTGGTCGCGGGTCCGGCGCTCGAGCGGAGACCAGCGGCTCCAGCTCATGTGGCTGCTCTGGGCGGCGGCCGTCTTCCTCGTGCTCAATGTCCAGCGCCTCGTGACGACCGACGGGCCGATCCTGTTCCTGCTGACCCTGCCGCTGATCCCGGCCGCCGCGACGATCGCGATCATCCGTCACCGGTTGTACGACATCCGGTTGGTGGTCAACCGGTCCATCGTCTACGGCGTGCTGACGGTGGGTGTGATCGGCGCCTACCTGGGCATCGTCGCGGTGCTCGGCGCTCTGGCCCGCGACCGGCTCGAGGCCAGCCCGCTGGTGGCGACCGGTGTGGTCGCGCTGGTCTTCTCGCCCGCCCGCGCCGCCGTCCAGTCCGGCGTGGACCGGCTCATGTACGGCCGGCGCCAGGATCCGGCCGCGGCGGCGGCCAGCGTGGGCGTGCGGCTCGGGGCCGGCCTGGAGGGTGTGCTCCGGGCGGTCTGCGAGGCGTTGCGCCTGCCGTACGCCGCGGTCAGCGCCGACGGCAGGCTCGTCGCCACATTCGGCGCCGCGTCCGACGGGCGGCACACCGTGCCCCTGGAGGTGGCGGACGGCACGCCCGCCGACCTGCTGGTGGGACTGCGCTCGGGCGAGTCCCGGCTGTCGGCGGCCGACAGCCGGGCGCTCGAGCTGCTCGCGGCGCCCATCGGAGTCGCGCTCCAGGCGGTCCTCCTGTCGGAGCAGTTGCGCGAGTCGCGTGCCCGCATCGTCGCCGCCAGGGAGGAGGAACGCCGGCGGCTGCGCCGTGACCTGCACGACGGTCTCGGCAGCGCGCTGACCGCCGTCACCCTGAAGGCGGACGCGGCCCACAACCTCCAGGCCGTCGATCCGGCGCGGTCCGGGGAGTTGCTGCTCGACCTGCGCGCCGACCTGACCGGCGCCATCGCCGACATCCGCCGCCTTGTCTACGACCTGCGGCCGCCCGACCTCGACGAGCTCGGGCTGCTCGGCGCGCTGCGCCAGCGCGCGGAGCAGTCCTGGCGCCGCGATGACGGCCGTTTCGTCGTCACCCTCGACTCCCCCGCGGACCTGCCCCCTCTGCCGGCTGCCGTGGAGGTCGCGGCCTACCGCATCGCCACGGAGGCGGTCACCAACGCGCTGCGTCACGGCAGCGCGGGCTCGTGCGTCATCTCGCTGCGGGCCGACCACGCCCTGCATCTGGAGGTGCGCGACGACGGCGCCGTCGGAGTGACCGCGTGGCAGCATGGAGTCGGCCTCCGGTCCATGCACGAACGCGCCGCCGAACTCGGGGGCGTCCTCAGCGCGGGACCCACCGACCGCGGCGGCCGCGTCCACGCCCTTCTGCCCCTGGAGCCGAGATGAGCACCGAGGCCGACCTGAGCACCGGGGCCGCCATCCGCGTGGTCGTGGTCGACGACCACCCGTTGATGCGCGAGGGCATGCGCGCCCTCGTCGCCTCCCTGAGCGACATCGAGATCGTCGGCGAGGCGGGAGACGGCGAGGCCGCCTGCCGGGAGACACAGCTCACCCGTCCCGACGTCGTCGTCATGGACCTGCACATGCCCGGGGTCAGCGGCGTGGAGGCGACCCGGTCGATCCTGCGCGTCGCACCCGCCACCCGGGTGCTGGTCCTGACGATGTTCGAGGACGACGAGTCGGTCTTCGCCGCGATGCGCGCGGGTGCGTCCGGCTATCTCGTCAAGGGCGCCCAGCAGGACGAGATCGTCCGGGCCGTCCGGGCCGTCGCCGCCGGTCAGGCCGTCTTCGGACCGACGGTGGCGCGCCGGATCATCGACTTCTTCGCCGGTGGCGGCCGCGACGCGACCCCCGCGGAGCCGTTCCCCGAGCTGACCGGCAGGGAGCGCGAGGTCCTCGATCTCATCGCCGCCGGACACTCCAACGCGGTGATCGCCCGGCGTCTCGTCATCAGCCCCAAGACCGTCAGCAACCACATCTCCGCGATCTTCGCCAAGCTCCAGGTCGCCGACCGCGCCGAGGCGATCGTGCGCGCCCGCCAGGCAGGTCTCGGGCACCGGCCCTGACCGGGCCGGCGGATCCCGGCCACTACGATGGCCGAAACGGGACGAAAGGGTACGGCGTGAATCTGGTCGAGCGCGGTGCGGAGTTCGCCGGGTTCTGGCGGGAGCGGCACCTGTGCACGCTCACCACCGTCCGGCCTGACGGCACGCCCCACGTGGTGCCGGTCGGCGTGACCCTCGACCTGGAGTCCGCGACGGCCCGCGTCATCACCTCGGGCACATCGCACAAGGCACGCCGCGTCGCCGCCGCAGGACCCGAGGGCACACCGGTCGCGGTCTGCCAGGTCGACGGACGCCGGTGGTCGACCCTCGAAGGCACAGCGGTCCTCCGCACCGAGCCCGAGCAGGTCGCCGACGCCGAGCGTCGCTATGCCGAACGGTACAAGCAGCCGCGTCCCAATCCGGCCCGCGTGGTGCTGGAGATCCGGGTGACCCGCGTTCTGGGAAACATGTGATCACGGTCGTCGGGATCGGCGCCGACGGGTGGGCCGGTCTGTCCCCCGCCTCGCGGGAGGCCGTCGAATCCGCCGAGGTGCTGATCGGCGGCTCCCGGCAGCTCGATCTGATCCCTGACGTGCCGGCTGAGCGGATCACCTGGCCGTCCCCCCTTATGCCCGCTCTGCCCGGCCTGATGGAGGCGCACGCCGCCAGGGCCGTCTGCGTCCTCGCGAGCGGCGACCCCATGTTCTTCGGCGTCGGCTCGACGCTGGTGCGCCTGCTCGGTCCTGAGCGGCTGCGCGTGCTGCCCCACCTGTCGTCGCTTTCACTGGCCTGCGCGAGGCTCGGCTGGCCCGTCGAGCAGGTCGAGGTCGTGAGCCTCCTCGGCCGTCCGCTCGCCGCCGTGAGCGCGGCCGTCTCGCCGGGGCGGCGCGTCCTCGTGCTCAGCGCGGACGGCGACGGCCCCGCCCAGGTGGCCGCGTTGCTGACCGCGCGCGGATACGGCGCGAGCGGCATGACGGTCCTGTCCGATCTGGGCGCGAAGGCCGAGTCACGGCAGGACGGCGTCGCGTCCCGCTGGCCGCACCCCGCCTCCCCGGCGCTCAACGTGATCGGCGTCGAATGCGCGGCCGACCCCGGCGCCCGGCCGCTCGCCCTGGTTCCCGGCCTGCCCGACGAGGCGTTCGAGCACGACGGACAGCTCACCAAACGAGAGGTGCGGGCGGTCAGCCTGTCCCGGCTCGCCCCTCTTCCCGGCGAACTGCTGTGGGACGTCGGCGCGGGCGCGGGAAGCATCGCGATCGAGTGGATGCGGACCCATCCGTCCTGTACGGCCGTGGCCGTTGAGGGCCGAGCCGACCGCGGCGAGCGCGTCCGCCGTAACGCGGAGACGCTGGGCGTGCCCGGGCTGCGCGTGGTGGACGGGTCCGCCCCGGCGGCGCTGGCGGGCCTGCCGGCGCCCGACGCGGTGTTCATCGGCGGCGGCGTGACCGTTCCCGGAGTGGTCGAGGCGTGCTGGACGGCGCTGCGGCCCGGGGGGCGGCTCGTCGCGAACGCGGTCACCCTGGAGTCCGAGTCGGTCGTCGGCCAGTGGTACGGCAGGCTCGGCGGCGACCTGGTACGCCTCTCGGTGCAGCGGGCCTCTCCGGTCGGCGGCTTCACCGGTTGGCGGGCCATGTTGCCGGTGACCGTCTGGTCCGTGGTCAAAGAGGTCCCGGTCCAGGAAGACGCGGTCGAAGGAGATTCCCCATGACGGTGCACTTCGTCGGCGCGGGCCCGGGAGCGGCCGACCTCATCACGTTACGCGGGCTGCGGGTGCTGGAGTCGTCGCCCGTCTGCCTCTACGCGGGGTCGCTGGTCCCCCGTGAGCTGCTCGACTCCTGTCCCGAGGGAGCCCGGCTGGTCGACACCGCCGATCTGACGCTCGACGAGATCGTCGCCGAGATGGCCGCCGCGCACGACGCGGGGCTGGATGTGGCGCGGCTGCACTCGGGCGACCCTTCGGTGTTCAGCGCCGTGGCCGAGCAGATGCGCCGGCTCGAGGTGCTGGACATCCCCTACGTAGTGGTGCCGGGAGTGCCGGCCTTCGCCGCGGCGGCCGCCTCGCTGGGCCGCGAGCTCACCGTCCCCGGCGTCGGCCAGACGGTCATCCTCACGCGCACGTCCGCGCGGGCGACACCGATGCCGGAGGGCGAGGACCTCGGGACGCTGTCGGCGAGCACCGCGACCATGGTGCTGCACCTGGCGGTCCAGCGGATCGAAGAGGTCGTCGCTGAGCTCCTGCCCTCGTACGGCGCGGGCTGTCCCGTCGCGGTCGTGGCACGGGCGAGCCGCGACGACGAGGTGATCCTCCGGGGCACGCTCGCGGACATCGCCGACCAGGTACGGCAGGCCGGGATCAGGCGCACGGCCGTCATCGTGGTGGGCCGGGTGCTCGCGGCGTCGGAGTTCCCCGACAGCCACCTCTACTCGCCCGGCCGCCGCCGGTCGTGACAGTGAACGGGACCCTGCCTGCCAGTCCCATGGTCACCGGCACCGCGCCGGTCCGCGTCACCGCGCAGTCAGGCGTGGTCGTGCCGTCAGACGTGCCCGTGCCGTCAGACGTGCCCGTGCCGTCAGACGTGCCCGTGCCGTCAGGCGTGGCCGCCCGCCCGTCCGACGATCACGCCGGCCCGGTCGATGACCACGATGTCGACCTCGACCGGAGCCTCCCGCAGCACCTCGACCGCCGTGGCGCGGGCACCCTCGGCTACCAAGTCGCCGAGAGGCAGCCCGGCCTCCTGGCACAGCCGCAGCGCGTGCAGCGCGGTGTTGGCCTCGCGGACCCTCTCGGCGAGGTCGGCCGTGCCTCCCGCGTCGAGCACGAGTCTCGCGAGCAGGTCGGGGTTGACCTGGGAGCGGCCCGAGTGCAGGTCGAGGTGGCCGTCGGCCAGTTTGGAGAGCTTGCCGACGCCGCCCGCGATCGTGAGCCGCGGCACGGGGTGTCGGCGCAGGTACTTCAGCAGCGCTCCCGCGAAGTCGCCCATGTCGAGCAGCGCGTCGTCGGGCAGGCCGTACAACTCGGCCGCGACGCGCTCCGAGGTGCTGCCCGTGCATCCGGCCACATGGACGTGCCCGGCGGCCCGGGCGACGTCGACCCCGCGTCTGATGGAGTCGATCCAGGCCGAGCACGAGTAGGGCACGACCACTCCGGTCGTCCCGAGGATCGACAGCCCGCCGAGGATGCCCAGCCTCGGGTTCCATGTGTGGCGGGCCAGTTCCTCGCCGTTCTCCACCGAGATCTCGACCACGAGGTCGCCGCTGCCGCCGTGCGCCGCGGCCACCTCGGCGACGTGCTCGCGCATCATGCGGCGCGGCACCGGGTTGATCGCCGGCTCGCCGACGTCGAGCGGCAGGCCGGGCTTGGTGACCGTGCCGACGCCCGGCCCGGCGGTGAACGTCACGCCGCTTCCCGGGAGGCCGGGCCGTACCGACGACGAGATCAGCGCGCCGTGCGTCACGTCGGGGTCGTCACCCGCGTCCTTCACGATCGAGGCGGAGGCGAAGCCGTCCCCGAGCGTCTCGCGGGCGAGCGCGAAGGCGGGTGTGCGGCCCTTGGGCAGCGTGATCGTCACCGGATCGGGGAACTCGCCGGTGAGCAGCGCCGTATAGGCCGCCGTGGTGGCGGCGGTCGCGCAGGCGCCGGTGGTCCAGCCGTGACGCAGCGGGGCGCTCATGAGACGGCCTGCCCGCGGACGGACGGCCCCACAGATGGGGACACGGAGGGGGACACGGTATGCGGGTGCTGATCCTGGGCGGGACCGCCGAGGCGCGGGCGCTGGCCGCCGCGCTCGACCCCGAGCCGGGCGTCCATGTGGTGTCGTCGCTCGCCGGACGGGTGAGCAATCCGCGCCTGCCGGTCGGTGAGGTGCACGAGGGCGGCTTCGGCGGGCCGGACGGCCTCGCGGCCTGGATCCGCGACAACACGATCGACGCGCTCATCGACGCGACCCACCCGTTCGCCGCGCGGATGAGCGCGTCGGCGGCGGAGGTGGCACGCCGCACCGGCGTCCCCCTGCTCGTGTTGCGACGTCCCGGCTGGGCGGAGGAGCCCGGCGATTCCTGGCATCGCGTCCCGTCGCTCCACGCGGCGGCGGACGTGCTGCCCTCGCTTGGCCGGAGGGTGTTCCTCACGACCGGACGCAGGAGCCTGCCGGTCTTCGCCGCGCTCGACGGCCTGTGGTTCCTCGCGCGTTCGGTGGACCCGCCCGAACCTCCGATCCCCGCGAATGTGCGGATCCTGCTCGCCCGGGGCCCGTACACCGTGGAGGGCGAGCGTGCCCTCATCGGGGAACATCGCCTCGACGTGCTGGTGACCAAGGACAGCGGGGGCTCGATGACCACCGCGAAGCTGGTCGCCGCCAGGGAGCTCGGCCTGCCCGTGGTCATGGTGGACCGGCCGTCGCCGCCCGACGGCGTACGGCTCGTGACCACGCCCGGCGAGGCCGCCGACTGGCTCGGCGGCCTGGCGGCGGGCCGGCGTCACGACGGGTAGCGGCGCGGTGTGTAGACCACAGGGCCGCCCTCACGTTCGACCACCCGCGTCGTCGAGGACCCGACGAGCAGCAGGCACCGCATGTCGACGGCCGACGGGTCCAGCTCGCCCAGCGTGGTGATCGTGACGCTCTCCTCCGGCCCGCCGACGTCACGCCCGACGACCACCGGCGTACCGGGATCGCGGTGCTCCAGCAGCAGGTCGCGCGCGGCTCCCACCTGCCAGGCACGGGTGCGCGAGGCCGGGTTGTAGACGGCCAGCACCATGTCGGACCTGGCCGCCGCAGTGATGCGGTCCGCGACGACCTCCCACGGCTTGAGGATGTCCGAGAGCGACAGGACGCAGTAGTCGTGGCCGAGCGGCGCCCCGGCCCTGCTGGCCACCGCCTGCGCCGCGGTGAGCCCCGGCACGATCCGCACGGGCACCCCGGCGTACCTCTCCTCGCCGGCCTGCTCCAGCACCGCGCTGGCCATGGCGAAGACCCCTGGATCGCCCGAGGACACCACCGCGACCCGCGCGCCCCCGAGCGCCATCTCCAGCGCATGCCTGGCGCGCTCGGCCTCCACCCGGTTGTCGGTGCGGTGGCGGCGCTGGCGGGGATTCTGCGGCACCCTGTCGACGTAGGGGCCGTATCCGACCAGATCGGTCGCGTCGGCGAGGGCTTCCTGCGCCTCCGGGGTGAGCCACGGGCGTCCCGCAGGGCCGAGCCCGATGACGGTGACCTGCCCTCCGCGTCCGTCGGCGGTGTGCTGGAGCGTGCTCGCCTCGGGCTGCGCCTGCTCCTGCTCGTGTTCGGTCGGCCCGGTGTGTTCGGTCCCCTCAGCATGCCCGGTGTGCTCGGGGACGAAGGTCCGCTCGGCGGGGCTCGGGATGAGCGCGAGCGAGAAGTAGGGAACCTCGGACGGGTCCACGTCCTTCAGCGGGAGGACCCGCTCGCCCTTCGTCGTGGCGCGCTCGACGTACCACGCCTCGTCGAGGCGACCTGCCTCCGCGAGCGCGTCACGGACCTTCTCGAAGGTACGGCCCAGCTTGAGCACCGCCGCCGAGTCCGTGTTCCGCAGCTTGTCGGCCAGCACGTCAGCGGGGAGCGTCCCCGGCAGGACGGTCAGCGTCTCGTCCCGCTCCACCAGCGGCCGCCCGAGCACCGCCGACGCCCCGCTGACCGAGGTCACGCCGGGCACCACCTCGGTCGGGTACCGATGCGCGAGCCGCTTGTGCATGTGCATGTACGACCCGTAGAAGAGCGGGTCCCCCTCGCACAGCACGACGACGACCCTGCCCGCGTCGAGGTGCGCGGCCAGCCTCTCCGCGCAGACGACGTAGAAGTCGTCGAGCGCGCCCTGGTAGCCGCCGGGGTGGTCGGTGGTCTCGGTGGTCAGGGGATATTGCAGGAGCTCCTCGACCTGGCCCTCCCGCATGTACGGCAGGGCGATCGAGCGGGCGATGCTCCGGCCGTGACGGGCGCTGTGGTAGGCGATCACGTCCGCCTCACCGATCAGGCGGGCCGCCTTCACCGTCACCAATTCGGGGTCTCCCGGGCCGAGCCCGACACCGTAGAGCCGACCTGTCATCGCGTTCACTCCTGCTCGCTCGCGATGGCGTTGACCGCCGCCGCCACCATCGCGCTGCCGCCCCTGCGGCCGTGGACCACCAGAAACTCCAGATCGCTGTCCGCCAGCGCCTGCTTGGACTCCGCGGCTCCGATGAAGCCCACCGGGATGCCCAGCACGGCGGCCGGCCGGGTAGCCCCCTCCGCGATCAGCTCCAGGAGACGGAAGAGGGCCGTCGGCGCGTTGCCGATCGCGACGACCGCGCCGCCGAGCCGGTCACCCCACAACTCCAGCGCTGCGGCGCTGCGGGTGGTGCCGAGCCGCTCGGCGAGCTCGGGGACGCGGGGATCGCCGAGAGTGCACACCACGTCGTTGTCCGCCGGGAGCCTCCGCCGTGTCACGCCCGAGGCGACCATCGCCGCGTCGCACAGAATCGGCGCGCCGCCGCGGAGCGCCGCGCGCGCGGACGCCACGACGGCGGGCGACCAGGCGAGGTCGTCGACCAGGTCCGTCATGCCGCAGGCGTGGACCATGCGCACGGCCACCTGGGCCACATCCGGCGGCATCCGGGTGAGGTCGGTCTCGGCGCGTATCGTGGCGAACGACCGGCGGTAGATCTCGGCGCCGTCGCGTACGTAGTCGGTCACTTTTCCCCTCTGGATGCGGGCACGCTCGACACGGCCTCGCTGGATGCGGCTGGGTTTTCGCCGGCCGCGGGATTGCCTGCGGTGCTGAATGCCGCCACGGCGGCGGCCACCTCGTCGAGGTCGGAGCACGTACGGCGGTCGCCGCCCAGTTCGACCCGGTATCCCGGGCCGGTCGACACCACTTCGACGACCTGTCCGCGCGGCCGTCCGCAGCGGCGCTGGCATCCGGCCCAGTGCACGGGCAGTCCGCGCGCGTGAACCGTCGCGTCCGCCTCCAGGGCCGCGTCGGCCTGGACGTCGGCGAGCGACTTGGCGCAGCCGGGTCTGCCGGTGCAGGCGCTCACGCCCACCCAGGGCGACGACGGGTCGGCGACCAGCCCGGCCCGGGTGAGGATCGGCGTCCAGTGGCTGGCCTGGGCGCGCGTCAGGTCCGGGACGACGACCGTCCGCCACGGCGTCAGCCGTACCGACGGCGGCTCGTCAGCCTGCCCTGCGGCCGCCGCCGCGTCGGCGAGAAGCAGCGCCTGGGCGGCGGACAGCCTGCCGAGCGGCACCACGACCTCCAGGGCGACGCGCCCGTCCCTCTGCTCCATGAGACCCGGTCTCCGCACAAAGGCGGTCGTCCGTACGGGAACGGGTGCCGGGCTGCTCACGGGCGCGGAGTCGAGGTGCATGCGTGCGGCGACGCGGGCGGGGCCGTCCTCGAGATCGGAGACGCGCCACGCCGAACCGCCCTGAGCGGCCCTCTCGTCCAGGAACCCCTCAGCGGCCGCCACCATGACGCCGACCGGAACGGCCGCCGGAACGACGGCTGGAACGGCGGCGCCACCGGTCGCCTGGACGCTTCCGGCCTCCACACCGGCGAGCAGCACCGTCCATGCCGTAAGCGACCGTGCGACGAGCGCGACGTCGGCGCCGAGCCGGTTCACGTCGCCGGTGCCGTCGTCCAGAGCGAACAGGAAGCGCCCGGACAACTCCGCCAGCCGTGGCCGGGCGCACAGGGCCCGGTCCAGCTCGGCGACCAGCGGGCGCACATCGAGCAGGGTCGAGCCGGATCGGCCGGAGAGCGGGGAGGCGATGATGTTGCGCACACGTTCGTGCGTCTCGGACGGCAGAAGCCCGGCGGCGGCCATCCGCTCGGCGAAGGCCGATGAGGAGGAGAGCCCGCGCACCTGGACGTTCGCCCGTGAGGTCAGCTCGATGACGCCCGAGCCCAGCTCGTCCGCGCAGGCGGCCAGTTCGCGCAGTTGGGCCGCCGATACGGCGCCGCCGGGCACGCGGACGCGGGCGAGACCGCCGTCGGCGGCGGTATGGACCTGTAGCGCACCTGGACATGCGTCGAGGTGCGCACGTCCGGAAAAGTCGCCAATCGCCACGAACAGGATGTTAACGCCAGTTATTGCATTCCATCCGGCTGCCGTAGTCTCATCGAAGACGACGGCACAGGGAGGAAGCCGGTGCGAAGCCGGCGCGGTCCCGCCACTGTGACCAGGGAGCGACCCCCATCGCGGGCCACGGTCCGGCTTCGGACGGGAAGGCCGGGGTGAGCGTCGATCTGGGAGCCAGGAGACTCCTGCCGTCGCGACACCCACGACCGGGGCGAGGACCCCGAGGGAGGAACCCCCGTGCGCCCTGAGCCGTCCAGCCCCATGCCGTCCGACTCCACGCCGTCCAGCCCCGTGCCGCCCAGCTCTACGCCGTCCAGCCCCGTGCCGTCCAGCTCTACGCCTTCGGGCTTCGTGCCGTCCGACGCCGCCGTGCCGTCCGACGCCGCCGTGCCGTCCGACTCCACGCCGTCGCCGACCGTCCTGTTGTTGTCGACCTCCGACACCGACCTGCTCAGCGCCCGGGGCAGTGGCGCGTCCTACCGTCTCGGCAACCCCGCCAGGCTGACCGTCGAAGACCTGCCCGCGCTGGTCGAAGGCACCGATCTGGTCGTGGTCCGGCTGCTCGGCGGGCGAAGGGCCTGGGAGGAGGGCCTCGACGCCCTGCTGGCCGGGCCGCGCCCGGTGGTCGTCCTCGGCGGCGAGCAGGCGCCCGACGCCGAGCTGATGGAGCTGTCCACGGTCAGCGCCGGCACGTGCGCCGACGCCCACGCCTACCTGGCCCACGGCGGCGCCGCCAACCTCGCCGAACTGCACGCCTTCCTCTCGGACACCGTCCTGCTCACCGGCCGCGGCTTCGCGCCGCCCGCCGCCATGCCGACCTGGGGTCCGCTGGAGCGCACGCCGGGCCGTACGGAGGGTCCCGTCATCGGCGTGCTCTACTACCGCGCGCATCACATGGCGGGCAACACCGGCTTCGTCGAGACGCTCTGCCAGTCCATCGAAGACGCGGGCGGCCAGGCGCTGCCCGTCTTCTGCTCCTCGCTCCGCACGGCCGAGCCCGACCTGTTCGAGACCCTCCGCGCCGCCGACGCGCTGGTGGTCACGGTGCTCGCCGCCGGCGGATCGCGGCCGGCCACCGCCTCGGCGGGCGGCGACGACGAGGCGTGGGACGTGGGCGCGCTCGCCGACCTGGACGTGCCTATCCTGCAGGGACTGTGCCTGACCACCAGCAGGCAGGCATGGGACGAGAACGACGACGGGCTCTCCCCTCTCGACGCGGCCTCCCAGGTGGCCATCCCCGAGTTCGACGGCCGGATCATCACGGTGCCGTTCTCGTTCAAGGAGATCGACGAAGACGGGCTCACCGTCTACGTCGCCGACCCCGAGCGGGCCGCACGCGTCGCCGGCATCGCCGTACGGCACGGCCTGCTCAGGCACGTCCCGCCGGCGGAGCGCAAGCTCGTGGTCATGCTCTCGGCCTATCCGACGAAACACTCGCGCGTCGGCAACGCGGTGGGCCTGGACACCCCGGCGAGCACCGTCAGGCTGCTGGCCAGGCTCGGCGAGGCGGGTTACGACCTGGGCGAGGGACTGCCCGGCGTGGCCGACCAGGACGGCGACGCGCTGATCCACGCCCTCATCGCCGCGGGCGGCCAGGACCAGGACTGGCTGACCGAGGAGCAGCTCGCGGGCAACCCCGTGCGCATCTCGGCGGCGTCTTATCGCGAGTGGTACGGCACGCTGCCGGACGACCTTCGCGAGGGCATGGAGCGCCACTGGGGGCCCCCGCCGGGCGAGCTGTTCGTCGACAGGTCCCGCGACCCTGACGGAGAGATCGTGCTGGCCGCGCTGCGGGCCGGCAACCTGGTGGTGATGGTGCAGCCGCCGCGCGGCTTCGGCGAGAACCCGATCGCCATCTATCACGACCCCGACCTGCCGCCGAGCCACCACTACCTGGCGGCCTACCGCTGGCTGGCCGCGGACTTCGGCGCCCACGCGATGGTGCACGTCGGCAAGCACGGCAACCTGGAGTGGCTGCCCGGCAAGTCGGCCGGCATGTCGGCGGCGTGCGGCCCCGACGCGGCGCTCGGCGACCTGCCGCTGGTCTACCCGTTCCTGGTCAACGACCCGGGAGAGGGCACGCAGGCCAAGCGGCGTACCCACGCGGTGCTGGTGGACCACATGGTGCCGCCGATGGCCCGCGCGGAGACGTACGGCGACATCGCACGCCTCGAACAACTCCTGGACGAGCACGCCTCGATCGCCGCGATGGACCCGGCCAAGCTGCCGGCGATCCGAGCGCAGATCTGGACGCTGATCCAGGCGGCGAGGCTCGACCACGACCTCGGGCTGGACGACCGGCCGCACGACACCGAGTTCGACGACTTCCTGCTGCACGTCGACGGCTGGCTCTGCGAGGTCAAGGACGCGCAGATCCGCGATGGTCTGCACGTCCTGGGCGAGGCGCCGGTCGGAAAGGTACGCGTCGACCTGGTTCTGGCGATGTTGCGGGCCCGGCAGATGTGGGCCGGCAGGCAGACCCTGCCCGGTCTGCGTGAGGCGCTCGGCCTGGCCGAGGACGGCAGCGAGGGACTGGCGAGCGTCGACCGGGCGGAGACGCTGGCCCGTGCCCTGGTCGAGGGGATGGAGGAGCGCGGCTGGGAACCGTCCGAGGTCCGCGACGTCGCCGCGGCGGTCCTGGCCGACACGACCCGCGGCGACACAACCCACAGCGGGGCGGTCCTGGCCGGCACGCTCACCGGCGACGCGACCCCTGACAGCGAGGCTCCCGGCTCGGCGGAGGAGGCCCGCCGAAAGCTCGTCGAACAGGTTCTGACGTTCGCCGCCACCGAGGTGGTGCCCCGGCTCGCACGGACGACCGACGAGCTCGACCACCTCCTCCACGCCCTGAACGGCGGCTACGTCCCCGCGGGTCCGAGCGGCTCCCCGCTCCGCGGCCTGATCAACGTGCTGCCGACCGGCCGGAACTTCTACTCGGTCGACCCCCGCGCGGTGCCCAGCAGGCTGGCCTGGGAGACCGGCCAGGCGATGGCCGAGTCACTGCTCGAGCGCTATCGCACGGACACGGGCGACTGGCCGCGCTCGGTCGGCCTGTCGGTCTGGGGGACCAGCGCGATGCGCACCGCCGGAGACGACGTCGCCGAGGTGCTCGCACTGCTCGGGGTCCGCCCCGAATGGGACGAGGCCTCGCGCCGGGTGACCCGGCTCGAACCGATCCCCCTCGAGGAGCTCGGCCGTCCCCGCATCGACGTCACCGTCCGGATCAGCGGCTTCTTCCGCGACGCGTTCCCGCACGTGGTCGCGATGCTCGACGACGCCGTGCGGATGGTCGCCGCGCTCGAGGAGTCCGACGAGGACAACTACGTCCGCGCCCATGTCACCGCCGACCAGGCCACGCACGGCGACTCCCGCAGGGCCACGATGCGGATCTTCGGTTCCCGTCCGGGAGCGTACGGCGCCGGGCTGCTGCCCCTCATCGACAGCGGCAACTGGCGCGACGACGCCGACCTCGCCGAGGTCTACGCCGTCTGGGGCGGCTTCGCCTACGGTCGCGACCTCGACGGCGTCCCCGCGCGGACCGACATGGAGAGCGCATACCGCCGGATCGCCGTGGCCGCCAAGAACGTCGACACCCGCGAGCACGACATCGCGGACTCCGACGACTACTTCCAGTACCACGGCGGCATGGTCGCGACGGTCCGCGCCCTCACTGGTACGGCTCCCGCCGCCTACGTCGGCGACAGCACCCGCCCGGACGCGGTGCGCACGCGCACCCTGTCCGAGGAGACCTCGCGCGTCTTCCGCGCCAGGGTCGTCAACCCCAACTGGCTGGCCGCGATGCGGCGGCACGGGTACAAGGGCGCGTTCGAGCTGGCCGCGACCGTCGACTACCTGTTCGGCTACGACGCCACGACAGGCGTGATCGCCGACTGGATGTACGACAAGCTGACCGAGACGTACGTGCTCGACCCCGAGAACCAGGCGTTCATGGCGAAGTCGAACCCGTGGGCGCTGCACGGGATCGCCGAGCGCCTGCTGGAGGCGGCAGAGCGCGGCATGTGGGAGCACCCGGATCCGGAGATCCTGCGCGACCTCCAGGAGGTCTACCTCAAGACGGAAGGAGACCTGGAGGACGGCGGCTCGGCCTGAGCGCAGCGCGCCCGCGGACGCCCTCCCCGAGGGCCTCGCACCGACGAACCTGCAGGTGAGCACCGGCGGGCCCGTCGGTGCTCACGGGTGGGCCAGCAGGCGGGCCTGCCCGGGGTCACAGGCGGGCCTCCCGGGGTCGCAGGTGGGCCCGCCTGGGGTCACAGCCGGCGCGTCGGCTGTGACCGCCTGCCTACCATTCGATGCCCTTCTGGCCCTTCTGACCGGCGTCCATCGGGTGGCGGACCTTGCCCATCTCGGTCACCAGGTCGGCCGCCTCGAGGAGCCTGTCCGGAGCGTCCCTGCCGGTGATGACGACGTGCTGGCTGCCCGGCCTGGCGGCGAGCGTCTCCAGCACGTCGTCCAGGTCCAGCCAGCCCCACTTGAGGGGATACGTGAACTCGTCGAGCACGTAGAACCGGTACGTCTCCGCCGCGAGGTCGCGCTTGATCTGTTCCCAGCCCTCGCGGGCGTCGGCGGCGTGATCCTCCTCGGTGCCGGGACGCTGGATCCAGGACCAGCCCTCGCCCATCTTGTGCCAGGTCACCGGGCCGCCCTCGCCGGTCGCGCCCAGCACAGTGAGCGCGCGCTCCTCGCCGATGCGCCACTTGGCCGATTTCACGAACTGGAACACGCCGATCGGCCACCCCTGGTTCCAGGCGCGCAGGGCCATGCCGAACGCCGCCGTCGACTTGCCCTTGCCGGGACCGGTGTGGACCATCAGCAGCGGCCGGGTGCGCCGCTGCCGCGTGGTGAGGCCGTCGTCGGGGACGCTGGCCGGCTTGCCCTGCGGCATCTCAGACCGCCTTCCTGTAGTCGCGCCTGTCGGCGGTGTCAGCCCGGATGCCTGCTCGGTGTCCGCCTCTGTCGTCGGGCCGGTTGTCGGGCCGGTTGTCGCGTTTGTCGCCTCGGTACTCGCGCACCAGGGCGCCCAGGTCCGCCATCGAGTCGAGGGGGACGGTCTGGGCCCGCATCTGGAACGCCAGCCGCCTCGCCAGGCCGAGCCGCACCGGACCGGTCTCGCAGTCGACGACCACACTCGCCACCCCCTTGAGCAGCCCGGCGGCCCGTTCGACGTCGCCGCCGGACGTGGCGCGCCCGTCGGTCACCAGGATCAGCAGCGGCCGGCGCGCGGGATCGCGCAGCCGCTCGACCCGCAGGACCTCGGCCGCCCGGGTCAGCCCCTCGGCCAGCGGCGTACGGCCGCCGGTCGGCAGCGAGCGGAGCCGGGCGGCGCCCGCCTCGACCGACGAGGTGGGCGGCAGGGCCACGTGGGCGGCGGACCCGCGGAAGGTCACGAGCCCGACCTTGTCGCGCCGTTGGTAGGCGTCGAGCAGCAGGCTCAGTACCGCCGTCTTGACCGCCGTCATCCGCTTGCGCGCCGCCATTGAGCCACTGGCGTCGACGACGAACAACACGAGGTTGCCCTCCCTGCCCTCGCGTACGGCTTCGCGCAGGTCGCCGTCCCGGATCACGAGCCCCGGGCCGGACCTGCCGCGTTCCCGCTGGTACGGCGCGGCGGCGAGCAACGTGCCCGTCAGATGGACCGAACTCAGCCGCCCTCCGGGCACACGGGAGCCCGTGGTCCGGCCGTGCGGCGTGCGCGCCCGCGACCGCCTCCCCGACGCGCCGTCTCCGATGCCCGGGACCTTCATGATCGGCACCTTGTACGGCCGGCCCGCCACGGCGATCTGCTCAGGACCGTCATGATCTGATGCGTTCTGGGACGCCTCGCGTGCTTCGTCCTCCCGCGTGCTGGAGGCCTGGTCCTCCCTGCGTGTCTGGTCCTCTCGGGCCTTGTGCGTCTGGCCCTCTCGGGCCGCGTCGTCCTGTGCCCCGTCGGCGTGCGGTTCGTCGCGTGTCCTGTCGCCAGGCTCCCCGCCGTCCTGCGCGTTCTTCGTCTCGTCCGCCGGGCCTGCCGTCGCCGAGCGATCATCGGGGCCGGTCTCGTCCCCCGCGTCCGGAGCGTCATCGGGGCCGTCGCCCTCTCGGGGAGACTGCCCGCCACCGTCGGGGTCGTCAGGGTCGTCGTCCGCCGCCTGGGACAGCAGTTCTTCCAGGAGCGACTCGTCCAGTCCCGGCGCGTCGAAGGGGTCACGGCGTCGGCGATGCGGCAGCGACAGCCGGGCGGCTGCGCGGACGTCCTCAGTCGTGACCATGTCACGGCCCTGCCAGGCGGCGTGCGCGATGGCGGCGTTGGCCGTGACGAGGTCGGCCCGCAGGCCGTCGACCTCGAACCCGGCGCATACGGTGGCGATCTGCCGCAACCGGGCGTCGGGCAGTCGCACCGTTCCCAGCCGCGCCCTCGCCTCGGCGATCCTGCTCGCCAGTGCCGCCTCCTCAGCGGTCCAACGGGCGGCGAATCCCTCGGGGTCG
The DNA here is from genome assembly GCF_016863295.1 of Planotetraspora phitsanulokensis. GTDB lineage: Bacteria > Actinomycetota > Actinomycetes > Streptosporangiales > Streptosporangiaceae > Planotetraspora > Planotetraspora phitsanulokensis. The sequence continues at coordinate 94,327 of NZ_BOOP01000035.1, forward strand.
GCGTCATAGGCGAGGCGTCGCCGTACCACCTCGGCCCGTTCCCGAGGATCGCGAGAGGCCTTCACCTCGACGGTCAGCCCGAACCGGTCGAGGAGCTGAGGCCGCAGCTCCCCCTCCTCCGGATTCATAGTGCCCACCAGCAGGAACCTGGCCGCATGCCGTACCGAAACGGACTCACGCTCGACGTAACAGGTTCCCAGAGCCGCGGCGTCGAGCAGCAGGTCGACCAGATGATCGTGAAGGAGGTTGACCTCGTCCACATAGAGCACGCCCCGGTGAGCGGCGGCGAGGAGGCCGGGCTCGAAGGCCTTCACCCCTTCGGTCAGCGCCCTCTCCAGGTCGAGCGAGCCGACGAGCCGATCCTCCGAGGCGCCGACCGGAAGCTCCACGAGCGCCGCGGGGCGGTGCGCCAACGCGCTTTCCGGCTGGTGCGGGCCGTCCGGGCATTGCGGATCGGGCGCGTCAGGATCGCAGGAGAACCGGCATCCGCTGACGACCGCGACTGCCGGCAACTGCGCGGCCAGCGCACGGACGATGGTCGACTTGGCGGTGCCCTTCTCTCCGCGGACGAGCACACCGCCCACCCGGGGGGATACGGCGTTGAGCACCAGCGCCAGTTTCAAGTCGTCGAGGCCGACGACCGCGCTGAACGGGTAGGTGACGATCAAGGAGTTGCCCCTCCGGTTGACATGGCGATCCGCGGGGAAGCGGACCTCGTCAGCTCGGGAGACTCGTCAGCTCGGGAGAACGGCACGGTGACTCACGGCGGATCCTCCTCAGGGATGACGCGTCCCACGACATGAGGCCGCGGCAGCCAAGCGACCTGGCTCCCGGGATCTACGTCCCGGATACAGTGGCGCGTCCGCACCGGCATCTCACCGGATTTCCCCTGGACAACCGCAAAACCTACCGGAACGTACCGTTTCCTCCCGATCGCGTCAACCATGTGAGGATCTCCTCACATCGATGACGCGTCGGCCAGCGAATACCGCATCCGGTTGTGAGGCGTCGCACCCATGCATCGCATCCGGTCGCGAGGAGACGCGCCCCATGAAGGGACGAACCGCAGCCCGTACCGGCGCTGCGGGTGTGGGGTCCAGGTGAAGCGGGGTCCACTCCGGGAGCCCATCTCCTCGGGAATGAACTGGGCTCTACTGCGGGAGCCCGTCTCCCGGGAATCCCCGCACGGGATGCACCTCGTACGTGAAGACACCGGCACGAACTCCAGGGTCGTCATCCATGAGCGTCCGCACTTCTTCGACCGAGGCGTTGAAGATTCCGACGCCGCAGAGGTCGGAGTCGTCCATGACCGGCAAGACGACGGACAGGCTCCCCTCTGCGCGCAGGGCGAAGTTGTGCCGCACATGTTCCCAGATGACGGCGTCGCTGCCCTCCTTGCCGTAACCGTCTGCCGCCTTCAGCAACACCGCGACGAACTCTCGCGCACGGGTCAGCTGCTCTCGCATGTAATCGTCACTGATCTCCGTCATTCCGTACCTCCACATGCGCTCATGTCGGTCGGCCACCGCGCGTCGAGGCTCATGGTGGCACGGAAGATGTCACCTCGACGGTCGCGGGAGGCTGCCGCATCGACCGGATCGGCCCTGTCCTACACCCGCGTCGCCGATCCGGGACCGTGAACGCCGATCCGGGACCGTGAACGCCGATCCGCAGCCGCGGACGCCGATCCGGGTGGCCGTGGACGCCGATTCGGGGCCGCGGCGGGCGCGTCGTCGCGACGCGCGACCAAACGGCGCACGACCACAACGAGTACCACCAGACGACGCACCATCGGACGGCGCACGATCAGAACGGCGGCACGTCCCACAACAAGGAGGCCGTCCTACCCTCACTTGCCGCGTTGCGGCCAGTGCTTCGCTCACCCGCTCGCAGATCGCCTGGACCCTCAGGCGCAGGGTCGGCGTCGGGAGCCTGGCCTGCTTCCGGCGCACGTTCGGCTGCCATGATCGGAGCTTCGTCATCGCCGATGACCTCCATCGGTACGTCAGGCCAATTGCGAGGCTCTGGCCGAGGCAGCGCAGTCATGATCGGCGGGAGCTGTGAGGCGTAGTCATGGCCAAGAGGGCTGGTCCAGACGACGAGTCCGGGCTCGGACATGGTGACGAGCCAGCGACCCTGGTGTTTGGCCCGATGGTCGTGCCGGCAGACCAGGTGCAGGTTGCCCACGTCACTGGCTCCCCCAGACGCCCACTCGATGACGTGGTCCTGGTCAGTCTTGGTCGCAGGCACGCGGCATCCCGGCCGGGAACATCCCCGTCCGCGGATTTGGAGGTACCGCCGCAATGTCGCGACCGCCCGCCTCCGGTCCCTTCCAGGCGGCGGGTCACCCCGCCCGTGCCCCCATTCCTCTCCCTTGTCGTGTCCCCTTGATCGAGTGTCACCGTTTGTCGCGACCGAATCGGCGCTCTGCCGAGCGAGATCGACGAGAACTCCGGCCCAGGCGTCGAATTCCACTGAACGGCGAACAAGGTCGTCCAGTCTCCGCTGAGTGATCTGCAGTTCCACGATCCCGCCGCGTCGGCTGTCTCGCAGCGGACGAGCGCACGGGGCCACTGGGCGGTGATGAGTCAGTCCAACGTGTGTGAGTTGTCCATCGTCGGAACAGATCGCGAACCGCCACTCGCCTGCCGCCATTCCGGCCACGATGCGGCGCGCCAGACCTGCGTGGACCAGCCCCCATCCGGGCACTTCCGCCGGATGCTCGTCCAGCCCGAGAAGAGTGGTCAGCTCAACCCGCACCTCACCGACCGTCCACCTCTTCGCTCTGGTCCTGCTGCCGGGTACGTGGGCGTCGTCGTGGTCCGCGCTGCGAATCGCGTTGAGAGCTGAACCACCTTGTCGCTGAGTGTGCGGAGGTTCGTCTCGCTCCACCGATTCCGGACCGGGTTCGTACGCCGATGCCGAGTCAGGCCCGCAACCCGGAGGGTTGCTCGGCGCGATGCCACCTCCGCAGGTCTCGTCACCATCGTGGTCGCCCCCGAATCGGGGACCGATCCCATCGGAAGCACCCTCATCGGCAGAGTCAGGTCCGGCACCGCCGACGACGCCTCCGTCGGAATCCTGCGTCGCGCGGCTGTGAGGCGTCCTCTCCGCATGGTTCGAGGGACAACTCTCGCTCTGGCTCTCGGCGTGACTCTCGGACCGGCTCCCAGCACGGTCTTCGGACCGGCACTCATCATGGCTCCCAGAAGGGCCCTCCATGTGGCTCTCAGGGCGATTGCCGGCGCGCTCAGCATCCTCTGAATCGTCGGATTCACTCCGGCCGGTGCCGTTCCTCGTGGTGGGGCTGGTCGGATTGGCACAGCCATGTCGATCGGCACGCCTGGCTCCGCGTCGGCCCCCGGCGGTGCTCGCATGATTCGGGCTTCCAGCCGAAGATGAAAGATCGGAGTCGGGGTCGACAGTAGATGGCAGCTCGGCGAACGGATGAGCCAGAACGTGAGCGACCACCTGCTGGTCGGCCAGCCCTTCGAACGACCCGTCCAGCGAACCCAGAAACAGGTCCACCCGAATGTGATCAATGGGCCGACCATCTCCCGCACGCTTGCAGGCGCGTGCCAGCTCATCGATTCGCTCGCACCCGGCCGCCGCCCTGTCCATGGGGAGGTCCAGGCCCGACACCGTCGCGGTTCCGTCCTCCTGACGGACTCCGATCACCCGGCGACGCCGTACTGCCTCCCGGTAGCGCTTCTCCGCCCACTGCGGATCGATCGCCAGCACGAGCCGCTGAATCTGCTCGACCAGCTCTCCGACCGTCCATCCAGGCGCCTGCGGCAGTAGGAGCTCGCAAACCCGGGCCGCCTGTTCGCATGTCAGCCCGGCTGTCCAGCGGACAAATGCCTCGGCCCGAGGCTCATCCAGTCGCCCGGCCAGCATCTCCTCCCCCAACAGGGGCAGTCGCCGGTGCACGTTCCAGGCCCGCTCGAACGTCGCGTCCGACCGACGCCGCGACCAGACCAAGGCCGCCCGGACCTCATCGGGGCCGAACTCGTCGGGCACCTCCAATCGGCGCACCGAACCACCAGACAGCGGCTCCCTCAGGCCCACCTCCAGCACCGCCTGAAGGAAGCGCGCACGCTCGTGACACAACTGCCGATACGCCGCTTTCACCACCTCAACCGCATCGAACCCCGACACCTGAGCGACGTCGATCTTCGCCAACATCGCGCTCAACTCGGAGCCGGCCGGCACCTCAGCCAGACCTTCCGGGAGCGGGATGGGGAGCGTGCTGTTACCGCCGCCGAGCCCGGGACACCCCGAGGACAACCATCCCGATCCGGCAGATGCATCAGGAGAACGGGGTGAAAATGGGACGGAGGAGGAGGACGAGGGCGCAGGAGGAAATGAGGTCGAAGAAGCCGCAGACGCAGACGCCGGCGGTGGCGGTGATAGCACTGGCGAGGGCGCCGACGGGGAGGAGAAAGGCACAGCGGCAAGCGGCACGGAAGGCTGCGCACACCCCTGCGACGAGCCGTACACGGCGAGCCCTCCTTGCCGGAGACGAAACGACGGACTGCGATTTCCCGGCCGCCCGGACCAGGACCTTCTCTGCAGGCAATCGACGACTTCATCACGCGGCGTACGGCCAAGCGGCCCGCCAATCAAGCTCACCTGTAACGGCTAGCCCAACCATATATCGAACACACGATCGATGCAAGATGTCTATGCTGCGCAACGACCCTCATCGACCCGCGATCCGGTGGCCAACCACCACCTGCCCGCAGGAGACCCCCACAGAGCGCGCGACGCCGAGGCCGACGCGGAGATCTGGTGGGGATTCGGTACGGCACGAGACCATGGCCTGCTAGGGGCGATGCGGTAGCCGGCTTGGTGCGCGCGACCTGGCCCCGTGCGATGGAGTAGCTCAGTGCTGTGGCGGGGTGGCCCGTGTGATGCGGGACGTCGCGGAGAGCTGGTGCCGGGGAGGCGGCCCGCTGGGACGGATGGCTGGCCAGCATCGTGTGCGCCTGCCCCGGCTCTGCCCTTCTCCGCCTTTACCCTGCCCTGCGTCCCCCCCTGCCCCGGCTCTGCCCCTTCTGTCGCATATCTGGACAAGTCGATCAACGGTACGGCTCGGTTTGGGGACCTCCCATCGAATCCCAGGAGTGCCAGACCTAGGCTGCTGTTTCAGAGGGACATCATTTGAGGGACACCACCCGAGGGATACCAACCGAGGGACAAGGGACACCATCTTCGCGACGCGACGGAGGTGAGCCGAGTGAACGACTTCCGCGTCTCGACCGAGCTTCACCCGCCTTTCACCATCATCAATGTGTGCGGCGAGCTCGACATCGCCACAGAACCGGAGCTACGCAGGCGGGTCGAAGCGATCCTCGACCACCCAACGGCGCGACTGCTCTTCGACCTCAGCAATGTGGAATTCCTCGACAGCACAGGGCTTCAAATCATCTTTGACACCTATGTCCGTCTTGGCCGGGGGCATCGTGTGGCCGTCTGCGGCCTGTCTCCACGGATCAAGAAGGTCTTCGACGCCCTCGGCCTTTCAGAAGAAATCATCATTTATGCGGACTGTTCGGACGCGTTGTCGCACCCGGACGCCTGACGCACCTCACCCGGACGCCTGACGCGTCGCACCGGAACGCGTCACACCCGGGCTCCCTAGGCCCCCCACCCCGGGACGCCTGAACGCACCCCTCCCAGACGTCTGACTCCCATGAAGCTCGGACCCGGCAGATCGCCCACAGGAATGAAGTCCCGCGAACCGAACGGCCGGTGATCCCGGCCCGAAGGCCCGAATCACCGGCCGGCATCGGCATGGAGCCGACGTGAAACGTGCGGCCTACGTGGAGCCCATACGGGACCCACGTAGAGCCCGCTCAGTTGGTGATCAGATCGAACGACTCCCACGGGCCGATTGCGTCACGGTTGGCGATCAGCGGCTGGGCGCCGCCGCCCTCCGCGCAGACGTACTTGCTGTTCACCCCGGCCCTGAGGCTGACGGAGCCGTCCGGGTTGTTGATCAGCTGGAAGGTCTCCCACGACCCTGCCGACGGCCGGTTGGCGATCAGCGCCGCGGCCCCGGCGTTCTCCGCGGTCACGAACTGGTTATTGCTCTTGGCCCGCAGGGCGATGTTGCCGTTGCCGAGGTTGACCCGTTCGAACTGCTCGCTCGTCCCGATGGCCGTCTTGTTCGCGATCAGCGGCGTTCCGGTGGGCGCGGTGACGTACAGGTTGTTCGCCCGGGAACGCAGGCTGACGGTCCCCGCGCCGGAGGAGCCGCTGGTGACGCGCACGGCGTCGACCATGCCCACCGCCGTCGCCTTGTTGACGATCTTCAGGGTGTGCTGGCCGTTGGACAGCCCGGTCTTGCTGTACACGACCTGCTGGACCTGGCGTCCTCCGGACACGTTCAGGTTGACGTTGGTCTGGAAGACGTTGTCGATGTAGACGTCGACGTTGCCCATGTCGCCGTTGCGCTCGGACAGGTAGTCGATGCCGGTCCCGGTGAAGGTGTACGTGGCGGTGGCGCCGACGGTGTTGGTGTGGTGGGTGTCGTCGTTGTAGTCGCCGTAGCCACGGGACGTGGTCTGGTACCAGTTCGAGTCGTACGTCAGCTCGGTGTCGTTGATGAGCGAGTTCGACGTCTGCGCCGCCGTGCCGAGCGCCGAGGCGGTGCCGCTCAGGGTCTTGACGCCCTGGTTGGCCGTGCCGGTCAGCGTGGTCGAGGTGTACGTGCTGAGCGGCTTGGCGGTGCGCTCCACGACGTAGACCGTGTTCGCGGCGGTCGGGAAGGTGACCTCACCACTGGAACTGGTCGTGATGATCGCGTTGTCGGACGTCCTGCGGACCTGGACCTGCTGGGTGCCCCAGGGGTTGACGACCGTGGCCTGCTTGCCGTACTGGCTCCTGAGCCCGACGTACTTGATCTCGCCGGCCTCGCGCTCGGAGCTGACGAGGAAGCCGTCCTTGGCCAGCAGGGTGAACTTCCCGACGAACGACGAGTCGCCAGGCACGGCGGGGAACACGCGGATCTTGTCGTTGTAACTCTGCAGCAGCGTCTCGTTCATCGCCGTCAGGTGCACGCCGAGGTACTCGAAGACGCCGTTGGTGTTGTTGGTCATGCCGTTCGGGTAGTTCTGGTACTTCTGCAGCATCGTCTTCATGCCGTTGTACGCCTGGTCTCCGAGGCCCAGCCGGGCGGCCTGGACGGCGTCGTTGGCCCACACGTTGCCGTACGGGAACGGCCGCTGGTTCCAGGTGTTCACCGCGGTCTGGTAGTCGGAGTAGCCGATGCCGGTCAGGTCGTACGGCCAGATCAGCTCGGACGAGACGTTCTCGCCGTTGCGCGTCTGCGAGATCGGCGGCTGGTGCGGCTGGTAGGCGCCGTTGGACACGACGTACGGAACGAGGTGGTCGAGCACGTTCTGCCACGTCGACCGCAGCCCCGCGTCGACGCCGAGCTGCTGGCTGACCTGGATGGTCAACGGGAAGATGCTGCGCACGGCGGCCAGGTCCGTGATCGCGTTGCGGACGTTCCAGTACGTCTCGTGCGAGTTCGAGTTGGCCATGTAGTACGTGTTGTTGCTCGTGTCGTGCGTCAGCATCGCCGAGTAGAACTTCGCGGTCTCCCGCATGAACGGGTAGGCGACGGTCTGCAGGTAGTTCGCGTCGTTGGTGTACCGGTAGCGCATGTACATGCTGTAGGCGGCCTCGTAGCCCGTCGACAGGATGTTCTTGGTGTAGTCGCTGCCGACCGTGCCGCGCGCGTTGCCGTCCCAGCCCATGGTCTCCGGCACCCACAGGCCGTCCACGCCGTACCGCGTCTGCGTGTACGACTTCAGCGCGTTGTAGTTGCGGCTGTAGAGGTTGTTGTGCCGGTCGATCAGGTCCGGATGGTTGGAGGCCAGGAAGGACAGGTACACGTCGCGCTGGTTCCAGTACCAGTACGCGTTGCTCCACTTGCTCTGGTCCTGGGTGGCACGGAAGACGCCGTTGATGAAGTGGGCCGGGTAGTTGCCGAAGCCCGCCGCGGCGATCATGTACGTGCTCAGGTAGTAGACGTTCTCCATGTAGTCGGCGTCCTTGGAGCCGTTGGAGTACTGGACGAACGACTTGTTCCAGAACGAGTGCCAGAAGTTCTTGTAGTTGGTGAACGTCGTGGCGTATCCGGTCGCCTTGACCGAGGCGAGCTGGTTGCGCGCCTGCGTCACCGAGTCCCGGTTGGGGGCGTTGATCCTGCTCGCCGCCGTGAGCCAGATCGTGTAGCTGGAGGTCGGCGTGATGTTCAGCCGCACCTTCCGCCCGTCCACGACCTGTGTGGTGAAGTTCGCGCCCTCCACGGTGGCGGCCATCGAGTAGCCGAAGCCGTTGGCGTCGGTCTGGCCGCGGCTGAAGCCGGCGACGTTGGCGTCGGAGAACGTCGAGATGGTCTTCCACGTGTTCAGGTCGGGCACGTCGGCCATGTTGGTGACGGTCGCCGGGTCCCACATGCTCAGGTCGAACGCGACGCTGGAGACGCCGCCGCGTGTGTCGTCCACGTGGATGCCCATGACCTCGGAGTTGGGCGATCCCATGATGGTGACGGTGCGGTTGGAGTCGTACTTGGTGGTCAGGGTTCCGTCATAGAGCGAGAGCCGCTGCTGGTAGTTCGTGTACCCGGTGTCCATGCCCGGGTTCGTGTACAGGTTCGCGGTTCCCGCGGCGTACGCCGACTGTTCGGACAGGTCGACGCCCGACACCTGCATCGTCAGCCCGTTCTGATTCCACACCATGGCGCCCGTACGGCCGTTGCCCACGGTCAGGCCGTACAACGGGTTGGTGTTGGGACGGTTGTAGACGATGTCGTGCTTGGACAGGTAATTCGCGTAGTCGACCTTGAGCGTCCCCGCCGTCTGGTCGAAGGCCGAGTCGGTGGTCGAGGCCTGCGCCGGTGCGGCCAGGCCACCCGCCGCCAGAGAACCGGCGAGAAGTAATAAGGAAAGGGAACGCAGCAACCTCATCTACATGATCTCCCTTACTCGCTGCTGCTGTGACGCCACCTGGGCAGCGGCCTCGCCTGGCCGTACCTCGATCGATCGCGCGACTCACCCACACCAAGATCACCAAGGGTGCGGGGGACGCGAAACTGGCAGGGGGACGGCTCCGCCCCCGCCACCGGTGATCGGCGACCGGCGGCGACGGTTTCACCGCCCCCCTGCGCAGCGAAGACCGGTGCGAACCGGCACGGATGCGAGACCCGAACCAGTCGCACCCATCACAGCTGCAGACTGTTACGCGTAGTTAACATTGGATGTCTGAGGGCGTCAAGAGACGTTAAGACGCCCAATCGATCAGCCCAAATCGGGCATTTGTTGGGCTATGGCCAGCTATCTGGGCGGATTTCGTCCAGAGACATCAACCAGTTATGAACGCCGGTCAAAAAATACATCCGATGTATCAACCTGCTGCTCAGCGGACGATGCTGTGCTTGCTCTTCGACAGCCCCTCGATCATGGAGCGCGGGACGTTGAGCGTGTCGGCGCTGACCTGTGGCGGCGTGTTGGCCATCCACTGGGTGGCCGAAATGTCCTCGAAACGCGGGTTACGGAACATCTCGAGGAACACGAGCGGCTCCTTCCCGAGGTTCTCGATGTAGTGCCCGTAGGCGAACGGCACGTAGCCGACGTCGCCCGCCTGGAAGTTGAAGGTCCGCGACAGGCCCGAGCTGGCGAACACCCCCATCCGGCCGAACCCGGAGATCCAGTACTGCCACTCGTCGTCTGTCGGATGCCAGTGCAGCTCACGCAGGCCACCGGGCTCGATCTCCACCAGCGCGGCGCAGATGGTGGTGGCCGCGGTGAAGGTCTTCGAGTCGACGATGCGCACGGTGCCTCCGTCGAACCGGATCGGCTCCTGCGAGAGCATCCGGTGCTTGAACGTCCGGGGCACGTCGCCCGTGGGGCTGACGACCCGGTCGGACTCCAGGGAGGGCGGCACCTGGCCCGGGAAGATGTACTTCTCCTTCTCCGGCATGTTCTCCATCTGCTGCATGGTCCAGCCGAAGTTCTTGGCCAGCACGCTCTTGGGCGTGTTCGCGAAGAAGTCGCTGATCATGAAGGTGGAGTTCTCGGAGAAGTTGCCGTCGTCGAAGACCAGCAGGAACTCCACGCCCTCGTCGAGCGCCTGGATGTAGTGCGGAATGCCCTTGGGGAAGAACCAGAGATCGCCCTTCTGCACGTCGTCGACGAAGTTGCAGCCCTCCTGGTCGACGGCGCCGATCCGGCAGCTGCCCTCGAGGACGTACGCCCACTCGGACTCCTTGTGCCAGTGCAGCTCACGGTAGGCCCCGGGGTTGAGGTGCATGTCGACGCCGGCGAGCGTGGTGGCGACCGGCAGCTCCCGCGCGGTCACCTCCCTGGTCCAGCCGCCCTCCTCGATGCGGGTGTGAGCCATCGAGAAGGAGAACTTCATGTTCGGCAACGTGCCGTGGTCGGTGATCGGCGGAGTGAGCAGGTCCGGATTCTGCAGGTCCAGCTCGATGTTGCGCGGACCCGTGTCGACGCCGCCCTGCCCGTCGCGTTGGGGCTGCGGAATGTTCCTGAAAGTACGGTCGGACATACGTGCTCATCCTTTCGAGCGAGATTAATAAGTGATTCCGGGAAAATCCGGATTGATCAGTCAGCAGGGCGGGACTCCGGGCACGACGTCGGCACAACAGGCGAGAAAACGAACAACGGCCGGCGGGAACGGATTCGGGCGAGACCACGAACACAAGCACGGACACACGAACAAAACGGAGACGAACAATAAAGACGGTCGAGATGGTCGAGGCGGCCGATGCGAAGGCACGCTCGGCCGCCCCGGCTGAGATCCGGCTCCGCCCGTCAGCCGGTCAGAGAGAACCAGGCAGAACGGATCAGAAGAGGAGCGTCAACGGCAGGCAGACCCCGAGCCCGGCTACAAGCGCACCCGTCACCGCGGCGATCCTCGTGGTCAGTGGGGCGTTGACGAGCGAACCCATCAGTGTCCCGTCCCGGCAGAACCGGACGAGCAGGAACAGCGCCACAGGCACGCCCAGCGAGATCACCACCTGGCTCGCGACCAGCAGGCCGGTCAGCGGCACGCCCAGAGTGAGAGCGAGCACGGCAGGTGCCATGGTCACGATCCGGCGCGCGTGCGCGGGCACCCGCCAGCCGAGGAAGCCCTGCATCACCACGTCGCCGGCCAGCGTCCCCACCCCTGACGAGGAGACTCCCGAGGAGAGCAGTGCCACGGCGAACGCCAGGGCGGCCAGCCCGCCGATCCTGGCGGCCAGTTCCCCGTGCGCGGCGACCAGGTCGCCGGTCCAGGCGCCTCCGGTCGCCGCGCCCAGCCCGGCGCCCAGGGCGATCATCGACACGTTGACCACCGTGGCGACGCCGAGGGCGAGCACGCAGTCGAGTCGCAGGGCACGGCGCACCAGCGAGGGATTCCTGCGTGCCGCCTCCGCCGACAACCCTCGCCCCTGCACCAGCGCCGAGTGCAGGTAGACGGCGTGCGGCATGACGGTGGCGCCGACGATGCCCATGGCCAGCACCAGCGAGTCCACGCCGTCGAATCCGGGGAGGAGGCCGCCGACCAGCCCCGCGGCCGACTGATGCCCCACGGTGAGGATGTCGTAGCCCACGCCGGCGCCGACGAGCAGCAGCGCGGCCGCGCTCATGAGCTCGAAGCGCCGGGTACGGCCCTGCCGCCGCAGTTCCAGCAGGAGGAGCGAGACGACGGCCGTCACGGCCGCGGACAGCGCCACGGGCATCCCGAACAACAGGCGCATCCCGATGGCGGCGCCGACGAACTCGGCGAGGTCGGTGGCGAGCACAACGATCTCGGCCTGCACCCACATCAGCCGCGTCCCCCATCGCGGGAGGTGCTCGCGGCACAGCTCAGGCAGGCTCTTCCCCGTCGCCGTGCCGAGCTTCGCCGCCTGGAACTGGACGAGGATCGCCACGAGACTGGCCACCACGACCACCCAGACGAGCAGGTACCCGTAGGTCGCTCCCGCGGTGAGGTTGGTGGCCACATTGCCGGGGTCGACGTAGGCGATGGCCGCCACGAAGGCGGGGCCCAGTATCGGCGCGATCCGCGAACGCGCTCCCGCCGCCGGCGCCCGGTCGCCCCTGAGCGATCCGCCGCGTCTGGGCGATCCGGAGGCGGGGGTCATGCTGCGAACGATCACGTACCTTTCCCCATTCAGGTCGATGTCCGATAAATCAGAGTTTCAGGACGTATTCCGAGAGAAGGGATTTGAGTCACGAATACCCGACCCAAGAGATGCCAACACGGCTAGAGGCCCCAGAAGAAAGTAAATAGGCGACAGGATCCAGGGAACGAGCGATTTCTTCCCTAAATAGGAATTTTCGTAAATCACGGTAAGCATCCCTACCGGATTAATCCCCTCACATCCGTCGATAATTCGACAGGAGGGCCGGTGGTCACCCGGGGCGAACCACCCGAAACACGTTCGCGGAGACTGGAAGACAGGGACGCCGCCGAGGGAAGGGCACACGACATGACCACCGAATCCACGGAGAAGGTCTCGTGGTCGGGCAGGTACTTCGAGGACTTCGCGGTCGGGGACGTGTACCGGCATCCACTCGGGCGCACGGTCACCGCCACCGACAACGTCTGGACCACCCTCCTGACCCAGAACACGATGCCGGTCCACTTCGACGCCCACTACGCAGCGCAGACCGAGTTCGGCCGGAGGCTGGTGGACTCGACGTTCACCCTGGCGCTGGTCACCGGCCAGAGCGTGACGGACGTGTCGCAGCACGTCATGGCCAACCTCGGCTGGGACAGGGTGCGGCTGCCGCATCCGGTGTTCGAGGGCGACACGATCTACTCGCAGTCGGAGGTGCTCAGGCTCAGGGCGTCAGGGTCGCGCCCGGGCGTCGGGATCGTGACCGTCCGCACGATCGGGTTCAACCAGCGCGGTGAGATCGTCATCGTCTTCGAGCGGACGATGATGGTCTACCGGCGCGGCCACGGCCCCGACGTGACGGCCGTGCGTCCGGTCTGGGACGAGCGGGCGCGCCGGGCGGTGGATCGATCATGAGAGTGCGTTCCTGGCTGTTCACGCCCGGCGACCGCCCGGACCGGTTCGCCAAGGCCGCGGCGAGCGGCGCCGACGTCGGCATCCTCGATCTCGAGGACGCCGTCACCCCGGAGAACAAGGCGGCGGCGCGGGCCGCCGTCGCCGACGCGCTGGGCTGGCACGGGGCCTACGTACGGGTCAACGGCGTGGACACCGTGTGGCACGACGACGACATGGCCGCGATCACCGGCCGTCCCGGCCTGCTGGGCGTGCTCCTGCCCAAGGCGGAGAGCCCGGAGGACCTGGACGGGCTCGGCGTCCCCGCGGTCGCGCTCGTCGAGACGGCTCTCGGGCTGGAGAACGCCGCGCTCATCGCGGCGCATCCGGACACCGTACGGCTGGCCTTCGGCAACGTCGACTTCTCCCTCGACATCGGGGCCACCGACGAGGACCTGCTGTACGCGCGGTCCCGCCTGGTGGTCGTCTCGCGGGCCCACGAGATCGCCCCGCCCCTCGACGGGGTGACCGTCGACCTGTCCGATCCGGCGCGGACGGCCTCCGACGCGCGGCGGGCCAGGCAACTCGGCTTCGCCGGCAAGTTGTGCCTGCACCCGCGCCAGGTCGAGCCGGTCAACCAGGCCTTCTCCGTGACCGACGCCGAACTCGATTGGGCACGCCGGGTGGTCGAGGCCGCCGCGGGCGGCGGGGCCGTACGCGTCGACGGCCAGATGATCGACAGGCCCCGGCTCGAACTCGCCCACCGTCTGCTCGCCGAGGAGGGGCCATGAACGCTCCCGCCGACGTGCTCGGCCACATCCCGCCCGGCGCGGACGTGATCGTGCCCATCGGGCTGGGCGAGCCGGTCACGCTGCTCGACACCCTGGAGGCGAACGCCGACCTCCTCGACGGTGTGCGGATCCACCGGATGGACCCCTACCGGGAGCGGGCCTACATCCGCGGGGAGTTCGGCGATCATCTGCGGCACGTCGACTACTTCCTCGGCCCCGGCTCGCGCGAGGCGTTCTGGGCGGGCCAGGTCGAGCTGGTCCCCACGCACTTCAGCGAGGCGGCCCTGCTGATGCGGCGCTCGACCAAGTGCACGATCGCGCTGGCCATGGTCAGCCCGCCGGACAGGCACGGATACGTCAGCCTGGGCACCAGCGCCGACTACACCGCCTCGTTCATCGGCGAGATCCCGTTCTTCGTCGAGATCAATCCGAACATGCCGCACACCTTGGGTGAGAACCGGCTCCACGTCAGCCAGTTGGCGGGGTGGTGCTCCTCCGACCTGCCGCTGATCGAGATGCCGCCCGCCACGCCGGACGAGCGCGATCTCGTGATCGCGGGGCACATCGCCGGGCGCATCCCCGACGGGTCCTGCCTCCAGGTCGGGGTCGGGCGCATTCCCAACGCGCTGCTGTCCGCGCTCGTGGACCACCGCGACCTGGGGGTGCACACCGAGGCGTTCTCCGAGGGGATCATGGACCTCGTCGAGAAGGGCGCGGTCACCGGCACGCGCAAGCGGCGGCATCGCAACGAGCACGTCGCCACGTTCTGCGTCGGCACGCGACGGCTGCTCGACTGGCTCGACCACAACGAGGCCGTGTCGCTGTTGCCGGCCGCGTGGGTCAACGACCCGCGCGTCATCGCCAGGGAGCCGAACTTCGTCTCGATCAACGCGACCAGCGAGGTCGACCTCATGGGCCAGGCCGCCAGCGAGACCATCGCCGGGCGCTACTGGTCCGGCTCGGGCGGCCAGTCCGACTTCGCCCGGGGCGTGCAGTACTCCGAGGGCGGCCAGGGATTCCTGGTGCTGCACTCGACCACGAGCACCGGGCTGGGAAGGATCAACGTACGGCTCACGCCGGGCAGCGTCGTGACCACGCTCAAGAACACCGTGGACAAGGTCGTGACGGAATACGGGGTCGCCGAGTTGCGCGGCAGGAGCCTGTCGGCGCGGGCGAAGGCGCTCATCGAGATCGCCCACCCCGACCACCGCGAGCGGCTCCGGCACGACGCGGAGCGGGCCGGCCTGTTCAGCTGACCGGGACGCCGCTACGTGCTGGTGGCCTCCAACGGCGGCGCGCCGGACCACCCGTTCTGGTACCTGAACCTCCTCGACTGCGCGGACGTCACCGTCCAGGTCGGCGCGGAGACGTTCGCCGCCAGGGCCGAGGTCGCGCAGGCCGACGAGCGGCCCCGGCTCTGGGAGCTGATGGTCTCGGTCTTCGCCCGCTACGCCGCCTACCAGGCGCAGACCGACAGAGTGATCCCCGTCGTGGTCGTCACCCGGACGCCGGAACCGCTTGTCACAGGGACTTGACAGACCTATTGACAAAGAAACTTTACAGTAATACGTTTCCCGGCGGCGGCCTGGCCACAAGCCGGGCGCCGCCGTACCCGCCCGCCCGGACGGCGCACCCGGGCGGTGATTCGCCTGCCTTTCAGAGGGCTGCACGACTCAGAAGGCTTCACCGACCGCACCCGTCCGCGGGCGTCTCCCGCCGCCCCGGGACGGGCGAAGAACGACGTCCGCCATGTGCGCACCGGACTGCGGGGCGTACCGCGGCAAGAGGAGATCCTTTGACTCTGGGACGCGACGACACCGGCCTCATCCCTCCCCCTCCCCGGCGGCGCCGGCCCTTCATCCCGGCCCTGGCGACTGTGGCCGCCGCCGCCCTGACACTCGCGGTGGCCCCGAGCGCCGGCGCCGCAGCCGGCACAGCAGTTGGTACAACGGCCGGTACAACAGCCACTGCGGCCGCCCCGCCCACCGGCTTCACAACCGTTGTCAACGTCGGCAGCGGCAAGTGCGTGGACGCGCGGGCCGCCGCCACCGCGAACGGCACGGCCGTCCAGCAGTACGCCTGCAACGGGACCGGCGCCCAGCTGTGGCAGTTCCAGGCGACCAGCGGCGGCTACTACCGCGTCAACGTGAGCACCAACACCGCCCAGTCGTGGGACGTCAAGGACGTCTCCGCCGCCGACAACGCCCCCATCCAGCTGTGGAGCTACTCCAACGGCAACAACCAGCAGTGGTTGCCCGTCGAGGAGGCCGGCGGCGCCTACCACTTCGTCAACCGGTACAGCGGCAAGTGCCTGGACGTGCCCGCGGCCTCCACCGCGGACAGCGTCCAGCTCGGGCAGTACACCTGCAACGGGACGGCGGCGCAGAGTTTCACCATGGGCACTCCCTCGACTCCCCCACCACCCCCCGGCACCCCCGACCTCGGGCCGAACGTCTTCGTCTTCGACCCGTCGATGCCCGCCTCGACCATCCAGAGCCGCCTGAACTCCGTGTTCGGCCAGCAGCAGTCCAACCAGTTCGGCAACAACCGCTACGCGCTGCTGTTCCGGCCCGGCTCGTACAACGTCGACGTGAACGTGGGCTTCTACACCCAGGTCCTCGGTCTCGGCATGTCCCCCGACAACGTGACCATCAACGGGGGCGTGCACGTCGAGGCCGACTGGTTCCAGGGCAACGCGACCCAGAACTTCTGGCGCGGCGCCGAGAACCTCTCGGTGAACCCCCCGTCCGGCACCGACAGGTGGGCCGTCTCGCAGGCGGCGCCCTACCGCAGGATGCACGTGCGGGGCAACCTCAGGCTCGACGACGGAGGCTGGTCGAGCGGCGGCTGGATCTCCGACTCGAAGATCGACGGTCAGGTCAACTCCGGCAGCCAGCAGCAGTGGCTGACGCGCAACTCCCAGATCGGCAGCTGGACCGGTGAGAACTGGAACATCGTGTTCACCGGGGTGACCGGCGCGCCCGCGACCACCTTCCCCAACCCGTCCTACACGACGGTCGGCACGACGCCGGTGGTGCGGGAGAAGCCGTTCCTCTACGTCGACCAGGCGGGCGCCTACCAGGTCTTCGTGCCCGCGCTGCGCTCCAACGCCCAAGGCGCGACCTGGACCTCGGGGACGACGGCCGGCTCCTCGATCCCGATCGACCAGTTCTTCATCGCCAAGCCCGGCAACTCCGCCGCCGACATCAACGCCGCGCTCGCCCAGGGCAAGAACCTGCTGTTCACCCCGGGCATCTATCACCTCACCGACACCATCAGAGTGACCAGGGCCGACACGGTGGTGCTCGGTCTCGGGCTGGCCACGCTCCAGGCCGACAACGGCGTCATGGCCATGTCGGTCGCGGACGTCGACGGCGTGAAGATCGCCGGCCTCCTCATCGAGGCGGGCACGACCAACTCGCCGCTGCTGATGCAGGTCGGCCCGGCCGGTTCGACGCAGAGCCACGCGGCCAACCCGACGTCGCTGCACGACGTGTTCTTCCGCATCGGCGGCCCCATCGCGGGCAAGGCCACCCAGAGCCTCGTGATCAACAGCCACAACGTGATCGGCGACCACATGTGGCTGTGGCGGGCCGACCACTCGGACAGCTCCCATCCCGGCACCGTCGGCTGGACGGTCAACCCCGCCGACACCGGGCTGGTCGTCAACGGCGACAACGTCACGATGTACGGCCTGTTCGTCGAGCACTACCAGAAGTACCAGGTGATCTGGAACGGCAACGGCGGCCGGACGTACTTCTTCCAGAACGAGCTCCCCTACGACCCGCCCAACCAGTCAGCCTGGATGAACGGCTCCACCCAGGGCTGGGCGGCCTACAAGGTGGGCAGCTCGGTCACCAGCCACGAGGCCTGGGGGCTCGGCAGCTACGCGTACTTCAACGTGAACCCGAGCGTGGTCGAGGCCCGCTCCTTCGAGGTGCCGAACACGCCGAACGTGAAGTTCCACAGCTTGATCACCGTCTCGCTCGGCGGCACCGGAACGATCAGCCACATCATCAACGACACGGGCGCCGCGGCCAATTCGTCGCACCTCGAGTCCCCCCTGGTCAACTACCCGTAAGGGGCGCCGGCTCGCGGATTCGGCAACTCACGGTGAAGCCCGCGCCGCTCCCGGCGGCGCGGGCTTCCGCGCCATCGGCGGTGAAGTGCCTCAGCCGGCGGACAGCATGTCCTCCGTGGAGGACCGGCGGACGGTCGGGCGTTCACGTTTGCGACGCACCGGCATCGTGCACCTGAATCCCCAACGACTCCGGACCCGGGCACCGAGGAGATCCTCGAGCCCGCGCTCGAGGCGGTTCGCGGGACCAGGCTCCGGCCGGGCACTGATCCACTTCTGGGAAGGAGGCGCGAGCCGGGCCGTCTCCGGACACTCGGAGCACTGCTCCTCAGCCGCCGGTCCGACGGCGGGGAGCCGGGCGACGAAGCGGGCACCGCCCGAAGCCGTGCCGTCCACCTCCAAGGTCCCCCCATGGGCTCTGATGATCTCCCTGGCGATCGACAGGCCCAGTCCCGCCCCGCCCTTCCTGCGATCCCGGGCTGCGTCGAGCCGGGCGAACGGCTCGAAGATCCGCTCCCTGTCCGCGGCGGCCACTCCCCCGCCGTCGTCGGTGACGGACAACTCGGCCGCCTCACCGTCCCACCGCACCTCGACGCGGATCGAGCTCTTGGCATGGCGGTAGGCGTTGTCCACCAGGATCGCCACCACCCGCCGGACCTGGAAGCGGTCGGCGTCGACGACGACCCCGGCGTCACCCCCCGTCACGAGGAGCACAGGCGTCCCATAACGGTTCCCGTAGCTCAAGACCTCGAGCCCGACCAGATGGGCCAGATCGAACCGTTGCCGGTCGATGGGCGCGGTGGACTGGGCCCGTGCGAGCGTCAGCAGATCGGTCACGATCGTCTGCAGGCGGTCGACGTTCCCCAGCGCGCGATCGAGCAGCTCGCACAGGTCGGTCTGCTCAGGGTGCAGCCGGGCCTCCTCCAGTTCGACGCGCAGCGCCGCGACCGGCGTGCACAGTTCGTGGGCGGCGTCGGAGGCGAACCGGCACTGCACCTCGGTCGGCGAAGGCTCCCGAGGTGCGTCGACGGCCGTGGTCTCACGGTCGGACGGTGGGATCGAGCCGGTCATCGATGGTTCCTTCCTTGGTCGGGCTTTGTCGGCCACTCGCCACCATTCCAGACAACCACGATCGACCGGCCCATAGCGTCTTTGACCAGGCCCTATCCAGACACGGACCAGCAGGGCCACCCTGAGCCCTCAAACTGTGCCATAGGGCACATAATGGACGAATGGACCGCCTCGTGAGGCTGGGGGACTTCCTCCGCTCACGCCGAGCCCGCCTCCAGCCCGTCGAGGCGGGAACGGTCGCTCATGGCCGTCGACGGGTCCCTGGACTGCGGCGTGAGGAGCTGGCGCGACTCGCCGGCGTCAGCGTCGAGTACTACACCCGGCTGGAACAGGGCCGCAGCAGGAACGCCTCCCCTACGGTGCTCGACGCCATCGCCCGCGCGCTCCGGCTCAACGAGACCGAACGTGATCACCTGTTCGCGCTGGCCAGCCCCCTTCTGCACCCGATCCGCGATCATCCCGGCACCAGGCAGCGGGTGCCGCCCGCCACCTACGAGTTGCTGGACACCCTGGAGCAGGCCGGCGTCCCCGCGTGCGTGCTCAGCCGGTGCCTGGACGTCTTGGTCGCCAACCGGCCGTACCGTGCCCTGCTGATGTGGTCGGACGACAGACCGGCCCGGGACAGGAACCTGGCGAGGTTCTGCTTCCTGGATCCGAGCGCACGCGAGTTGTACGCCGACTGGGAGACCGTGGCGGCCGACCTCACCGCGGTTCTCCATTTCGCGGTCGGCAGGCATCCCGGCGAGCCGAAACTCAACGAGCTGATCGGAGAGTTGCTCGAAGACGAGGACTTCAGGCGGGTGTGGGCCGCCCACCACGTCCACGAACGGACCTCGGGAACGAAGGGCTTCCATCATCCGATCGCCGGAGACATAACGACGACTTACCAGATCCTGCGCCTCCCCGAGGAGCAGGAGCAGTTCCTGTGTGTCTGCACGGCCGCCCGGGGATCACCGTCCGCCTCGTCCTTGGCCCTGCTCGTCAAGTGGGCGACATCCGGCGATGCCCCTCACCACGACCAAAAGTGACGTAAAGCACATACTGGACACATGAACCGCCTCGTGAAGCTGGGGGACTTCCTCCGCTCACGCCGAGCCCGCGTCGACCCCGAAAGCGTCGGGTTGATCGTTCGCGGACACAGACGCGTCACCGGGCTGCGCCGCGAGGAACTGGCCCAACTCGCCGGCGTCAGCGTCGACTACTACACCCGGCTGGAACAGGGCCGCAGCAAGAACGCCTCCCCCGTGGTGCTCGACGCCATCGCCCGCGCACTTCAACTCGGCGAGACAGAACGCAAACACCTGTTCCATCTCGCCAACCCCATCTGCATCCCGACCCGCTGCGGGAAGGTCCGCCCTCAACGCGTACGCCAGGCGACCCACATCCTGCTCGACACCCTGGAGCGCGGCGACATCCCGGCCGCCGTGATCGGCCTTGGTACGGACATCCTCGCCGCCAACCTGATGTTCCGCGCCATGATGACCGGCTTCGACGCCATGTCGCCACGCGAACGCAACCTGGCGAGATTCGTCTTCCTGGATCCCCGGTCCCGGGCGCTCCACCTCGACTGGGAGGTCATCGCGGCCGACGCCACCGCCATGCTGCGCTTCTCCATCGGCAGGCATCAGCACGACCCTCGGCTCCATGAGCTGACCATGGAGCTCTGCCTGCACAGCGAAGACTTCCGGCGGATCTGGGACGAACACCACGTCATCGATCGCATCTCCGGGACCAAGCGCTACCAGCACCCGGCCGTCGGCGCGTTCACCCTCGGCTACCAGGCGCTCACCCTTCCCGGGGACGCCGACCAGATGCTGCTGATCTACACCGACGATCCCGCCTCGCCGTCCGGGAGCGCCCTCCAACTCCTCGCCAAGTGGGCGAGATCCAGCGACTACGACGCCTCGGACTCCCCAGCCCGTTCCCCAGCCTGACCGACCTGACATGTGAGCTCAATGTCCGGTTAAGAACTCTGTGACGCCCCGGTGACATCCCGTCGTTAGCGTCGCAGGAATGTCCTCCAAGATCGGCAAGGTCCTGGCCGCCGGCGCCGCCGTCGCGACGATCGGCGTCCTGGCCCCCAGCGTCCCCGCCACCGCGTCTTCCGGCCTCTCGTCCTCCGGTCACCCGGTGAAGGTCACCGTGATGGCCAGCTCCGACATCCACGGAAACGCCGTCAACTGGGATTACTTCAAGAACGCCGAGTACGACGACAGCGCGCACAACGACGTCGGCCTGGCGAAGATCTCCACCCTGGTCAACCAGATCCGCGCCGACCGCGGCGCCGACCACACGTTGTTGTTCGACTCCGGCGACACCATCCAGGGCACCCCGCTCGACTACTACTACGCGAAGGTCGAGCCGGTCACCGAGACCGGCAAGACTCACCCGATGGCCAAGGCGATGAACGCCATCGGATACGACGCCGTCACGCTGGGCAACCACGAGTTCAACTACGGCCTGCCCCTGCTGGCCAAGTGGATCGACCAGATGAAGGCGCCCGTGCTCGGGGCCAACGCGGTGTCGGCGAGGACGGGTCTCCCGGCGTACCAGCCGTTCATCATCAAGACGATGAAGGTCAAGGGCGAAAAGCCGATCAAGGTCGGCGTCCTGGGCCTCACCAACCCGGGCATCGCGATCTGGGACAAGGGCAACGTCGAGGGCAAGCTGAAGTTCCTCGACCTGGTCGCGACCGCGAAGAAGTGGGTACCGGTCATCCGCGCCAAGGGCGCCGACGTGGTGCTCGTCACCGCGCACGCCGGCGACAACGGCATGTCCTCCTACGGCTCGGACCTGCCCGTGGAGAACGCCTCGGCCATGGTCGCCGAGCAGGTCCCGGGAATCGACGCCGTCCTGTTCGGCCACGCCCACAACGACGTGCCGCAGCGGTTCGTGACCAACAAGGTCACCGGGCAGCAGGTGCTGCTGACCGAGCCGGGCCGGTGGGGCCAGCGCCTGTCGGTGGTCGACTTCACGCTCACCAAGCAGCGCGGCAGGTGGACCGTCTCCGGCAAGTCCTCCACCACGTTGAACGCCAACACGGTCGCCGAGGACCCCAAGATCGTCGCGCTCATGAAGGAGCAGCACGACAAGACGGTGGCCTACGTCAACCAGGTGATCGCCCAGTCGAAGGAGCAGCTGTCCGCCGCGGAGTCCCCGTACAAGGACACCCCGATCCTCGACTACATCCAGAAGGTCCAGACCGACCTGGTCAGCAAGGCCGTCGCGGGCACGCCCGACGCGTCCCTGCCGGTGTTGTCGATCGCCGCGCCGTTCAGCCGCAGCGCGGTCTTCCCCGCGGGACCGGTGAGCGTGCGCGACATGGCCGGCCTGTACGTCTACGACAACACCCTGCTCGGGATCAAGCTGACGGGCGCCCAGATCAAGGACTACCTGGAGTACTCCGCCAGGTATTTCAATCAGGTCGCCCCGGGTGCGCCGATCGACCTCAGGAACCTCACCAACGCCGGCGGCACCCCTGACTACAACTACGACCAGCTGTCCGGCGTGACGTACGACATCGACATCTCCAAGCCGGTGGGGCAGCGGATCGTGGGCCTGTCCTACCAGGGGCAGCCGGTCGCCGCCGACCGGCAGTTCGTCGTGGCGATCAACAACTACCGGCAGTCGGGCGGCGGCGGCTTCCCCGGCGTGACCACGGCGCCCGTGGTCTACAACGCCCAGGTGGAGATCCGCCAGGCGCTGATCGAGTACGCCACCGCGTCCGGCACCATCGACCCCGCCACCTTCGCCGAGGCCAACTGGAAGCTCGTGCGCGAGGGCGTCCCGGTCTTCTGAGCCGAGTCGGCTACGGGGATCCGGCGTGAATCTCCACGCCGGGTCCCCTCCCTTTTCCGGCCTTTCGCTAATCTGGCGCCTGGAGGTACAAATGGGGTTCATTTCGCGCGGTTTTCACGGCCGGCCCAGAGATGAGGGCGTGAAGCTGCCACCAGGCCAATACCTGGTCCACGACTTTCCGGTCCTGTCGGCCGGGCCGACTCCGAGGGTTCCGCTGGACCGCTGGGAGTTCGCCATCGACACCGAGGACGGGCGGACACATCGCTGGTCGTGGCGGGAGCTGATGGCCCTCCCCAGCGAGACCCCCACGGTCGACCTGCACTGCGTCACCAAGTGGTCGAAGCTCGGCACCGCCTGGAAGGGGGTGTCCCTGGACACCCTGTTCGCCGACGTCGAGTCGAGCGCCGAGTACGCCCTCGTGTACTCCTACGGCGGCTACACGACGAACCTCCCGGTCGAGGACCTGCTCGACGGCAAGGCCTGGATCGTCTACGAGTTCGACGGGGAGGAGTTGGCCGCCGCGCACGGCGGCCCGGCCCGGCTCCTGGTCCCCCACCTCTACCTGTGGAAGTCCGCCAAATGGGTTCAGGGCATCCGGCTCCTGAACGAGGACTGGCCCGGATTCTGGGAGACGGCCGGCTACCACAACTACGGCGACCCGTGGCGCGAGCAGCGCTACCAGGGAGATTGAACGGCCGCAGACTGGTCTGGCGCATCGCCAGGCTGGTCGAGATTCGTGACGAGACCCCGAGTGCGCGCACCCTGGTGTTCCAGATTCCCGACTGGCCCGGGCATCTGGCGGGCCAGCACGTGGACATACGGCTGACCGCCGAGGACGGCTACAGCACCCAGCGCAGCTACTCCATCGCCGCTCCCGCAGACGGTGAACGGGTCGAGCTGACCATCCAGCGGGTGCCCGATGGCGAGGTCTCGCCGTACCTGTCCGAGGAACTCGCCGTCGGCGACGAGGTCGAGATCCGCGGGCCCGTGGGCGGCTGGTTCGTGTGGCGGCCGGACGGCACCGCACCCGTGCTGCTGGTCGCGGGCGGTTCGGGGATCGTCCCGCTGATGGCCATGATCCGCGCCCGCCGTCAGGCGGGCAGCCGCACTCCGTTCCGGCTCGTCTACTCGCTGCGTGAGCCGGGCGAGCGCTACTACGCGGGGGAGTTGCGCCGGCCGGACCCGGGCCTGGACGTGACCTACCTCTACACCCGCGTCGTCCCCGACGGCTGGGCCCGCCCGCCCGGCCGGCTCACCGTGGCCGATCTGAACACCGGCGGCTGGCCGGCCGACTTCACGCCCGCGTGCTACGTCTGCGGGCCGACCGGCTTCGTCGAGACGGCCGCCGACATCCTGCTCGCCATGGGTCACGACGCACGTGCGATCAAGACCGAACGATTCGGCCCCACCGGAGGGTGACATGACCGAACCCGCTCAGGACTCCTATCAGGACGGCAACGCCCTGGCCGGCCCGCTGCGCGAGATCTTCGCCGTCGACGTCACCGCGGCCGGGGGCCAGTGCGTCCACTGCGGCCTCACCGGGCCGGTCGCCTCGCTCCGGGTGTACGGCCATGCCCCGGGGCTGGTGGCGCGCTGCCCCGGCTGCGACGAGGTCGTGCTCCGCCTCGTCCGCGGGCCCGAGAGCGCGTGGCTCGACCTGCGCGGGACCGTTTCCCTGCGCATCCCCCTGCCCGCCCAGGGCGTGCCGGACGGGAGCGAGGCGGGACCGGCCTAACTTCGCATGCCGGGGGCGTCGGCACCCGGCGTTTGTGAGCGGTCGCCTGATACCGGTCGAGGATCGCCTGTGAGACGACCTCCTCGACCGTCGTTCATGACCGCTCGATTCCGGCCGGCTGGGGGTAGCGGGCGCCGTTGACGGTGACCCGAAGCGTGTAGACGCCGGTCCCCGCGGTGATGAAGAGGTCGTTGCGCCTGGGACCGCCGAAAGTGAGGTTCGCGACCGATTCGGGCAGCAGGAGCTTGCCGATGAGCGTGCCGTCCGTGTCGAAGCAGTGCACGCCGTCCCAGGCGGCGGCCCAGACCCGTCCGGCGTCGTCCACCCGGAGACCGTCGAAGCGTCCGTTGTCGCATTCGGCGAAGATCTTCCCGCCGGCCAGGTCGCCCTCGGCGGTGACGTCGAAGGCGCGGATGTGGCTGGGTTCCTGCCGGGTGTCGGCGATGTAAAGCCGCTGCTCGTCGGGTGCGAAGGCCAGGCCGTTGGGCCGGCAGAAGTCGTCGGCGACCACGCGCAGGTCACCGCTGGCCGGGTCCAGGCGGAACACGTAGCAGGCGCCGCCGAACTCGCTGTCGCCCTTGTCGCCCTCGTAGTCGCTGAAGATGCCGTAGCTCGGGTCGGTGAACCAGATCGTGCCGTCGGCGCGGACGACCACGTCGTTGGGGCTGTTGAGCCGCCTGCCCTGATACCGGTCGGCCAGCACGGTGACCGCGCCGTCGTGTTCGGTGCGGGTGACCCGCCGGTTGCCCTGCTCACAGGTGATGAGCCGGCCCTGCCGGTCGACGGTGTTGCCGTTGGCGTGACCGGAGCCGTGGCGGAAGACCCCGACGGCGCCCGTGGTCTCGTCCCAGCGAAGGAGCCGGTCGTTGGGGATGTCGCTCCACACCAGATAGCGCCCGGCCGGGAAGTACGCCGGGCCCTCGGTCTTGCGCGAGCCGGTGTGCAGCCGTTCGAGGACGAAGTCGCCGTCGATGTACCTGAAGCGTTCGTCGAGCATCTGGAACCGGGCGGGGATGGTGTCAGCCATCGCGAGCTCCTCATCGTGATCCGATTACCGTTCGACGCAAAGCTAACATTGCCAAATGTAGTATGGTCAATCACTTATACGGCTAGCTCACGTTCTAAGAGTTGGGGTGCGATGGACGGCATAGACCGGGCACTGCTGGCGGCGTTGCAGGCCGACGCCACGCAGGCGTACGCGGACCTCGGCAAGGCGGTGGGGTTGTCGGCGGGATCGGCCCACGAGCGGGTACGCAAGCTGCGCGAACGCGGGGTCATCCGGCGCACAGCCGTCGACGTCGATCCGGCCGCCGTCGACCGGGGCGTGCTCGCGTTCGTCATGCTGCAGGCCAACGTGTGGATGGGCGACCCGCCGACCCGCGACGCCCTCGCGGCCATCCCCGAGATCCAGGAGGCCCACATCATCGCCGGGTCCGCGTCGCTCCTGGTCAAGATCCGCGCCTCGACCCCGGAGCACCTGCAGGGAGTACTGCGCCGCGTCTTCGACGTCGAAGGCGTCACCGGCACCCAGACCATCGTCGTGCTGGAGACCTTCTTCGAACGGCCGCTGGACATCTCTGATCCCGACGCGGCCGGGTGACGATCAGTACGGCAGGAGCCTGCCCTTCGGGGTTCGCAGGTCCAGGGCGAGCCCAGGCGCCGGCCTTCGCGGCCTGCGGACGCGGATCTGCCGTGCCATGAGGGCCTCCGGCTTCGAAGTGGGATGAAGTGGGCTTACCCCGACCACGATGCCGGGCGCGGGGGCCGGCCGTCTTCGATGCCAGCCGCCATCCGCCACGCACGCCAGTGGAACATGTGGCATTACCGTTAGCTGCAATGCCCGGGCGGTCCCATACGGGGATCCTGGATTCATGGCCCTGCGCTGCCTGATCGTCGACGACAACGACCACTTCCTCGAGGTCGCGTGCGATGTGCTGGGTCGCGAGGGGATCGAGGTCGTCGGCGTGGCGTCGACCCGGGCCGACGCCATCAGGCAGGCGGCGGCACTCCGCCCGGACGTCTCGCTGGTCGACATCAGCCTCGGTGAGGACTGCGGCCTGGATCTCGCCAGAGACCTGACCGAAGGTGGATGCGCGGAACCGTCCAAGGTCATCCTGATCTCCACCTACGCCGAGGGGGACCTGGTGGACGTCATCACGGCGAGTCCGGCGATCGCCTTCCTGCCCAAGGCGCGGTTGTCGGGCAGGGCGATCAAAGAGATCGTCCGGGCCGCCGAACTGCCCCCGGACGGGGAGTCACCCGACGGAGACCGGCACAACGGGCCCTGGAAAGCCCGCGGCAAGCGTCACCCGGGGCCTAGCGGGAATCGAGGAAGGTGATCACCGCGAGCACCCGGCGGTGGTCGTCCGGCGTCTCCGGCAGCTGCATCCTCGCCATGATGCTGCGCACGTGTTTCTCGACGGTGCCCTCGGTGATCCACAGCCTGTGGGCGATGCCGGCGTTCGAACGCCCTTCGGCCATCAGAGCGAGCACCTCGCGCTCACGTTCGGTGAGCAGCTCCAGCGGGTCGTTCCTGTGCCGCGCCGCGAAGAGCTCGCGGACCAGCAGGGGATCGACGACCGAGCCGCCGGCGACGATCCGCTGGATCGTCTCGATGAAGTCCGTGATCGCCGTCACCCGGCTCTTGAGGAGGTAGCCGATCCGGTGGCCGGCGGCGAGCAACTCCATCGCCTGCTCCACCTCGACGTGCGCCGACAGCAGGAGGATGCCCGTCCGCGGGAACTCCTCCCTGATCGTCTTGGCCGCCTCGAGCCCCTCGGTCGAGTGGCCCGGCGGCATCCGGATGTCGACGATGACCAAATCGGGGTCGTGCTTGCCGACGATCTCGATCAGCTCGGGACCGTCGCCCGCCTGGCCGACGACCTCGAACCCCGACCTTTCCAGGAGGCTCACCAGCCCCTCGCGGAGCAGCACGTCGTCGTCCGCCAGCGCGATCCGCGTCCGGGTAGGCTCCACCACTTCGTCGTCTCGCACCGGTCTGCGCCACCCCTCATCGGGCGGCGCCACGAGGGTGATCGAGGTCGGCACCGGAGCGGATGGCCGCCCGATCTCCCCCGGGCGGAGCCCGGGTATATTCAGTAACTGTGCGCGCACGACTGTTGTCGTCGTTGCTACGCCCGGCGCGCCCACCCCTCATGCCGGGGATACTGACGGGCGCATTGCTGGTCGCGGTGGAGACCCTTGTCGCTTATCCACTGACGAAGATCGCACCGCCGAGTTCCCTGGGGCTAGTTTACTTGCCGGGTGTTCTCGCGGTCTCGGTCGTATGGGGGTGGGCGCTCGGTACGCTGACCGCTCTGGCCAGCGCACTCGCCTTCGGCTACTTCCACGTCGTGAAGTTCGCCACCGGTCCCGAGTGGGTGGCCCTCAGCGTCTTCCTCGTCGTCGCGGTGTTGTCCGGATGCTTCGCGGCTCTGGCCCGCGCCGCGGCCGTCGAAGCCGAAAGGCGCCGCCAGGAGGCCGCCCTGGCGGCGGAGCTGGCCCGCGTCCTGCTGAACGCCGAAGACTTCCCCGCGGCCCTGCGCGCCGCCTCCGAGCGGCTCGCCGCCGACCTGGAAGCTCCAGGTCTCATGATCGAGCTGGAGCCGTCCAGAGACGATCGTCTGCGTACCGTCGCGGAACTCAGCGATCACGGCGATCCGCTCGGCAGAGTGGCGGTCCCGGCGAGTCTTCCCGAGCCGGAGGTCCAGCGTGTTCGCGACGGCCTCCCGCGTTCGCTCGACGCGCTGCTGCGGGCGGCACTGGACCGCGAGACCATCGCGAAGGCCCTGAAGACCAGCCACGACGAGCTCCGGCGGGTCGCCGACGAGCAGGCCGCGCTGCGCCGCGTCGCGACGCTGGTCGCCCACCGCGTTGCTCCCGAGGAGCTCTTCGGAGCCGTCGCCGACGAGATGGGCAGGGTCCTGAAGGTCGAGAACACGGCGATAACCCGGTTCGACCCCGACGGGAGGATCCACGTGGTGGGCACGTGGAGCGCTCGCGGCCCCGGATACCTGGTCCCTAGCGGGACAAGCTGGCCCGTCGACGAACCGAGTGTGGCCAGCATGGTCTACCGGACCCGGCGACTGGCCCGGATGACGGACTACGCCACCGCTCCCGGCGGTCTCTGTGCCCAGGTCAGGCAGCAGGGGATCAATTCGGGGATCGGCATACCGATCGTCGTCGAGGGGCGGCTGTGGGGCGCGACGGTCGCCCTGTCCGTCGACCCCGATCTCCCGTCCAGCGTGGAAGCGCACATGCTCGAGTTCACCGAACTCATCGCCACCGCCATCGCGAACGCCCAGATGCGCCAGCAGCTCACCGCCTCGCGCGCCCGCGTGGTGGCGGCCTCCGACGAGACCCGCCGCAGGATCGAGCGTGATCTGCACGACGGGACGCAGCAGCGTCTCATCTCTCTCGGACTACGGCTGCGTGCGGCGGAGGCCGCCGCCTCGCCGGATATGACGGACCTCAAGGAGCAGCTGGCAGGCGCGTCCGAGGAGCTTTCCGGTGTCGTCGAGGATCTTCAGGAGCTGTCGCGTGGCCTGCGTCCAGTGATCATGTCCAGAGGCGGACTCGCCCCCGCGCTGCGCACCCTCGCGCGGCGCTCCGCCGTACCGGTCGAACTGAACGTGAACGCCCCCCGGCGCCTGGCCGAGTGCATCGAGGTGACCGCCTACTACATCGTCTCGGAGGCGCTGACGAACGTGGCCAAGCACTCCAGGGCCTCGATCGTGCACGTCGATCTCACGATCGATGAGTACCGCCTCCGCCTGTCCGTCCGCGACGACGGGATCGGCGGTGCCGACCCCGCCCGCGGCTCGGGGCTCATCGGCCTGCGCGACCGCGTCGAGGTGCTCAGCGGCACCATGGACATCACGAGCCCGCCGGGCAGCGGAACGACCATGGAGGTGATCATTCCGACGCCGGTGAACGAGCCTCCACCCGGGCTGGTCGTCGCAAGGTGACGGTCGCGGGTCAGTCTTCGCGGGCGGGAATCCTGAAGACGAACCTGGCACCGCCCACCGGTGACTCGGCCGCCACCAGGCTGCCGTCGTGAGCGTGGGCGATGTCGCGCGCGATGGCCAGCCCGAGGCCGGTGCCGCCGTGGTTCCGGCTGCGCGCGCTGTCCAGCCGGGTGAACCGCTCGAAGATCCGCTCGCGGTCACACTCCATGATCCCCGGCCCGTCGTCGGTCACGGACAACTCGGCGTAACCGCCGTCACGCCTCAGATGGACCTCCACGCCGTGCTGCCCGTGCCGCTGGGCGTTGTCGACCAGGTTCGCCAGCACGCGGACGAGCTGCTGCCGGACCGCGTTCACGGTCACCCCCGGCTCGACGCGCAGGCGGACCGGCAGTCGGTCGAGGCGCCGGCCGACCTCGTTCCGGACGAGTTCCGACAGATCCACCCGCGTCCGTTCGGTCTTTCCGTTCGTCCCCACCCGGGCCAGCAGGAGCAGGTCGGTGATGATCGACTCCAGCCTGTCCACGTCGTAAAGGGTGTGATCGAGCAGATCAGGCAGATCGGTCTCAGCAGGGTGGAGTTGGGCCTCTTCGAGCTCCGCACGCAGGCCCGCGAGCGGGGTCCGCAACTCGTGGGAGGCGTCGGCGACGAACTGCCGCTGCTGGCCGAGCGCCCGGTCGGTGATCCGTTTGGCGTCCTCAATCCGGCCCAGCGTGCCGTTCACGGTTCGCGCGAGCCGCGTGATCTCGTCCTGACCTGGCGGCTCGGGCACCCTGGCGCTCAGGTCGTCGCCGTTGATGGCGGCGAGATCGGTCCGGATGGCGTCCACCGGCTTGAGCGTGCGCCCTGTGATCACCCAGGTCGCCCAGGCCGCCAGGATGATCAGGACGCCGTCCTGGAGGCCGAAGAACCGGCCGAACACCTCGGTCGAGTTCAGGCTGGCCGACGGCCTGCCCGCGTAGACCACCGGTGAGTCCGCCGTGGGACCGACGCGGAGCGCGGAGAGCCGGAGGCAGCCCAGGTGAGCCGCGGACGAGCAGGTCTCCACATCCCGCTCGGGATTGGTCGCGGTCGGCCAGACCGAGGTCAGAGCCGGAAGGCCCTGCGCGGCTCTGGACGCGTCGACGACCTGATGGCCCGGCTTCACCACCTGGACGAGGCTGACGCCCTTGACGGTCGGCCGCAACGGATCGCTCAGCCGCCCGAGGCGGGCGGCCGCGGCGGTGAGGCCGGCCTGATGCCGGACCGCCAGCCACATGCCGTTCGTGATGGCCTGCCGTCCGACCGCGCCCTCGGCGAGCCCGGTCGGTATCAGCAGCAGGAGGGCGACAAGGGTGACCAGCGCCGTGATGCGACTGCGGATGGACTGTGGACGCAGACGTGCCAGAAGTCCTCGCGTGACCGTCGCTGCTCGGGGCCTGCCGGGCACCGTATCTCCTCCCAGGCTTATTGCATACTGTATTCGGATACCTCGCGCCCTACGTCCTTGGAGGACGTTGTGATGTTGGGCGGCCGAGAATGCCGTCGACCTCGACGGCCTCATCGCATCTGTGTCACGGGAAGCAAGGGTCCTCGCTCGCACCCTCCGGAATCGGAGGGGTTCGGCGGGTTCGACCCGTCCCCACACTGGCCACCATAGACGCCAGGTGTTCTCAGCTGCTCGAATGCCGGACACTAGTCAACGGATACCTACCGATTGTAACAGTAAACTGGATTGATTCAAGTAAAAGAACTGTTCCAGTATCGATAGAGAACCGCGACGGTGCTCGGCCGTGTCCGCGTTGATCGGCTGTGATCTGGATGTGGTAGCTACTACGTTCGACGCACCGCCTGAAATTCCTGCCTGCTGCGGAGATGTATATGAGCGACTTCCGCGTGACCGTCGAGACGCGACCTCCGTTCACGGTCGTCTCCGTCAGCGGGGAGATCGACATCATCACCGAGCCCGCGTTCCGCGCCCAGGTGGACGAGCTCCTCGACCGCCCGGTGACACGGCTGGTCTTCGACCTCACCGAACTCCGATTCCTCGACAGCGCGGGGCTCCGCGTCATCCTCGACGCGTATACCCGGCTCGGCCGCGGCGACCGGGTGGTCGTCTGCGGGCTGCTGCCCAACATCCAGCGCCTGTTCCACATCCTGGGCCTCTCCGGGCGCCTGCCCATCTACCCCACCCTCGACGAAGCCCTCACCTCCTCCCCCACCCCCCCGCCGTGATCATGCACAGGTTCGGTCACATGCCGGGGATGCCCGGACTACTGGAGCGGTAGTAGCTGGAGGGGAGTGCGTACTCCTTGGGCCGTAGGCGATTAGTCGCCGGGCGGCGGACGACGGGGCGACCCATGCCGGGACACCATCGCCACTGTCGGTCCACTTTGAAGGGAGCACGCCGTGCGCAGGGTCTATCTCGGGCTGGCCGGCCTGATGCTGGCCGCCGTGATGTTGCAGTGGTACTTCGCGGCAGTCGGTGCGTTCGACAAACCGCAGGAGGACGGCTCGTTCGCACTGCACAGCATGAACGGCATGATGATCATTCCAATCCTCTCGTTGCTGGCCACCGTGGCCGCCGCGCTCTCCAAGGCGCCCGGCCGAACGATCGGGCTCACCATCCTGCCGCTCGGGCTGATCATCGTTCAGGTTCTGATCATCGCGCTGGGCAACGCCCTGAACGACAGTTCGGGCAACACCACACCGGCCTCGCTCGCGATCCTCGGGTTGCACGCGATCAACGGCATGGCGATCGCGATGGTCTCGGTCATGGTGTTCCGCCAGGCCCGGCGGCTCGCCATGGGCGCGCCCGCTGACGACGCGAAGAGCACGGCGGCGCACGCGTCATGACCACCGCCCTGCTCATGACGCTCGACCTGCTCGCCGCGGTGCTGGCCGCGGCGACCTGGCTGGGAGCCGGCGTGGCGGCCGCGTCCCACCGCCTCAGGACGGCGCTCGCCCTCCTCGCGGCGGCGGTGCTCGCCTCGCTGGCTCGCACGGGCGTCGTGTTCGGGCTCGCCAGTGCCGGCTGGTGGTTCGCGCAGGAGAAGGTCACGGTCGCCCTGCCGCTGCTTCTCGTCACGGGAGTGGCCGCGACCGCTCTGGCCGGGCCCCGGCTGGTCAGAGCGGCCCGCTCTCCGTCCGGCGACGGCGCGGCCGTGTCGCCCGCCGTCGTCGTGTCGCTGCTGGGCGCGGGATACGCGGCGGCGGGCGGCCTGGCCGGGACCCTGCTGATCGGCTACCCCGCGACCCTGAGCACCGCCCTCGTCACCGTGGCCGCGGTCGCGGGCGCCATGCTGATCACCTGGCGGATCGTCGCGGGTCCCGGCCGGTCGCCACGGGTGGCCATCGCGATCACGCTCGTGACCGGTCTGGCCGGAACAGGCCTCGCCTTCTTCCCCTCCCCCGAGATGGACGACGGCCGCGAAGTCGCCCTCAGCCACAGCGGCATGGGTCACCTCGCGATGGCCGCCGGTTCCCCTGTGACCCCGGTGGGCCGGCCGGTGACCTCGTTACGCGGGCCGGACGCACCCGCGACGGGCGGCGCCGTCCGCCGCTACACCCTCTCCGCGGGCACCGCCACGATCACGTTGTCGTCCGGACAGAAGGTCGCCGCGTGGACCTTCAACGGGCGGGTCCCCGGTCCGCCGATCACGGCGAACGTGGGGGATCTCGTCGAGGTACGGCTGCGCAACACCGACATCAGGTCGGGGGTGACGCTGCACTGGCACGGCTACGACGTCCCCTCCGGTGAGGACGGCGTGCCGGGACTCACCCAGGAGGCGGTCCTGCCCGGGCAGGAGTTCGTCTACCGTTTCCTCGCCGACCGGCCCGGGACCTTCTGGTACCACACCCACGAGGTCTCCGACCTCGGCGTCAGGATGGGCCTGTACGGCACGCTGATCGTCGGGCCGCCCTCGGCGGGCGTCGATCTGACCCTCCCCGTCCACACGTTCGGCGGCAAAACGGTCGTCGGCGACCACGACCAACCCATCGACCAGCGTGTGTCTCCTGGCACACCGGTACGGCTCCGCCTCGTCAACACCGACAACACTCCGCACCGGTTCGCCCTCTCCGGCACGCCGTACCGGCTGGTCGCCGTCGACGGCACCGACCTGAACGGCCCGGGCGAGCTCGACCGGACGGCTCTGCGCCTGCCCGCTGGCGGCCGGTACGACCTGGCCTTCACCATGCCCGCCGGCCGCGACGTCGTGCTGAACACCGACGACCGCACCCCGTCCGTACGGCTCACGCGGCAGGCCTCCGCCTCGGCGGCGGAGGAGGACACGAAGGCCTGGCCCGACCTGGACCTCACGACGTACGGCACACCGGCCGCGACGCCGATAACCTCGGCGGACAGGTTCGACCGCCGATTCACCCTCGTGCTCGACCGCGGCCTCTCCCTGGCCGGAGGCCGGCCGATGTACGCGTACACGGTCAACGGCCACGCGTTCCCTTCGATCCCGACCGAGATGGTGTCGCAGGGGGACCTCGTGCTGCTCACCGTGGTCAACCGGAGCCGCGACATCCACCCGTGGCACCTGCACGGGCACCGCGTCCTGGTGCTCTCGCGCGACGGGCGGGCCCCTACCGGCAGCCCGTTGTGGCTGGACACCTTCGACCTCCAGCCCGGCGAGGTCTGGACGGTCGCCTTCCGCGCCACCAATCCCGGCCTGTGGATGAACCACTGCCACAACCTCATCCACGCCGACCAAGGCATGGCGCTTCACCTGGCGTACGAGGGCGTCACGACGCCGTTCCACGGCGCCCACGGCGGCTAGGTCCGGTCCGACGGCCCACTAGGGACGGCGCCCGGGGACCGTCGTCGAGCGGGGGAACGCCTTGATCAGCGCGCTGCGCTCGCGGGAGTCGAGGTCGTCGACCTGGCTCCTGCGGTCGACGCCGGCGGCGGCCAGCAGGGCGGCGGCCCGAGCCGAGCCGTAGTCGGGCAGGTGCCGCAGGACCCACAGGACTCCGACCCGTCCCGCCACGCCGCCGTCGTCGCGGAGCACGTCGGCGAGGCTCATCCGGCCGGACGCCACAGCCGTGCCGAGGTCCGCACGGGTCATCGGAGACGCCGTGGCCGCGGGGGTGGAGGTGGGGGCGGCCGTCGGCGTGCCCGAGGCGCTCGCCGCCGCGTGATCGTCGTGTTCACGATGCGTGCGCACGCCGTACGCGCCGACGAGGACGACGCCGCCGGTCACGACGATGGCCGCGGCGACGTCCAGGTGGCGTTTGGACACGATCGCCCGCTCGTGCCTGCTGGCGGCGTGGTGCATGCCGGCGATGGCCGTCCGCACCGCGACTCCCGTCACCATGCCCAGCAGGATCGGCACCACCTGGCCGGGAAGCGGACTCAGGGTCGCGGCGAGCACTCCGACGGCAGGGCTCACACAGGCCACGACCAGCCACGGGGTGAGGCGCTGCCCGCCCACGTCGAGCAGCGCGGCCAGGGCCAGCCCCTCGCTGGCCGAATGGACCATCAGCGCGATCACCACGATGAGGGTGGCGTTCAACGCCAGCGTGGCGCCCTCGATCGCGCGGTGCAGAGTGAGCGCCGCAGCGGTCTCGAGTCCGCCGAAGACGGCCGCGCCGACCACGCCGCGCACACGGCGGTGCCGCCCGGGGGCGTGCTCGGCGGCGCGCGGCTGTGTGATCTCCAGGTCGCAGGCACAGGACCTGCGGTTGTGGTGCGTGATCATCAGGAAGCCGAAAGCCGCCGCGAGTCCCACGGCCCACAGGGGGACGCCGCAGGCGACCGCGTCGCTCCAGGCATCGGGCAGCAGATCGGCGAGGGCCGTGACCAGCATCAACGCCGACGTGATCGCCAGCCATGCGGTCAACCGCCTGGAGTTGCGCCGCGCGAGCCAGGCCCCGGCGACGGTGGAGACCCCGACCAGGAGCACAGCCGTCCAAGTCCGCTCCGACACCGGGGGCACCATCGTCGCCACGGCCCGGGTCCAGTCGGCTGAGGGCATGTCGCAACCACTCCTCGAATACGCGGCGGCCCCCCCGTGGAGATCTTCTTGACCGCCCCTTGGGCATCGCCCGCTGTCTGGATCCCCCCGGGTGCGGTCCCGGGAAACGCCACGACCCGCAAAGAAAAGAGCCATCGAGAACAGTGACCATCGAGGACATTTCGCAGCTCGCTCGCCATTTAACGGTAAAGAAATCCCGCGTAGACGTCCTGGCGTTGTAAACAGAGAGTAACTGGTAACAACCGAGAGTGACAACGCGTCCGAAGGGAGCCACCGTGGCAATCGTCAAGGGGATCATCCCCGCCCTGACCGTGTGCGCCACCGCGGGAGTGCTCGTGATCGCCTCCGCGCCCGCCCTGGGCGCCGGCAAGCCCATCGACGAACCGGCCGCCGCGCCCGTCGTCAAGCCGGTGCACGAGCCGTACCGGCCGCCCATGTCGTGCATGTACCAGGTGGTCAAGGTCCGCCCGTCGAGCTTCCTCAACGTCAGACAGGGGCCGGGGCTGCGCTACCGGCCCGTCGGCGAGCTCACGGTGGCCGACGGCCGCTTCGTCGGAGCATGCGGCGTCTCTCACGGCTGGGTGGCGCTGACGTCCTCCTCCGGCAAGCTCGGCTGGGCCTCCGCCGGCTACCTGTACCGGATCCCCACGCCTCACCCCTCACTCGTACGGCGTCCCGCGCTCTCCTGCAGCTACCGGGTCGCCAACGTGCGCAGGGGCGGTCACCTCCAGGTGAGGAAGGGGCCGGGCCTCACCTACGAGCAGATCGGAACGCTCGACGAGACCGACGGTCGCTTCGCCGGCGCCTGCAGCGCGTGGCGCGGCTGGGTCGCCGTGACGACCTCCGGCGGGCTGCCCGGCTGGGCCTCGTCCCGCTACCTCAAGAAGTAGGCCTCCAGACCATCCGCCCCGCGTTTCCCGCCCCCGGCCTCCCACCAGCCGGGGGCGGGAAACCCCTTCTCGGGCTATCGGCTCCCGATGACGCCGCAGGCGATCCGGGTGCCGGAGTCTCCCGCCTTCAGCGTCTCGGCGTCCGCGCCCGTCTTCCCGTCGGACCGGTATCGGGCGGGGATGTTGGCCATGTTGTCCGGCTTCGAGTGGATGACGACCGCGGTGCCCTGCCGGGTGAGCAACTGCCTGACGACGAAGCGGTTCGTCACGTAGCTCGCACCGGCGATCCCGTCCTCTCCCACCAGGAGATTCGGCAGGTCGCCCGTGTGATTCGGATGGTCGCCCTCGCCCAGATGCGGCCCCGAGTTGAAGAACGGGCTGCCCGTGGCGGGATCGATCGACTTGGGGTCGCAGACGCCCCTGCTGTGGATGTGCAACCCGTGGAAGCCCGGAGACAGGCCGGCGACCGCGATGGTCACGAGGGATTTGCCGCTCCCGTTGTCCTCGATCTGGAGCGTCCCGACGGACTGGCCGCGCACGTCCTTGATCACTGCGCTCACCCTCGAGCCCGCCGGCGAAGGCGGCGGCGTCTCGGCGGTGGGCAGGGCGATCGTCGTCCCCAGTACGGCGAGCAGGGCCACAGATGACATGCCGACCATGAGGCCTCCCCGTGACAAGATCCCGTGCCTCTATGGCCAGGGTAAACACGGCGGCGGACGCCATAGGGCCAAGGCCGCGTCAAGGTCTTGGGGTCAGCCCCTCATCGCCCCGACCGTGAGACCTCCGACCAGATGGGCGTTCGGCCACGGCGGAGAAGCACAGATGGTCCACCAGTTCGGGTCGTCGAAAACGACGGGAGGGAGCATGGAGTGGCTAACCGACATGCACGTGTGGCCGGCAGGCGACATCGGGCTCGGCCTTGCGCAGCACCTCACGGGTCAGCGCTGGGACGTCTCCGCCGCCGAACAGCACGTAGCGGATCATGGCGACGACCGGGTTGCCCTCGGCCCAGTGGAAGTAGATGTCCGGCACCTGTCCCGTGCGGTCGCGCAGGTAGAGCAGGAGGGCGGCCAGTGCGCTGGGCACCGTCGGGCTCTCCATGCGCAGCACGCGATGACCCCACCGGTCCTCGCCGCAAACCCGCACCTCGGCCTCGAACTCCGAGGCGTCCGGCACGGTCACCTCGACGAACATGATCGGTTCCTCGCTGCGCAGGCGATGGGTCAGCCACTGCTCACGCAGCTTCTCGTTGTACTCGGCCTGGTCGCGGGCGCCGGGCTCGTTGGCGATGAGGTGGATCCCGCCGGCCGCCTCGTTGACGAAGTCCTCGGCGACCGGATCGAGCCGCACGTGGGTGACCCGCAGCTCGATCGACCGCGTCACCCGCGAGATGAGCGAGGTCACGATGATCGCCACGATGAAGAAGGACGCGATCTTCACGCCGTCCGGCCGTTCGATCACGTTGGCCACCAGCGTGTACGCGAGCACGACGTCGACCACGACGAACAGGCCCGCGAGCCTGCGGTGGCCCTGCCTGCGGGCCGAGAGGGTGACCGCGACGGCCGCGGAGAGGATCAGCACGAGCACGCCCGTGGCGTACGCGCCTCCCTGGGCGTCGACGTCGGCGCGGAAGAGGATCGTGATCGCGAACGCGATCACGGTGAACACCAGGACCAGAGGCCGGACGGCCCGGGTCCAGTCGGGGGCCATGCCGTACCGGGGCAGGTAGCGGGGCACCAGGTTGATCAGGCCCGCCATCGCCGACGCCCCGGCGAACCACAGGATCGCGATCGTGCTGACGTCGTAGAGCGTCCCGAAGTAGTCGCCCAGGTACTCGTGGGCGAGATAGGCCAGGGCACGGCCGTTGGCGCTCCCGCCTTTGCGGAACTCCTCCTCCGGAATCAGCACGCTCGTCGCGAAGCTGCTGAGGATCAGGAAGACGCTCATGATCAGGGCGGCGGTCGTCAGGAGCCGCTTCGTCCCCCGGATCCGGCGATCCAGATCACCCTTGACCAGCGGCATCACGGCCACGCCCGTCTCGAACCCGGACAGTCCGAGGGCGAGTTTCGGCATCACCAGCAGGGAGACCCCGATCATCGCGAGCGGGCTGCCGTGCTCGGTCAGCAACAGCCGCCGCCAGTCGAGGACGACCGACGGGTTCTCGGCGATGTGGAGCAGGGCGACCGCGACGACCACCGCGTTGAGCGCCAGATAGACGCCGACCAGCACCACCGCGATGCCGATGGCCTCCCTGAACCCGATCAGGAACACCGCGCCCAGTAACGCAAGCAGGCCGAGCGTCACCGCGACCTGGTGCCCCTCCACGACCCGCGGCGCGAACGGATTCTCCAGGATGTGCGCGGTGGCGTCGGCCGCCGACAGGGTCATCGTGATGACGAAGTCCGTCGCGGCGAACCCGAGCAGGACCAGCACGAACACCTTGCCCCACCACTTGGGGGCCAGGCGCTCCAGCATCGCGATCGACCCCTGGCCGTACGGGCTCTCCACGGCCACCCGCCGATAGACCGGCAGAGCGCCCAGCAGGGTCAGGAGCACGAGGAAGAGTGTGGCGATCGGGGACAGCGCGCCCGCCGCGAGCGCGGCGATGCCCGGCTGATAGCCCAGCGTCGAGAAGTAGTCGACGCCGGTCAGGCACATCACCTGCCACCACCGGTGCCGCGCGTGCGGCTCCTCGGGGCCGTGCGGCCCCACGGCCTTCAGGTCGGCGTGCTGGAGTCCCTCAAGGAACCACGAGCGCAACCTGTCCATGGCCGCCACATCACGAAACGCTACTGAGCACCGTGCATACGGCCCGACTCCCAAGACGTCAAAAACCGGTATTGATCTGGCGGTTGACACCGTATGGCTAAGTACCTTAGCTTTTTGGCTATGAGCATTAGCGAAACGAAGTTCCTGCACCTGCCCGGAGGGCGGCTCGCCTACAGCGTCGACGGGCCTCAGGACGGGCCTCTCGTGGTGTGCGCGCACGGCATGGGCGACACCCGGGCCGCCTACCGGCACCTGACACCGCTCCTGACCGAGGCGGGGTACCGGGTGGCCGTCGTCGACGTGCGCGGGCACGGCGAGTCGAGCGCCGGCTGGCCGTCCTACGCACCCGAGCACGTCGCGGGCGACCTGCTCGCCCTGGTGCGCCACCTTGGCGGCCCGGCCGTACTGGTCGGCAGCTCCTCCAGCACGGCGGCGGTGACCTGGGCCGCGGCCGACTCCCCCGGCGACGTGGCGGGCGCGGTGCTGATCAGCCCGTTCGTCCGCGACGCGCAGCTCAACTTCTTCCTGAGGGCGGCCCAGGGCCTCGTCCTGCGCAGCCCGCGGCTGTGGGGGGTCTACTACAGGACGCTGTTCCCGAACGTGAAGCCGGCGGACCTCGGCGACCACGTGCGCCACCTCAGGACCGTGCTCGCGGAGCCCGGGAGGATGGCGGCGACCCGCGGAGTCATCGAGCCGACGGAGGTCCGCTGGACCGAGCGCGCCGGAGACGTGTGCCGCCCGGTGCTGATCATGATGGGCAGCCGGGACCCCGACTTCCCCGACCCGGAGGAGGAGGCCCGCATGGCGGTCGACCTGATGGCCCCGGTCGCCCGGCTGGCGATGATCGAGGGGTCGGGACACTACCCTTACCAGGACATGCCCAGGGCCACCG
The DNA here is from genome assembly GCF_016863295.1 of Planotetraspora phitsanulokensis. GTDB lineage: Bacteria > Actinomycetota > Actinomycetes > Streptosporangiales > Streptosporangiaceae > Planotetraspora > Planotetraspora phitsanulokensis. The sequence goes on from NZ_BOOP01000035.1 coordinate 134,308, forward strand.
CCGAGGCGATCCGCGAGTTCCTCCTGGAGACCGTCAGTGCCTAGAGCGGGCCTGTCCCCCGCCGCCGTCGTCGACGCCGCACTCGCCATCGTCGACGAACAGGGACCGGAGGCTCTCACGCTGTCCGCGGTCGCCACCCGCACCGGCGTGGCCACGCCGTCCCTCTACAAGCACGTGCGCAACATCGAGGAGTTGCGCACGCTGATCGCGCGCCGGGTCATGGAGGAGATGACGGAACTGGTGGGCGCCGCCGTGATGGGCCGCAGCGGCCCCGAAGCCGTCACGGCCCTGATGCGGGTGTGGCGTCGCTACGCCGTGGACCATCCGGCGCGCTACGCGGCCATGCCCCCGGCCCCGCTGCAACATCCCGCGCTCGAAGAGTCCGGCAGGCGGCTGATGGAGGTCGTCCTCGCCGTGTTGCGCGGATGCGGGCTCGAGGGTGAGGCCGTCCTCCACTCCGCGCGCTGCCTTCGAGCCGCCGTGCACGGCTTCGCCGCTCTGGAGGTCGCCGGAGGCTTCGGGCTCCCCGAGGACCTGGACACGACGTACCGGCTGATGGAGAAGACGATCATCGACGGGCTCCTGCCGACCCACTGACACTCCGGACTTGCTTAGCCCATCGAGAATCGATAGATTTCCATCGTGACTCGATTGAAGGAGATGCGATGGGCAGACTGACAGTGCTCGCGCTGCGCGCCGTGCTCGGGGTGGTGCTCGCCGGCACCGTGTTCGTACAGGCAGGGATGGTGTGGGCGTTGGTCAGCGGGAGCGACCCGGAGGACGGGTCGCTCCCGCTGACCCCGCTGCGCGTGATCACGATCCTGGGCATGGTGTCGGTCCAGGTCGCCCTGGTCTGCGTATGGCGGCTGGTGACGATGGTGCGACGCGGAACAGTGTTCTCCCACGCCGCCTTCCGGTACGTGGACGGCGTGATCGGCGCGATCGTGGCGGCCGCCCTCGTGTGGTTCGCGGTCACGGCCATCAACGCGCCGGGCCAGCGGGACGACCCGGGCGTCACCGTCATCATGGGCGGGATCGGCGTGGCCATCCTGGGGGTCGCACTCATCGTGCTCGTGCTACGGATGCTGCTCGCCCAGGCCGTCGCGCGCGACGTCGAGGCCGCGCAGATGCAGGCCGAGCTTGACGAGGTGATCTGATGGCGATCGTCGTCGACATCGACGTGATGCTGGCCAGGCGGAAGATGTCCGTGGGCGAACTCGCGGACCGCGTCGGGATCACGCCCGCCAACCTGGCGGTGCTCAAGAACGGCCGCGCCAAGGCGGTGCGCTTCACGACGCTCGCCGCGCTCTGCGACGTGCTGGAATGCCAGCCGGGAGACCTGCTGCGCTGGGAGGCCGAGGACGCCGCGGCCGGCTGACAGGCGCGGCCGGGGCCCTCCCGGAAACGGCTAGGCGGGCTGGGTGATCATGTACGCAAGCCCGACAAGGATGACGACCGGGATCAGCCACACGACGACCTCGCCGAAAAACTCCTTGTACATGGGCCTGTGTCCTCCGGATTGCGCGCGAAAGTGAATTGCTCGCAGCATATTCGTTCCCGGGACCTGCTGGAACCCCGGCCCGGCGCCACGTGCCAGGATCAAGCGGTGCGATACGTCATCATCGGCGCCGGCGCCATCGGGGGGACCATCGGCGGGCGGCTCTTCCAGAGCGGCCACGACGTCCTCCTCATCGCACGCGGCGCACACCACGAGGCCTTACGTGACGGCGGCCTGCGCCTGATCACCCCCGAGGGCGAGGCCCGCCTGCCGGTTCCGGTCGCGGACGGGCCCGTACGGCTCGGCGGCGACGACGTGCTCGTCCTGGCGACCAAGACCCAGGACACGGCCGCCGCCCTCGACGCGTGGGCGGACACGCCGGTCGAAGGGGGCGGCCGGGCCGCGGAGAGGCTGCCGCTCGTCTGCGCGCAGAACGCCGTGGAGAACGAACGGATCGCCCTGCGCAGGTTCGCCCGGGTCTACGGGATGTGCGTGTGGATGCCCGCGCTGCATCTCGAACCCGGGATCGTCGCGTCGCACGGCAGGCCGCTGTCCGGGATGCTGCCGATCGGGCGTCATCCCCAGGGTGTGGACGAGACGGCCGAGCGGATCGCGGCCGACCTCACCGCGAGCAACTTCGCCGGTTTCGCCGTGGCCGACGTCATGCGCTGGAAGTACGCCAAGCTGCTGACCAACCTCGGGAACGCCGTCGACGCGCTGTGCGGGCACGCGGACGGTCGACAGAAGATCATCCAGCGGGCCTACGAGGAGGGCCGCGCCGTGCTCGACGTCGCCGGCATTCCGTACGCCTCCCGGGAGGAGGAGCGGGCGACGCGGGGGAAGTCGGTCGAGGTCGGCCCGCTGGACGGCGTCCCACGCGGCGGAGGGTCGTCGTGGCAGAGCCTGGCCAGGGGCACCGGCTCGATCGAGACCGGCTACCTCAACGGGGAGATCGTGCTGCTCGGCCGTCTCCATGGCGTGCCGACCCCGGTCAACCTCGTGCTCCAGCGGGAGTCCGACCGGTTCGCCCGCGAACGGCTGGCGCCCGGCACCCTGGGTGTGGAGGAGCTGGAGCGCCTCCTGGGGTGAGAGTGACACGACCCACGGTGCGGGTCACGGCGGTGGAAACGCATCGCGACAGCGGCTACGGCTGGAAGCGGTAGCCCATCCCCGGCTCGGTCAGCAGATGCTCCGGGCGGCCGGGGTTGGCTTCGAGCTTGCGGCGCAACTGCGCCATGTACTGCCGCAGGTAGTTGGTCTCCTTCAGGTACGCCGGACCCCACACCTGGGTGAGCAGATGGCGCTGGCTGATCAGCTTGCCGGGGTTGCGCAGGAGGATCTCCAGCAGGTGCCACTCGGTCGGCGTGAGCCGTACTCCGCTGGAGATCGTCTTGTTGGCCAGGTCGACCTCCAGGTCGCCGAGCAGCACCTTCGACTCCCCGGTCTCCTTGGGTTCGGTGCGCCGGGTCACCGCCCGGATCCTGGCCAGCAACTCGTCGACGCCGAACGGCTTGGTGACGTAGTCGTCGGCGCCGGCGTCGAGCGCGTCGACCTTGTCGGAGCTTCCCGGCCGCCCGGACAGCACGATGATCGGGACGCTGGTCCAGCCCCGGAGCCCGTGGATGACGTCGACGCCGTCCATGTCCGGCAGGCCGAGGTCGAGGACGACGAGGTCGGGATGCCACTCGGCCGCCAGCCTCAGAGCGGCGCCGCCGTCGGGCGCGACCTCGACCTCGTAACGGCGCGCGGCGAGGTTGATCCGCAGCGCGCGGAGTATCTGCGGCTCGTCGTCGACGACGAGGATGCGGGACGTCGTCCCGCGCGGCGAAGGTTCACCCACAAGTTCCAGGCTACGACCTGAGGAGACGGCACTTGATCGGCTAGGGTGCTGAGCGCCAATCCCCCAGGAGGACGACATGAGCGACTACACCACGACATTTGCCTTCATCGACGGCGACAACGACGGCTTGATCTCGGCCGCCGAACTGGTCCGGCTCATGGATGTGCTCGGCCAGCCGATCACCGCCGACGGCGCCCAGGAGGCGATCGCCAAGGTGGACGCCGACGGCGACGGCCGCATCAACCTCAAGGAGTTCGGGGTGTGGCTGGAGAGCCGCTCGTCCTGAGCCCCCGGGCGGGCGACCGCTCGTGCAGGCCGAACCTCTGATCGGGTTCGGCCCGGCCGTCCACCACGTCGGCGACGTACTCGGCCAGGGCCGGGGCGTGTTTGAAGCCGTGCCCCGAGTCGCCGCCGAGCAGCCAGACCCCGTCGGCCGCCTCCGCGATGATCCACTCGGCGTCGGCGGTCAGGGCGTACTGGCAGACCTGGCTGAACAGAACCGGCGCGTCGGCGAGCGCGGGGAACCGGCGGGCGATGTAGTCCCTGGCGAGCTCCTCGCCGGCCGCCAGCACCTGCCGGCTCCCGGTCTCCGGATCGTACGGCTCGCCCTCGGCGTCGCTGGTGACCTTCATGCCGACCCCGCCGATGTCGCCGTGCCCGTACGCCGACAGGTCGAAGTCGCAGAACGCCGGCAACGGCGGCGAGGTCCAGTCGCGGGGGACGGCGAAGTGGAACGTGTCCTGCCTGGTGATCGTCATGGGCACGTCGAACAGGCCGGGCAGCCAGGCGCCGCAGGCCCACACGACCCGGTCCGCGGTCAGCACCTCGCCGTCGGCCACCACGCCGGTCCGCTCGCCGTACGGCAGGGCCCTGGCGCGGACGAACGTGACCCCGGCGGCCCGGGCGAGCCTGGCGACCGCCAGCGTGGCGTCGCGGGCCCTGAGGACGCCCGCCTTCGGCTCCCACAGCACGAAGGCCAGATCGTCGCCCTTGAGGGAGGGGAACCGGCGACCGGCCTCCTCGGGTTCGAGCAGCTCATGCGGGATTTCCAGATTTTTCAGGACCTGGGCGCTTCTGCTCTCCCAGCCGTCCTCCTGATAGGCGAACCACATCAGCCCCGACTGGATGACGAGCTCCTCGCCGGCCCGCTCACCGAGCCTCAGCCAGGACTCCCCGGCCCGCCAGGCCATCCGCGCGTACCACTCGTCCGACCCGTGCGAACTGCGCAGCAGCCGCGTGTGCCCCGCACTCGCCTGGCGGACGTGGCCGGGCGCGTACTGCTCGACCAGCGTGACCCGCCAGCCGGTCTCGGCCAGCCGTAACGACAGCGACAGGCCCCAGATGCCCGCTCCGACCACGATCACCGACTTCATCTCAGTCTCCTCCTGGAGCGAAAATGTCCGCGGCCGTCACCGCCATGAGGTTCGGGTCGGCGTGTGTCACCTCGGTCCGCGCGCAGATCGCGTATCGGATGCCCTCCGGATCGGGCACGAGACGAGCGGCCTTGGCGGACAGCTTGGCCATGATCCGCGGAGCGGACACCGACCTGGCCCATTTCGACTCTCCGGCCAGAACCGGCTCGCGGGCGCGCCCGCGCAGGACGACCGCGTCGATCTGGTTCTGACCGTCGGCTTCCCACCAGGGGCCGACGGCGACGACCTGCGGATCGATCTCTGAGGCGCGACGGCGTAGATGATCTCGGAACGCGTCCTCGTACGCGGCCCCCATGTGGTCGTCGAGCCCTTCGAGGATGACGGGCAACACCGTGTCACCCAGGCCGATCTCGATCTTCGATCTGTTCCGCATAAGGGGGCCGAGATAGAAGCTGAGGAAGTTGTCGGCGATCCGGTAGATCTTCCGCCTCGATTTCCTCTCGTCCTCCGTCACCGGGATCAGACGCTCGACCAGCCGCAGCCCGATGAGCCGCTCCAGCGTGCGTGTGGGATCGGTCCCCACGGCGTCCGCGATCTCCTGGAAACGGGTCCTGCCCGCCGCGATCGCGTCCAGAACCGCCCCCGGCTGATGACCCGCCCCCAGCTCGGTGGCGAGGATCAGCCGGCCCTCGTTGTAGAGAAGCGCCGACGGGCGCACCGCCAGACGACGCAGATTGTCCTGGATCGAACCGTCCTGGTCCCAGAGCGAGAGGTAGAGCGGAACACCTCCCACGATCCCGTAGACCAAGGCCCGATCTTCCGGAGACAGTCGCGGCAACATCAACGCCGCCTCGTGCGGGCGGAACGGGTGAAGCTGCATCGCCAGGTCGAAACGTCCGTAGAGCGGAGCCCGGTACTCCTGCATCTCCCACATCGCCCGGACCGAGGAACCGCTCAGCAGGATGCGCAACTTCGTCCGCCCCTGGATCCGGTCCAGGACCGCGCGCATGATGCCCGGCAGATCCGGGGACATCGCGGTCAGCTCAGGGAACTCGTCCAGGACCAGCAACAGGGGATCGTGTTCCGCCTGGGCCGCGAGATGCTCGAACGCGTCGTACCAGTCCCGGTACGGGGTGACGTCGAGCTGTCGCAACCCGCCGGGCAGCGCCGCCGCCGCCTCCCGGGAGAGCTGCGCCAGCTCGAACGTGGGCGCGCTGCCGGCCCCGGTGTAGAAGACGAGCCTGCGCCCCTCGGCGAACCGGCGGATCAGCGCGGTCTTCCCCACCCGTCTCCGTCCCCAGATCAACGCCGGACGCGGATACGGCTGGGCCCACCACTCTTCGAGAGCGGCGAGTTCCTGGACACGATTGACAAAGCCCACCGAACAAACCTACATCGCATGTAGGCTACGCGGGGCGTAGGTAGCATTGAACGTGGGTTGATCCACCGCCTCGACGATCGGGAACGTGATGACGGCCGAGTCGGCACAGACGCTGGAACGAGGGTTACGGCTGCTCCGGCTGCTCGCGGACGGCCACGGGGGCCACACGCCCACCGAGCTCGCCCACGAGCTCGGCCTCAGCCGGCCCGCCGTCTACCGGCTGCTCACCACCCTCCAGGAGGAGGGTTTCGCCCGCCGCGACGCGGAGGGACGCGTGCATCTGGGGTTCGGCGTCCTCACCCTCGCCCAGGCCGTGCAGCCGCTGCTGCGCGCCGCCGCGCTGCCCGCATTGCGGACGCTGGCCGAGCGGGCGGGCGCGACGGCCCATCTGACCGTGGCCGAGGGCGACGACGGCCTGGCGGTCGCCGTGGTGGAACCGTCCTGGACGGACTTCCACGTGGCCTACCGCGAGGGCTCGCGGCACCCGCTGACGCGCGGCGCGGCCGGGCTGGCCCTGCTCGCGCTCCGGTCGGGAAGCTCGGAGCCGCCGCTCCACCTGACGAGAGACCAGCTCCAGGAGGGCGCCCGGGGCCTCGCCGCGCCCGTGCGGGGACTCGCCGGCCTGGAGGCGTCGGTGGGCGTGGTCACCTTCAGCGACCTCGACGTGGACACGGTCGGCCCTCTGGTGCTCGCCGCCGCCGACGAGATCGCCGCCGCGCTGGCCCATCCGAAACGGACCGATTTTTCACCATAGGCAGTGGTTTGACATCTGGTGCGCATTGGCGGATCGTCGTACGTATAGAGGACGCATGCGTCCGATATTCGGACATGGAGGGTCGCCATGCCGTACTACCGCGTCGTCGGCGAGGTACCGGAGAAGCGTCATGTGCAGTTCCGCAGGCCTGACGGAGGGCTCTATCAGGAGGAGCTGATGGGCGAGGAGGGCTTCTCGTCCGATTCCTCGCTCCTCTACCACCGGTACGCGCCCACGGCGATCGTGAAGGCGGAGGCCGTCGACCAGGGGGCCTCGGGGCTCAGCCCGAACCTGCCGCTGTCTCCGCGCCACTTCCGCACGCAGGACCTGCGGCCGGACGGCGATCTGGTGTCCGGTCGCCTGCTGCTCGCGGGCAACTCCGACGTCCGCATCTCGTACGCCGCGACCAGCGCCCCCAGCGAGCTGTACCGCGACTCGATGGGCGACGAGTGCGTCTACATCGCGAGCGGACGGGCTCGCTTCGAGTCCGCCTACGGGGCCCTGGAGGTGGGCGAGGGCGACTACATCGTCGTCCCGACCGGGGCGATCCACCGATGGGTGCCCGACGGCCCGGTGACCGCGCTCGTGATCGAGGCCGCGGGCCACATCCGCCCGCCGAAGCGCTACCTCTCCCAGTACGGCCAGTTCCTCGAGCACGCCCCGTACTCCGAGCGCGACCTGCGCGCCCCGTCCGAGCCGCTGCTCGTGGACGGCGAGGAGGTCCCCGTCCTGGTCCGCACGCGCGGCGGGCTGACCAGGCTGACCTACGCCCACCACCCCTTCGACGTGGTGGGCTGGGACGGCTGCCTCTACCCGTACGCCTTCAACATCCGCGACTTCGAGCCCATCGTGAAGCGGACCCACGCGCCGCCGCCGGTGCACCAGACGTTCGAGGGCCCGGGCTTCGTGATCTGCTCGTTCTGCCCGCGGCCGCTCGACTTCCATCCGGAGGCCGTGCCGATCCCCTACAACCACCACAACGTCGACTCCGACGAGTTCATGTTCTACGCGGGCGGCGACTACTCCGCGCGCAAGGGCTCCGGCATCGACGTCGGCTCGGTCTCGCTGCACCCGGCGGGCTTCACCCACGGTCCGCAGCCCGGCGCGGTCGAGGCCGTCGTCGAGGCCGTGCGCAAGGGCCTGTCCACGACCAGCGAGATGGCGGTCATGCTCGACACCTTCCGCCCCCTCGACCTCGGTCCGGCCGCCTTCGCCTGCGAGGACCCGGGCTACGCCTGGACGTGGGCGGTGCGAGCGTGAGCTTCGGCGTGGAGAACCTGCCCTACGGCGTGTTCTCCCGCCCCGGACAGACCCCCCGGGTGGGCGTGCGGATCGGGGACCAGGTCCTCGACCTCGCCCCCGCCCTGGGCGACCCGGTCTTCGCCTCGCCGTCCCTCAACGCCTTCATGGCGCTGGGCCGTACGGCATGGGCGCGGGCGCGGGCCCGCATCAGGCAGGTGGCGGCGTCCGGGGATCCCCGGCATCTGATCCCTCTCGGCGACGTGACCCTCCATCTGCCGATCGAGGTGGCCGACTACGTCGACTTCTACGCCTCCCTCGAGCACGCCTCGAATCTCGGCCGGATGTTCCGGCCGGACGAGGAGCCGCTGAAGCCGAACTGGCGGCATCTCCCCGTGGGCTATCACGGGCGGGCGGGCACGGTGGTGGTCTCCGGCACGCCGATCAGGCGGCCGTGCGGGCAGCGCCCGTCGTTCGGGCCGACGGAGAAGCTCGACATCGAGGCCGAACTGGGGTTCGTCGTCGGCGTGCCCACCGCGCTCGGCGGGCGGGCCGGCGCCTTCGAGGACCACGTCTTCGGAGTGACCCTGCTCAACGACTGGAGCGCGCGGGACATCCAGTCCTGGGAGTACGTGCCGCTCGGCCCCTTCCTGGGCAAGTCGTTCGCCACCTCGATCTCGCCGTGGATCACGCCGCTGGAGGCGCTGGAGGACGCCAGGATCGAGGGACCGGCCCAGGACCCCGTGCCGGTCGCCTACCTCAGGAGGTCCGCCCCGTGGGGCCTCGACCTCACGCTCCGCGTGGAGCTCAACGGCGAGCAGATCTCGGCCCCGCCGTACCGGGACGTGTACTGGACGCCCGACCAGATGCTCGCCCACATGACCGTGAACGGCGCGTCCCTGCGGACCGGCGACCTGTTCGCCAGCGGCACGGTGTCGGGGGACGGACGGTTCGGGTCCCTCATCGAGCTGACCTGGAACGGAGCCGAGCCGCTCAAGCTCAGGAACGGGGAGACGAGGACCTTCCTCGAGGACGGCGACCTCGTCACGATCTCCGCCGTGACCCCGGGCGGCCTCAGCCTCGGCGCGGTGTCAGGGAGCATCCTGCCCGCCACTTAAAGTGTTCCTGTCGTCACGCATCGCTACTCTGGGGCCATGCGTCACACGGCAACGATCGTGATCGTTCTCTTACTGGCGGCCTGCGCGCGGGTGGTCCCTCCCGCCCCTCGGATCACGATGACTCCGGGGGCGGACACGGCGTCGGCCCCGACGGAACCCGGCCTCACCGTCACGGCGGACGGCGGCAGGCTGATCAGCGTGGTGGCCTACGCCGGGCGTGATCTCGTCTCCGGGTCCCTCGACGCCTCCCGCACGAGGTGGCGCTCGTCGCGAGCGCTCAGACCCGGCACCGAATACGTGGTGAACGCCGTGGCCACCGGCCGGGACGGCGTCGCCGCCCAGATCGCCGGCAGGTTCCAAACCCGGCAGTGAATACGTCCGCGCCGTGGACGACGAATTGGCCCGGGCCCGCGTCGATGTGAGCCACATGGCGCATCGGCACCCGGCCTGAACAGGCCCAATTGCGCTACGAGCACACCCTGCGCGGCGATCCGGTCATCACCCCCGGAACGCAGATAAAGCCGACACCGTGCAACTGCTGAAGATTTCGGCAATTCGCCTGAGACGATCGGCTCAACGGCGCCGACCTCCCATACAGAGTTAATGTAAAAGGGAGGAACCCTGCCCGATCGGAATCCGTTCATTGCTATGGAGGCGAGGCAATGGACTCGTGGATCATCTGGATCATCCTGGCCGCGGCGCTCGGCGTCGCCGAGATCTTCACGCTGACCGCTGCACTCGGGATCCTGTCCGTCGCGGCGCTCCTCACCGCGGGGGTGGCCGCCGTCGGCTTCCCGCCCGCCCTCCAGATCATCGTCTTCGTCCTGGCCGCGGGGGCCGGGCTCATCGGCGTGCGCCCGATCGCCATGCGGCACATCCGGCAGCCGCCCGCCCAGCGCTTCGGGGTCTCCGCGCTCGTCGGCAAGCCGGCGTACGTGACCAGGGAGGTCACCGGCCGTGACGGCCGGGTCCGCATCGGCGGCGAGGAGTGGTCCGCGCGGGCCTACGACGAGACACTCGTCATCCCTCCGGGGGCCACGGTAGACGTCATCGAGATCGAGGGCGCCACGGCCCTCGTCTATCCACGGGAGTGAGCATGGACGCAGCCCTGATCGCCTTCATCGTCGTCGCCGTCCTCGCGGTGTTCACGGTGTTGCGCACGGTCCGCATCGTGCCGCAGGCCAGAGCCGCGAACGTCGAGCGGCTGGGGCGCTACTCCAGGACGCTGGCCCCCGGACTGAACTTCGTCCTGCCCTTCATCGACCGGGTCCGCCCGCTGATCGACCTGCGTGAGCAGGTCGTGTCGTTCAAGCCGCAACCGGTGATCACCGAGGACAACCTGGTCGTCGACATCGACACGGTCCTGTACTTCCAGGTCACCGATCCCCGAGCGGCGGAATACGAGATCGCCAACTTCATCCAGGGCGTCGAGCAGCTCACCGTGACCACGCTGCGCAACGTCGTCGGCGGCATGGACCTGGAGTCGACGCTGACCTCGCGCGACACCATCAACAGCCAGCTGCGCGGCGTGCTCGACGAGGCGACGGGGAAGTGGGGCATCCGGGTCAACCGGGTGGAGATCAAGGCGATCGACCCGCCGAAGTCGATCAAGGAGGCCATGGAGAAGCAGATGCGCGCCGAGCGGGACAAGCGCGCCGCGATCCTCACGGCCGAGGGCCAGCGGCAGTCGAACATCCTGACCGCCGAGGGCGAGAAGCAGAGCGCGATCCTGCGGGCCGAGGGTGAGCGGACCTCGCAGATCCTCAAGGCCGAGGGCCAGTCCCAGGCCATCGACGAGGTGTTCCAGGCCGTCCACCGCAACGACCCCGACCCCAAGCTGCTCGCCTACCAGTACCTCCAGGTGCTCCCGCAGCTCGCCCAGGGGCAGGGCAACACGTTCTGGGTGATCCCGAGCGAGGTCACGGGTGCCCTGCAGGGGATCTCCAAGGCGTTCACCGAGGCACTGCCGGCGTCGCCGGCCACCCGTGAACGCGAGCCGAGCCGGGCGGGCAGCGAGGCTGTCGCGGCGGCCGAGCAGGCCGCCGCGGAGGCGAAGGCCGCCGCCGAGGACAGCGAGACGACCGGTCCGCGCCAGATCGGGCCGGGCTCCGCCGGCATCGGCGCGCTTCCCGAGTCGGCGCTTTCCGAGTCGGCGGTCGCCGACGCTCAGCCGGCCGACTCCACCCGGTCCACGAAGCGCACGTAACGGCTCTGCTCCTCGCAGGCGGGGATGATCACGAGTTCCTCGCCCACACGGTCGATGGCGGCCCGCAAGGTCTTGGCCACCTTGCGGGCCCTTCGCCGTCCGCCGATCCAGGCCGCGACCCGGGAGAGCAGGGCGACGAGCACTCCGGCCGCCGCGCCGCCGAGCAGCAGCACGGTGGGCCAGGACGCCTGCCCCACCGTGGGCGTGGGCGGCCTCGGCAGCAGCAGGTAGCCGAGGGCCGCCAGGACGAGCAACCACAGCGCGCCGGCGGCCATCGTCCCTGTCACCAGCCACTGGAGCGTCCCGATCACCCGCCACCAGCGCGGTCTCTTCGAGGCGCCGAGTGTGGCTCTCGACACCGCCCGGTCGAGCGCGTCTCCCAGCTCGTCCGACCGCGCCCGCGCCGCGTGCCGCACGGCCGCCGCCCAGGGCTCGGGCAGGCCCTCCGAGACGGCGGCGCCCACATCCCGCACGGCCGTGTCGACCATGGTCAGCTGCACGGCCGTCGGCGCAGGCAACGACGTGCGGCCCCTGCTCGACAGATGGAGCCGGCGGAGCGGATCGGGACGCAGCCCGCGCACCCACCGGGTGACCGGCCATCCCGTCGCCGCGACCGCGCGGTGCCGGTGCGACTTGGCGACCGACCGCACCACCAGCGGCACCGCCGCCGCCTCGGCCAGCGCCCTCGACAGCGGGCGGACCAGCGCGGCCTGCGACACGGGAGCGGACGCTGTCCCGCCGGTCGTCTCCGACAGGGCGTCGGCCGCCGTGCCCACGTCGGCGGCCAGCCTCGCCGCCCACGCCGTACGGCGGGACACCTTCCGGTCGAGCGCGGCCCGCAGGTCGGGCAGGCCCTGACCGGTCCGGGCCGACACGCCGAGGACCGGGACCCCCTCGAGCCCGTCGGCCGCCAGCAGCCCGCGCAGGTCGTCGAGACAGCGCCTGATCGCCCGCTCGGGCAGCCGGTCGATCTGGTTGAGCACCACGAGCATGGAGTCGCGATGCCGGCCGAGCGCCTTGAGGTAGCGCTCGTGCACGGCCGCGTCGGCGTACTTCTGCGGGTCGAGCACCCACACGAGCAGGTCGACCACGCCGACGAGCCGATCGACCTCCAGCCGGTGGGAGAGCACGATCGAGTCGTGGTCGGGCAGGTCGAGCAGGATCAGCCCGGAGCCCTCCCCCACCACATGGCGCAGGGGCACGCTGAGCCAGTCGAGCAACGGGCCCGAGCCGTCGGGGCTCCAGAGGGCGGCCTGGGCCTGCGAGGTCGTGGGCCGGGTGGCGCCCACCTCGGCCAGGTCAGTGCCGGCCAGGGCGTTGAAGATCGACGACTTCCCGCTGCCCGTCGCCCCCGCCAGGGCGACCGCCGTGTGATCCACCGACAGGCTGCGCCGTACACCCGCACGGTCGACCACCGCGCGGGCGCGGTCCACCACCGCCTGGTCCAGCCGTCCCTCTGCCAGGTCAGCCGCCTCGGCGAGCGCCGCCAGCCGGTCGTCGAGGGACGCCTCCGCCTTGCCGCGCAGGAGCTTCACAGGGCGCCTCTCTCCTGTACGGCTTTCACGACCTCCCTGAGGCGGGCGGCCGTGTCATCCGCGGGCCCGAGACCGTCGATCAACGAGGTGAACCGGGCCTGCTCCAGATCGAAGATCTCGCGCACCCGGCGGCGGAGGTCCTCCCGCGCGTTCTGCGTCAGGGTCCGCACGGCCTGGTCGCCGAAGATCGCCTCCAGCAGCTTCTGGCTCAGGACGGTGGTGCCGCCCGCGATGCCGATCTCGATGCCGGTGATCCCGCCGGTGGACGTGAACACGGCCAGCATGAGCAGCAGCCCCAGGCTGTTGACGCCGAACGACGCGGCCCGCGCGGTCGTCCGCCGATCGGCGCCCTCCGACCTGACGAGGTCGAGGACGTAGCCCTGCCAGGCCCGTACGGCCGCGGCCGCCCCCGGCTGCAGGTCCGGGGAGGCTCGGCCGAGCCGGCCGCTGATCCGGACGCCGGAATGCTCCAGCAGGTCACGGCCCGCGGGCATGGCCAGCCATGACTCCACGGCCCGTTCGGCCGCGCCGTCGGCGCTCGCTCGGACGAGGGACTCGATCCCGCTCTCGAGCGCGGTCCGCAGCTCCCTCGCCGGCGCGGGCCGCCCGGTGAACACCGCGGTGATGCGGTCGCGCAGCCACCCGATGCGTGACTCCAGGGATCGCATGAGGTCCCCGGTGCCGACGAAGTCCTGCCAGCGGGCCAACACCTCCCCGCGGAGCAGCAGGCCGTCACGCATGCCCTCGTCGAACGCGGACATCCCCGAGTCGTAGGCCCGCTCCGCCACCGCCCGGAGCTCGGCTATTCCCGCCCGCTGGTGGTCGACCCGGTCGGCGAGGGCGGGCACCCGGGTGCTCAGGCTGTCGAGCGCCCCCGTCAGGGTCCGCCGCACCACGGCCGCCCGGGACCGCGCGTCGGCCGACAGCCCGGCGAGCCACGTGGCGATCGGCTGCACGGCCTGCGCGGGCAGCCGTGCATGCTCCGACGGCAACTCCAGCTCCGGGACGACGAACAGCGGCGTGCCGCCCAGGCCGTTCTCCCGGAGGAGCCGGGTGAGATCGGCGGTGACGGGCGCGCGCGCCTCCGACGGCGCCCGCTGGAGGATGACCGCGAGGGCCGTGCTGCGCTCCCTGGCCGTCCGCAGGAAGCTCCACGGGACCTCGTCGGCGTACCGCGCGGCCGTGGTGACGAACAACCACAGGTCGGCCGCGGCGAGCAGTTGGGCGGCCAGCTCGCGGTTGGCGATGACGACCGAGTCGATGTCGGGTGCGTCGAGCAACGCCAGCCCGGGAGGCAGCAGGCCGGCGGTCGCGATCCTGAGGGTGCCCGGCTCGCCGCGGCCGTCTCCGGTGACCCGCGGCAGGCCGGGGAGGATGCTCGTCGAGGTGAACCAGGCCGAGTCGGCCGGGTTGGCCACCAGGGTCGGCGCCAGCGTCGTCGGGCGCAACACCCCCGGCTCGGTGACGCTCTCGCCCACGAGCGAGTTGACCAGTGTGGACTTCCCGGCTCCGGTCGAGCCTCCGACCACCGCGAGCAGCGGCGCGTCGATGGCGGCGAGACGGGGCAGCAGGTAGTCGTCGAGCTGCCCGCGCAGCTCCTTCAGAGCACGCCGATCGGCCGCGACGTCGCCGATCGCCAGGGGGAACAGATCCGGATCGAGGTGGTGACGCAGGCTCTGGAGGGCCGCGAGTAGCCCTACGTTTCCCTCCATAACCCCGGCTTTCCCCGTGCCCGGGCCCCCCAACGCCGCGATCAGTGACAAATTTCGGCGAAGGGGGGCACCCGGCGACGCTCAGGCCCTTCCCCGGCCGTGATCATGCACGTATGAAAGAAGTAATCCACCTAGTGTCCTGACCTGCTGTGTTGCCTCTGTGACCTACCTGACTCCGGACATCGCCGGGGGAAGCTCCCAGGTCTCCATGGCCATCAAAGGTGGAGCAGTACATCAAGCAGGCTGGAGAGGCTGGAGTCTCGGCTACGGAGATCCTTCGGAAGTTCAACATCCGAGCGGCCGACGTGGAGGCCGCTGTGGCGGGCCTGGACACGATCGAAGTCTCCAAGGTCCAGGGAGGCCGTGGACGGCCTAGCACTCGGTACACCTACGTGACTGCCACTCCCGTGGCTGACACGATCGAAGAAATGAACGAAGTAACGGAGACCACTCTCGTGGTCGAAGTCCGGGAGGAGTCGAAGGAAGTCCGGGAGACGGCTCCCGACGTTCCCTCTGCGGTCAGTGTCCTCCGGGCCAGGCTGGCAGTTCTGGAGGCTCCCAAGGTCGTGGAGGCTACCCCTGTGGCTCCCGTGGAGCCTCCAAGACTCTTACCGGAGTCGCTGCCCTGAGGGCTCTCCTGGACGCTCCTACGGCTCCCGTGGAGGCCGTCAAGGCTCCCAAGGTCAAGAAGGCCAAGAAGGGCAAGAAGTCCAAGAAGTTCGCGACCAAGAACGCTCCCGTGACGGAAGTGCCGTCCACCATCGGGACCAAGGTGATCCCCGTTCCTCAGGTCATCTTCCAGGCCGCCTAGCGGTACAGATAGGCCCCGGCTGGCTCAGGCTGGCCGGGGCTTACTGGCATTAAACCTTGGTCCCAAACTGGGGTTTCATGATGCCCGAGATAAGTTCTAACTCACCACTGACGCGAAATCGGGCTGTATGTCGGGCGATAGCTGCACACTTGCCCACGTATCCCTCCGACTCCCCAGGATGCGTGACCCGATGCTTCTTCCTCAGTCTCCCCGATGGCAGAGAGCAGTGATCGTTGCCCTGCTCACCCTTCCAGTGCTCGCGATCATTCTTCTGAGTTCCCCCGTGTGGCTTGTGCTGCCGTTCACGGCATCGGGGAAGGTCTTCATCCTTGAGATGACCGACAAACTGACGGACTGCCTTAAGGCGTTCATGCGTGACCACGATCGAAAGTAAAAACCCCCGGCATGGCACCGGGGGTGAGATGGATCTTTCGTTCTGGGAACTCTCAGACCTCTACGGAAGTGATCCACTCCTCCGACGGGTCGGGATCGAAGCAGGGTTCCAGGTCGAACTCCCCACCCTTCACAGCACGCAGGAACACAGCCCACTCTGTGAAGGTGTAGGAGAGCACGGGCGAAGCTTCCCCGTGCTTTGAATCACGGACCTTGACGCCATCGTTGGTGATGCCGACCTCTACGCACTGGCCCGTGCTGTTCGACTCCAGAGCCTTCCGCCACACGATCACGAGGCCACTCCCGTGGCCCATCCGGCGATGAACCGAAGGGCTGACTCAGGACTCCTCACGTCCCCCAGGGGGACAATTGCCTTGGACTTCGGGAGAGTGATCTCAATGGATCGATCGTCGATCGTGAGGACGGCTACCTCTCGACCAAGACCGTAGATCTCCAGTTCCGGCGCTCCGTGCTCTCGCATGGGGTGGCCCTCCATCCGGAGGGTGAGATGAGTGATGAGACGCGATCGGACGCCGCGCGTCCGTAGCAGGTCCCGGAGATTACTCAGAAGGATCGTTTGCTTCGTCGCCGTTCCGGCGCTGACGGTCGCTTGGCTCATGCCTAGCAGCGTATGAGGCCCTGTGACGCCCTGTAAACACCTATGACATGCCAAGAAGTCCAATGACCTTCTATGCCTCTACGTGAGGGCGTGGGAGGTTTCTGGCGTGATCCAGTGGAATCCTCGCGAACTCAAGTGGGTGCAGGTGGCCAACCTCATTCGTGAGCGCATCCGGTCAGGGCACTACGGCACTGACGGCCTGATCTCGGAAGTGGCGCTAGAGGCTGAGCTAGGCGTCGCCCGGCCGACCATTCGCAAGGCCATTGG
>NZ_BOOP01000036.1 GCF_016863295.1 Planotetraspora phitsanulokensis
CTTTCAAAAATGGGGCCGCCCTGATCAGGGGCGGCCCCATTTTTGTTTTCACGACCGATTCTCGGAACCTGAAGGGCGCCGGCATCGCGCCTGGCTGGAGCGCTGTCGTCCATCTTCAGGTTCGGGAACCACCGGGGGCGCGCTAGGCTGGAACTAGCCGGGCCACCCCACCACGGGTGGCCTTCGTTACGTAGAACGGGTAGCGAAGGCTACGGCACACAACGAGGTCTCAGCGGACCTACGGCAAATCAGGCTGGTCTCCCCTGACACTGAGCCGATATCGGGCATCTTCACCGCTCGGCGTATCCGGGAACTAGTAGCGCGGCCAGCGAACCGAGCGCACATCCGTACGCGGTGAGCGAGCAACAGAGGACAGAAGTGAACAGAGAAGACGGGCGTGACGGCGGGAGCCGTGGCGGAGACAGCCGTGATGAGGGCAGGAACGTGAGCGGCCGCTCCGGCGGCTACCGCGGCGATGGGGGAAGAGACGGCTCGGGGAGCCGATACACGGGGCGGCGTGAGGGCTCCCCCGCAGACCGCGATCGTGGGGACCGCCCTTTCCGCTCTGACCGATCCGGCGGCTTCCGTGACCGCGACGGTGGGGCCGGCGGCCGATCCGGGGGACGTCCCGGCGGCGATCGAGGTGGCCGTTCATACGGTGACCGTGACAGCTTCCGCGCCGGCGACCGCCCGAGGCCCTCCTACGGTGACCGTGACGCCTCTCGCGGTGGCTACGGCAACCGTGACCGCGACGATCGTGGCTCCGGCGCTCGTGACGGCGGTCGGCCCCCGCGTGAGGGTGGCCGCTTCGGCGACCGGCCCGACCGTTCCGATGACCGTGGCGGATACCGCGGGGGAGACCGCCCGCGCTCCTATGGTGATCGTGGACCTTCCCAGTCCGGCGGTGGATTCAGAGACCGTGACGACCGCGGAGGCCGCTCGTTCCGTTCCGACGACCGAGGCACCCGACCGCCGCGCGACGATCGCGAAGGCGGCCGCCGTTTCGGCGGCGACCGCGAGGGTGGCAGGGAAGGGTTCGGCGCGCGTCCGCCACGTGAGGGCGGGTTCGGCGGGCGATACGGTTCCCGGGATCGTGACGATCGCGGCGGCCGGCCCTACCAATCTCGCGATGACCGGGGCGGCAGGCCCTTCCAATCTCGCGATGACCGGGGCGGCAGGCCCTTCCAATCTCGCGATGACCGGGGTGCTAGGCCCTTCCAGTCTCGTGACGATCGTGGTGGCAGGCCCTTCCAGTCCCGTGACGACCGTGGCGGTCGTCCGTTCCAGAGCCGCGATGATCGTGATGGTCGTCCGTCCCAGTCTCGTGACGACCGTGGTGGCAGGCCGTTCAAGAGCCGCGACGACCGTGGCGGCTTCACCGGCGACCGTGGGCCGCGTGGTGAGGGGCGCTCTGATCGTCCTCAGCGGTCCTACGGCGACCGCGACGGATTCCGCGGAGGCGACCGCCCTCAGCGCTCCGGTGAGCGCGGCGCATACGGTGACCGGCCGAGCCGCTCGTACGGTGATCGCGACTCGACGCGCGCCGGTTACGGTTCCCGCGACGGTGGTGGCGACCGGCCGCCGCGTCAGGGCGGCGGCGGCTTCGGCGGCCGATACGGCTCTCGCGATCGCGACCAGCGCGCAGGCGGCGGCTTCCGGGACGACCGCCGTGGTGCTGAAGGCCGGGAGCAGGGCCGTCCTCAGCGTGACCAGGATCGCGAGGCACGGCCGTTCCGTGATCGTGAGCGCTCCGACTCACGCGACCGCGCACCCCGTCCGTACGGTGATCGCGACGACCGGGGCGGATCGCGGCCCTTCCGCCAGGAGGAGGGCGGCGGGTCCCGGGCCAGGTACGGGAGGACCGACGAGCCGCGAGAGCGTGAGCGGCTGCCCGAGCTCGAGGCGGACATCTCTCCGGACGAGCTCGACCGCGAGACGCTTGCGGAGCTTCGCTCGCTGCCCAACGATCTCGCCGACCTGGTGGCCTCGCATCTCGTGGCGGCCGCTCGGGCGCTGAGTGTCGACGAGCCCGAGCGCGCCTACGAGCACGCGAAGGTCGCCCGCCGGTTCGCCGGCAGGATCGGTGTGATCAGGGAGGCGACCGGGATCGCGGCCTACCGGGCCGGGCAGTACGCCGAAGCCCTCGCCGACCTGCGTGCGGCGAGGCGGATGACGGGATCTGACGCGTATCTGCCCGTCATGGCGGACTGCGAGCGCGGTCTCGGACGGCCTGAGAGGGCTCTCGACCTCGTCCGTTCGAAGGAGGCCGAGCGCCTGGACCGTGCGGGCAAGATCGAGCTCGCCATCGTCGAATCCGGCGCGCGGCGTGACATGGGCCAGTTCGACGCGGCCGTGGTCACTCTGCAGCGCCTCACGGAGCTGCGGGATCCGCAGCGCAGGGCATGGTCGGTGCGTCTTGCCTACGCCTACGCGGACGCGCTGGCGGCGGCAGGCCATGAGTCCGCGGCGACCGACTGGTTCGAGCGGGCGATGACCTTCGACGAGGACGGTGAGACCGACGCGGCCGAACGGTACGCGGAGATCACCGGCGCGGTGATCGAGGACCTCGAGGAGGACTTCGACGAAGCCGATGACGAGCTCAGCGACGAGCTCGATGACAACCTCGGCGACGATTTCGGCGACGACGCGGCGGCGGACGCTGTCGGCGATCTTGCCGTGAAGCCGCGCGACGCCGAAGGCGGCACCGTGGACGCCGACTTGGACGAGGCCGACACAGATGAGGCGAACGCCGAGTCCGGCGAGGTGAGGCCGGTCGGCGACATTCTCGACGATCTTCCGCGGGAACGCGGTTCATCGTCCGGTGCCGTGGACGAGACCTCGAACGGAACCACCTCGCAGGCCGCGGAGGCCAACGCCGATGAGGTCGAGCCGGGCTCGGCACACGAAGAGGACGCGGCCCCTGTGACGAGTGAGAACTCCGTGGCGGTGGAGGACGAGCAGTCGTCTGCCGGTGCCGGCGTGGCGGCTGCGGACCCGGCCGGCGCCGGGCAGGAGACGAAGAACGAGGTCAACGCGTTCGGCCCGGCCTTCATCGAACCCGATTTCGGCGACGCGGTCGGGGACGCCGAAGAGGATGAGGACGCTGAGGATGCCGATGGCGGTGTGAAGCACCAGCCCTGATGGCGACGTGAGAGCGCCGCCGCCGAATGGATGATCATTCGACGGCGGCGCTTTTCTGTGTCAGAACGTCGTACGGCCTCGGGAGCACTCCGCTCGCCTCAGACCGGTCGATTCGCGGTCCAGACGCCGCCAGGTTCAGTCAGCCGGCGGCGCAGGGGGCGTGGTCGGACCGCGCGCTCAGGCGCCGGAGCGGTCGAGCCAGTGCATGATCCCGCCCACGTTCGACTCGGCGCCGCTGAGCAACTCGAACCGTTCGGCGGTGGCCGGATCGGCCTGGAGCGCCGTGTAGCGCTCTCGTGTGCGGTCGCGGACCATGGCCACCGCGTGATCGAGGTCGAGGCCATCCGAGCGGGCCTGCCTGGTGAGATCCACCCACACGCGGAGCTCCTCCGCCGACCGTTCGAGCGTCGCGGGCACGTCGTCCACCGGGCCGTAATGGCTGAACAGCAGCCGCTGCGGGCCGAGCGCCTCAAAGAGGCCGAGCGACCGGAGGGCCACCTCGAGGTCGAAGTCCGGGGGCGGGCTCGCCGGGCGCAGGTCGCCGGTCTCCGGCAGATAGACCCCGGCGGCGTCTCCCACGTAGAGGTCGCCCGTGAGCGAGTCGAGAAGCCCCACATGGTGCTTGGCGTGCCCCGGGGAGTAGTGGCTCGCCAACGAGCGTCCGTTGCCCAGATCGACGGTGCCGACGTCGCCGAGTGCCCGAATCCGGGAGGCGTCCGTGGGCGAGAGCGTGCCGAACAGGGTGTCGAGCCTGTCTCCCCAGACCATTTTCGCGCTGGCCATCAGCCGTGTCGGGTCGGCGAGGTGCCGGGCGCCCTTCTCATGGACGACGATCTCGGCGGACGGGAAGTATCCGGCGATGTCGCCGACGCCGCCCGCATGGTCTAGGTGGATGTGGGTCACCACAACGGTGGCCAGATCGTCCGGGCCCACACCGAGAGAGGCGAGAGCGTCCCGCACGACCGGTGCGGAGGTGGAGGTCCCCGTCTCCACCAGGCACGGACGGTCGCCGAGGATGAGGTAGCCGGCGGTGATGCCCGAGTACCCGGCCATCCTGGTGTCGATCTCGTACACGTCCCCGCCGAGCGGTGTCACGTTGTCCACAGGGCACCCCAGTAATCAGAACCGGTTCACACAGAATCGCATTCAGCTCATCGAGGCCCCAGCCTATTCATCGACAGTGATCTCCACGAGGGAGAGGGGATCACATGCACCGCAACGAGGTGATGCTGGTCGGCCGGTTGTCCATGGAACCGGTCGACAGGGAGCTTCCCAGCGGCAGCCTGCTCACACAGTGGCGGGTCGCCGTCCGTCGTCCGGATGACCATCCCGGGCGTCAACGATCCGACGCGATCGAGTGTGCGACCTTCGATGACGAGGTGCGTCACGTGGTCGCCGACTGGCTGGTCGACGACGTCATCGAGGTTCAGGGCGCCCTGCGCCGCCGCTGGTGGCGGGGCGGCAGCCGTTACGAGGTCGAGGTCCGGACGGCTCGCCGTGTCGCCCGCGAAGCGGACGACCTCGCCGACCAGTCCAAACGGGTCGTACGGCCCAAGGCGCAGCCCAAGCGGGCCGACGAGCACGACAAGCGCGAGCAGGCCGGTCAGCACGATGAGCCCGAGCGAGCCGACCAGGGTGAGGCGGAGTTCGAGCGGGCAGATCAGCCCAAGCGGGACCGTCACGACCAGCACGACCGGTACGAGCCGGTCGACCAGCATGAGCGGGGCTTGCCGGACGAGGAAGCCGGCCAGATCAAACGACTGGGTCACCTCATGCGAGGCCGCCGGAACGGGCGTGCCCGCCCGCTCACGTCGGCCGACCCCGGGGACGGCCGGCCCGGCGAGGGGCGAGGAATCCGCCGCAGACCGGTGATAAGCCTGCGCAGGCCGCGCCCGGCCCCGGCCGCGCCGCCCGGTACCCGAGACGGGGATGCCGCCGTGGATTCCGAGGGCGGGCGCGGTGCGCCAGGAGCCGATGACGGAGCCGGATAGCACCGGCAGGGTTCCCCCGTACTCCGCCGAGCACGTGTCGTCCGCTGAGCGCATACTCGCTCGAATGCGAGTCGCCCCGGGGCGTGGCTGCCGCCGAGCCCGCACACGCCGAGAGCGAGCCAGCCTCAGGCGCGTACACGCAGAGAGTGTGCCGTCCTCCGGCGCGTACACGTCGAGAGCGTGCCGTCCTCTGGTGCGTACACCCCCGAGCCGTACGCGCCCGGGTGCGTACATGCCCGAGCGCGTACGGCTTCGAGTGTCAGTTCGTGGCGAAGACGCGCAGGACCAGGCCGGTGCGCGGCTTGGGGCCGAACGAGGTGGACTTGCGCGGTACCCGTTCGCCCTGAGCCGCCACGGCGAGGACGTCGACGGTGGAGAGCGGGTTGAGGATCACGGCCGTTCCCGAGCGCTGCCGCGCCAGCCGTACGGCGGCGTGGGGGTCGTGATGGACGACCAGGACGGCCTCTTCGCTGTCCTCGATGCCCCAGACCTTGGGAAGGAGGAACGTGGCGAGGATCGCGGTGTCGAGTGACCGCCAGCGCTCCGAATGATCGCCCGGCAGGGCGTGATCGAGCTGCATCGGGTCCGGATCGGTGAGGAGGTGCGCCGAGCCGTCTCCGGCCAGCACGAACGCGGGCCCGGTCGTCGCCGCGAGCTCGGTCAGAGCCTCGTCCAGTGCGGTGAACTCGTGGACCTGCCAGGCGCCCTTCGCCCGGGCGGCGGCCTCCTCCAGCGGCAGGCCTGGGATCACCCGGTGGATCGCCCGGAGCTCTGGCGGGTAGGCCAGCGAGTCGACCAGGAACGCGAGCCCGTAGTCCCACGGCCCGGCCCCGTCGTGGTCGCCCCGCAGTGCCTGGTAGGTCGCGTAGCGGTGGTGCCCGTCGGCGATCAACGCCTGCCGGTCACGCAGATCCTCTTCCACCGCCGCGATCTCGCCGGGGTCGGTCACCGCCCAGAGCCGGTGATTCACCCCGTCGGCGGTCCGAAGGTCCGCCAGTGGCCGCCGTTGGGCGGCCACCTCGTCGACGAGCCGTGATGCCGGCCCGCCGCCCTCATAGAGCAGGAAGATCGGCTCGAGGTTGGCCTCGGTGGCCCGCATGAGCGCCAGGCGGTCGGCGACGGGCCCCGGCATGACGTTCTCATGGGGCAGCACGGAGGGGGAGCCGACTCCGAGCGCGCCGATCAGGCCGCGCTGCACCGATCGCGGGCCGCTCTGTTCGTATACGTAGAGTCCCGGCAGCTCGTCGGTCGTGAGCACGCCGGAGGCCAGCCATTCGTTGAGCAGCGCCCTGGCCTCGCCGTAATGTCCTGTTCCGGGAAGGATCAGACGCACCACGTTGTTCGCATGACGAGCGAGTAAATCCCGCATGTCGTCCGGGGAGATGAGGTCGTAGGGCGGGGAGGTGACCGCGGGCAGATCGTCCACTGCGAATCGCACGCCGTGGAACGGACGTAGCACCAGTCCCGCCCGTTCAGAACTCTCCATACCGGGCATGTTGCCATAAGGCCCGGCTCCCCGACGCTGCGGTGCCCGGTTCTTCAGGAAATCGGTTGCAGGAGGCCTTTCCCCATGATCCAGGGACGAAACGGAGCGTCTGACGCTGCCGGGTACCCGCCGGGCGGCCCGTCCGGCGACGTCTATGAGTGGTTCCAGCGTGGCGTGAAGCTGCTCACGGACGGAAGCCCGGCCGCGGCCGCCGCGATTCTCGAACGGGCCGCGCAGGCCGAGCCCGAGTCGCGTAGCATCCGGGAGGCCCTGGCGCGGGCCCAGTTCAACTCTCGTCAGTACACCGAGGCCGCAGGGAGCTTCCGCTTGATCGTCGAGTCCAACCCGACGGAGGACTACGCCTACTACGGGCTCGGCATGGCCCTGTGGCGTACCGGGGACATCGAGGCCGCCCAGGAGCCGCTCGCCGTGGCCGTCGCCATGCGCCCCCTGCGCCACTACGTCTCGGCTTTGAGCCAGGTGCGCGCCACGTTGCGGGCGAGGCAGGCATGACGGTCGAGCAGGACGAGGCGGCGGGCTCCGGGTCGCTGCTCGGCAGGTACGACACCCTTCTCCTCGATCTCGACGGCGTGGTCTACCTCGGCGACCACGCCGTCTCCGGTGCTCCGGAGGCGCTTGAGCGGGCCAGGAAGGAAGGTGTGCGGCTGGCGTTCGTGACCAACAACGCGTCGCGTACACCCGGAGCGATCGCCGAACATCTGCGCCGTCTCGGCGTGACCGCCGCCCCCGAGGACGTGGTGACCTCCGCGCAGGCGGCCGCGCGCCTGGTGGCCGAACACGTGCCGCCGGGCTCGGCCGTCCTCGTCGTGGGGGGAACGGGGCTGCGCGTCGCCGTGCGGTCGCACGGCCTCCGCCCCGTGACCACGGCCCTGGACGCCCCCGCGGCGGTGATCCAGGGCATCTGGCAGGGCCTGTCCTACGGCCTGCTCGCGGAAGGCACGCTCGCCGTACGGCAGGGCGCGTGGTTCGTCGCCGCCAACGGTGACACGACCATGCCCACGAACAAGGGCGAGCTTCCGGGGAACGGCGCCATGAGCCGGGTCATCGCCGCGGCCACCGGAGTCGAGCCGGTCGTGGCCGGCAAGCCCGAGCCCCCACTGCACCGCGAGTCGGTGATCCGGACGGGGGCGGCGCGACCGCTGATCGTCGGGGATCGCCTGGACACCGACATCGAGGGCGCCACCCGGGCGGGAGTGGACAGCCTGCTCGTCCTCACGGGGGTGACCGGCCCTGTCGACCTGCTCACCGCCGGGCCCGCCCACCGCCCGGCGCACATCGCCGCCGACCTGTCGGGCCTGCACGCGCCGGCCGCGGACGTTCGCAGGCAGGGCTCGGGGTGGACATGCGGCGGCTGGACCGCGACCTGGGAGGACGGGCGTCTCGACATCGACGGAAGGGGAGACCCGGTCGACGGCCTGCGCGCCGCCTGCGCCGCTGCCTGGGAGGCGGCGGGCGAGGGGCGCGCGGACGAGGACGCGGTCAAGGCGGCTCCCGCGATCCTCGGATTCTGATCGCGGGATCGGGCGATCAGAGGAGCTTGCGCAGACGCAGAAGGTCGCCGAGGCTGGCGTCGATCTTGACGCGGCCGCCGAGCAGGGCGCGCCCCATGTCGAGTTCGCCGTTGACCAGAGAGATCAGATCTTCGCTGGAGATGGTGAGCTTGACCTCCGCCGGGCGGCCGTCCTCGGGGGCGACCTCCTTGAACGGGTCGAGCCCGTTGCGGTGGATCCGGCCGTAGAAGGTCACGCCGAGGTCGGAGATGCGGCAGGCCAGCCTGCGCTCGACCACGTGCTTGGCGCGATCTTCCGCGCTGATCTCGTCGAACTGCTCGACGAGCTTCTCCAGCGCCGCCCGGCACTCCTCGACGGTCGCCATGTGCTCCCTCTCCCTTCCCACGGACCAACATCAGATACCGGCTACCACGGACGGTAGCGTTCCAGGTGAACCCACGCGAGATCCCGCACGCGGGGCGCGGCGAAAAACGATCCCAATCGGGCCCGGGACCAATGGAGGGGCCACCGGCCGGGACCGGTGAAACGGCTCTCCCCGCCCGGGGCCGCGAGGCACGCGGCCGCCCGCTGGGCGGAGCGGGCCGCGCACAGCTTACACAGCGAGATCCGGGCGATGACCAGGACCGAAGCGGTGTGGTACCGGCAGGAGGGCGCGGCACCGGGCGGCTTCCGATAGCGTCGGGGTGGCCGGGAGGCGCCCCGCACGCCCGGCTCCCGAGACGACGAGCACGACCAGGACCCAGGATCACCTCCGGCACGGGGTCGCCGGCGCCGACGCGGGCCGTACGGCCGGCGGGAGACGGACAGACCCGGGCCCGGGTCCCAGAAGGGAACCAATGACGGACATCGGAAGCCAAGCGCCCGCCTGGCTCGCGGTCCCGAACGCCCGCTCGGGGGAGGCCGTGCCCCCTGCCGTCCACACGGACGGGGACCAGGACGCCCCGGGCGGTGTCGAGTCGGCCCTGTCCCCGCTGGGACGGCTGGCGGAGGCCCCCGTATCCGAGCACGTCGGGATCTTCGAAGACGTCCTGACGGGGCTGGAGGCGGTCCTGACCTCCGTCGACGAGCCCCTTCCCGACAGCGAGCGGTGACCATGCCGAGTTCGGCCTCCGGCGACGGGCGGCACGTCAGGTGAAGCGGATGCGGCTGGACAGCGAGCTCGTCCGCCGAGGGCTCGTACGCTCGCGTGAGCAGGCGGCGCAGCTCATCGAGGCGGGCAGGGTGTCGGTGTCGGGCAGGGTGGCGGCGAAGGCCGCGACCCAGGTGGACATCGCCGCGGCCATCGTGGTGGCCGAGGCGCCGGAGGGCCCCGACTACGTCTCCAGGGGGGCGCACAAGCTTCTCGGCGCGCTCGACGCGTTCGAGGGACTGACCGTCGAGGGCCGGCGCTGTCTGGACGCGGGCGCCTCCACCGGCGGGTTCACCGACGTTCTGCTCAGGCACGGGGCGGCGCACGTGCTCGCCGTGGACGTGGGCTACGGCCAGCTCGCCTGGTCCCTGCGTACGGACGACCGCGTCACGGTGATGGAACGCGTGAACGTCCGTGACCTGACGCCGGAAATGGTGGGGGAGCCGCCGACGCTGATCGTGGGCGACCTGTCCTTCATCTCCCTGCGCCTGGTCCTTCCCGCGCTGGCGAAGTGCGCGGCGGAGGTCGCCGAGTTCGCCATGCTCGTGAAGCCCCAGTTCGAGGTGGGCAAGGACCGGGTCGGCGCGGGAGGCGTCGTCCGCGACCCGGCGCTGCGGGCGCAGGCCGTACGGGACGCGGCCCTTTCGGCCCAGGGGCTGGGGCTGACGGTGAAAGGCGTGACGGCGAGTCCGCTGCCCGGCCCTTCCGGCAACGTGGAATACCTTCTGTGGCTCGGGAAGGGCCCGGGACACGATCCGGTGCCGGAGCTCGACGCGGCCGTCGAACGGGCGGTGGCGGAGGGACCCCAGTGACATCGGTGCGACGGCCACGACGGTGATCAGGCACACGCGGACGGCGGTGACGGCATGACGGCGACGGATGCGACGAGGGTGGGATCCCGGTGAGCGACCCCGTGGACGGCAAGCGGACGATCGTGGTCACGGCGCACACGGGCAGGGAGCCGGCGGTGCGCAGCGCCCGCCTGGTGATGGACCGCCTGATCGGCGCCGGGCTGAACGTCCGTGTGCTGGAGGGCGAGGCGGAGGAGATCGGCTGCGCGGGGGCGGCGATGACCCCCGAGACCCCGGAAGCGATCGCCGAGGCCGAACTGATCATCGTGCTCGGCGGCGACGGGACGCTGTTGCGGGCCGCCGAACTCGCGCGTCCGGCAGGCGTCCCCCTGCTGGGAGTCAACCTGGGCCACGTCGGGTTCCTGGCGGAGGCCGAGGTGGAGGACCTCGCCACCGCCGTGGACCGCGTCGTCGAGAACGGCTACGACGTCGAAGAGCGGATGACGATCGAGGTGGCGATCCGCCTCAACGGCGAGACGCTGGCCACGACGTGGGCGCTCAACGAGGCCTCGGTCGAGAAGGTGGACCGGATGCTGGAGGTCGTCGCCGAGATCGACGGGCGCCCCCTGTCCCGCTGGGGCTGCGACGGGGTGATCTGCGCGACGCCGACCGGTTCGACGGCGTACGCGTTCTCGGCCGGAGGCCCGGTGGTCTGGCCCGAGGTGGAGGCGCTGCTGCTGGTGCCCAACAGCGCCCACGCGCTGTTCGCGCGGCCGATGGTGGTCTCTCCCCGGTCGACGCTCGCGGTGGAGATCGTCCCGGAGACCGGCGCGGGAGTGCTCTGGTGCGACGGGCGCCGCCGCTTCGACATCCCGCCGGGGGCCCGGGTCGAGGTGCGCCGAGCCGCGACCTCGGTACGGCTGGCCCGCCTCCTGGGGGCCGAGACCACCGGCGCCCCGTTCACCGACCGTCTGGTCGCGAAGTTCGGCCTGCCGGTGGAGGGATGGCGCGGACGGGTCCGGTCGCAGTGAGCACACTGGCCCGGTCCCAATGAGCGAAGGGGGCGGGGCCAGGTGAGCGCACGGGCCAGGCCTCAGTGCGTGGGCCCTCCGGGCCTCGATGAGCGGGCGGGCGGCGGCCTCGATGATCCGATGCGGTCGCGGGCCGACCCCCACAGGACCACTGGCCAACCCCCACAGGACCGCGGGCCGATCCCCACAGGACAGACCCGGTCCTCGAAAATCTTGGCGAGTTGCGCGTAGGATCTCTGGCGGAATCGGTCGGCGGAACGGAGGGACCAGTGCGACCAAGGGTCGAGGAGGTCCGCATCCAGGGGCTCGGCGTGATCGACGAGGCCGTCCTGGAACTGTCACCCGGTTTCACCGTCGTCACGGGTGAGACAGGTGCGGGCAAGACGATGGTCGTCACCGGACTGGGCCTGCTGTTCGGCGGCCGCGCCGATCCCGCGAGGGTCCGTCCCGGCGCCGACAAGGCCACGGTCGAGGGCACGCTGATCGTCGACGCGCACGGCCGGGTGGCCCAGCAGGTGGTCGACGTCGGCGGCGAGATCGAGGAAGGCGAGCTGATCATCTCCCGCACGGTGTCCGCCGAGGGCCGTTCGCGGGCCTGGCTCGGCGGCCGCACCGTCCCGGTCGGGACCCTGACGTTCCTCGCCGACGACCTGGTCGCCGTCCACGGGCAGATGGACCAGCAGCGGCTGCTCCAGCCCGGGCGCCAGCGGGCGGCGCTCGACCGGTACGCCGGTGACGAACTGATCAAGCCGCTCCGGGCCTACGAGCAGGCCTACAAGCGGCACAAGCAGGTGGCCGACCTGCTCAACGAGCTGACGGTCAAGGCCAGGGAGCGGGCGCAGGAGGCCGACGTCCTGAGGTTCGGCCTCGAGGAGATCGAGAAGGCGGAGCCGAGGGCGGGCGAGGACGCGGAGCTGAAGGAGGAGGCCGAGCGGCTCTCCCACGCCGACGCGCTGCGAACGGCGGCCACCACCGCGCACACCGCCCTTCTGGGCGACCCCATGTCGAGCACCGAGGCGATCCACGACGCGGTCTCCCTGGTGGGGCAGGCCAAGTCGGCCGTCGAGGCGGTGCGGCAGTTCGACCCCGCCCTGGCCGGTCTGGCCGACCGGCTGGCCGAGGCCGGCTATCTCATCTCCGACGTGGCGACGGAGCTGGCGGCCTACGCCGAGTCCGTCGACGCCGACCCCGCGCGCCTGGCTGCCGTACAGGAGCGCAGGTCGATCCTGACCGGCCTCGTCCGCAAGTACGGCGAGGACGTGACGGCGGTGCTGTCCTGGGCGCAGCAGGCCGCGACGCGGCTGAACGAGCTCGACGGCGACGACGAGCGGATCGACGAGCTGACCCGGGAGCACACCGAGCTGACCGACCGGCTCAAGGAGCTGGCCGGCGAGCTGACCGGCATCCGCACGGTGGCGGCCGAGCGCTTCGGCGACGCCGTGACGGCCGAGCTGGCCGCGCTGGCGATGCCGTACGCCAGGGTCAGTGTGGCGATGACGCAGAGCGATGATTTCGGACCGCACGGGATCGACGAGGTGGAGCTGCGCCTCGCCTCGCACCCGGGTGCGCCGGCGCTGCCGCTGACGAAGGGCGCGTCCGGCGGTGAGCTCAGCCGCGTCATGCTTGCCATCGAAGTGGTCTTCGCCGGTGCCGATCCGGTGCCGACGTTCGTCTTCGACGAGGTCGACGCGGGCGTGGGCGGCAAGGCGGCCGTCGAGATCGGCAGACGCCTGGCCAAACTGGCGCGTACCGCCCAGGTCATCGTGGTCACGCACCTGCCGCAGGTGGCGGCCTTCGCCGACCAGCACCTCGTCGTGGAGAAGGCCCGCGACGGCAGCGTGGTCCGCAGCGGCGTCGTCGCTCTCGACCAGGAGGGCCGCGCCAGGGAGCTGTCGCGGATGCTGGCGGGCCTGGAGGATTCCGAGCTCGGCAGGGCACACGCGGCGGAGTTGCTCGGCATCGCCGCGGCGGACAAGGCGGCCGGCTGACGCCTGATCAGCGGACAAGGCGGTCGGCTGACGCTTGATCGCCGGCATAACCGTGTGTGACAAAAACAACACACTGCGGGGTGCATGACCATTCCGGCCCCCGCCTCTGGCAGGATGGTTGTGATGAAGGTCCTGAGCCTGAATGTTCCGGGCCTCCGCCGCAGGAAGATCGACGATCTTCCCGGGGTAACGGCTGTGGCGAGAATCGACAGGCGGACGAAGAGGCTGACCAAGCGTCTCAACGCCGGTGAAATAGCGATCATCGACCATGTCGACGTTGACCGGGTCAGCGGGGAGGCCTTGGTCGCGTGCGGTGCCGCGGCCGTGGTCAACGTGGCCACCGGCATCAGCGGGCGCTATCCGAACCTGGGCCCGCAGATCCTGCTGGACGCGGGAATTCCGGTGGTCGACAACGCGTCCTCCGAACTCTTCGAGCGCGTCGCGGACGGGGACGTGATCCGCGTCCACGAAGGAATGATCTACCTCGACGACGAGATCGTCGGCAAGGGCGACGCCCAGACGGCCGAGACGGTCGCCGCCGCGATGGCCGAGGCCCGGGCCGGGCTGGCCGTGCAGATCGAGGCGTTCGCCGCGAACACCATGGAGTACGTCAAGCGCGAGCGCGACCTGCTCATCGACGGGGTGGGCGTCCCCGACATCCGTACGGTGATCGAGGGACGGCACGTCCTGATCGTGGTCCGCGGTTATCACTACAAAGAGGACATCGCGACTCTCCGGCCCTACATCCGGGAGTACCGGCCGATCCTGATCGGCGTCGACGGCGGATCCGACGCGCTGATCGAGGCGGGCTACACGCCCCACATCATCGTCGGCGACTTCGACTCGGTCTCCGAGAAGGCGCTGTGCTGCGGCGCCGAACTGGTCGTGCACGCCTACCGCGACGGCAGGGCCCCCGGCCTGGAGCGCGTCCACCGGCTGGGACAGCAGGCCGTCGTGTTCCCGGCGACCGGCACGAGCGAGGACATCGCGATGTTGCTGGCCGACGACAAGGGCGCGACCCTGATCGTCGCCGTCGGCACCCACTGGACCCTGGACGAGTTCCTCGACAAGGGACGCTCGGGCATGGCCAGCACCTTTCTCACCCGGCTGAGGATCGGCAGCAAGCTCGTGGACGCCAAGGGCGTCAGCAGGCTCTACCGCAGCCGGATATCCACGTCTTCCCTGCTCCTGCTCGTCGCGACGACCCTGGTGACCATCGGCGTGGTCCTGTCGGTCTCGCCGATCGGCCAGGTCTGGCTGAACGGCCTGCGCGACGCCTGGAACAGCTTCATCTTCTGGTTGGTCGGACTCTTCTCGTGATCGATTTCCGGTACCACCTCGTCTCGATCGTGGCGATCTTCCTCGCTCTCACTGTCGGCATCGTGCTCGGCAGCACGGTCCTGGAGCCCCTCTTCTACAAGACGGCGGAGGAGACGACCTCGTCGTTGCGGCAGTCCAACGGGAACTACCTGTCGCAGATCTCCGAACTCCAGAGTCGCGAGAACGGCAACGACTCCCTCGTCACGACGCATCTGCCCGATCTCGTCCGGGGCGTCCTGCCCGGGGAGCGGGTCCTGCTCGTCGAGGCGCCGGGGGCCCCCGCCGGTCTGCGTGACCCGATCGAGGACCTGGTGACCGATGCGGGCGCGATCTACGCGGGCCGGGTCAGCCTGACCGACAAGTTCGTCGCGCCCGACCAGGAGGCGATCGTGGACGGGCTCGCGAACTCGCTCGCTCAGTCGGGGACCAAGTTCCCCGACGACGCCACGCCGTACGACAAGGCGGCGACGATCCTGGCGGGCGCGCTCGTGACGAACGACCGGACGCTGGCGGGCCGCGACAACCCGGCCGCGATGGGGGTGCTCGACGCCTTCCAGTCGGCCGGCCTGCTCAGCGTGAACGGCACTCCGGGGCAGCGTTCGACGATGGCCATCGTCCTTGCCCCGGCGCAGGTCTACGAGGACGAGAACGCGGACAAGGCGACCGCCGCCGTCGTCTCGGTGGCCGCGGGCCTGGACTCTCTGGACCTCGGCACCGTGCTCGCGGGCACGACCGTCTCCTCCGGGGCGGGCGGGGCCATCGCGGCGCTCCACGACACCGGCGAGGCCGCCTCGAACGTGTCCACCGTCGACACCGTCGATATGGCCGCGGGCCGTGCCGTGGTGGTCTACGCTCTGCGGGAGCAACTGACCGGTAAGGCCGGGGCATACGGCGTCGGCAGCGGCTCGACGTCGTTCGAGCCCGAGGTCGCGCTCAGCCCCAGCCCGGCGGCACGAGGCTGAACCCGTGCGGATGCCGGTCACCCGCCTGACAAGCCTCCGCGAAGCCGTCCGGATGACGACGAGCGCCTGATGAAGAAGGATCCAGCTGTGGCCCATCGCTCCTCGCTCGGCTCAGTGGCCGGTGCCGTGTTCGGGGCCGTGCTCGGCGCCGTCGCCGCCCGGGCCGCGTACGCCGCCTTCAAGAAGCGCCCTCCCCTCGGCGACGAGAAGACCGCCGAGGAGTACTGGACCAGGACCAACCACCGGGGAGAGCCCGTCACGCTGCTGGAGGGCCCGGCCTTCGTCGCCGGCGCCGGCGCGGCCGTCGCGCTCGCGCCCGGGGTCCCCGCACGCCTGAAGGCGGCCGGTGTGCTCGCCGGCGTCGGCAGCGGCGTGCTCGGCGCGTACGACGACGTCTTCGGCACCACCTCGTCCAAGGGGTTCAAGGGTCACCTGGCCGCACTCAGTCGCGGCGAGGTCACGAGCGGAGCCGTGAAGATCCTCGGCATCGGCGCCACCGGGCTCGCCGCCGCCGTGCTGTCCCCCTCGGCGGCAGGGAACGGGGCGGGCGTGGCGGCGCGGACGTTCGACACCCTGGTCGACGGCGCGCTGATCGCCGGGAGCGCCAACCTGGCCAACCTCTTCGATCTCCGCCCCGGCCGTGCGATCAAGGTGGGCCTGCTCGCCGGCATCCCGCTGGTGGCCGCCTCCGTCCGGGCGGACTCCCGTGCCGCCGCACTGGCCGCGATTCCGCTGGGGGCGGCAGTCGCCCTCCTCCCCGAGGACCTCGGCGAGCGGGCGATGCTCGGCGACTCCGGCGCCAATGCTTTGGGCGCCCTGCTCGGCCTCGCCGCGACGGTCCGGCTGGGCAGGCCGGGCCGGCTGGTGCTGCTCGGTACGGTGGCCGCGCTCACGGCGGCGTCCGAGAAGATCAGCTTCACCAAGGTCATCGCCGGTAACCCCGTCCTGAACCGCCTCGACATGCTCGGCCGCCGCCCTCCGCAGGCGGCGGAGACCGCACGGCCCACCACGTGACCGAACCCCTCCTCCCGCGACGCGGACACCGGACCACCGGCGACCGCGGCAGGTCGCGACCGCATGTCTAGACGGCTCGGCGCCGGGATCGCCGGGGCCGCGGTCCTGATCGGGGTCATCACGATCCTGGCGCGCGTCACCGGCTTCGCCAAGCAACTGGTCTTCGCCCGGGCGGTGGGGACCAACTGCCTGTCCACGGCCTACTACACGGCCAACCAGGTGCCCAACATCATCTTCGAGCTCGTGGTGGGCGGGGCGCTGGCCGGGATGGTCGTGCCGGTGCTCGCCGGCGCCGCCGTGCGGCAGACGGCCGACGCACGCGCGGAGGTCGGCCGGATCTCGTCGGCACTGCTCACCTGGGTGCTCGTGCTGCTGGTCCCGCTAGGCCTCCTGACGGCGCTGCTCGCCGGTCCGGCGATGCGCCTGCTCACCAGCGGCGTCAGGGACTGCGATCCCGGCGCGGTCGCCGCGGTCGCCGCGCGCATGCTGGTCGCCTTCGCTCCCCAGATCCCGCTGTACGGCGTGGCCGTCGTCCTCTACGGCGTGCTCCAGGCACACCGGCGGTTCACCGGGCCGGCGGTGGCCCCGCTCGTGTCGAGCGTCGTGGTGATCGTCGCCTACCTGGCCTTCGTCCCGCTCAGCGCAGGGAACAGCGACCCGGCGTCCGTCCCCGGCCCCGCGGAGATCGCCCTGTCCGTCGGGACGACTCTCGGCGTGCTCGCCCTGGTCCTGACCGTCATCGGGCCCACCTCCAGACTCGGGGTGAGATGGCGGCCGACTCTACGGTTCCCCGACGGCGTGGCCGTACAGGTGCGGCGGCTGGCTCTGGCGGGGTTGAGCGCGCTCGTCGCGCAGCAGGCCGCGATGGCCATCGTGATCCCGCTGGCCAACAACGACGTCGGCGGGGGAGCGCTCGCGGCCTACAACTACGCCTGGGCCATCTACCAGGTCCCCTATGCCGTGCTGGCCGTCCCGATCGCGACCAGCGCCTTCCCCGTGCTCTCCGCCCGCGCCCAGGACGCGGACCGCGCGTCCTTCGCGGCGTTGTCGGCCCAGACCACGCGGGCCGTCCTGGTCGTCTCCGGCCTGGCCGCCGGGGCGCTGGCCGCGGTCGCCGCGCCCGTCGCGCAGGTCTTCCTCGGGCAGGCCGACACGAGGATCCCTCCGGAGCAGTTCGCCTCGGCCGTCGCGCTGTTCGCCCCCGGCCTGATCGGCTACGGGCTCATGGCGCACCTCAGCAGGGTCCTGTACGCGAGCGGCCGCGGACGGGCCGCCGCCCGGGGCATGGTCATCGGGTGGCTGGTCGTCATCGTGGCCCAGGTGGCGTTCGTGCGGACCTTCCCCGCGGACTGGAAGCTGGGCGGTCTCGCCCTCGGCCAGGCGGCCGGAATGACGGCGGGAGGTGCGATCCTGCTGGCGTCGGTGTTCAGGGACCGGGGTGTCGAGGCGCTGCACGGGGTGCCCCGCGCGGCGCTGGCCGCCGTCGTGGGCGGCGGAGCGGGCGTGCTCGCCGGCCTCGGCGTCGTCCACGTGCTGGGCGGTTCCGGCCTCTGGGCGGGAATCGCGGTCGCCGCCCTGTCCGGGGTCTGCGCGGTGTGCGTGGGCACGCTCGCCGCGGCCGCCGTCGACAGGAGAGATCTGCTGGCCGTCGTCTCGCGGCTGCGCGGGCGCCGTTCCGACGAGCCCGACCCGGCGGAGATCGCCTGACCGGGGCACGGCCGTCAGGACCGGAAAAAGGGGAGTGGGCATGAAGGTGGCGCTCGTGCTGGGGACCAGTGCGGGAGGCGTGGGCAGGCATGTCCGGATGCTCGTGGAGGGCCTGTCCGGGGGCGGCGACGACGTGGTCGTGGCCGGCCCGCCGAGTGTGGAGAAGTCGTTCGGCTTCACCGGCGCCGGCGCCCGGTTCGCCGCCGTCCCGATCGCGGATCGCCCGCATCCGGTGAACGACCTCAAATCCGTCGCCCGGCTCAGATCGATCACCCGGGGCGCGCAGGCCGTCCACGCCCACGGACTGCGCGCGGGTGCGCTCGCTGCTGCGGCCCTGATGGGGTCGCGCAGCCGGCCCGGCCTCGTGGTCACCCTGCACAACGCCGTCACGGCGGGGGGTGCGATCGGGGCCGTGTACGGGACCCTGGAGCGGATCGTCGCCCGGCGGGCGGATCGGGTGCTGGTCGTCTCGCCGGACCTCGGCGAGCGCATGCGTGCCAGGGGAGCCCGCGCGGTGAGCGCGGCCGTGGTCCCCGCTCCCCATCTGGGCACGCCCACGCGGACCCCGGAGGAGGTACGGCGGGAGCTCGCCGGCCGGGTGGCGAGCTCGCCGTCGCCAGAAGGGCTCTCGGAGGGTGACAGACCCGTGCTGCTGACCGTGGCCCGGCTCGCCCAGCAGAAGGGGCTGGAGACGCTGCTGGACGCGTCGGCCCGGCCGTACGACGGCCGCCCCCTGTTCGTCGTGGCGGGAGACGGGCCCCTGCGGGCCGAGCTCCAGGCTCGGATCGACGCCGAGGGCCTGCCGGTCCTGCTGTACGGCTGGGCGAACACGGCCGACCTGCTCCAGGTGGCGGCGGCGGTGGTCGTGCCGAGCAGATGGGAGGGCCAGCCGCTGAGCGTCCAGGAGGCGCTGAGGGCGGGCAGGCCGGTCATCGCGACCCGGGTGGGTGGCATTCCCGGAATGGTGGGGGACGCCGCCCTCCTCGTCCCGCCCGGCGACGCGGGAGCGTTGGGCGAACAGATCGCGCGCGTCCTCGGCGACGCGGCCCTGGCGGGTCGGCTGGCCACGGCCTCCGCGCGCCGGGGGCAGGAGCTTCCCGGGGAGGCGGACGCTGTGCGCTCGGCAAGGGACGTCTACCTGACGATGTCCCAGGGGTGACACCTCCGTAGCCGTGGCCCCGGCCCCGGCCGATCACGCCGTCCACCTGGGCTGTCGCGGGTGCCGGTGCACCGGATTAGGTCAACCTAAGCCTGATCCATATACTGAACGGGTTGGGGGGGAGTATCCCTTCGCGACAGCCTCGTCATCACGGCGTCAGCGCCCGGGACTGTCGGTCCACCTCGGTGGGCGGGAGAGACCTCCGGCAGTGTGTTCGCGCGCGCCGGAAGGTCTTGTCTTGAGTGTTCCCCTGTGGGCTTGGCTCGCCGTCATCGTCGGCATGGTGGTCGTCCTCGCGGTCGACCTGTGGATCGTCGACCGTGGCGAGCCCCGCGAGTTCTCCCTCCGGCAGGCGGGGATCTGGGTCTGTTTCTACGTCTCGCTGGCCGTCGCCTTCGGCGCGATCTTACTGATCTTCGGCGGGACCCAGGCGGGAGGCGAGTTCTTCGCCGGGTACCTGACCGAGTACAGCCTCAGCGTGGACAACCTGTTCGTCTTCTACATCATCATGGGGCGCTTCGGCGTGCCGAGGATGTACCAGCACAAGGTGCTGCTGGTGGGGATCGTGCTCGCGCTGATCATGCGCGGCATCTTCATCGCGATCGGCGCGGCCGTGCTCAACCAGTTCAGCTGGCTGTTCTACGTGTTCGGCGTCTTCCTCGTGTACACGGCCTACACGCTGATCCGCGACCACAACAAAGAGGAAGAGGAGTTCACCGAGAACATCGTCCTGCGCTGGGCCCGCCGGGTCTTCCCGACCACTCCCGACTACGTCGGCTCGCGTGCGATCGCCCGCGTGGACGGCCGGCGGATGGTCACTCCGATGCTGATCGTCATGATCGCGATCGGCACCACCGATCTGCTCTTCGCGCTCGACTCGATTCCGGCGATCTTCGGACTCACCAAGGACGCCTTCATCGTCTTCACCGCCAACGTGTTCGCCCTGATGGGACTGCGTCAGCTCTACTTCCTCCTCGGAGGTCTGCTGCAGCGCCTGGTCTACATCAGCTACGGGCTTGCGTTCATCCTGGGTTTCATCGGGGTTAAGCTCGTTTTGGAGGCGTTGCACGAGAGCGGCGTCTCCTGGGCGCCTGAGGTCCCCATCTGGCTGTCGCTGTCCGTCATCGGTGTCACGATGGCGATCACGACCGTCGCCAGCCTGATCAAGGTACGGCGTGACGCGGCGTCCGCTCCGGCGGAAGCGCAGCGAGGTCAGGAGGCCTCGCTGGGCCAGGAGGCCCCGCAGGGTCAAGAAGCCTCACAGGGGTAGGAAGCCTCACAGGGGTAGCGAAACGGGCAACGAAACTGTTTGCTTGTCTCGTTGTGCCGTGCAATGACCGACCGGTCGGTAATATCGTCCGTTAAGGCGCAAACCGGTCCATAGTCGCTACAGAGTACAAAGGTTCCCTGTGTCCAACGATTCTGAATTTTCCCGCGAGCCCGTCCAGGCAGCGGGGAGTCCCGGTCGTATCCGGCTCGCGCGTGGGGTGTCGCCGTGGCTGGCGCCGACCGCCACGGCGGCGGCCGTCACCACCCTCCTCGTCCGCAAATCCCCCAAGTGGGCGCTGGCCGCCGCACCTCTGGTGGCGCTGACGGGCGGCATGCTCTGGTTCTTCCGCGACCCCGAGCGGGCGCCGGGCCGGGGCCGGGTCATATCGCCGGCAGACGGAGTCGTCCAGAGCATCGACCCGTGGCCCGACGGCCGCACCAGGGTGGCCATCTTCATGAGCCCCCTGAACGTCCACGTCAACCGGGCGCCGGTGGCCGGCACGATCACGTCGGTCGAGCACGTGGCCGGCGGGTTCGTCCCCGCGTTCAACAAGGACAGCGACAAGAACGAGCGTGTGGTCTGGCACTTCGACTCCGACCTCGGAGACATCGAGATGGTGCAGATCGCCGGCGCCGTCGCACGCCGGATCGTGCCGTACTTGGAAGCAGGGACCAAGGTGGCCCAGGGTGACCGGGTCGGCCTGATCCGGCTGGGCTCCCGGGTCGACGTCTACCTGCCCGAGGGCATCGCCCCCGCGGTCACCGTGGGCGACAAGACCGTGGCGGGGGTGACACGCCTTGACCACGTCTGATCTCGGTGCCGGCGCGGGCTGGCCGGTCGAGGAGCTGTCCGACGAGCCGAGGGGCCCGGTCGGCAAGGCCTTCCGGCTGTCGGCGGCCGACTCGCTGTCGCTCGGCAACGCCCTCAGCGGCTTCCTCGCCGTCTGCCTGCTCGCGTGGTCGGCGATCACCGATCTGCAGGCGAGCGGCAAGTTCGAGCCGGACCCCCGGTTCTTCGGCACCGCGGTGGTGCTGCTGCTCGTGGGCGCGACCTGCGACCTGTTCGACGGTCTCGTGGCCAGGAGGTTCCGCGCGTCGGCGATGGGCGCCGAACTCGACAACCTCGCCGACGTGATCAGCTTCGGCTTCGCCCCGGCCTTCATGGTGGTGATCTGGGGCGGGTTCTCCGGCAAGGTGCCCCTGTGGCTCGTGCTGCTCGCGGCGGCCTCGGTCCTGCTCGCCGGCGTCGTACGGCTGGCCCGCTTCGCCTGTGTGAAGACCAAGAGCGGCGACTTCATGGGCCTGCCCATCCCGATGGGCGCGATGACCGTGGTGTCGATCGTGCTGCTCTTCCAGCCGGGATATCTGACCATCGCCGGGATCGTCGCGGTCGCGTGGCTGATGGTCAGCCGGATCGAGTACCCCAAGCCGAAGGGCAACCTCGCCGCCGTCGTCCTCGCCTGGATGATGATCAACGTGGCGTGCCTCATCATCTGGGCGGCCCGCCTGGCCGGCGGCGACCAGCTCATCACCGTGGGCGCCATCATGCAGATCGCCATAGTCTCGGCGATCCCGTTGCGCGTCCTGATGTTCAAACAGCAGCAGCGCAGGGAACGACGCGAGGAGAGCGTGGGCTGACACCCGGCACAGAAAGGGGCCTGACCAGGGACTGCGGTCACTCAGGCCCCCTTCGGCACCGGGCATTTCGGAAAGTCCCAGGCTCTTCACGTGGATAGATCGCCTAGTCCAGACGGAGCCCTGGTCGCCATGCCTCGTGAGCACACCCGGACGTACTTCCTCGGCAAACTCGCGCGGGAGTTGGAGCTCAGGGGCCTGGAAGCGTTCCTGCGTCCCGACCCTCCCTCGCTGAAGGTCCGCGACCCGGACGCGGCGATCTTCACTGAGACCGTCGACTGCGTGGCCCTGTCGGACGGCTGGTTCTTCCGCTGGTCCTGGGGCGACGTCGTGGAGAGCGCCGACCAGCCCGCCGCGGCGGCCGACCGCATCGTGAAGGTCTTCACCACCGGGGAGTCCCGCCCGCATCCGGGCCTCGAAGACGCCTGAGGACCCCTTCAGCGAGGTTGGCGCGCGCGAAGCGCGGCCAGCGCCGCGGCCGGGTCGTCGGCGAAGAAGCGGACCTGGGTCACCTCCGCCAGGCGGCCGAGAGGCCGGGTGACGGTGACGGGTTCGGCCAGTTCGACGACGATGTTCGTCTGGGACGAGACCGCGACGCCGAGGCGTCCGTCCTTCACGGTCACGACGCCTGACTCGTCGTAGGCGCGCGCCGGTCGCGCCGACGTGATCATCTCTCGTGGCAGACGCAGGTCGAAGAACGCGCCATACCGGACGCGCAGCTCCGTGGGGGAGACGACGTGCGGCCGCGTGGCGCAGGCGGCGCCGATCGCCAGGCCTATGGCGATCGAATACAGGTCCACCGCGAGCACCGCGAGACGCAGGGCGTTCGGCAGGTCCCACGCCCTCAGGAGCACCTCGACCGCCCCTGCCTCCAGGGCCATCAGGAACACCACGATCAGCAGCGTCGGCGTCTGCTCCCGCGCGTACGGCACGGCGGTCGCGCCGGGTGGCACGCCGTCGCGGCGGCGCAGCACCCACAGGACGAGGCTGACCATGCCCATCGCGTCGAATCTCATGATTCGCCGGGCGGCGAGAAGCGCTCGGCCCGCCGGCGTGGACTCGCGGATCATGTCCTGTGCTTCAGCGTGATCACGAGGAGCCGGAACACCTCGGCCTGGGCGGGGGAGACCTCTGCCGTCATCGCCTCGAGCCACCGGCCGCCGTGGGCGTCCGCCGGCGTGCCGATCATCGCCGTGACCATGGCCTCGGGCATGTAGGCGGCCAGGTCGGCGGCGAGCGCCGGGACTCGGGGGTCGGCGGGATCCGCGTCCTCGAGCTCGTCGAGGCGTTCGTAGAGCACGTGGCCGCGGGCGAGGGCCTGCGGCTCGGTGAGCGGACTCATCAGATCGAGGACCTGAGCACGGTCGGCCGGGTCCGCCACGGTGTCCATCAGGGCCAGCCACTCTCGGTCGACGGCGGCGAATCGCGACCCTCCGGAGGACAGATCGCGGAGCAACCCCGCCATCTCGGGCGACACCGCCGAATCAGGGCGAAGGTCCGCCTCCGCGAGCAGTACGGCAAGCCGCGTCCGCCGGGCGCCGATCGCCTCCTGCTGCCGGGCCAGGTCCGCGTCCAGCTCCTCGAGCATCTCGCGCAGTTCCCTGCCCTGATCGTCGGCCAGAACGTCGCGGATCTCGTCCAGGGACAGGCCGAGCTCGGCCAGTCGCCGGACCCTGGCGAGGACGACCGCGTCCCGCAGCCGGTAGTCCCGGTATCCGTTGGCCAGCCGTACGGGCTCGGGGAGCAGTCCGATGTGGTGGTAGTGGCGCACGGTCCGGGTGGACACCCCGACCAGCGCGGCGAGCTCACTGATCCGCATGCCCCTCATTAGAAACGTTGCCGTTGCGACAAGGTCAAACCACCGCATCCCGGGTCCGCTCGCGGTGGCGGGAAAAAACTTCGGGCGACGTGTCGATTTCGGGCGGGCCCGTTCGAGGCCCAGGTAGAGGGCCGTGAACGAGCGGCCTGGGACCGAAGGGAACCGACATGACGGCTCAGCAGGCGGCCGCCGCCGCGACCGGCGAGCGCTGCGATCCGGCGACGAGCGTCACCAAGACCTTGCTGGCCTACGGAGTCATAGCCGGGCCGATCTACGTCCTGGTCTCCGTGATCGAGGGCCTCACCCGGGAGGGCTTCGACTTCTCCCGCCACGCGTGGAGCCTGCTCGCCAACGGCGACTTCGGCTGGATCCACATCGCCGTCCTGGTGGTGAGCGGCCTGATGACCGTCGCCTTCGCGGTCGGCCTTGGACGCTGTCTGCGGCCCGGCCGGGGCGCCACCTGGGCGCCGCGCCTGGTCGGCGTGTACGGCGCGAGCATGGTGGCCGCGGGGGCGTTCCGCGCGGACCCGGCGCTGGGCTTCCCCGTCGGGGCGCCGGCAGGCGCGGGGGAGGTCACCTGGCACGGCACGCTGCACCTCGTCTCCGGCGGCATCGGGTTCGCCTGCCTGATCGCGGCGTGCTTCGTGCTGGGGGCCCGGTTCGTGGGCGAGGGGCGCGGGGGATGGGCGGCCTTCTCCCGGGCCACCGGAGTGCTGTTCCTCGCGGGCTTCGCCGGCATCGCGTCCGGCGGCGGTAGCGTCTGGATCAACCTGGCCTTCACCGCGGCCATCGTGCTCGTCTGCGCCTGGATCTCAGCGGTGGCGCTCCACCTCTACCGCCGGGCCGCGCACAACTGAACCCCCTATCACTAGAGCGTCGGAAGAAGGCAAGGAGAAATCATGCGTTATCTGGTGTTGCTCAAGTCGGAACAGCCGCCCACCCCGCCGCCTCCCGAGCTCATGGAGGCGATCATGAAGCTCGGAGGCGAGGCCACCGCGGCCGGCGCCCTGCTGGACACCGCCGGGCTGGCCCCGAGCGGTGCGGGCGCGACGGTCGAGCTGACCGGTGGACGGCTCAGCGTGACCGACGGGCCGTTCGCCGAGGCGAAGGAGCTCATCAGCTACGCGCTGTACGAGGTCCGGTCGAAGGAGGAGGCCGTCGAGTGGGCCGCACGCTTCATGAAGCTGCACCGGGACCTCTGGGAGGGCTGGGAGGGCGTGTCCACGGTCCTGAAGGTGATGGGTCCCGAGGACTTCGGGCCTCCGGCGGGATGAGCCCGTCCCCTCCAGGTTGTGAGGCCTGAACCCGCCTGAGATCTCGTCCCGCACCTCCCGCACGGGACGACGTGGTGGTTGGATCGGTGGCCATGACGGTCACCGATCCTCGCCGCGTCACCCACCGCGCGATCGAGGCGGTGTGGCGGATCGAGTCCGCCAGGGTGATCGCCGGGCTCGCCCGGCTCGTCCGTGACGTGGGCCTGGCCGAGGAACTCGCGCAGGACGCCCTGGTCATCGCCCTCGAACAGTGGCTCGAGTCCGGCGTCCCCGACAATCCGGGCGCATGGCTCATGGCGACGGCGAAGCATCGCGCGATCGACCTCCTGCGCCGCCAGACCAGGTACGCCGACAAGCTCGAGGAGATCGGGCGCGACCTCGATGCCCGGCAGCGGGCAGAACCGGGCCCGGACACGGAGATCGAGGACGAGATCGGCGACGACCTGCTGCGCCTGGTCTTCACCGCCTGCCATCCCGTCCTGCCGCCCGAGTCCCGCGTGGCGCTCACCCTGCGTCTGCTCGGCGGGCTCACCACCGAGGAGATCGCCCGTGCCTTCCTGATCGCGGAGCCCACCGTCGCCCAGCGGATCGTCCGCGCGAAGCGAACCCTCGCCGCGAAGAAGGTGGAGTTCGAGCTGCCGGCGCCGCACGAACTGGCCGACCGGCTGGCGTCGGTGCTCGGAGTGATCTATCTGA
This sequence comes from Planotetraspora phitsanulokensis, assembly GCF_016863295.1. Taxonomy (GTDB): domain Bacteria; phylum Actinomycetota; class Actinomycetes; order Streptosporangiales; family Streptosporangiaceae; genus Planotetraspora; species Planotetraspora phitsanulokensis. The sequence goes on from NZ_BOOP01000036.1 coordinate 25,945, forward strand.
TCTTCAACGAGGGGTACGCGGCGACGGGCGGGGACGCCTGGACGCGCCCGGAGCTCTGCCAGGAGGCCCTCCGGCTGGGCCGGATCCTCGCCGGGCTCGCGCCCGAGGAGCCCGAGGTGCACGGCCTGGTCGGCCTGATGGAGATCCAGGCGTCCCGCCTGCGGGCCAGAACCGGCCCGGAAGGCGACCCCGTGCTGCTCCTCGACCAGGATCGGCGCCTGTGGGACCGGCTGCTCATCCGCCGCGGCCTGGAGGCCGTCGGCAGGGCCGAGGCGCTCGGCGGCAGGTTCGGCCCGTACGCGCTGCAGGCCGCGATCGCCGCCTGCCACGCTCGAGCGTCGTCGAGCCAGGACACGGACTGGGAGCGGATCGCGGCCCTCTACCAGGTGCTCGCCCACGTCTCGCCGTCTCCGGTCGTGGAGCTGAACCGGGCCGTCGCCGTCGGGATGGCCTCCGGCCCGGTCGCCGGCCTGGAGATCGTGGACGCGCTCGCGTCCGAGCGCACCCTGGCGGCCTATCCTCAGCTGCCCGCCGTACGCGGTGATCTCCTCGCCCGGCTGGGCAGGCTCGGCGAGGCGCGGCGGGAGTTCGAACGGGCCGCCGCGCTGACGCGGAACGCGCGGGAACGCGCGCTCTTCCTCCGACGGGCGGCGGGCCCGTCGGACGGGACCGCCACGGAGTGACGGCCCGGGGTCTCTCAGGGCCCCGGGGCCGCAGGGTCGCCCGGCCAGGGTGTGTTCAGGCGGTGGTCACCAGCCGCGCGCTTTCCATTCGGGAAGGGACGGGCGCTCGACGCCGAGGGTCGTGTCCTTGCCGTGGCCCGGGTACACCCACGTCTCGTCCGGAAGACGGTCGAAGATCCGCTCGACGACGTCGGTGAACAGCTGCTCGAACCGCTCCGGGTCCTTCTGCGTGTTCCCGACGCCTCCAGGGAACAGCGAGTCGCCCGTGAAGATGTGGGAGTCCTGGTAGAGCAGCGCGATCGAACCCGGCGTGTGCCCGCGCAGGTGGATCACGTCCAAGGCGACGTCGCCCACGCTCACCTTGTCTCCGTGCTCAACCGTACGCGTGACCGCGACCGGCAGCTCGGGGGCGTCGAGCGGGTGGGCGATCACCTGCGCTCCCGTCGCCCTCGACACGTCCTCCAGAGCCATCCAGTGGTCCTGGTGACGGTGTGTGGTCACGATGGAGCTGATCGGCCGATCTCCGATGAGAGCGAGCAGGCGATCGGGTTCCGCGGCCGCGTCGACGAGCAGGCCGTCGCCGGTCGCCGTGCACCGCAGAAGGTAGGCGTTGTTGCCGAAACCGCCGACCTCGATCTTGGAAATGGTCAGCCCGGGCAGCTCGCGCACGTCGGCGGGGCCGCCCTTGGTGACGTCTCCGGTGTAGCTCATGATCCTCCTAAGATCCTGTACGGCTCACGCTAGTCACGGTCGGGCGGCCATGTGCGCGGCGGTCGCGCGGGCAGGTCCGGCGGAGCGGGCATCACCAGCCACGGAGGCGGCGACGGCGGGAGGCCGGCCGCTCCCGCTGGGGAGGGTTCCACGGTCAGACCCTCTCCGGATGCCCGCCCGGTGAGCCAGGCGACGAGCTCTCGGGGAGAGCCGTGCACGGCTGGACCGCGGCCGAGTCCGTGCCAGACGCGGGCCTGCCCGCCGTCCTCCCACCGGGCGACGATCTCGCTGACCGGGCCCTCACCCCGGGGCCACGACGCCATGGTGTCGTGCAGCTCCCGCCTGACGTAGGTGTCCGGCCAGTCGGCCCAGCCGTACCCCGCGCCGAGATCGACGTGATGGATCTCGAGCTCGCGAAGCCGGCGGGCCGGGATGTACCAGGCGGGATGTTCGGGCGGGCGTATGCCGGACACGGTGGCCGACCAGGCCTCCGAGGGCATGCCCTCGACCGCCTCGCGCAACCGGTCGGCGCTGTCCTCGAGGTCGGCGAGCAGCTCCTTCACGGGCCGTACGGCTCCCGCCTCGATCTCGGTCTCCCGCACTCCCTGCCCGGAGTACTGGGGTGTCCGGACACCGGTCCTGGCCCATGTCAGCAGGTTGACGTGGCTGTCGGCGTTGCGCGCCAGGTGGGTCAGGACGTGCCCCCGGGTCCATCCGGGCAGGAGGGAGGGGGCGCGGACGTCGTCGTCGGTGAGCCGGGCGGCGGTCGCCAGCAGCCGGCTCGTGGATTCGGCCAGTTCGGTCTGAAGCTCCTCGACAGCGGACATAGGGCAATCATGGACCACCTCGTGGACCTCGCTCCGGGCGGCCGCGCCGGGGCCGCCCGGGAAGCGCACGCGGGCGCGGATGGTTTCACTGAGAGAGTTTCCGGCCGGAGTCCGGGACGCGGGTTTGACGGAACTCATACCCTGGATGAGTGGGGGCGTGACCGTTTCGGAGGCGTTCGGCCGCCCGCGCCGGCCGCCGGAAGACGCCCCCGAAAAATGTCGGTGGCACCGGATAGCTTGCCCGTGCACCTCCTGTTGACTCCATCGACCTATCGGGACCACCGTGGCTGACCGCCTGATCGTGCGTGGCGCACGTGAGCACAACCTGAAGGACGTTTCGCTGGACCTGCCGCGAGACGCTCTCATCGTCTTCACCGGGCTCTCCGGCTCCGGGAAGTCCAGCCTGGCCTTCGACACGATCTTCGCCGAGGGCCAGCGGCGCTATGTCGAGTCGCTGTCCGCCTATGCGCGGCAGTTCCTCGGGCAGATGGACAAGCCCGATGTGGACTTCATCGAAGGACTGTCCCCGGCGGTCTCCATCGACCAGAAGTCGACCAACCGCAATCCGCGTTCAACGGTCGGCACGATCACCGAGGTCTACGACTACCTGCGACTGCTCTGGGCCCGGATCGGCAAGCCGCACTGCCCCACGTGCGGCCGTCCCATCGCGCGGCAGACGCCGCAGCAGATCGTCGACCGCGTGCTGGAGCTGGAGGAGGGCACCCGCTTCCAGGTGCTCGCCCCGGTCGTCCGCGGCCGCAAGGGGGAGTACGCCGAGCTCTTCCGCGAGCTGCAGACCAAGGGTTTCGCCCGGGCCAGGGTCGACGGCACGATCGTCAGGCTGGAGGAGCCGCCGACGCTCAAGAAGTACGAGAAGCACGACATCGAGGTGATCGTCGACCGGCTCGCGGTGAAGGACGGCGCGCGGCGCCGGCTCACCGACTCGGTCGAGACGGCCCTGCAGCTGTCCGGCGGGACGATCACCCTCGACTTCGTCGACCTGCCCGAGGGCGACCCCAACCGTGAGCGGTTCTACTCGGAGCACCTCTACTGCCCCTACGACGACCTGTCGTTCGAGGAGCTGGAGCCCCGGTCGTTCTCGTTCAACTCGCCCTTCGGCGCCTGCCCGGAGTGCACCGGCCTCGGCACGAGGATGGAGGTCGATCCGGACCTCGTCGTGCCGGACCCGGAGCGCACGCTCGGCGACGGCGCCATCGCGCCCTGGGCCAGCGGTCACACGAGCGACTACTTCGTCCGGATGATCGAGGCCCTGGGCAACGCGCTCGGGTTCGACCTCGACACCCCGTGGGAGAGGCTGTCGAAGAAGGCGCAGAAGGCCCTCCTCAACGGCCACGACGAGCAGGTCCACATCCGCTACCGGAACCGGTACGGCCGCGAGCGCTCCTATTACACGAACTTCGAGGGCGTCATCCCCTGGGTGCAGCGCAGGCACGCCGAGTCGGAGAGCGACGCCAGCCGGGAGCGGTTCGAGGGCTTCATGCGCGAGGTCCCCTGCCCGGCCTGCGGCGGGCGCCGTCTCAAGCCGGTGTCCCTCGCCGTCACCGTGGGCGACGCGTCCATCGCCGATGTCTCGGGCCTGTCGATCGGCGAGTGCGCCACGTTCCTCGGCGCGCTCCACCTGTCCGACCGGGACATGCACGTCGCCGAGCGGGTGGTCAAGGAGATCAACGCGCGGCTCGGCTTCCTGCTCGACGTCGGTCTCGACTACCTCACTCTCGACCGGGCCGCCGGGACGCTGGCCGGAGGGGAGGCCCAGCGGATCCGCCTGGCCACACAGATCGGGTCCGGCCTCGTCGGCGTGCTCTACGTCCTGGACGAGCCCTCGATCGGCCTGCACCAGCGTGACAACCAGCGGCTCCTGGAGACGCTCATCCGGCTGCGCGACATGGGCAACACCCTGATCGTGGTCGAGCACGACGAGGACACGATCGCGGCGGCCGACTGGGTGGTCGACATCGGTCCCGGGGCGGGCGAGCACGGCGGCCAGGTGGTGGTCTCCGGCACGGTCGAGCAGCTGCTGGCCAGCGAGCAGTCCCTCACCGGGGCGTACCTGTCGGGCCGCAAGGCGATAGCCATACCGGACGTGCGGCGCAAGCGGGACCGCAAGCGGCAGCTCGTCGTGAAGGGCGCCCGCGAGCACAACCTGACCGGCGTCGACGTCGAGTTCCCCCTGGGCGTCTTCACGGCCGTGACGGGGGTCTCCGGGTCGGGCAAGTCGACGCTCGTCAACGACATCCTCTACAACGCCCTCGCGAAGGAGCTCAACGGCGCCCGCACCGTTCCCGGCCGTCACTCCCGGGTGACGGGCACCGACCTGGTCGACAAGGTGGTCCACGTCGACCAGTCGCCGATCGGGCGCACGCCGAGGTCCAACCCCGCGACCTACACCGGGGTCTTCGACCACGTCCGCAAGCTCTTCGCCGCCACCGCCGAGGCGAAGATCCGCGGATACCTGCCGGGCCGGTTCAGCTTCAACGTCAAGGGCGGCCGCTGCGAGGCGTGCTCCGGCGACGGCACGATCAAGATCGAGATGAACTTCCTGCCCGACGTGTACGTCCCGTGTGAGGTCTGTCACGGAGCCCGGTACAACCGGGAGACGCTGGAGGTCCACTACAAGGGCAAGACGATCTCCGAGGTCCTCGACATGCCGATCGAGGAGGCCCTGGAGTTCTTCGAGGCCATCCCCGCGATCCGCCGGCACCTGCAGACGCTCAACGACGTCGGCCTCGGCTACGTGCGGCTCGGTCAGCCGGCGACCACGCTGTCCGGCGGTGAGGCCCAGCGGGTGAAGCTCGCCTCGGAGCTGCAGCGCAGGTCCACCGGGCGCACGGTCTACGTCCTCGACGAGCCGACCACGGGTCTCCACTTCGAGGACATCCGCCGCCTGCTCGGCGTGCTCAACCGGCTCGTCGACAACGGGAACACGGTCATCGTCATCGAGCACAACCTCGACGTCATCAAGACGGCCGACTGGATCATCGACATGGGCCCGGAGGGAGGGTCCCGCGGCGGCAAGCTCGTCGCCACGGGAAGGCCCGAGGACATCGCCCGGATCGAGGACAGCCACACGGCTGTGTTCCTTCGCAAGATCCTCGGAACGTGACCGGCGGGGGCACCCCAGAGGGGGTCCCGCTTACTCTCCGCAGATCAGTCGTCCGTCATGCTGAACCAGGCCAGGGACGCGAACCGTTATAGACGACGTAGAGTGACGCGTCGCCGAGACGCCGGACGCGGCACCCTGACCTGTTCGAATCATGGAAGGACGATCATGACGGAAACGACCCGCCGAGCGATGATCTTCGGGACGGGAGGGGCGGGTCTCGCCGTCGCGCTGACCGCCTGTGCCGGATACACCACCGCCGGTCCGGAGGCCGCTCCGCCCGCCCAGCCCGCGGACGGGGCGGGAGAGGGGGCCGCCTCGAAGGTCAAGGCGGGAGCCGCGATCGCCAAGACCGCGGACATCGCCGTGGGGGGCGGGAAGGTCATTTTGGGCGCTCAGCTCGTCGTGACCCAGCCCACGGCCGGTGAGTTCAAGGCGTTCAGCGCGGTGTGCACCCACCAGGGCTGCATGGTGGACAAGGTCGCCGACGGCACGATCGACTGCCCGTGTCACGGGAGCAAGTTCAGCGCGAAGGACGGCTCCGTGGTGAACGGCCCGGCGTCGGCGCCGCTCCCGGAGATGAAGATCCAAGTGAACGGTGGCGACATCACCCTCGGGTGAGTCCCGCGCCCGGCGCGATCACCGAGGCCGGTCCGCACGTTGGCGGCCGGCCACGATCCCGCCGGGCTTTCCCATTTCCGGGGAGCCCCCGGCGGTGGCCGGAGCTCTCTCGTGAGGAGGGGAGGCTCCGGGGGTGGCGAGGCGATCTCGCGAAGAGCCTCCGGAGATGGCGCAGCGATCTCACGAAGAGGGAGCCTCCGGGGATGGCCGGGGCGATCTCGCGAAGCCGGAATTGTCGGCGGATCCAAGTAGGCTTTTGGTTGTGGCGGATCCGGCAACCTACAGACCGGCGCCCGGATCGATCCCCGAGTCGCCAGGCGTTTATCGCTTCCGCGACCCAGGCGGCCGGGTGATCTACGTTGGCAAGGCCAAGAGCCTTCGTCAACGGCTGAACTCTTACTTCGCGGACTTCGCGGGGCTGCACCCGCGGACCCAGACGATGCTGACCAGCGCGTCGTCGGTCGACTGGACCGTGGTCGGGACCGAGGTCGAGGCGCTCCAGCTGGAGTACTCCTGGATCAAGGAGTTCGACCCGCGGTTCAACGTCAAGTACCGCGACGACAAGTCCTATCCCTACCTCGCGGTGACGATGGGGGAGGACTTCCCCCGCGTGCAGGTGCTGCGCGGGGCCAAGCGCAAGGGCACACGCTACTTCGGGCCCTACTCGCACGCCTGGGCGATCAGGGAGACCGTCGACCTGCTGCTGCGCGTGTTCCCGGTGCGAACCTGCTCGGCCGGCGTCTTCAAGCGGGCCGGCCAGATCGGGCGGCCCTGCCTGCTGGGATACATCGACAAGTGCTCGGCGCCCTGCGTGGGCCGCGTCACTCCCGAGGAGCACCGCGACCTCGCGGAGGACTTCTGCGACTTCATGGCGGGCAACACCACCCGCTTCATCAAGCGGCTCGAGCGGGACATGCGCGCCGCGGCGGCCGTGGAGGAGTACGAGAAGGCCGCACGGTTGCGCGACGACGTCCAGGCGCTGCAGCGGGCCCTGGAGAAGCAGACCGTCGTCCTGGGCGACGGCACCGACTGTGACGTGATCGCCCTGGCCGAGGACCCGCTGGAGGCGGCCGTCCAGGTCTTCTACGTGCGCGGCGGGCGGATCCGCGGCCAGCGCGGCTGGGTGGTCGACAAGGTCGAGGAGACCACGTCCGGCGATCTCGTTGAGCAGTTCCTCCTCCAGATGTACAGCGAGGCCACGATTCCCCGGGAGATCCTGGTCCAGGCCTCGCCGCCCGACGTCGAGGCCGTCATCGAGCTGCTCAGCGAGCAGCGGGGCTCACGGGTGGATCTGCGCGTCCCCCAGCGGGGCGACAAGAAGAGCCTGATGGAGACGGTCGAGCGCAACGCCAAGGAGTCCCTGGCCCAGCACAAGCTGCGGCGCGCGAGCGACCTGACCACGCGTAGCCGCGCGTTGCAGGAGATCGCCGACGCCCTCGACCTGGACCAGGCCCCGCTGCGCATCGAGTGCTATGACGTGTCGCACATCCAGGGCTCCGACGTGGTGGCCTCGATGGTGGTGTTCGAGGACGGCCTGGCCCGCAAGAGCGAGTACCGCAGGTTCTCGATCAAGAGCGCCGAGGGTGACGTCGCGTCCATCTACGAGGTCATCTGCCGGAGGTTCAAGCGGTATCTGGAGGAGCGCGTCGCCACCGGTGAGCTCGACGGCGAGTCCCCGGCGGCGGAACAGCTCGCGGAACAGGGGAGTGAACCGGCGGCGGGGACGCCCATCGACCCGGAGACCGGCCGCCCGCGCAAGTTCGCCTACCCGCCCAACCTCGTCGTCGTGGACGGCGGCCCGGCCCAGGCGGCGGCCGCCCAGCGAGCGCTCGACGAGCTGGGGATCGACGACGTCGCGGTCTGCGGGCTGGCCAAGCGCCTGGAGGAGGTCTGGTTGCCGGGGGAGGACCTGCCGGTGATCCTCCCGCGCACCAGCGAGAGTCTTTACCTGCTGCAACGAGTGCGCGATGAGGCTCATCGCTTCGCTATCACCTACCATCGGTCAAAGCGGTCCAAAGCGCTGAAGGAAAGCGCGCTGGACCAGGTTCCGGGGCTGGGGCCCTCCCGACGGCAGGCGCTCCTGCGCCACTTCGGCTCGGTCAAGCGGCTGCGGGAGGCCACCGCCGCCGACATCCTCGAGGTTCCCGGCATCGGACCGGCGACCGCTGACGCGATCGTCGCGGCGTTGAAGGACGACCGCGGGTGAACGTCGCAGAACGTCCACTCGGGGCCGGGCCGGTTCCGGACGGTCACAGGCGGTGGCGGGACGGTCGCGTGTTGCGGCGAGCCGGTGGCGCGCCGTGGCGTGGCGATGTCATGCTCCCGGCAGGGGTGGGTCGTCTCCCGGCAGGGGGCGCCGATGGGACGAGGCCGTTATCGAGGCCGTTATGAGGCAGGACGGTGAGCGGGCGATGAGCACGACTGAGCCGGCGTTCGTTGTGGTCACGGGCATGTCCGGGGCGGGCAGGAGCACAGCGGCCAAGGCGCTGGAGGATGTGGGCTGGTTCGTCATCGACAACCTGCCGCCAGGTCTGCTGTTCTCCCTGGCGGAGGAGGCGGGCAAGGTCAACCTGGCCGCCGACAAGGTGGCGGCGGTGGTCGACGTGCGCAGCCTCGCCTTCACGACGGACCTCAACGCGGCGATCGAGGAACTCGACGGCCGCGGCGTGAGCGTCCGGGTGATGTTCCTTGAGGCGAGCGACGACGAGTTGGTCCGCAGGTTCGAGAACGTCCGGCGGCCCCATCCCCTTCAGGGGGACGGCCGGCTGGTCGACGGCATCGGCCGGGAGCGCGGCATCCTCCGCGAGGTCAGGGCCAATGCCGATCTGGTCATAGACACCTCGTCGCTGAACGTCCACGAGTTGCGCAGCAAGGTCGTCTCCTTCTTCGGCGGGGAGGACCGGCCCGGCCTCAAGGTCAGCGTGGTCTCCTTCGGCTACAAGTACGGCATGCCCGTCGACGCCGACCTCGTGGTCGACTGCCGGTTCCTGCCCAATCCCCATTGGGTGCCGGACCTGCGTCCCATGAACGGCCTGGACGCGCCTGTCAGGGACTACGTGCTCAGCCAGCCCGGGGCGAAGGAGTTCCTCGACGGATACGAGGACGTCTTCGGGGTCGTGGCCGCGGGATACACCCGCGAGGGCAAGAGCTACGTGACCCTCGCCGTCGGGTGCACGGGCGGCAAGCACCGCAGCGTCGCCATGGCCGAGGAGATCGGGTCCCGCCTGCGGGAGCACGGCATGGACGTGCAGGTCAGCCATCGCGACATGGGCCGCGAGTAGCCTCCTCCGATCTCCCGGCGCCTTCCACCGCGCCCCTCGCCCGGCAACGCCGACTCGCGCAATTGTGGATCTTCCGGAGCTTTTTCGTAGAGTAGGGCTTTCTGGAAAAGGGCTTCGTTAGGGTTAGGCGAGCCGTCGGGCGAGGAGGAGCATGAACGAGCTCGCCTGTGGACTTGGTGAGTCCGCAGTCCCCGGGGAGTTCGCGAGTCCCCCACGTGGGCCCAAGGTCGTCGCCCTTGGCGGCGGCCACGGCCTGTACGCCTCCCTGTCGGCCCTGAGACGGGTCACCGGCGACCTCACGGCGATCGCCACGGTGGCCGACGACGGGGGCTCCAGCGGGCGTCTGAGACGTGAGCTGGGGGTGCTGCCACCCGGAGACCTGCGCATGGCGCTGGCGGCGCTGTGCGGCGACGACGAGTGGGGCGAGACCTGGACCGAGGTCGTCCAGCATCGTTTCCGCAGCGAGGGTGAACTGCACGGGCACGCCGTCGGCAACCTTCTGATCGTGGCCCTGTGGGAGTTGCTCGACGACCCCGTCAAGGGACTGGACTGGGTGGGCCGGCTGCTCGGCGCGCACGGCCGGGTCCTGCCCATGGCGTCGGTGCCCCTGGACATCGAGGCCGAGGTCGAGCTGGACGGTGTGATCTCCGTCGTCCGGGGACAGGTGGCCTGCGCGCTGACCCCCGGGCGGGTGCAGGCGATCTCGCTGGTGCCGCCGGACCCGCCCGCCTGCCCAGAGGCGGTCGAGGCGATCGAGGAGGCCGACTGGGTGGTTTTCGGCCCCGGCTCCTGGTTCACGAGCGTGCTGCCGCACCTCAAGGTGCCCGAACTGGCCCGCGCGCTGCACTCGACCAGTGCCAGGCGCATGGTCGTCCTCAACCTCGCGCCGCAGCCGGGGGAGACCGACGGCTTCTCCCCGGAGAAGCACCTGGAGGTGCTCAGGGAGCACGCGCCGTCTCTGCTCGTCGACGCGGTGCTGGCCGATCAGAGCGTCGTGGACGATCCGCGGGCTCTGGAGAAGGCCGCCGTGTCCCTCGGCGGCCGTTTGATTTTGGCCGATGTGGCCGCTTCTGACGGATCTCCGAGGCATGATGGACCACGTCTTGCCGCGGTCCTGGACGAGATTTTCCACGAGAAGCGGTGATCCCCGTCTGTCAAGGTGCGAGAGACTGGCTCCCGTAAGTCTGGTTCGGGGAGGACACGCGCAGATGGCCATGACGGGTGTGGTGAAAGACGAGCTGAGCCGCCTATCGGTGCTCAAGCCTTGCTGTCGTAAGGCCGAGGTGTCGACGCTGTTGCGGTTCGCGAGCGGACTGCACCTGGTCGGCGGCCGTATCGTGATCGAGGCCGAGCTGGACACCAATGTGACCGCCCGCCGGCTCATCAGGGACATCGGCGAGGTGTTCGGCCACCGGGCCGAGGTGCTCGTGCTGGCGCCGGCCGGTCTGCGGAAGGGCTCGCGGTACGTCGTGCGGGTCTACAAGGACGGCGAGGCTCTCGCCCGGCAGACGGGGCTGATCGACAACCACGGCCGCCCGGTCCGCGGGCTGCCCCGCCAGGTGGTGTCGGGGGCCACGTGTGACGCCGAGGCCGCGTGGCGAGGGGCGTTCCTGGCCCACGGCTCGCTCACCGAGCCCGGCCGGTCGATGTCGCTGGAAGTCACCTGCCCGGGACCGGAGGCGGCGCTGGCCCTGGTCGGATCCGCGCGGCGGCTCAAGATCCACGCGAAGGCGCGGGAGGTGCGGGGCGTCGACCGGGTGGTGGTCCGCGACGGCGACGCGATCAGCGCTCTGCTGACCCGCCTGGGGGCGCACGACAGCGTCCTCGCCTGGGAGGAGCGGCGGATGCGCCGCGAGGTCCGGGCGACGGCCAATCGCCTGGCCAACTTCGACGACGCCAACCTCCGCAGGTCGGCCCGGGCGGCCGTCGCCGCGGGCGCCCGGGTGCAGCGCGCCCTGGAGATCCTGGGCGACGACGCTCCCGAGCACCTCGTGGTGGCGGGCCGGCTCCGGGTCGACCACAAGCAGGCGTCGCTGGAGGAGCTCGGCCAGATCGCGGACCCGCCCCTGACCAAGGATGCGATCGCGGGGCGGATCCGGCGGCTGCTGGCCATGGCGGACAAGCGGGCTCAGGACATCGGCATCGCCAACACCGAGGCCAACCTCACGCCCGACATGCTCGCTCCCTGAGCGTCAGCTGCTGACCTTCTCCAGCCGACCGTCCGCGGCGTCGCTGCGGGCGGCGGCGGGCTCGGGGGCGGCTTCGGTGGTCGGCTCGCTTTCCGCCGTGTCGTCCTGGGTGTCAACTGCGGCCTCCGGGGCCGGCTCACTGCTCGGCGCGCCCGCCTCAGCGGCCGGGGCCTCGGCGACCTCGGTTCCGCCGGATTCGGCGGTCTCGGCGGTCTCGGTTTCAGCGGTGTCGGTCCCGGTCGTCTGGGCGTCGGCGGGGGTCTCAGTCGCCAGGGCCTCGGCGGTGTCGGCCGTCCCGGCCTCGGCGGCCGCAGGCTTCGTCGCCTCGTTTCCGGTGGCCTCAGCCTCGGTTACCGCGGCCTCCGCCGATTCGCCCTTGGCGGAGTCCGGCGTGGCGACCGGCTGGGACGCGTCCTGCGCACCGCCGGCCTCGGATGCGGCGACGGATGCCTCGGGTGCGTACGGCGAAGCCGCGGAAGCCATCGCGGCGCTCTGCTGAGCGGCCGTGACCCGCCGGTTCACGAACGTGAAGCCGAAGGCGCCGCCGATCGCCCAGATGAGGAGGCTCTTGATGTCGACGATCTCGCTGAAGTGGTCGGTGACGATCGTGAAGGCGTCGACGTAGCCGATCGGGGTGCCGAGGCTCTCGGCGACCCTGACGACCTGGACGACGTCCTCCATGACGATGCCGAGGGCCGCGCCTCCGAAGGAGAAGATGGCCGCGATGGCGGGGAGCACCGGGCTGGTGGGCTTGACGGCCATCATGGCGGCGCCGACGAGCGCGCCGATGGCGATCGTCGCGACACCGAGCTCGTATCCGCTGAGGTCGACGAACAGCGCGTAGAGGGCCGCGCCGACGAGGGCCGCGACAAGACCGGCGATGATGCCGGGAACCAGCCCGCTCTTCTGCTGGGCCGGAGAATTCTCATGCATGGGGGGATTCCTGGGAGAGAGGAGTTTGGTGTGACAAGCCGGGCACATTACCTCAGAGCCTGACACTTGGTGCGCGCTTTACCTGACTGTGGCATGACCCACCCGCGCGTGGTCTAGTCCAATTTGCGTCCGATAAGGTCTGTCATTGAGGTTTCACGCCAGCCCTGTCGCCGGAATGCCGGCGCACGACGTACGAGGAGATCGGATCCGTGAGCATCCGCGTGGGCGTCAACGGCTTTGGCCGTATCGGCCGCAACTTCTGGCGCGCAGTGGCGGCCAGCGGTAAGGACATCGAGATCGTCGCGGTCAACGACCTGACCGACAACGCAACGCTCGCCCACCTGCTGAAGTACGACAGCATCCTGGGCCGCCTGCCGTACGAGGTGAAGGCCTCGGCGGATGAGATCACCGTGGACGGCAAGGCGATCAAGGCCTTCGCCGAGCGCGACCCCGCGAAGCTGCCCTGGGGCGACCTGGGCGTCGACGTCGTCGTGGAGTCGACCGGCCTGTTCACCGACGCCACCAAGGCGCGGGTCCACGCCGACAACGGTGCCAAGAAGGTCATCATCTCCGCTCCGGCGAAGAACGAAGATGTCACCGTCGTCATGGGCGTCAACCACGAGAGCTACGACCCCGCGGCGCACACGATCATCTCCAACGCCTCGTGCACGACCAACTGCCTGGCCCCGATGGCCAAGGTCATCAACGACACCTTCGGTATCGAGAAGGGTCTGATGACCACCATCCACGCCTACACGCAGGACCAGAACCTGCAGGACGGCCCGCACAAGGACCTGCGCCGGGCCCGCGCCGCCGCGCTGAACGTCGTCCCGACCTCCACCGGCGCCGCCAAGGCGATCGGCCTGGTCCTGCCGGAGCTGAAGGGCAAGCTCGACGGCTTCGCGATGCGCGTGCCGATCCCCACCGGCTCGGCCACGGACCTGACCGTCGAGGTCAAGCGTGAGACGACGGCCGAAGAGGTCAACGCCGCGCTGAAGGCGGCCGCCGAGGGTCCGCTCAAGGGCTACCTGTCGTACACCGAGGACGAGATCGTGTCCTCCGACATCGTGACCGACCCGTCGTCCTGCATCTTCGACGCCGGCCTGACCAAGGTCATCGGCAACCAGGTCAAGGTCATCGGCTGGTACGACAACGAGTGGGGTTACTCCAACCGCCTCGCGGACCTGATCGAGTACGTGGGCGCCTCCCTCTGATGATCGGAATCGACGAGCTCGACGTGAAGGGTCGGCGCGTCTTCGTGCGCGCCGACCTCAACGTCCCCCTCGACGGGGAGACGATCACTGACGACGGCCGGATCAGGGCGTCGGTGCCGACGATCAAGAAGCTGCTCGAGCGCGGCGCCAAGGTGATCGTCGGCGCCCACCTCGGCCGCCCCAAGGGCGCTCCGACGCCGAAGTACTCCCTCGCCCCGGTCTCCCGGCGGCTGGCGGAGCTGCTCGGCGAGGACGTGGCGTTCGCGACCGACGTGGTCGGCGAGTCGGCCAGGAGCGTGACCGAGGCCCTCCAGGACGGCCAGGTGGCGCTGCTGGAGAACCTGCGCTTCGAGCCCGGCGAGGAGTCCAAGGACGACGCGGTCCGGGGGGAGTTCGCCGACAAGCTGGCGGCTCTCGCCGACCTGTACGTCGGGGACGGCTTCGGCGCGGTGCACCGCAAGCACGCCAGCGTCTACGACGTGCCGCAGCGGCTGCCGCACGCGGCCGGCGACCTGGTGCTGACCGAGGTCGAGGTGCTCAAGAAGCTGACCGAGGACCCGGCCCGGCCGTACGTCGTGGTCCTGGGCGGCGCGAAGGTCTCCGACAAGCTCGGCGTCATCGCCAACCTGCTGTCGAAGGTCGACCGGCTGCTCATCGGCGGCGGCATGGCCTACACCTTCCTCAAGGCGCAGGGGCACGAGGTCGGCAACTCGCTGCTGCAGGAGGACCAGCTCGACCAGGTCCGCGGCTTCCTCAACGAGGCCGCGTCCCGTGGCGTCGATCTGGTGCTGCCCGTGGACGTGCTGGCCGCCACGCACTTCGCGGCGGACGCGCTCCACGAGGTGGTCGACGCCACCGCGATCCCGGCCGACCGCGAGGGCCTGGACATCGGCCCGAAGACGCGCGAGCTGTTCGCCGCCAAGCTGGCGGACGCCGAGACGGTGTTCTGGAACGGCCCCATGGGCGTGTTCGAGTTCGAGGCGTTCTCCGGCGGCACCCGTGCCGTGGCTGAGGCGCTCGTCCGGTCCGGCGCGTTCACGGTCGTCGGCGGCGGCGACTCGGCGGCCGCGGTACGGCTGCTCGGTCTCCCCGAGGATGGTTTCTCGCACATCTCCACCGGTGGCGGCGCCAGCCTCGAGTACCTCGAGGGTAAGACGCTGCCCGGGCTCGCCGCACTGGAGGCATAGTGGCTCGTAAGCCGCTCATCGCCGGCAACTGGAAGATGAACCTCAACCACCTCGAGGCCATCAACCTGGTGCAGAAGCTGGCGTTCTCGCTGACCGACAAGGACTTCGACGCCGTCGAGGTCGCGGTGCTCCCGCCGTACACCGATCTGCGCAGCGTCCAGACGCTGGTCGACGGTGACAAGCTCCGGATCGTGTACGGCGGACAGAACCTGTCCCACCACGACTCGGGCGCCTACACGGGGGACATCTCCGGGGCGATGCTCGCCAAGCTCGGTGCGACCTTCGTGCTGGTCGGGCATTCCGAGCGCCGGCAGTACCACCACGAGGACAACGGTCTCTGCAACGCGAAGATCAAGGCGGCCTACCGGCACTCGATCACGCCGATCCTGTGCGTCGGTGAGGCGCTCGAGATCCGCAAGGAAGACCGTCACATCGAGCACACGGTGGCGCAGCTCGATGGCGCGCTCGAGGGCGTTCCGGCCGAGCAGGTCAAGTCGATCGTCGTGGCGTACGAGCCGATTTGGGCGATCGGCACCGGAGAAGTGGCCACCCGGGAGGACGCCCAGGAGGTGTGCGGAGCGATCCGGGCACGACTCGCCGAGCTGTATGGGGACGAGGTGGCCGCAGCGGTCCGTATCCTTTACGGAGGCTCGGTAAAGGCGGACAACATCGCCGGCATCATGGCGCAGCCCGACATCGATGGCGCCCTCGTCGGAGGGGCAAGCCTCGACCAGGGAGAATTCGTCAAGATTTGCCGCTTTCGGGAGATGTCTGGCTAGCTGGGCCGTTTAGGGGGTACGAGTTGACAACAAGTCGTACCCTCATAGTGCAAGATTGAATCGTCACGCCGAATGGCGTCGTGTACACGCCCCGCACATAGGAACAGGTCTACGGTGACAATCGGAATCTCCATCGCTCTCATCCTGTCGAGTGCTCTGATGGTGCTGCTCGTCCTGCTCCACAAGGGCAAGGGCGGCGGTCTGTCTGACCTGTTCGGCGGTGGTTTCACCTCGTCCTTCGGCGGGTCGTCGGTGGTGGAGCGTAACCTGGACCGACTCACCGTCATCACGGGCGTGATCTGGTTCGTCTGCATCATCGCGCTGGGTCTGCTGCTCAGGCCGTAGCGGCTTTCTCAGGCGAACGCGTGATCTGGATTCACCTCCCCGTGTCCCCGGGGCGATCGAGCAAGGAGTTCATCCGTGGGTAGTGGCAACGCGATCCGTGGCAGCCGAGTCGGTGCCGGCCCCATGGGGGAGGCCGAGCGCGGCGAGGCCGCTCCCCGCGTGCGGGTCTCGTTCTGGTGCGCCAACATGCACGAGACGCGTCCCAGCTTCGCCAGTGACGCCGCCGTCCCCGAGTACTGGGATTGCCCCAGGTGCGGGTTGCCGGCCGGTCAGGACGAGGCCAATCCGCCCGCCCCGCCGCGGAACGAGCCGTACAAGACGCACCTCGCGTACGTGAAGGAGCGTCGTAGCGACACCGACGGCGCGCAGATCCTCGCCGAAGCGCTGGAGCGTCTGCGGTCGTCTTCCCGCCCGATCTACTAGGCGCACACGGCGACAGCCACGAGACCCCCCGCGACACGGTCGCGGGGGGTCTCGTCGTTCACGGGCCTCGGCCGGGGGCACGAGTTCCCCCGGCGTCACCTCCACGTACGCGTGACCGTCAGCCGTGGACCTGCTCCCCGTCGACGAAGGTCATCCGGGCCTTGGTGGTCCAGATCTCGCCGGGCTCGAGCGTGAAGGGATCCCGGTCGAGCACGACGAGGTCGGCCGGGCGGCCTTCCTCGATCGCGCCGGCGGGGGACCGGTTCAGCCAGGCCGAGCCGGCCGTGTACGCGTTCATGACCGTCCTGAGGTCGATGCTCTGGCCGGGGAGGAACGGCGTCTGGGCGGTCGGGTAGGACGCGTGGACCGAACTGCCCGGTTCGGTCCGGTTGACCGCGACGTGCATGCCCTGGATCGGGTCGGCCGACGAGACGGGCCAGTCCGAGCCCGCCGCGAACCGGGTGCCGTGCCGTACGAGATCGGCGAAGGGGTACTGCCAGGCCGACCGCTCCTCGCCGAGGAACGGGATGCACAACTCGTCCATCTGGGCGTGGTGGGTCGCCCACAGCGGCTGCAGGTTCGCGGTCACGCCGAGCGCGGCGAAGCGAGGGACGTCCTGCGGCGTGATGATCTGGAGATGGGCGACGTGGTGCCGGTTCTCCGGGCTCGTGCCGGACAGGGCGTCCAGCGTCTCCCGTACGGCACGCTCCCCGATGGCGTGGAAATGGACCTGGAAGCCGAGCTCGTCGAGTTCCCGGACATAGCTCTTGAGCAGCTCGGGATCGACGTACGACAGGCCGGTGCCGCCGCAGCGGCAGTAGGGCTCGATGACGGCCGCGGTGAAGTTCTCCGCGATGCCGTCCTGCATGATCTTCACGGACGTCGCGCGGAACCGGTCGAGGCCCTCGGCCTTGGCACGCCGATCGACGAGGTCGGGGATCTGTTCCACGCCACGCGCCCGGTCCCACCAGAGGGCGCCGACGACGCGCGCCTTCAGGCGGCCCGCGCCGGCGGCCTCGATGTAGGTGGACAGGTTGTCGTCCGATCCGGCGTACGAGCCGACGATCGCGTCCTGCCAGCCGGTGATCCCGAGCGAGAAGAGGTACGACTGAGCGTCGAGCAGGGCCGCGTCGGCGTCCGCGGGGGTCGGGCGCGGCGTGAGCAGGCCGACCAGGTCCATCGCGCCCTCGTGCAGGACGCCGCTCGGAGTGCCGTCGGGGTCGCGCTCGATGCGGCCGTCGGCGGGGTCGGGGGTGTCCCGGGTGATCCCGGCCGCCTCCAGCGCGCGGGTGTTGACCCACGCGGCATGGTGGTCGCGCTGGATCAGGTAGACGGGCCGGTCGAGGAAGTCGAGCTGGGAACGGTGGGGGAGGCCGTTGGGGAAGGCCGACATGTCCCAGCCACCACCATCGATCCACTCCTTATCCGGATTTTTCATGGCATAGTCGGCGACTTTTGCCACATACGCGTCTAAGCCGTAGATCTCCGACAGTTCGCACTTGGCCCGCTCGAGTCCCGCCTGCACCGGGTGGATGTGGGCGTCGGTGAACCCCGGCGTCAGCAGGCCGCCCTCGAGTTCCACCGCCTGAGCAGCGGGCGAGAGCCGTACGAGATCGGACTCGGCGCCGACGGCGGCGATGCGGCCGTCGCGGACGAGGACCGCTTCGGCGAAGCCGTCCGGGGTGAAGGCGCGGCCGCCGCGGAAAAGGATGTCACTGCTCACAGGACTGGTGCCCTTCTGGTGGTGCGAACTGCATGATCACGAAAGGTGTTCCCTCAGGTCAGCGTAGTCGCCGCCGAATCCGTGCATGATCACGATCGGTATTCGGCCAGGTCGCCGGGCTGATCGCCGAAGGTATGCATGATCACGGGGGAGAGGGGGTCAGTGGCCGGTGATCTTATTGGCGATCTTGGCGAGGGTGGAGGTTCTGGTCAGTCCCCGGTTCTCCCGGGCGTCGGCCAGGCGGTAGAGGCGGTACATCGAGTGCACGCCGAGCCAGCGCAGGGGCTCGGGCTCCCAGGAGCGGACCCGGCGGTCGACCCACGGCAGCGAGGTCAGCTCGGTGTCCCGTTGGAGGACGAGGTCGCACAACGTGCGCCCGGCCAGGTTCGTGGTCGTCACCCCGTGCCCGGTGTAACCGCCGGCCCAGCCGAGCCCGGTCGCGTGGTCCACGTGGACGGTCGCGCACCAGTCGCGCGGCACGCCGAGCACGCCCGACCAGGCGTGCGCGACCTGTGAGGACGCGACGGCGGGGAAGAACGAAGTGAGCAGGTCCCAGAGCGCGTCGATCGTCCAGGCGTGCGTGTGCCCACGCTCGTCGATCTTCGATCCGTAGAGGTACGGCTTACCCCGGCCGCCGAAGGCGATGCGGTCGTCGGCGGTCCGCTGGGCGTACATGTAGTAGTGCGCCATGTCGCCGAGCAGTTCGCGGCCGGCCCAGCCGATGGAGTCCCACACCTGTGCGGGCAGCGGCTCGGTGACGATCATGGAGCTGTTCATCGGGAGCCAGTCCCGGTGGTGTCCCGGGATGGTCGCGGTGAATCCCTCGGTGCACCGCAGCACGTGGCGGGCGGTCACCGTGCCGTACGGCGTGACCGCACGGCCGGGGGCGATCTCCGTCACCGGCGTCCGCTCGTAGATTTTCACGCCGAGGTCCCGTACGGCCCGGGCCAGCCCTTGGGCGAGCTTCGCCGGCTGGATCCGGGCGCAGTGGGGACTCCATGTCGCGCCGACGGCGCCGCTCACTCTGAGGCGCTCGTCCATCTCACCGGGGGACAGCAGGCGCACGTCCTCCTCGGTCCAGCCCCACTCCCGCTGCCAGTCGAGGTCCTCCCGCAACCGCCGGGCCTGGGCGGCGGACCTGGCCACGGTGGTGATGCCGCCCTTCACGATGTCGGCGTCGACGCCCTCCTCGGCGGTCACCCGGACGACCTCGTCGACCGCGGCGAACATCGAGCGCTGCAGCCGTCTGGCCGCGTCCGGGCCGTGGGTCTTCGCATACCGCTCGGGCGTGCCGGCGAGCGCACCGGTGAGCCAGCCGCCGTTGCGCCCGGACGCCCCGAAACCGGCGAACTCCTTCTCCAGCACCACGATGTCGAGCGACGGCTGGGCCTTCTTCAGGTAGTAGGCGGTCCACAGGCCCGTGTAGCCGGCTCCCACGACGGCCACGTCGGCCCGGACGTCGCCCCCGAGGGGTTCGCCCGGCGCCGGGAGTCCCAGAGAGCGGTACCAGAACGAAACGTTCCCGTTGACGAAACCCGAAGAAAGCGGAGCATTCATGGTGCACATCCTGCTATATCCGTTCTCTCCAGCACATCCCGCGACGGAAGTCGTTGGCTAATCGCGATGCTTATGCTGATAACGGCAGCCATCTGTGCGTATATCGGTCTGAAACGGCAGGCTCACCGTTGCGTAGCAATCGCGTAACAGAGGTGCGTCAAGCTGAGACACAGCGCAACGGAGGGAGCAGCACCGATGGGGTTCTTGCGGGTCCGGACGACGGTCGACGAGCGGCCGGGACGTCTCGCCGCACTCGCGGCGGCCCTCGCCGAGAAGGGCGGGAACATCCTCGGCCTGTCCGTCCAGCCGGACACGGACGGCACGGTCGACGAGTTCGTGACGGAGATTCCCGCCTCGCCTGACGTGGTGCGTGAGGCGCTGGAGGCGGCGGGAGGCCGGCGGGTCCAGGTCGTGCCCGCGACCGCGCACGAGCTGACCGACGAGCCGACCCGCGCCCTGCTGCTCGCCGCCCGGCTCCGGGCGATGCCGTGGCGCCTGCCCGAGATCCTCGGGGAGTTGCTGCGGGCCGACGACTCCCGCTGGGTCTACGGCGCCGACCCCGGACGTCCGCGCGGGGACACGGAGACGGGAGAGCTTCCCGACCCCACCCTGCTGGTGGTCCCCGTGGCCGCGCGCCGGGCGATCCGGCTCCGCCGCGCCGGGCTGCCCTTCACCCTGACCGAGGCGGCCCGGGCCGCCGCGCTCGTGCGGCTCGCGCAGCCGCCCGCCGAGGTCGCCCCCGACGGCCCCCTGCGGCTGGCCGACGGCGCCGAGGTGCTGATCAGGCCCCTCACCTCGCTCTACCGGGAGGCGGTTCGCGACCTGCACGAGCGCTGCTCACCCGAGACGCGGCGGTTCCGCTACTTCACGGCCATGCCGACGCTGCCGCCCCAGGTGTTCGACCGGCTCTGCGACCGCAACCGAGGACACTCGCTCGTGGCCGGGCACGACGGTCAGGTGGTGGCGGTCGCGTCGCTGATGTTCACTCCCGACCCGGGCATCGCGGAGATCGCGTTCCTGGTCGAGGACCGCTGGCAGGGACGCGGGATCGGCACCGCGATGGCGCGCATGATCATGCAGGAGGCGCGCGACCTGGGGTTCGCCGAAGTGCGGGCGAGCCTGCTGTCCGACAACGCCCGCATGCGCAGGCTTCTGACCTCCCTCGGCGCCACGCTCACCCACACCGAGGACCCCGGTGTGATGGAGGCGCGGATCGCCGTGGGTGTGATGGCGGCTTCTCCGAGCTGAGCCGTCACAGGTGATCCATCCTGGTCCGGCGGGGCTCAGGGACGCCGGGCCAGGATGATCACTCAGGAGAGCCGGAAGAGCCGGGAGAGCCGGGAGGGCCGGGGTCCGGCGGCGCGTTCATCGCGTCCAGCCGGCGTTCGATGCGGTCCACAGCCTCCTGTAGCCGGTCGATCCTGGCCACCAGCGAAGGCCCGAGAGACGGGAAGGCCCCGGAGTGGCCGCCCGCCTCACGCTGGAGCCGGGTCTCCTCGATGACCTTCTGCCGGATCCGGTCGAAGTCCACCCTGCGTTCGATGAGCACCTGGGCCCCGGCTCCGCCGCCTTCCCGGATCAGGCCCAGCAGGATGTGCTCGGTGCCGATGTAGTTGTGCCGGAGGTTCAGGGATTCACGGAGCGAGAGCTCGAGGATCTTCTTCGCCCGCGGTGTGAAGGGGATGTGCTCCTCGGGGCTGGGGGACTCCCCCATGCCCACCATCCGCCTGACCTCCTCACGCAGGGGCTCGAGCTCGATGCCCTCCTCATGGAGGATCTTGGCGGCGAGGCCCTCGCCCTCGTGGACGAGGCCGAGCAGCACGTGTTCAGACCCGATGTAGCGGTGGTCGAGCATCCTCGCCTCCTCCTGGGCGAGAAGCACGACTCGGCGGGCTCGGTCGGTGAAGCGCTCGAACACGGGAGGCCTCCGTCGTTGGGCGGTGCTTCCACTATGCGTCAGGACGGTCCCCCGACGGCAGCGCGAACCGCAGGAGAATGCCGTTCCAGTGCAGTGTGGAGGGGCGGCGGGCCGGTGGACGTGAGGCGCGACTGCGGGTACAGGTGGAGCCATGGATCTCGACGCGGCAGGCGACCGGTTGTACGGCCTCGCACCGGGCGAGTTCGTCGCCGCCCGGGACGCGCTGGCCAAGGAGGCCAAGACGGCCGGTGACGCGGCCCTCTCCCGCCGGATCGCCGCACTGCGCCGTCCCACTGTCGTCGGCTGGGCCGTCAACCAGGCCGCTCGACGTCACCTGGAAGAGCTGGACGAGCTCCTCGACGTGGGCGGGCGCCTCCGCGAGGCCTGGCGGAGGCAGGACGCCGAGGCCCTGGCCGCCCTCACCCAGGAGCGGTCGGCGGCGACGGCCCGGCTCGCCCGCCTGATCCGGCAGGACGCGGAGGCGGCGGGGCAGCCGCTTTCGGGCACGGCCGGCACCGAGATCGAGCAGACACTGGACGCCGCGGTCGTCGACGAGACCGCGTCCGAGCAGGTGCGGGAGGGGCGGCTGGTCCGGGGGCTGAGCTACAGCGGATTCGCCCCGGCGCCGGTCCTCAGGCCGGTGCGGGAGGCGGCGACGCCGACCGGCGGGGGAGTGCCCTCGCGTGGACGGCAGGCGGCGCCCCCCTCGGGCGAACGGCGCAGGGGCGACGGCGAGGCCGCGAAGGAGAGGGCGGCGAGACAGAAGGCCGAGCGTGAGCGCCGGGAGCGGGAAAAGGCCGCGGCCGACGCCCGCGACGCGGCGGCGCGGGCCGATGAGGGCCTGTCCTCCTGGGAGGCCGAGCTCGCCGAAGCCGTACAGGACCACGACCGGTTGGCGGAGGAGGTGGCCGAGCTCTCCGGCAGGCTCGCGACGGCGAAGGACCGGCAGGCCACCGCCCGGCACCGCCTCGACGTCGCCCGGCGGGAGGAGAGCCGTTCCCGGCGTGCGGCGGAGTCCGCGCGACTGCGCGCGGCCCGGGCTGAGGCGGCGCTCACGGACGTCCCGCCCGTTGAAGGTTGAGTCGCTCGAGGCGATTCAAGAAGGCCGTGACCATCGGAAAGTCGTCGCATGTCCGGTTCGATTGCAGACAGTCCGCGCCACGTCGGCTCCCCTGAGTTCGACTAGTGGACCCAGAAGGTCGGGAGAAAATCTTGGACTGGCGGCCCACCCGTCCGGGACCCTGCGCATCAGTCCCGCCGACGCCGCGAGCCTCGGGCTGACCGGCGGCGCGATGGCACGCGTGACGACCCGCACGGGCAGCGTCGAGGTGCCCGTCGAGATCCACGACGGCCTGCAACCCGGTCACGTCTCGCTGCCCAACGGGCTCGGCCTCTCCTATCCCGGGCCGGACGGCGCTCCGGTCGTGACCGGGGCCGCCCCCAACGAGCTGACGGCCGCCGGGGACCGCGACCCCTACGCCGGAACGCCCTGGCACAAGCACGTGCCCGCGCGCGTCGAGGCCGTCGCGGTCTGAGCCGGGCCGGAGATCCCCCGTGTGGGGGAGGCGGTTCACATCGTGAGGGGAGTCGCGGAAAGCGCCCCATGGCGATCGTGAGAGGTGCACATCACACCTCCCCCGAAAGGGCCTCGTCATGTCGACTCCCTCCATCAGCCCATCCGATTCCGGTCCGCGGCGGCCGTCCGCCGTCGCGGACCCACCCGCAGGGCGCCGGCGTCCCGGCGGGAGCACGGCACCGCCGGATTCGCGCCGAGCCGGCTGGATCGGCTACGCCGCCGTCGCCTGGACGGCGACGTACGGCGTCGTCGCGCTCGTCTGGACGTTGACCGGTCGCGGATACCCCTTCGGGCATGCGGGCGCCCTGCGCGGCATCGCGCCAGAGGTGGGCGCACCCCTGTTCGCGGCCGTCCTGCTGACCGCCGCCGTCGCGGCCCTGGCCATGGCCGGGCGGCATGCCGTACGGCTGAGTGGTGTGCCACGGGCGCTCCTCGCGGGCTTCGGCTACCTGGTGGCCGCCGTGCTGCTGGCGGTCGTGCCGAGCGCGAACGCGATGGCGCTGACCGGATACGCGCCCATGCTGATCCTCGGCGCGCCTTTCGGCTGGCCGCCGGACGTCGACTACTCGCGCGTCCTGTCCTGGACGATGGCCAACGAGATCTGGTGCATTGCCGGCGGCTACCTGCTCTGGTTCGCGGTGCTGTCCTGGCAGCGCCGCAGTCGCGGAGCCTGCGTCCGGTGCGGCCGTCGCGCGGGCACGGACGACCACGCGCGGATCGTCGCCTGGGGCCGCCGGGCGACCCTGGTCGCCGTCGTGGTGCCGCTGCTCTACGCCGCGAGCCGCCTGTCCTGGCTGGCGGGCATCCCTCTCGGAATCAGCGACGAGATGTTGCGGTCGCTTCGCGACAGCGGAGGCGTCTGGGCCGGGGCGGGCCTCGGGGCGTTCGCCGTCGTCGGGGCGATCCTGACCCTCGGGCTGATCCAGCGCTGGGGCGAGGTGTTCCCACGCTGGATGATCGGCCTGGCCGGGCGGCGGGTGCCGATCAGGCTCGCGGTGATCCCGGCGCTCTACGTCGCGCCCATCGTCGTCTCTGCGGGGCTGGACATCGCGACCTCGTCCACGATCTGGCACGTCGACGGATACAGCCCGTTCCTGGTCGTCACGCACCTGTTGTGGCCGCTGTGGGGCGTCGCCCTCGCGTTCGCCGCCTACGCCTACCACCTGCGGCGGCGCGGGGCCTGCGCCGCCTGCGGGCAGGGGACCCCTCAGCCCGCCGGGCTGACGAACCCGGACTCGTAAGCGGCGATCACCGCCTGCGTGCGGTCACGGGCGCCGAGCTTGGTGAGGACGTTGCCCACATGCGTCTTGACGGTCTCCGTCCCCACCACGAGCGCCGCGGCGATCTCGGCGTTGGACAGCCCGGCCGCCATCAGCCGCAGGATCTCGGCCTCGCGCTCGGTCAGGCGGGCCCGGCGGAGCCGGTCACCGGCCGGCCCGCCGGAGCCGTATGCGGCGGCCAGGCGCCGGATCGCCGCGGGGAAGACGACCGACTCCCCGCCCGCGAGCACCCTGATCGCCTCGATCACCTCGGCCGGCCGGGTGCGCTTGAGCACGAACCCGCTGGCGCCCGCGCGGAGCGCCTCGTAGACGTAGTCGTCGTTCTCGAAGGTGGTGATGACCAGCACCTTCGGCGGCTCGCCCGACGTGGCCAGCAACCGGCGGGTGGCCTCGATGCCGTCGATGGCGGGCATCCGCACATCCATCAGCAGCACGTCGGGCCGGGTGCGGGCGACCATCGCCGGCACCTCGGCCCCGTCGGCGGCCTCACCCACCACCTCGAGGTCGGGCTGCGCGTCCACGACGACCCGCAGCCCGACCCGGATCAGCTCCTCGTCGTCGGCGATCGCCACCCTGATCGTCATGGCCGCTCTCCCGTCGGCAGTCGCACCGTCACCCGCCACCGCCCGTCCTCCGGCCCGGCCGTCATCGTGCCGCCGAGCAGGCGCACCCGTTCGCGCATCCCGTCCAGCCCCCGGCCGCCCTCCCTCGGCCGCTCCGCTCGCGTGATCGGATTGGCCACGTCGATGACCAGCAGCCGGCCGCCGACGGCGACCCGCACCGCCACCGGGACCCGGCCCGCGTGACGCAGCGCGTTCGTGAGGCTCTCCTGGACGATGCGATAGCCCTCGCGGGACACGGCCGCGGACAGGCCCTCCAGAGACCCCTCGATCGCAGTGTGCACCTCCACGCCCGCACCGCGGGAGCGGGCCACCAGCCCGTCGAGGTCGGCCAGCCGGTGAAGTGGCGCGCGCTCCGCGGCCTCGCCGTCGCGGAGCATGCCGAGCAGGCGGTCGAGGTCCTCGGCCGCGGCACGCCCGGTGTCCTCGATCGCGGCGAGAGCCCGGCGCGCGAACGCCGGGTCCTCGTCGAGCACCTCCCGCGCGGCCGAGGCCTGCACGGTCGTCACCGTCAGCGCGTGACCGATGGAGTCGTGCAGTTCGCGGGCCAGTCGGTTGCGCTCGGCGAGCCGTACGGCCCGGGCCTCCAGAGCGGCGATCCGCTCGGCGGGCGACGGGCCGAGCAGCACCGGGGCCATGACCGCGGCGAGCGCTCCGAGCCCGGCCACGGCGTAGCCGACGCAGACGATCATCGCGGCGCCGAGCAGCGCCAGCCATCCCGTGTCGTGCTCGTCCAGCGGGCCGATCCGGAGACCGGCGAGCGAGTCGCCGCCGATTCCGAGGCGCTGCCCGATGAAGAGCACGGCCGTCGTCAGGGGGATGAGCAGCAGCACCGCCACCAGCCCCCCGATCGTGAGATGCAGCGCGAACCACAGCGCGGAACGCAACCTGGTGTCGCGCGCCTCCCGCACCGGCTCGGCGGTCGCTGGAGGGTCGGGCAGGGGGACGCCGAGCAGCGAGCGCGCCGCCACGATCTCCAGGGCCCGCGTGCCCCGCAGGAACGGCGGCACCGAAGCGATCACGAGCGCGATGGCGAGCACGAGCAGGGCCAGCGGCAGAGGCATCTGCGGAGCGGTCAGCAACTGCGCGAAGGCCACCCCCACCAGCACGTACGGCAGCAGCAGGACGGCCCCGAGCAGCAGATGGACGCCGCGGCGGTAGGTCGTGCCGCTGACGAGCGGGCCGACCAGCCGGCGGATCCTCACGCGAGTCATTCTGGCCGATACCGCGCCGGTCGCGGCAGGCCCGGCCTCAGCGGTTGCCGGCCTGGTTGTTGAGCTGCGACACGGCGGTCTGGAAGTCGCTCACCCACTCCGAGGTCTCCTCAGCGGTGATGAGCGAGATGTCGGACATGAACGACCTGAGCAGTTCGAGGTATTCGTGGACCGTCGACTGATCGGGGCCGATGGCGTCGCGGGCGTTCATCGCGGCCCAGTCGAGCTGGAACTCCACGAGCCGGTGCTGGATCCGCTGCGCGGCCACCATGTCCCGCATCCAGCCGGAGGACAGGCCGAGGAAGTGGTCGAAGGCGACGCACACACCGGCGGCGGCGAGCAGCACGTACCCCCAGGCGAGGCTTCCGTCGGAGCTTCCCGCGGTCGCCGCCAGAGGCTGGAGGGCGCCCGCCGCTCCGAGCAGGATGGCGAGCCCGCGAAGGATCTGCGACGGCACGCGCTTGCGTACCCGGTCCTCGAGGTACCAGTCGGCGTTCGCGATCGCCCGGGCCTCCGCACCGGCGTACATCCGGCGCAGAGCAGCCTCCGGGGCACGCCACTCCTCCGGGGTCAGCAGGGGGAACGGGGGGACGTCTCGCCGTCCGCGGCGATTCGGGGCACTCGCAGGCGCCGGCCGCGCTGGGCCGGGGCTCCGCGCGGCGTCCGGGCGCGACTCGGACGGCAGGCCTCCGGTGGGCGTGGGCTCGTCGGGCATGGTCACTCGTCTCCCGCGGCAGGGCCGCCACAGCCATGCCGGCGGGGGGTCGCACCGGCGGGGCAATCATAGGCGCAACACCCGGCGGGACGCCCGTCGCCCTTTTGACCTGCATGAATGAGTGTTGAACGCCCGTGGGTAGACGTTCGTTTGAACGTCGGTCTGCAAGCCTGGATTCGACGGGGGGTTATGACGTGGACGGGATCGCCGACATGGGGGGCACCGAGGGATGGGGTCCCGTTCGTCCGCCGCGCGCCGGGGAGCCGGTCTTCGAGGAACGCTGGCAGGGCCGGGCGTTCGCCCTGGGCTTCTACTCGATCCGGGTGGCCGGGTGGAACGTCGACGCGTTCCGGCACGCGACGGAGCGGCTCGACCGCTCCGCCTATCTGGACGACGGCTACTACGGCCGCTGGCTCAACTCCGCCGAACTGGTGCTCACCGAGAGCGCGATCCTGGCGCCGGGCGCGATCGACGCCCGGGCCCGCAACCTGCGCGGTGAGCACGCCGAGGAGCCGCCGGTCCCCGAACCCGCCAGGCCCGCCTACGCCCCTGCGGCCGAGGGCTCGCTGCGCACCGTGGACACCCCTCCGGCCTTCGCCGTGGGTGAGCAGGTGCGGGCCAAGGACATGTCGCCGCCGGGGCACACCAGGCTGCCGCGCTACGCGCGCGGCCACGCCGGAGTCGTCGAGCTCATCCAGCCCGCCGCGGTGCTGCCGGACACGAACGCCCACTTCGTGGGCGAGAACCCGCAGCACGTCTACTCGGTGCGGTTCGACTCGCGCGAGCTGTGGGGCGCCGCCGCCGAGCCCTTCGCCGTCACCCTCGACCTGTTCGAGAGCTACCTGGAGAAGATCTCATGACGGGCGCCGGATCCGAGGAACGCCTTTCACCTGCGTTGCGGACCGAGGCCCTCGAAGAGTTGCTCACCGAGCGGGGCCTGGTCGACCCGGACGCGGTGGACAGGCTCATCACCCAGTACGAGACCAACGTGGGTCCGCTCAACGGCGCCAAGGTGGTCGCCAGGGCGTGGACCGACCCCGAGTACCGCCGCCGGCTGCTCGACGACGGCACGGCCGCCATCAAGGAGCTGGGCTTCGGCGGGCTGCAGACCGAGTGCCTCGTCGTCGTGGAGAACACCGCGACCACCCACAACGTGGTGGTCTGCACGCTGTGCTCGTGCTACCCCTGGGCGGTGCTCGGCCTGCCGCCGAGCTGGTACAAGGATCCCGCCTACCGCGCGCGGATGGTGAGGGAGCCGCGCACGGTCCTGGCCGGGATGGGCCTCGAACTCGCCGACGACGTGCGGATCACGGTCCGGGACTCCAGCAGCGAGGTGCGCTGGCTGGTGCTCCCCGAACGTCCTGCCGGGACCGAGGACATGTCCGAGGAACAGCTCGTGTCGCTGGTCACCCGGGACGCGATGGTGGGCGTCGCGAAGGTCGTGGCGCCGTGACCGCCCCGCTGGACATCGAGGGCCCGGCCGCGCCGCCGCGTTCCAACGGCGAGCTCGTGTTCGCTGAGCCGTGGGAGAGCCGCGCCTTCGGCATGGCCGTCGCCCTGCACGAGGCGGGGGCGTTCGCCTGGCCACGGTTCCAGGCGGCTCTGATCGCCCGGATCGCGGCCTGGCAGGCCGCACCGGCAGACGAGCCCTGGGACTACTACCGGCAGTGGCTCGGCGCTCTGGAGGACGTGCTGGCCAGGGGCGGCGCCGTGCTCCCCGGCGAGGTCGCCGAACGGGCCCGCGCGCTGGCCGGGAGGCCCGCCGGGCACGACCACCCAGCAGGCCACGGGCATGACCACCCGGCCGGGCATGACCACGCGGGTGGCCACGACCACCCGGCCGGGCACGGTCACGGCCATCCGCATTGACCCGTGACCTCGGCACAGGCCCGTCGCGTGCGTCAGGGGGAGGCGATGCGGCCCAGAGTGGGCGGGATCTTGGCGGCGGACGCCCGGTCGAGCAGGAAGAGCGTGCCGTGCCGTCCCCTGGCTCCCGCCGCGGGGACCTGCATCTGGCCCGCGGTCGACAGCGCCAGGTGTACGGCTTGCGCCTTCTCCGCGCCGCCCGCGACGACCCACACCTCACGTGCGGCCTCGATGGCCGGGAACGTGAGCGAGATCCGGGTGGGCGGCGGCTTGGGCGAGCCGTGCACCGCGACGACCGAGCGCTCCTTCTCGTAGAGCGCCGGCTGGCCGGGGAACAGCGAGGCCACGTGGCCGTCCGGCCCCATCCCGAGGAGCAGCAGGTCGAACGACGGCACCGGCCCGTGGTCCTCCGGCCTGGCCGCCTTCGCGAGCTCGACGGCGTACGCCTCGGCCGCCTCCTCGGGGGTCAGGCCGGAGTCGGGACCGGGCATCGGATGGACGCGGTCCGGGTCGACGTCGACGTGGTCGAGCAGAGCCTGACGGGCACCCGTCTCGTTGCGCTCGGGGTGACCGTCGGGAAGGAAGCGCTCGTCCCCCCACCAGATGTCGAGCGCCCGCCAGTCGATCGCGTCACGAGCCGCGGTCGCCGCCACGGCCGCGAGCGTCGCGATGCCGACGGTGCCCCCGGTCAGCACGACGTGGGCGGACCCGCGGGCCGCCTGGGTGTCAACCAGCCGGGTGATCAGCCGGGCGGCCGCGGCCTGGGCCAGCACCTCGGCGTCCCGGTGGACGATGACAGTGGGAACGCTCATGACGATTTCTCTTTCACGTGCGTGGTGGCCGGGGAGCCCGTGGGCTCCCCGGCCACGGGTCAGTGGACGGACGCCTTCGCCAGCTGCTTGATCGCCGACAGGTAGGTCTCGTCCGGGTCCAGCCGCCGGAGCTCCTCGGAGAGCAGCTCCGAGGTCGGCCTGCGGGTCAGGGCGACCCGCCGGTCCGGCTGACCGGGCTTCGACAACGTCGCAAGGCGGGCGTCGGACCTGGACACCTTGAGCTCTCCGCCGTTCGCGACGGCGAGCCGCACCGCCGTGAGGCCGGGGCCGGGCGACTCCACGACCTCGATGGGGGCGTCCAGCCGCTGCGACAACCACGCCGCGAGCAGCGGCGCGCTGGGGTTGCCGGCGGCGGCCTCCACGACCCCCGACTCGATCTTCCCGACCGGCTGGTCGAAGGCCGCGGCGAGCAGGCTCCGCCACGGCGTCAGCCGGGTCCAGGCGAGATCGGTGTCCCCGGGGACATAGCCGTCGAGCCTCGAAGTGATCGTCGCGACCGAGTCCTGCGCCGCGCGGGCGTCGGTGATGCGACGGCTGGCGAGGTGCCCGACGGCGTCCTTCGCGGGGACCGCGGGGGAGACACCCGGCCACCAGGCGACCACCGGCGTGTCGGTGAGCAGCAGCGGCGTGATGACCGAGTCGGCGTGCCCGGTCAGCTTGCCGTACAGCCGCAGCAGCACGATCTCACCGGGGGACGACTCGCCCACCCTGATCTCGGCGTCGAGCCGGTTGGCCTCGGCCGGGTCGCGGTTGATCACCACCAGTATGCGCGAAGGGTGCTCCCGCGCCGCCTCGGTCGCCGCCCGGACCGCGTCGTACTGCCCGGCCTCGTCGACGACCATCACCAGCGTCAGCACCATGCCGACCGCGGGCGCGCCCATCTGGTGCCGGAGCCGGGTCAGCGTCGAAGAGATCTTCGACGCCGTCGTCTCTGTCAGGTTGAAGGTCGTCAACGTGCGCTCCGCTCGTTCAGCGTTCCTGCCGGATGGCCGGCGGTCGTCCGGTTCACATCCGCCTCCAGGCGCGCCCGTCCCTGGCCAGCATGGCGTCGGCCGAGGTGGGGCCCCAGCCGCCGGAGGCGTACGCCTCGGGTCGGCCGTGCTCCGCCCAGTACTTCTCGACCGGATCCATGATCATCCAGGAGAGCTCGACCTCCCGCTGGTGCGGGAAGAGCGGCGGGTCGCCGATCATGACGTCGAGGAGCAGCCGCTCGTAGGCCTCGGGAGAGGACTCCATGAACGACTCGCCGTAGGCGAAGTCCATGCTGACGTCCCTGACCTCCATCGCGGTGCCCGGCACCTTGGACCCGAACCGCACGGTGATGCCCTCGTCCGGCTGGACCCGGATGACCAGGGCGTTCTGCCCGAGGATCTCGGTGTCGTCCTTGCTGAACGGCAGGTGCGGCGCACGCTGGAACACCACGGCGACCTCGGTCATGCGGCGGCTGAGCCGCTTGCCGGTGCGCAGGTAGAACGGCACGCCCGCCCAGCGGCGGTTGGCCACCTCCAGCCGCATCGCCGCGTAGGTCTCGGTGATGGACTCCGGCGGGATGCCGTCCTCCTCGAGGTAACCCACGACGGGCTCGCCGCCCTGCCAGCCCGCCGCGTACTGGCCGCGGGCGGTGCCGGTGCCGAGGTCGGGGGGAAGCTGGACCGCCCGCAGGACCTTCTCCTTCTCCCGGCGCAGCGCGTCGGCGTCGAAGGAGATCGGGTCCTCCATCGCGACCAGTGCGAGCAACTGGAGCAGGTGGTTCTGGATCACGTCCCGGGCCGCGCCGATGCCGTCGTAGTAGCCCGCGCGGCCGCCGATGCCGATGTCCTCGGCCATCGTGATCTGGATGTGGTCGACGTAGCCGCGGTTCCAGATCGGCTCGTAGAGCGTGTTGGCGAACCGGAGCGCCAGGATGTTCTGGACGGTCTCCTTGCCCAGGTAGTGGTCGATCCGGAAGACCGACTCCTCCGGGAACACCGCGTTGGTGATCGCGTTGAGCTCGCGGGCGCTCTGCAGGTCGTGGCCGAACGGCTTCTCGATGACCACGCGCCGCCACGACCCCTCCGGGGCCTTGGCGAGGTCGGTCCGCTTGAGCTGCTCGATCACCGTGGGGAAGAACTTCGGCGGCACGGACAGGTAGAAGGCGTAGTTGCCGCCCGTTCCCCGCGTCTGGTCGATCTCCTTGAGCATCATCGCCAGCACGTCGAACGCGCCGTCGTCGTCGAACTCGCCGGGGCAGAAGTGGATGCCCTCGCGGATCTGCTTCCAGACCTCCTCGCGGAACGGCGTCCGCGCGTGCTCCTTGACCGCCTCATAGGTGACCTGGGCGAAGTCCTCGTGCGCCCAGTCGCGGCGGGCGAAGCCCACCAGGGAGAACCCGGGCGGCAGGAGCCCCCGGTTGCCCAGGTCGTAGATCGCGGGGAGCAGCTTGCGCTTCGCGAGGTCGCCGGTCACGCCGAACAGCACGAGCACGTGCGGCCCGGCCACGCGGGGGAGCCGCTTGTCGCGGGGGTCGCGCAGGGGATTGAAGGCGATCGCCTCCTCGGTGGTGGCGACCGTCGCCACCTGGGCCGCGACCGCGGTCGAAGGCTCGACCGGCGCGGCGGGACTGGTCGTGGGGGCCTGCGGTGTCACTGGTACCTCCGGCTCGGCGGTCTCCGCCGGCCCTGTCGGCTCGGTCATGGAGCCACCTCCCTGGCGATTCCTTCGCCACTTGCGCATCGCATGGTCAGAGCTCCTCAGCCACCGAGAGAAGGTGTCTGACGCCGGCGATCCGGTCGGTCAGATGGAGACGTACGGCGGGTCGGTTCCGGGAGGTCAGCGCGCGAAGGTCGCCGAGCGCCTGGGCGAGCTGCAGCCTGCCCAGCGTGTACGGCCTGTCCGGCACCTGGATGTCGTCCGTGACGGCCCCCGTGATCTGGAGGAACGCGCCCACGCCGGGCCCGCCCTTGTGGAACTGGCCGGTCGAGTGGAGGAAACGCGGCCCCCAGCCGAACGTGACCGGACGGTCCGTACGGTAGTCGAGCAGAGCGCGGAGGGTGGCCACGTCGGCGCTCGCCCACTGTTCGGCCATCTCCTCGAACGAGGCGTCCCCGACCGTGGCCGCGTCGAACGCCGCCTCCCGGTCCAGGTAGGCCATGATCGCGAGATATCCGCGGTCGGGCACGGCCCGCAGGGCCCACGTCAGCACGTCCGCCAGGTCCTTCGGGTTGCCCGGCAGGTCGCCGTAGACCTCGACCGGGCCGTCCGTGAGGATCGGCGTCCCGGTGGGCAGCGGTCCGTCCCCGGCCTCCGCGAGGATCGCGGCGGTGTTCTCCTTCGACTCGGCCACGTTGGGCTGGTCGAAGGGGTCGATGCCCAGCACGCGGCCCGCCACCGCGGTGGCGTACTCCCACACGAGGAACTGGGCGCCGAGCGGCCCGTCGACGCTGTGCGCGCCGTCACGGCCGATGTTCACGGTGTACTGGTCGTCGCCCTCGGCCGCCTCGGCTCCGACCACGGGGAGGATTCCCCGGCCCTGCTTGCCGGTCGACTCGGCGATCAGCTGCTCGATCCAGTCGGGCAGTCCGTTGATCTCGGACAGCGTGTCGAGCAGGATCAGCTTGTCGCGGCCCGCCCGGTACTCCGCGCCGAGGAGGGCGCCCAGGTCGAGGCCGGGGTTGCCCTCCGTCCGCGAGAGCAGGGGGCGGACGGCGGCGGCGTCGTCGAGCAGCTTCTCGACCTGCACGCCGGCGAGCGCGCTGGGGACCAGGCCGAAGGCGCTCAGGGCGCTGTAGCGGCCCCCGACGTTCTGGTCGGCGAGGATGACCTGGTAGCCCGACTCGATCGCCGTCTGCTCCAGAGGGGAGCCGGGGTCGGTGACCACGACGATCCGGTCCGCCGGGTCGATCCCGGCGTCCCGGAAGGCCTGCTCGTAGATCCTTCTGTGGCTGTCGGTCTCGACCGTGCCGCCGCTCTTGCTGGAGACCACCAGGAGCGTCCGCTCCAGCCGGTCGTCCAGAGCCCGCCGCACCTGGTGCGGGTCGGTCGTGTCGAGGACCGTCAGCGGCACGTCCTCGGTGGCGCAGATGACCTCGGGGGCGAGCGAGGAACCGCCCATGCCCGCCAGGACGACGTGGTCGAGGCCCTGCGCCCGGGCGCGCTCGACCAGATTCGCTATCTCGGGGAGGAGCTCCCTGCTGGTCAGGGGGAGGTTGAGCCAGCCGAGCCGAACCCTCGCCTCGGCCTGGCTCGTCGCCCCCCACAGCGAGGGATCGCCCGCGGCGAGCGCCGCGGGCACCCCCTCGGCGGCCAGCTCGTCGCTGACCGCCGATACGGCATCGGCCTCGTGGCCGATGCTCACGTCGATGGACATCGCGTGGTCAGGCCTTCCGGAGCTCTGAGTCGACCGTCTCGAGGAGCTCGTTCCAGGAGGTCTCGAACTTCTGGACGCCCTCGTCCTCGAGGACCCGGACGACGTCGTCGTAGTCGATGCCGGCGTCCTTCAGTGCGGCCATGACGTTCCAGGCCTGCTCGTAGAAGGGCCGGATCGTGTCGCCCGAGATCTTGCCGTGGTCCGCGGCCGAGTCCAGCGTCTTCTCCGGCATCGTGTTGACGATGCCCGCGGTGACGAGCTGGTCGACGTACAGCGTGTCGGGGTAGTCCGGGTTCTTGACGCCGGTCGAGGCCCACAGGGGGCGCTGCGGACGGGCGCCGGCGGCGCGCAGGGCCTGCCAGCGAGGCGAGTTCATGATCTCCTCGAAGGCGGCGAACGCGAGCCGGGCGTTGGCGACGCCCGCCTGGCCCTTCAGCGCGAGCGCCTCCGGCGTGCCGAGCTTGTCCAGCCGGGCGTCGATCTCGGTGTCGACCCGGCTGACGAAGAACGACGCGACCGACTCGATGCCGGCGAGGTTGTGCCCGTTGGCCCGCGCCTTCTCCAGACCGGTCAGCCAGGCGTCCATGACCGCGCGGTACCGCTCGAGGGAGAAGATCAGCGTGACGTTGACGCTGATGCCCTCCGACAGGGCCTGGGTGATGGCGGGTAGGCCCTCGACCGTCGCGGGGATCTTGATGTGCACGTTGGGCCGGTCGACCATCCACCACAGGGCCCGGGCCTCGGCGATCGTCGGCTCGGTCTTGCGTGCCAGGCGGGGGTCGACCTCGATGGAGACGCGGCCGTCCGCGCCGTTGGTGGCGTCGTAGACCGGCTTCAGCACGTCGGCGGCCCACCGGATGTCGAAGGTGGTGATGGCGCGCACCGCCTCTTCGACCGAAACCCCGCGTGCGGCGAGGTCGCGCAGCTGAACGCTGTAGGCGTCGCCCTTGCTCAGCGCGGACGCGAAGATCGTCGGGTTGGACGTGACGCCCGTCACGGCCTTGTCGCGGATCAGGGCGGCGAGATTGCCCGTGCGCAGGCGGTCGCGGCTGATGTCGTCGAGCCAGATGGAGACGCCGGCGTCGACGAGCCGCTTCAGGTTCTCACTCATGTGTCTCTTCCCTCAGTTTCCGGTCGTCTCGCCCTTGTCAGCCCCGGTCTTGGCCAGGCTGGCCTTGGCGGCGGCCACCAGTCGCTCGGCGGTCAGGCCGAACTGCTCATAAATCGTCTTGTACGGCGCGGAGGCTCCGAAGTGCTCCAAACTGAGCACTTCCCCCGCATCACCGACGAACTCGCGCCAGCCCAGCGAGATTCCCGCTTCGACGGCGGCCCTGGCCCGGACCGCCGGAGGCAGGACGCTCTGCCGGTAGGCGTCGTCCTGTGCCTGGAACCACTCCACGCACGGCATCGAGACGACGCGCGTCGCGATGCCCTCGGACTCGAGGATGCCCCGGGCCTCGACGGCGATCTCGACCTCGCTGCCGGTGCCGATCAGGACGACCTCCGGCTGCCCGTTGGAGGCGTCCTGGAGGACGTACCCGCCGCGCGCGACCTTGTCCGCGTCGCCGGTGCCCTCGTAGACCGGGAGGTTCTGCCGGGTGAGCGCGAGGGCCGCGGGGCGGTCATCGTGCTCCAGGATCACCTTCCACGCCGCGGCGGTCTCGTTGGCGTCGGCCGGGCGCACCACGTCGAGGCCGGGGATCGCGCGAAGCGCCCACAGGTGCTCGACGGGCTGGTGGGTCGGGCCGTCCTCGCCGAGGCCGATCGAGTCGTGCGTCCAGACGTAGGTCACCGGCAGCTTCATCAGCGCGGCCAGCCGTACGGCGGGGCGCATGTAGTCGCTGAAGACCAGGAACGTGCCGCCGTAGGGGCGCGTGCCGTTGTGCAGCGCGATGCCGTTGAGGATGGCGCCCATGCCGTGCTCGCGGATGCCGAAGTGCAGCGTGCGGCCGTAGGGGTTGCCGGGGAACTCCTTGGTCTGGCGGTCCGAGGGGATGAAGGACGGCTCGCCCTTCATCGTGGTGTTGTTGGACTCGGCCAGGTCGGCCGAACCGCCCCAGAGCTCGGGGAGGACCGGCGCCAGCGCGTTCAGCACCTCGCCGGACGCCTTGCGCGTGGCGACGGAGGAACCCACCTCGAAGGACGGCAGCGCCTCGTCCCAGCCGGCGGGCAGCTTGCGGTGGGAGATCCGGTCGAACAGCTCGGCGCGCTCGGGGCTGTTCTCACGCCAGCTCTGGTAGCCCTTCTCCCAGCCGGCGTGGGCCTCGCGGCCCCGGGCGACGACCGCGCGGGCGTGCTCGAGCACCTCGGCGGGGACGTCGAAGTGCTTCTCCGGGTCCATGCCCATGACCTGCTTGGTGGCGGCGACCTCGGCCGCGCCGAGCGCGGAGCCGTGGATCTTGCCGGTGTTCTGCTTGTTCGGCGCGGGCCAGCCGATGATGGTGCGCAGCCTGATGATCGACGGCTTTCCGGTCTCCGCGCGGGCGGCCTCGAGAGCCGCGTACAGGGCGGGGACGTCCTCCTTGTAGTCGCCGGTCTTCAGCCAGTCGACGTCCTGGACGTGCCAGCCGTACGCCTCGTAGCGCTTGAGCACGTCCTCGGACAGGGCGATGTCGGTGTCGTCCTCGATCGAGATCTGGTTGGCGTCGAAGATCACCGCGAGGTTGCCGAGCCGCTGGTGGCCGGCGATCGAGGCGACCTCGTGGTTGATGCCCTCCTCGATGTCGCCCTCGGAGGCGATGCACCAGATCATGTGGTCGAACGGCGACTCGGTCGCGGGGGCGTCCGGGTCGAACAGGCCGCGCTCGCGGCGGGACGCCATCGCCATGCCCACGGCGTTGCCGAAGCCCTGGCCGAGCGGCCCGGTGGTGGTCTCGACTCCGACGGTGTGGCCGTGCTCGGGGTGACCCGGGGTCAGGCTGCCCCACTGGCGCAGGGCCTTCAGGTCGTCGAGCGTCAGGCCGTAGCCCGACAGGTACAGCTGGATGTAAAGGGTCAGGCTGCTGTGCCCGGCGGACAGGACGAACCTGTCACGACCCGCCCACTGAGCGTCGGACGGGTCGTGGCGCATGACTCGCTGGAAAAGAAGATAGGCGGCGGGGGCGAGGCTCATCGCGGTGCCGGGGTGGCCCGAGCCCGCCTTCTCCACCGCGTCCATCGCCAGGGCGCGGACCACGTCGACAGCCTGCCGATCGAGGTCGCTCCACTCAAGGCTTTCGCTGCTCAACTGCTCGATTCCCCTCTTGTCATTCGCGCTGGGTTGTGGCAATCCCGCCCACACGGGGACCCTAGTGGGTCCGCTGTAGTGCCGTTCCGCAGCCCCTCGGTCGGCCGCGAGGCACCTGAGCAGCGAGGCCTCCGGGTGCCGGGACTAGGTGGGCTTTCGGCCCCAGTTCCTGGACCACCGGTCTCCCCGACTACAGTGATTGCTCAACTGCCGGGGTGCTGCCCGGAGATCCGCTCTAATCAGAGGTTACGCGTTGACCCCGCATGTGTTGGAAGCGCCTTGACGCTGCTGACGAACAAGCAAACGATGGCCCCGCCGGGAACCGCCGCGACGGCCGCCGCCGCCACGACCACCCGTACCCTCGGGGCGGTCATCAAGGCGTATGTGGCGCTCACGAAGCCCCGGATCATCGAGCTGCTCCTGATCACGACCCTGCCGGTGATGTTCCTCGCGGCGCGGGGTCTGCCCCCGCTGTGGACGGCCACGGCGACGATGATCTTCGGCACTCTCTCGGCGGGCAGCGCGAACGTCCTGAACTGTTATATCGACAGGGACATCGACAAGACCATGCGGCGCACGCGCCGCAGGCCCCTCGCCAAGTCCGACGTCTCCCCGCAGGGGGCGCTCGTCTTCGGCATCGTCCTCGGCGTCCTGTCCACCGCGGGCCTCGGCCTCACGGTGAACTGGGTGGCGGCGGGGCTGTCGCTGGCGGCGATCCTGTTCTACGTCTTCGTGTACTCGATGTTCCTCAAGCGGCGGACGTCGCAGAACATCGTGTGGGGCGGAATCGCGGGCTGCATGCCGGTGCTGATCGGCTGGTCCGGGATCACCGGCGGCCTGTCCTGGGCGCCCCTGGTGCTGTTCGGGGTGGTCTTCTTCTGGACGCCGCCGCACACGTGGACCCTGGCCATGCGCTACCGCGAGGACTACGCCGCCGCGCATGTGCCGATGTTGCCCGTGGTGGCCACGGAGCGCCAGGTCGTGCGGCAGACCATCGCCTACACGTGGGCGACCGTGCTGTGCTCGCTGCTGCTGTGGCCTGTGGCGAAGACCACGCTGCTCTATCCCGTGGTGGCCCTGGTCCTCGGTGCCGGGTGCCTGTGGGAGGTCTACCGTCTGCTCTCCCGGCTGAACGCCGGCAAGACGGGCGTCGACCTGCGGCCGATGCGGTTCTTCCACTGGTCGAACGTCTACCTGGCGCTGCTCTTCCTCGCGGTCGCGGTCGACGCGCTGCTCGTCTGACCGTCCGGCTCCGTCCGGTCGGTCCGGCGCCTTCACACGGCGTCTCCGTACGGCTCAGCCGTACATGTCGGCGACGTTGTCCCGCGGGGCCGGTTCGAGCTCTCCCGCGGGCCCGCGCCCGAAGGACCGCAGCAGGTTCTCCGTCACCGTCGTGACGAAGCACCGCGTCCGCTGGTCGATGCCGTGCGTCACGGGACTGTCGCGGGTGCCGGCCATCAGCGCCTCGGCCCATCGCATCGTCCCGGAGGCGAAGACCCCGGCCCCGCTCGGCGCGGTGTAGTAGGCCGAATCGGCGAAACTCGGCCTCCTGCCGCACATCAGGGGCGAGTGGGCGAGGATCTCCAGCGGTCGCGGGGTCGGCACGGTCGGGTTCACCCGGTCGTACTCCACGCCCACCAGATGGGGGAACGAGTCGCCGTACGCGACCCCCGTGCCCGCGAAGAGCCAGTGACGTGGTGTGGCGACCACATAGGGCGCGTCCGCGGGGAAGCCGTCGTAGTAGACGCCGACGAGCGACGACTCGGGGTCGGGCATCGGCTCGGCCCGGTAGTCCGCGGTCACCAGTTCGGGGCTGACGCCGTACACGGGGTCGAGCCCCGCGTCCGTCTTGTAGCAGACCACCCGGCGGCCGTCCCGCTCCAATCGGATGCGGCGGTAACACGTGTTGGCCCCGAGGAACGCGAGGTTCGTGCCGGCGTCCCTGGCGGCCGTGACACCACGCCGCATCTCGGGCGTCCAGTACTCGTCGTGGCCGAGGAAGAAGACCGCCCTGGCGCCTTCCAGGGCCTGACGGCGGTCGAGATCGACGCCGGTGGTGTAGGCGAGGTCGACGCCGAGCCGTTCGGCGAGCGCCACGACCGCCCGTTCGTGGACGAGGAACTTCTCCACGCCCGTCGGGTCGTAGGGCCGGTCGAAGCTGACGGCCAGCGAACGGGTGTCGTATCCGCCGCCCTCACCGAGATAGAGGCTGTGGCCGCCCCAGCCGTTGTAGGCCTGCCAGGTGGCGGCGGCATGGACCAGCAGGGTCTTGCCCGCCACGCTCGCCGAGCGGACGACCAGGGGGACGTACCGTTGTGCCCCTCCGGCCGCGTCCAGGCGCAGGAGGTAGACGCCCTCGGGCCAGCCGTCCGTGGGCACGGTGGCGGATCGCGGCCAGGCGGCGGTGACGGTCCGGGTGAGCGGGTCCAGATCGGCGGGAGCGTGGGCCCTGCCGCGGATCCAGCCGGATCTCCAGACCCTGCGTGCGAGGGCTCCGCCGTACCAGCCCATGCGGTAGGCCGTGACGCGGAAGCCGTCTGTGATCGTCGACACATGGAGGCCGACCGGCTCCCCGGGGAGCACGCTCACCTTGTCGCAGTAGCCGTCGACGGCGCCCGCCGGGCCGTACGACGTCAGCCGCCACCCGGGGTCGCCCGGCAGGAGCCGCTCGGGCAGAGGCGGCGGCTCGAGCGGCATGGCCTGCGCGGTGGCGGGCGCGGCAGGCGCGGACGGAGCCGCGGACGGTCTCGGGGCGGGCTCCCGCGGGCCGGCGCACCCGCCGACGGATCCTGCGACGGCCGCGGCGCCCGCCACCCGGAGGAACCGGCGCCTGCCAAGGCCGTCCTGAGGTGCCTCGCCCATCATCCCCACCTGCTCGAAGCCGACATCGCGCTGGCGAAAATATCGTGGAGCCCGGGGGCGGAGGCCGCGCGAGAGGTCTGCTGTCCACCCGTTTCGTGGAAAGGCATGGCCTCGCCGCGCGGGTCCGTGAGCCGGTCCGTGAGCCGGTCCGGGGCGGGGATCCGCCGGGGCCGGAGGGGACAGGACGTGCGTGTTCGGTTACAGTCGCGGAATGGCGAGCCTTGATCCCCGCGCGGTGCTGAAGGACCGCCCGTCGGCAGGCCTGATCATCGGCCTGGTCATCGCGGGGATCTGTGCCCTGGTGTCGTTCTCCTTCGACATCCTGAACGGTGACCCGGTCCAGTTCACCCTCGCGCTCGGGCTGGCGGTCGCGCCCGTCCCGCTGCTGCTCGCCGGTGTTCTCGCCCTGGACCGCATGGAGCCGGAACCGCGCACCACGCTGATCTTCGCGTTCGCGTGGGGGGCGGGGATCGCCGTCCTGCTCGCCGGCATCCTCAACTCGCTGAACCTGCTCGCTTTAGAGCGGACGCTCGGGGACCCGAACAGCGCGCGGAACCTCGTCGCCACGTTCGGCGCGCCGCCGGTCGAGGAGACGCTGAAGGGCCTGGTGCTGCTGGGGCTGCTGCGGTTCCGGCGGCAGGAGCTGGACGGGCCGACCGACGGCATCATCTACGCGAGCATGGTCGGCCTCGGCTTCGCGATGTCGGAGAACGTCAGCTACTACCTCGCCGCGCTCGACCAGAACGGCCCCCAGGGGCTCGCCGCCACCGTGGTGCTGCGCGGGGTGCTCTCCCCGTTCGCGCATCCCCTGTTCACCTCGTTGATCGGGATCTCGGTGGCGTACGCGGCCAACCGCAGAGGAGCGCCCGCGACCATCATGATCATCGCGGGCTGGATCGGGGCCATGGCCCTGCACGGCACCTGGAACGGCTTCGCCTCCTTCGGCGGGCTCGGCGGACTCGCGATCGCGTACCTGATCCTGATGGTCATCCTGGTGATCGAGATCACGGTGATCGTCAGGGACAGGAAGCGCATCGTCGGCCTGATCCACCACTACCTGCCGCCGTACGAGCGCAACGGGCTGGTCAACCAGGCGGACATCTACATGTTGTCGTCGCTGCGGCGCCGCAGGCACGCGCGCACCTGGGCCAGGGCGCTCGGCGGCAAGGCCGGCGCCCGGGCCATGAGCGACTACCAGCTCGCCGCCACCGAGCTCGGGCTGCTCCACGAGCGCGCGGCCCGCGGCGGCGTCGACGAGGAGTCCTTCCGGGGCACCCAGCGCTCGCTCGCCGACCTGATGGCCTACGCCCGCCTGTCCTTCCCGATGCCCGAACGGCATCAGGCCCGCGCGGCGAAGGGAGTGCCGCCGCCCGGGTACGCACCCGGCGCCCCCACTCCAGGCCATCCGCCGCGGATCCCCGGCTACGGTCCCGGCGGTTTCCCGCCCGGCGGTCCCGGCTCGGGGTACGGCCCGCCGGGCTACGGTCCCGGCGGCCCCCCTTCGTCTCCGCCCGGGTACGACCACGGCGGCCATGCTCCGGGCCCGCCCGGATACGACCACGGCGGCTACCCGCCCGGCACCGCCGCCGGATAGGGCCGCCGCGTCCTTCATCCGCGGCCCGCGCCGTGCGTGACGGCACCCGGGGCGCCTTCAGGGGGCCGAGGCGACCGTCAGCCCGCGATCGCGTCGTCCAGGGAGGTCTCGCGGGGACCGAGGAACCGGGGCGAGGAATTCAGGACCAGGCTGTTCAGCAGCGCCTTGGCGGCCGCGGGGATCTCCCTGGCGGCGTACACGGCCGTCTCCAGCGGCCAGTCGCGGCTCGAGTCGTCGCCCACGCCGAACGTCTCCATCCCCGCCGTACGGCACAGCGCCACGGCCCGGGGGAGATGGAACTCCTGGGTCACCACGACGAGTCGGGTCGCGCCGAAGATCTTGTTGGCCCGGACGCAGGAGTCCCAGGTGTCGAAACCGGCGTAGTCGAGGGCGATCTTCGTGACCGGGATCCCCTGAGTGACGAGGTAATCGCGCATCACGGTCGGCTCGTCGTATCCGACCCGGCTGTTGTCGCCTGACACGAGGATCGCCCTGATCTTCCCGGCCTGGTAGAGCCGGGCCGCCAGGTCCAGCCTGCTGCGCAACATCGGCGTGGGCCGGTCGCCGCCGATGCCCGCGCCGAGCACGAGCGCCGCGGGCATCACGGGCACCGAGTCGATCCAGTCGGCGCCGGGGCGCGCGACCACCCGATGAGACGCGCTGTCCAGCCACGCCCAGGTGATCGGGCCCAACGGCAGCAGGCTCAGCACGACGACGATCTGGAAGGCCGTGCGCAGTGTGGCACGAGACCACGGGGGGCGTGGCAGGCGGATCATGCGTGGTGGGTCAGGCGTTCGCGGCGTGGGGGAGGGCCTGCTCGGCCGCGGGCGCGTCCAGCGTCCCGCGTGATCGCATCAGGAACACCACCCGCAGGGTCGCGATCCACACCAGGGTCGCGCCCAGCACGTGCAGGCCCACCATGAGGGCGGGGACGGCGAGGAAGTACTGCACGTAGCCGATCACCCCCTGGCCCAGTTCGACACCGAGCAGCACCAGCGCGCCGCGTCTCGCCCGTCCGGGCGAGTCGGTCACGTGGAGCGCGAACAGCAGCGCGAACGTCAGCCCGACCACGATCCAGACGACGTCGGTGTGCAGTCGCACCACGCTCTCGATGTCGAAGTCGAACCGGGAGGCCCTCTGGTCGCCCGAGTGGGGGCCGGTGCCGGTGACCACGACGCCGACGATGATCAGGACGAACACCGCGGCGGTGAGGAAGAAGCCCAGCGTCCTGATG
Organism: Planotetraspora phitsanulokensis; assembly: GCF_016863295.1. Taxonomy (GTDB): domain Bacteria; phylum Actinomycetota; class Actinomycetes; order Streptosporangiales; family Streptosporangiaceae; genus Planotetraspora; species Planotetraspora phitsanulokensis. The sequence continues at coordinate 68,822 of NZ_BOOP01000036.1, forward strand.
TCCCGGTGGACCAGCCGATGGGGCGGCGCGTCGCCCTCCCCGGACCGGGCGAACAGGGCGAACGCCGCGGCGATCATGCCGACCGACAGGAGGAAGTGCACGCTGACCGTCACCGGGTTGAGCACGCTGCGGACCACCACTCCGCCCCAGAGCGCCTGGGCGACGACCCCGAGCGGCTGGAGCGTGGCCAGCCCTACGAGGACCCGGCGGCCCTGGTCGCTGCCGGGCCGCGCGAGCCGTACGGCCGCGAGGAAGCAGCCGATTGCGACGGCCAGCACCAGGAAGGTGAGCAGGCGGTTGCCGAACTCGATGGCCATGTTGACCGGGGAGTGCGCGTCATGCGGTGCCGGGACGAAGCTGTCCGGGGTGCAGCGCGGCCAGGTGGGGCAGCCGAGGCCGGATCCGGTCAGCCGCACGGCGGCGCCGGTGACGGCGATGCCCGCGTTGACCACTACAGCCGCCAAGGCCCAGCGCCGCATCGTGGCGGCGGTGGAGAACCAGAACGAGCGATAGAAGGCGATCGCAAGAGGGCGAAGCCGGTCAACTAGGCGGGTCACGGCAATCATCGTAGGCGGCACCAGGGGCGGTGTCCCCTTCGACCCTGATCCTCCTATAGCAAGGTGATCTGAATCGTTTTCGTGTTGCGACGGTGTCAGGACCTGGCCCTGGTGGCGCCGATCGACGCCGCGACGACGCAGCCGATCGCGGCCCACTCGTGCACCTGGAGCACCTCGCCGAGGACGAAGAGCCCGACCAGCGCGGCGACGGCGGGCTCCAGGCTCATCAGGATGCCGAAGACCTGCTTCGGCATCCGGCGCAGCGCCTCGAGTTCCAGCGAGTAGGGGATGACCGACGACAACAGCGCGACCCCCGTGCCCACGAGCAGGATGTGGGGATCGAGCAGGTCGGCTCCGCCCGAGGCGACGCCGATCGGCGTGATGACGATCGTGGACACGATCATGGCGAAGGACAGCCCGCTGGCGCCGGGGAACCTGGCGCCGGTGGCCGAGGACAGGACGATGTAGGCGGCCCATAGCGCGCCGGCGAGCGCGGCGAAGCCGATGCCGGCCCAGTTCGCCCCGCCGCCCTGGCCCCAGGGGGCGAGCAGGATCACACCTGCCGCGGCCAGGACGACCCAGGCCAGGTCGAGCAGGCGGCGGGAGGAGACCACGGCGAGGGTGAGCGGGCCCAGGAACTCGATGGCGACCGCGATCCCGATGGGCAGGCGGGCGAGCGCCTCGTAGAACGAGAGGTTCATCAGCCCGAGGCTGACCCCGAACGAGATCGCGACGGCGAGGTCGCGCCGGGTCATCCCACGCACCTTGGGCCGGGCCATGGTGAGCAGGATGACCGCGCCGATGCCGATCCGGAGGAACACCACCGCGGACGGGGAAAGCTGGGTGAACAGGTTCTTGGCCAGCCCGGCGCCGACCTGGACCGACAGGATCGCCAGGAGCACCAGCCCGGAGGGCGGGATGGCGTCCGACGTCGTGCGGAGTGCCCTTCCCGCCCTCATCCGGTACGGCTCGGAGGCCCCGGACAGGGATTCAGCGGTCATGCGGGCAACTCCCCCGAGCAGAAACGATTAACCGCCCAGAATTGGACAACCAGCACTATGCCAGACCCTCAATCTCGGGCCTGACCAGCCGTCCCTCGATCGCGTCCGGGGAATGCCCCCCGCCCCGCGGCCGCCGCTCGGCGTGAGACAGGCGTGCGGGAGCCGTACAGGGAAGTCGGCGACAGCTTTGGGGTTGATCATGCACGCCTTCGGCGAGGCGCGCCCTGACCTGGGCAGACGCCGGTCGTGATCAAGCACTGGTTCAAGAACGTCAACCCTGACCTGGGCAGACGCCTGGCGTGATCATGCAACAGGGAGGGACTACTCCCAGCGGAACGTGCGGGCGGCCAGTCCCAGGCCGGCCACGGTCCAGCAGAGCAGGACGATCACGGGCCCCGTGGGGAAGCCCGCGCCGTTCTCGAGCACCGACCGCATGCCCTGCGTGAGCGCCGTGATCGGGAGCAGCTCCAGGATGGGCTGGATGCCGCTGGGGAACTTGGTCAGTGGGAACACGACGCCGCCGAGCCCGAGCAGCACGAGGTAGACCAGGTTCGCCCCCGCCAGGGTGGCCTCGGCCCGGAGCGTCCCCGCCATGAGCAGGCCGAGCCCGCTGAACGCGGCCGTCCCGAGCAGGACCAGCAGGATCACCCACAGCGGGTTGCCGTGGGGCGACCAGCCGAGGGCCAGCGCGACGGCGCCGATCACCACGACCTGGATGATCTCGACCGCGATGACCGCGCAGGTCTTGGCGAGCAACAGCCCCGCCCTGGACAGGGGAGTGGCGCCGAGCCGCTTCAGCACGCCGTACCGCCGCTCGAACCCGGTCGCGATGGCCTGCCCGGTGAAAGCGGTGGACATCACGGCGAGCGCGAGGATCCCGGGGGTGACGAAGCCGATCCGCGACCCTTCGACGTCGATGAGCGCGGCCTGGGAGAAGCCCACCAGGAGCAGGATGGGGATGATCAGCGTGAGCAGCAGCTGCTCGCCGTTGCGGAGCATCGCCCGGGCCTCGGCGCCCGCTTGGGCGAGGACCATCCGGGGCAGCGGGGCCGCCCCGGGCCTGGGGCTGAAGTCGAGCGTCGTCATCAGGTCGTTCCACCAGTCGTCAGATCGTCCCGCCGGCGAGCAGGCTCGGTGCACAGGTCGGGTCGCGTGCCTTCGCGGCGACCGCCCTCTCGCCGCCCTTCGGGCCGTTCCGCCCGCCCGGGGAACGTCATCGCAGCTCCCTGCCGGTGAGCTCGAGGAAGACGTCCTCCAGCGTGCGGCGCTCGATGCTCAGGTCCTCGGCGGTGACGCCCTCCGTGGCGCACCAGGCGGTGACCGTCGCCAGCAGCTGGGGGCCGACCTGGCCCTCGATGATGTAGTGCCCCGCGGGCGACTCCTTGGCGGCGCTCCCGGGCGGCAGCGCGCTGAGCAGCTCGTCGAGGTTGAGCCCGGGCCGCGCGCGGAAGCGGAGCTGGCGTTCGGCGCCGGTCAGCGTCTCGGGGCTGCCCTCGGCCACCACCCGTCCGTGATCGATGACCACCACGTGGTCGGAGAGCTTCTCCGCCTCGTCCATGTGATGGGTGGTCAGAACCACGGACACGCCCGCGTCGCGAAGCCCCGTCACCACGTCCCAGCACGCGTGCCGTGCCTGCGGGTCGAGGCCTGCCGTCGGCTCGTCGAGGAAGACCAGCTCCGGCCGTCCGATGACGGCCGCGGCGAGCGAGAGCCGCTGCTGCTGCCCGCCGGACAGCCGTCTGTACGGCGTGCGCGCGTGGTCGGTGAGGCCCAGAAGGTCGAGGAGCGCCCCGGGGTCGAGAGGGTGGGCGTAGAAGCGGGACACCACCCGGAGCCATTCGCCCGCCCGCGCGGCAGGGGGGACGCCTCCGGCCTGGGGCATCACGCCGAGGCGCGGCCGGAGCGAGGGATCGGCCGGGTCGAGCCCCAGCACCCGCACCGTCCCCGCGTCGAGGCGGCGGTATCCCTCGCAGATCTCGATGGTGGAGGTCTTGCCCGCGCCGTTGGGGCCCAGGATCGCCGTCACCTCGCCGCGTCCGCAGGCCATGGTCAGACCGTCCACGGCGATCGTCCGCCCGTACCGCTTGATCAGCCCACTGATCTCGACGGCTGCTCCGGCGCCCGAGGCGCTGCCACCCGCCCGCACGTCACGGGCCTCCCCTCAGCGAGATGAACCATCGGGGCCGGCCGGGAACCGGTCCGCCCGCGCTGGTCGTCGATTCGAACCGGTCTGCCGATTCCCAACGAGTCTAGGGAGCGAGACTGCCGGTCCGGCCGGGGGATGGCCGTCCCACGGCCGAAACACGGCCGAAGGCTGAGACACCGCCGGTGGACATCCGCCCCATTGTGATCGCGTACCGCCCCCCGATGATCTACGGACGGGCTGCCGGGCACGGCTTCCACGGTACGTCTTCGCAGGTTAGGTAAGCCTTACCTGCGTGAGAAATTGCATCCTTCTTGTCTTCCCCTTGGTTTGTCGTCCGGGAAGGAATTACGGCACACTGATGTTGTGAAATACGTGCCCGAGAGGATGAACACCGAGGAGACCGCTGTGCAGCGGCCTTCCGTGGTGCCCTCCGCGCGTACGCAGCCCCATACTTCCACCCCCGACTCGCCGGAGGCGAACGTGGGGGCGGGGAGCGCCGTCCACCTGGGTCCTGGTGTGTCCGCCCAGATCACGGCCGAGCGCGGCACGCGCGCCCGGGTCGCGAGGCTGATCCTGGAGCACGGCCCGGTGACCGCGGCGGCCCTGGGGGAGAGGCTCGGGCTCACCCCCGCGGCGGTCCGCCGCCACCTCGACGCGCTGCTCGCCGACGGCATGATCGACTCCCGTACGGCACGGCCGCGCGGCCAGCGGGGCCGCGGCAGGCCCGCGAAGATGTTCGCGATCACCGACGCGGGACGCAGCGCCTTCGTGCACGCCTACGACGACCTCGCGGGCAGCGCCCTGCGCTTCCTGGCCGAGCGGCTGGGCGGCGAGGCGGTGTCGGAGTTCGCGCAGGCGCAGTTCTCCGGCCTGGTCAGCAGGCTGGAGCAGCTGATGCGGGAGGTGCCGGACGACCAGCGGGTACGCGTGCTCGCCGAGGCGCTGTCCGCCGAGGGCTACGCCGCGTCGTCCACGAAGACGGGGCAGGGCGGGGAGCAGCTCTGTCAGCACCACTGCCCGGTGGCGCACGTCGCCGCCGCGTTCCCCCAGTTGTGCGAGGCCGAGACGGAGGCCTTCGGGCAGCTGCTCGGCACACCGGTGCAGCGACTGGCCACCATCGCGAACGGCGACGGCGTCTGCACCACCCATGTGAGTTCCCACGCGCTGGCCGCACGGCAGGCGCCAACCCAGATAACGAGCACATCGACGAGCAAGGAGTCCGGCAGGTGACTGTCACCGACCGCCCGCAGCTGGAAGGCCTCGGGAATTACAAGTTCGGCTGGGCCGACTCGGACGCGGCGGGCGCCGCGGCCCGGCGCGGCCTGTCCGAAGAGGTCGTCCGCGACATCTCCGCGCTCAAGAACGAGCCGGAGTGGATGCTCGACCTTCGCCTCAAGGGCCTTCGGCTGTTCGGCAAGAAGCCCATGCCCACGTGGGGTTCCGACCTCACCGGCATCGACTTCGACAACATCAAGTACTTCGTGCGCTCGACCGAGAAGCAGGCCGCCTCCTGGGAGGAGCTGCCCGCCGACATCAAGAGCACCTACGACAAGCTCGGCATCCCCGAGGCGGAGAAACAGCGCCTCATCGCGGGGGTCGCGGCCCAGTACGAGTCCGAGGTCGTCTATCACAAGATCCGTGAGGACCTCGAGGAGAAGGGCGTCATCTTCCTCGACACCGACACGGGTCTCAAGGAGCACGAGGAGCTCTTCAAGGAGTACTTCGGCTCGGTGATCCCGGTGGGCGACAACAAGTTCGCCTCGCTGAACACCGCCACCTGGTCGGGCGGGTCGTTCATCTACGTGCCGCCGAACGTGAACGTCGAGATCCCGCTGCAGGCCTACTTCCGGATCAACACCGAGAACATGGGCCAGTTCGAGCGGACCCTGATCATCGTGGACGAGAACTCCTACGTCCACTACGTCGAGGGCTGCACGGCGCCGATCTACTCGTCCGACTCGCTGCACTCGGCGGTCGTCGAGATCATCGTGAAGAAGGGCGCCCGCTGCCGTTACACGACCATCCAGAACTGGTCGAACAACGTCTACAACCTGGTCACCAAGCGCGCCGTGGCGTACGAGGGCGCGACCATGGAGTGGATCGACGGCAACATCGGCTCCAAGGTCACGATGAAGTACCCGGCCGTCTACCTCATGGGCGAGCACGCCAAGGGCGAGACCCTGTCGGTCGCCTTCGCCGGTGAGGGCCAGCACCAGGACGCGGGCGCCAAGATGGTGCACCTCGCGCCGAAGACCTCCTCGACGATCATCTCCAAGTCCGTCGCCCGCGGCGGCGGCCGGACGTCCTACCGCGGTCTCGTGCAGATCGAGGAGGGCGCGGCCGGCTCGGCGTCGACCGTCAAGTGCGACGCCCTGCTCGTCGACCAGATCAGCCGGTCGGACACCTACCCGTACGTCGACGTCCGCGAGGACGACGTGTCGATGGGCCACGAGGCCACGGTCTCGAAGGTGTCGGAGGACCAGCTGTTCTACCTGATGAGCCGCGGCATGAACGAGGACGAGGCGATGGCGATGATCGTCCGCGGCTTCGTCGAGCCGATCGCCCGCGAGCTCCCGATGGAGTACGCGCTTGAGCTGAACCGCCTGATCGAGCTGCAGATGGAAGGAGCCGTCGGCTGATGGGCCTCGAGACCAAGCCGCTGTCGACGCTGCACGAGCGGTCGTCGTACAACGTGGCCGACTTCGCCGTGCCGACCGGCCGTGAGGAGGAGTGGCGGTTCACCCCGCTCTCCCGTCTCAAGGGCCTGCACAACGGCACGGCGGCCGCCTCGGGCACCGTCGACGTCACCGTCGACGCGGCCCCCGAGGTGACCGTCGAGACCGTGGGCCGCGACGACGCCCGGGTCGGCAAGGCGTACGTGCCCGCCGACCGGATCAGCGCGCAGGCCTACGCGTCGTTCGAGAAGGCGACGGTCGTCACCGTCCCGCGTGAGGCGGTCGCCTCGCGGCCGACGGTGATCACTCTTCGCGGCTCCGGCGGCGGCGCCGCGTACGGCCACATCGTGGTCAAGGTCGAGGCGATGGCGGAGGCCGTCGTGGTCCTCGACCACAGCGGCAGCGCCGTGTACGCCGACAACGTCGAGTTCGTCGTCGGCGACGGCGCGACGCTGAAGGTCGTCAGCCTGCAGGACTGGGACGACGACGCCGTCCACGTCTCGCACCACCACGCCCAGCTCGCCAAGGACGCGACGTTCCGCTCGTTCGTGGTGACCCTCGGAGGCGACCTCGTACGGCTGTCGCCCTCGGTGGCCTACACCGCCCCGGGCGGCGACGCCGACCTGACCGGTCTCTACTTCGTGGACGCCGGGCAGCACCTGGAGCACCGGCTCCTGGTCGAGCACACGGTGCCGAACTGCCGCAGCAACGTGACCTACAAGGGCGCGCTGCAGGGCGAGGACGCGCACGCGGTCTGGATCGGCGACGTGATCATCCGGGCCGAGGCCGAGGGCACCGACACCTACGAGCTCAACCGGAACCTCATCCTCACCGACGGCGCCCGCGCCGACTCGGTGCCGAACCTGGAGATCCTCACCGGAGAGGTCGCCGGCGCCGGCCACGCGTCGGCCTCGGGTCGCCTCGACGACGAGCACATCTTCTACCTGCAGGCCCGGGGCATCCCGTTCGAGGAGGCGCGCCGCCTGGTCATCCACGGATTCTTCGCCCAGCTGCTTGAGAAGATCGAGGTCGAGGAGATCCGCGAGCGCGTCCTCGCCGCCGTCGAGGCGGAGCTGGCGCGATGACCGAGGTCCGCGAGCAGTGGGAGAAGGTCTGCCAGGTCGGCGACATCCCCGACGAGGGTGCCATCGGCGTGGAGATCGACGATGTCCCGGTGGCGATCGTGCGCACCGGCGACGAGGTCTTCGCCCTGCACGACGTCTGCTCGCACGCCGAGGTCAAGCTCAGCGAGGGCGAGGTCTACGACCACACCCTCGAATGCTGGCTCCACGGCTCCTGCTTCGACCTGCGGACCGGCAAGCCCACCGGCCCTCCTGCCACAAAGCCCGTGAACGTCTACCGAGTAAAGATCGAAGGCGACGACGTGTACGTCTCGCTCTCGAAGGAGTAATCAAGTGCCCACCCTTGAGATTCGTGACCTGCACGTCGCCGTCGGCGACAAGGAGATCCTGCGCGGCGTCGACCTGACCGTCAGCTCGGGAGAGACCCACGCCATCATGGGGCCCAACGGCTCCGGCAAGTCGACCCTCGCCTATGCGCTCGCCGGTCATCCGAAATACACGATCACGTCCGGAAGCGTCCTGCTGGACGGCGAGGACCTCCTCGAGATGAAGGTCGACGAGCGCGCCCGCGCCGGGCTGTTCCTGGCCATGCAGTACCCCGTCGAGGTGCCGGGCGTCAGCGTGTCGAACTTCCTGCGGTCCGCGATCACCGCGGTCCGCGGCGAGGCGCCCAAGCTGCGCGAGTTCGCCAAGGACCTGAAGACGGGCATGGACGCGTTGTCCATCGATCCCGCGTTCGCCCAGCGCAACACCAACGAAGGCTTCTCCGGTGGTGAGAAGAAGCGCCACGAGATCCTCCAGCTCGAGCTGCTCAAGCCGAAGATCGCCATCCTCGACGAGACCGACTCCGGCCTCGACGTCGACGCCCTGCGGGTCGTCTCCGAGGGCATCAACCGGTTCCGCGGCCTCGACGGATCGGGTGAGGGCTCCGGCGCCGACACCGGCGTGCTGCTGATCACCCACTACACCCGCATCCTGCGGTACGTGAAGCCGGACTTCGTCCACGTCTTCGCCGCCGGCCGGATCGTGGAGGAGGGTGGCCCCGAGCTCGCCGAGAAGCTGGAGAACGAGGGCTACGAGGCGTACACGAAGGCGTCCGCCTGATGAACGGTGCGGCTCCCTTCGACGTGGAGAGGATCAGGAAGGACTTCCCGATCCTGTCCCGTGAGCTGCCCGGCGGCCGCCCGCTGGTCTATCTCGACTCCGGAAACAGCTCGCAGAAGCCCACGCAGGTCATCGAGACCATGCGTGAGCACCTGGCGCAGCACTACGGCAACGTCGGCCGCGCCCTGCACGTCCTGGGCAGCGAGTCCACCGACGCGTACGAAGGCGCCCGGGACAAGATCGCCGCTTTCATCGGCGCGCCGTCGCGCGACGAGGTGATCTTCACCAAGAACGCCTCCGAGAGCATCAACCTCGTGGCGTACGCCTTCGGCAACCCGGTCAACACCGACGAGCGGTTCAAGGTCGGCCCCGGCGACGAGATCGTCATCAGCGAGATGGAGCACCACTCCAACATCGTGCCGTGGCAGCTGCTCGCGCAGCGCACCGGCGCGACGTTGCGCTGGTTCCCCGTCACCGACGAGGGCCGCCTCGACATCAGCGGTCTCGACGAGCTGGTCAACGAGCGAACGAAGATCGTGTCGATCGTGCACCAGTCGAACGTGCTCGGCACGGTCAACTCGGAGTCGCCGATCCTGGCCAGGGTCCGCGAGGTCGGCGCGCTGATGATGCTCGACTGCTCGCAGTCGGTGCCGCATCAGCCGGTCGACGTGGCCGAGCTCGGCGTCGACTTCGTGGCCTTCACCGGGCACAAGATGGTCGGGCCCTCCGGCATCGGCGTCCTGTGGGGCCGCAAGGAGCTGCTCGACGCGATGCCGCCGTTCCTCGGCGGCGGCGAGATGATCGAGGCGGTCTGGATGGACCACTCGACCTACGCGCCCGTGCCGCACAAGTTCGAGGCGGGGACGCCCCCGATCGTGGAGGCCGTCGGCCTCGGTGCGGCGGTGGACTACCTCACCTCCATCGGCATGGAGGAGATCAAGCGGCACGAGAAGGAGCTCACCGGCTACGCGCTCGAGGCGTTGCAGGAGATTTCCGGGCTCAGGATCATCGGGCCTCGCACCGTGGTCGCCCGCGGCGGCACGGTCTCCTTCACGATGGAGGGCATCCACCCGCACGACGTGGGGCAGATCCTCGACGACGTGTACGGCATCGCGGTACGGGTAGGCCACCACTGCGCCCGCCCGCTGCATCTCCGGTTCGGAATTCCAGCGACCACGCGGGCGTCTTTCTACCTGTACAACACGACGGCCGAGATCGACGCACTGGTCCGCGGCCTCCACCACGTGCAGAAGGTGTTCGGCTAGAACCATGATCGCTGAGAGCATGTACCAGGAGCTGATCCTGGAGCACTATAAGCACCCTCAGGGCAGGGGGCTGCGAGAGCCGTACGACGCGGAAGTCCACCATGTGAACCCGACCTGTGGCGACGAGGTCACCATGCGGGTCAAGCTGGGCGACGGCGGCAAGGTGCTCGACGTCTCCTACGACGGTCAGGGCTGTTCGATCAGCCAGGCCGCGGCGTCGGTGCTGCACGAGCTGGCCACGGGGTCGACCGTGGTCGAGACGTTGTCCGTGGTCGACGAGTTCACCCGGCTGATGCAGGGCCGCGGTCAGGTCGAGGCCGACGAGGACGTGCTCGGCGACGCGGTGGCGTTCGCCGGCGTGGCGAAGTTCCCCGCGCGGGTCAAGTGCGCCCTGCTGGCCTGGATGGCCTACAAGGACGCCCTGGTGAGGAGCCAGGCGTGACCTGCCGTACCGTCGCCGGTCGCATCACCCGAGGCGGGTGGCGCGAGGGCGCGGACGTTCCCCAAGGTTGTGAAGGCGGCGGCCCGGCACGGGGTGCGGGGGAGCCGCGAGGTGAGGAGACGACGTGAGCAAGCCGACAGAGACGCCGACGAGCCCCGCTCCGGCGTACGACGGGGAGACCTCCCCTGACGACGTCATGGAGGCGCTGAAGGACGTCGTGGACCCCGAACTCGGGATCAACGTCGTCGACCTCGGCCTCATCTACGGGCTGAACCTCGACGCCGCGGGTGAGGGCGAGCGCCCGATCGCGACGATCGACATGACGCTGACGAGCGCGGCCTGCCCGTTGACCGACGTGATCGAGGACCAGGCCAACTCGGCCCTGGCCGACCTGGTCTCCAGCGTTGTGATCAACTGGGTGTGGCTGCCGCCGTGGGGCCCCGACAAGATCACCGATGAGGGACGTGACCAGCTGCGCATGCTGGGGTTCAACGTCTGATCGGCCTGTCCGGCCGTCCGGTGAGTACCGGACGGCCCGGCGGGATCCCGGAAACCCGCGTGTCCCCAGAGGCTTCCGGGAATGATGTAAGCTGATGAGCAGTTGGTGCTTTTCTGATGGTTCCGTTACTTTCGTGGGTTTCTCTGCCTGATGTGACGGAACCGGGTGTCCGTGCGGTCCTCGCAGGAGGGCCGGCACGTCTGCGGGGACACCGGCACCACTGATGATCGTGAGTAGACCCCGCCCGGGGTAGACTCGCGGAAAGATCGCAGCGTTGGATCACCAGACGCGACGACCGCGTGACGCTGCCGAACGGCACGAGACCCTATGTGCCGAGGACTGATGACCGGAAGAGCCGGACGTCACGTCCGCCCGGGAGAGACTCCCGGAGTTCCGCCGAGTGGGATTCGCTCCCTCACGTCCTGATCGAGGCACGGCACCGCCGTGCTTGCCCCGGCTCGTCCTTTCGCAGAAGTGACGCGCCCCCGTGTTCCGACACGTCACCTTCGATGAAAGGCACGATTTCGTGACCATGCTCGACCCCGGCCTGCCCGCGACCCTCGACACCGAGGAGGCGACGGCCGACTTCGCCCAGCTCGGGTTGCCCAAGCCGCTCGTGGCGGGGCTGGCCCGGCAGGGCATCACCGCGCCGTTCCCCATCCAGAGCGCGGCCATCCCCGACATCCTCGCGGGGCGCGACGTCCTCGGCCGCGGCCAGACCGGCTCCGGCAAGACGCTGGCCTTCGGCCTGCCCACCATGGCGCGGGTCGCCGGTGAGCGCGCCCTCCCGAGGCGTCCCCGCGCCGTCATCCTCGTCCCCACCCGTGAGCTGGCCCTCCAGGTGGCCGACTCGCTCGAGCCGCTCGGCCGCGGTCTTTCGCTGCGGATCAAGACGGTGGTGGGCGGCATGTCCATGGGCCGGCAGATCGAGGCGCTGCGCCGCGGCGTCGAGATCGTCGTCGCCACGCCCGGGCGGCTGACCGACCTCATGGAGCAGGGCGAGTGCTCCCTCGAGGACATCGAGGTCAGCGTCCTCGACGAGGCCGACCACATGTGCGACCTCGGTTTCTACCCCGTGGTGAGCTCGATCCTGGCCAAGACCCCCGCCCACGGCCAGAGGCTGCTGTTCTCCGCCACGCTGGACGGCGACGTCGACAAGCTCGTGCGGGCGTTCCTCACCGACCCGATCACCCACTCCCTCGACCCCGCGACCTCGTCGGTCGAGACCATGGAGCACCATCTGGTCCAGGTCCACCGGGACGACAAGGTCGACGTGACGGCAGAGATCGCCAGCCGGGAGGGCCGGACGATCCTGTTCGTCCGGACCCAGCACGGCGTCGACCGGGTCGTGAAGCAGCTGGCCCGCGTCGGCGTCCGGGCCGGCGGCCTGCACGGCGGCAAGCGGCAGAACCAGCGGACCCGGATCCTGAGCGAGTTCCGCGAGGGCAACATCAAGGTCCTGGTCTGCACCGACGTGGCCGCCCGCGGCATCCACGTGGACGACGTCAGCCTCGTCCTCCACGTCGACCCGCCGGCCGACCACAAGAGCTACCTGCACCGCGGTGGCCGTACGGCCCGGGCGGGCGAGCGGGGCAGCGTCCTGACGCTGGTCATGCCGAACGAGCGCCGTTCGACCGAGCAGATGGCACGCCGGGCGGGCATCAATCCGTCCCGGCACCGGGTGACGCCCGGCGACCCCGTGCTGGCGGAGATCGCCGGCGCCCGCCGGCCCAGCGGCGAGTCGATCCCCGTGTGGGAGCCGGACGTGCGCAAGCCGCTGCGTCCCAAGGCCGACCACGCGGGCGGCGACCGCCGTTCGCGCCGGTTCGGCGACCGCCGCGACCGGGACGGCCGTCCCGGCGAGGCCAGGCCGCCGCGGCGGCGGGACGAGTCGGCCGCCGGCAGCGTGAGCGAGATCCGCGGCCGGTTCCGCGACAGGCCGTCTGAGGGCCGCGGCGAGCGGCGTGACGACCGGCCCTTCGAGCGCCGTGACGACTCCCGCGGCGACCGCGGCGCATCCCGTGGCGAGCACGGTGGGCCTCGCGGTGACCGTGGCGGGTCCCGCGGCGACCGCCGCCCCCCTCGCCGTGATCACGCAGGCGTTCGGGAAGCGGGTCGCTGAGCTGCCCCGATCCTTGTGGTGATCATGCACAGGTTCTTGTTCTAAGGCCCTGATCTGCGGTTTTGCCAAACGTGATCATGCAGGTGAAGTAGGCCTGCATGATCACGTTTTGCATTTCCGCTGCATAGAGGGTGATCCTCGAATCCGCGCATGATCACGAACTGGGTTGTTCCTTGGTATGGTCCGCGCGGCGGGTGTGCGACGCGCCCCGGGCGGGACTGACCTGGATGCGCCCCTGCGGCGGATAGTCTGGACGGGCACGCCCGACGATCCGAGAGAGATCATGAAGACGTTCGAAGAGCTGTACGCCGAGCTGGCGGAGAAGGCGCGGACCCGGCCCCCGGGCTCGGGGACCGTCGCCGCCCTGGACGCCGGTGTCCATGCCATCGGCAAGAAGATCGTGGAGGAGGCCGCCGAGAGCTGGATGGCGGCCGAGCACGAGTCGGCCGACCGGGCTGCCGAGGAGATCTCGCAGCTGCTCTACCACGTCCAGGTCCTCATGCTGGCGAGGGGCATCGGGCTCGACCAGGTCTACAAGCATCTGTAGCCGCGTGATCGCGGCCACCTGCTCGTGACCTCGTCAATCCCGATTCCGAAAGGTTCATCGCACGCCATGCTGCGTCTCGCCGTACCCAACAAGGGCGCACTCACCGATGCCGCCCAGACCATCCTGAAGGAGGCCGGATACCGGCCGCGGAGGGATTCCAAGGAGCTCGTGGTCGTCGACCCCGAGAACTCGATCGAGCTGTTCTTCCTGCGCCCCCGCGACATCGCCGTGTACGTCGGCGAGGGCACCCTGGACGCGGGCATCACCGGCCGCGACATGCTGTTCGACTCGGGCGCCCCGGCGGAGGAGGTCGTGCCGCTGGGCTTCGGCCGGTCGACGTTCCGGTTCGCCTCGGCTCCCGCGACCTACACCAGCGTCGACGAGTTGGCGGGGCTGCGGATCGCGACGTCGTACGCGGGCCTGCTGAGCAAGTACCTCGCAGACCGGGGTGTCGACGCCCGGGTGATCAAGCTCGACGGCGCGGTGGAGACCGCCATCCGGCTGGGCGTCGCCGACGCGGTCGCCGACGTGGTCGAGACGGGTACCACCCTGCGCAACGTCGGGCTGGAGGTCTTCGGCGAGCCGATCGCCCACTCCGAGGCCGTCGTGATCAAGCAGTCCGGAGCCGCGGAGACGAACGGCTTCCAGCAGCTGATCCGGCGCCTGCAGGGCGTGCTCGTCGCCCGCGACTACGTCATGATCGACTACGACATCCGGGCCGAGCGCATCGACGAGGCCATCGCGATCACGCCGGGAATGGAGGGGCCGACGGTTTCCCCGCTCCACCGTGAGGGCTGGGTCGCCGTCCGCGCCATGATCCCGCGCAAGGGTCACCAGCAGGTGATGGACCAGCTCTGGGAGATCGGGGCGAAGGCCATCCTGATCACCGCCATCTTCGCCGCGCGGCTCTGACCGGGCGGCCCGGAGACGCACGGTGTCACACCTGCGGCTTCTGACCTGCCAGCGTCGTGCACACCCTGCTGTGGCCGATGACCTCGCCGCAATGTCAGCGGGGTCGTGACCCGGCCGGGCTCCGGCGAGCCACGTCGCCGGGCGACGCCGACCGCAGGAGCCGCAGGATCGCCGCGCCCGCCAGGTACGTGACCAGGGCGGGTGTCGGCAACCCCAACACGGCCGGAGCGGTGCTGGGCAGCAGGCTGTTGTCGAGGAGGGCTACGACGACACCGGCGAACCCCGCCAGGGCGACCCCGAGACGCGCCACGGGGTGGGCTGCGAGAGCGAGTCCGAGACGCGCCACCGGGCGAGCCACCAGGGCGAGCCCGAGGCGCGTCGTCGGGGGTGCCGCCGGGGCACGTTGTCCGGGACACCGGGCTGAGGGAGCGACCGTGCCCGGCGCGTCCGCGACGGCCCGGCGTGCGCCGCGGACCTCGATCCGCCCGAAGACGGCGACCAGGGGCGCCAGAGCGAGACCGCACAGCAGCAGCAAAGGGATGCGCCAGGCCAACCAACCTGCTGAGCCGGCCGCGTACACGGGAAGGACGCCGGCGAGGTGGAGGGCGAAGACCACCAGGACCGCGGCGGTGACGTGCCAGAGGAAGATCGTCAGGATCACGGTGTTGACCGCGACGACCACCGTCCACGGCCGTGTGCCGCGCAGCCACCGGGCGGCGCGGTCGCGCAGCAGGAGCACCGCCCCGATCTGGGCGGACGCGACGGCGAGCAGGGCCAGGCTCGGGGGTGACATGTTGTGCAGCCGCTCGCCCGGCACGTTGAGCATGCTGACCGGATACGGGCCCGCGAGGGTGAACAGCAGCAGCGCGCCGACCCCGCCGAGCAGCAGCGGCGCCGCCACCCGGGGGCGGGCGGGCAGCAGCCCGTCTCGCCAGGCGAATCCCATTTGGTAGACGGCCAGCCAACCGAACAGGTAGTTGCCCAGACTCAAGGACGGCGCGCCGAGGAGCCGGGCGACGTCACCGAGGGCGACGAGGCAGACCAGCGCCGGCGGGACCCACAGGCCGTACCGGAGGTGCAGGGCGTACATCAAGGGCGTCAGCACGACCAGGACCAGGTAGACCACGAGAAACCACAGCGGTATCGAGGCGAACCACACCACCAGGCGAACCCGGGCTGGATCGGCGCCGAGCAGGTGGGCGGCGAACGCGCCCCCGGCCATGACCAGGATCAGGGCCGTGGTCGGCCGGAGCAGCCGCCCGCTCCGGTTGACCAGCCACCCCGCCGCGTCTCCGCCCCGGTCGCGGTGCCTGGTCAGCGAGACCGCGTTGGCGTATCCGCCGACGAAGCAGAAGACCGGCACCACCTGGAAGAGCCAGGTGAGCGGATGAGCCCACGGCAGGTCGGGCAGTGCCGACCGGCCGACCAGTTCGCTGTGTTCGTCGTACCCGACCACCGTCACCAGCCAGTGACCCAGGACCACGGCCAGGATCGACAAGCCGCGGAGCAGGTCCGCGAACCGCTCCCGTGACGGCGGCGTCTGCTCGGCGAGCCGGCGAAGCCCTCGCAACGCGGCGCCCATGTCGTCCATCTCCTCCAGGGCACCCTCGGGTCGATGGGGTGACATCGGTTCCCTACCCCGCCCCGACGGGCGTCCATCGGCCGGGGGATCCCGCGCCGTGCCCGCCCGGCGGATCCGGCTCGTGCATCGGGCCGGCAGCCCGACCCGGGCGAGTTCGCACCGCTCCCAGTACCGGCGGCTGATCAGCTCGTGGCGACCGTCCGCAGGTCGGCGGCCGCCTGGCGCAGATGCGACACCGCGAGATCGGGAAGGTCGAGTCCGCGCGTGGAGATGCCGACGGCCAGGCAGGTGCCTCTGTCGCCGTCCGGTACGGCCACGCCGGCGCATGCCACGGTGTCGCGGAACTGCCCGTGCTCCTCCACGAGCTCACCCGGATGGAGGCCGGACAACTCCGCTTCGAGGTCCTCGAGACTGGTCGGCGTGGTGGAGGTGAACGGGCGCATGCCGTACTCAGCCAGGACGCGCCGCCGTGTGCCGGGGGAGAGCGTGAGGAGCAGCGCCTTGCCGAGCGCCGTCGCGTGGGGCGCGGTCTCCAGCCCGGCCTGCAGGTCCTCCAGCCAGGGAGAGCGGGGTCCCTCGGCCACGTCGAGGATGAAGAGCCGTCCGTGGGAGAGCCGGGCGAGGTAGGCCGTGTGCCCGGTGGCCGAGGCCAGATGGTGCAGCACGGACGGAGCCCGGGGCGGGCGGTGGAAGGCGCCGATCAGCTCGTGGAACCGCTCGGCGATCTGCGGGCCGATGGTGTACTCGCCGCTCGGGCACCGGGTGAGGTAGCCCTCGTAGGAGAGCGTCCGTACGAGGTGATAGGTCGTGGACAGGTTGAGTTCGCAGCGCCGGGCGAGCGCCTTCACCGTCAGCGGCCGGTCGGACCTGGTGACCTGCTCGAGCACGCGCAGAGCGCGGGAGACACTGCGGATCAGATCGCTGGGCGCTGTGTCGGCCATCCTCACAGCATGTCCCGGGCCGGTAGCGCAAGGAATACCCGTGGTGTGCACCATCTGAAATACCCCGGCTACCGCCCGGCGCGCCCCCGTCACACGATGGGGCCATGTCGCAGATACCGCCGTGGGCCAGTGAGGCGCTCGCCGAGGTGTTCGATCCGTGCTGCAAGGAGAAGGGCATCTCGGTCGTGGAGATGGGCCTGGTCAGGTCCGTTGAGGTGGCGGACGGTCGGGCGCGGGTCGAGTTGCTGCTGACGTCGGGCTGGTGTCCCTTCGCCGCCCGGGTCCTCACCGAGGTGCGCGAGAAGATCGCCGCTCAGCCCGGCGTCGAGGACGCCGAGGTCGAGGTCGTCTGGGACGAGGCGTGGACGGTCGACCGGCTCTCCCCGCGCGCCGCGCGGATTCTGCGCTTCCTGCCGCCCCCCTCGAAGGTCCAGGACCGGGAGGCCTACATCCTGGAGGAACTGTCATGATCGACGACGCGTTCGTGTTCGACAGTGTCGCGCACGTGTTCAACTTCGAGGCGAAGAACGCCTTCGGCAAACCGGGCGAGATGTTCTCCAACCACCTCTACGCCTTCCACAACGCCCTCACCCCGGACGGCGAGACCAAGCTGCCGCCGGAGGAGTTCCTGCGTCAGTGGACGATCGAGGACATCCGGCGCATGGTGTACGAGGAGTCCGACACCGACATGCTCGTCGCGATGCCCCTCCCGCTCACCGACCTCTACCACGACGGGCTCTCCCCGTGGACGGAGTGCGCCGAGCTCGCCGCGCGGGACCCCGACAGGACCGTCTTCTGGGGAACGGTCAACCCCCTCGAGGGCCGCAAGGCGCTCGACCTGATGGAACGCCAGGTCGGCGAGTTCGGCGCCCGGGCGTTCAAGTTGTACAACGTCCGCTACGACTACGGCTCGCCGTACCCGTGGCGGATGGACGATCCGCGCATCGCCTTCCCGATCTTCGAGAAGGCCCGCGAGCTCGGCGTGAACCTCATCGGCGTGCACAAGGGCGTCCCCCTCGGCCCGCAGCCGATCGAGCACACCCAGACCTGGGACATGGACGGCGCCGCGGCCAACTTCCCCGACATCAACTTCGTCATCTTCCATGTCGGCCTGCCGTTCCTGGACGAGACCTGCTGGCAGCTCATCCGCTATCCCAACCTGTACGCGTCGCTGGCCGCGACGATCAACTTCGTCGTCCGGGCGCCCAGGATGTTCGCCGAGATCATGGGCAAGCTGCTCTTCTGGTGCGGCGAAGACAAGATCATCTATGGGTCGGAGGCGCCGATCTTCCATCCGCAGTGGGCGCTGCGCGCCTTCAAGGACTTCCAGATCCCGCAGGACCTCTGCGACGGGTACGGCTACCCGCAGCTCACCGAGCAGGCAAAGCGCAAGATCCTCGGGGAGAACCTGCTCAGACTCCACGGCATGGACGTCGAGGACGCCAGGGCCCGCCTCGGCCGCTGAGACCGGTTCCCAGGCGGGCAGGCGGGCAGCCGGCCCGCCTGACAAATGTCATCGCGAAGCCCGGATGCGTGGCACTGATGATCTACCGGAAGCATGCCTAGCGTTGACGTCATGAACGCCATCGCCTTCAACGGCGTCACCAAGAAGTACGGCGACGTGGTCGCCGTGGACGGCCTCACGCTGGACATCGCAGCGGGAAGTACGGTCGCGCTCCTCGGCCCGAACGGCGCGGGCAAGTCGACCTCCATCAACATGCTGCTGGGGCTGCTCCGCCCGACCAGCGGCGACATCAAGGTGTTCGGAAACGGGCCGGACGAGGCGGTCACCCGCGGGGACATCGGCGCGATGCTCCAGGAGGGCGCGCTGATCCCCGAGCTGACGGTCAGGGAGTCCGTCGACTTCATCCGCCGGCTCTATCCCGACCCGCTGCCCCTGGACGAGGTGCTGCGGATGGCCGAGCTGACCGACCTCGCGGGACGGAGGGCGGACAAGCTGTCCGGCGGCCAGACGCAGCGGGTGCGCTTCGCCCTGGCCATCGCCGGGGGCCCCAAGCTGCTCCTGCTGGACGAGCCGACGGCCGCGATGGACGTCGAATCGCGCCGGTCGTTCTGGGACAACATGCGGGCCTACGCGGCGCAGGGCCGGACGATCGTGTTCGCCACCCACTACCTGGAGGAGGCGGACCAGAACTCCGACCGGGTCGTGGTCGTCGCCCGTGGCAAGGTCGTCGCCGACGGCACCGCCGCGGAGATCAAGTCGGGGGTGGCGGGACACACGGTGAGCTTCCGCCTCGGCCTCCAGTCGGCCGCCGGGCTCGACGCGCTGCCCGGGGTGTCCGCCGTGGAGATCCAGGCGGACCGCGTGACGGTCAGGACCGGGGATCCTGACGCCACCCTCGACGCGCTCTACCGCAAGACCACCCTCGACGTCCGCGATCTCCAGGTCCACGGGGCCGATCTGGAGGACGCCTTCCTCGCTCTCACCAAGGAGTCCTGACCGTGTCGCACTATCTGAAGATCGAGCTGCTCCGCATGGTCCGCAACAAGCGGTACATCATCTTCGTCGTCGCCTTCCCTGTGGTCTTCTACCTCCTCTACTCCAACCTCTGGGGGGACCAGGTCGACGAGACGACCGGGCTCAAGGGCGCCGTGGTCCTGATGGTCTCCATGGCGGCGTACGGGGCGCTCGCCGCGTCGATCATGTCCAGCGCGGTGCCATGGGCGCAGGAGCGGCACAGCGGCTGGCTGCGCCAGCTTCAGATCACCCCGCTGCCCGGCTGGGCGATCATCTGCACCAAGCTGATCGCGTCCATGGTGCTGGTGCTGCCGTCCCTGCTGCTGGTGGGACTCGCGGCGGTGCTGACGCAGGGCGTGTCGCTCCCGGCGGGCGAGTGGGCCGGGCTCATCGGCTCCCTGTGGATCGGGACCATCCCCTTCATCGCCCTCGGCCTGACGATCGGCTCGCTCCTGCCGCCGGACACGGCGCAGCCCGTCGCCATGATCGGAATGTTCGGGCTGGCCCTGCTCGGCGGCCTGTGGTTCCCTGTTGAGGTCATGCCGTCCGCCATGAAGTCGATCGCCCAGGTGCTGCCGTCCTACGATTACGCGAGCATCGGATGGAAGATCGCCGCGGGAGACGCGCCGGACGCCTCCTCCGTCCTCGGGGTCGTGGGCTGGGCGGTCGGGCTCGGCGCCCTCGCTGTCTTCGCCTACCGCCGGGCGACGGTCCGCGCCTGACCGGAGGGCGGGGACGCGGTGGGAACAGGGACAGGAGGCGGAAGGATGGGCTGGTTCAGCCGGACCTTCACGTTCGGCGCGATGGACGCGAGGTCGGCCCGGTGGCGACGGTTGATCGGTGTCATGTTCGGCCTCGTCTACCTCTGTTACCCGGTGGTCGACATCGTCGGCGGCAAGGTGCCGTGGGATCAGGCCCGCTGGCAGATCGTCGCGCTGGTGTCCTTCGTGGCGACCTACGTGACGACGGTGCTGACCGCGTCCGACGACGAGGAGGAGCGCAACCCGATCACTCTGCCCCTCCTCGGCGTCCTCGTACTGATGGCCGCCGCCTACCCGCTCTTCTTCGGACCGGGCTGGCTCGCGCTTCCGATCTACGTGACCGTCGTCTTCGCCATGGGCCTGCCTCCGCGCGCCGCCCTGCCCGCCGTCGGCGGCATGGTGGCCATCGTGATCGTGGACGGCCTGATCAAGAAGGCCGACGGAGGCACGCTGTCACTGCTCGTGATGGAGGTGCTGACGCTCGGCCTGCTGTTCATGGGAGTGCGCAACACCAGGGTGCTCGTCGTCCAGGTCCGGCAGGCGCAGAGCGAGGTCGCCAGGCTGGCGGCCACCGAGGAGCGCCTGCGGATCGCCCGCGACCTGCACGACCTGCTCGGCCACAGCCTGTCCCTCATCGTGCTGAAGAGCGAGCTCGCCCGCAGGCTCGCCGAGCAGGGCTCCGACCGGGCGGCCGGGGAGATGGCCGACATCGAGTCCGTGGCCAGGCAGGCGCTGGTCGAGGTGCGCGAGGCCGTCACCGGATACCGGCAGCGCTGCTTCTCCGAGGAGATCGACGGCGCCAGGTCCGCGCTGGCCTCGGCGGGAGTCGAGCTGACGGTGCGGACGTCGGGCACCCCGCTGCCCGACCCCCTCGACGGACTGTTCGGCTGGGCCGTCCGCGAGGCGGTGACGAACGTCGTACGGCACGCCCGCGCGACCCGCTGCGAGATCACCCTGACGTACGGCGAGGCCGGCGCGCTGCTGGAGGTCGCCGACAACGGCGTCTCCGGGCCGTACCAGCCCGGCAGCGGCCTGACGGGCCTGACCGAGCGGGTGGGCGCGGCCGGCGGCTCCGTCGAGGTGGACCCGTCCGCCGCGGGATTCCGCGTGCGGGTCGTCGTGCCACGCCAGCCGGCGAAGCCGGGGGCCGACCGGCCCGTCGCCGTCTGAGCGATAGGTTGGGCACGTGATCCGCGTGATACTGGCGGAGGACCAGACCATGATCCGGGGGGCGCTCGCCTCCCTGCTGAGCCTCGAGCCCGACATCGAAGTGGTCGGGGAGGCCGCGACCGGCGACGAGGCCGTCGCGGTGGCCGCGGTCACGAGGCCCGACGTGGCGCTGCTCGACATCGAGATGCCCGGCAAGGACGGCATCACCGCCGCGGGGGAGATCTGCCGCGAGGTCCCCGAGTGCCACGTGATGATCCTCACCACGTTCGCCCGGCCGGGCTACCTGCGCCGCGCCATGGAAGCGGGCGCGTCGGCGTTCCTCGTCAAGGACAGTCCCGCGCGCGAGCTGGCCGCCGCCATCAGACGTGTCCTGTCCGGCGAGCGCGTGATCGATCCCGGCCTGGCCGCCGCCGCGCTCAGCGCGGGCCCGAATCCGCTGTCACCGCGTGAGCGGGAGGTCCTGAGCGCCGCCGTCGACGGCTCGACGATCAACGACATCGCCGCGCGGCTGCACCTGTCCGAGGGGACGGTCCGCAACTATCTGTCGTCGGCGATCCAGAAGACGTCGGCCCGCAACCGGATCGAGGCGGTGCAGAAGGCCCAGGACCAGGGCTGGCTCTGACCTCAGGCCCGGCTCTGACCTTTCCGCCCCGCCTCGGCGGCGGACCCTCAGCGGCGGACCTCAGCGGCCCGTCTGCGCGTCGGCGACGTGGCGGATCAGGTCGCCGACCCTGACGATGCCCATGCACCTGCCTACCTCGTCCACGACCACGAGGTCGTCGTAGACCCGGGCGTTGTCACGACCCGCCACCTGCATGGCCGCTATCGCGGGTGTGGTCTTCGGCACCACCTTGGCCGCGTCGGCCAGACGGTGGGCCGGCTTCCTGGCGTGCAGGGCGTGGCCGTACGCGCCGGCCATGAACAGCAGGAAGCGGCTGCGGTCGATGCTGCCCTGCGGCCGCTGGTACTCGTCGACGAGGATGATGCTCGTGATGGAGGGCTCCGAGCTGAGCGCGGCCATCACGTCCTCGGCCGTGGACTCCATGGGAAGGGTCACGGCGGGGAGCAGGAACTCCTGGACCCGCGGGCCCAGCATCGCGGCGGACGGCGTCGTCTCCGGGAGCGGCAGCGGCACGTGGACGCGGCTGTGGCCGAGGGACGGCCGCCAGTCGGAGGGGGCGAGCAGCGGGCCCTGCGCCAGCCGGATGCCCCAGCCGCGCACCGCGCCCAGCTGGGTCTCGTCGCGTACGCCCGGCGCCAGGACGTGCGCCCCGATGCCCTTGGCGAACGTCACCAGGGCCTCGGCCAGTCCGCTTCGGCGGGGGTCGCGCGGCCCGCGCTCGACCACGTCCGGCGCGATGAGGATCACGTACGGCGAGGCGTCCGCGACCAGTTCGAGCGGGACGTAGGAGGAGCCGAGACCGCCGAACGCGATCAGGTAGCCGACGGCCCGCAGGCCTTCGATCCCGGACAGCAGGTAGCGCCGGTCGCCGGGGGAGACGTCTCCCTCGATGACCAGGATCACCTCACGGCTGCGGCGGTTGGTCACGCGCAGGGCCTCGTGGAGCGTCGCCAGCCCCGCGGACCCGCCGAGCACGGCGGACACGGGGATGGGCAGCAGGAGGGGCAGGAGGGCCTCCTCCTGCGCGGCGGCGTGCACGCCGCTGACTGTCGCGGCGACGCCGTCGACGGGACCGCCGATTGTGCTCGCGATCACCTCGACCGCGATGACGCCGCCGGTGTCGAGGTCGATGATCGGAATGAAGTGCGGTCGGCCCGGGGTGCCGGGGATGTCGAATCCCGGCATCTCGAACCCGTGAGTGGTCGCCCCGGAGGGACGGCCGGCGGGCGGGGTGTCCCCGCTGGGCGCGGCCGCGCCGTACGGGCGGGACGCCGGGTCCGACGGCGAAGGGCCGGTGCCGTAGGGACGGGCCCCGGGGTTCGCCGTGGGAGGAGCCGCGCCGTACGGGCGGGACGCCGGGTCGGGTGCGGAAGGGGCCGCGCCGTAGGGACGGCTGGGCGCCGACGCGTCCACACCGGGCGTGGGCGCACGGTGGCTTCCGGACGTCGAGGCGTCTGGAGCGGTCTGGGCCTGTGGCATGGCAGGCGGCGCCGCCGAAGTTGAGGGGACCGACACGTATTGGATTGTCATCCTTACTCATCGGTCACATCAGCCACCAGCAGCAGAATTCACCCATATTTCCCCATATGTTGAGATCTTTACTTGGCGGTGCAACGGAGAGTCGTCGCCCCTGGTGAGGAGCGGCAGACCCCGGTGTGACGGGTAATCTCTGCTGGCATGACGGCACGGCCGGCCGCGGGCGGCGGACGATGGGTGACGGTCGCGCCTGAGCGGCTCGCGGGGTGGATCCTGGGCTTCGCGGAGCGCCACGGCGCCGTCGAGGCGACCGCCGGTCCCGCGCTGGTGCGGTTCGCCGCCGCGGACGGCTCGGCCGCCGAGTGCCACGTCCCCTTCCCGCCTCTCGGCCGCGGTGACGTCCCGGGTGAGGGGAGCAGCCCGGCCGGTGAAGCGGAGGACGCGGCGGACGTGCTCGTCGCGCACGCCCGGAGGGAGCGCACGGTGGGCGTCCTGCTCGTCCGCCTCGGCGGTTACGCGGCCGGCGTGTTCGAGGGGGAGCGCCTGGTGACCTCGAAGGTGGGATCGCGGCTCGTCCACGGACGCAGCGCCGCCGGCGGCTGGTCGCAGCAGCGCTTCGCCAGGCGCAGGGAGAAGCAGTCGTCCGAGGCGCTGGCGGCCGCCGCCGACGTGGCGGCCCGCGTGCTCGTGCCCCGCGCGGACGATCTCGACGCCGTCGTGCTCGGCGGCGACCGGAGGGCGGTCGACGAGTTGCGCGGGGACAGGCGGCTCGCGCCGCTGTTCGCGCTCGAGGCGGGCTCGTTCTTGGCGGTGCCCGATCCGAAACTGGCCGTCCTCGAAGGCACGCCCGCGCTGTTCCGCGCGGTGCGGATCCGGGTGCTCGACCCCGAAGGCTGAGGTCCCCGTTCCCGGGGCCGGGCCCGGTGCACGGTCGGGGTCAGATGCCTACCACGTCCCTGCCCCTACAATGACGGGTATGTGCGCTCCCGACTGATCGACATCCCGCCGATCCTGACCGCATCTTTCCCGGGAGTGTTCCCCACATCATGATCATCGCAACTGATATCGAACTGCGCGCCGGATCCCGGCTGCTCATCGAAAGCGCATCGTTCCGGGTGAACCCCGGAGACAAGATCGGCCTCGTCGGCCGCAACGGCGCGGGCAAGACCACCCTCACCAAGGTGCTCGCCGGCGAGGGCATCCCCGCCGAGGGCTCGGTGACGATCAGCGGCAGCGTCGGCTACCTGCCGCAGGATCCCCGTGCCGGTGACATCCAGGTGCTCGCCCGCGACCGCATCCTGTCCGCCCGAGGGCTGGACGAGGTGCTCCGCGAGCTCCGCGAGGCCGAGAAGGGGATGGCGGCCGAGGACACCCGCGTCCGGGACAAGGCGGTGCGCGCCTACGGACGGCTGGAGGACCGCCTGCACGTCCTCGGAGGCTACGCCGCCGAGGCGGAGGCGTCGTCGATCGCGTCGAGCCTCGGCCTGCCCGACCGCGTGCTCGGACAGCCTCTGTCGACCCTGTCCGGAGGGCAGCGCAGGCGGGTCGAGCTGGCCCGCATCCTGTTCAGCGGGGCGGAGACTCTCCTGCTGGACGAGCCCACAAACCACCTCGATGCGGACTCGATCGGGTGGCTTCGTGATTTTTTGCGCTCCCACCAGGGCGGCTTGGTCGTCATCAGCCACGATGTCAACCTTCTTGAAGCGACGGTAAACCGCGTCCTGCACCTCGACGCCAACCGCTGCGTCATCGACACCTACAACGTCGGCTGGAAGGCCTATCTGGCCCAGCGGGAGACCGACGAGAAGCGCCGCAAGCGGGAGCGGGCCAACGCGGAGAAGCAGGCGTCCGTGCTGCTTTCGCAGGCCGACCGCATGCGGGCCAAGGCCACCAAGGCCAAGGCGGCGCAGGACATGGAGCGCAGGGCCAAGCGCATGCTGGCGGGCGTCGAGACCGTGCGGCGCACCGATCGGGTGGCCAAGCTGCGCTTCCCCGAGCCCGCCCCCTGCGGCAAGACCCCGCTGACCGCGCAGGGCCTGTCCAAGTCGTACGGCTCGCTCGAGGTGTTCACCGACGTCGACGCGGCCGTCGACCGCGGCTCACGGGTCGTCATCCTGGGCCTGAACGGAGCCGGCAAGACCACGCTGCTGCGCATCCTGGGGGGCATCGAGAAGCCGGACACCGGCGAGGTGCGGCCCGGCCACGGCCTCCGGGTCGGCTACTACGCGCAGGAGCACGAGACGCTCGACGGGGACCGGACGGTCCTGGAGAACATGCGCTCGGCGGGCCCCGATCTCGCCGATGTCGACCTGCGCAAGGTGCTCGGCTCGTTCCTGTTCACCGGCGACGACGTGGACAAGCCCGCGGGAGTGTTGTCAGGCGGCGAGAAGACCCGTCTGGCGCTGGCGACGCTGGTGTTGTCGAGCGCCAACGTGCTGCTCCTCGACGAGCCCACCAACAACCTCGACCCGGCCTCCCGGGAGCAGGTTCTGCAGGCGCTCAGCTCCTTTGTGGGGGCGATCGTGCTGGTCACGCACGATGAGGGCGCGGTGGAGGCGTTGCACCCGGATCGGGTGATCCTGCTCCCCGATGGCGTGGAAGACGCGTGGAGCGACGAATTTTCCGATCTTGTGGCACTTGCCTGATCTTAATTTGAGCGGGTAGGGATCTTTTCCCATGGAGTAGGTAGCCGATCGCGCCGAAATGACTGATCATGGCCTAAGTAACGCTGCGGAAGTCTGGCACTACAGGAGGTACTCGTGGCTGAGACTCTGAAGAAAGGCACCCGGGTGACCGGAGCCGACCGCGAAAAGCTGGCCGGTGATCTCAAGAAGCGCTATTCCGCGGGTGAGAGCATCCGCGCCCTGGCCGCTTCGACCGGTCGGTCGTACGGGTTCATCCACCGCATCCTCAGCGAGTCCGGCGTGACTCTGCGCGGACGCGGCGGGGCCACCCGAGGCAAGACCAAGCGCTAGAGATCCGCCTCACAACGCGCGACCGCAGCCGCTCGTTCCCACAGCCGAAGCGGACGCGTCCGCTGACCGAATGATGTTCGGTAAGCTCGACGCGGCCGTGGGAGAAGAGGGCGAGCCACGCACGGACGGGACGCCGCACCGGACCGGCCGTGCGAGGCGAAGCCGCCTCGAGGGGAGCAGGGAACAGGCGATGGCGGAAGCGGATCTTGGGGGGAACAGGGAGCCGGCCCGGACGGAGCACGGCGATCGGGGCACGGTCCTCGATCCCGGTGACATCGCCGGGGGGAGCGGCTCGCCTGGCACGGAGACGATTTCGGCGGCTGAGCTGGCTGAGATCGGGCTGCGCTTCGAGGTGGACGGCGAGATCGCGACGATCGTTCTGGACCGGCCCGGCAAGCGGAACGCTCAGACGTCCGCAACGTGGTCGGCACTGGCCCGGATCGGGGAGAACCTTCCGGGACAGGTGAGAGTCGTCGTGGTCCGAGGTGAGGGGCCGTCCTTCTCGGCAGGGCTCGACCTGAGCATGTTCGCGCCGGGGGGAACCTCCGGACAGGATTCGCTCGCGACCGTCGCCACACTCGGCGACGACGGGTTCCAGCGGCGGGTCGCGGAATACCAGCGCGGTTTTCTCTGGCTGCGCCGTCCCGACATCGTGTCCATCGCCGCGGTCCAGGGCCACGCCATCGGTGCGGGCTTCCAGCTGGCCCTGTCGTGCGACCTCAGGATCGTCGCGGACGACGTGAAGTTCTGCATGAAGGAACCCGCTCTCGGGCTGGTTCCCGACCTGACGGGCACCAAGCCGCTCGTGGAGCTCGTCGGCGTGCCGCGGGCGATCGAGATCTGCCTGACCGCGCGCACCGTCGGCGCGGCCGAGGCCGTCCAACTCGGCCTGGCGGAGATGGCCGTGCCCGGGGACGAGCTGGCGCAGGCCGTACAGGATCTGGCGACGGCGCTGCTGGCGACCGACCGCGCGGCCGCGACGGCGACCAAGCGGCTCCTGCAGGGGGCGTCGGGGCGGACGCTCGAGGAGCAGTCCGCCGCCGAGCGCGCCGAGCAGTCGGCGCGCGTCAGAGCATTGTTCGCCTCCAGCTGATGCGGGAATCGGAGGTGACCTCGCCGGTGCTTCAGCAGCGGGAGGTACGACACACATGGCGATGAGTGGTGGCTACGGGCCGCAGGTGATGCGGTCTCTCCGGCGTGACAGCTCGGTCGTGAAGGAGCGGATCGCCCCGGGGACGGTCCGCCGGATCGCGGGCTACGCGAGCCCGTTCAAGAGGCAGATCGCCGGCTTCCTGGTCCTCGTCGTCGTCGACGCCATGATCGTGATCGCCAACCCGTTGCTGATGAAGGCGATCATCGATGACGGCATCGTCCCCAGGCGGGCCGACGTGGTGATGTGGCTGGCCGGCGCCATCGGCGCACTCGCCGTCCTCGACGCCGGGCTCGGCCTGGTCCAGCGGTGGTTCTCCGCGCGGATCGGCGAGGGCCTGATCTACAACCTGCGCACCGAGGTCTTCGACCACGTGCAGCGCATGCCGGTGGCGTTCTTCATGCGCGCCCAGACCGGCGCTCTGGTCTCCCGGCTGAACAGCGACGTCATCGGGGCCCAGCGGGCGCTCACGACCACGCTGTCGTCCGTGGTCTCCAACGTGGTGAGCCTGGTCATGGTGCTCGGCGCCATGATCGTGCTCTCGTGGCAGATCACGGTGGTCGCGCTCGTCCTGCTGCCGATCTTCATCTTCCCCGCGAAGTGGGTCGGCCGGCGGATGTCGGCGCTCACGCGGGAGCAGATGCAGCTCGACGCGGAGATGAGCTCGGTCATGACCGAGCGCTTCAACGTCGCCGGCGCCATGGTCGCCAAGCTGTACGGCAGGCCGGAGGACGAGGCCGGCCACTTCGGCCGGCGGGCCGGGCGGGTCCGCGACGTGGGCATCACGGTCGCGATGTACGGCGCGGTGTTCCGGATCGCGCTGGGGCTGGTGGCCGCGCTCGCGACCGCGCTCGTCTACGGCCTCGGCGGCCAGCTGGCGGTGTCGGGCTTCTTCGCGATCGGCACGCTGGTGGCCATGTCGTCGCTGCTCATGCGGCTCTACGGTCCGCTGACCAGCCTGTCCAACGTCCACGTGGACGTGATGACCGCGCTGGTGAGCTTCGACCGGGTCTTCGAGGTCCTCGACCTCGAGCCGATGGTCGCGGAGCGTCCCGGCGCCCAGCCGGTCCCGGACGGGCCGGTGACGATCGAGTTCGACGACGTCCGGTTCCGCTACCCGGCGGCCTCGGAGGTGTCGCTGGCGTCCCTGGAGTCGGTGGCGCGGCCCGACACCGGCCCCTCGCAGGAGGTGCTCAAGGGTGTGACGTTCACCGCGCGCCCCGGTCAGCTCGTTGCGCTGGTGGGGCACTCGGGAGCGGGCAAGACCACGCTGACCTCGCTCGTCTCCCGGCTCTACGACGTCGACGAGGGCTCCGTCCGGATCAACGGCACGGACGTCCGCGACGCCACCCTGGAGAGCATCAGGGACACCGTGGGCGTCGTCATGCAGGACGCCCACCTGTTCCACGACACGATCGCCAGCAATCTGCGGTACGCCCGGCCGGAGGCGACCGACGAGGAGATCTGGGAGGCGCTCCGCGCGGCGCAGATCTCCGACCTGGTCGGCGGCCTTCCCGAAGAGCTGGAAACCGTCGTGGGCGACCGGGGCTACCGGTTGTCGGGAGGGGAGAAGCAGCGGATCGCCCTGGCCCGGCTCCTGCTGAAGGCGCCCCGGGTCGTGGTCCTCGACGAGGCCACCGCCCACCTCGACTCCGAGTCCGAGGCGGCCGTGCAGAAGGCGCTGAAGTCGGCCCTCCACGGGAGGACCTCCCTGGTGATCGCCCACCGGTTGTCCACGATCCGCGAGGCCGACGTCATCCTCGTGATCGAGGACGGGACGATCGTCGAGCGCGGAGACCACGACTCGCTGCTCGAGCGGGGCGGCGCCTACGCCGAGCTGTACCGCACCCAGTTCACCGGCAGCCCGGACCTCACAGGTAGCCCAGGCGCGTGAGCTCCTCGCGGGCGACCTTCTCGACGAGTTCGGCGTCCGCGGGGTTCAGGACCGTGCGCCACCTGCCGGGCTTCGGGGCGGCCGTGCCGTACAGGGCGATGGTGGAGATCCTGGTCTCCAGGAACTCCGAGACCGTCTTGCTCGTCTCGGCGGGGGATTCGAGCATCTCCTCGTAGCGCAGGGTCAGCAGCTGCTCCCTGGGCACCTCCCGGCGCAGCGCGGCGCTGAGCCGTACGGCGCTGCGCCAGCGCAGGGCGCACTTGCCCGCGGGGGCCATGGCGTTCCACCGGTCGCGATGCTCCGCCGACTTGACGCCGAGGAACGGGTTGGGGAACTCCGCGTCCTCGCTGAGCATGTGGGGCTTGAACCAGGTCATGGAGGCCGGGTCGTCGAGCATGTCGGCGACGACGTCACGGCCGTCCCTGATGATCTGGATGAGCCGGGCGTCGGTGAAGGCCTGGAGCAGCACGGGGGAGCTGTAGAGGAGATCGGGGCTCGCGTCCCCGAACCTGTTGATGTTCGCCGTTCCCACGCAGGGGCCCGCGCCGATGACGCCGCCGGCCTCCCGGCAGGTCGCGGTGCACTCCGTGCAGGCTCCGGGCACGACCTGCCAGGCCTCGGCCAGCACGTCGCGGATCACGGTCGGCGCTCCGCCGCTGCGCGCGATCGAGGGCCTGCGGGCGAACGCGTAGACCACCCGGGCGACGGGCCCGCGGCCCATCGTCAGGTGGAATCCAGGTGATCGTTTCAGGGCACGGCCGAGGAGGCCCGCTCCGGAGTGCGGGGCGGCGACCACGAACACCGGCTGGCGGACCTTCACGCCGTTGACCACGAGAATGTGCGTCGGAGGTCGCATAGGTACGGCTAAGTCTGACACCCTTTGGGGGGTGAAAGGACGCATCCCGGCCAGGGCGGCCGAAGAAGCCTCGACAACGGTCCGTTACCTGCCCCTGCCTGCGCGAACACACCGATCTCCGGCCGTCCTCCGTGCGGGCCGCTGGGACGCCCGTGGCTAGGCTCCCCAGGCGGCTGCGGCGGGGCGACGCCGTCGTCCTGGTGGCGCCCTCAGGCCCCGTCGATCCCGGACGGCTGGCCCGGGGCACGCGGGTCCTGACCGAGCTCGGCCTCGAGGTGCGGACGCCGCCCCACCTGCTGGACAGGCAGGGGTATCTGGCCGGTCCCGACGCCACGCGGGCGGCCGACCTCCAGGACGCGTGGTGCGACCCCGGCGTGGCCGCGGTGATCTGCGCCCGGGGCGGTTACGGGGCGACGCGGCTGCTCGACCTGCTCGACTGGGACGCGATGGGCGAGGCGGAGCCCAAGATCCTCCTCGGCTCCAGCGACATCACCGCGTTGCACCGGGCCTTCGCCCGCAGGCTCGGGATCTCCACCCTCTTCGGCCCCATGCCGGCCTCCGCGACGATGGCGGACGAGCCGGGCCCGGAGCCGGTGACGCTCACCCATCTCAAGAGCACCCTGTTCGAGGACGCGACCCCCGGGCCGGTGACCGGGACCGCGTCGATCGGGGCCGAGGGCCGGGTCGCGGGACCCGTCACGGGTGGCAACCTCACCTTGCTCGCCGCTCTGGCCGGCACGCCGTACGCCATGAGCGCCCAGGGCCGCATCGTCCTGCTCGAGGACGTGGACGAGGAGCCCTACCGGATCGACCGCATGCTGACGCAGCTGCTCCAGGCGGGCTGTCTCGACGGCGCGCTGGGCTTCGTGCTCGGGTCGTGGGTGGACTGCGGAGACCCGCTTCCGGTGCTGGCGGAACGGCTCGCGCCCCTCGGCGTTCCCGTCATCGCGGGCCTTCCCGTCGGACATGGATCACCACAGTTCGGTGTGTGGCTGGAGACAGATGGGGTTATTGATACCAAATCGTGCTCTCTGACTGGCATGTTCCGCTATCCGGACAGGGCACCCTGAAAGCCGTCTGGAATCATCCGGGCAGCGGTGGAGGGATGGTGCATTGCGACTCTTGCGGCGACTGCTCGGCCGGACGCAACCTGATCTCCCCGCGTCGAGATCGGCGGAGGACGCCGACCTCGACTCCCTCCTCGCGCTGGTCGCCGAGACGATGGGGTTCACCTGCGTCTTCGCCGACGACGGGACCTCGCTGACGCTGGGCACCACCGACGAGACCCCGGAGAGCGGGCGCGTGGTCAACCTCGTGGGGCTGCGCAGGGAGGCCGCCCGGCGTGCCCGCGAGGACTGGCCGATGCTGGTCTCCGAACACCTGGCCCACGCCGTGTCGGGCGAGCCGTTCGACGCCTGCAACCTCGCGCCCATCCGGCCGTTGCTGCGCACGAGGGTCCACGCCGCGGACGACCCGACCATCCCCGACCCCTCGCGGATCATCGGCCGCCACCTGAGCGCCGACCTGATCGAGGTGCTCACCATCGGCGCCCGGCCGGTCCGCCCCGAGGAGGCGTTCTGCTGGCCGATCCCCCCGGGCGAGGCGCTGAATCTCGCACTGGACAACGCGCTGGCGGACGAGCGGCCGATGACCGAGTGGCTCGACCTCGGCGGCACCCGCGTGTCGCTCCTGACCGCCCCGAGCGCCGCCGCCCACCTGCGCCGCCTGTCCGACCACGTGCTCGTGCCGTCCGACGGAGCGCTCGCCGTGCTCCCGCACCGGGGGGCGGTGGCCGTCCACCCCGTGGCGGGCATCGGCGTCGTGCGGGCCATCGAGCGGCTGCGGCTGTTCGCCCAGCGCGAGTTCGAGACCAGGGATGACGGGATCAGCCCGCACGTCTACTGGTGGCACCGCGGCAGGCTGACCCGCATCCAGGCCGATCTGATCACCCACGACGGGCAGACCCGCCTGGTCGTGGCGCCGCCGCCGGAGTTCGCCCGCCTGCTCGCCAGGATCGCGGGAACGACCGGCTGACCGCGGGTGACCGGTGCCCTGTGGAGTCCGCCGCCTGCGGCCGTAGGGCTTCTCGCGCCGGCTCCCGGGGGAGCAGTGTGCGGTCACATGAGGCCGAAGCGGACCAGGTCGGTAGCCGTCCGCCTACATGCTTCCGGTGGCGGGCACAGCTTGCCTGACGTCGGCGTCAAGGTTTCATACTGACGTGCATGATCTTCACCCAGGCAGAACTCGACTATCTGGCCACGCAGCGCATCGGGCGGCTGGCCACCGTCTCGCCTGATGGGCAGGTGCAGAACAGCCCGACCAACTTCTTCGTCGACGGCGGCATGATCGTCATCGGCGGGCACGCGCTGGGTGTGTCGAAGAAATTCCGGAACGTCCAGCGGGGCAGCACGGTCGCGTTCGTCGTCGACGACCTGGCGACGGTCGATCCGTGGGCGCCCCGGGGCATCGAGATCCGCGGCACCGCGGTGGCGCTGACGGACCGCGAGCCGCCCCTGCCGTACTTCTCCCGGGAGATCATCAGGGTCACGCCTACCAAGATCATAACTTGGGGGCTCGACGGGCCGCGAGCGAGCCGCACGGTCTGAGATCTCGCTTGGAGGGGCTCTACAAGCCCGGTACGCCCATCTGCACCGGCGCCCATTTGCACCGGTGCGACGCCGACGCCCGCCACAGCGTCAGCTGAGCGCCTGGGCCGTGCGGATCAGGTGAATGTGGGTGAACGCCTGCGGGAAGTTGCCGAGCTGGCGCCCCTCGACCGGGTCGTACTCCTCGGCGAGCAGGCCGACGTCGTTGCACAGCGCCAGGAGCCGCTCGAACAACTCCAGGGCCTCGTCCTTACGGCCGACCAGCGCGAGCGCCTCGGCCAGCCAGAAGCTGCAGGCGAGGAACGCGCCCTCGGCGCCGGGGAGGCCGTCGACGTGGATGCTGTCGGCGATCGGATAACGCAACACGAATCCGTCGGGCATCAGCTCGCGCTCGATCGCGTCGATCGTGCCGGTCACCCGGGGGTCCTCCGGCGGGAGGAAGCCGACGATCGGGATCAGGAGCAGCGCGGCGTCGAGCTCGCGAGAGCCGTACGACTGGGTGAAGGTGCCGCGCTCGGCGTCGAAGCCCTTCTCGCAGACCTCGGCGTGGATCCGGTCGCGCATGGCCCGCCAGCGGTCGACCGGACCCGTGCGGCCGAGCTCCTCCACGACGCGCACCATGCGGTCGGCCGCCACCCACGCCATGACCTTGGAGTGGACGAAGTGCCGCCGCGGGCCGCGGACCTCCCACAGGCCCTCGTCCGGCTGGTCCCAGCTGCGATCGAGGAAGTCCAGCAGCTTGCGCGCGATGGACCACGCGTGGTCGTCGGGCGGCAGGCCCATCTTGCGAGCCTGGTAGAGGCAGTTGACGACCTCGCCGTAGACGTCGAGCTGGAGCTGGTCGGCCGCCCCGTTGCCTATCCGCACCGGCCTGGAGCCCTCATATCCCCCCAGCCAGCCGAGCGTGAGCTCGGGGAGCCGCCTCTCGCCCGCAACGCCGTACATGACCTGGAGGTCCTCCGGGCGGCCCGCCACGGCGCGCAGCAACCAGTCGCGCCAGGCCCCGGCCTCGCCGATGTACCCGGAGTCGGTCAGCGCGTCGAGCGTCATGGCGGCGTCGCGGAGCCAGCAGTAGCGGTAGTCCCAGTTGCGGATCCCGCCGATGTGCTCGGGCAGCGACGTGGTGGGCGCGGCGACGATGCCGCCGGTCGGGCCGTACGTGAGCGCCTTGAGGGTGATGAGCGAGCGCACGACCTCGTCGCGCCAGGGGCCCGTGTAGCCGCACCTGGAGACCCAGTCCTCCCAGATCAGCCTGGTCGCGCCGAGCTCCTCGACGGCGTCGATGGGTTCAGGCCGCGGCTGGTGGGACGGGTGCCAGGTGAACACGAAGGGCACGCGCTCGCCCGCGGTGACCGTGAAAGTGCCGGTGTGCCGGTATCCGCCGCCCCTCAGCTGGACAGGGGTGTGGATCCAGACGGAGTCGGGTCCGCCGATGGCGTGGAGATCGCCGTCGGCGCGGCGGACCCACGGGACGATCCGCCCGTAGTCGAACCTGATGCGGATCTCGGTGGTCATCTCCACCGTGCCCGAGATGCCTTCCACGATCCGGACCAGATCGGGGTTGGCATGGCGGGGCGGCATGAAGTCGACGACCTTGACGGTCCCTGTGGGGGTCTCCCAGACGGTCTCGAGGATGAGCGTGTCCTTGGCGTACTGCCGGCGGGTCGCCGTCTCCCCTTTCGAGGGGGCCAGCCGCCAGAAGCCGTTGGAATCGTCGCCGACGAGCTTTGCGAAACAGGCGGGGGAGTCGAAGCGGGGGAGGCAGAGCCAGTCGATCGAACCGTCGCGGCCGACGAGGGCGGCTGACTGCATGTCCCCGATGAGGGCGTAGTCCTCGATCAGCATGCGGGCCAGGCTACCCGGCGGGCCGCCACATCTTCATGAACACCTGGGTGAGAGGCCCGATGGTGACGGCGAAGACGATGGTCCCGATGCCGACGGTCCCGCCGAGCACCCAACCGGCCGCGAGCACGGTGAGCTCGACCAGCGTCCGGGCGACCCGGACCGACAGACCCAGTTTGGCCAGCCCGGTCATCAGGCCGTCGCGAGGACCCGGGCCGAAGCCGGCGTTGATGTAGAGACCGCCCGCCGCGGCGACCAGGACGATCCCGCCGAGGAGGAACGCCCACTCGCCGACGAGGTGGGAAGGCGGGGACACGCGCCACATCACGAGGTCGGCGCAGCTCCCCACGATCAGGACGTTGCTGATCGTGCCGAGGCCGGGCCGCTGCCGCAACGGGATCCACAGGAGCAGCACGAGGGCGCCGACCAGGTTGATGCAGAACCCCATCGACCAGCCGGTCCGGAAGGACAGGCCCTGATGGAAGACCTCCCAGGGGTCGAGGCCGAGCCCGGACTGCACGAGCAGCCCGATGCCGGCGCCGTAGACGACGAGCCCGGCGTACAGGCGGACGAGCCTGGACGAGAGGGAACCAAACCGCGGTAGCGAGATCTCAGTCATAGTGGTTTCCATCTTTCGGGCCAATTGCTTGCAAATAAAGAGCCAATCATGAAAAGTGGCCTTATGAACCGGTATCTTAGTGCGTCCCAGCTGGCGAGACTCGTCGAGGTCCCGCCCGGTGCCCGGCCGTACTACAAGGCGCTGGCGGGAGCCGTACGCGGCCTGATCCTGGACGGGCGGCTGCCGGTGAAGGTGCGCGTCCCCGCGGAGCGGCACCTCGCCGAGGCCCTCGGAGTCAGCCGGACCACCGTGACGACGGCGTACGACCGGCTGCGCGCGGAGGGCTATCTGGAGAGCCGGCAGGGGTCGGGGAGCTGGACCGCGTTGCCCGGGCCGGCCGCGCTCGGGCTCGGGAACCCGTGGGTCGCGCCGGACGACGACGGCCTGCTTCCGCTGCACAGCGCGGCGCCGTCGGCGACCGGGTTCCTGGGGGAGGCGATCGCCGAGGCGGGGCAGGCCTATCACCGCTACGCCCTCGGGATGGGCTACGACCCGGTCGGCCTGGTCACGCTGCGGGAGGCCATCGCCGACAGATACTGCAGCCGGGGCCTCGCCACCCGGCCCGACCAGATCATCGTCACCACCGGCGCGCAGCAGGCCATCCACCTGCTCATGACGCTGCTGTCCGGGCCGGGCGACCCTGTGGTGATCGAGTCGCCGACCTACCCGCACATCCTCGACGTCGCCCGCATGCGCGGCGCCCGCTTGGTGCCCGTCGGCCTTCTCTCGGACGGCTGGCACATGGACCTGGTCACCAGCGCGATGCGGCAGTCGGCCGCCCGGCTCGCGTACGTCATCCCGGACTTCCACAATCCGACCGGCCACCTGATGCCGGACGGCGACCGGGCCGAACTCGTGGCGGCCGCCCGCCGGTACGACACGACCCTGCTCGCCGACGAGACGTGGGTGGAGCTCGCCATCGACGACGTCGGCGCGCGGGCTCCGCTGGCCTCGTTCGACACCGACGGCCGGGTGATCAGCATCGGCTCCGCGTCCAAGCTGTGGTGGGGCGGCCTGCGGATCGGCTGGATCAGGGGCACGGCCGCGCTGGTGCGCCGCCTCGCCACCCTGCGGGCCGCGGTGGACATCGCGAGCGCGGTCTTCGAGCAGCTCGTCGTCACCGGCCTGTTCGGCCGCATGGAGGACACCCGCGCCGAGCGCCGCCGCACCCTGGGGGCCTCCCGCGAGGCGCTCATCGCGGCCTTACGTGAGGAACTGCCCTCCTGGAGCTTCACGGTGCCGGCGGGGGGCGGCTCGTTGTGGGTGCGGCTCGACGCCCCGGTCGCGACGTCCGTGGTGGAGGCCGCGGCGTCCAACGGCGTACGGCTCGCGCCTGGCGGGTGGTTCGGCGTGGAGGGCACGCTGGAGCGCTACCTGCGGTTGCCGTTCACCCAGCCGCCCGCGGTGCTGGAGGACGCGATCCGCCGCATCGCCACCCCGCCGGGCGAGTACGGCTACCGCCCGGCGACGTCGCTCACCCCTACCCTGTGACGTGCGCCGGCCGGGACTCGCCCTCGCCCATGAGCGTTCGGATCCGGCGGACGAACAGCATCATGGCGATGCCCGCGACGATGGCGGCCAGGGCGAGGCCGAGGTAGTAGGCGGGCATGGGGATCACCTTGGTCAGCCGATAGGTCTGGCCTCCGACCGCGTCGCCCAAGGAGATCGCGAGGTACCAGACGCCCATCATCTGGTTCTCGAACGCGCGGGGCGCGAGCTTGTTGGTGACCGAGAGCCCGGCGGGGGACAGGAACAGCTCGCCGATCGTCTGGATCAGGTACACCGAGATCAGCCACATGATCGACACGCGGACGCCGCCTGAGGCGATGCCGGACGCGACGGACATGACGACGAAGCTCAGCCCGACGAGCAGCAGCGCGACGGCGAACTTGAGCGGGGCGCTGACCCTGTCTCCGGCCTTCAGGAACGCCTCGGCGAAGACCGGGGCCAGGAAGATGATGGCGAGGGAGTTGACGTTGTTGATCCAGCCGGGCGGGACGTGGAAGCCCATGACGTCGAGCTGGGTGTTGTTCTGCGCGAAGAGGGTCAGGGCGCTGCCCGACTGGTCGTAGATGAACCAGAAGACGGCCGCGCCGAGGAAGAGCCACACGTAGGCGTGCAGACGGGTGCGCTCGTCCGGCGTGACCTCGCGCGAGCGGAAGAGGAAGAGGAAGTAGAACACGGGGACGAGGGCCGTGCCGATCGCGAGGACCAGGGAGAACCTGTCGATCGTGAAGGTGCCGCTGAGGGCCCACAGGGCCAGGGCAACCGCCACTGAGGGCAGCGAGATCGTCACGATGGCGCGGAAACGGCGCCGTTCCTCGGGCGTCAGCCGGTGGTCGGGCTCCTCGCCCACGCCCCCCAGGTGCCTGCGGCCCAGGATGTACTGGCCGAGGCCGACGGCCATTCCGACGGCGGCGGTGCCGAACGCGAGGTGCCAGCGGTCGCCCTGCTGCAGCCACGGGACGGCCATGATCCCCACGAAGGCGCCGAGGTTGATGCCCAGGTAGAAGATCGTGTAGCCCGAGTCGCGGCGGGCGTCGTCCTCGTGCCGGTACAGCTCGCCGACCAGCGCCGCGATGTTGGGCTTGAGCATGCCGCTGCCGAGGGCGACCAGGACGAGCCCCAGCCACACGAACGCCCCGCCGAACGGGATCGACAGGCTGACATGGCCGCCCATGATGACGAGCGCGCCGTACAGGACGGTCCTGCGCGGCCCGAACAGCCGGTCTGCCATCCAGCCGCCGGCGAGCGCCAGCAGGTACACGGAGGCGATGTAGACCCCGTACACGCCGACCGCCGTCGTCTCCGACAGTCCCATGCCGCCGCGGATCGCCGGGGCCGACAGGAACAGCACGAGGATCGAGCGCATGCCGTAGTAGCTGAAGCGCTCCCACA
Source organism: Planotetraspora phitsanulokensis (assembly GCF_016863295.1). Taxonomy (GTDB): domain Bacteria; phylum Actinomycetota; class Actinomycetes; order Streptosporangiales; family Streptosporangiaceae; genus Planotetraspora; species Planotetraspora phitsanulokensis. The sequence goes on from NZ_BOOP01000036.1 coordinate 107,045, forward strand.
TCTCTGTGCCGAACAAGGTGGCCAGGCCACGCGGATGGCCGAAAAAGGTCTTACCCCGCACGGGCGGCTGTGTCATGCGCTCTCCCCCGATTCACTGCCCACAGCACGTTACCCCCAAACAGGATGTTCTTTGCGTTTTAGTTGGTTTCTATGCCAAATCATCACTTAGGGAATGAATTGCAGTAAACGGCAGAGCCGTGTGTTTACTCATGGGCCAAAAGTGACAAACCACCAGACCGTCCAGTCCCGTGATCATGCACAGAGTCGCAAATCGATCCCTGACCAGCGCCTTCTCTTGCCGTGATCATGCACAGGTGCGGCGAAAGGGGGGCTGGCCTGCGGATATGTGATTCGTGATCATGCACTGGGGTCGTAGACGTCGGCCGGATGGCGCGCTGGCCGTTCCCTGACCTCCTCAAACGACGTACGGCCGGGCATCCTGGTGGCCGTACCTGATTACGCCACGTAATCAGGCTGGTCGGCGACCGGATGTGCGAAGTCGTGCATGATCACGAAACGCGAAGACGCAGGCCGTCGCCGGTCTCGCCGACCCTATGCATGATCACGTACGGTGTTTGGGCTGCTCATCGGGCATGACCCGGAATATGTGCATGATCACGGCTGAAGGTCGGGCGTCGGGGCGGGTTTTGCTCATTGGGGCGTGTGTCAGGGGCGGGGGGATTACCTCCGGCTGCGTACGGTCACTGGCCATGATGAGACGTTTGATTGCAACGCCTATCCTCGGAATGGCGGTTACGTTGGCAGCCGGCTGGGCCCCCGCGACGGCCGCCGACGAACTGGCCATCAGGTCCATCACCGTGAAGCCGGGCACCCCCGTCGTGGGGCCCACGGGTTCGGTCAAGGTCGTGGTCGAGGTGATGGCGCGGGGTGCGACAGCCGTCTCCGTTCGCCTCGAGCCCGGCCGTACCGGACCGGTGACCCCGAACGACCCCGAGACTCCACCGTCACCTGGAGTGCAGCAGCCGCCCGTCAATCCCAGTACTCCGGGCAACGTGGTGCCGGGGGCCCCCGCCCAGCCGGCGCAGGCTCCGGCTCAGACCCCCGCGCACGTACCCGCTCAGGCGCCCGCAGCCTCGCCTCAGGCCGTGGTTCCGGCCCGGCCGCAGAGTCAGGCACACGCCCCGTCCCAGGTTCCCGCGCAGGTGAAGACGCCTGCGCCGGCCCAGGCGTCCGGTCAGGTGCCTACGCCGGTGAAGGCATCCGCTCCTCCACAGGCTCCGGCCAAGCCTCCGGCTCAGGCGCAGACTCCGTCCCAGGTTCCCCCGCAGGTGAAGCCTGCCGTTCCCGCTCAGGTCCCGGCGAAGGTGCCTGCGAAGGTGCCTGCGCAGGTTCCGGGTCAGGCCTCGGCTCAGGTTCCGGCACAGGTGAAGACACCTGCGCCGGCGCAGGCACCGGCCAAGATCCCAGCGCCAACGCAGGCTGCGGGTGCCCCGACGGCGGCACCGCCGGCTGCCGCGTTGAACGCCCACGCCGCTCCGCACCGAGCCATGCGGGCCACGGCCGCGCAAGTCCCCGGCACGAGTCGTGACCGGTCCGAATGGGAGACCTGGCTCTTCCTGCCGGAGAGGCCGCTGTCGAGGTGGTATCCCAGCGGCCCGTGGACGGTCACGGCCACGGCTCGGAACGCGGAGGGGAACGTCGTCACTTACCGGACGATCTTCTTTCTCAAGCGGCAGACCGCGCTCGAAGGGGTGAACGTCGTCCGCAGCGACAACCAGGTCCGCATCACCGGGACCCTGCTGCGCGTCGACCCGCTCGGCCGGGTGGACTACCGTCCGTTCGAGGGGCAGGAGATCGCGCTGGCCTTCCGGCCCTCCGGTTCGGGGACGTGGCGCACGATGGGCACGGCCGTCACCGACAAGAACGGCTGGTTCAGCAGCCGGCATCGCGGAATGGGTGACGGCGTCTGGCGTGCGGAATACGCCGGTACCGGTCACTACGCAGGTGAGATCAGTGCCGACAAGCACCCATAAATTGCGACAAAGTGCCGTCTATCCTGAACAATAGGCGTCAGACGGATCTGTTCTAGCTGTGCATTCGTGCCCGGCTCCTCCATGGAGCCGGGCATTCTTCTGTTGTTCGCGCAATTTCCGGACCCGTACGGCTTTCGCCGATAAGACTCGCGAATAAAAGGTAATAGGTGGGGTAGAGAGGGCAACCGAAAACGATGTCCGGCGTCAATAGTGAGTGAGCTCGGGCCGTCACGGTCCCGGGCGTCGGGGACAAGGAAGCGTGAGGGAACCGCTGGTGATTCGTCTGCTGCTCGCCGAGGACATGCATCTGATCCGGAAGGCGCTGATCGCGCTTCTCTCCTGTGAGGACGACCTCGAGGTGGTCGCCGAGACCGCGAGAGGCGAGGAGATCGTCAGGCTCGCCTGTCTACGCCGGCCGGACGTCGCCCTGCTCGACATCGGGATGCCCGGGGTCGACGGCCTGACAGCGGCCTCGGAACTGCACCGGCGATTACCCACTTGCAAGACGGTGATCCTCACCGGGCTCGGCACCCCGCTCGCCCTGCGCCGGTCGCTGGACGCCAACGTACGGGGCTTCATCGTCAAGGACGCAGAACCCGGCCATCTCGTCGACTGCATCCGCCGTGTGTACGCCGGAGAGCGTGTGGTCGACCCCGAACTCGCGGCGGCCGCGCTCGACACGGACGGCAACCCGCTGACGGCTCGCGAGCTGGACATCCTGGAGACCGCCGCCTCCGGAGCAACGGTCGGCGAAATAGCGGAGCGGCTTTCGCTTTCACATGGAACGGTCCGGAACTACCTGTCGCGAATTCTCGCCAAGCTCGGCGCCCGATCGCGCGTGGAGGCGATTCAGATCGCCTCGGAATCGGGGTGGTTGTGGCCGGCGAACGGGCGTGAGATCGGCATCCTCCGTCAGCGCCCCAGACGCTGACCCGGCGCGCAGCTTGCTTGTCGACCTGGAAAGCGATGCATGCCGTCCCTCGCAGTGAATGCGCGCATGATCACGCAAGCGAAATGGGCAGCTGAGGGGGCATGATCACGAGCCTGTGCATGATCACGCCAAGGACGGTGGGCGGTGGTCCAGCCACAGGCCGACGAGGTCGGCGTACAGCGGTGAGGCGCCCACCAGGTCCTCGTGCGTCCCGGCCAGGACCCGGGTGCCGTCCATGACCAGGACGCGGCGGGCGCGCAGCGCGGAGGAGATCCGATGGGCGACGACGATCAGCGTTCCGCCCCGCGCGGCGAACGCGGCCTCGGCCCTGGCCTCCGCGGCGGGGTCCAGATGGCAGGTCGCCTCGTCGAGCACGACCAGCCGCGCGGGCGACAGATAGGTCCTGGCCAGCGCGATCAACTGCCGTTCGCCGGCCGACAGCTCGGCCGGGTCGATCTCGGTGTGATAGCCGTCGAACCGCTGGACCAGGTCGGCCAGGCCGAACGCGGCCACCGCCTCGTCGACGGCCTCGGCCGGCGCCTCCGGGGCGAGGTAGGTGAGGTTGTCGGCGAGGCTCCCGTGGAAGACGTAGGCCTCCTGCGGGATCAGCGCGCGGACGGCCTCGTGGGCCTCGCTCGCGGGGACGCCGCCGATCAGCACCGAGCCCTCAGCGGGGCGGAGCACCCCGGCGACGAGCCCGGCGAGGGTCGACTTGCCGATCCCGCTCGGGCCGACCACGGCCAGGTGGTCGCCTTCCGGCACGACGAGATCCAGGCCGTCGATCACCGGCTCCGCCTCGGGCCCGTACGCGAAGGAGACCCCCGTCAGTTCCAGCCCCGTGCTCTCAGGCCGCCTCCGCGGCTCGGACGACTCCGGCGGAACCTGGTCGCCGAGGATCCGCTCCAGCGTGACGGCCAGTCGTACGCCGCTGACGCCGAGCCCCTGGACGAGCCCGGACAGCGCGGGCGTGAGCGACTGCATGACGTACGTGAGGGCCCCGAGGGCCACGCCCGCCGTCAAGCCCCGGTCGAGCAGCCACGGCGTGCCCGCGAGCAGCAGGAGGATCGGCAGCCAGCCGCCCACGGCGAGCGACAACGTCCGGGTGGCCGTGACCCGGGCCAGCGCGCGGGCGGCCCGGGCCTGGTCGCCGATCTGGCGGCCCACGCCGGCTGCGACGCGGACCTCCGCCCCGCAGGCCGCGACGTCGCGCAGGCCGCCCGCCATGACGGCGACCGCGGAGGCCGTCCGCTCGTCGGCCACGATGAAGTCCCGCTGCCGCCGGGCCAGCGCGGGCAGGGACGCGAGGAACAGGCCCAGCCCCAGCAACACGGGGGGCAACACGAGCGGCACCACCGCCGGGGCGAGCGTCATCATGCCGATCGCGACGCTGACCAGCGTGAACACGAACGACCTCACCACCGTGATGATCGCCCCGAGTGCGTCCCTGGCGAGCTCGACCTGATGGTTCATCCGGGCAACCGCCGAGGCGTCGCCATCACGTTCCGCCCGCAACGCGCCGGAGACCACGCGGGTCAGCAGGTCGTCGCGGAAGGGCTCGACCACCGCGGCGATGTTCAGCAGGATCTGGCGGGCCGCGACGGCCGCCAGCAACCAGGCGGCGGCCAGCAGGGCCAGCCAGGCGAGCCCGGCCCCGGGACGCCCGGCCGCGAACCCGTCGTCGACGGCCCGCGCCACCGCGTGACCCCCGGCGAACGCGGGCACCACCTCGGCCAGCGACCAGGCGCCCAGCCGGACGATCCGGTACGGCTCCCGCGACAACGAGCGGCGAAGGAAGAGCCACACGAGCCCGCCCCTCATGAGGCCCCCTGGAAGACCGCCCGGTAGTCCGGGTCGGCCCACAGCGACTCGTGCGTGCCGTGTGCGCGCACACGCCCGTTCTCCAGCCAGACGACCTGGTCGGCCCGGGCGGCGGTGGCGACCCGGTGGGCCACGACCAGGCGCGTCCGGTCGGCCAGCCTGCCGGTGAGCGCGCGGCTGACCTGGCGCTCGGTCAGCGTGTCGAGGCTGGACATGGCGTCGTCGAGGATGAGGAGCCGTTCGGCCTGGGCGAATGCCCGGGCGAGCCCGACGCGCTGGGCCTGGCCGCCCGACATCGGCGCCTCCGTCATCGGGGTGGCGTATCCCCGGGGAAGGCGGCGGATGAACACGTCGGCGCACGCGTCCTGCGCCGCGGCCTGGACCCGGGCGGAGTCCGGCCACCGCTGCCCGAACGCGACGGCGTCGCCGACGGTCGCGCCGAGCAGGACCGGGCGCTCGAACGCGTACCCGACCGCGCGGCGCAGCTGATCGCGCCCGATCTCCGTCAGCGGGACGCCGTCGAGCAGCACCGACCCCCAGTCAGGGTCGACCAGCCTGCCCGCCACCGCCGCGAGGGACGACTTGCCCGAACCCGACCGGCCGACGACCGCCACGCAGCACCCGCCGGGGACGACCAGGTCGATGTCGCTCAGCAGGGGCGTGCCGTTCGCCCGGACGGTGACCCGGCGGAACTCCAGCCGCCCGCGCCCGCCGGCCGGGGGGCGGGAGCCGTACGCGAGGGGGCGCTCCGCCAGCAGACGTTCGAGGCGGTGGGCGGCCGACCGCGCGCGGGCGAGCCGGCCCGCGTAGCCGATCGCGGAGCCGAGACCCGCGCCGAGTACGGCGTAGCGGGCTCCGGCGAGCAGTTCGCCGACGGTGAGGGCGCCGCTCGCGAGCCTGAGCCCGCCCACGGCGAGCACGGCCGTCTCCAGCAGGGGGATCACCACGGCTGCCTGCACGCCCGCCCGCGCATGGAGCCGCCACAGCGCCAGCCCGTGGGAGCGGAGCCGGGGGAGCGGCATGAGGACGCGGCGCACCTCCTGCTCCTGGGTGCCCGCCGCGGTGATGGTGCTCGCACCCGAGAGGGCGCCGACGAGCCGGGCCGCGATCTCGCCCTGAGCCTGCTGGTAGCCGCCCGCGGCGGCCGTGGTCTTCCGCATGAACGCCCGGACGACGCCGACGATGGCGAGCAGGCCCACGACGAGCGTCACCGCCAGCCACGGATCGATGAGGGCGAGGGCGACCACGCTCCCGGCGGAGGGGATGACCAGTGACGCGGCGGTGACGACGGCCTCGGGCGCGCGTGCGGCCTCCTCCACGTTCACTCCCGCGCGGGTCACCAGGTCGCCGGTCGTGAAACGCCTGGTCATGGCCGCCCCGACGGCGAGGATGTGGCCGACGACGCGGCGGCGCAGCCACAGGGCCGCGTGCGCCCCGCTCGCGCCCGACGACAACACGCCGAGCGCGTCGCACGCCACGAGGAAGACCACGAGGAGCACGGTCGCGGGAAGCCACCCGTGGCCGTCCGACGTGGCCCCCGTGAGGGCGTCGAGAGTGCGGCCGAGCGCCATCGGGAGGAACAGCTCCGCGACGGAGCCGGCGAGCGCGGTGGCGGCGAGGAGCCACAGCCACCGGCCGCTGTGCCTGGCGGCCGTGCTGATCAGCGCGTCCGCAGCTCGTGAGGACATCGGCTCCTCCCTGAACCTCCCTGAACCGGCATGGGGCCTCGGACGGAGGACCCCCGGAGAAACGAGAGCCTGGGCGGCCACGAGGGCCGCCCAGGTCTGTCGTGCTAAATCGTCATCAGCCGCAGAGCAGGCTCAGGCTGCTGTTCTCGTGCGGGGTGCAGGCCAGCAGGCTCAGGTTGCTGCCGCCGCCTCCACCGTGACCGCCGCCGTGACCACCGGGGGTCTCGAGCGTCTGAAGGTCGAGAAGTGCCATTACGAACACCTCCTTCCACTACTCGTCGGGATGGTGGACCCGGCGGGCCGGCGCAGGGGCCCCTGCGCATGACTCCGTCCGGGGGGCTCGAAGAAGGGGAGGCGCACCGGCCGGTCGTGCAGCGCGGCGCCAAGTGCGAACAGCACTCCGGCACTCCCCGTGGCAAGGTCCATGGACAACCGGAGCAGCTGGGCTCCGGGGAAGGCGAGGCCGTCTCTGAAGGGCAGTTCGTGCCAGGCCAGGCGCGAGATCTGCCGCGCCGCCGCGTCCTGCCGTCCCTCCAGTCCGAGGCAGGCGATCATGCCCGCGCGGCCGGCGAACAGGCCCGGCTGGATGAAGTACGACAGGGTGGTGACCGGGCGGATGGCCTCCAGCGCCTCGGCGAACCGTTCGTCCTGCCGGTGCGCGAGGTAGCGGGCCAGGACCAGGCCGATGCCGGCTGAGCCCTCGTCGAGGTAGGGGTTGGTCCGCCAGCCCTGCTGCACGTGCAACTGGCCGTCGTCCCTCCGGACGCAGCGCCGGAGGTCCTGTCGCAGGGCGGTCGCCGCCAGGTCGAGCAGGCCGTCGTCTCCGGTGCGCTCGTAGGCGTGCAGGAACATGAGGGCCGGCCCGGCCGAGCCGTACATCAGTCCGGCGTGTGGGTGCACGCCGCCGCTGATCTCGGGCACGTCGTCGGGGCCCCCGAGCCGGTCCGCCACCACTTCGACCATGCGGGACGCCTGGTCGCCGAACGCCGCCTCGCCGGTGACGTCCTGGAAGTGGAGCAGGTTCAGCGCGATCCCGGCGATGCCGCGATAAAGGCTCAGGTCGAGGTGCTCCCAGCTCTGCCCGGCGCAGACCTCGGCCGCGTCGAGGGCGTCCTCGCGGCGGCCGAGCGCCTCCAGCGCGTATGCCACGCCGTGCAGCCCGCTGTAGAACCCGATGCCCGCCGCGGGATCCTTGGCCCGTTCGGCCAGCCAGTCCTCGTGGTCGGGGAAGCGCCCGGCTCCCGTGACGGCCAGGGCGTGCAGCACGCCGGCGGCTCCGTTGGCGAGGCTGACTCCTCCGCCCGGCTGGAACTGCACGATGTCGCCGGGGAACAGCCGGTCGCCGCGGCCGGGCGTCGCGCTCGCGAGGATCGCCCTGGTGATCGACTCCCTGATCGCCGGCCAGCCGTCCGCCAGCATGCTCGCGGGAGGCGGGGGCGGCTCGTGGCCCACGATGGTCCGTACGGCTCCCGCGATCAGCCCGGGGGACACCGGGAAGGTGTCCGTCACCAGCCGGCCCAGATGGACGGCCTTCGGCCGGTGGAGCGGCAACATCATCGTGGCCATCGGGGCGAACATGCCGAGGTGCAGGCAGGCCAGCGCGTACGCGTCGGCCTCCACGCCCGTCCGCCCCGGCGGCGGGACGAACCCGGGGTTGGCCAGGGTGGGCCGTTTCCTGTCGGCCGCCAGGGAGGAGACCTCGAAGTCGATGAGGACCACACGCTCCCCGTCGACGAGGACGTTGAACGGGTGCAGGTCGCCGAACACCACGCCCCGCTCGTGCAGGGCGGCCAGCGCCCGGCGCACCTCGGCGAGCGTGGCGACCGCCCACCGGGTGTAGTCGGCGAGGGCGTCGTCGCCCGCGTCCGAACTGGTGAGAGGGTGCTTCTGTGCGATGAGCCGGCTCAGGGTCGTGCCGTCCACGTGCTCCTGCACGAGGAAGTGGTGCTCCCCGAGGGTGAAGTAGTCGCGCAGGGCGGGCACCACGTCCAGCCCGGCCAGCCGGTCCATGATCTCGGCCTCGTGCCGGAGGCGGGTGACCGCGTCCCGGCCGGCGGTGTCCAGCCCCGCGTGCGGACGCGCCTCCTTCAGCACGACCCGCTCGCCCGCGCGGACGTCGGTCCCGAGGTAGACCCCGCCCCCGTTGGAGAAGTGCAGCACGCTGTCCACCCGGTACGGCAGGCCCTCCATGGTGACGGAGTTCCTGGCGGCCAGATGCGGTTCGAGGAACCCGGGGAGGGTCACCCACGGGGGGAGGACGAAGGCGGGCCCGCGGACGTCGGGGACGAGTTCGCCCTCGGGATTCTCGATCGCGAGCACCCGCTCGCCGCCGTCCGTCACGCAGTACCGCTCGGCGAAGCCGCCGTACCGCACATACAGCGGGCCGTCGCCGTAGCGCAGGTCGCTCAAGATGTACGGCCCCGCCACGCCCTCGAGGATCTCCGCGAGGTCCTTCAGGACGAGCTCCAACTGGACCTCGTCGACCGGGTAGATCGTCACGAGCTTGCCGCTCGAGTCGCGGCCGGCGTACTTCGAGTTGCGCATCATCATGACGCGCCGGCCGCGCAGGAACTTGAACGCCAGGCCATGGGCGACGCAGTAGTCCCACACCGCCGCGAGCACCTGCTCGGCCTCATCGAGACACGACGAGACGTGGATCTTCCATCCCTGCTGCGGCAGGCGGCCACCGGACGGCGCGTAGTGCGACCAGGTGTCCGTCGCCACATGCGCCCAGCCGTCGGGAAGGTCCCGGCCGGCGACGGCGAAGTCCGGGTGCTCGGCGCGTTTGCGGTCGAGCGTGTCATAAAAGAAAGGATCCGCGAAGCAATAATTCTCGTACGTGTTAATCACAACATGTCCCCTTAGGCCGATCGCTTCAAAGAATTCCGGAATTAAGGGGTTGGGCCAAGTTACGTGAGTCAACAGCTGCATAGGTGTCCGTCATGCGGCCACCCGTGATTCCGGTCATGGGGGATCGCATGAAGAACCCAGGGGCGAGCCGGATGCGATGCGTGTGATCCCCGGAGAATTCACAGGTGACGGGCCGAGGCGGCCTGATTTCCAGCGAGGGGCGAGGTCCGCCCGGGCCGGTCAGCGGGTGGAACGGGTGGGGAGTTCCGTCACCAGGCGGAACCAGCCGTCCAGGTCCAGGATCGTGCTTACCGTGCCGTCGAGGGCGGCCGCGCGGATGCGCAGGCTGTCGATGCCTGTGCCGCTCCGCGGGCGGGTCATGGGCTCCACGCCGTCGTTGGCGACGGTGAGGGTGACCGACCGGCCCGTCTGCCGCATCTCGATGAGGCAGCGGCGTGCGTCGCTGTGCCGGAGCACGTTGGTCACCGCCTCGCGGACCGTGACCGCGAAGACGGCGCCGGCCTCGGGGGCGAGCGCCACGTCCGCCACGTGGAGCGTGCAGTCGACGCCGCGCGCCGTGAGGACGGCCCGGGCGTCGGCGATCTCCGACCAGAGGGAGATCTCCTGGTAGGACCGGGTGACGTTGCGGATGTCGGTCGCCGCCCGGCGGACGGACTCGATCACGTTGGCCAGGGCGGGCCGTACGGGGGAGTTCTCGTCGGCGAGGCGGTAGGCCAGCTCCCCCTGCAGGGAGGCCAGCCAGAGGCGGCTGCTGACCAGGTCGTGCACGTCCCGGCCGAGCTGCTCGCGCGCCTCGGCCGCGGCCCTGCGCAGGGCCTCGCCGTCCGGACGGCGAGACCGTCGTGAACGGCAGGCGAGCCCGGCGAGGGCGGCGCACACGAGGCAGATCGTCACGGCGGCGAGGGCGAGCACGGCGGAGCTGGGCAAGTGAAGATCCTCCAGTCATCCTCGCCAGAGGACCGGCCTCGCTTTCGAATGCACGGCTCGATCATTGCATGAAAGTCAATAAATATGGCGACTTAATGCTGATCGAATTGCGTTCTATTAGTGGCGTGCCCGATGGGTGCCGGAATCGTCGCGATGCGCGTGATCCGGTTGACGAGGATAGAGAATTCCGGCCGCGGTAGGGCGGTGAATCTGGAGTCTCAGGCGAGCGCCCGTACCGCGGCGCCGAAGAGCGCGGGCATCCGCTGCGCCGCCGGGACGACGAGGCGCGCGGACCCCTGGTGACGGCGGGCCGCCAGCAGGGCGGCGGTCAGCAGCCGATGGCGCAGGGAGATGCGGCGCCAGGCCTGCTCGTAGGCCTCGGGCCGCCCGGCCCGCAGGGAGCGGACCAGAGCCTGCGACGACAACACCGCCAGGGACAGGCCCTCACCGGTGAGGGCGTCCATGTAGCCGGCCGCGTCCCCGACCAGCAGCACCCGCCCGGCCACCCGCGACCGTACGCGCTGGAGCAGGGGACCCGCCCCGCGCACCGGAGTCGCCGCGGGGCAGTCCAGGCGCGCGAGCAGGTCGGGGAACTCCGAAAGGTGGTCGTCGTAGGCCCGGCGCCGGGAGCTCAGCACGGCCACGCCGACGAGGTCGTCGCCCACGGGGGTGACGTACGCCTCGCCTCCCGGGGCCCAGTGCACCTCGACGAAGTCGGTCCAGGGGGCCGTCCGGTAATGGCGGCGCAGGCCGTACCTCCGGAGGCGCGAAGGGGGCGGCTCCAGCCCGAGCATCGCCCGGATGGGGGAGTGCAGCCCGTCGGCGGCGACCAGCCACCTCGCGCGCAGGGGGCGGCCGCTCACGGAGGCCAGCACCGACCCGGTCTCCTGGCTCACGCCGTCCACGTGGCCGGGGACGACGCTGACGCCGAGAGCCTCCGCGCGTTCGGCGAGGGCCGCGTGCAGGACCGTCCGCCGCACGCCGATCCCGAGGCCGTCGTGGAAGGCCGCCTGCGCCCGGTGGCTCCCGTCGAGGTAGCGGATCCCCCGGAACGGCCTGCCTGCCATGAGCACGCCCATTGAGCGAAGCGCGGCGGCGCCCGTCGGCATCAGCCCCTCACCGCAGGCCTTGTCCACCGGTCCCGACCGCGGCTCCACCACGACCGCCTCCATCCCGGCGAGCGCGGCGTTTATCGCGGTCGCGAGCCCTGCCGGGCCGCCACCGGCGACGAGCACGTCGATCATTCCAGCGCCCCGTCCTGGGACCGGGAGCCCGCGGGCGCGACGGCGGACAACTCGCCCAGGGCGGACTCCTCGCAGCGGATTCGCACGACCATCAGGGCCGCGTTCAGCACGGTGAAGGCGACCGCCGTCAGCCATGCGGTGTGAACCAGCGGCAGCGCCGCCCCCTCGACCGCCACCGCCACGTAGTTCGGGTGGCGCAGCCACGTCAGCCGGTACGGCCCCCGGCTCACCAGCGGCAGGCCCGGCACCACGATGACCTCGGTGTTCCACTGGCGCCCGAGAGTGGCGATGCACCACCAGCGCAGGCCCTGGGCCGCCAGGACGAGGACGAACATGGGCCATCCCAGCGTGGGCACGAAGGGCCGGTCGGTCAGCCACACCTCCAGCAGGCATGCGATCAGCAGCCCCGTGTGGAGGGCGACCATCCAGGGGTAGTGGCGGCGTCCGGCGACGACCCCGCCCCGGGCGAGGCTCCAGCGGGCGTTGCGGCGGGCCACGACCAGTTCGGCGAGGCGTTCCACCGCGACGAGGACGACGAGCAGTGCGTACCAGGTCGACACGTCGGGACCTCCGGTCACCAGCGCAGGAGGACGAGCTCGGAGCAGAAGCCGGGGCCCATCGCGATCAGCAGCCCCGGGGTGCCGGGCGGCGGCGGGCGAAGCGCGAGGGTGTCCCTGAGGACGTGCAGGACCGACGAGGAGGACAGGTTCCCGATCGCTTCCAGCGACCGCCAGGTCAGGTCGAGCGCGCCGCCCGGCAGTTCGAGCGCCTCCGCCACGGCCTCGAGGACCTTCGGCCCGCCCGGATGGCACACCCACGCCGTCATGTCGTGCGCGGCCAGTCCGTGGCCGCCGAGGAAGGCGGTCACGTCGTCGGCGAGGTAGGTTCGCACGACGTCGGGCACACCGGCGTCCAGCACGACCTTGAAGCCGGAGTCGCGGACGTCCCAGCCCATCACCCGCTGGGACGCCGGGTAGAGCCGGCTGCGGGTGGCCACGACCGTGGGGCCCTGCGTGGTTGGGTTCTGTGCGGTGGGGTTCTGGGCGGTTGGGCTCTGCGTGGCTGGGCTCTGGGCGGTGGGTCGCTCGTCGCCGACGGCGACGACCGCGGCGGCGCCGTCCCCGAACAGCGCGCTCGCCACCAGGTTGGCGACCGAGCCGTCCTCCCGCTGGAGCGTCAGGGAGCACAGCTCCACCGAGAGCAGGACGGCCACGTGGCCGGGCCACCCGCGCAGGTAGTCGTGCAGGCGGGCGATCCCCGCCGCGCCGGCGACGCAGCCGAGGCCGAAGACGGGGATCCGCTTCACGTCCGGACGCAGGCCGAGGCGGCCCGCGAGCCGCGCGTCGATGGAGGGGGCCGCGATGCCGGTCACCGACGTGCACATGATCATGTCGACGTCGTCCGGGGTGAGACCTGCCGCGTCGAGCGCGCCCGCGACCGCCCGGGCCCCGAGTTCGACGGCCGCCTCGATGAACAGGTCGTTGGCCATGCCGAACCCGTCGAGCTTGCCGTACTGGTCGAGTGGGAGCACGAGATTGCGGTGCGAGACGCGGGCGCTGCCGTGGAGCCGGTCGAGCAGTCTCCGGTCGCCGCCTTCGGGGAGGCAGACCTTGGCGAAGACGTCGGTGATCTCCGCCTGCGGATACCGGTTCGGGGGGAGGACTCCGTGGACGGCGGCGATTCGCGTCATATCCAATTCCCCCGGGCTGGCGAAAGATTCGGCATATCTCTTTTGCCCGCCAAGAGCATCCCCATGCCGATCATCCCCGCCCCTTCCCCACGTGATCATGCACGCTTTCGGTCGCGTACGGCCCGACCAGCGCATATTCGGTTCGTGATCATGCGGCGACGTCTGCAGTCAGACGCCCACGCCGATCCCGGACGCGAGGAGGAGGCCGACGTCGACGGCCGCGCACGCGATGGCCGCGGCGAATGGGATCTTGGCCGACAGGCCGCCGAGAGCCGTACCCGCGAGGCCGAAGGCGGACACCGCGGCCAGGCCACCCCAGACGACGGCACTAGGCGGCCCGGGGGGTGCGAACACGAGCAGTGCGGACGCGCCGAGCAGGGGGAGCGGGATCAACGCGCGAACGCGGGACGGCCCCAGCCGCTGCGGCCATCCGCGGACTCCGACGGCGATGTCCTGTCCGATGTCCGGCAGGACGTTCGCGAGATGCGCCCCGAGCCCGAGGGCCGCCGCCGCGACGACCGCCCACCATGCCGGCCACGGCCGTCCGGGCAGCCCGGTCGCCACGAACACCGGGAGGCTGCCGAATCCCACGACGTACGGCACCCAGGAGAGCAGGGTCGCCTTCAGCCGGAGGTTGTACGCCCACGCTCCCGCGACGGCGACAAGGTGGACGGCGCCGGCCAGCAGCCCGGAGGCGAATGAGACCGGTACACAGATGGCGAACGCGGAGATCGCGGACACGTACACCGTCTTCACGCCGACCTGCCCGGCGACGATGGGTTTCTCCGCACGAGCGGCGGCGGTGTCGCGGGGCGCGTCGACGGCGTCGTTGCACCAGCCCACTGAGAGTTGGCCGGTGAGAATCGCGGCCGCCACGAGGACGCTGCCTGCGGTGTCATGACCGGCGGCCACCGCCAATGCGGTGACCAGGGCGGTGACGGCCACGGTGGGCCCGGGATGACAGGCCTTCGCGAGCCCGCTCAGCGCCCCCGTCAGGGAGCCGCGCCCCATCGCCACCACCAGAGCCTAACTCCGGCCTGGATCATCATCAGGCCAGGCGGAATCTGCATGATCACGCGGCATGTCCGCCCTGGTCGCACGGCACGGCGACGAAGTCGTGCATGATCACGAACCGGGTTTGCGCTGGTCGGACCGTACGTGACCGAGAGTGTGCATGATCACGCGGGGAGGGTGGGCGGGTCGGCGGGCAGTTCCGCGAATCCGTGCACGATCACGGCGAGGGCGGTGGCACCGTTGATTTGGCTGACGATCGTGACACCTCTGTGATCTTCTCCGGCGTAGGGTCGGCGAAGCGCACAAGGTGATCTATCCGATTGTTTCGCGTACGGGCCACGCGATGGTGTCGCATCAGGGGAGGCCGATGTTGCCCCAGCCAGCCCTGTCCTGCCAGTCGCTTGCCTGCCGGGCCGGCGACAGAGAAGTCGTGACGGACCTGTCGCTTGAGATCATGCCCGGCGAACGGGTCGCGATCATGGGTCCCTCCGGCTCTGGGAAGACGACCCTGCTCACGACGCTCGGCGGGCTCCTCCCGCCGTCCGGCGGACGGGTCCTCGTCGGCTCAGTGCCCCTCGACGAGCAGCCGCCCCTGCGCAGGAACCTCGCCCTGGTCTTCCAGTCGTACGGGCTCGTCTCGCTGCTGACCGCCGCCGAGAACATCGAGGTGGCCCTCCGGGCGGCCGGCCGGCCGCCACGGGAGGCGATCGCGGAGGCGGCAGACGTCCTGGGACGCATGCGGCTCACCGCCTACGCCGACCACCTGATCGAGGAACTGTCCGGCGGCCAGCAGCAGCGTGTGGCGGTGGCCCGGGCCCTCGCTCTGGCGCCGAGCGTCATCCTCGCCGACGAGCCGACGGCCGAGCAGGACAAGGTCAACCGCATGCTGGTCCTTGAGGCGCTGATGGCGGCGCCCGCCGCGCTCGTGATCGCCACGCACGACCCCGAGGTGGCCGACCGGTGCGACCGGGTCGTCGAACTGCGGTCGACGGCAGGTGTCCGATGACGCCGGCGGTGCGCTGCGACGGCGTCGTGCAGATCTACAAGACCAAGGAGATCGAGGTCGTGGCCCTGCGCGACATCGACCTGGTCATCGAGGAGGGGGAGAGCGTCGCGTTCCTCGGGCCTTCGGGCGCGGGCAAGTCGACGCTGCTGTGGCTGCTCGCGGGGCTGCTGCGGCCGAGCGCCGGACGGCTCTGGCTGGGCGACACCGAGATCGGCAAGCTGGGCCCGCGCGCCCTGGACCGGCTCAGGGCCGCGGACATCGGAGTGGTCCTGCAGAACCCGGCGCGCAACCTCATCCCCTACGCCACCGCCGTCCAGAACGTGACCTTCGCCCAGCGTGCCGTCAGGCGACGTGCCAGGAGGCCGGCGGGAGACCTGCTCGACCGGGTCGGGCTGACTCCCGTCCGCGACAAGCCGGCCGGGCGGTTGTCCGGGGGAGAGCAGCAGAGGCTGGCCGTCGCGGTCGCACTGGCCAACCGGCCACGACTGCTGCTGGCCGACGAGCCGACGAGTCAGCTCGACGCCGCCACCGGCCAGGCCGTGATCGAGCTCATCAGGGACCTCGGGGAGACGTCCGTGGTCGTGACGCACGACGCCAGGGTCAGCGAGGCCACCGGCCGCACCGTCACGATCAGGGACGGCCGGATCGGGGCCGAGGGCAGAGGCGGAGAGGACTTCGTGGTGGTCGGAAGAGAGGGCGCCGTCCAGTTGCCGCCCGAATATCACGAGCTGCTGCCTCCCGGCTCGATGGCGCGGGTGGAGCCGCTGCCGGACGGCGTCGTCCTCAGGCGGGCCGAGCCGTGATCCTCCGCGGACTGTGGCGCCGCCGCTGGTTGTCGCTGATCGTGCTCGTCGTCGCGATCCTCCCCGTGGTCGCCGGGTCGCTCGGCCCGATGTACACCGACGCGGCCCGCACCACGCTCCTGCGTGAGACGCTCGACCACGCGCTCCTCGATCACAGGGGCTGGCGCGTCACCTCCGTGACGGACACCGCGGGCAGGCTGGTTGAGGGTGTCAAGGCGCCCTTCCTGCTTCCGCCCATCAAGGGGGCGGAACTGCTCAGCCCCAACGAGAGGTCCACCAAGACCTACCCCCTGATGTGGATCGACGGCCAGTGTGAACACGTGACGCTGATCGAGGGCCGGTGCCCCACGGCGGCCGGCGAGATCATGGCCACCGGCGCGTCGGGATTGAAGGTCGGCGGCACGGTCAAGCTGAACCTGGTGCGCGATCCCGACTCCGGCAAACCGAGGCTCATGCCGCTGCGCGTCGTCGGTGTCTACAAGACCGACCAGACCGACCCCATCTGGTACGGGCGGAGCCTGTTCCCGCAGACGGCCGGGGTCACGGAAGGCAACGGCGATCCCCTCCTGACCGTGGAGGACACGGAGCTTTCGTCCGCGGTCCCGGCGGGCGTCACCATGGCCGGCGTCCCCGCCACCGCGTGGGCGAGCACGGCCATCGTCTACATCGACCCGCAGAAGATCACCGGTGACGACCTCGCCCTGCTGGAGTCCGTCCAGGGCGAGCTGCGCGGCCTCGGGCAGAGCGGGCTGAGCACCACCGTCTTCAGCTACATGGACGACACGCTGAAAGCCGTCCATCTGCGCCTCGACTCCCTGTCGGTGCCCACGACCCTGGTGACGCTCCAGCTCGTGGCCCTGGGCTGGCTCCTGCTGTTCCTCACCGTCCGCGACCTCGTCGCCGCCCGTGCGCCGGAGATCGCACTGGCCAGGCTGCGCGGCCTGTCCACCCTGCGGATCTGGGCGTTCGGCCTGTCGGAGCCGGCCCTCCTTCTCCTCGCGGCGCTGCCTCTCGGGCTCGCCGCGAGTTTCGCGGTGGTCGAGCGGATGAGCGAGAGGCTCCTCCGCAATGATCTGGAGGTCGCGGTCGACGGCTTCACCGTGCTGTGCGGTGTGGCCGCCGTCTTCGGCGGCCTGCTGGCCACGGCGCTGGCGGCCAGGCAGACGGTGACGCAGCCCGTTGTCGAGCAGTGGCGGCGTACGCCCCGTTCGCACCGCCGCGCCTGGGTCGTCGACGGGGTGGTGCTCGCGATCACCGCGGTGGGGCTCGCGGAGCTGGTCGCGGGCGACGCCATCACCGACACGACGGGACAACGCGCGAGCGCCCTCATCGCACCGGGCCTGCTCGCCGTGGCGCTTGCCATGATCGCCAGACGGATCCTGCCGCTCGCCTGCCGCGCCCTGTTCCAGCTCACCCGGACCCACGGGAACATCGGCGCCTTCCTCGCCATGCGCCAGATCTCGCGTGGCTCCGCCACGGCGAGCACGGTGGTCGTGCTGTCCGCCGGGCTCGGGCTCGCGGTCTTCGCGGTCGCGGCCTGGTCGGTGACCTCGCGCAACTACCAGGAGGTCGCGCGCGTCCACAACGGCGCCGAGACCGTCTTCGTCGTGCCCAGGACCGACGCCGCGACGCTCAGGAAGATCTCCGCGTCCGTCCCCGGCACGGCCCCGGTCATCGTGACACCCGGGCCTCCCGCGACGCTCGCCACCGACCCCGTGGCCTTCGCCTCGGTCGCGCTCTGGCGGCCGTCGTACGGGAACGACCAGCCGCTGAGCCGGTTGGTGGCGAAACTCTCCCCGCCCACGGCGGCGCCCAGAGTGATGTTTTCCGGAGACCGGATCCGGGCGCACATCAGCACACCGCCGTTGCCCAAAGGCTGGAACGCCGTCCTCTACGCCGATTTCCGGGTCTTCGGCGAGACCAGACCTGCCTCGATCCCGATGGCCAGGCTGCTCGCGGGGACCACGGTCTACGAGTGGGGGCTGCCGCGCGGCTGCCTCACCGCACCGTGCGAGCTGCGCGGTCTGCGCATGGAGGTGATGGGGGACAGCGGCACGGACTTCGAGGACCGGCCGAGCGGCGGTGCGCTCCTCACGAAACTCGAGATGCGCGGCGACGGCCGGTGGAGCACCGTCGACGCCGGGCTCGACGACCCGAATAGATGGACGTCGACCTCCTCGACCTCGGACGGCGGGCTACCTCTTTCCTTCGACCCGAACTTCAGCGCGACCAGGCCCGACACCTTCCCCGACCCAATGCCCGGGCTGTCGTCGGGAACGGCGGCGGGCCAGAAGTTGCCGGGCCTGGACGACATCTATTTCTCCGGTTACAAGTCCGTCGCCACGACATGGGCCCTTCCCGGCCTGAACGCCCCCGGGGTGGTCGTGGACCTGGAGATGGCGGACCGGGTCGCCTACGGCTACTCCTCGCGGACCGAGTTCCAGATCTGGGCGGCCCCCGGCCGTGGGGAGGAGGTGCGCGACGCGCTGCGCGGGGACGGCGTCCCCATCCTCGCCACGCGGACGCTGGACGACCTCGTCTCGGCCTACACGAGTCAGGGACCCGGCCTGGCGCTGCTTCTGCTCATCATCTCGGCGGGCGTCGCCGCCCTGCTCGCGCTCGGCCGGGCCGTCCTCGCCCTCCACGCGGCGGCGCGGCGCCGGACGTACGAGATGGCGGCCCTGGAGGCGGCGGGCGCCCGCGTGCGGCCGCTTCGGACGGCGCTGCTGCTGGAGCAGACGATCACGTTGTCGTGGGGCGCACTGACCGGGATACTCGCGGGCCTGGTGGCGGCATGGGCCGCGCTGCCCCGCGTGCCCGAGTTCGCCGAGACCCCCGTGACGCCTCCGCTGGACTACTCGCTCGTGCCCGTGCCCGTCATCGCCGTGGCGTGCGCCGTGCTCGCCCTGAGCATGATCGCCGCCGCTGTGACGTCGGAACTGCTGCTGCGCGGCGTCCGCGTCGACCAGCTTCGCGAGGCGCCCGCCTGACGGGGCTCGCTGCCCGATACGGTCGTGTTCGTGACCGTCGCTCGTTCGATCCTGCTCTTCCTCCTCGCCGCCGTCGCCGAGATCGGCGGCGCGTGGCTGGTCTGGCAGGGATGGCGTGAACATCGCGGCCCATGGTGGATCGCCGCGGGCGTCATGGCCCTCGCCGCGTACGGCTTCGTCGCGACGTTCCAGCCCGATGCCAATTTCGGGCGGGTGCTGGCCGCCTACGGCGGCGTGTTCGTCGCGGGCTCGCTGGTGTGGGGCGTCGTGGCGGACGGATTCCGGCCCACCGTCTGGGACGTCGTCGGCGCCGCCATCTGCCTGGTGGGCGTGGCCGTCATCATGTACGCGCCCCACAATTGATCACGATGGGATAGTTTGCCGGTGACCCTGGCGGCACGTCCCCCTGGAGATCCCACATGGCACGCTCGGCGCGCGACGTGACCGTCCCCGACCTCACGGGCAGGCGCGCGGTGATCACCGGTGCGAACAGCGGTCTCGGGCTCGGGCTGACACGCCGTTTCGCCGCGGCGGGGGCCGAGGTCGTCCTCGCCGTCAGGAACCGCGCGAAGGGCGCCGCCGCGGTCGAGGAGGTGCGTACGGCGGTGCCGGACGCGCGGCTGACCATCCGCCACCTCGACCTGGCCTCGCTCGCGACCGTGGCGGCCTTCGGCGCCGAGCTGGCCGCCGAGGGCCGGCCGATCGATTTCCTCATCAACAACGCGGGTGTCATGGCGCTGCCGAAGCGCGCCGTGACCGAGGACGGCTTCGAGATGCAGTTCGGCGGCAACCATCTCGGGCATTTCGCACTGACCGGGCACCTGCTGCCGTTGCTGCGCGCCGCGGAGGCGCCTCGTGTGACCACGGTCAGCAGCATCTCCACCTGGTGGGGCCGGCTGGACTTCGGCGACCTGCAGAGCGAGAGGTACCGCCCGCAGCGCGCCTACGGCGGATCCAAGATCGCGAACCTGTTGTTCGCCCGGGAGCTCCACCGCCGCAGCGAAGAGGCCGGGTGGGGCATCCTCAGCAACGCCGCCCATCCCGGCGCCACGATCACCAACCTGCAGTTCACCGGCCCCACGCACGGCGGCGCCGCCGTCACGCGCACGCGCCTGATGTACGGCATCCTGTACCGGATCCCGGGACTGTGGCAGCAGGTGCCCACCGGCATCCTGCCGATCCTCCACGCGGCCGTCAGCCCCGAGGCCAGAGGGGGCGCCTACTACGGGCCGGACGGGTTCGGCGAACTCACCGGTGGACCGGCCCCGGCCAGAGCGCCCAGGCGCGCCCTGGACGACGCGGACGCCGCGCGCTTGTGGGACGTGTCCGAGAAGCTCACCGGAGTCGCCTATCCCCGCGGTCACACCCGCCGCCGGTTGACCTTCATGCGAGCAACGAGAGCCCGTGCACGAGGCGGTCGACGGTTTTGCGGGGGCCGATGACGCTGACCGCGCAGTAGTCCAGTTCGGCGGCCTCCGCAGCGGACATCCGCTCGAGGAATCCGTCGTAGACGCGGACGAGCTGGGCGAGGCTCGGCATGTCGGCCACGAACACCCCCTCCGAGACGGCCGCCTTGGCCCTGAGCTCCGCCATCCGGGACGACGACGCCCCCAGGATCGTGCAACCTGCCCAGGGAAGGCCGGGATGGAGATTTCCGGCCGCGTCCTCGGCGTCCGGACCGAGGAGCCCGGGCACCCCGGCCGCCGTGGCCGCGGCCACGCAGACTGCGGCGTTGACGATCCGGCCTGCCGGCAACGTCTCGGCGACGACGACCACCCACTTCAGCCGGGCCGAGCGCGTCGGCTCTCCCGTAAGGATCTCCTCCGGCGCGTATCCGACCGCCGGCGCCGCATCGTTCACTCGACCCCACTCCTTCGCTGATATACGAAATCTCGGCATCAGGCTAGGCACAAGTGCAGGCGCTGCCAATCTGATCCGTACTTAATTCGGCTAGGCTGCCGATATGGCTGACCTGGACGAACTAGATACGGCGATCCTGCGGGAACTGCAGCACGACGCACGGCGCACCAACCGCGACGTCGCCGCGGCTGTGGGGGTGTCGCCGACCACCGCGCTCGACCGGACGCGGGCCCTGCGCCAGCGAGGCGTCATCCGGGGGGCGACGCTCGACGTCGACCTCGCGGAGATCGGGCGTCCGGTCCAGGCGCTGATCGCCGTGCGGATCCGCCCGCCCTCGCGGCGCGCCATCGAGGCCTTCCGCAACTGGGTCAGCGGGCTGCCCGAGACGATTGGCGTCTTCGTGGTGTCGGGGACGGAGGACTTCCTGATCCACGTCGCCGTCCCCGGCAACGACAGCCTGTACGCGTTCGTCATCGACAGGCTCACCGAACGGCCCGAGGTGGCGGACGTGCGCACCAGCATCGTCTACGAGCACCTGCGGGTTCCCGCCGTCGCCCCGGCGCGGCCGGCCAGGGTCAGATGACCGGAGCCCCCGCGCGCTCGGCGACGACGTCGTCCGCGTCGGTGCCGTAGGCAAGGCCGCGCTGCGCCCGCAACGCCGACAGCCTCTCCAGGAGGGCCGCCTCGATCGCCTCGTAGGCGTTGGCGCCGAGCGTGAGCCGCCTCGGTGCGGGGTTCGTCTCGACCGAGTCGGCGACAGCGCCGGCGATTTTGCGGGGGTCGCCCGCGACGGCTCTGCGGAGAAGGTCCGGGTCGGCGTCGCCGCCCAGCATGCCGCGGATCCGGCCCAGGATGCCCGTGCCGTACGCGTCGATCGGGTCGGCGACCGCGAGATTGCGGTTGAAGTCGGTCCGCGCTCCGCCCGGCTCGACGAGGGTGACCTCGACTCCGAACGGCGCGAGCTCGATGGCGACCGACTCGAAGAACCCCTCGACGCCGAACTTGGTCGCGTTGTACAGGCTCATGCCCGGGTCGGGTACCTGCCCGCCGGAGCTGGACATCTGCACGATCCGCCCGCCGCCCTGCGCCCGCAGGTACGGCACCGCGGCCCGGGTGAGCTGGATCGCGCCGATCAGGTTGACCTCGATCTGGCGGCGCAGGAGCTCGTCGGAGACCTCCTCGGCCGCGCCGAGCACGCCGAAACCGGCGTTGGAGACGATCACGTCGATCCGGCCGAAGGCGGCGAACGCCTCGCCGACCACGCGGCGGATCGCGTCGGCGTCGGTCACGTCCAGGTGCGCCCTCCACAAGCGGTCGCCGTACCGGGCCACGAGCGGTTCCAGGGCGTCCATCCGGCGGCCGGTCGCCGCGACACGGTCGCCTCTGGCGAGCAGGAGCGTGGTGAGCTCATATCCGAACCCCGATGTCGCACCGGTGATGAACCAGGTTCTGGACGTCATGGCAGTGCCCTCTCTCGCAATGTAGTCACTGCCTAGAATCTAGTCAGTGTCTAGAAATGTAGTCAATGGCTAGACCCGGAGTAGGTTGTGGGGCATGGCACAGGCGACCCCGCGTTACCACCATGGCAACCTGCGCGCCGAGCTGCTCGTCTCCGCCGAGCGCAAGCTGGAGACGACCGGCGTCCAGGGGCTGTCCCTGCGGGAACTGGCCCGCGAGATCGGCGTGAGCCACGGCGCGCCCCGTCAGCACTTCCCCGACAAGCAGGCGCTGCTGGACGCGCTGGCCGTTCTCGGCCTCGAGCGGCTCGGGCGCGAACTGGGCGCGGCTTTGGGCGAGGCCGAGGGCCCGTTCGCCGACCGGCTGCTCGCGTTCGTGCGCGCCTACGTCCGGTTCGCGACGGCCCATCCGGCAATGCTGGCGCTGATGTTCGCGCGCAAGGACCGCCCCGACGCCCCCGAACTCCTGGAGGCCGGCGAGCGGGCGTTCGCGGCGCCGGTGGCTCTCATCGCCGGGGCGCAGGCCGCCGGGGAGATCGACGACGCGGACCCCGACCGGGTCGCGATGGCGCTGCTGGCCACCATTCAGGGCCTCGCCACGATCATCACCGGCGGCATGATCGGCGACCGGTCCGACGACGTGGTCGTCTCGGGCACGGTCGAGACCCTCCTGCGCGGTCTGCGGCCCACGCGCTGAGGCTGTGCGCCACGCGCCGAAGGTGTGCGCCGGGTGCGTCAGCGAGAGGCAGGGGTGCGCAAAGCCGCTGGTCGCGGCGTCGTGGCGGCTTCTTGGCGGTGACGGTGTGGCCTAACGTCGGGACAAGCCGCACCGGGCCGACCGGCGCGGCCTTTCGATGTTGTGATCAAGGAGAGCGTCATGCGACTGAGCGCGCGGAACAAGATCCCCGCCCGGGTGACCGCCATAACCCATGGAGAGGCCACCGCGAACGTCGAACTGGACGCAGGCGGAGTGCGCCTGGTGGCCGCGATCACCGTGGAGGCCGCCAAGGAACTGGGCCTGGCCCGGGGCGGTCAGGTGATCGCGATGGTCAAGGCCTCCGATGTGATCCTCGCGGTGGAGGACTGACCTCGGCGGGTGGTGCGACGTCGCCCCTGGCCCGCGCCACCCGTACGGTCTGTACAGGCACGGGAGGGGGAGGATCAGAGCGGCGTGTATCGCAGATGCAATGCTAACAACCTGATCACCCTTGCTCATGCACGGACTTCCGTCGATTGAATCTTGTATTTTCGAAGGTATGGTGACTGCCGTGACCACGTTCCGGATCAGCGAAGCCGCCGCGCTGCTCGGCGTCAGCGCGGACACCGTCCGCCGCTGGGTCGACGCTGGCCGTCTGCCCGCGCAGCGTGACGACCACGGCCACCGGATGGTGGACGGTGCGGATCTGGCCTCGTTCGCGCGCTCCCAGATCGACACGGAGGACGGCTCGGGGCTGTCGTCGGCCCGCAACCGCTTCCGCGGGATCGTGACCGAGGTGATCAGGGACGCGGTGATGGCTCAGGTGGAGATCGCCGCCGGGCCGTTCCGGGTGGTCTCGCTCATGAGCCGCCAGGCGGCCGACGAGCTCGGCCTGGAGGTCGGCGCCGTGGCCATCGCGGTCATCAAGTCCACCAACGTCGTCGTGGAGATCCCCGACCACGCGCGTACCTGACCCATGAAGGAGTTCCCGTGCTCAGGCGTCTTACCCGGTGGGCCGTCGCGGCCCCCGTCGCTTTAGCGCTCGTCTCGGGCCTGTCGGCCTGCGGTTCCGACGAACCGGGCACCTCGGCGTCGGCGTCTCCCGCGGCCTCGTCCGCGTCGTCGTCCGCGCTGACCGTGTTCGCGGCCGCCTCCCTCACCGAGACCTTCACCGAGCTTGGAAAGACCTTCGAGGCGGCCAACCCGGGCGTGAAGGTGACGTTCAACTTCGGATCGAGCGCCACCCTGGCGCAGCAGATCACGCAGGGCGCCCCCGCCGACGTCTTCGCCGCGGCCAGCCCGGCCACGATGAAGACCGTCACCGACGCCTCGATGGCCGCCGCGCCGACCACGTTCGTGCGCAACAAGCTGGAGATCGCGGTGCCGCCGGACAACCCCGCCAAGGTCGACGAGCTGAAGGACCTCACCGACTCCAAGGTCAAGGTGGCGCTGTGCGCCGAGCAGGTGCCGTGCGGCGCGGCGGCGATCAAGGCGCTGGACGCCGCGGGGCTGAAGGTCACCCCCGTCACACTGGAGCAGGACGTCAAGGCCACGCTGACCAAGGTCGAGCTCGGCGAGGTCGACGCGGCGCTCGTCTACAAGACCGACGTGCTGTCCGCCGGCGGCAAGGTCACGGGCATCGACTTCCCCGAGGCCGACAAGGCGATCAACGACTACCCGATCGCGCCGCTGACCAAGGCCCCCGCTCCGGACCTGGCCAAGAAGTTCGTCGACCTGGTGCTCTCGCAGCAGGGCAAGGACGTGCTGGTCAAGGCCGGATTCGAAGCCGCCTGACCTGACGTGACACGACCGCTCCCGCTCAAACCACGGAGCCGGCGCGACAGGCCCGGGACCGGGCGCGTCCCCTGGACGCTCATGGTGCTCGCCGTCGTGGGCATGGCCTTCCTGGTCCTGCCCCTCGCCGGGCTCCTCGTCCGGGCTCCGTGGTCGACGATGCCGGAGCGGCTGGCCGAGCCGCAGGTCCTGGAGGCCCTGCGGCTGTCACTGGTCACCGCGACCATCGCCACCGCCGTCTGCCTGGTGCTGGGTGTGCCGCTCGCGTGGCTGCTGGCACGCGTGTCCTTCCCCGGCAGGCGGCTGGTGCGCGCGCTGGTCACCATCCCGCTCGTCCTGCCGCCCGTCGTCGGCGGCGTCGCACTGCTGCTGGTCCTCGGCCGGCGCGGACTGGTCGGCCAGTGGCTGGAGTCCGCGTTCGGCATCTCCCTCCCGTTCACGACGGCGGGGGTCGTGGTCGCCGAGGCGTTCGTCGCGATGCCCTTCCTGGTCATCAGCGTGGAGGGGGCGCTGCGCGCGGCCGACCTGCGTTACGAGGAGGCCGCGGCCACGCTGGGGGCCTCCCGCTGGGTCGTCTTCCGGCGGGTCACCATGCCGCTCATCGCACCGGGGATCGTGGCGGGCGCCGTGTTGTGCTGGGCCCGCGCCCTCGGGGAGTTCGGCGCCACGATCACCTTCGCGGGGAACTTCCCCGGCCGGACGCAGACCATGCCCCTCGCCGTCTACCTCGCGCTGGAGACCGAACCGGATGCCGCGATCGTCCTCAGCCTGCTCCTGCTCCTCGTGTCGGTGGCGATCCTGGCGGGACTGCGCGATCGGTGGGTGACCAGCGCGTGAGCGAGAGTGAGCGGGATCCCGGGCGCGGACTGCCGCAACTGCGGGCGCACCTGGTCGTCGAACGTCCCCGGTTCCGCCTGGACATCGAGCTGGCCGCGGACGCGGGCCAGGTCATCGCGCTGCTCGGCCCCAACGGCGCGGGCAAGACGACGGCGCTGCGCGCGCTCGCCGGGCTCACCCCGCTGTCCGGTGGGCACATCACCCTGGACGGCGGTGCCCTGCACACCCTGCCGGTCGAGCGCCGCCCGATCGGCGTGGTCTTCCAGGATTATCTGCTCTTCCCGCACCTGTCCGCCCTCGACAACGTCGCTTTCGGCCCCCGCTGCCAGGGCGCGTCGAAGCACGACGCCCGCCGTACGGCCGGCGCGTGGCTGGAGCGGGTCGGCCTCGCGGAGCACGCCGCGGACAGGCCCCGCCAGTTGTCCGGCGGCCAGGCGCAGCGGGTCGCACTCGCGCGAGCCCTGGCGGTCGAGCCGCGGCTGCTGCTGCTCGACGAGCCCCTGGCCGCGCTCGACGCCCACACGCGACTGGAGATCCGGTCGCGGCTGCGGCGCCATCTCGGCGACTTCGACGGCGCAACGATCCTGGTCACCCATGACCCGCTGGACGCGATGGTGCTGGCCGACCACCTCGTCGTCATCGAGAACGGCGCGGTGGTGCAGCAGGGCCCGCCCGCCGAGGTGGCCCGCAGGCCGCGCACCGACTACGTCGCCCGCCTGGTCGGGCTCAACCTCTACCGAGGGGTGGCGGACGAGCAGCAGGTCACCGTCGGGGACGTGATCTTCAGCGTCACCGAGCGGATCCACGGCCCGGTGTTCATCGCCTTCCCGCCCTCCGCCGTCGCGCTCTTCCGTACCCGTCCCGACGGGACGCCGCGCAACCTCTGGCAGGCCAGGATCGAGGGTATTGAGCGCCACGGCGACAATGTCCGCGTCCATCTGGAGGGCCCGATCACGGCGGCCGCCGACATCACCCCGGCCGCCGTGGCGGACCTCGACCTGACCGCGGGGCAGCAGGTCTGGGCGGCGGTCAAGGCCACCGAGACCCACGCCTATCCCGCCTGACCTGACTTACGGGGACTCCTCGCCAGGGGCGCGCCGCCGGGGGCGGGCTACGTCTGCGGGCGGTCCCGGGCCCACAGCAGGTCGTCGGCGCTGACGCGCACCTCGACGACCTCGCTCACGTGCCTGCCTCCGCAGCGGTCGCCGGGGACCACGAGATGGGGCCCGTGCTCGCCCAGGTCCCGTCCGTCCATGTGCAGACCGAGCACCGCCGGGACGTTGCCGAACTCGGGATCGATCTCGCCCCAGGACAACACCGCCCGATGCCCGTCACGCCCGAGGACGGACACGAGGAATCGCAGGCGGTCCTTGCGCTCGGCGGGATCGAAGTCCGGTTCCGCCGCCCGGAGCACGTCAAGGAGCAGCGGACCCGCGAAACGGTGCCGCCGGACCCCGGACTTGCGGCACAGGAATCCGACCTCGACATCACGGCCGGGCAGCGTTCGCAGGTCGTCGACGCCGATCACCCGGGGAACTCGCAGGTCGCCGGCCAGCCGTACCTGCCCGGCGAGAGCGCCGGACGCGTCGATCGAAGCCGGTCGCATGCCGCCTCCCTCTCGTACGGATGTCCGGCCGTCCGGTCGCGTGGACGCGGACGGCCACAGCCGCCCAGATAATCTGCCCGATAGGTCAGTTCCCTACACGCATCTTCCGTCAGAATGGCATGCAGATACGAGAGTTAACGGGCTAAAGGCCTCGCATCCACACATCCGTGTGATCGTCCGGCCTCAGCCGGCGGGGGACTGATCGGCGAGGCGGTGCAGCCACTCTCGGAGCATGGTCGACTCGCCGGTGCTCAGTGCGGTCGTACCGCCCTCGAGCGCGGCCGACAGCGCGATGGCCAGAGTTCTGATCGTGGGCGCGGATCCGTCCTCCGCGGGCGCGGAGGCGTCGGTGATGAGTGCGTCGATGAGGGCCTCGCGCACCTGGTGAGAGGTCCCGAGGTCGACGTCGCCGTCCGGCCGGGCGATCAGGCTGAGCGTGACGCCGACGTTGGCGGCCGCGATCTGGCGGGCGGCCTCCGCGGGGCTGACGCGGAGCCGGCCCTCGCGGGCCACGGCGGTGAGCAGGTCGAGCAGCATGGCCTCGGCGCGGGAGGTCAAGGTGCAGGGGACTCCGGGCTCGATCTGGCCGTAGAGCAGGACGTAGAACGACGGGTGGTCCAGACCGTACCTGACGTGGTCGTCCCAGCCCCTGCGGATGCGGGCGACGGGATCGCGGCCCATCTCGCCGTCCCCGGTGTCGCCGGGTTCGCCGCCCTGGACGTACTGGGTGAAGCCGTAGTTCACGACCGCGTCGAGCAGCCCCTGCTTGCTGCCGAAATGGTGGTAGAGCGTGGGCGCCTGCACCCCCGCGCGTTCGCAGACGGCCCGGGTGGAGACCGTCTTGCCCGGAGACTCGTGCAGGAGTTGTGCGGCGGCGAGCAGGAGCCGGTCACGCGTCACGCTCGACTTGGTACGGGCACTCATATAACAAATATAGCGCTACAGGTGCTACATTCCAGCATGTAGTGCTCGTATCGGTCGATATTGCTCGAGATGACCGGCCGGGCCAGCAACGATTCAAAGGAGCCGACCATGTCGTCACCGTCTCTGCCGGAACCCGTCGCCGCGTACCTGCGCGCCAAGCGCGCCCATGACGGCGACGCCCTCGTGGCCACGCTCACCGAGGACGCGGTGATCGTCGATGACGGGAAGCGGTATCAGGGAGCGGCAGTCGTCCGGGCGTGGAACGACGAGGCGAGCAAGAAGGTCCGCGCGACCTACGACGTCAGAGACGTGGCGGAGAACGACGGCCGGACGCTGGTGTCCGTCGAGGTCGGGGGAGACTTCCCCGGCAGCCCCGTCGTGCTGAGGTTCGACTTCACCGTCGACGGCGACAAGATCTCCGCGTTGACCATCGCACTGTGACCGCGACGGCCTCGGGGAGATCGGAGCCGCAGGCCTCCACGGCGCCGCGACCCGCAGGGCCTCCAGGGCGCCGCGGCACACGCGGCGCCATGGAGGCGGAGTGGACCGCGCGGCTAGCCTGCCGCGATGCGCAGCCTGATCGTGCGGGCCTCTGGGCGAAGCGCGAACTCGGGCCACACGTCCGGGCCGCAGGCCCGTGAGCCCAGCCCGTGCTGGGCGGCATCGACGATCAGGTGACTCGCCGCCGAGTCCGGAAGCTCGAACGGGTGCCCGGCCCGTGCGATCTGCTGCGGGGTGTGGCGGCTGAGCGTGAAGCCGGGGCGGCGTCCGTGCGTGTCCGGGAGGGCCGTGATGCGCAGCACCTCGGCGCCGGTGCTCGTCAGCGTCAGCTCCCGCACTTGCGACCGGTGCCCGGTCTCCTGTGGCCGCGCGTAGTCGACGGAGAGGTCGCGGATCGTGGCGGAGAAACGGCCGGTGCGCGCCGCGCGGAGACTGTCCGGGTAGGACTCGAGCGGGCCGAGGCCGAACCACTCGGCGCCGTCCACGGGAGCCGCGCCGTCGGGCAGGTCGAACCGGATCCCGATCCGCGGCCACACCGTCAGCCAGCCCCTCGAAGGCTCGATCTCCACGCGCAACTCGAGTTCGTCGCCCACGAGCGACCAGACGGACTCCACGATCACAGACAGGGCGGAGTTCGCCGCGGAGACCTTGGAGATCGTCCGCAGGGCCGCCGCGGCGCGCTCGACGGACAGCAGTCGCGTGGTCAGCCGGTCGAGGCCGAGGCGACGCCACAGCTCGGCGTTGGAGACCCCGGGGACGCTCGCGTCGCTCTCCTTGACCTCATCGGTCGCGCCTTCGTCGTTGTCGGTCGGCGCGCGGAACAGCTCCAAGCGCGGGCCCGCCACATCGCGGCCGGCGAGGCGCACGAGAGACCCGCCGGCGAACTCGGCGATCCCCAGCGTCAGCGTTCCGTCGTTCGGCCGCCAATCGGTCTCGCGCCGGACTGCGGGCACGGGACGACGTGCCGATCGGTCCAGCTGGGCGGTCGCGATCACGTGTCCTTCGCCCGCCCACGCCGTCCCGGCCGCCAGCACCGCGTCGACGGTGAGCCACGTCTCCGAGTCCCGCGCCACCGGGATCCGCGGAAGCGGCACACGCGCCGACTCGCCTGCCGCGACGACCGGGACCTCCAGCTCCCCGGAGTCCACGAGGGTCCCGTCGTGCTCGACGCGCCAGCGGAAGCGCAGGTCAGAGGTGTCAGCCGAGTGCCGCAGGTTGGTGATCGCGACCTCGTCGCCGTCGAAGGCGAAGCGGACCGGCTGCACGACCGCCTTGAACTCGTGGAGGCTCGGAGTCGGGACGTCGTCGCTCAGCACCATCCCGTCCATGACGAAGTTGCCGTCGTGCACGACCTCTCCGAAGTCGCCGCCGTACGCGTAGTAGGGCGTGCCGTCCGGGGTCGTCGCCAGGATGCCGTGGTCGCGCCATTCCCAGACGAAGCCGCCGTGCAGCCGCGGATGCTCGTGCACGAGCGCCTCGTACTGGTCGATCGCCCCCGGCCCGTTGCCCATCGCGTGGACGTACTCGCAGAGCAGGAACGGCTTGGTGCGCTGCCTGGCGCCCTGCGCGGGCGTGCAGCCCATCAGCGGCGCGCGCGAGCCGTCGGTCCCGATCTGCTCGGTCTCGAGCACCGACGCGTACATACGCGAGTAGACGTCGGTGTATTCGCCAGCGTAGTCGCCTTCGTAGTGCACGGGCCGGCCGGTGTCGCGGGCGTGGACCCACGCCGACATCGCGGCGAGGTTGGCGCCGGTTCCCGCCTCGTTGCCGAGGGACCAGATCACGATGCTGGGATGGTTCTTGTCCCGTTCGACGGTGCGCTGGACGCGGTCCAGGTACGCCTCACGCCACGCGGGGTCGTCGCTGGGATTGCCGGCCCAGTCGAGGTCGCCGAAGCCGTGCGTCTCGAGATCGCACTCGAGGATGACCCAGAATCCGAGCTCGTCGGCGAGGTCGAGCAGCCGTGGATGCGGCGGGTAGTGGCTGGTCCGGATCGCGTTCACGTTGAACCGCTTCATGCGGGCCAGGTCCTCGCGAGCGTGCTCCTCGTCGAAGACGCGGCCGCGCTCGGGGTGGGTCTCGTGGCGGTTCATCCCGTGGAACACGACGCGGCGGCCGTTGACCAGGAACCGGTCGCCGCGGATCTTGACCGTGCGGAAACCCGCGCGCAGGGCGATGCTCTCCGCGGCCGTCGACACGGTGACGTCGTACAGGCGCGGCTGCTCGGCCGACCAGGGCTCCACGCCGCCGACCTCGAGCGGGGCGACGTCCGCCGCCGTCGCCCAGACCTGCTCGACGCCGAGTTCGGGTATGCGGAGAGTGACCGGGAACGCATCCGGGCCGGCCGTGATCTCCGTGTCGATCCGTCCGAACCCGTCGTCGAACCCGGTGCGCAGCCAGAGGTCCTCGATGCCTCCGGCCGGCCGTGCGATCAGAGTGACGTCGCGGAAGATGCCCGGCAGCCACCACTGGTCCTGGTCCTCGAGGTAGCTGGCCGCAGACCACTGGTGCACTCGTACGGCGACGACGTTGTCGCCCGGGCGCACGGACGATGTGACGTCGAACTCGTGGGCGAGCCGGCTGCCACTGGCGCTGCCGATCTCGTCGCCGTTCACCCAGACTTTGAAAAGCGACTCGACGCCGTCGAACCGCAGCACGACGCGCTCGGCGTCCGACCAGTCGGCGGGCACGTCGAAGTGGCGGCGGTAGTCGCCGGTGGGGTTGTCGTCCGGTACGTACGGCGGGTCGATCGGGAACGGGTACTGCACGTTCGTGTAGATCGGCCGGCCGTAGGCTCCGTCACCCTGGAGCACCCAGTGGGCGGGCACCGGCATGCCGTTCCAGCCGCTGTCGTCGAAGCCCTCGGCCGCGAAGTCCTCTGTCACCGGCGCCGTCGGCGACAGGCGGAACCGCCAGCTCCCATTGAGAGAAAGAGAGGGGGCGTCCGAGTGCAGCCACGAGCGGGCCGCGCGCAGCGCGCCGCGCCCTGGTGCGGTGTCCGAAACATACGCGGTGCGGTGGGAGGGCACGAGGTCACGACTCCTTCTCGATGACAGGGGATTCGAACGCCGACTGCTTTCGCCGAGCCGGGTGATCGAGAGCGGCGATGCCCTCGATCACCCGGCATCGTGCGGAGGACCTGGTATCTAGCGGACCACGATCGTCCGGATCTCCCACGGGCCGAGGGAGAGCTCGAGCCCGTCCGCCACCGGCGTCGAGGAGAGCGGACGGCCGAGCAGGTCGACCGTGGTGGCCTCGGTGAACGCGCCGGTCACCCGGACGGTCGACCCGGTGTCGCTCATCGCGGTCACCCGGACCTCGGTGCCGTCGGCGACGCGGCGGATGCTCGAGACGAGGATGTGCGCGCCTTCGACCCGCACGCCGGTCACGTCGGGGGGCAGTTGCCCCTCGGCGGGTCCGGTCCCGCGGACGACCAGCACGTCGTTGCGGAACTCCTCGGCGAGGGCGACCGCGTTCGCGCCCTGCCAGCCGGTCGCCGAGGGCACGACGGCGAACCGGTTCTCGATGCGCATGCCGAGATCCTGCGCGCCCGGCGCGGGGATCTCGGACGCCGCGGGCTCGTCCCGGAACGGATGGATGTTGACGCTGATCGAGCCGATCGCGCGCAGCAGGGTGATGGCGAGTTCGGAGCCTTCGCCGACGAGCTCGTACTCCGTGGAGTGGTCGAGCAGCACGTTGGCGGCGTCGGCCGACACGAACGTACTCGCGGGGAAGGTCGGGATCGGGTATTCGCCCCAGCCTCCCTCGGCGGTGAGCCCGCGCTCGGTGACGGCGAACTGCCCGGCGGAGGCGGACACGGCCGCGGCCTCGGGCAGCGGCACGTGGAAGCGCAGCCGGTGGTCGGCCGACTGGTTCAGGAACGACGTGGAGACGCGCACGAACGGCTCGCCGGCACGCACCTCGACGAGCGTCTCCACCGGGGTCGGCACGGTCCCGCCGCCGCGCAGGTCCCGATCCGAGGAGAGCGCGGCGGGCCATTCGTAGACGCGGGTGATCCGCATCCTCGAACGCAGCGGGCCGTTCTCGAGGAGCTCGACGACGACCTCCGCCGGCTCCGACACGAGCACGTCGTGGGCCGGGGGAGCGTAGTTGTAACTGTCGCCGCGGTCACCGCCGTCGACCAGGCGGCCGACTCCGCGCAGCACGGTGCCGTCGGCCCCGGTCACGTCCAGAGTGCCGTCGGCGGCGACCTCGACCTCGACCAGTCCGTTCGAAAGCGCGCGGTCCGTCGCCGTCGCCGGGGCGAGCGCCGCCGACAGCGCGGCCGCCTGCTCGCTCGGATCGACCCGGAAGCTCGCGAGCCCGGAGGCGGGGACGTTCACGGGCACGAGCGCGGTCGCGCGAGCCTCCTCCAGCGTCAGCACCCGCCACTCGCCCGGATGCGCGGCGGCCGCGGCGGCGACCTCCCGGCGCAGGATCAGCAGGTCGAACGGTCCGCTGGTCGGCACCTCGGCGAGGTGGAAGACGAGCGATCCCGGGGTGAGCTCGTAGTGGTCGATCAGCCGGCCGAAGAGCTCACGGCGGTGGATGCGGCGCAGCACACGCTCGAGCTGCGAGGCGTCCATGCGCTCGTCGCTGAGCACGGTCGGGGCCTCGGAGATCAGCTGCACGGGATTCGCGGAGCCGTCGGCGGCGGTCGCGACCAGCACGGTTCCCTCGGGCGGAGCCACGACATCGACCTCGACCAACGCCGTGCGCGGGGACGGCAGCGGGTTGGCGACCAGGTAGCCGTCGCTCGGCACCAGGGCGGCGGGCTCGGCGAGCGCCGCGTCCCGTACGGCCCGGGCCGCCTGGGCGGCTTCGGCGAGACGCGCATCGACCTGGTCGCAGGTCTCGTCGGTGCCGGAGCCGACGACCGAGTCGTGCGCGGACGACTCAATGATCTTGTGCCACGCGAGCGAGAGGAACGGCGAGTCGTCGCGCTTGGACCACAGAGCGTTCACCCGCTCGGCGTGGTCGACGGTGCGCTCGGCGACGG
The DNA here is from genome assembly GCF_016863295.1 of Planotetraspora phitsanulokensis. Classification (GTDB taxonomy): domain Bacteria; phylum Actinomycetota; class Actinomycetes; order Streptosporangiales; family Streptosporangiaceae; genus Planotetraspora; species Planotetraspora phitsanulokensis. Next base: position 140,696 of record NZ_BOOP01000036.1, read on the forward strand.
CCATCCGCTGCTTGAGCCCGAGCCGAACAGAGAGCACGCCCGGCAGGATGTTGCCGCGGACGTGGCTGCGCAGTTCGCCGGTCACCACGGCGGAGACCTCGTCGCGCACGTGCTTGCGGATGTACTCGTCGAGCGTCGCGATGGTGATGGCGCGCTCGTCGCTGGACGCGCGGCGCAGCCAGGCCGCGAGCTGCGGATCGGGCGCGTTGTGGTCCGTGCCGGCCATCGCGAGCACGGGGTCGTCACCCCACCGCTCGGCCGTCATCTCCGCGTACTCGCCGAGCGCGCGCCTGATCTGGTCGGGCACCAGCAGGACGTCGAGGCCGTTGTCGTAGCCGTCGAAGAGGAACTCGGTGCGCACCTCGGAGCCGTCGGGGGCGCGCCAGCGGAAGGCGTGACCGTCGACGGAGCCGGGGACGCCGCGCCACAGCGCCGCGTGCTCGATTCCGGCCCGGGCCAGGATCTGGGGCATCTGTGCGACGTGGCCGAACATGTCAGGGAGGTAGCCGATGGGCATCGAGCCGCCGAGCTCGGCCGCCGCCGCCCAGCCCATCTGCAGGTTGCGCACGATGGTCTCGCCGGAGCAGAGGAACTCGTCGAGCAGGATCAGCCACGGCCCGATGGCGAGCCGGCCGTCGGCGACCAGGGCCGCGACCCGATCGCGGTTCTCCGGCCGCATCTCCAGGTAGTCCTCGATCGCGGCCATCTGCCCGTCGACGGTGAACCGGAAGTCCGCGTTCGCCTCGGCCGTCTCCAGCACGGTGTCGAGGGCGGCGACAAGCCGGTGCCGGAACACCTGGAAGGGCTCATACCATTCCCGGTCCCAATGGAAATGGGGCACGAAGACGGCGGAGTTCTGCATGGAAGAAAGGACCTTCTGTTAGTCGGAGACCTGGGAGAGGGGAGCGTACGGAGTCACTTGATGGAGCCGGCGGCGAGCCCGGTGCGCCAGAACCGCTGGAGGAGGATGAACACGATGATCACGGGCACGATCGAGATCAGCGCACCGGTGATCACGGACTCCTGGAGGAGCGAGACCCGGGCGGTCTGACCGTTCCACTCGAAGAGGCCGAGCGTGATCGGGAAGAGCGACTCCTTCTGCAGCATCACCATCGGCAGGAAGAAGTTGTTCCAGATGCCGACGAACTGGAACAGGAAGATGGTCACCAGCGCCGGCGTCATCAGCTTGAGCGACACCGAGAAGAACGTGCGGAACTCGCCGGCGCCGTCCAGGCGCGCCGACTCGAGGATCTCGTCGGGGACGGCGGCGGAGGTGAAGATGCGGGCGAGATACACGCCGAACGGGCTGACGATGCTCGGCAGGAACACCGCGAGGTAGGTGTTCACGATCCCGGTCGCCGAGAACAGCAGGAACAGCGGGAGCGCGAGCGCGGTGGTGGGTACGAGTACGCCGCCGAGGATGACGGAGAACAGGAACTCCCGGCCCCGGAACTTGAACTTGGCGAGCGCGTAGCCGCACAACGCGGAGATCAGGGTTCCGACGGCAGCGCCCAGCACCGCGTAGATCACGCTGTTGAGAGCCCACCGGCCGAAGATGCCGTCGCTGCGGCCGAACAGGGTGCTCAGGTTCTCGAACAGGTTGAAGTGCGAGAACGCCAGCCCGAAGGTCGAGGCGAGGTCGCCCTGCGGCTTCGTCGCCGCGACGAGCAGGAAGTAGATCGGCAGCAGGAAGTAGATCGCCAGGAGGAACATCAGGGCCATGGCGGCCGTACGGCTGACGCGGCTTTCCCGGATCGGGGTCTGGTTGTTCACAGTCCGGCCCTCTTCGAGGTCAGTCGCATGAACCCGAAGCTCAAGACGAACGTGATGACGGCGATGACCACGGAGATCGCCGCGGCCTGCTGGTAGTTGTTCCCCGAGGCCACCGCGTAGGCGAGCATGTTCGGCGTGAACGTGCTCGAGATGTTCGAGGAGATCTGGCGCAGCACGGCCGGCTCGGCGTAGAGCTGCAGCGTGCCGATGATCGAGAACACCGTGGTGAGGATGATCGAGGGCGCGATGATCGGAACCTTGATCTTCCACGCGATCGCCCAGTTGCTCGCGCCGTCGAGTTTGGCGGCTTCGTAGAGCTCCTGCGGGATCGCCTGCAGGGCCGAGTACATGATCAGCATGTTGTAACCGGTCCAGAGCCACGTGGAGACGTTCGCCGCCGACCACAGCACGGCGCCCGGGCCGAGGAAGTCGGGCTGGAGGCCGATGGCCTTCAGGACGTCGACGACGGGGCTCAGTTGCGGCGAGTAGAGGAACGACCACATGATCGCGGCGATGACGCCCGGCACGGCGTACGGCATGAACGCCGCGATGCGGAAGAACGCCTTGAGCTTCAGCAGGGGAGTGTCGAGCAGCAGCGCCATGATCAGCGCGAGGAACAGCATGACTGGCACCTGCACGATGCCGAACAGTGCGATGCGCCCGATGCTGGACCAGAACTCGGTGTTCTGGAACACCTTCACGTACTGCTCGAAGCCGCCGAAGGTCGTGTACGACGTGCCGTACTGGCCGCCGGTACGGCGCACGGCCATGAAACTCTGCCCGATCGCGTAGCAGATCGGCACCAGGTAGAACAGCACGAACGGGAGGAAGAACGGGGTCACGAACGCGACGATGACGCCCGCCCGGGGGCCGCCGCCGTTATGACGGCGGCCCCGGGTCGCGGGCGTCACGCGGGTCGCGCGTGTTGCGATGTCAGCCATGCTGCGGTCAGTTGCCCGCCACGGCCGGGATCGCCTGGTCCTGCATCGACTTCAGCGCGGTCGCCTGGGCGGCCGAGAGCGCGTCGGTGAGCTTGCCGTCGCCGGACGCCGCCTTGGCCATCGCGTCCTGAAGCGCCAGGTTCACCGTCTTCTGCGTGGGCCCCCACGTGAAGCTGGTGTCGATGTTCTTGGACGAGTCGGCGAAGACGTCGAAGATCTTCTCGTTGTTGTAGTACTCGACGCCCGCGGAGAGCGCGGGAAGCGCCGAACCGGCCAGGGCCGCCGGGTAGAGGCCGCCCAGCTTGTTCTCCAGCGCCAGAGCCTCCGGGTCGGAGTTCAGCCAGGCGTTGAACTTGACCGACTCGTACAGGTGCGTGTTGCCCTTCATGAACGCGACGGTGGATCCGCCCCAGTCGCCGGACGCGGCGTTCGTGCCCCACGTCGGCATCGGGACGATCGACCACTTGCCCTTCTGGTCGGGCAGGTTGTCGCGGAACATGCTGTAGCCCCAGGCGGCGCCGACGTAGCTGGCGACCTGGTTCTTCTGGTACGCGGCGTACATCGGGGTCGAGCCGTTGGCGAGGTCGGTGCGGACGAGCTTGGCGTCGATCAGCTTCTGCCAGTAGTCGGCGACCTGCTTGCTCTGGTCGGACTCGACGGTGACGTGCCAGTTGTCACCGGAGTAGTTGTACATCTTGGCGCTGTTCTGCCAGAGGAGCCCGTTGAACCACTCGGCGTTGTTCGGGTCGAAGAACGTGATGCTGAGGTTGGGGTCCGCGTCGTGCAGCTTCTGCGCGTCCGCCGCGTACTCGTCCCAGGTCTTGGGGATCTCGAGGTGGTGCTTCTCGAAGATGTCGGTGCGCACGAAGAGGGCCATCGGGCCGGTGTCCTGCGGGAAGGCGAACACGCCCGTGTCGCCGAAGCTGGTCTGCGACCAGGTCCACGGCACGAACTTCGACTTGGCCGCGGTGGCGTCCGCGCAGGCCGAGACGTCCACGAAGGCGTTCTGGGTGCGCAGGAAGGGGAGCTCGTCGTAACCGACCTGGGCGAGTTCCGGCGCGTTGCCCGCCTTGAGGGCGTTGCCGATGGTGCCGTACTGGTCGTTGGAGATGTTCTTCATCTCCACCTGGATGTTCGGGTTGTTCTTGTTCCACAGGGCGACGACCTGGTCCATGCCCGGAACGGTGTTCCAGTACTGGAGGGTGACCTTGCCCTTCGCGGGCTCGCAGGGGGCCGCCGCGGCCGCGCCACCCGACGTCGGGGCGGGCGAGGAACACGCGGAGAGTGCGGCGATGCCGGCCGCCGTGGCGACGACGGCACCCGCGACGCGGATACGCATGACTGTGTTGCTCATATTTTCCTTCTGACTAGCGACCGCGCTAGACGGGTCGGCGTCGAGCCCTCAGGCAGGGGGTCCGGGATGCCGTCTGGTTGGTATGGGCGGGACGCAGCGGTGTCGGTTCAGCGTCGAGCGCCATGGCGGGTTAGCAAATCATGTTTTCTAATTGCCCGCAATACTTTG
>NZ_BOOP01000037.1 GCF_016863295.1 Planotetraspora phitsanulokensis
ATCAACGGTGACACCAGCACGGTGCGCAAGGGAGACGCCGGTGCCTTCTCACCCATCGCCGCCTGAACAGCGGATTATCCGTATCGAGTAGGTGAACGAAACCGGGTCGAGTGTCAGCGCCGCCCTCGAACTCGAGTCGGTGCAAACGATCAACTGCACGCCTATCGTATGCCTCCGCTGAGGCCGGAGGACAGCCCGGAAGGCGGCCGCTCATCGGCGCAGGGCGCGGCGGGCGAGCCAGTTGCCGAGGAACTGGCCGGCCTGGACGATGACGACGATGGTGGCGACGGTGATGTAGACGATCGGCCAGTTGTAGCGCTGCGAGCCGTACGTGATCGCGAAGTCGCCCAGACCGCCGCCCCCGAACAACCCGGCCTGGGCCGACATGTCGACTACGGCGACGAAGATGAAGGTGTATCCGAGAATGATCGGGCCGAGAGCCTCGGGAATCAGCACGGTCACGAGGATGCTGATCGGACGGGCGCCGGCCGCGCGGGCGGCCTCGATCACGCCGGGATCGACGGTGAGAAGGTTCTGCTCGATGATCCGGCTCACCGCGAACGCCGCGGACAGTGACAGCGCGAAGGTGACCGCGTTCGTCCCGATGGTGGTGCCGATGGTGTGCAGCATGATCGGCTGTATCGCGGTCAGGAAGATGACGAACGGGATGGGCCGCACCACATTGACCAACAGGTTCACGAGCACGAACACGGGCCGGTTCGCCGACAGGCTGCCGGGGCGGGTCGCGTAGAGCATCAGGCCGAGGCCCAGTCCGAGCAGCCCGCCGACGGAGACGGAGATGAGGACGATATAGAAGGTCTGCCGGATCGCCTCGCGGTAGACGGCCAGGTTGGTGAGGAACTCGTGCATCTCACTCGCTCTTCTCGGTCACGACGCCGGCGTCGACTTGGCAGTCGTTGATCACTCCGGCTCCTCGATCAGGTCGACCCCGTCGGCGCGCAGCGCCGCGAGTGCGGTGTCCACGGCCCCGTCCGGGCCGGTCAGCTCGAAGGTCAGACCACCGACCGGACGTTCCTGCAGCTCGCTGATGCCTCCGAAGACGATCTCCGCGGCGACCTGATGGTCCAGGAACGTACGCGCCAGGCGGGTCTGGAACCCCGCCCGGTCGCGGACCCGGACGGTCACGAGACGGCCGGAGTGGGCGGCGCGCAGCCGTGCCAGGGTCGCCGGTGACGGGCGGTCGCGCAGAGTCGTTCCGGTGAAGCGGGCGGCCGCCTCGGTCCGCGGGCGCGCGAAGACGTCGTACACGCTGCCGGTCTCGACGACCCGTCCGGCGTCGAGCACCGCGACCCGGTCGGCGACCGCCCGGATGACGTCCAGCTCATGGGTGATGAGCACGATCGTCACGCCGAGGTCGCGGTTGACCCGGCGCAGCAGGGCGAGCACCTCGCCGGTCGTCTCCGGATCCAGCGCGCTGGTCGCCTCGTCGGCGAGCAGGAGGGACGGCTCGGTGGCCAGGGCGCGGGCGATGCCGACCCTCTGCTTCTGCCCGCCGGAGAGTTGCTCGGGATGGTCGTGGGCGCGGTCGAGCAGGCCGACGAAGTCCAGCAGTCGCGCGACCTGCCGCTCCCGCTCATCGCGTCCCATCCCCGCGACCTTCAAGGGGTAGGCGACATTGCCCGCCACCGTGCGTGATCGGAACAGGTTGAACTGCTGGAAGACCATGCCGATGTCACGCCGTACCTCGCGTCGGCCCCGCTCGCCCAGCGCCGTGAGCTCGTGACCGCCGACCAGCACCCGCCCCGAGCTGGGAACCTCCAAGCCGTTGATCAACCGCAGCAGTGTGCTCTTGCCGGCACCGGAGTAACCGATGATCCCGAAAACCTCGCCCCGCCGGATCTCCAGGTCGACGTCCTTGAGCGCCGTCTGCGGCACGCCACGGCGCCCCCTGCCCGGAAAGGTCTTTTCAACATGCTCCAAGCGCACGTGCACGTCGCCGGGTACCCGCACGCCGTCAGGCATCTGCGCCGGCTCGATCACCGGCCCGGTCTCGGTGGACATCGGCCTCCTCATCTTCCCTTGACCCCGGCAGGCGGTGAAGCACCTACTGCTGTGCGGCCCTGGCCTGGCTTTCGACCGTCGCCAACTCGGACTGCAACTGCTCCGGCGGCACCGTGCGGAAGACCGCCGTACCGCTGTTGGCCTTCTGCACGCCCGCCTCCACCGCAGGGTCGTGGTAGAGCGCGGCCAGTTTCAGGTACGTGGAGTTGTCCTTGTCGGAGGCCCGCGCGACGAAGGCGTTCACGTACGGCGCGGCGCTCGAACTGGCCGGGTCGTCCTGGAAGATCGCGTTCGTCGTCGCCAGCTTCGCCGCGGTCGCGAAGTTGTTGTTCACGATCGCCGCGGCGACCGATCCGTTCTGCAACGCACCGGCGGTCTGGGACGCGTCCAGCGTGACCACGTCCACCTTGTGCGTCTGGATGTCGGTGGTGGCGGAGAACGCCGTGCCGCCGTCCTTCAAGGTCAGCAGACCCGCCGCCTGCAGGACCAGCAGGCCGCGGGCCTCGTTGATCGCATCGTTGGGGATCGCGACCTTGGCACCTTCGGGCAGTGCCGACGGCGCACTGTACTTCAGCGAGTACAACGGCAGCGGATACACCGCGGTCGAGCCGATCGGTTCCAGGTCGTCATGCGCGGTGACGTTGTAGTTCGCCAGATACTGGATGTGCTGGAACTGGTTGAGGTCCAGCTGCTTCTCCTTCAACGCCGGGTTCGGCTGGCTGTAGTCGCTGAAGTTCACGAGCTCGACCGTTACCCCGAGCCGCTTCTCGGCCAGATCGGAGAAGGTCTTCCAGTACGGCTGCGACGCGTCCGTCACGCCGATTCGCACCGTCTGCGGGCCGTCGTCGCCGCCCGCGAAGGACCGGATGAGCCCGACCACCAACGCGGCGACCACGACCACCGCGACGGCGGCGATCCACACCAGACGCCGACGGCCACCGCCTCTCGACGGCAGCCGTGGTTCGGCCGGATGCGTTCCCTGCGCCGACGGTCCTGGCGCCTCAGCTGACTCGGACACGGCAACCTCCATGAAGATCGAGTGAAAGACGGAATGAGACCGCACAACAAGGCGCCGTGGGCCGCGGAAGGGGCATCTCGTCTCCTCCCTGAAGGCGAAGAGGAAGAGGCCTTCGGAGACTTAACGGCACCCTTCAGACATACCCATAATAACGGTAGGTTTTACCGGAATCTCCGAGGAACGGTGATCGGGCTCCACGTTCGCGACGCTGTCCCACCCTGCGGCAGCCGGCCACATCGGTGTCGGCTTAGGCTCGCCGCCTCCAGTCCGGTCACCTCAACACGCACTTCAGCCGCAGATCCAAACGGAGTGACGGCAACTGTCCAGTGCGCACGTCGGCCTCGCGGGCCGGTGATACGCCCAGGTGGCCAGCCCGGATCCGGTGAAGAAGCGGTCCCACATGGGCCTCGCTCACCGGGCTGCATCTGGCTGAAGTGCGCGGGGCGCCGTCCGGCGCTACCCGGCCGACATGTCTCCCTTCCTGGCCGTCGGAAGTGAGCCGTCGGTCGCCGAATGGGACGACATCGCCGCGTTCGCGGGCCCAGGTGCCATCGTGGCCGGTGCCACGACCTTGCCCCCGGCCCGGCTGGGAAGTAGTACAGGTCGTGCCAGGTGTCCAGATGCCGGGCGCCGCAGTATCCGGCGCGCCCGACGGGGAGGCGGTGCGGCTGACCGCGGTCGACGCGCCCGAGTTGCTCAACCTCGCCGAACGCACTCGGCCGGGCCCCTTTCTCCCGCGCACCGTCGAACTCGGTACCTACCTCGGCATCCGCCGCCACGGCACACTGGTCGCCATGGCGGGGGAGCGGCTGCACCCGACCGGCTGGACCGAGATCAGTGCCGTCTGCACCGACGCCGCGTTCCGAGGCCAGGGCCTAGCCTCCCGCCTGATCCTGGCGGTCGCCGCGAGCATCCGGCCGAGGGGAGATTCCGTTCCTGCAGGCCGTGGCGAGTAAACCAACGCGATCCGCCTATACGAATCGCTCGGTTTCTCCCCTGCGGCGCAAGACGTCGGTCAACGCCCTCCGCGTTCCTGAGAACGAGGTGATCAGCGCGGCTCGTCCGCGACTCTGACGGCGCGTCTGGCGTCCTGGCCGGTCCCTATGGCTTCAGGCCTGCCGGTCGGAGGGTTCCAGGGCGTCAGCGATCAGACAAGAACGGAGCATCGCGGACTGTCTCTCCCCAGGTGCGCCGCCCCTTCCATTGCAGCAAGAGGTCAGAGTGTGATCAGCTGCCACTGCCGGCCATCGTGGGACCGTCGGTTGCGCTCTCGACGTAATGCCGGATCGGCTCCCGCAATGAGCTCGACATCGTGACCGCCACCGACGCCCTCGCTGCCACGCTCTGGCAGGCAACCGCGGGTCCTGCGATGACTACGGCGAAGCCGCGTCGCTGGCGCCCACGTGGGTGGCTCGACTTCGTGCCCACGCTCACGTTGCTCCGCTACCTGAGCCGGCCACAGGCCGAAGCCAGACTCCGTGATGCCGGGGACTGTGGCACGGGATCAGTCGCCGACCGCGCGGTGCACGCGTCCTCGAAATCGGCCTGGGCGTGCGCGGCCTGACGAAACTCCAGCGCCCGTGTCGACGGACTACTCGTGAATCTCACATTATGAGACGCTCCTTGACTCCATATTACCTACCTGAAATACAGGTAATATGCCGAATGTTGCCCTAACGTCCCGGCGCGCGATCGACTTCATGTACGTGGACAGCAGCCTCTGTCGGTGAACGCGGACCGCCTCGCGCGCGGTTGCGCCGGAGGCGTTCTCCGATCCTTCGCCCTTGACCAAGGGGTTCCCTGTCCCGTCCCGGCGGCCGCATGTGGTCGGCCTCGTCTAGTCGCTTTCCTCCCACTGTTAGGGGCTCGTCATCGCCATGTGGAAATCTCGATTGCACCGGTCCGATCGCCGATCTCGCCGGAGCGCGCACGTCGCGGTCCTCGCCGCGGTTGTGTCGCTCGCGGTCCTCACCGCCGCCTGCGGTTCGTCGTCCTCGACCGCCGGCGGATCCTCGTCCTCAGGCGGGACCGGAGCGGTGCTCAAGCTGCAGGACCCCGGCAACGCCGGCCCGCTCGCCTACGCCAAACGCGAGGGCATCCTGGAAAAGCGGCTCAAGGCCGTCGGCGCCTCGGTGGAGTGGGGCGGTTCCTACGCCTCCTTCACCGCGACCATCGACGCGGTGCACTCGGGATCGGTGAACGTTCTCGCGGGTGCCATCTCGCCCGCAGTCGGCTATCTCGCGAACAGTCCCGACATCAAGATCTTCTCCGTTACCGACCCGGTCACGGACCCGGCCGCGCCGCAGACCGACGGGCTGGTCGTACGGCCCGACAGCCCGATCAAGTCGGTCACGGACTTGGTCGGCAAGCAGGTGGCGGTGAACAAGGGCGGCAAGGGGGAGTACCTGCTCCTGCTCGCCCTGGAGAAGGCCGGAGTCCCGGTCGACCAGGTCAAGCGCGTCTACCTCAACCCCGACCAGGGCGCCGCGGCCTTCGCGACCGGCAAAGTAGACGCCTGGTGGGCGATCGTCAAGGCCTATCCGGAGGCGGTGAACAAGGGTGCCCGGGTGATCGTGCATGGCCGGGATCTCGACGACAAGGACCTGACCATCCTCGCCGCGCGCAACGAACTGCTCGAACAGCACCCCGAGGCGGTCCGCGTCTATCTCGAGGTGCTGCAGGAGCTGACAGAGGAGGCCAAGAAGACACCGGAGAAGTTCGAGAACGTGTTTCTCACGCAGGGGCCGACGGCCGTGAGCGGCGCGCGGCTGGCGCTGGACATCGACACAGCCAAGCACGCCAACATCCCTCGCTACGTCACCCCGGACGACGGCGCCAACATCCAGCAGGTGGCCGATCTCTTCCGGAAGTACGGAGTGGTGTCCGGGCCCATCGATCCGGCGAACGTGCTCTTCGATCTGAAGGCGGCAGCCGGATCTCCGTCGCCCGCCTCGGCCGGGTGACCTGCCATGACCGTGGAGAGAGTGCACATATCAGGTGACGTGGGCGTGCGGTCGGGCCCTGGCGTCCTGCCTGCCGCCGAGGTCTCCGATCTGGAGGCTCCGCGGTATCTCGGTGTCAGACGTCGCCCACCGGCGTTGTCGGGCGGCTTGCGGATCGGCGTACCGCTGCTGCTGCTCGTCGGCTGGTGGTACGGGTCGAGCAGCGGACGCATCCCGCCGGACGTGCTGGCCGCGCCGTCTTCCGTCTTCGACGCCCTACGCGAGCTGATCGCGACCGGCCAACTCGTCGACTATCTGCTTGCCTCGGCGCAGCGGGCAGGGCTCGGCGTGCTCGTCGGCGGCGGGATCGGGCTGGTGCTCGGAGTCGCCGCCGGCATCTCGGCACTGGGTGAGGAACTGGTCGACCCAACCATGCAGATGATGCGGGCGGTGCCTTTCCTTGCGCTGGTCCCGCTGTTCATCTCGTGGTTCGGTGTCGGCGAGACGTTCAAGATCGTGCTGATCGCGGTGTCGGCGGCAGTCCCGATGTACGCCTACACCTACCTCGGGGTCAGGAACGTCGACCGCAAGGTGGTCGAGGCGGCGCGCGGCTTCGGCCTGGGCGGTCACAGGCTGGCCATCGGAGTCATCATCCCGAGCGCGCTGCCCAACATCCTGATGGCGCTGCGCATCTGCCTGTCGGTCTCGCTCACCGGTCTGATCGCCGCCGAACAGATTGGTGCCATCGAGGGCATCGGTTATCTGGTCACTCTCGCCCAGCAGTACTTCCGTCCCGACTACATGGTGCTCTGCATCCTCATTTACGCCGTCCTCGGACTGGTCTTCGACGGCGTGATCCGGTTGCTCGAGCGCCTGGCCATGCCGTGGCGCCGGCACCTGGTCGCCCGATGAGCGCGCGCGGGAGGACTCGATGACCGAGATGACGATCGACAAGGAAGACGCCGCCACCGACGGCCTGGCCGTACGGATCAGCGGGTTGCGCAAGGCCTTCGGAGCGAAGACCGTACTGTCCGGAATCGATCTGGAGATCCGCAGGGGTGAGTTCTTCGCCCTCCTCGGCCCGAGCGGCACCGGGAAGACCACGCTGCTGCGCATCCTGGCGGGTCTGGAGCTCCCCGACGCCGGCACCGTGCTGGCGGCGCGCCGCCGTACGACCGTCTATCAGGAGCCGCGGCTGATCCCGGCCAGGCGCGTGCTGGCCAATGTCATCCTCGGTCTCCCGGCCGCCGCGCGGGAGGCGGGGCGCCGAGCCCTGGCCGAGGTCGGGCTGGAGGGATACGGGCGGGCGTGGCCCGCGACCCTCTCCGGAGGAGAGGCGCAGCGGGTGGCCCTCGCCAGGGCCCTTGTGCGCGATCCCGAAGTGCTGCTGCTCGATGAGCCGTTCGCCGCGCTGGACGCGCTGACCCGCCTCCAGATGCAGGAACTGGTCGCCGAACTCTGCGCGCGGCACCGTCCCGCGGTCGTCCTCGTCACGCACGACGTGGACGAGGCCGTACGGCTGGCGGACCGGGTCGTGGTGCTGCGAGAAGGGACGCTGGCCGTCGACCAGACGATCGACCTGCCCCATCCCCGGGACCGCAACAGCGCCCCGTTCGTCGACTACCGACGGCTCTTCCTGAGCCACCTGGGTGTGGTTCCGGCCTCGCATTAGCTCACCCGCCCACCACCCATCTGGGTGCGTCGGCCCCAACACGACGCAGACGCAGACACACGTAGGAGTCACATGTCTTCCCTTGACAAGATCTGGTACACCCGGTGCCCCGTTCCCACCGCCAGCGGCCTCGCCCACATCCAGGGCTGGTTGAAAGAGGAGTTCCAGGTGGCGGGCCTGGACGTCGGCATCCTTCAGGACGCGGGGCCGGAACTGGCCAAGCACCATTTCGATCACCAGCTTCTCGGGCTGTTCAGGGAGGGCGGCAACGTCCCCGCGCTGGCCGCCCGCTCGGCCAGCGCCCCGACCCGGCTGATCGGCCTGACCTGGATCGAGGAGTGGCAGTCCATCCTCGTCAGGGCCGACTCGGGCATCACCGGCGCCGCAGACCTGGCCGGTGCTCGGGTCGCACTGCCCGCGTGGGCTGAGACCCGCGCCAAGAGCTTCCCTCGGGCCATGGCTCTGCACGGAATCAAGGGCGCGCTGTCCCAGGGCGGACTGACCCTCGACGACGTCATCTTCGTCGAGGTGGCCGCCCAGTCCAGCCCGTCGGTCGGTCGGGACGCCGGCGGGCGGGCGTTCTCCTGGCCGGGCATCGCCGAGTTGGCGCGAGGCGAGGTGGACGCGGTGTACGCCAAGGGGGCGCGGGCCGCCGAGCAGGCCAAGGAGATCGGCGCGGTGGTCGCCGTCGACCTGGACGCGCATCCCGACCGCCGTACCAGGGTCAACAACGGCACCCCGAGGCCGATCACGGTGCACGAGCGGCTCCTGGACGAGCATCCCGATCTGGTCGTCGGATTCCTCGCCCAGACGCTGCGCGCCGCCGACTGGGCGCCGGGCAACCTGAGCCGGGTGCGCGAAATCCTGGCCGGCGAGACGCGGTCCGGGGCGGACGCCGTGACCACCGCCTACCGAGGCAACTTCCATCACTCGCTCCACCCGGACCTCTCGCCCGAGCGGCTGAAACTGCTGCGGATCCAGAAGGACTTCCTGCTGATCCACGGGTTCCTCGACGCCGACGTGGACATCGACGCATGGGCGGCGCCGGAGCCGCTCGAACTGGCCCGCAAGCGGCTCGACGCGCAGGCCGGGCGGAACGGCCTGCCGAGCGTGACGCAGACCGCCGGGGTGATGGCGCGATGACGGACAGTCCGGACTTCCTGATCCCAGTGCCGACCCGGGGAGACGGACGTGACCCGCTGCGACGGGACCGGGGGGACTGGCAACCCGCCGCGCGGCGCCCTCTGCCCGCCCTCGTCACCGATCTACGGCCGGGTGCCTTCGGGCCGTTCGAGCACCTCGCTCAGATCGGCAGGGCAGCGGAGATAGCGGGCCTCGGCGGAGCACTCGTGCCCTTCGACCCCGCCGGCGAGGAGTCCCTGGTCGTGGCCGCCGGCCTGCTGAGACAGAGCCGGCACCTTCGGGTCGTGGCCGGCTTCCATCCAGGGATCGCCACGCCCGTCTACGCGGCCAAGTTCTCCGCGTCCCTCCAGCGGTTCGTCGACAACCGGCTCGGCTGGCAGGTCGACATCGGTCTCGACCCGGCCATCGCCCGGTCGCAGGGGGACTTCCTGCAGGGGGCGGACCGGTACGCGCGGGCAGAGGAGTTCCTCACCGTGGCCAGAGGTGTGTGGAACGAGGAGGGCTACACCTACGAAGGCCGTTTCTACCAGGTGCTCGCGGGCGGATTCCAGCCGCCCAACTCGGGCCTGCCGTTTCCCCGCGTATACCTGACCGGCACCTCATCAGACGCACTCGCAGTCTCGGCGCGGCATGCCGACGTGCACCTGTTCACCGGAGATCAGGACGTGGCGGCAGGCATCGCCGAGCTGGGTGCGCGGTCGGCGGAGGCAGGACGAAGGCTCGAGTACGGTCTGCGGCTCCCCGTCCTGGCACGAGACGACGACGACGAGGCGTGGGACGAGGCGCGGCGGCTGTGGAACATCATCGGCGGCACGGGGGACGGCCTACCTGATCCCGACCCGCGGACCGGTCTGTGGCATGGATTCGGCCGCATCGCCGATTCCGCCAAGCCCGGCCTGGTCGGGTCATACGAGACCGTCGCCGCCGGCATCCGCGGCTACCTCGACCAGGGGGTCACCACGTTCGTCCTGGAGGCACGGCCCCACATCGAGGAGACCTACCGGCTGGGCGAGCGGTTGCTGCCGCTGTTCGCTAAGGAGATCGAGCATGCCCATTGACATCTACTGGCGGATCGGGACTCACGGTGACCAGCAGTCGCTGCGGCGCCGGGTTTCCAGCCGGGGGGAGTGGGCGCCGGTGGTACCCGGCAGCCTGACCCCAGGGGTCCGGGACGGCCGCCGCGACGGCTACTCGTACGTCGATCACATGGCCGACGTCGCCAGAGCCTCGGAGAGCTCCGGGTTCGTCGGCGGCCTGTTGCCGTCGTTCCCGTTCACCGACGACCCGTGGGCCGCAGCCGCGGCACTGGCCCGCGAGACCACGACGTACCGCTTCATGATCGCCTATCAGCCGGGCTTCCTCCACCCGGTGCAGGCGGCCCGGATGTCGGCGAGCCTGCAGCGGGTGACCGGCGGGCGAGTCGTCTACAACATCATCTCGGGAGGTGGCGGCCCTGCCCAGCTCTGGTGGGGTGACCGGGTCGACCACGACGACAGGTATGCGCGGACGTCGGAGTTCCTCGACGTGCTCAAGGGCGTGTGGAACGGTGGCCCGTTCGACTACGAGGGCCGGTTCTACCAGGTCGAGGGGGCGGGACTACCCGAGCCGCTCGCCCGGCAACCCTTCCCGGAGATCTACTTCTCCGGCTCGTCCAAGGCCGCCATCGAGGCGGCGGGGCGGCACGCCGACTACTACCTGTCGTGGCTGGAACCCTTTCCTGAGTTGGCGGCCAAGTTCGTCCAGGTCCGCGAGCACAGCGCCGCGCTCGGGCGAGCCCCCAAGTTCGCCGTCCGCATCGACGTGCTCGCCCGCGAGACAGAGGAGGCGGCATGGGACGAGATCAGGCGCGGCTGGACGCACGTCGACCAGGCGGCGCTGCGCAGCCCGGACGGTGACTCCGTCGGCTGGCTGCGCAGCCAGTCGTTCGTCTCCTGGCCGGTTCGCGATTATCGGGAGCTGGAGGTGTCGCCGAACGTCTGGAGCGGCTTCCACCTGCTCCGCGGCGGTCCCGCCTTCGGGCTCGTGGGGAGCTACGAGCAGGTCGCCGAACGGCTCGACGAACTGATCGGGATCGGAGTCGACGCCTTCATCCTCGCCGGCGTTCCTCACCTGGAGGAGGCCTACCGCGTTGGCGAAGAGGTGCTCCCGCTTCTCCGCGGCCACGACATCCGCCAGGCCTCCCCGCTGTCCCCGCACACATCCCTGTCTGTCGCGAAAGGAACCATCTGATG
The DNA here is from genome assembly GCF_016863295.1 of Planotetraspora phitsanulokensis. Lineage (GTDB taxonomy): Bacteria > Actinomycetota > Actinomycetes > Streptosporangiales > Streptosporangiaceae > Planotetraspora > Planotetraspora phitsanulokensis. Next base: position 11,029 of record NZ_BOOP01000037.1, read on the forward strand.
AGCGTCCGTGTCGGTTACTTCCCCAACAACAACTCGCTTTGGGTCCTGCGCCACCGTGGCATCCTGGAGCGCTCCCTGCCCGATGTCGAATGGGTGGACCTGCGCAGCCTCCCGCAAGGCGAGCGCCCCGATGCCACCGAGGGACTACCCACCGTGCACGGCGACCACCTCTTCGACGGCGGGTACGACTTCATCGGCACCGGTTCCACGCCACCGGTCACCGCGCAGGGCAAGGGACACGACATCGTGTACGTGGCGATCTCCGGATCCCGTCACGAGAACGGCCGGCTGGTCGTGCACGAGGATTCGCCGATCAGTTCTCTGGAGGACCTGAAGGGCAAGCGGGTCGCGCTCGGCCATGGCTCGTGGCAGACCACACTCCTGCTGTTCGCACTCGACCGGGCCGGGCTGACGTGGAAGGACATCGAGCCGGTCGACGCCTACACCGACGCCGCCCAGCTGTTCCTGGACCGTGAGGTCGACGCGTGGGTCGGCTCGTACCCTGCGCTCACCCGCGTCGAGCAGGAGGCCGCTACCCGGGAACTCGTCGCGACCGACGGATTGTTCAGCCACCGATCGCTCTGGTTCACCCGGCGCGACTTCGCCGAAGGGCACCCCGAGGAGCTCGCCGCCATCGTCGGCGCGCTTCAGGAGTCCGACGCGTGGATCCAGCAGAACTATCGAGCCGCGGCCGAACTGTTCGCCGCCGACGACGGTGGGAACGTCGACGCCTGGGAGCACGCCCTGCGCAACCGCCCGTTCGGGCTGCAGCCCGTCACCGACGACTTCGTCGCGGAACAGCAGCGCGCGGCGGACCTCTTCCACGCCAGCGGCCTGATCGATCGGAAGATCACTGTGGCGGAGGCCGTACTGCCCGATACCGCACGGCTCGTGGAGGCGTCCCAGGCCCGGTGACGGGACCAGAAGTGCCACAGGTCCGGACCTGGCCTCCGGGTTCGGACCTGTGCCGTGTGATCAATCCTGGAGCGCCGGCGCACCTGGGCAGCGTGTCAGCACGTCAGTGAGGGACCAGTCCAGGTGGGGAGCCAGGGCGTCCTCGCAGGCCCAGATGTGGCGGGCGAACACCGCCGACGTGCTGAGCAGAGCCTCAGCCATGGCCGCCCACTGTGAGCCCTGCCCGGGAAAGACGAACACCGCACCGCCGCCCGGACCGGCCGCCCCTCCCACCGGTGAGTTCTCGGCCCGCGAACCCATCATTCCCGTGCCATGTATCGGCTCTTCTCCACCACTGTCGACCGGGGTCTGATCCACGTATGTGATGGGGGATCGAGTGCCCGCCTATGCCTGCCGTTCGCGCGTACTCAGCGTAGCGATCACCTCACCTATCGCGCAGGGCGGGGGAATTCCCACAAAACCTATTGACTTTATGTCAAATGCTGCGGAGATTTATCGGCGTGATCATTGATGCGCGCGGCGCAAGTGCGTGGAGCGGCCTGCGTGACGGTGCGGCGGAGGCACGTGCGCCGCCGGCCGTGCGCCGATCCCAGTCCCTGTCCACGGAGCGCACACCCTCGTGGTGGGTGCGTGATCAAACGTGACCCGGCCCGTGGCGCGGCGATTTCGCCGGATCGGGAGGCCCTGAGGCCGGCTGGACAAGAACACAGAAGGAGCGAGATGCTCGCATCTCTCCGGAAGCTCGCGATCTCCACCGTGGCGATGATCACTCTGGTCACGACCGCGGGCGTATCGAGCGCGGGGGTATCGGCCGCGGCCGGCATTCCCCGCCCAGACGACTACTTCGGGTTTCACATCGGTTCCGATGGCCATCTTGCGACGTGGGACAAGATGGTGAGCTACTTCCAGCTTGTCGCCAAGGGCAGTGACCGCGTCGACTACAAGAAGGTCGGCGACACCACGTTGGGCTACCCCTACGTGATGCTCACCATCAGCTCCAAGAAGAACCTCGACAACCTCGACCGCCTCACCGCGATCAACGCTCGCCTCGCGGATCCGCGAGGGCTCTCCCAGGCCGAGGCGCAGCGGCTCGCGACGCAGGGCAAGCCCTTCTACTACGTCCAGGCCGGCATCCACGCGACCGAGGTCGGCAACTCCCAGGCCATGATCGAGATCGCGCACCGGCTCGCGACCGACAACTCACCCGCCATCAAGCACATCCTCGACAACGCGGTCATCCTGATGGTGCCGTCCCAGAACCCGGACGGACTTCACCTGGTCAACGACTATTTCAATGCCACTGCAGGGACGAGTTACAACCGGACCTATCCCGACCTCTACCAGAAGTACACCGGGCACGACGACAACCGCGACTGGTTCATGTTCACACAGGTCGAGAGCCGCCTGATGGTCTCGATCCAGAACAAGTACCACCCGCAGGTCTTCCAGGACGCGCACCAGGCGGGCACGGGTGCGCCCCGGATGTTCACCCCGCCGTACCTCTCGCCGTCCGACCCGAACATCGACCCGATCACGGTTCAGCAGACCAACGCCCTGGGCATGGCCATGCAGCGCGGAATGACGGCTGCAGGGCTCAAGGGCGGGCAATGGGGCACCACGTACGACTACTGGTCCCCCTCGCGGCAATACCAGGTCTACCACGGCTCGGTTCGCATCCTGACCGAGGCGGCCAGTGCCTCGAACCTGGCCTACCCGTACACGAGGCCGACCCCGATCGGTGACCAGCAACCTGACACGAACTTCATCGAGCCCTACGACCAGAACACCTGGACGCTGCGGCAGATCCTCGACTACACGTCGAACACCTTCTACACCGGCGTCGAGACCCTGGCCAACGACCCCTACACCTGGCTGTACAACTTCTACCAGGTCGGCCAGAGGGCGGTCACCAAGGCCAACCCCTACGCCTACGTCATCCCGGCGAACCAGCGTGACCCGCAGGCCGTGCGCGACGCCCTCGACATCCTGCACACCGGGGCGGTCGAGATCCGCCAGGCGCGGACGGCGTTCACGGCGGGCGGCAAGGACTATCCCGCCGGCTCCTACGTGATCTACCTGGCGCAGCCGTACGGCGGCTTCGCCAAGACCCTGCTGGAGGTGCAGCACTACCCGCAGTTGGCGGAGTATCCGGGCGGACCACCGCAGGAGCCGTACGACGTGACCGCGCAGACGCTGCCGATGCTGCTGGGCTTCACCGCAGACCTGGTCAAGGACCCGTTCACGGTCGACGCCACGCTGCTTCAGCAGGTCAAGCCCGCGCCGGTGACGATGCCGGCTCCTCCCGCGGCAGCCGGCGCCTACGTGCTCGGCCCCGAGTCGTACGGTGTCTTCCAGTTCGTATCCGACCTGCAGAAGCAGGGTGTGCCGACCTTCCGCGCGGCCCAGAAGTTCACCGACGGCGGCCGTGACTTCCCGGCAGGCACGTTCATCATCCCTCCCACCGACCAGGCGCGCCGGATCCTGCAGACCAGGTCGGCGAGCACCGGGATCCCCGTGTCGACGATCTCCAAGCTCCCCGGCGTCTCCGGCGTACAGCTCAAGCCGGGCACCCGGGTCGGGCTGTACAAGCCGCCGAACAACATGCCGTCGGGCTGGCTCATGTGGATGTTCGACCAGTACCACGTGAACTACCAGGTCATCACGGCACAGGACTACCAAGGCGACCTGAACGACAAGTACGACGCGATCGTGCTGCCCGACGGCGTCTCCAAGAGCAAGATCGTCAACGGGCTGAGTGCGACCTCCTATCCGCCCGAGTGGAGCTGGGCCTACGGTGTGGGCGACGTCGGCTGGACCAAGCTGCGCGACTTCGTCGACAACGGCGGCACACTCGTCGCGTACGGCAGCGCGACGAGCACGGCGCAGAGCCTGTTCGGTCTGCCTCTCGAGCCGGTCCTGCCGAACGACTCGTCGTCCTTCTACTCACCGGGCTCCCTGCTCAGCCAGCAGATCGACACCGACGACCCCGTGGCCTGGGGGATGACCCCCGACAACCCCGTCTGGTTCGAAGGAAACCAGGCGTACAGGGTCACCGACCCGGCCAAGTACGACGCCAAGGTCGTCGGGAAGTACCCGGACAGCGGTGAGCAACTGCAGAGCGGCTGGCTCATCGGCGGCAAGTACCTCGACGGCGCGGCCAACAGCGTCGCGTTCCACGTCGGCAAGGGGTACGTCGTGACGTTCGGCAGCGAGGCCGGGTACCGCACCTGGAACCGCGCCGAGCAGAAGATGGTGTTCAACTCCCTGTATTACGGGCCGTCGCAGAAGCTCGACGCCGACCAGTTCGCCCGTCTCGGCGGCTGATCGCCCGTTCACGGATCTGCCCGGTGCTCTACCGGGCGGATCCGCCCCTTCAAGGAATTCGGACAGCTCGCGCTCAGGGAGACACCCATGACCGAATCACAGGCGACGGACCAGGACCCCGTGATCGAACTGCGCGGTGTTCGGAAGTCCTTCGGCGAGCTGGAGGTTCTCAAGGGAATCGACCTCGCGGTCACCCGCGGTGAGGTCGTCGTCATCATCGGCCCGTCCGGCGGGGGCAAGAGCACGCTGCTGAGATGCGTCAACCTGCTGGACCCCATCACCGCGGGACAGGTCTTCCTGGAAGGGGAGGACCTCACCCGGCCGCAGATGGACCTCAACCGGATACGACGCCGCATCGGCATGGTTTTCCAGCAGTTCAACCTGTTCCCGCATCTGACGGTGCTGGGCAATCTCACACTCGCGCCGGTCAAGCTGCTCGGGCTCGACAGGCGGGAGGCAGAGCGGCTCGCGAGCGACCTCCTCTCGCGGGTCGGGCTGGCCGACAAGGTGAATGCCCACCCGAGGCAGCTGTCCGGTGGCCAGCAGCAGCGCGTCGCGATCGCGCGGGCGCTGATGATGAGCCCCCACGTCATGCTCTTCGACGAGGTCACCTCCGCGCTCGACCCGGAGCTGGTGAGCGAGGTGCTCGACGTCATGCGCGACCTCGCGCAGTCGGGCATGACCATGCTCTGCGTCACCCACGAAATGGGCTTCGCCCGGGAACTCGGCGACCGCCTGGTCTTCATCGACGGCGGAGTCGTCGCCGAACAGGGCCGCCCGGCCGACGTGCTGGACGACCCGCAGCACGCACGCACCCGACAGTTCCTCCACAAGGTTCTGCGATAACCCGGCCCCGTGTCCGGGTGCCCGCCGCGCGCGGGCGAAAGGAGTACGTTGTGAAAGCGAAAGTCGCCGGGCTGCTGGCCGTCCTCGTGGTGGCCGCCGCCGGTTGCGGTTCCCCCGCGGGAGAAGCCGAGAGCGCCGGCTCGGGCAAGCCGGTCGACGTCGGCGCCCCGCTCCCGGCCGACGTCCAGGGCAAGGGGCAGCTCGCGGTCGGCGTGAAATGCGACTACCCGCCCTTCGGCTACATCGACGAGGGCGGCGAGCAAGCCGGGTTCGAGATCGAGATCGCACGCCGGCTCGCCGAATACGCCTTCGGCACGACCAGCTCCGTGAAGTTCACCTGTGTGACGGGGGCCAACCGGGTGCCGTATCTGACGACCAACCGCATCGACCTCATCATCGCGACGATGAACTACACGCCGGAGCGAGCCAAGACCGTCGATTTCTCCACCCCGTACTTCAACAGCGGCGTGAAGCTCCTGGTGCCGAAGGACTCGCCGATCACCTCGTTCGCCGACCTGGAGGGCAAGCCGGTGACCACCACCACCGGGTCCACGGCGAGCATCTGGCTGACCCAGTGCGTGAAGACCGCGAAACAGGTCGCCTTCGCGCAGACGAGCGAGGCGTTCTCTGCCATGCGGAGCAACCGCGGGGTGGCGTTCGCCCAGGACGACACGCTGCTGGCCGAACTGGCCTCGAAGAACGCCGACACGAAGGTCGTGGGGGAGGAGAAGGCCGGCAGCCCCTGGGGCATGGGCGTCCGGAAGGGCGACGCGGCGATGCTGACCTGGGTGAACGCCGCCATCGAGAAGATGCGCGCGGAGGACTCCTTCTGGACGGCGTTCCAGAAGACGGTCACCGACAAGGGAGTCCAGCAGCAGTTCCAGCAGTTCGTGCCCCGGCCGGGCAACAGCCTCGAATACCCGACCGGAGACATCTTCCAGTGCTGACGCTGTGCGACGCGGGCCGGGCGGGAGTCGTGTGCGGACGATGACGGCCGTCGACTTCGAGCCCGGTTTCGTCTTCTCTCACCTCGGCCCGCTCGGACAGGGCCTCGCCCGCACGCTCGCCATCAGTGCCGTCGGCACCGCCGGGGCGCTCGCCGTCGGCGGGCTCCTCGGAGCGGCGAGCGCGTTACGGATCCCGGTCGTGCGCCAGGTGATCGGGGCGTACGTGGAGGTGTTCCGGAATACGCCACTGCTGGTCCAGATCTTCTTCCTCTACTTCGCCCTGCCTGAGGCCGGGGTCAAGCTCAGCGCCTTCACCGTCGGGTGGCTCTCGCTCGTGTTGTGGGGAGGCGCCTACAACGCGGAGAACTTCCGGGCCGGTTTCGAGGCGGTCGACCCGAAGTACGTGGAGGCGTGCCGGGCCCTCGGCTTCTCGGAACTCGCCTCCTTCCGCCGGGTCGTCCTGCCGCTCGGCACGCGTACGGCCCTGCCCTCGGTGACCAACACCCTCATCTCCGTCTTCAAGAACTCGTCCTTCATGATCGCCATCGGCTATCCGGAGCTGACCGACACCGCCGTCGACATCGTCTCCGTCACGTTCCGCGCGTTCGAGGTGTTCATCGCCATCGGCGTCGTCTACCTGGGGCTGGTCTGGATCTTCTCCCTGGGAGCGGGGCTGATCGAGCGTCGTTTCGCCATTCCCGGGGGGCACTGATGATGCCGCTCTGGGTGGGTCCCGTGGCCCGCTACATGGCCACGGGCCTGGTGACGACGCTCGCGCTCGCGGTCGTGAGCATCGCCGTGAGCGTGGTGCTGGGCACCCTGCTGGGCGCGCTGCTCGTCCTGCCCAGCAGGGCCGTACGGCTGGCGGTGCGCTGTTACGTCGAGATCTGGCGTGGCCTGCCGATCATCGTCACCCTCTTCTTCATCTTCTTCGTGCTGCCGGTCATCGGCCTGAGGTTCGACACGTTCGTCGCGGCCGCGATCGGCCTGTGCCTGTGGGGGAGCGCCAACGTCGCGGAGGTGGTGCGGGGAGCAGTGCAGTCCGTGCCTCGCGGGCAGGCCGACGCGGCCGCGGCTCTGGGTTTCCCCTGGCGGCAGCGCATGCGCTACGTGGTCTTCCCCCAGGCGGTACGGCGGGCGGTGCCGCCGCTCGTCGGACTGGTCGTCAACCTCACCCAGCAGACCTCGCTGGCCACAGTCATCGGTGTTCTGGACCTTCTCCAGGCGTCCCAACGCTCGATCGAACGGCTCACCCTCTCCAGCGGGGCCACCCACGCGGTACCGATCCTCGGGGCGGTTCTCGTCGTGTACTTCGTCATCTGCCTTCCGCTCACGTCCCTGTCCCGCCGGCTGGAGCGATCGCTGCAGCGGGCATGAAGGACCGGGGTCGCACGACCTGCTTGTGCTCAGGAGGTGTGCGGCTCCACATCGAAGACGGCGCCCACTTCCTGGGACCTGGTGGGCATAGACGCGGACGGCGGAGGTGGGACCGTCGTTAACGACAGGCCGTAGCACGGCGGCGCGCGGCCCGCATCACCGGCGCGACACCTGCCACCGGGTGTCGAGTCGACCGTGCCGCATTCGGCCTACAAGCGGTCGTGCATCGTCTCTGGCGTGTTATCGCCCACGTCCCTGCTGATCGCCAGGCTGATGTGCCACGCCGACCACTCGTTGGCGTCCACCACCATGCCCGGCCGCGAGGACCAGTTCGGCGGCCGGCGTCCCAGCGAGCGGCAGCGTCTCTACAAAGGGACAGGCGTAGTTTCACTACGCAACGCGCCCTATCCGATACTTATCGTTACAATGAGCGACCCCGTGCAGGGGGATGGATGAGGAGCAAACTCCCGGTAAGGGGGTGGGCCGCTCATCAAGCAAGCTGAGCGGCCCACGGCCTGGAACCCGGATCCAACCGTCGCCGCAACAACGCCGCTGACGCTTGCGAGGATTCTGCCTCGGTCGGGCTGGTCAGCGTCTTTCGTCGGACGAGTTCGAGGCGCCCGTTCCCTGACGAGAACGGCGTTGGCCCTTGGACCGCGCCTCTGTGACCTCGACGCGGCGGGTCCGGCCCTGCGCCGCTTTGGGGACCCGTACGGTTAGCACCCCCTCCTCCATGGACGCCTGCACGTTCTTCTCGTCCACGTCGGAGGGAAGCGAGGTGTGATAGTGGAACCGCCCCATCCGGACCCGCAGTGCGGTTGAGCCTTCTTCCTCTTCGCGGATCTCACCGTTGATGCACAGTTCGCGGTCCGTGATTCCGAGTTCGATCTCCTCGGGTGCGACGCCGGGGAGTTCAAGCTTGATCATGTACGCGTCATCGGACTCGTCGATTTCGGCGACCGGCACCCATGGGCGATCCATCTCGGTCTCGCCCGACGGCGGGATCAGCCACCCGATCCGGCTGAGGAGTTCGTGAACGTCCGCGAACGGATCTCGCCGCAGCATCGCGGACGGCTCGACGCCGTGCATTTGGTGTGCCCGGCCACGTCTCATTGGCAGTGTCATGACATCTCCCTGTCGTCCCCGAGCGACTGGCTGAAGGCGTCCTCCTCTCGCGAGGAGCCGCGCCCGCAGGCCGGCCGGCACGCCTGCATGCCGGCTGGCGCACTGGGCTACGCCTGCGGTGACAGATACCCCTGGAACAATCCCGCCACTCCGTGACGAAATGCCCTAAATGTGCATTTGGAGAACGCTGCACCTGTGCGCTTTCCCGGCTGAGGCGCGCCCATGCCTACGGACTCGCGGACCGAAGCCGAAGGTCCATTTCGTGAACTGCCCGCGACCATGTGCGGGCGCCCGATCGCCGACCGTCTTTGTTGTTTGATCCAAAAATGGATATCCGGTGGTTTCGGGGGTCGCGTTCACACCCTTTGGCTGGACCTGTAGAGGTTCGAAAACCGGGGCGCCGGTCTTTGGTCTGGCTGGTGCAGCGGTGACCCAGGCTTCTCGGTGGTCGGAACAACCAACCCGAGGGAGGTTGATCCATGAGAACCCGAGACTTACGTCAGTCGCACAAGACGGTGCTGGGGACCTACAGCACCTACGATGCGGCCCAGCATGCGGTGGACACGCTCGCTCGGCATCGCTTTCCCGTCGAACATGTCTCCATCGTGGGGACGTCCCTGCGGTGGGAGGAGAAGGTACTGGGCCGCTGGACTCTCGGCCGCGCGCTGGTCACCGGAGCGGGCACCGGTGTCTGGATCGGTTTGCTGATCGGGCTGGTGTTCCTGATCGTCAGCCCCTGGCAGGGGTGGGCAATGGCCTCCGCGATCGTGCTCGGCCTGATCTTCGGCCTGATCGCGGGCGCGATCAGCTACGCACTGCAGCGCCGGGCGTTCGCCTCGCTGCCCACGGTCGTGGCCGACAGTTACGACATCCTGGTCGACCCCGAGTTCGCCGATGAGGCCCGGAGGGTGCTCAACACCGCCCATGTGGCCACGGGAACCTTCAAATAGGCCGACGCGGACGGATGCGGGTCCGGACTCGGAGCGTTCGGCGGCATTCCGGGCGATATCGCGGAATCAGACTGCGCTGTGGGTCCGGAAGGACGCTCGGGATACATGAAGGGATGGGCAGATGGCGAAGGCCGTGGGCATCGACCTGGGCACGACGAACTCTGTGATCGCGACGACTGAGGATGGTCATCCGACGGTCATCCCGAACGCCGAGGGATCTCGGACCACGCCGTCGGTGGTGGCCTTCACCGATCAGGGTGAGGTCCTGGTCGGCCAGATGGCCCGCCGTCAGGCGATCCTGAACCCGAAGGGCACGATCTATTCGGCCAAGCGGTTCATGGGCCGCCGGTTCGAGGAGGTCCACGACGAGATCAAGGCGGTCTCGTTCGACGTCGTGGCGGGTCCCGACGGGGCCGTGCGGTTCAAGGTCAAGGACAAGCAGTACGCACCGGAGGAGATCTCGGCGTTCGTGCTGAGGAAGCTCGTCGCCGACGCGGCGAAGTTCCTGGGCGAGAAGGTCACCGAGGCCGTCATCACCGTGCCCGCCTACTTCAACGACGCCCAGCGCCAGGCCACCAAGGACGCCGGGAAGATCGCCGGCCTGGAGGTCCTCCGCATCATCAACGAGCCGACGGCGGCCTCCCTGGCGTACGGCCTGGACAAGAAGGGCAGCGAGACCGTCCTCGTCTTCGACCTGGGAGGCGGGACCTTCGACGTCAGCATCCTCGACATCGGCGAGGGCGTGGTCGAGGTGCGGTCCACCGCCGGTGACACCCACCTGGGCGGCGACGACTTCGACCGCCGGATCGTCGACCACCTGGCCGACGAGTTCCAGCGCCAGGAGGGCATCGACCTCCGCGTCGACCCCCAGGCACTGCAACGGCTCTTCGAGGCGGCGGAGAAGGCCAAGGTGGAACTGTCGGCGGTCACCCAGACGCAGATCAGCCTCCCGTTCATCACGGCGGACGCGAACGGGCCAAAGCACCTGAACACCACGCTGATGCGGTCCACGTTCGAACAGATCACCGCCGATCTGCTCGAGCGGGTCAAGGGGCCGGTCGAGCAGGCCATGGCCGACGCGAAGCTGACCTCGGCCGATCTCGACGAGGTGATCCTGGTCGGCGGGTCCACCCGCATGCCCGCGGTGCAGCAGACCGTGCGCCGTATGACGGGACGAGACCCCAACATGACGGTCAACCCCGACGAGGTCGTGGCGCTCGGCGCGGCAGTTCAGGCGGCCATCATCAGGGGCGAGGTCAAGGATGTCGTGTTGCTCGACGTCACCCCGCTGTCGCTCGGGGTCGAGACGCTCGGCGGTCTCATGACGAAGATCATCGATCGGAACACCACGATCCCGGCCCGCCGTACCGAGACCTTCAGCACCGCCGAGGACGACCAGTCGGCCGTCGACGTGGTCGTCCTGCAGGGCGAGCGGGAACGCGCCGCCGACAACCGGGTGCTCGGCCGGTTCCGCCTGGAGAACATCCGGCCCGCACCCCGCGGGGTGCCTCAGATCGAGGTCACCTACGACATCGACGCGAACGGCATCCTCAACGTGACGGCCAAGGACAAGGACACGGGGGCCGAGCAGCGCATCACGATCAGCGAGAGCTCCAACCTGGACAGCAGCGAGATCGACCGGATGATCGCCGACGCCGAGCAGCATCGGGCCGATGACGCGCGGCTTCGTGAGGCGATCGACGCCCGCAACGAGCTGGATTCGGCCGCCTACCAGGTGGAGCGGCGTCTGTCCGAGCTTGGGGATGCGGTTGCGGTGCATGAGAAGGCCCGGGCGGAACAGCTGATCGCCGACGCCCGTCAGGCCGTCAAGGAGGAGGCGCCCGTCGACCGGCTGCGTGGTCTGGCGGGGGAGCTGCAGCAGGTCTTCCACGCGCTGGGCGCCACCACCCAACAATCCGGCCAACCTGCTGGCCCTGAGGCCGGCGGCGGCCCCGACGAGGACGTCATCGACGCCGAGTTCACCAGCCCTGAGTGACATGACCGAGCAGGAGAAGATCCCGGATCGGGGGCGCGCTCCAGCGGCCGAGGCTATGGAGGCCGAACCCGGGACGCCGCACGAGACGCCCGAGCCGCAGCCCACAGGCGAGCCCGGAACGATTCGCGAAACCCGCGAGACCCGCGACCCCGGCGAGACCGGTGAGACGGGTTCCGCCACCGATACCGAAGTGGACGCGCGGCTGGAGGAGCTGCACGATCGATGGCTGCGTGCGGTCGCGGAGCTCGACAACCTCCGCAAGCGGACGGCCAGAGACATCGCCAGGCAGCGGCTCGACGAGCGGGCCAGGGTCGCCGCGGAGTGGCTGCCGGTCATCGACAACCTCGAACTGGCGCTGCGGCACGCGGACGACGACACCGATCCCGGCGCCGTCATCGAAGGCGTCCGCGCCGTCCGCGACCAGGCGGTGGCCGTACTCGCCCGGCTGGGCTTCCCGCGCGTGGAGGACCTCGGAACGCGGTTCGACCCCGCCAGGCACGAGGCCGTGAGCACGGCGGAGGACCCGGAGGCCGAACCGGGCACGGTCGTCGCCGTCGTACGGCCCGGCTACGGCGACGGCCCCGACCAGCTGCGCCCCGCGTCCGTCGTCGTGTCCACCAAGGCGGAGGACTGATGGCGGACCGCGACTACTACGAGATCCTCGGGGTGCCGCGAACGGCAAGCCGCGAGGAAATCCAGCGGGCCTACCGCAAGCTCGCGCGCGCTCACCATCCCGACGTCAACAAGGACCCCGGGGCCGAGGACCGCTTCAAAGAGGTGTCGGAGGCCTACGAGGTGCTGTCCGATCCTGAGACCCGCAAGCGCTACGACGCGTTCGGCCGGGACTTCCGGCAGGTGCCCGAGGGAGTGGACCCGGCGGCTTACGCCAGGGCCCGGGCCGGGGCGGGCACGGGAGGCCGGGCCGGATGGGCGCGCGGTCCGGCCGGGCAGGAGGTCCGGTTCGAGACCGGCGAGGGCATCGACTTCGAGGAGCTGTTCGGCGGCATGTTCGGGGGGCGCGGGGGCCGCGCGGGCCGCGGCTGGGGTCCGATACCCGGAGCCGACCAGGAGGCCGAGCTGCCGCTGACGGTCGAGGAGGCCTACCGCGGCGGCCGCCGCACGATCACCCTTCCCGGCCGCGGAGGATCCCGGACGCTGGAGGTCACGATCCCCCCGGGCGTCCGGAACGGGCAGCGGATCCGCCTCGCGGGTCAGGGCGGCGAGGGCGCCGGCGGCGCGAAGCGGGGCGACCTGTACTTGATCGCGCGAATCACCGATCATCCCCGCTACCGCGTCGAAGGCCGCGACATCCACGTCCAGCTTCCCCTCACCCCCTCGGAGGCCGCGCTGGGCGCGACCGTCGCGGTCGAGACCCCCGGCGGGGAGGCGAAGGTCAAGGTTCCGCCCGGTTCCTCCTCCGGCCGCCGCCTGCGCCTGCGCGGGCAGGGTATGCCCAACCCCCGCGGCGACCCCGGGGACCTGTTCGCCGAGGTCCGGATCATGGTCCCGCGCACGCTGAGCGCCGAGGAGCGCCGCCTCTATGAGCAACTGGCCGGCGTCTCCAGCGTCAACCCGCGCTCCGAATCCGGAGGGAGGACCAGGCCATGAGTCATCCCCTCGTACGGCTCCCGCTCCTGAACCTGGAGTCCTTCGCACGGGCGACCGGCCTGCATCCGGACCTGGTGCGCCGCCTGGTCGCGCTCGGCCTGATCGACGCCTTCCGCGACGCGGCGGGCGACCTGTGCTTCCCGCCCTCCCAGCTCGCCGCCGCCGGGCGCCTCCAGAGGCTGCACACGCAACTGGCCGTCAACTACGCCTCGCTGGGTCTGGTGGCGGACCTGCTCGACCGCATCGCGGAGCTCGAAGCGGCTCTGCGGACCCGCGCGAGAACTCCCGGAGGCATGCCGTGGACGTGAACCGCCTCACCCAGAAGTCACAGGAGGCCCTGCACGACGCGCAGACCAGGGCGACCCGCTTCGGGCACACCGAAGTCGACGGCGAGCATCTCCTGTTCGCGTTGCTGGAACAGCCGGAGGGGCTGGTCCCGCGCCTGGTCTCGGCTGCGGGCGCCGACGCGGACAAGCTGGCGCTGGAGCTGGAGGCCGAGCTGGAACGCCGGCCCCGCGTGACCGGTCCCGGCGCCGCGCCCGGCCAGGTCTACCTGACCCAGCGGCTGTCCCGCCTGCTGGAGGCGGCCGATCGGGAGGCCAGGCGGCTGAAGGACGAGTACGTCTCGGTCGAGCACCTGCTGCTCGGACTGCTCGACGAGGGGCCGGACACCGCTTCAGGGCGGCTGCTCAAGGCGCACGGTCTCAACCGCGAGCGCTTCCTGGAGATCCTCACGCAGGTGCGCGGCAACCAGCGGGTGACCTCGGCCAACCCGGAGGTCGCCTACGAGGCCCTGGAGAAGTACGGCCGTGACCTGGTCGCCGCCGCCAGGGCGGACAAACTCGACCCGGTCATCGGCCGCGACGGCGAGATCCGCAGGGTCGTGCAGATCCTGTCCCGCAAGACCAAGAACAATCCGGTCCTCATCGGCGACCCGGGAGTCGGCAAGACCGCGATCGTGGAGGGCCTCGCCCAGCGCATCGCCCGAGGCGACGTGCCGGAGGGCCTGAAGGACAAGACGATCTTCAGCCTCGACGTGGGCGCTCTCGTCGCGGGGGCGAAATACCGCGGCGAGTTCGAAGAGCGCCTCAAGGCCGTGCTCACCGAGGTCACGTCGGCGGAAGGGCGGATCCTGCTGTTCGTCGACGAGGTCCACAACGTCGTCGGCGCGGGCGCGGCCGAGGGCGCCATGGACGCGGGGAACATGCTGAAGCCGATGCTGGCCCGCGGCGAACTCCACATGATCGGCGCGACGACGATCACCGAATACCGCAAGCGCATCGAGAAGGACGCCGCGCTGGAGCGCCGCTTCCAGCCCGTCTTCGTGGACGAGCCGTCGGTGGAGGACTCCGTCTCCATCCTCCGCGGCCTGCGCGAGCGCCTCGAGGTGTTCCACGGCGTGAAGATCACCGACAGCGCCATCGTTGCCGCGGTCGTCCTCAGCCACCGCTACATCAGCGACCGCTTCCTGCCCGACAAGGCGATCGACCTGGTCGACGAGGCGTGCGCGATGCTCCGTACGGAGATCGACTCGATGCCGGCGGAGCTGGACGAGCTCACCCGGCGGGTGATGCGCCTGGAGATCGAGGAGGCGGCCCTCGCCAAGGAGGACGACCCGGCGAGCCGGGCCCGGTTGGAGGCGCTGCGCGCCGAGCTCGCCGATCTGCGCGCCCAGGCCGACGCCATGCGCGCGCAGTGGGAGGCCGAACGGCACGCTCTGCACAAGGTGCAGCAACTGCGCCAGGAGATCGAGGGGGTCCGGCGCGAGGCCGACCAGGCCGAGCGCACCTACGACCTGAACCGCGCCGCCGAGCTGACGCACGGCAGGCTGCCCGAGCTGGAACGCAGACTGGAGGCCGCGGAGGAGCAGCTGGAATCCAAGCACGGTGCGGGGCGCCTGCTCCGCGAGGTCGTGACGGAAGAGGAGATCGCCGGCATCGTGTCCCGCTGGACCGGCATCCCGGTCAGCAGGCTCCGGGAGGGCGAGCGGGACAAGCTGCTGCACCTCGACCAGATCCTGCACGAGCGCGTCATCGGTCAGGACGAGGCCGTGCAGGCCGTCGCCGACGCGATCATCCGGGCGCGCTCCGGCATCAAGGACCCGCGCCGGCCCATCGGCTCGTTCATCTTCCTCGGCCCGACCGGAGTCGGGAAGACCGAACTGGCCAAGACCCTCGCCGAAGCGCTGTTCGACACCCAGGACAACATGGTCCGCGTCGACATGAGCGAGTACCAGGAGCGCCACACGGTCAGCCGGCTGATCGGCGCCCCGCCCGGATACGTCGGCTACGAGGAGGGCGGCCAGCTCACCGAGGCCGTACGGCGCAAGCCGTACTCGGTCGTGCTGTTCGACGAGATCGAGAAGGCCCACACGGACGTCTTCAACACCCTGCTGCAGGTGCTCGACGACGGGCGGCTCACCGACGCCCAGGGCCGCACGGTCGACTTCCGCAACACCGTGATCATCATGACGTCCAACATCGGCTCGCACTTCCTGAGCGAGAAGGCCGCCCCGTCCGGCGAGATCGACCCCGAGGTGCGCGAGATGGTGATGGCCGAACTGCGCGCGCGGTTCCGGCCCGAGTTCCTCAACCGGATCGACGACATCGTCCTGTTCAAGCCGCTCACCGAGCCGGAGATCGAGCAGATCGTGTCACTGATGTTCACCGAGATCAGGATCCGGCTCGCCGAACGCAGGATGACGCTGGAGGTCACACCCGAGGCCGTGCGCTTCATCGCCGAACAGGGCTTCGACCCCGTCTACGGCGCAAGGCCGCTGCGCCGCTTCATCGCCCGCGAGGTCGAGACCCGCGTCGCCCGCGCCCTGGTCGCCGGCGACATCCTCGACGGCGCGGTCATCCGTGTCGGACTGACCGGCGGCACGCTCTCGGTGACCTACGAGAACCCGGAGGTCTGACCATGCGGTCACAGGCCAAGTACGCGAGCGTCGTCCGATGCTCGAAATGCGGCCGGAAGAACCGGCTGCCCAGGGCCGCCTCGGGGATCCCGCAGTGCGGCGACTGCCACCAGCCGCTTCCCTGGGTCACCGAGGCGGGGGACGACGACTTCAGCGAGGTCGTCGAGGCGGCGCGGATCCCGGTGGTCGTCGACTTCTGGGCACCCTGGTGCGGGCCGTGCCGCATGGTCAGCCCGGCGCTGGAGCAGGTCGCGGCCGATCTGGCCGGTCGCCTGAAGCTGGTGAAGGTGAACGTGGACGAAGCGCCCCGGCTCTCGGAACGCTTCACCGTACAGGCCATCCCGACGCTCGTCGTGATCGACCAGGGGAAGGTCGTCACCCGGCGTTCGGGAGCGGCGCCGGCTCCCGCCCTACGCGAATGGGTGGAACATGCGCTGGCCTCCTGAGCTCTCCGAGACGCCGGACCCGCAGGGGGCCTACCCGCGGCTGAGCGACGCGCAGCTCCAGACGCTGGCGCCGCACGGCGAGCGGCGCCGGGTCCGCCGGGACGAGGTCCTGTACGCGGAGGGCCTTCCGTGCACCGAATTCTTCGCGATCCTGGCCGGCAAGGTCGCGACAGTCGAGGGATTCGGAGCGGACGACCAGGTGATCGGCGTCCACGGGGCAGGCCGGTTCCTGGGAGAGCTCAACGTGCTCACCGGCCAGGTCGGCTTCGTCACCGGCGTGGTGGCCGAGGACGGCGAGGTCCTCGCCGTGCCGGCGGACGCGCTCCGCCGCCTGGTCGCCGGAGATCCGGCACTCGGCGACCTCATCCTGCGGGCCTATCTCATCCGCCGCACGATGCTCATCGGACTGGGGGCGGGCTTCCGCATCATCGGCTCCCGCTTCTCGGCCGACTCCCGGCGGCTGCGGGAATTCGCGGCACGCAACCGGCTGCCGCACCGGTGGATCGACCTGGAGCAGGACCAGGAGGCAGAGCGGTTCCTGCGGAGCATGGGCGTCACCCCGGAGGAGACCCCGGTCGTGATCTGGCGTGGCGAGACAGTGCTCCGCAACCCGAGCAACGCGGAGCTGGCCCGGGCGATCGGGCTCCCCGCACCACGGGTACAGGAGACCCGATGCGACCTGCTCGTCATCGGGGCCGGACCGGCGGGGCTGGCGGCGGCGGTCTACGGAGCGTCAGAGGGCCTCGCGACGATGGTCCTGGACAATGTCGCGACGGGCGGCCAGGCGGGCACCTCCTCGCGGATCGAGAACTACCTCGGCTTCCCGTCCGGGATCTCCGGCGGCGAACTGGCGGAACGGGCGGCCATCCAAGCCGGCAAGTTCGGCGCGCGTTTCTGCATCCCCGCGCAGGCATGCGGACTGCACCTGAAGGCGGGCGATCACATCGTCACCGTACGGGAGGGCGGCACGATCCACGCGCGCACCCTGATCATCGCGACCGGCGTCCGCTACCGGAGGCTCGACGTCCAGAACCTGGAACAGTTCGAGCCCACGAGCGTCTACTACGCGGCGACCATGCTCGAAGCCCAGATGTGCGAGCGGGACCCGATCGTCGTCGTTGGAGGAGGCAACTCGGCCGGTCAGGCCGCCCTATTCCTGGCCAGGCACGCCGCCTGCGTCCGGCTACTCGTGCGGGAGGACACGCTGTCCAGGAACATGTCCCGCTACCTGGCCGTCGAGATCGAACGGCACCCCCGGATCCAGACCATGCTGAACACCGAGGTCCGGGAACTGATGGGGGAAGAGATGCTCGCCGCGGTCATCGCCGAGAACAACGTCACCGGCGAGCGTTCCACGATCGAGGCCCGCGCGATGTTCATCTTCATCGGCGCGGAGCCGTACACCGCCTGGCTGGCCGACGAGATCGCGCTCGACCCGCGGGGCTACATACTGACGGGCGCGGACGCCACCCGGTCCGGCAAGGAAGGCACGCCCGACTCCGTCGGCCGGCCATTCCCGCTGGAGACGAGCAGGGCGGGCGTGTTCGCGGCCGGGGACGTACGGAGCGGATCGGTCAAGCGGGTGGCCTCGGCGGTCGGTGAAGGCGCCATGGCCGTACGGCTGATCCACGACTACCTCCAGGCTGGAGAGTGACTCCGGGCCGGAAGGAAGGAGACCTCCATGGTTCTCATGGCGGTGTCGAGATTCGAACGTTTCTTCCGCAGCGCCGCAGGTGTCGACGTCGACAAGGACAACCTCCGGCGCTACAGCAGTGGGAGCGCACGATACGTGTCTTCGACCTGCTGCTCTGAGGCGGTCGGGACGGCCTCGGCGATCAGCTCTGAACGGCCCGTCCCGGACGTCCGGTGAATTAGGCGCCGAGTCCTCCCAGGGGGCGCGGTCGCGGCGAGCAAGGAAGGGGGAATGAACCGTCGACCTGCTGTACGACGTACGACCTTTCGTCCCCGTCGTTGACGGGTAAGGCGATCCTTCGCAATCAACCACATGCGAGGAAGTCATGAGAGCCGTAGTGTACGAAGGACCTCGACAGGTCGATGTCGAGAGAGTCCCGGACGCGCGTATAGACCGGCCTACCGATGTCCTGGTCCGCATCACCACGACCAACATCTGCGGGTCGGACCTGCACATGTACGAAGGCCGGACCGACTTCGAGACGGGCCGCGTCCTCGGTCACGAGAACCTCGGCGAAGTGGTCGAGGTCGGACCGGCCGTCGACCACGTCCGAGTCGGCGACGTGGTCTGCATCCCGTTCAACATCTCGTGCGGTTTCTGCGCGAACTGCGAAAAGGGCCTGACGGCCTACTGCCTCACCACCAACCCCGAGCCGGGCATGGCCGGCGCGGCGTACGGCTTCGCCGACATGGGGCCCTACAACGGCGGCCAGGCCGAGTTCCTGCGCGTGCCGTACGGCGACTTCAACTGCCTCGTCCTCCCGGACGACGCGAAGGAGAAGCAGAACGACTACGTGATGCTCGCCGACATCTGGCCGACCGGCTGGCACGCGACCCGACTCGCCCAGGTTGAGGCGGGCGACTCGGTCGTGATCTACGGGGCGGGGCCCGTCGGGCTGATGGCCGCCTACTCCGCCGTACTCCAGAGCGCGAGCAAGGTGATGGTCGTCGACCGCCACCCCGACCGGCTCGCCAAAGCCGAGGAGATCGGCGCGATCGCGATCGACGACTCCCAGTCGCCACCGGTCGATCAGATTATGCAGCTCACGAAGGGCCTGGGCGCCGACCGGGGCTGCGAGTGCGTGGGCTACCAGGCACACGACCCACAGGGGCACGAGCACCCCAACATGACGCTCAACGACCTCGTCAGATCGGTCAAGTTCACCGGGACCATCGGCGTCGTCGGCGTCTTCATCCCCACCGATCCCGGTAGCCCGGACGATCTCTACAAGCAGGGCGAGATCGCCTTCGACTACGGGATGTTCTGGTTCAAGGGCCAGACGATGGGCAACGGCCAGTGCAACGTGAAGCGCTACAACCGGGCGCTCATGACGCTCATCCACGAGGGGAAGGCCCGGCCGTCCTGGGTCGTCTCGCACGAACTGGACTTGGACGACGCACCGGACGGCTACGAGCATTTCGACCGGCGGGATCTCGGCTGGACCAAGGTCGTCATCCATCCCGGCGAGCTCAGCTGATAGGCGGCGCCCGGACCACCGCCGCGAGTGCGCACGCCATCGTGCCGGCCAGCCCCGGGCGACGGCCGGCCGCCGTGATGGCTCGTCCATCGCCGGAAGGGTCCCATCGAGGGGGTGATGACCATGGGCGACGCTCGCGCGCTCAAGGACAAGCTGTTCGAGGCCTTCAATGCTCACGATCTGGATCGTGTTCTTCAGTGCCACAGCCGGGACGGGGTCCTGGTGACCCCGAGCGGCGTCGCGGAAGGACACGACCAGATCGCCTCCTTCTACGAGGAGGCCTTCAAAGGCTTTCCGGACCTGCGCATGACGGCCTGGCACGCGGTGTTCTGCGCCGATCCCGCGGTGACCGAATGGATGCTCACCGGCACGCATAACGGACCTTTCATGCTGCCCGGCGGGGGTGTGCTGGATGGAACCGGCCGTCCCGTCGCCGTTCGCGGCACCAGCACCTGCTCCGTCGGCAACGACAAGATCATCACTCATCGGATCTACTACGACCAGTTGGAGCTGTACAGCCAGCTTGGTGGCGAACTGGCCTTCGACGATCGCTCATCATCCGCGGGCGAGGCACGGCCTTCGCCCGGCGACTGAGGATTTCGATGTCGCCCAGTTTGGCGTGGCTGTCGGGCGGCTCCGCGGCATCCGCCTGTCACCCCGCTGATGGGGGTTCGCCGCCGGTTCCGGGCCGCCTGTCGGTACCGCGCCCTACGGACGGTTCCTGATCAGCCACACGCTGGGACCATCGCGCGACGGCCAGCGCGGCGACCAGCAGGAACGCCACGCCTGCGTAGACGGCCAACTCGATCCACTGCGCGCGACTCTCGGCCGCGGTCATGGACACGGCGAGCCGGACGACCACCGACAGGATGTGCCGGACCACCGCGATGACGCCCACGATGATGAAAGGTTCCAGCTGGAGCCGCCCGCCTTCGAGATGCGCCAGAACGGTGACGAAGATCTCCAGAATGATGAGGACGAGAAGCAGTTCTTCGATGACGATGATCGTCTTGGTCGTCCACGATGCGGAGCTCTGCGCTACTGCGATCCACATGAAGACGATGACGGCCGCGGCGACGACGAGCAGCATGAGCGACACCAGATAGAGCACCACACGCTCGGTCCAGACGAGGAAGCGCAGCATCTTCTGCTCCGACCCGTTCCTCATGATCTCGGTCACCTGGGAACCCCGCCTGCCCCTGGGCAGTTGCCCGCCCTCCATGGCCTCGCCGCTCTCCTTGGACGCTCGCGCGGCCGGAATGCCGTGGAGGATGGTCGCGCCTTCGATGCCGTGACCCGCCAATTGCCGTTCCCCAGCACGCCGGTATGCCCCGACAGAAGGGTTAGATACCCGTCCCTCCATCGGGGCCGTATCCGTACCGCACCCTTTGCCGCGCTTTCGAGCAAGACGTGACAGCTTGTTAATGGTCGACGCACATCCGACGCGTCCGGCCACCACCGCACCCGGGCGGCCCGGGCCGCCGGCGTCACCCGCATCCACGTCCCGGTCGACGTCACCGGCCTGACCCCCAACCAAATCAAGGGAAGCAGCTCGCGCCCAACGCCTTGCACGGCAGCAGCGAGGGCGCGTTGGATCATGAGCGTGTTGATCAAGCCGAGGCGTGCTCTTTTCAGCTCACGTGCCCACTCAAACGGGGGGTGGCGTACCGAGTTCGATGATGAAGTTGCCCGGGTAGGTTGCGCCATACTCACCGCACCACACCGATAAATCGTCCCGCAATGTCCCATTCACTCGCCGCTCGCGAACCGTTGTGCGCTGAGCGACCGTGGGATACTGGGCATGAGCCTTCATGGAAGGGCTCGGCCGGGCAAGAGCCCACGTTGACCTGGGACGATCTGAGGCCAGATCATCCGAGGGGGGATGCCCAGTGGACGTCCACGAAGCGCTCTACACGACGCGGATGATGCGGCGGATGCGGCCCGACCCCGTTCCGCTGGAGACGCAGTGCCGCATCCTCGACGCGGCGATCCGCGCGCCCAGCGGAGGGAACGCGCAGCGCTGGCACTTCCTCGTCGTCGAGGACCCGAAGATCAAGGCGAGGCTGCACGAGATCTACCGGCGGTGCCGGCGGCTGGAGTACGAGGATCCCGCGTCGGCCGCCCTGGGAAAGGCTCTGCACGAGACCGGCGAGGACCACGCCGAGGCGATGCGGAAGATCAAGGCGTCCGGTGACTACTTCACCGACCACTTCGAAGAGATCCCGCTGCTGATCTTCGTCTTCGCCGTCGACGACCTCGGCGGGGCGAACACCTATCCCGCGATCTGGAACGCGTTCCTGGCCGCCCGAGCCGAGGGCGTCGGCGGCGTCATGACCCTCGTCCTGCGGTACGCCGAGGACGAGGTCACCAAGCTGCTAGGCGTCCCCGTCGAGCAGGGCTGGCGGATGACGACGATGCTGGCCTTCGGCTACCCGCTGGGCAGATGGGGAGTGGCGGCCAACCGCCGTCCCGTTCACGAGGTGGCCTCCCGGGACCACTGGGACCAGCCGTTCGGCGTGGAGATCCCGGACCCCCTGTGGAGCCCTCAGGCCGGGGCCTGAGCGTCCAGCGGCCGGGGCCTGAGCGTCCAGCGGCCGGGACCGGCCGCGTTCCCGGCCGGCAAAGAGGACTGGGCCGCCGCCCGCGCCCTGCGGTAGGGCTTAAACCTGCCCCCAAAGCGGTCACATGGCCGTGCGCGCGCTCCACAGTTCGGGGAAGACCGTCTGGTCCAGGCTGTTGTGTAGCCAGCCGACAGCTGGCGTGTGGTAGTAGCCCGGTTTGGCGCCGAAGGTGCGCATGGTCACCGTCAGATGTACTTGCTTCCACCGGTTGAAGCGATCGGCGACCTGGGTCAGCGCCTCGCCGAGTTCCCGCAGGTCGGTAAAGGATTCGTCGTGGTAGACCTGCGCCCAAGCAGCCTCCACCTCAGGCTGGGCGACATACGGCTCGGCGAAGTCGCGGTGGATGGTGGAGTCCGGCAACGGCAGCCCTCTCCGTTGCAGCAGGGCCAGAACCTCGTCATAGAGGCTGGGCGCGCTGAGAGCGTCCTGCAGCCCCTGGTGAATCAGAGGCGTGGACCGGTGCGGCTCCAGCATCTCCGGGGACTTCTGTCCCAGCAGGAACGCCAGGTGACGGTACATGTACGAGTGAACCGAGGATGCTTCGCCCTTGCCGAGCTGGGCCTTGATGGGGTTCCAGTCCGAGGGCGTCATGTCCGCGTAGCTCTCCCAGGTGGCCTCGAGAGCACGCAGATGAGCCACGATACGTCTCAGAGTACGCAGGGCCGCGGGCACATCATCAGCAAGGACTTCGCGTCGCGCCCTGGAGAGCTCATGGCAGAGCAACCCGAAGTAAAGCTCCATCACCTGGGAACTAATCAGGAAAGCCATCTCATAGGCAGTTTCCGTCACCGGCCGCTGCAAGGTGTGCAGCTGCCGAACCTGGAAGTAATCGATGTAGCGGGTGGTCCCACTCATCTCGCCTGATACGGCGGTTTCCGGACGCAGATCGCGCCATGATTGGGTGACCATGGGATCCCCCCCTTCCGACGAGAACGTGTCTACTCGCCTGCTGCCATGGAAGGGGCAGACCATTGCGGTCCGCCGACCCCCAAAAACTCTACGTCCGGAACCGAAGAGCACTGTTCCATTGACACAGTCCACTGACTTGAGTTGACGCAATCGCGTGTACCTGGTGACGGCAGTCTTACCGACACCTTGTCTCGGGGCCGTATCCACGGCGAGCCTCGCCCAAGGGGCAGAGATGTTGCCAGAAGCAGGGCGCTGGCCCCGACGGAGATCCGCTCACGCCGCAGTGAGGTCGAGCCGGACTGAGTCGTGGTGCGCCGGACGATGCGGACGTCGTCGGGCAGTTCGATGGCCAGGGCGGTAGCACTGCAGTGCACAATGTGGATCCTGCGGGCGTGGAGGCGTTTCAGGGCGACCTTCTGCATCTGGCCGCGGGGCCGGGGCAAACCCGTGATCGCGCACCGGCTGCCGCTCGACCAGGCCGCCGAGGCCCACCGGCTGCTAGAGGCCGGATGGTTACCTCGGCCAGATCCTGCTGGTCGTATAGCCGGCCTCGCGTTCGGCCTCCTGGAGCCGCCGCCACTTCGCCATCGACCGGTTGATCTCCTCGCGTATGAACGCGAAGAACCGGCGGGTCTCGTCCAGCCGCCGCCCGGCAGGGGAGTCGAGACCCAACAGCGCGCTGCCCTCGTCGGCGCCGACCCTTTGGCTCTTGGGCACGGCGACCACGTAGTTAAGGCGGCGCAGCTCCAGGAAGTGCCGGAACTTGTAGTCCTGCCCGTAGGCCTCATCAGCGGTGACCCAGGACACGGGTATCCCTGCGTCCAGGGTGCGCGCCAGCATCGCTCGGGCCAGCACCGGCTTGGTGGCGAACTCCGTGTTCTGGGGGATACCGGCCTCGGCGCAACCGGGCTTGATCATCAGTCCAGGACTTCGGCAGATACAGTTCAGCGTCGATCAACGCCCGTCCCAGCGGGGGGGCTCACCTCAGACTGTCTCCTGACCAGGGGCTACACCCGGCCACGACCCCTTTCCGGCGTATTCGGCTCCCACCCCATAAACGGACCCTTTGTCCGAGCAAGATCAAATAGGGCCGCACGGAGATCACGGAGTACTGGATCGGTTCGCAGAACTCGTTCTCACCCAAAGGCGGGTTCGGGGCACTTCTGAGAATCGTTTGTGACGGCATCCGGTGCCCTGGCGGCCCCTCAAAGGCTTCCCCGAGCGACGCGGACGACGTCGAGCACTACCCCTGCCCGCGCTGCCGGGCCGAACACGGGTCGCCGTGCCGCTCGCGCTCCGGAGCGGTCGCCAGCACCTACCACACCGGCCGCTTCACCAAGGCCCCGGCTCCCCAAGCTCCTGCACGTGCCCACCCCCGCCGACCGCGGGCCCGGCCAGCCCTGGCGCCCCGGCACTCCGGTCCCGCTCGCCCTCGCGCCGGACACCCCGACCGCCGACATCCGCATCGGGTACGCGCGGTGCTCGACGCTCACCCAGGAACTCCAGTCGCAGCTTGACGCGCTCGCCAAGCACGGTATCCCGCGCGACAAGGTGTTCTCCGAGAAGATCAGCACTCGTGTACGGGTCCGCCCGCAGTTCGAGGCCGCTCTCGCCCCGGCCCGCCAGATCGAGGCCCACGCCCCGCACTGCCGGGTCATCTTCACCGTGTACGAGATGAAGCGCCTCGGCCGCGACGCCGCCGAACTCACCGCCCACGGCCTGGTCCTGCAGATGCTCGCCGGGCCCCTGCCCGGGATGTACGGCCCCAGCGGGCCGGGCCGTCTGCCGTTCGCGTTCTTCGCGGCGATGGCAGAGACCGAGCGGGAGAACATCCGCGAGTCGACGCTGTAAGGGCTCGACGCGGCGGCCCGCAAGGGCAAGCACGGCGGCCGGCCACCCGTCATCACTGACGACATGCTCCACACCGTGCTCCGTCGCCGCGCGAACGGCGAGTCGGTCGAGCAGATCCAGCCCGACCTGATCATCCCCACCGGCAGCGCTCGGGGAAGATCGTCATGGGGCGGTCGACGGAGCCGTAAGGCGTGGCCAGAATCTATACGACGATGATAAAAATCGACGTCGTGTAGAGTTTGAGGCAAGGGGGCAGTCCAGCTCCTTCGAGTCCTCTCTGGAGGAGCAATGCAGAAGCAGAAGTGGCTCATCACCGGCGTCAGTACGGGCCTTGGGCGTGCCTTCGCCCAAGCTGCCTTGGCCGCCGGGCACACTGTCGTTGGAACGGTCCGCTCCGAGGAGGACCTGCGGGCCTTCGAAGGGCTCACACCCGGGTTCGCTCACGGCCGCATCCTGGACGTGACTGACGGCGACGCCGTCTCGAATGTGATCACAGAGGTAGAGCAGAGCGTCGGCCCTTTGGATGTCGTCGTCGCCAACGCCGGTTACGGCCTGGAGGGCACCTTCGAGGAAACCCCGCTGGCCGAGGTGCGGCGGCAGTTCGAGGTCAACGTATTCGGGACGGTGGCCACGTTGCAGGCAGCACTGCCCCACATGCGCCGGCGCCGCCGCGGACACCTGATGGCCGTCACCTCCATGGGCGGGCTCATGGCCGTGCCCGGCATGTCCGCCTACTGCGGCAGCAAGTTCGCCCTGGAAGGCATCCTCGAGGCACTGGGCAAGGAGGTCGCACAGTTCGGGATCCACGTGACGGCGATCGAGCCCGGCTCCTTCCGCACCGACTGGGCCGGACGGTCCATGACACGCGCCGCGCAGTCCATCGACGACTACGACCAGCTGTTCACCCCCATCCGTGAAACGCGGCAGAAGGCAAGCGGGAACCAGCTGGGCAATCCAGCCAAGGCCGGGGACGCCGTCGTGCACATCACGTCGGTCGACCAGCCGCCGGCCCACCTCGTCCTGGGTTCGGACGCGCTGCGACTAGTCACCGCCGCGCGCACGGCCGTGGACGAGGACATCCGCGCATGGGAGAGGCTCTCCCGTACGACCGACTTCGCCGAAGGTGCTCAGCTCTGATGCCCGGCCACCACCCCGCGCGGAGCCGACGGCCCACCGAACGCAAGGGCGACGTCCGGGAGCGGGCCATTCTGGACACCTGCGAAGCTCTGCTGGCGCAAAAGGGCCACGACGCCATAACCGTCGGCGACATCGCCGAGGGCGCCGGCATCACACGCGGCGCCCTGTACTTCTACTTCGGCTCCAAGCAAGAAGTGGTCACGGCACTCGTGGCCCGGACCGTCGAGCACCTGTGGGAGCGGTCCCGGGCCACTGCAAAGACCGACGAGCCGCGCCAGGCCATCGCAGCAGCCATGCAGCGCACGGTCGAGCTGTGGAACGAGCACGGCCCGGTCATGCGCACGGCGATCGACCTGTCGTTGACCGTGCCGGAGATCGGCGAGCTGTGGAGCCATACGGCTGACTTGTTCACCGA
Organism: Planotetraspora phitsanulokensis; assembly: GCF_016863295.1. GTDB lineage: Bacteria > Actinomycetota > Actinomycetes > Streptosporangiales > Streptosporangiaceae > Planotetraspora > Planotetraspora phitsanulokensis. Next base: position 37,583 of record NZ_BOOP01000037.1, read on the forward strand.
GGCCATCACCGCTGTCCTGGAACGAGCCGGCGTTCAGGCCGGCACCGAACCAGACCAGGCGTCGGCGATGGCACGCGCCCTGTGCTGGATGATCGAGCGGACTTTCTACCACGCCTCGCAGGAGGCCCGCGAGAAGTTGCAAAAGGCATCTTCGACCTGCGAACACATTTGGCTGACCAGCGCCGGCCTGACCGCCTGATACATCTGGCATGGACTGCGTGACGACGCCGATGGATGACCGTGGACACTGACGAACAGCAGTGGACGGTCTCCGCAGGTGGAGACCCTGTAAGCCCAGTTCGAACAGCTGTTGCCGTTGCCTGATAAGGAAGCGGTCCACCAGGATTTGCGGCCGCGCACGGCGACGTGTGATTCTCGGCCCGTGAGCAGCTCAGACGATGAGGTTTGGCCGGCCTATCTCGAGCACACCCGCGAGCTCGCGGGACAGCTCCTTCGCGCGGACGACCCTCACGACGTTGGGCTGCAATTCATGGGCGACACGATCGAGGTCATCACCACCGGCGAGTACGAGTACGCGGTTAGCATGTACAACTTGTGGGGTGAGCTCACCGACTGGGTGGAGCTCAAGCCAGCCGAGGAAGACCTTGCTAAAGCCGAGATGGTTCGGGCCGCCCGCGAATGGCTGGCCCTGAATCCTCGGGACAGCGACGCTGTACGCAGGTACTTCGATCACTGGCTACACGAAGTCTTCCACCACGATCAGTCGTAGCGTGATGCATCCGGCGGGGGCACTTTGGGGGCACATGGCACCGGAAAGTGCTGGCAAGCGATGACAACGAACGGAAGCGTCATCGCAGGTCGCTTCGGAGGTGGAGCGAAAGCATGCAGGTGGGAGGGTGCGGAATTTGTACCCGGCCTACAGGCCGACTCGTTTGGGTACCTGGTGAGACGCTTCATAAGCGCCCGGCTTCGGGGGTTGACCGGGCGCCCTCCATCTTGCCGAGAGCCGTCGGTGCGCGCAATGCCCCGCTCTCCTTTCGGCGAGGAGAGCGGGGCGCTGCTTCACACCCTGGACGGCGTCTTGGTTCGCTGGGTCCGCGATGCAGGCCGGCCAGGCTTCCTGGCCGGAGCTTCCTGCTTGTCGCGGGCGGTCGCGGGCTGGGCGGTTTCGGAGACCTTCTCGAGTTCCTGGGCGGCATCTCCGCTCACCTGCTTCACGACCTTCCGGCCTCGGACCGCCAGTTCGTCATAAACCTCGTTAAGCAGAGCAGCCACGGTGTCGGTGACCTCACGCGCCGGCTCCGGCAGGTTCTCGGCGACGGTCTTGCGGGCCTTGCTCGGCAGCTCTTTCGCGGTCTCGCCAACTTCTTGACGGCGCGTGCGCAGTTGCTTGGGCACCTTGCGCAGTTTCTCGACTGCGTAGCTGGCGGCGCCAGCGAAGGCATAGAACGGCTTGGACTCGGTGAACTGTCTGACCCTCGTGGTGAGCGCCATGGTCACCCCTTCTCTGTAATCCAGTAGGTAGGGCCGTCCGTCGAACGGATAGCCCACCGATCGGTGGCCTAGCTGGTTGGCTGGCTGGCCTGCCAATCCCTGGCCGGGCTGTCTTGCGGAACGACTCAGAGATCGATCAACGGGGCGACCGCTGATCGTGACGTCGGCCCGAATCGTGGCCACCGCGTCATCGTCGCCCCCTACCCACAGCCTCAGCGCTGCTGCCTGCAACATGTCCACCAGCAAGCCAAAAATCGGTCACGCCGACCGGCCGTACATCGCTATGTAGTTAAAGACGCGTGCCAGCCCACTCCCTTGGAGGGTGGCGGTCCGGGGACGAAGGTCATCAGGCACAGGCCCTGTAAGACACTGGGGGCAACGCGGTCCTTGATCAGGCCTTGCCCAGGCCATCGGTATCGGTAGGTGCCAAAACGGGGATCTTCGTGGCGAGCGCACGCCATTCGGGGGGAGCGGCGGGCGCTCGAGAGGAATCTGCCAGCAGGGCCCCCGCCCTCATGGAGAGAGGAGGCGGGGGCCGTTCGCGCGACCGGAGCACGGCGCGCAGGTGCCGCGCTGTGCCGTCCGATCTGGCTCTAGGCCAGATGCAGGTGGTCGCGTCGGGAGCCCTGATGTTCCGGAGCGCCGCTTGGGATGGCGACCATGGCAAGCCCGAATGCGAACTCGCTCAGCCACCGAGACCGGGTGATCGGGCGGCCCTGGAGACGGGGTCATGCCCAGCCCAGGGTCTCTCTGCTCTGTACCGATCTCCGGTTGGGGTACCAGGACGATTGTGGGCTCACTCCCTCCGTACACGCCGATGATGGCCCAGCTCGGGCCGCTGCCCGCTCCGCGAAGAGGACTTCGCCCGCGTTGCCAACAGCGCTTACATCGCCTCGGTCACCAGCTCCGACGAACTGGAGCTGGCCGCGCTCAACGCCCTGTACGGCGGGAACCAGGTTGAGGACCACGTCACTCGGTACAGCCGTACCGGCCACTACTTCTACGTACTCGCCGACGGCAACGCCGTGAACTTCCTCCATGGCGCGTCCGTGGGCGCATTCATCTACCTCGTCTAAGCCGACATCATCGCCGCCCTCGCCCTGCTCGCCTCACGCGAGCACGACACGGGCATGCACGAGGTTCCCGCCGATATCCGACAGCAGGTTGCCACCCAGTGGCTCAGCTACTTCGATGGAGGGTCATGACCAGCCACGCTGAGATCCGCGACACCGTCGCCCGATACCTGGCCCGCTTCCCCGAGGAGGCCGAGCCGCTGGCCCGGCTCACCGAGGCGCTCGACGGCAGCGGCGACCTCGCGTCCCGCTCCACGATCCCGCCGCACGTCACGTGCGGAGCGGCCGTCGTCAACGACCGTGGCCAGGTCCTGATGCTGCACCGCCGGGCCCTGGACCCGTGGCTGCTCCCAGGCGGCCACATCGAGCAGCACGACGCCAGCCTGGTCGGCGCCGCACTGCGCGAGCTCGAGGAGGAGACCAGCATCCCGTGGCAGCAGGCCGTCTCCCCGCCGGCGCTCGACACAACGCCGCTCGACATCGACGTGCACGAGATCCCCGCCAATCCTGCCAAGGGGGAGCCGGCGCACTGGCACGCCGATCTCCGCTACGCCTTCTGGAGCCGTGACACAGATGTGCGTCTCCAGTTGGAGGAGGTGACCGCATTCGCCTGGCGCGACCCGGGCGACCTCCACACGGTCCGGCTCACAGGGAAGGTCGCCGCCTACGCGTGACCTTCCCCCGACGGCGCCCCGCATCCCCGTTGGTCAGGGGGTGCGGGGCGTCCGTCGTGCGGCCCCGCCCGCCCTTCTTCGGCGGCAGGGCTTCCGCGTAAGATCCGCACATCGCTTTGAAATCATCCAGTCGTAGCGGCGAGCCGACCCAGCTCGGCGAGGGCATGCGCGGATGGGCTGCCGGGTTCCGCCTGACCGATGATGAAAATGTGGCCGGGAGCGCTGGTAAGGCGGAGCGTCTCAAGGTAAAGGGTCATTTCGCCGACTTGACGGTGGCGGAAGCGCATGAACACTTGAGTCCTGGTCTGGACGTCGTGGCGAGCCCACATCCGGCGGAAGTCCTCGCTTTTGCGCGAGAGCTCCTCGACCAGCTCGAGCACGAACGGGTCGTCGCGGCCGGTCCCTGCCACGGCGCGCAGGTGGGCTACGAAGTGGGAGGCCTCCCGTTCCCAGTCCACGTAGAACTCGCGTGCCGCCGGGTTGAGGAAGATCCTCCGCAGCACGTTGTCGTTGTCGTCAAACCCTTCGTGGAGAACTTTTGTCAGCCGATTCTTGGCCACGAAGTCCAACCGGCGATTCACCACGAAAGCCAGCGCGTGGTCGCATCCCTCAATGAATCGCAGCAGGTTCGGGGAAACACAGTTGCTCCGGCCACCCGCTCCAGACGTCCGGGGCCGCGCGAGTTCGTGGAGGTGCTCACTGGCCTCAGGGTCGAGGTGCAGGACTCTCGCCAGGGCGTCAAGCACTTGGTCTGACGGGCGGCGTTCGCGCCCCTGCTCGAGCCGGGTGTAGTAGTCCATGCTGACACCAGCGAGCGAGGCCACTTCATCGCGGCGCAATCCCGGCGTCCGGCGACGGTCGCCAACGCGCACAAGCCCCACCTGGTCAGGGGTCGTGAGCTGGCGCCGAGCGCGAAGGAACTCACCTAGAGGGCTTGGCATGTCGACAGGGTAGAAAATCGCAGGTCAAGACCGCAAAAGGGCGGGGTTCCGGTGCAGCTCCCGCTTTGCCTAGGGCTGACCTGGCGTTTCCTAGCCTGACCGGGTGGTGTTAGGGATGGTCGGCCCGAACGGGTATGAGGTCGAAGCGATCAACCTTGACGGTCGGCAGCGGCTGCGGGTCTCCGGATGGTGGGCGGCCGCCGCTACCTGATCGCGTACTGCCGCACGCCTGCGGAGGTGGTGGCCGATGTCGACCTGGCGGACCTGGTCGAGGTGACGGGCCGTTGCATGAAGACCACGCTGAAGGAATTCATGTCGCGGCGCTTGTTGGCGCCGACCTTCAGGCCTTCATCGAGGCGTGTTGACGTGGTTCGTGTAGATCCGGGTGGTCTTCGATCGCGGCGTCCGTTGGCGCCGCCCTTCATCGAGGCTCGGTGTGCAGCATGGACCAGGCTATGTCCGGAGACGTCACGGCGCTCCTGGGTGCCGCCCTTCATCGAGGCTCGGTCCGCGTGCCCTTGCCGGACTTGGACACCGCTTCAGGTCGCGGCGCTCTTGGGCGCCGCCCGCATCCGCGACCTCGGCTTCTCCGGTCGCGGCGTTTCTCGGGCGCCGCCTTCATCGAGGCGGGATGTAGCCGTCGGCCCAGTACGCAGGGACGGTGTCGCGGTGCGCACCTTGCATCCTGTTCTTCGCGCCGGGCTGGCCGACCTCTTCACCGACAAGCCCGGCTTCTGAAACGCTCCCCGCGAGGGCTTGCAGTCCTCGTGACGCGCCTCCAGCCCAACCTTGTTTTGGTGAGGGCGGTCGGTCGGATCAGGGCGCCATGAAAGGGTGCTTGGCGAGTAGGGCTTCGAAGAAGTTCTGGAGCATCGCGGTGACCGCGGCCTCGTTCCTGGTCAGCTCGTGGCCGCCGAACCGGTACACCTCATACCCCTTGAGCCGCAGCGCCCGGTCTTCGGCGGCCATCTTGGAGTACAGGTGGGGTGAGGCGGCCGCGCCTGCCTCCATGCCGTCGGCGTAGTGCTGCTGGCCGTCGACTTCCAGGACGACACGGGTACTGTGCGGCAGGAGCAGCAGGAAATCCATGCGCCCGCGTCCCAGCATGCTGTCCTTGCCGCCTCGCTGCCTTCGGGTCTGCGGGTCGTAGTGCAGGTACACCTGCGGGATAAGGGCGGGGCAGCGACTGGTGTCCTCGCGCAGGAGATAGGCCTGGGCGTAGGCGCGGAAGAGGACCTGCTCGGGTTTGCTCGCCAGGGACCTCCATAGCCGATTGCACAGATCTCGTCCGGCATCGAGATCGGACACCTCGGTGGAGAGGGATTGGCGGGCGCGCCACCAGGACAGCAGGTCGGCCCAGGTGAGCCCCTCGGGGTTCAGGGGCCTGTCGTAGACCAGGCAGTTATCGGCATTGCGCACGATCCGGATGTCATTGTTCACCGCGTCCCCGAGCACGATCTCGGGTTTGGGCCCGTCCGCGGCGAAGATTATGTTCTTCATCGTCCCGGAGACACCACCGCCGATCCTGCGGCTGGCGAAGATCGGCGCCCCGCTGATCTGGTCGACCTGGACGAGCTCGTACCCGTCATGGGCAAGGACGGAGTTGTAGAAGGCGTGCAGATGCCGGACCTCGACCTGCTCGGGACGCACCACGGGGTGAAGGGTCTCGACTAGGAACCGCAGGAGCCGCCCATCGTGCGCGCCGATGCCGAACCGCTCGTCCCGGTAGATCCAGTCGGCGGGGAAGTCGTCGTTGTTGATGCAGTGCTGGATGAGGTCCAAGCGGGCGGTGGCGTACCGGGGGTCGAGGCTCGGCATCCGGTCCAGGTCGTACAAGCGGTCGAGAAAGGCGACCTCGTCGAGCGTGCCCCACCAAAACAGATCCGGGAGCCCAACCGGGGCGCCCGCCTCCGCCAGCTCATCCATGATCTTCTTGCGGACTGCGTCGAGACCGTCGATGAGCCTACGGCGGGTGACCTCCGTGATCTGGACGGCAGTGCCATCGCGGTCGGCTTGCTGCCCGGTCTGCAGGTCCTCGATGGTCTCCAACCGGGCGAGCACCGGCTCGAACAGGCCGGCGAGGTAGGCCCGCCGCTTCGCCCAACCTCCCGCATCCGACATTCCCCGGCTCTTCCAGTACTGATGGAAACCGACCTGGTCGCGAAATGGCGGGTCGAACACGATACGAAGACGCCCCAGGACAGCACGCAGAGCCCTCAACGCGACGGCGATCTCGGCGTTGTCCAGCCGGAGGTTCTTCTGCTCGGTGCCGTATTCCAGCAGCTCGTCCCAGCTCAGACGGGCCAGCGCTGACGCGGCGTCGACGTCGGCGAGGTCCCCTAACGGTCCCTTGCGCAGCTGCTCCACCCGCGCGGAATCGAAGATCGTCCCGTTCGGCGTCTGGCTGAAACCCTTTAGGAAGGGATTACCGGGAAGCATCGCCTCATTATCCCCTGGCCACTCTGATCTCGGACAAAGGTTTGCTGAGCCGCGCTTCCAAGCACTTGAGCCCCCGGACGGTCGCGCGGCCAATCTACTTGCCTTACGTGGGCTGAACGACCTTCAAGCGGCCGACTTTGACCATCGGCATGCTGAGGCCGGGGTCTCTGGCCAGGCCATACGGAGAGCGGCTGCGGCACTCCGCGAGGCCGAAATAGGTAAGCAACGCAAGCAGAACGTCCAGGTGTTCGCTGTACCGGGCGGACTTGCTGTCTTCAGCCATGCAAGCCCTACTTTCGGCGTCGAAGGTCCTGACGCCGGTCACTACGCAGATCGTCCAATAGCCGCGCCGCGTTAGCGTCCTTCGGGACCGTTTTGGCCGTTCGGTGGCAAGTCATGACGAAAGCGGGATTCGGCGGCGATTGGTACAACTTCGTATATATCGGCCGGAGAATCTCAAGCGTCTGGGGGAGCCGGTATTACGCGGAACCAGGAAAACCTGTCTTCAAGGGATCGGCCGGTGCGTGGCCAACGCCGCACTTCCACACGCGGATTCGCCTGCATCGGTGAGAGATTTCCGGAATACCTCTCATCGCCCCTTGGTCTCGGATACGGTCACCTCGATCCCGCTTTCATCCAGGTCTCTCGTCGCCGCTTGGCTATCCGGGACAGTTCTTCGCCCGCTTCGCGGGTCCTTCATCTCGCACCTCCGGTGATAGCAGCCGGGGGCGACATTCCGTCTCAGTCAAGGAGGAACCGATGTCTCCGATCACGTTGGACACGCTGCTGGGCGCCACTGCCCCAGGAGGCGGTAGCTGTCTCACATCGACCACCGAACTCGCTCCTGCGGGAGGGGGCCATCAGGCGGTGGCGCCCGCCAAGTTCGCGGCCCCACGGGGGAAGGAGAGCGTGTACGCCTACGAGCGGCGATACCTCGACGAAGATCTGCGAACCGCGGTGATCATCGATTCGAAGCAGAGCCAACTCAACCGGGCGGAGGCCGGGTTGGCGCTGGCCATCGAGGATGGGAACCCCGTCTTATCGCGGATGCCGCGAATCGTCGTCACGTACGTGGTCGATGGGCGGGTGGAGAAGTACTCGGATCTCACCCTTCCGCACAGGGCATACGACGGGCACATCCGCGCCGCTACGAAGGATGGGGTCCCGGTCACTGACCTGCCGGAATACCGTGCGATCCGCGATGCCTCGCCGGCGAACGCGCGGGCGTTGCTGGATGCCAGCCCGATCACGCTGGTGTACGGGGGTTGGGATTCGAGCAGAAGGGCGCGGCAGGGTCGCTGGCGTAGCGCTCTGGTGGGGGAGATCATCGGGTTCTGCCGCGAGCGGGAGCCGTCACTGCGTGGTGGCGCCCGTGTGGATGGCGTCGGCATGCAGATGCTGCTGTCCGGCAAGGATCTGCGGGAGATCGTGGAGCGCCAGTACGGCGAGTTGAGCGCGAAGAAGGCGAACGACCTGCTCAAGGCGGCAGACAAGGCGACCAAGGACAAGGCCCCGATCTCGGCGTCGCCCGTGGGCTTGGGTGGTATCCCGCCCGCGCTCAGCCAGTTGGCCGGCGTCGCATGCGAGCGGATCATCCGAAGCCATGTGCTGTCGTTCGCCACGCTGCGGCAGATGCGGTTCGGCGCCGGGGCGCAGGGCGACCAGGCGTGCAGGGCGCTGCTGGCGGCGTTGGCGCTCAACGGGCTGGCCCGCTCGGACGCGGAGCTGTATCTGCGGGCCAACTGCGACCTGGTCGAGGCGGATGGCACCAGGGTGACGCTGGATCAGCGCGGCGGCCAGACGATCAGTCTCGAGCCGCTCGGCATCAAGGAGGCGGACGCCCTGCTGGCGGAGGCGTTGGCGCACGCCGAGCAGGAGGCTGGCGTCCAGTGGAACGGTCCGGTGCTGGAGGTCGACGGAAACCCCGCGATCGTCGCGGGCGCCGTGGCCGGTGACGCGGCCGACGAGGAGTGATCGGCTGTGCCGTACGCCATCATCGCCGAGCTCCCGCTCGGCACCTACCACGGTCACACGGGTGACGGTGAGATCGATTCGGTTCCCTCGCCGGCTCGGCTGGCGGCGGCGCTGTTGTGCGCGGCGGCGAGCGGACCGCGGGCCGAGCACGACGGCGTGCTGCTGAGCCCGTGCGAGGCGGACATGGCCGCGCTTCGCTGGCTGGAGACTCATCCGCCGGACGGAATTCGTGTGCCCCCACTGTCGGTGAACCAGCCCGATGGGCTGGCCTACCGGATTCGGCTTCTGGAAAAGCGCCCGCATGGACGGGTCTTCTCCCGCACACCGCAACCATTGGGGTCGGTCGCGGTCAACGGGAGTTACGCCTGGACATGGCAGGTCGGCCCCCCTGCCGCGCTTCGTGAGCCGATCGAGGCGCTGTGCGCGGACGTGTCGCACCTGGGCATGGCGGAGACTCCTGTGCGGATGCGTGTCGGGACGGCCGAGCCCACGCATGATCTGGTCCCGGACGCGGACTGGTGGGACACCGCCAAGGGTGATCTGGACCTGGACGTTCCGGAGCAAGGTAGGGCGCATGCCCTCCTGGCGGCCTACCGGACCGACAACGGCAAGGCCCCAGCTGTCACCAAGGACAGGCTGGTCAGCAACGAGACTCATGTGCGACCGACGCGGGTCACAGCAGCCATCGCTTCGGCCAGGTACGCCTCCCGCCAGCCAGCACCTCCCAGTGGTCCATGGGGCCAGGTGCTGCTCGCGGACGTCGACACGCCCCTGACTCGCGAGGCCGATCGGGTGCGCTGGGCCGTCACCATGCACAAGGCCCTGATCAAAATGATCGGGTACGGTGCTCCACCTGTGCTGACCGGCGTGTATGGCCCCGAGATCGTACGGCCGGCCAACCGGTGCGCCATCCAGATCCTCACCGAGCAGGAAGCGTCCGCCAGCGGAGCGTCCTCAAAATCCCTGTTCGCTCTGATGTTGCCGTCCGACATCGACGGGGCGGACTACAAGGTCATCAAGGACGCATGGGAAGCGCTCACCGAGATCCGCCCCGGCCGGCGTCTGTCCTTGACCACACGCCCAGAGCAGCGCGCGGACCAGTTCTGGAACGCGCCACCCGACGGGCATGTCCGGTTGTGGCGCACCGTTCCGGCCGCTGTGCCGGAGACGCGTGGACAGGGCAGGAACTGGACGCTGACCGACGCTATCCGGCTGTCGGTCGGCCTGGTCCTGCGGGACCAGCTGGGCATACCCGCGAGCAAGGGCAGTTCGTGGTACCGCGAGGTCGCCGAAGCCGCGCGACGAGCCGGGCTCACAGTGGCGAACGCCGAACCCGTCCGCGATGGAGACTTGAGTCGGTTCGTCCACAAGATCCCTGCCGGGCTGCCGCTGCGGCCCTACCGAGCGATCATCGACCTCGCCACCCTGACCCCCTCCCGGGGGATGCTCGCCATCGGCCAGGCGCGGCATCTGGGCAACGGGCTGCTGGTGCCCGAGGACGTCCCAGCTGATGAGGTAACCCGATGACACTGTCCCTCAGCGACTTCAATGACTTCTTCTCCGCCGTGAACAGCCGGGACGGAATCCCTCACGACGGCATCCGCCCGTTCGGTTGGCAGCGCAGGCTCCTGGAAGGTCTCGTCCGGGACGGCAGGTGGCCCGATGTCATCGGTGCGCCGACCGGTGCCGGGAAGACCAGCGTGATCGATGTCCATGTGTTCGCCGTCGCGCTGATGGCGGCGGGTGCCGTCCCTCGGTTGCCGCGCCGCTTGTCGATGGTCGTGGACCGGCGAGTGCTCGTTGACGATCAGTATCAGCATGCGTGTGAGCTGCGTGACAAGCTTCATCCAGGGGCCGGCAGTCCGCCGGCCAGCGACATTCTGGCCGAGGTCGCCCGCCTCCTGCGGTCAATGCTCGTCACCGCCGATGTCGCATCCCCCCTCATGGTCAGCAGGCTGCGCGGGGGGATGCCGGCGCCGCGTGCCTGGCGCGACGACGCGACCGCCTGCCAGGTCATCTGTGCGACACCCGACATGTGGGGCAGCCGGCTCCTGTTCAGCGGGTACGGCACCAGCTCCTCGTCCCGGCCTCGCGAGGCAGGGCTGCTCGCCTTCGACTCGGTGGTGGTCGTAGACGAGGCGCACCTGTCCCGGCAACTCATCCGAACGACCCGCCGCGTCGCAGAATTGGCAGCCATCAGCGATCGTCGATTGCCCGTACCGGTGCTCCAGGTTGTGGAGGCAACCGCGACCCCAGATGAGCCCGGGTCAATGGTCGTGGCCGACGTGGACGAGGCCGACCTGTCCGAGAGCCCGGCCCTGGAGGAGCGGCTGCGCAGGCCCAAACCCATCGAGTTCCTGGAACTGCCGACCTGGCCCATTCCCACCAAAGGCCCCGCCCGAGCCTCCGCACTGGCGTCAATGGCAGACTGCGCGACCAGGTTGCGCAACACCTACGGCCCGACGATCGGCTGCTTCGTGAACAACGTGGCAACCGCGACGGATCTCGCCGCGCTGCTCGGCAAGCATGGCGAAACGCGCCTGGTGTGCGGCCGGCTGCGCCCGTACGACCTGGACCGGCTGCAGAACACCAATCCGGGCCTGCTGAGCGCAGACGGCGATCCGAAGGTCGATTTCCTGATCTCCACACAGAGCCTGGAAGTCGGCGTCGACCTCGACTGGGCCGCCGCCCTGGTCGAGCTGGCCCCCGGTTCTGCCATCACGCAACGCGCCGGCCGGGTCAACCGCCGCGGCAAGCGCGCCGACACCCGCATCGTCGTCGCGATCCCCGCCAAAGAAGTCGGTGAGAAAGCCAACACCGCGCCCTACGAACCCGAAGACCTGAACGCCGCGCTCGCGTGGCTGCGCGAACGTCAGGTCGACTCCAACGGGCTTGCCCCGTGGGTGCTGCGTGAGCATCCACCGCCCGGCCAGCGGCGGCGCCGCACCCTGTTGCAGCGCGCAGAACTGAGCGACGCGTGGATGTGGGCGCGAACCAGCGACCGGCTGTTCGCCACCAGCGATCTGGACCTGTGGCTGTCCGACAACCTTGTTGAAGACCTCGACGTGGGAATCGTCGTACGACAGGGCCTGCCCGCCGACCCCGTTGCGGCCATCGAACTGCTTCGAGCGCTCCCACCGTTCGACTACGAGGCGATCCCGGTAAAGATCAACACCTGCCGGACCAGGATCGAAGAGATCACCGCACCGGTCTTCCTCGTCCGCGACGACGACGTGTCGATCTATTCGGCCCAAGATGTGCGCCCGGGCGACATCGTCGTGGTAGACGCGAGTTCTCCGATCTTCACCGTGATCGACGGCATGGCGCTGGTGGACCAGACCGGCAGCAGTGCGGCGGCGGATGTGCTGGAGGGCCCCGCCCATCCGAAGATCGGTCAGTTCGTCTTCCGGCTTGGCCACGGCCCGTTGCTTGATCCCGCCGCGTTCGATGATGACGAGACCAAGACGGCGATCGCCCACGTCCTGACCATTGCTGCAACCCTCAGGGACACCGACAGCCTCGACGGGCGCCGAGGACGGGCCGAACTGGCAGACGCTCTGGACAAGCTCACCCCGTTGCTGGCCGAACCCGTGGCCGACAGGGTACGGGCCGCGGTCAAAGTCCTTCTGAGGGCGAACCTCAAGGATTTCGAGGTTCACGTGCTCGGCGAGCCGCCTGTCAGCCTCCTCATCACCGACAACCGCCGGATGCTCCACGACGAGGCCGCACGCCAGCAGTGGACACCCCGAGAGCGCGTCCCCTTGCACGCCCACGCCGCCGCCGTCGCCGAGCGGGCCCGGATCACCAGCGATCAACTCGGCCTGGAATCTCAGAGCGACCTGCTGGAACTCGCTGGACTCCACCACGACGACGGAAAAGCCGACTCACGATTCCAGCTCAGCCTCGACCCCCAGCGGACAAGCGAACTTCCCCTGGCCAAAAGCGGTATGAGCACATCGCGGCAGATCAAACAGGCTCGAGCCGAATCAGGCCTGCCATCCAGGTGGCGCCACGAGCAGCTGTCCGTACTCGCCTGCTGGAACGCCCTCGCCGACCTTCCCGCAGACGACCGGGACCTGGTCGCACGTCTCGTCGGCACAAGCCACGGGGAGGGACGCTACGGATTCCCGCACACCGTCACCGAACTCACTGGAGACGACACCCACCAGGAGCTGGGGCGGCTCCTCTACGGCGAGGGCGAATGGGACCACATCATCGAGCGAACACATTCGATCTTCGGCATATGGGGCTGCGCCTACCTGGAAGCACTGCTCCGAGCTGCCGACGGCCAAGTGTCCAGCGAGGGATCATGAACGGGATCACCCTCGGCGGCGACCCCCGCCGCCTCATCACCCACCTGGCCCTCTACGGCCTGGCCGCAATCTGCGCCGACGCCGGCCACACTGACCTGCGCATCTCGTGGACCACAGGCATGCGCCCCCGCCCGCACCTGGACATGCACCCAGACACTGCCGCGGATATCGTCCACGCCCATGCACGCGACTGCGACTGGGTGAAAGAGACGATCAACCTCGCCGGCACACCCCGCGGCCTCATGAGCCCCCGCCTGACCGCCATCAGCACCGACGACGGTTGGCAGGAACTCCAAGACCGGCGCCACAAGGTCCTCGACACTCTCACGGCGGCGCGTGCGGTCCTCGGCCTTCGCTTTCTCGGCGCTCTCGGCGAACCGGCCTACTGGCGCTTCGACAAGAGGACGGGAAAGCGGGTGCAGGACGATGCAGCCAACCGGCTGGAGATGCAGCCACGAAACACCGGAGCGGAATTCGTCGGCAGCCGCCTCAGCAAGATCGCTGAAAAGGTCGCCGCGCGGACGACCAGCCAGATTCTCGACGGACTCCTCGGGCGCCACGTGCGCGACGAAGTCTCCGGCGACGCGCCTGACAGCCGTTCGGCCACCGGATTGGACGCTCCCGGGCCCGCTGACAACGCCGTGGTGTGGTGTGCGCTGTGGGGCATATCCCAGATCCCCATCGCCCTGCGGACCGGCGGACCGGCATTGACCAGCGTCTCCGTACGCAACAGCCGCCCTGAGCACTTCGCCGTACCCATGTGGCGTATCCCATGGCATCCCGCGCGGCTTCGCAGCATCCTCGCCTCCGCACAATTCCAAGCCGTCGCAGCCGCGCTCGCCCGCCGAGAAGTACCCGACGAGAACCCTCGGCTGTGGCTGACCTCCCGCGGAGTGACCGCGATCATCACATTCCCCGTGACCATTTCCGGCAGCGACAAAGCCCCGGAACGCCGAGCGGGCGCTGGCCAACTCCACCCAATCGGCAGGCGCCAATGACCATCCCCTTCGGGGACCGTGACCCCATCCACATCAGCCTCGTCGCGCACCAAGCGTTCTTGCCCTCGCCGGGCCTGGCTCGAGGCGGCTGGAGAAAGCACCGACACCGGCCAGATGGCGGTGGGGACCCGCGACCACACATCCGTCGACGACCAAGCCTCCTCTCGATCCACCCGTGTGCGCTCGCTCGACGCGATCAGCGACCGTCTCAACATCGTCGGGCGCTGCGACCTCGTCGAATTAGACGCCACCGGAGAGTTGACGGTGGTCGAAACTATCGCGGCGCTCGTTGGCTCCCCTTCATCGAGACCCGCGTGATCGACGGGTCGTGCTGTGGGTCGACGAGGGTCGCGGCGCTCGTTGGCGCCGCGCTTCATCGAGGCTTGACGGTTCCGGCGTCCTCGGTCTCGTCCTTCGAATCGCGGTGCTCGTGGGCGCCGCCCTTCATCAAGGCGCGGCATACGGGTGGATGGACAGCACTCCCCGGGGGCTCGCGGCGCTTGTGCGCGCCGCCCTTCATCGAGGCCCGATGCCGGGGCACGCGCTCGGCATGTCGCCGATATCGCGGTGCTCGTTGGCGCCGCCCTTCATCGAGGCTGCGTGGTCTTCATGGCCGGGGGCATCTGCGCCAGCCGTGCGGCGCTCGGTCGCGCCGCCCTTCATCCAGGCATGATTTGTGCGATCGTGGCCAGCGCGTACGTGACCGTCGCGACGCACGTTGGCACCGCCCTTCATCGAGGCACCATGCTCCATGTCTTGGGATCAAGCATCCCGCGACGTCGCGGCGCTCCTGGGCGCCGTCCTTCATGAGGCTCAGGAGGGGTGGTCATATGGGTCACGGCGCTCCTGAGCCGCCCTTCATCGAGGCTTGTCCGCGGCGGTCTTGCCGTCCCCGAACTTCCCGATCGCGGCGCTTGTTGGCTCCGCCCTTCATCGAGGCGTCCGCGAGTCGCATCCGATCCGCACCCTCGGCCCCGTCGGCCCCGTCGCGGCGCTTGTTGGCGCCGCTTTTCATCAAGCCGGTTGAATAGGACACGACCTAGCTAATCTACGGTCGCGGCGCTCGTGGGCGCCGCCCTTCATCGAGGCACGACGTTCTGCGCCTGCCGGCGATACCTAGGAAGTCGCGGCGCTTGTTGGCGCCGCCCTTCATCGAGGCCGCACGGGGCCGGCGGTCGCGGTGACAGCGGCCATGAGTCGCGGCGGTCCAGAGCGCCGCCCTTCATCGAGGCATGTATACGTAGCGGGACGCCCGCTCTCGCTATTGAAATCGCGCGCTCGTGGGCGCCAGCCCTTCATCGAGGCGACGCCATCCGCGACGCGGACGAGTCGGAGGCGGGGCGGTGCTCGTGGGAGCGGCCCTTCATCAAGGCCAGTAGGGATCAAAGGCTGTGAAGTTCATGCCGAGGTCGCGGCCCTGGTGGGCGCCGTCCTTCATCGAGGCAAGGCAGGCATCTCCGCAGTCGGCCTGGAAGCTAAGACATCGCGGCGCTCCTGGGTGCCGCCCTTCATCGAGGCCCGCGCCGGATGGTGGTCATGTCGGGCACGACCACGTCGCGCGGCGCTCGTGGGCGCCACCCTTCATCAAGGTGCCTACTGGCGGACTGGCCGAGACGCGGTCAACCATGGTGCTCGTTGGCGCCGCCCTTCATCAAGGCCTGATGCGGCGCCTCGCCGGTCTCGAGCGGCAGGTGGCGAGTCGGGGTGCTCGAGAGCGGCGCCCTTCATCGAGGTCCGACGATCGCCACGTCGCCTGGGTGGATGTCCAGCTCGCGGCGTTCGTGGGCGCCGCCCTTCATCAAGGTACAAACCAGCCGAAGGGAGGCTCATGACCAAGCGACAGGTCGCGGCACTTGTGGGTGCCGCCCTTCATCGAGGCTCCATGACGACCCTGATGCCGAAGCCGTTGTAGGACTCAGTCGCGGCGCTCTTTGGACGCCGCCCTTCATGGAGGACTGTCCTGCATGTCAGTCTTGGCCAACACGGGCTGATCGCGGCGCTTGTTGGTGCCGCCCTTCATCGAGGTCAGAGATCCACACGATCAGCGGTCGGGTACCGAGGCGCTCATTGGCGCCGCCTTTCATCGAGGCTGGGCGACGATCCGGCTGTACGGCAGGACGCGCGGGTCGCGGCGCTTGTGCGCGCCGCCTTTCATCGAGGCTCCATAGCCATTGGAGACCGAAGCCCTTGTAGGAACGTCGCGGTGCGTAGTCCCTGCTTCATCGAGGGTGAACCCTGTGGGTGGTGATGACACCTGGATCACGTCGCGGCCTCCACATGGCGACCTTGCCACGCTTAGGCTGCCCGCCCGCTGCAGCTGACGAGATGTCAGGCTCAGCGCGAAGATCATGAAGTTGACGGGCGAGGATCTGGCGCTGAAGTTCAGCGGCGCCGGCCTGTGCCTCGGGGCGTTCGGCACGGACACGGGCGTCCTGGGCACTTGCCCTCAGCGCCGCTAATTCAGCCTGATGGGCTGCGGTGACCAAGGCCAACTGACGATCTGCATCGGCGCGCAGATTGTGGATCTCTCCCCGGGCCTCTGCAGCGGCTTGCTCGGCTTGAGCTCGGGCGCGATCCCGCTCGGTCTCGGCTGTCTCGGCGCTCGCGCAGCACTGCCTTATCGGCGGCGGCCTCGGTAAGCGCCTGCTCAGCGAGAGGTGAGCCGATCCGCGTGCGCGTCGCAGACGCCTCACCAAGGGCATGTGGATTTGGGCGTCGACTTCGCCCCATGCCTTCCGCGATCCGCTACCCGTCGCTGTCGGGGCTATAAATGAGCGCCTGCTCAAGGTCTTGTTCCACCTCATGGAGTGACCTCGCCGCCAAGCTCACGGTTTCGGTGTATCCCGCATATGGCATGTCTTCGGCGCGCACGCCATAGGGCAGCGCGAGTGACGACCACAGCTTCAAGACCTGCCCTTCGACGAACCGGGCCCGGGTACCTCGCATCGAGACCGTGGTGACCAACGTCCACCCCGTACTCCGGTGGAGTTCGATTCGCCGGCTTCCGGCCTTGGCTATCCCGATCTTCGCGGCATCGAGTCGTTGGTGCACCATGAGGTACACCAGGGCATCATCGTCGGCCTTGATGCCGTAACCGCCGCAATAGACGCAGGCCCCGGTTCCGGCGTGCTTGATGCTGTCGAACGTTGGCTCGATCTCTCTGCGGCAACCCGGATTCAGGCACCGCGACAACCATCGCTCCTTCACTCCAGGGAACGGGACGAGCGGTTCTCCGCCTGCCAACCGGAGCATGTCTTCCGCCTGCTCGGGCCTGATGGGCCCGTTTCGCCGGCACAGGTCGCAGCACTTCGGCTGGCCCTGCTTGATCGCCTTCTTTACACTGGACAACGTGGGAGACGTCTTCCCCTTGCAGTTCCCGCATACCGACTCCCAGGGCGTCCGGTTGTCCACGTACGGGACTGTCGGCGTGAGGCCACGAAGCGCCATCACCGCACGCGCCTCCGCCTCCGTCTTCTTCTCCGAACCGCTGCAGGAACGGCATGGCCCCTGAGTTGAACTTGGCGAGCACACGTTGCTGTATCGCGGAGATCTCGGCTGCCGGCACGTTGCGCAGTAGCCCGGCCAGGGCTTGTCCGCGCCGGGAAAGGGAACGGTCGGAATCCACCCTTTGGCGCGCATCCGGGCCTCGGCGACGTGGGGGTCAAGCGGCGCTGGCACAGGTGCCTCCAGGAGCACGGAATTGCCGATGCCTGGCAGGTTCGCAGACGCCGCCGACAATTGATCCGCGGCCGCCAAGTCGTGGATGCCCCACGGGTCGCCGAGGGACGAAGGGCAGGCGTCTTGCCGCAGTAAATGCCGGATTTACTGCGCCAACTCCGATGCGATCATCAACACGTACCTCATTCAGCCTGAAGCGTCCCCCGACACGTGACACTCTGTCCGCGGGTCGAGGTGTACGCATTTACTGCGGCAACTATCATGGGGTGCCATCGTGTACATGATCTACATCGACGACAGTGGGCAGAAAGAGGTCCGCCGCCGACACATGGGTGAGCTCGTCTCGGTCGGCGGCGTGATCGTCCCCGAACCCGCAGTCGCCGGCTTCGCGACCGCGCTCGACGGCATCCGCGCGGAGTTCGAGATCCCCGAGGGCGAGGAACTCAAGTGGAAGCCACCCAAGAGCACCTTCCAGGCGAAAGCGACCGGCCCACTGATCACCGAACTGCGCCAGCGGATGCTTCAGGCCGCCATCGATAGCGGCATCAAGTCTGCCGTCGTGGTGTGGGACCGTGGTCATGTCCCGTGGGAGAAGACTCGCGTCGAACCCGAGATCCTCAAGTACCTTTATGAGCGGATCGCGTCGTACCTGCGCGAGCGAAACGACGTCGGCATCATCATCGCCGACCAGCCGGGCGGCGGCCGCAAGGACGAAGTGAAGTGGCTAGCCGACACTCTCGGCCTGACCCGGGAAGGCACCCGCTTCGCCACGCCCGATCGTGTCGTCTCGCCGATCCTGACTGCACCGTCCCATCACGTCCCGCACCTGCAGCTGGCAGACCTCGTCACCGCAGCCACCACCGCGGCGGTCGCCGGGCAGCCGGCCGGGATGAAGCTGGCGAAGTGGCTGAAGGAACTCGCTCGCACCAACGCGCATGGGCTTGTCGGAGGCACGGGCGTGGCGCTGTGGCCACCCGACCTGGTGGACTTGCACTACTGGATTTTTCAAGAAACCCACTACGCCAAGGGATCCACCGGACATCCGATCGGCCCATCCGACAACCCTTTCAGCGACCCTGGGCGGACCTACCAGCGCGACGACGGGCTCCCTGGCCCTGACAGCCCCACCAGCAGGCCCCCCTAACGACGGCGAGAAACGCCCTTCATCGAGGCCCGACCATTTGTGTGGATGATGAACACCCGCGGCGTGCCGATCGCGGCGCTCGTTAGTGCCGCCCTTCATCGAGGCAGGTTCGGACCCGCTTTGGTGACCAGGTTCAACGCCCGTCGCGGCGCTCCAGAGCGCAGAGGCAGGTCCGTCAGGTACTGCGGGACGACCAACTGGTGGCCCGGTGCGCGGGCGCCGCCCTTCATCGAGGCATGCAGGCATCGCTGTACCGTCCGAGTCCGTCAGGCATCGCGGTGCCCGTTGGCGCCGCCCTTCATCGAGGCGTGAACTCGGTCGGCGGGGAGGATGCCAGGATCACGTCGCGGCGCTTGTAGGCGACGCCCTTCATCAGGCAGGATCTCCACACTGGCCTCAATAGCGAGTTTGAGCCGCGGCATCTTGGGTGCCGCCCTTCGTCAAGGCAGTCCGGGGCAAGGCCAACTACCTTTCGTGAAACATGCAATCGCGGCGCTCGTTCGCGCTGCTCTTCATCGAGGCGGTGACCAGATCCGCCGCCTGGAGGAGCGCGAGGATCGCGGCGCTTGTTCGCCGCCCTTCATCGAGGCGTCCGGCCGTGTGAAGATCGGATGGCACGCCCGGATCGCAGCGCTCGGTCGCGCCGGTTCTCCCTCGAGGCCAGACGCCGATTCCACTGGCGTTGTGACCGGTTGTTGGCGGTGCTCGTGGGTTCTGCCCTTCATCGAGGCTACTGAACAGCCATATGCAAGGCCGACTCAGGCGTGAGATCGCGCCGCTCAATCGCGCCGCCCTTCATCGAGGCGACGAATAGCCGTGGCTCGCCCAGATACTGAACGACGACATCGCGGCGCTCGTTCGCGCCGCCTTCATTGAGACATTTAGCGCAGGACAGGCAGCCCAGGAGCGGGGATCGCGGTGCTCCTTGGCGCCGCCTTTCATCGAGGCAGGATGTTCGCGGTGGTGGTCTCGGACGGGAACAGGTGTCGCGGCGCTCATGCGCTCCGCCCTTCATCGAGGCGTCCAGAAGGCGAACTCCCCGCCGGGCCGGCGGATGCTGCGGTGCTCGTTGGCGTCGCCCTTCATCGAGGCCAGACGCCGATTCCGGCAGTGTTGTGTCCGGTGGCGTCGCGGCGCTTGGGAGCGCCGCCTTCATCGAGGCCCCCATTTGCGAGCGAGGCCGAGAGCCGTTCCGCCATCGCGGCGCTCCAGAGCGCCGCCCTACATCGAGGATTCGCAGGGGCAGCGGACTGCCAAACCTCAATAGGTATCGCGGCGCCCGTTGGCGTCGCCCTTCATCAAGGGTTGATTTCTTCATGATTCTGGACGCCTACCCTGAAGTCGTAGCGCTCCTGGGCGCCGCCCTTCATCGAGGCCCGAATAATCCCACGCCGATTCGTCGGTTACGGTCGTCGCGTCGCTCCCAGGGGCCGGCCTTCATCGAAGCCGGTCGGCGGCCTCGGCCGAACCCTCGCAGGACTTTTCGCGTCGCTCGCCGGGTGCCGCCCTTCATCGAGGGTTGTTGATCAAGAACAGGTTGTATCCGGTCACCGGTCGCGGCGTTCATCGGCGCCGCCCTTCATCGAGGCTCGATGCCGGTCATCTCGAAGTAGACGTTGCCTTCGTCGCGGCGCTCCTGGGCGCCGCCCTTCATCGGGGCGGTAACGCCATTCTTGCTACTCGTAAGCTCCAGCTATCGCGGCGCTCGTTGGCGCCGCTCTTCATCGAGGCTGGGCGACGACGCGCCCGTAGGGGATCACCCGGGGTCGCGGCGCTCCAGAGCGCTGCCCTTCACCGAGGAAGGTCGTCGCGTTTGACCAGGCCGGACTTCGGGTTGGAGGTATCGGCGCTCGTGGCACCGCCCTTCATCGAGGCCCGAGCAGCGCGCCGAGCGTTTGCGGCAGAAGTGCGGGGTCGCGGCGCTCGTTCGCGCTGCCCGTCATCTAGGCACCGGCCTATGGGGTCTCATGAGACGCCGTGGGATCGATCGCGGCGGTCGTCGCTGCCCTTCATCGAGGTATCGTCGACCGGATCAGCATGGCCGTCAAGTACGAATCGCTGTGCTCCTTGGCGCCGCCCGGTACGCAGGACGGTGTCGCGGTGCTTGTGGGTGCCACCCTTCATCGAGGCCCGAAGAACGCGAACTCGATGTTCGCAGGCCCCATATCGTGGCGCTCGCTGGTGCCCCCCTTCATCGAGGCTCCATAACCACCCGCAGACCGAAGCCCTTGTAGGAACGCCGCGGCACTCTTGGGTGCCGCCCTTCATCGAGGTGGCCCCGACTCCGAGCGCGTCTGCCGACAGTTCCAGATTGCGGCGCTCGTTGGCGCCGCCCTTCATCGAGGCGCGTCCGGGCGGAGGTACAGCATCTCCTCCTCCAGAGTGGCGCCGCTCGTGTGCGACGCCCTTCATCGAGGCACCGCCAGCCTGTACATCCGGACGGGCACATTCGACCATCGCGGCGCTCGTTGGCGCCGCCCTTCATCAAGGCATGCAGGGCATCGCCGTACCGGCCGAGAGCGTGCGGATCGCGGTGCTCGTTGGCGCCGCCCTTCATCGAGGCTCCATAGCCACTGGAGACCGAAGCCCTTGTAGGAACGCCGCGGTGCGTAGTCCCTGCTTCATCGAGGGTGAACCCTGTGGATAGTGATGACACCAGGGTCACGTCGCGATCTCCGCCTGGCGACCTTTCCCACGCTTAGGTCTGCCCGCCCGCTGCAGCTGACGAGATGTCAGGCTCAGCGCGAAGATCATGAAGTTGACGGGCGAGGACCTGGCGCTGAAGCTCAGCGGCGTCGGCCTGCGCCTCGGCGCGTTCGGCACGGACACGGGCGTCCTGGGCACTTGCCCTCAGCGCCGCCAATTCAGCCTGATGGGCTGCGGTGATCAAGGCCAACTGACGATCTGCATCGGCGCGCAGATTGTGGATCTCTCCCCGGGCCTCTGCAGCGGCTTGCTCGGCTTGAGCTCGGGCGCGATCCCGCTCGGTCTCTGCAGTTTCTGCTCGCACCAGCGCGGCGCTCACCTGCTCGCGCAGCATTTCCTTGTCGGCAACAGTCTCTGTAAGAGCCTGCTCAACGAGGGTGAGCCGAGCTGTGTGCGTGTCGCACGCGGCGCGCGCCTCCGCTAGCGCGCGTCGCACAGCTTCGAGCTGTTTTGCCTGTACCAGCTGAGCAGCGCGCAACTCATCGACGGACCGCAAGGCCGTATCCCGCTGGTCAATCAGGTCAGCCCGGGCGGAAAGGGCGGCGTCACGGGCGGCCTCCGCGCGGCCGCGAGCCGCTTCGTGCTCGGCCACCTGCTGCCATGCTTCGGTTCTGGTCCGTTCGGCGTCGGTGCGCGTATCCTCCAGCCGCCGCTCTGACTCGAGTCGCTTTTGTTGGGCGGCGCGCTCGGCCGCTAGCGCCTGGCGGTGAGCTCGCTCGGCCTGTGTGGCTCGCTGTTCTGCTGCCTCGGCGAAGTTGCGGGCCTCGGCGGCTTCCTCTTCGGCGGCCTCGACTTCCGCCAGCGCGCCGTTTTGCGCCTGCTCGAGCTGACGGGTCAGCTCAGTGAGCACCGCGGTGAGTTCACTGAGACCCGGGCGGGCGGTGTCGCTCAACTGGGTGGCCGCGGCGAGATGGGCGGAGATCGTGGCGGCCTGTCGCTGACGACGAGCGCGGGACGCGGCGTCGGCACATGCCTTGCGGCAGTACCGCGCCGGCCGCCCGGCCTTGCGGTGTCCGTGCTCGTCGAGGGCCGCCGGTGGCATGGGGCCACCGCAGAATGCGCAGACCGGCCCGACCTCGGGGTCGGTCATGTCGGGAGCAGTTGATGGACCGTGCGGCTCGGCGTTTGGCGGATCATCGGGCACGCTCAGACCGTAGCAGCTATTTCGCGGCTCCTGCGCGAAATATCTTTTCGCGATATCTTAACGCGAAATCACGCACCAATTCTCGTACCCCATAATCACGGTTATGGGGTACGACGAAGACGACGTTCCCAATGGCCTTCTTGCGTCACCATTACTTGGGCGGGACAGGGGGCATCAGAGCGCTCAAGGAGTACGCCAGGAACGCTTCGGGCGGACCACTCCTGGCAGGGGGCCTGCCGGGCACCGGGCGGGACAACCGGTAGCACGAACCAGCAGATGGCCACCGACAGGCGAAGTCATGCCGACGGATGCGACAGGCCATGCCGCAGGAGACCACCGCTGTGATCATTCAGGTGTGATGGAACTGAAGATCGTGCGGTGGCCACGTTCTGAATTGCGCCTCCTCTACCGGCAAATGTCGGGGCGCATCTAACGGGGGCCGCGCCCACTGTCCGAGAAATCGGCCAAGCCTCATGAGGATCCACCCCCTCATCGAATGGATTATGGATTCGATAATCAGTAAACTGGGAGCGTGCGTGGCGTGGCTGTGGGCGATGTGCGTGCGGTATCGGCTCACCTGTTCGGCAACCGATACCGGCTGGAGCTGCTTGCCGCGTTCGCGGAGGCTCCAGAGGGCCGGGTGAACGTGGGTGCGTTGGCCGCCGCTCAGGGTGTGGAGGCTGCGGTCTACTACCCGGCGCTGCGAGATCTGCTGGCTCTGCAGATGGTGGACAGAGTGGCCGAGCTCACGCGGGACCGCCGGCGCTGGTATCAAAGGGCAGGCGGCGACAGGATATGGGAACCCATGCGGGAGTTGGTTGCAGGCCTGCGGGGGCATTTCGACGAGATCTTGGGGTCCGCTGTGAACCCTGACTCAGGACACGAGAAGGTAGGGGCATGAGCGGCGCCACAGAGGTCTCTCTGGAGACTCTCTACGATGAGCGCCTACGCCTCATGGACGGTGTGCTGTCGACATGGTCATGGGCCACGCTTCGAGGCATCGAGGTGATGCTGAATTACGAGGCACACCCTGGTGAGGTCGAGCGCCGGCGACAGGTGGGCTTGGGCGCGATCACTTCCGCCGACGCGCTACGGTTTCTGCTGGGACTACCTGTCGGCACGCCGGTTCCCCTGGCTGCCTTGGACCAGAACGAACGTCACCTGCTGCGCATGCTTCCCACGGGCACGGTGTGCGTGGAGAACGGGTTTGTGACGCGGCTTGCGGTTCCACCTGTTGATGCCGGCTTGGTCGTGGTTCCGACTCGTTCGTGGCGTCTCGGCCTGGAGCGCGCCGGCAGGTTCGCGCCGTTTTGCGCACGCGCGATGATGCTGCCCAAACCACCGCCTAATCTGGACGTGCTGCGGATGGAAGCCGACTTCTACGGCATCGGCGTGATCACCTATGTCGATGCGGCACCGGTAACTGTGGTGCCACCGGAGCCGTTCCGTCGCCACCGGTTCACCGCGGCCGGCTGGTTGTTCCTAGAAGAGGCCCACCGGCAACTCCTCTAGCTCTGTCGGGACGATTCGCGATCATCGGTGGCGTCTTTGTCGCCGCCGTCCGCGATGGGCAGTGTCGCCCACTTCTGCAGGGGCGGCTCCGGCTTGAATCGGCCCGGCTGTTTGATCCGGTTGTTCTCGAGGGCATGGGCGTCAACGGCGAGCTTGCAGCGCGAGCGCCACCACCGCTGCCGGTCGGGAAGCGCTGGTTGGTCCAACAGGTCGGGTAGCCAGGCGTTCCAGGTCGCGGTGTTGTGCGCGTGCGCGGCGGCCTTCACCGCGTCGGTGAGGCCGAAGAAGGAATCCAGATACCCGCCGCACTGTGGGCAGTGGCAGCGCGGAGGAGCAGCGTTGGCGTAGGAGGTGGCGAGGAACTCCGCGGTGCTGAACCGCAGCAGGTCGGGCACCAGAACGGCCGGGTAGTTCGGACCCGATCTGGAGGTCTGTGCCCGTTCTCCGGCAGGGACGAGATGCCGCACAGAGCCTCCGGCGCCGATCGCGGCGAACCCGGCCCCGTGGGCCAGCGCATCGAACCCTGCCAGGTCGGTCCGCCACAGCCCCGTCCCAGGCACCTTGGCGAGCAGTTCGCGCAAGTGCTGCGGCGCAGCCGCGAACTGCTTCAGCGGGTCGTACTGGCCCCCGAGAATCAACGCGACCGGATGCTTGATGGCGCCGAGCACGGCGATGAGAGCGGACTGGGTTTCCGGCCGCAGCCAACTGATCGAGACCGGCAACGTCACGATGACGTCGTCGCGGCCCAGGGTGTTGACCTTCTTCATGATGGCCTTCAACGAGGCGATGTCGGCGGCCTTCACATACCGCGTGGGCGTGATCGCGAAGTTCGCGCCGCGGTCGATCTGCGCCTGCAGCACGCTGTCCAGGTCCCCGCCGAACAGGACGTTCTCCGGCAGCGAGAAGGGCGCGTCCGCCGTGGCGACCTCCTTTTCGTAGGCCGCGCAGTCTTCGGCGAGCACGCCCGTGAAAGACGGCCGCAACTGGCGCAGCCGCGCCGAGCTGCCATCACCGCACAGGACCAGGCCGCTTCGGGCCGGGTCGAGGTGGTCGGGCGCACGAGTGACCAG
This sequence comes from Planotetraspora phitsanulokensis, assembly GCF_016863295.1. Taxonomy (GTDB): domain Bacteria; phylum Actinomycetota; class Actinomycetes; order Streptosporangiales; family Streptosporangiaceae; genus Planotetraspora; species Planotetraspora phitsanulokensis. The sequence goes on from NZ_BOOP01000037.1 coordinate 62,704, forward strand.
CTTGGCTCGTTCCAACATCAGAATGCGCTGATGGACGGCATACACGGCCGCGCCCTGGTCGTTCGGCGAGGTGAGCAGGGAACTCGCCGCGGTGGGGGGCTGGGCGGTGGTGCGGTCATTCATGTGCTCACCTCGTGAGACTTAACCGACGTTGAGGAGGTGCCCGGCCGGACCGGGTTTGAGCAAGAACAGCAGGGTGAACTCTTCGGGGAGTAGCCCTGCCTGTTCGGCGGCATGGCCGAGGCCATGCTCATGGGCGAGCTGCTGCGCGGCGGCGGGGACCATGTGGGGCAGCTCTCGGTGGATCTCGCCTGGCTCGTGGGTGCGGTAGCCCAGGGTGGACATCTCAATGATCAAGTTTCGGTATTGCCACTCGCTGATCGTGGCGAGTGTCAGGGCCTTGCGGGCGAGTGCCGCCATGGACACTCCCCACCGGTGCTTCAAGGCCAGCAGCCGGGTCAGGTCGAGGCTGCCGCTCAGTTCGGCGCTGATGTCGGGCGCGGGCATCAGGAATTCGCTGGCGAACTCGTCTGCTTGCCGCTCCTGCACGGGGGTGGCGCCCGGCTCGGGATGCATGATGATGTGGCCGAGCTCGTGGGCAAGGCTGAATCGGAAACGGTCGGCTGGGGCATGCGCGGCCAGAAGAAACAACGGGTTCTCCACACCGTCCCACTGGCTCACCGCGTCCAGGTCTCGGCTATCGAGATCTCTGATCACAACAAGCCCGCCGGCACCTTCGATCAGCGCGACCAGATTGGGGATCGGACCGGCCGGAACGTCCCACACCTTGCGTAGCGATTGGGCGGCCTCGGTGGGTGTGTCCAGGTCTGTGACCTCGAACCGTTCGAAGCGCGGCTGGTGCCGCTGCTGGAACGCGGGTGTGAGGAGGCCGCGCGTCTGCAGGCGGGCGAGTGCGAGCTGCGCGTGGATCCGGCGCAGCGCCTGAGCCCCCAAGGCGGCCTTCTTGCGGTGGTGAACCAGCCCGATCCCTACTCCGGAAAGCTCAGCATCCACGCACAACATCACAGGTGGATACCTCAGGGCAGCCGCGTACAGTGCCAGCCGATCACCTTCGACGGTCAGCCTGCCCGCTTCGGCTTTGCTGACATACCCCTGGGTGATCCGTTCGCCGGTTAGCTTCGACATGGCTGCCGCCAGCGCCGTCTGGGTCATGCCGCGCGACTCGCGGGCCAGGGTGAGCATGGTGGCCTGGGCTACCTTCGCAACCTGATCCATGTCACACCTCCAACCACGACAAACCGTCACTCGATATCCCACAGAATACACCATCAAAATATTCCTCATATCAAACTCGCTGGCGGAGGCAAACATGGCCACTGGGAAACGACGGCCCCTACCTCGTCAAGGCAGAGGTCCCAGGCGGCGTGTGCGCCGACGCGCGGGGCCCGGGATTGTCGTCCCGGTTAGCTAGGGTGATCAATCTGGCTGACACAGGGTCAAGCCGGGCTGGTCGCCAAGGGGATGCCTGTGCGTGTTGACCCGTCGGTCCACACCGAGCGGAAGGGTGTCGCCGCGTTCGCGACGGCGGTTCACGGAACCCTTGGCTGGCTGTGTCGCGAGCAGCCTGTTGCCGACTTCGGCGTGGATGCCATCGTCGAACTCGTTGACGACGGCCATACGGCGGGCCGCCTGCTCGGGGCGCAGATCAAGTCGGGTCGCAGCTTCTTCGACAAGGAGACACGCGACGGCTGGGTCTTCCGGTTCAACGACGAGCACGCCCAGTACTGGTTTAACTACGACATACCTGTCGTGGTCGTCCTACATGATCCCCAGTCGGGGGAGCTCTACTGGCAATCCCTGTCCCATGACACGGCAGAGTCGACCGGCAAGGACTGGAAGGTCATCGTGCCGGCTGGCCAGCGGATCGACCTGAGCAGCGTCATGGCGCTCAAGAATCTGGCACGGCCGGCCCGAGAGGAGGGCGATCCGATCGAGCAGCGCTTCTCCGGGTATCTGAGCCGTCTGCCGGGGGAGGCCAGGGACTGGCTGGAGAGCACGCGTAATCTCGCCCGGGAGACCCGGGACCTCGGCGCGGTCCGAGCTGTCGAGCGTCTCGCCGAACTGCTCCAGGCGGGACCACCCAGCGATGTGGTGACAGGGCTCGTCAAGAAGGCCCCCGCGTGGTGGCCGCACCCCTCCACGGTTGAGTGGCGCCTTTGGGCCTGCGTCGGCGCCTATGCCAATGAGCATCGTCTAGAGCAGCAGGCGTCTGCCTGCTTTGCCCGGGCCGTGGCCGCTGGCGCAACCCCGGCGGGCAGATGGCAGGCCTTTTGGGGGCTGACATTGGCCCGGTTCGACGAAGACGCGGCCAGAGCGATCCTGGCGGAAGCCGCCGATTCCGTCGAAGGCGCGCTGCTGGCCGACCTCGGCCTGGCAACTCTCGAGCATCAGGCCGTCGGCGGCGTCGGCCCGGTTCCCATCCCGGAAAGCCTGAACCATGTCATCAAGGACGGAACCGTCCCGAAGGACGGGACAGCCCTGCGGTTCCTCGCCGAGCACGCTCGTGCCGCCCGCGACTTCGACATGGCGGTCACATGGTTAGAGGCATTGGTCTCCACTTTCCCCATGAGCGTCTCCGGTCGGACGATGCTCGCCCAGACGCTTGCTCAGCGGGCCAGCGACGGTAGGAGCCCTCTTCATGAGGCCGACATTCAGCGAGCCCGTAATCTCGCTGAGACCGCCCGGGCCGAGCAGAGGCGTTGGGGTGGAGCCAGCGAAGACGCAGCCCTTGTTCTGTTCCACACCCATCTCCTCGCCGGTGACATTGACGCCGCGGTCGAAGTGGCGCTGACCCAACCGTATGGCCAAGCCAACGAGCGCGAGGCGGCTGCAGAGCAGTTGGTTCAGGGGGCAGCGCGCGCGGCTGTTCAGTTCGGTCACATTCACGCTGACCGTCTTGTCTCCAAGGTCACCAACCCCGCTGGTGTTGCGATCATGAACGCCGTCCGGGCGGACGTCCAAGGCGCCGAGCACTCCGAACGGATCGCCTTGTGGACCCAGGTTGTGGAATCGGCTGGCGAAAACCGTCTCGACGAGGCAGTGATCGCGCTGGCCTCACTCGCAGACCTCGGCGTGTGGCCGCTTCCCGGCCTCGATAACCTGACCGCGCGGAGTGTGATCCCTGCAGACGACGCCGTACTTTTGCACGCCAGGGCGGATATCGCCGCGGGCCGGCCTGCGGCAGGGCTGACGCGCTTGCGACACCTCGCCAGCCGGTCCCTACCCGGAACCATGGCGTTGATCCAGTCCCTGGTCGAGCTAGGACGCCACACCGAAGCTGTGCAGGCGTGTGATCGGGGGGCCTCGCGATTCGGCGCAACGGAATTTCTCCTCCGGGCCTTGTACATCCTTGAGCGCGCCGACGACCACGCTCAATGGCGAGAACGGGCTCTGTTGCTCATGAGCCGCTCAAGCCTCCCGCGGGGGCTTCGCGACTCGCTGCGCCGGAAACTCGTACAGGATGCCTTTGTCCGGAACGACTGGATTGCGGTCGAGCAGCATGCTGTCGCGGGTATCGCTGACAGTGACGTCCCTGGCGCGCCGGGACAGGCCGGAATGCTGGATGCCAGCACGCGGACGGGGCCTTTGCCACCGGAACTCGTCGACTACGCCTGGAGTCTCATCGGTGCTCGATGGAATGCCCGGCACCCCGATCTAGCGTCTCGGGCGCACCGTGCTCTGGGACCGCCCGTGCTCACCAATGCACAAGCTCGGCTCAAGGCTGCGCTGCTTCGCCGGGACGGGTGGTCGAGCGAGACCGTCGAGGGTCTGCTGGATCTGATGGAGCAGTTCCCCGAGGACGGAGACTTCACCGGGCAGGTGCTCGGCATGATTTTGGTCGCCACGGGACGGCCCCCACGGGGGGACGCCGAGGCCGAATCCACGGCTGCGTTTGTCCTTCCGCCTGAGGTGGGTGTGCGGTTCAACACGGTTCTGCAGGCCTACGTCGATCGAAATCCCCACGGAGTGCTGCGTCCCGCCGACCCACACGAACTCGTGAACCCGGATGTGCTCAAAGCACAGCTGGAGCCAGCGGCTCTGGCCTACAGAACCGTGCGTGACCATGTGATGGCCGGGGTCGTCCCTGTCGGAGTTCTGGCGAGCCAGGTCAACCAGCCGTACGCGTTGGCGCTGCTCCAGCGAGCCGGCGGCTGCACCCCTGCCGCGGAGACCGACCCTGAACGATTCGACAACGAGGTGGCATGCGTCGGCTCCGCCCTTGACGGCGTCGTCGTGATCGACGCGAGCACCTTACTCGTGGCAACCATGACCGTGGCTGGTTTCGCGGACCTCCGAGCACGGTTCGCGTCGGTCCAACTGCCTGCGGCTTGTCACGACGACATCGTGATGGCCAGCCTCGGCGTCGAGCGGTTGCTGGCATCGTCGATGACCATTGCATTCGAGCCCGGCTCTGGCCTTCTCCGATCCACACTCACGCCCGAGGAGAGAGACTTCTTGACGCGCCGCGCCGATGATCTCCTCCAGGCGGCAGGCCTCACCGACATCGTGCAGGTCGCAGATCTGGCGATGGTAACCGACCTCATGACGGACGGTATCGATTCCGACATCGTGGCGCAGGGACCAGCGTTCACCATGCATGGGGAAGGACCGTGGCTGGCTCCGATCCAGCTTGCGCTCGAAAGCGACGCCACCCTGTGGACCGATGACGTCATCGTGCGAGGCGTGGCCAGCAGTGCAGGGATCCCCACTTTCGGCACCCTTGCCCTGCTTCACACCCTGTACGAGGACGGATTGCCGGACACCACCGAAGAAGATCATCGCCGGTTCGTCGGCGAATACGTTGTGGATCTCCCTCTACGCGGCGACATTCTGAAGGAGCAAGCCCAAGCTGACGGCTGGCTTCCAAGGGCTGCGGCCATCCCGTTCGCCCGCCCAACCGCCTGGCTGGACCCGGGTGAGACCATGGGCACGTTCTCCGAGCTCGTCCGGGCCGTCCACGAGCGTCAACCGAGCGAAGTTCCGCAGTGGCTCATGTACGGCACCTGTGGCTTCGCTGGTTCAGGGACGCCGGCGGAGGCTCTCGAGCGAGCCGTCCGGCTGATGTGCGGGATCGCTGCCCAGACCGTCGGTGTTACGGCAGCAGGATTGAGCGAACTGCTGATGTCGGCGACGGCCGGTTTGCGGCAGGCGCACGCGCTGGCCACGCTGCGTTTCGCAGCTTTCGCGGAGGCTGAGGTGACAGAGACGACCGAGCCGGACTTCCTTCTTCTCCTGCGTCCCCGGCTGATCGCCGTCCTTATGGAGGCCGCTTTCGATGCAGGTGGTTCAGGGCGGCACGCGGATGGCGTCAAAGCTGAGGTGGAGGCACTCGTGGAAGCTGCGTACGCGCTTGCCCAGGCCACACAACAATAAGCCGATCCCAGGTCTTCCGCAGACGGGTATGCCACCCTGGGCTACGCCTGGGGATCGAAGGTGGGCATCGGTACGCTATCTATGGTCTTTTCCCTGCCTCTGCCGGGGCAGGCGACGCCTTCCCGACCGGCATCGTTTCCGCGGGTACCAGCACAGGTCAGATGAGGAACACGGGACTGCGCCGAAGGACCGTCTATTAGGCGGCGACTGAACGCGAGGATGCGCCAGCGTGGAGGCTCGAATCAGCTCAGACCGCCTCGAATTCGGAGGCGACAGGCACCCAGGTCCCGCAGAGGCGGTCTCCCGCTCCCTCATGCGGACGACGACGGAGATCGACGCCCGCTCTCCCGCGGTACCGCCCAACCAGCGGAGGGCTGCGCTCGCCCGAGCGGTCGCCGCACTGCCTGCACTTGGCGCGGTGGACCTGGCCAGTCCTTACGGAGTTCACCGGCTGACGGCGATCTGGTTGGAATCGCGGTCCTCCTCGGCCACGTCGGCGGCCTACCACACCGACTTGAACGGCTGGCTGACCTGGTGTGCAGTTCGCCGGCTGGACCCCTTGGCGGTGCGCCGCGCCGACGTCGACCTCTACAAGGTCGATATGTCGACCCAGTTCGCCACATCCACCGTGGCGCGCAAGCTGTCCGCAGTCTCCTCCTGGTACCAGTACCTGATCAGCAACGACGCATGCGACCGTAACCCGGTCGCTGCCGTTGACCGGCCCAAGGTGGACCGCGATGTCTCCCGCACGGTCAGCCTGTCCCGGGATGAGGCGGGCCGGTTCCTCGCCGCGGCCGCGGGCGACGACCAGCCGGTGCGACTGCGAACCGCCGCGCTGCTCGGCATCATGCTCACCGAAGGCGTCCGCGTCTCGGAGATCTGCAACGCCGACATCGCCGACCTGGGCTACAACCGCGGCTGGCGGACCCTCACCGTGACCCGCAAGGGCGGCAAGCGCCAGGCCCTCCCGCTTGCCCCGCCCATCGCGGACGCGCTGGACCGCTACCTGTCCGACCGCGCCACCAACTCCGGCATCGCCCCTGGGCAACTGGCCGGGCCGCTGTTCGTCACCGGCCCGACCGGTCCGCACCACGGCGGCCGGCGCCTCGACCGGTGGGCGATCACCAAGCTGATCCGCCGGATCGCCCGCCAGGCGGACATCCCGTCCTGGTCCCAACTCACCCCGCATTCACTGCGGCACTCCTTCGCCACGCTGTCCCTGGACGCCGGCGCGGCCCTGCGCGACGTGCAGGACGCGATGGGACACGCCGACCCACGCACCACCCGCGCCTACGACCGCGCCCGCTACTCCCTGGACCGGCACCCCGCGACCCGTCTGGTTTCCTTCGTCGCGGTCCGCGACGCCGATCCCGCGCCGTAGACGCCCCGTCGCCGGTCCTTTTGCACGGCATTCCGCGTTAGCACGTGAGCCGGATCGGCAATCCGGCGCTCTTCACGTGCGCAGCAGCGCCCCCTCTTTTCACGTGTTCTCGTCGCTGAAGGGAAGCCTGATCGACAGGCTCGGCGCATAGGCCTGCCGATCGATCTCCACGACGATGTCTATCCCGGCGTCCAGAACGGCGGACAGATCTGTGTGATCTTGAGTGGCGACCGTGACGACGCGCTGCGCACCGGCGTAGACCGCCAAAGGCAGCGGTCGTGGTTCACCCTGCACGAAATCGAGGGTAAGCGGACCCTCCCAGGCGGGCAGCTCGGAGGTGACGGCAGGCAGATCCACCTTGACGCTTCCGGTCTCCAGAAGGGTCTTCAACAGGCTGCGGCCCTTCGGCCGGGTGAAGTCGAGCAGATCCAAAACTTCCGAAGCCGATGCTCCATAACGGAGCCGCCATTCGGCCACACCCATCCGGGCTAGCCACAGCCGCAGCGTCTCGCGTGTGGGCTCCAAGTCGTCCGGCACGTCAGCCACAATGGCGTGCGCCAGGCGGCGTGAGCGGATGCCCGAAGTCATCAGGATCAGCGCCCTGCCGTCGTCGACCCCGTAGCGGATGTAGCTCCCGAGGTCGGGACACAGGCGTTGCTCACTGTCAGCGGCGTGGAGCCGACCGTTGACCAGTTCGACCAGAGCGCCGACGGTCCACGCAAGGTAATGCTCGAAGTGTTCGGTTACTGCGTCGACCATTTGCTCGATGCGTTGAGCAGGGCGAACAACATCTGCAAGATGCGTTGCGGCGAGTGAGGGCAGTGAGGTGCCGGCGAGCCAATCGGCGAGAAGGTCGGCCGGCCGGAGCTCGATCTCAGCGCCCCGAGGGCTGACGCTGAAGCGCCACTCCGGAGCTTCGGGCAGGTGGAGCAGCTCGTTGATGGCTTCGTGCGGCATCCGGATCGCGATCTGCGGGTTTCGAATATCGGCGAGGGTGCCGTCTCGTTCCGCACTGAGGATCGTCTCGGCCAGCTGGTGGGCAAGCCGGTCGATGACACGAGCAGAGCCGAGGGACGTTCCCGTGCGGGGCCAGCGCCGGCGAGCATCACCGTCGGTCCGCAGGTATGCCTGGCGGGTAGCGTGGGCGACAGGCATGCACGCCATGCGTGCCTGTGGCGACTGAGCGGCGAGCGTCGAGTCAACGACGCTGGCGACATCGACAGCGGCCGGGTCTAGTCCGCGTTCCTCTTCGATGGCAAGGACAAGCCACACGAAGCCGATGAAGTCGCTAGTGGCGCTATCCGCGGCACGAAACAGCGCGTCCTCGTCGAGGCGGACGGCCTGTTCGAGTTCCGCGAACGCGTGGAGGGCCTCCTCGGTGGTCAACGAGGAGGTAACGGCGAGCGCTTCGGCGTCAGGGTTCAGGTCCTCAAAGTCCCTTTCGGTGGGCGGAGCGGCGCGCACCAAGACGATCCAGCCTTCGGTTTCCTTGCCGGCGCGCCCGGCGCGCCCCATCGCGTTGACGAGGCGGGCACCGCGTAACTTGGCGTCCTCGGCTTGCCCTGCGTATGTCTGGTCGTAGATGACGACGGTGCGCACCGGCAGGTTAACGCCATCGGTGAGCGTTGACGTGCAGGTCAGGTACGGCAACGTGTCATCGCGGACCGCTTCTTCGAGTGCCTCCAAGACTTCGATTGGCAACCCGGCGTGGTGGAATCCGACGCCGTGCCGAAGGACGGCGACCAGAGGATGATCATCCCCCAGCTGAAGCCGAACAAAGTCGACCAACGGGGCCGTGCCGGGGAGTTCGTCAAGTTGGTCGGCCAACGCTTGTGCGAGCAACTGGGCCAGGGACCGGGTACCGGCTACCACCAGCACCGACCCGCCATGACCGAGTTCGACGATCATCTCGCTGGCGATCGTGTATCGCTTGGTCGAGCGGCCATCGTCGATGCTGAGGTTGCTTTGCACAAGGTCGGAGGTACTGGCCTTCCGCACCAGGCGCCAGCCTGTGTCGCCCTCAGTGGACAGCATGGTGGTGCGGCCATCAGCCATGCGCAGACGGATCTGCCCGCTGAGGGGAGTGACTAACCGGTACGGCCATTTCGGGGCGCCACGGACAGTCTCGGCGCGAGTCAGTTCGAAATGCGCCGTGGTGGTGAAGGCGGCATGCAACCGGCGAGGGCCCCGCCACTGGGACTCGTGCCGCAAGGCCGGGCCGTTTGTACTGAGCCACTGCGCGATCGCGCCGGCGTTGCCCATCGCTGCGGAGATCAGCACGATCCGGTGGCCGGTCTCGCGGCTGAGGTAGTCCAAAAGCGCGATCGTGGACTCAAGAGTGAATCCGCGGCCGCCTTCCTTCAACAGTTGAGCCTCATCGAAGATGAACATGCCGAACCGCGCCATCACCGCCCCAGCGTCGTGCCGCAGCAGATTAGCCAATCGTTCGGGCGTCATCACTTCGACATCGGCCGGTCGCGGGTCGGCCGGCCCCACGAACAGCTCCGACACGGCAGGAAAGTCGGGCCGGTCCGGGCCAGTCTCTTTCTGCAGAATGTGGACGCGATTGCCCATGGCCCGGCGAACCTCACGGCAGAGACTACGGGTCGGCGCGACATAGCAGACGCCGGTGCCGGCCCGTGCCAGGTGCTCCACGGCCAGCATCTGGGCAAGCAGCGTCTTGCCGCCGCTGGTGGGGACAGCGAGGACCACGCGCCGCACCTGCGGATCAAACGGCGATCGCGGACCGGTCAGCAGTTCGCGCTGCGGCTCCCACAGCGTCAGCACCGGCGGGTTGCCGACCGTGAACGCCTGGCGGACAAGGTCGGGCACGCTGGGCGGCAACACGTTCGGGTTCCACAGCGATCCAGCTTCGGCTTCGCCTGCCAGACTGAGCAGGTGCGCCGCCACCCAACGGGCGTTGAGGTCGCCTGGGCCCGCCTGCCCGACGGCGGCGCTTCGAAGCCGGGTGCGGCCTCGGTCGAGACGGGCGCGGTCGCCGTGCGCGAAGTACGCAAGAAGATCATCGGCGCCCAGTACCACCATGTGGGTGGGGCCGAACGCAGTCGTCGTGAGGTCTTGGAGCCCAGAAGCCTGGGCCAGTTCGGCCAGTTGGCGCCGCCAGGTGGCCAGCCACCGAAACAGGGTGCGCGTTTCGAACCCGAGCAGTGCGAGCCCCGCCTCGAGAGCGAGGGTGTCAATGTGGTCCAGGAGGGGACGCTCAACATGGAGGTCGGCCCGTAGCCGGTTCATGATGGCGGTAGCGTTCGGATCGCGCCCTCCGCGACGATAGCCGATCGCGGCCGCGAATCCGAACGACAGCCGATCGATTGGGTTGTGTCCGTCCTGGTTGAGCGCGAGGTCGAAGATGTGGGCGCTGACCTGGAATGCCTGCCGCTGCCGGGCCGCGGTGTAACGTTCTCGAGCCTGGTCCACCGACGCCACGGCGTGTAGATACCAAGCGGCGTCGAGCACGCGTTGCGGGATCTCGGCCCGACGCAGAACCAGTTGGACCTCGATGGCAGCCATCAGCTCCTGGAGCTCCTGCGCGGTCGGGATCCCGCTACGCCCGCCCAGCGCGGCCGCCAGCAGCTGGAGGTTTAAAGCCCGCTCCACACAATCTCCCTGACGCGTGCGGCGAACATGGGAAACTCCGGCACCGCCACCACGATGCTCTCAATCTGCCCAGGCTCCGTGAAATCCGGGAAGGCCGTCGCGAGGGATCGGAAGGCACTCGCTCGAGTCGGCGCGTGCTGCTTGGATGTGCCTATCGACACGCCGGCGCCGGCCCGCTCGCTGCGATCGAGCCACAACTCGACAATGTCGGCGTACAGGTCGCCAAGCGGGCCCTCCTGCTCGACAGTCTCCGGCCCAGCAAGCTTGGCGAGGTATTCCTGACCTCGGCTGGACAACTGCTTGCTGGCCCGCCCGATGGTTGCGGACACCTTTTTCGCTTGCGAGTCGTGCTTTTTGATCTCCCATAGCCGAAAGACCAGCGTGCCGGTGTCGTTCGCGTAGACAAGCAGGCCGTCTCCCCCCGTCTCGAGCGGGTCGGCCTTGACCGGGTGTGCATGGACGAGCCGACGCCCGTCACGACAGACCAGCCTTTCCTGCACGAGCCGGTTCCACAGAAGCTCGGCCACCAGCCCCTGAAGATGGTCGTCATTCGCCGGTGCGTCAGGCAGCCCAAACCCGAGCTTGACGTACACCTCAACGGCACGCGAACGTGCGCCGGTCTCCCGCGGGCCGCCGTCACGGCGGGCACGCCACCTGTCCAGAACGGATGCCTTGCCGCAACGGATCTGCATCGCATCCTCGGCAAGCATCTGCGCCGCGAGTTCCCGCTTCGCGCCGGTCAACTCCTGCCCGCCGATGACATACTCCACCAGGGAGCCTGCAGGGCTCTCCTGCACCGCAAGGAGAGCAGTCAATGTTGGTGCCGGGGTCGCGGTCGCCGGAGGCTCTGCTTCGACGAACGTCATCCCTCGAACTCCAACGCTTTTCGACACAGGCTCGGGTCAGCGGTCGTGCCGCTGGATGACGCCAGCCTAGGGCTCGCCCCGAGCACTGTTGTCGAAATGCCGGACCCGTCCTGCATTTACGCGTTGATCCCCGCGTTCACGCGCAGAAGCCGTGGCTCGCTTGAGGATGCCGACGTCCTCCAGTAGCTGACGGTTCTGCCTCCGCGACGCGGCCAACTCCACGCGCTCGCTGCTGGTCGGCACCTCACGCACTCCGGCGTCGACCTTGGCCTGGTAGACCCCGTCCCGCACCGCGGTCTCGGTCAGATCGAAGTTCCTGGCCGCCCGACCGATCGAACGGGCACTCCAGCTGACGCAACTCGACGATCTTCGCCTTGAACCGACGGACCGCATCCACATGCCCCGCCCGCTGCCGGTCGGGGAACCGACGGCGGCCGCCGAGGACTCGTCGGCATCGGCCTGGACCCTTTAACTGGATTGCCTCTGAGTAGCGGGTCAACAGGCCGTAGAACGGTAGGGAGCCGCTCTTGCGCTTCATCACGGTCGGCTATCGGACTGGTGTACTGACCCCACGCACTGCTTGCGGACCTTTCTACTGAAACTGGCGCGTGGCGTTGTATCTCGCCACCCATTTAGCCACCGCGGCCTGCGCTGCGCTGAGATCAGCGAACGAAACGACGCGGCAATCCAGCTGTCGGAGCAGGTTTCCGCCAAACCGTTCGACCAATGTCTTGGACGACGGCACCAGCGGGCTGGCAGGCCGGTGAACGCCTCCGTTGTCCCGACAAATCCGGGAGACATGTTCGGTGAACTCCGCACCCCCGTCGGTCAGCACCTCAGCGGGTACACCAAACTCCCGCAGCGCTTTGGTGAAGGCCTGACATACCGTCGCCCCAGTCGGCCGCGCCACCACCTCAGCCATCACGCAGTAGCCGGTGTCCTCAGCGATGCCTACCAAGATCTGGAACGCGCGCTGGTCGGCCAGATAGCCTCCAGTGAAGATCTCCACCTGCCAGCGCGTGTACCCCTGATCCACAAGCGTTCCATGCATTGCCGCTTACCTCCGCAGGTCTAGCAGGTCGGACTCCCCGGCCTACGTCTGAACAGACGCGTCGATGCCTGCCCCCGTGGGGTCCGAAACGCAGGCCGTCTGATCTGGTGGCCATGTAGTCCATCACGATGGCTGCCGTCGCAACGCACCGGTCTTTGAGATTCTGGGATTCCAGAACGTTGGAGTGTCAGTGAAGCTGATTTCAATGTGTCGACTGACAAGCTCTCGGTGGAACCGCTAGGGATGTCTCATGGGCATCCCACGCTGGGATAAATGGGCAGGTGCGTCATTCCAAACCTCGCTCCCACAGTTCGGCCAGACGCCTGGATGCCTATCGCTGGGTTGCGTCCACTGACAAACCCCGGCGTTTCCCCTGCCAGAACGGCCGCGCTCAACACGAGGATTCCCCCGGATACGACCGAAGCAAAGGCTCGCGCATGGCCTACAGCTGACATCACATGACCAAATTCACTGACCGACCTCGGCGAATACCCAGGTCGCAGCTCAATGGTCACGAAACAACACTGGGTTTCGTCACCTCGTGACAGCACAGGCACCGAGCCTCGCAGCCCCCTCGTCCCCGACGGTTGTCCAGGCGCCCGGGCCCTGTCATCACGGAGCCGACTACCAATCGGGGCAAACCATGGCATTAGAGGGCGCTGTCGGTGGCACCCCACTGACACGACGTGACGAACCGACTGACAGCAAGTGACGAAACGCCGTGTCAGCGAAATGACCAATCTCAACAAGTCTCATCCATGAGGAGAAAGGTCTCAGACTGATAACTTGCGGGAATTGAACATCTCCCAAGTGACGCCCATCCGCATCGCCGCAAGGGATCACTGTTTCTGGATTTCTATTTCCAGAAATTCAGAAATTGGCTAGATTTGACGCCGTGACGACCCCCGCGCCGACTCCCGCCACGACCGCGTGCAAGCACTGCGGCACCGCCATCGAGCAGCGAGCAGGGCGGGGGAGACCCAAGGAGTACTGTCCCGACGGCGACTGCCAGGCGGCGGCCAAGCGGCGGCGTGAGGTGCGGCGGTCCACGCCGGGTCTCGACGGCGCTCTCGCCCGCGTCGAGGATCTCTACGACCGGATGGAGAAGGGCCTCGCGGAGGCCGTCGCGCCGCTCGCGCAGGTTCTGTCCGAGGAGCTGAGCCCGGCCGGGGTGGAGGCGAAGCTCAGCGCGGTGCAGGCCGAGGCCCACACCCGGGTTGCCGTCGCCCATACCGAGCGTGAGCAGGCGCTGGCCCAGGTGCGCATCGCACGCGAGGCCGCCGAGGAGGCCAGGCGCGAGGCGGAGGAGGCCCGCATGCGGGCCGAGGAGGCCCACTCCGAGCGTGACGGAGCGTTCGCCGACGCCGAGACCGCACGTGAGCAGGCGCTCGCGGCACTACGGGAGGCGTCGGCCACCGAACGGCGGGCCAGGCAGGAGGCCGAGGAGGCCCACCGCAGAGCCGAGCTTGCGGAGACCGCCCGCGACCAGGCCGCACGCGAGCTCGCCGAGCGCGTCGACAAGGCGACCGATGACGTACGGCAGGCCGAGGCGAAAGCCGTACAGGAACTCAAGGAACGGGAGCGGGCGGAGGCGGAGGCCGCGAGCGCGAGGAAGGAGAGCGAGCTGGCGCGGCGCGCCCGGCGCGAGGCCGAGCAGTCGAGCGCGGCGTCCCTCGCCCGTGCTCAGGCCGCGGAGGCTGAGCGGGACCGCGCGATCTCTCGTGCCGAAGCCGAGCGCGACCGCGCGGTCGGGGTGGCGGAGGCACAACGCGACCAGGCGCTCGAGCGTGCGGAGGCGGCCGAGACGGCACGGGCGGTTGCCGTCGCGGACGCCGGCCGGGCCGTCGCCGAGGCCGCGCAGGCCTCCGCACGTGCGAAAGAGGCCGCCGGTGAGCTGGACCGCCTGGCCGAAGAGATTCGCGCGGCCGGCGCGCAGCGGGAACGGATCGCGACCGAGCTGGAGCTGGAGCGGTCGCGGCTTTCGGACGTGCGCGCCCAGCTCGAGGCCGCCCGAGCGGAGGCGGCCGAACTGCGCGAGAGGGCGATCATCGCCGAGCTGCGCCTGCGCGACCTCCAGTAGGACGTCACGGTCGCAGCAGTTGCCGTACCCGTGCGGCCTCTCGAGTGAGGTGGTCGCGCTCCGGCACGCTGGTGGCGGCGCGCGAGGCCTCGGCATACAGCTCGGCGGCATGCTCGAGGCCTCCGGCGCGTTCGTGCAGGTATGCCGTCACCGCGGCGTAACGGGGCAGGTCGGGGTTCACGTCAGCCAGCGCCGCCAGACCGGCCTGCGGTCCGTCGGCCTCCCCGACCGCCACAGCGCGGTTGAGCCGCACCACCGGGCTGCCGGTGAGGAGCAGCAGTTCGTCGTACCACTCCACGATCTGCACCCAGTCCGTCTCGCAGGCGCTCCGGGCGTCCGCGTGCAGAGCGGCGATGGCGGCCTGCGCCTGGTATTCGCCCAGCCGGTCGCGGGCCAGCGCGGCCTGCAGAATCGTCACCCCTTCGGCGATCAGGCCCGTGTCCCAGCGCGATCGGTCCTGCTCGCCGAGGGGCACCAGACGACCTCCCGGGCCGGTCCGAGACGCGCGGCGCGCATGGTGCAGCAGCATGAGCGCGAGCAGCCCGGCGACCTCGGGCTCGTCGGTCAAGGCGACGAGCTGGCGGGTGAGGCGGATCGCCTCGGCCGCCAGGTCGAGGTTTCCGCCGTAGCCCTCGTTGAAGACGAGGTAGAGCACGCGCAGCACCGTCTCGAGATCGCCGGGCTGGTCGAGCGGCAGCCCCGCGATCCGCCGCTTGGCCCGGCTGATCCGCTGCGCCATGGTCGCCTCCGGGACGAGGTATGCCGTCGCGATCTGCCGCGTGGTCAGCCCACCGACCGCGCGCAGCGTCAGGGCGACGGCCGAGCTCCGCGGCAGGGTGGGGTGCGCACACTGGAAGAAGAGCCGCAGCGTGTCGTCCGTGGCCGGCGCCGGACCGGCGGGAGGCTCGACCTCCACGGCGAGTTCCCGCCCCCGCCGCGACGCCTCGGCACGGGCGGCGTCGAGAAACCTGCGCCACGCGACCGCGACCAGCCATGCCTTCGGATCGCGCGGTGGATCGTCCGGCCAGGTTTCCAGCGCCCGGATCAGGGCCTCCTGCACGGCGTCCTCGGCTGACGCGAAGTCCGCTCCGCGCCGGACGAGGACACCGATCACCGCGGGCACGAGCTCCCGCAGCAGCAACTCGTTCACTCGGTCACCGTAAGCGACTCTGTGAGCAAGGGCCGAACCTCGAGCCACTCGTGGATCGGCTCGCCGCCGGGGCCGGGAGCGGCGGACAGCTCCCCGGCCAGCTGGACCGCGCGATCCCAGGACTCCACGTCGATGATCATCCAGCCGGCGATGAGGTCCTTGGTCTCGGCGAACGGACCATCGGTCACCGGTGGGCGCCCCTCGCCGTCGTACCGCACGAACGCGCCCCCGGGCGCGAGTGCTCGTTCGTCGACGAACTCGCCCGTCTCTTCCAATCGGGCCGCGAAGTCGCGCATGTACTGGATGTGCGCGTCGACCTCCTCCGGCGTCCACTGCTCCATCGGCGCCCAGTCGACAACGGGGGCCGGGCCACCTCGGTAGTGCTTCAGAAGCAGGTACTTCATGGTGGTTCTCCTTCTTCGTCGCGCGGCCCGTCGTGGCCACTCGTGTCCCTGGGACGGAGCCGACCACACATTCTCGACACCCGATGCGCAATGAGTTTCGTCGCCGCCGCTGTTTTCCAGCCCCGCCGGTCTCGCAAAGCTCAGCGGGTCACAGCGGTCTCCTGTTCAATACGCGACAACTTCTCGGGATTGCGCACGTGGTAGGCGCCGGTGACGTACCCGTTCTCCATTCGCACGGCCACCACGCCGTCGATCTCGCCGTCAACTCGGACCAGCAGCCCCGGGCCGCCATTGATCTGCACCAGCTCGACCGATCTTTCTGCGTCGCGCTTCCACCAGCCGAGGGCCAGCAGGCGAGCAACGTTGTCAGCCCCCACAATGGGCCGCAGCAGGGCATGCTTGACACCGCCGCCGTCGCTCAGGGCGACAACGTCCGGCGCGAGGATGTCGAGCAGACTCTGCAGCTCGCCGGTTTCTACCGCCCGTTGGAAAGCCTGGAGCGCGGCCCGGTGCTCGGCCGGGGAGCCGGTGCCGCGTGGCCGGCGCGCGGCGACGTGCGCCCGTGCCCGGTGGGCGATCTGGCGTACCGCGGCAGGGCTCTTGCCGACGGCTTGGGCGATCTCGTCGTAGTCCAGATCGAACACCTCGCGCAGCACGAACACCGCCCGCTCGGTCGGCCCGAGCGTCTCCAGCACCAGCAGCATCGCCATCGAGACGCTGTCGGCCAGTTCGACGTCCTCGGCCACATCCGGCGTGGTCAGCAGCGGCTCGGGTAGCCACGGCCCGACGTAGGTCTCTTTTCGCCGGCCCAGTGTGCGCAGTCGTTTCAGCGCCTGCCTGGTGGCGATCCTGATCAGGTATGCGCGCTGGTCCAGCACCGTGCCGAGGTCGACGCCCGCCCACAGCAGCCAGGTCTCCTGCAGGACGTCCTCGGCGTCGGTGGCGGAGCCGAGGATCTCGTAGGAGAGGGTGAACAGCAGGTTGCGGTGGGCGACGAACGCCTCGGTGGCCGCGTCCATGCGACTGCCACGAGCTGTGGCCGTCGGTTGCCCAGTTCGTTCGCTCATCGCTGGTTCCTGCCTGTTCGGTCGCGACCGTGCCATATCCATACGATCCCGGTCCCCGCCGCTCTGTGACACCGACGATCGGTGGTTCATGTCACATGGATCCCGCTGTCACAAGGAGCGGGACGCCGGGATCTCTTGCTCGTTACGACGCACCACCACGAGTAAGGAAGTCGCAGCATGGCCACACCCACGACGACCAACCTCCGGTCGCGCATGCCCAACCCCCTCCCGTTCGTCCCCGAGATGGCGGTAGTCGGCGAAGGCCTGCACAAGGTCATCAAGAACGGCTCGATTCCGCAGGTCACCATCCACCTGCTGCAGTTGCGCGCCGGGCAGATGCTCGGCAGCACGTACTTCACCATCCGGGAAACCGGCAACCTCCGCAGGATCGGGGAATCAGAGGAGCGCATCACCGCCGTGGCCACCTGGCACGACGCCACCTACTTCAGCGACGCCGAACGGGTCGCGCTGGAGCTCGTGGAGGCGGTCCTCACCCCGAACCCGTCCGGGGAGCGCGTCCCCGATGAGCTGTACGCCAAGGCGTCCGCGCACTACGACGACAAGGCGATGTGGTCGCTCATCATGGCGATCGCCCACATCGGCTTCTTCACCCCCGCCGCTCTCATCGCCAAGCCGATCCCCGGCATGCCCCCCGGCCAGAACTACAGCGAGTAGGAAGGGCACAGCATGAGCATCACCAAGTTCGCGGTGGCAGGAGCAACCGGGCGGCTGGGCCGCCACGTCGTCGACGTCCTGGCTGAGAGGGAACACCAGGTCGTGCCGATGTCCCGAGCCACCGGCGTGGACATCATCACCGGTGAGGGCCTCGCCGAGGCCCTCACCGGGGTCGAGGCCATCATCGACGTCGCCTCGTGGCACTCCTCCGACCAGGAGGCGGCGACGGAGTTCTTCCGCACGTCGGCCCGCAATCTGCATGAGGCGGGCCAGAAGGCGGGGGTCGCCCAGATCGCCATGGCGTCCATCATCGGCGTCGACAAGGCCACCGCCGGTTTCGTCGCCGCCAAGAAGGTGCACGAGGAACTCCTCCTGTCCGGCCCGCTCCCCGTCCGCATCCTGCGGGCCGCGCAGTTCCACGAGTTCGTCGGTCAGCTCCTGGACTGGCGACAGGGCGGCGTCGCCTACATCCCGAACCTGCCCACCCAGCTCGTGGCCTGCCGCACCGTGGCCGAGGAACTGGTCGGCCTGGCCACCGACCCCGGCGCGTCCGCCCCAGGAACACCGATCCCCGAGATCGCCGGACCTCGCAAGGAGAGCATGGCCGAGGCGGCCCGACTCCTCGGCGCCCGCCGAGGCATCAAGGTCGTCGGCGTCGACGGCTCTGGCATGCCCGATGCCGAGATCGCCGCCAACGGCGGGTTCCTGCCCAGCCCACACGCCAAGCTCGCCGGACCCACCTTCCAGGAGTGGCTCGACACCCAACCCTGAGCAGGCCGTACGGCACGGCCTTGCCCTTGTTCTCGGAACTTCACGGCCCGGAGCCTCGAGAACGAGGGCTACCTCCGAACCTTGCCCTCGGGGACTCATCGTTACGTGAGTCGTCTGCCTAACGGGACTTTCGCTCGGATGCTTGTCAGCCCACGCCCCCTTTCAGGCAACGCGAGTACGCCTGAAAGGGGGCGTGGCCCGTCGTCAATCCGTGTGTCGGCGAGCCTGGTTCGCCTCGCGGAGGACTGCCCAGGCGTCCGCCACCTGGCCCAGGTGCTCGAGCTTGTCGGGGTTGAGCACCGTACGGATCGTCTGGATCCGTCCGTCGAGGATGTCGAGCGTCATGGTGTTGATGACCTTGCCGTCCCGGTCGCGGAAGATCGCGCCTGGCTGGCCGTTCAGCTCGTGTGGTTCCATCACACCGCCGATCTGGACGAACGGCGAGGCCATCGTGGCCAGCACCCGCGCCACGTTTTCCGCGCCGAAGACGCCCTTGCCCCATTGCGGGGCCTTGCCGCCGCTGTCGCCGACCATGTGGACGTCAGCGGCCAGGAGCTCTCGCAGACCGGCGACGTCGCCTCTGGTGAAGGCGTCCAAGAATCGCCCGGCGAGCACTTCTCGCTCGCGGCGGTCGGCCACGAACCGGGCGCGTCCCTCGCCCATGTGGCGGCGGGCCCGCACCACGAGCTGGCGGCACGCCGCCTCCGACCGCCCCACCGCTGAGGCGACCTCGTCGAAGCCGAACCCGAACACCTCCCGCAGCACGAAGACCGCCCGCTCGAGCGGGCTGAGCCGCTCGAGCAGCAACAAGGCCGCCATCGACACCGAGTCGGCCAGCTCCGCCGACCGCTCGGGATCCTCGTAAGGATCGGTCAGCAACGGCTCGGGGAACCACTGCCCCGCGTACTCCTCCCGCCGCAGGCGAGCCGAGCGCAACACGTCGATCGAGATGCGGGTGACCACGGCTGACAGGAACGCCTTGACCGAGGCGGGCTGGGTCGGGGATGCCTCATAGCGCAGCCAGGTGTCCTGAATCGCGTCCTCGGCCTCGCTCACACTGCCCAAGATCCGGTACGCGATCGAGAACAGCAGCGGCCGCAGTTGTTCGAACTCCTCAGCCCGGGTCACGCCAGCCCCTCCTTGAAGCCCTGGCGCCAGGAGGGGTAGCGCAGCCGCCAGCCGAGCTCCCGCTTGGCCTTGGCGTTGGAGAAGCCGCGTCCCTCGGTCATCATCATCACCGCGACTTGTCCGGCCACCGGCCTGGCCAGCCACGCGGGGACCCGCATCGGCCGTTTGGCCCCCGCGCACGCGGCCAGGTGGGGCAGCCATTCGCGGGCCGGCGCCGGCTCGTCGTCGACGATGTTGAACACGCCCTTGGCCTGCTGCTCCACGGCCAGGACGGTGGCGCTCGCCGCGTCGTCGAGATGCACCCACGAGCTGTAGCCGCCGCCGTTCCCGACGACCGGGTACTGGCGCTTGCGCACGAGCTCGACCTGATCGTCGGTGGCGCCCGGCCCGTAGAACGCGCCGTATCGCAAGACCGCGCCACCGGCTTGGACGACGACGTCCTCAAGGTGGCGGATCGCCTCCGCCCCCTTGCCCGTGCTCGTCGGGTCCAGCGGGTCCTCCTCGGACTTCACCCATCCACCCTCGCGGATGCCGTTCCAAGCGCCGTAGCTCTGCGCGACGAAATGGGCCACACCGATCGCCTGGGCGGCGGCCAACAGGTGGTCCGTCCCCTCGGTGCGCAGCCGGTTGGTGACGGCGAACCAGCGGTCGAAGTGCTTGATGTCGGGTTTGCCGGAGATGGCGGTCATCTGGTGCACGATCACGTCCGGACGGGCGTGAGCCACCGCCTCGCCGACCGACCTCGCATCCAGCCCGTCCATCACGACCGCCTCGGCGCCCAACTGCTTCAGCAGGCCCAGCTTGGCCGTGCTCGTCGTCGTCGCCGTCACCTGGTGGCCACGCTCCACAAGCTGCGGCACGAGCCGCCTCCCCAACACCCCGGCTCCGCCCGCCACGAACACTCGCATGACCGTCACCTTCCTCATATCGGGACCTGCCTACGAGACCCGAGACGAAACAGCGCGACAATCTGTGACAAGTAGCGGCAAGTCAGTCGAGAAACCATCGTCGGCGGGGGATCCACGCCCGCCGGCTGATCCAGGGATGGCGGGCGACCAGGTGGATCGAGGGCTAGCTTCCCGCCGCTTCCTCGCCGTGGGCGATCACACGTTCGGGGACCTCCTCCGGGGACCCGTGTAGGTGTGCGTGCGGGTGTACGCGCCGAAGCCCATCGACTCGTAGAGCCGTCGGGGCACGGGATAGGCGTCGTCGCCGCGCGCGTAGACGACGGCGCGCGTGCCTCCGGCGGCCGCGAAAGCGTGCAGCACCGCGGTGCACACGGAGCGGGCGAGGCCGAGCCGACGGTGACCGGGATGCGTGCCGACCGGTTCGAACTCGCCGGTCCGGTTGGCCCGGTCGTACCAGCCCTGGCAGTAGGCCACCACCCCGCCGGCCGGCGCCACCACGACGAGATCCAGTTCGGGACGGTATGGCCAGGTGTCCCTCATCCGGGCATGCCGTCCGGCGGTGACCCGGGTCGATCCGAAGGCGGCGCGGTGGGCCGCGGCCCGGCCGGCCACGTCGGCGTGGTCCCGCTGGGCACGGACCGTGTAACCGTCCGGCAGGTCGGGCACCGCCGGCAGATCGGCGAGCGGACGGCCGAGGCACACCATGAACGGGCCGTCGGCCGCACGGGTGTATCCGCGTCGCTCAAGCGCCGCGACCAGATGCGGTTCGGTCTCGGCGACCTCCGCGGTCAGCGGGCCGTCGGCCGTCCGCTCGGCCCAGTCGAGCACTTCATCGGCCAGCCCCGGGTGACGGGGGTCGACCTGCAGCATCAGCTCGCCGGGCAGATCCAGCCAGCCCCACGCGACTGCCGTGTCGCCTTCGGTCCAGATCGCCGTCGGGCATTCCCCGGCCCGGTCGAGGGCAAGGCACCAGTTCCACGTGAGGTCACCGATGTGCCGGTATCCGGCCGCCGGGAAACACTGGACGGCCAGGCCCTGCATGGCGCGCAGCGCCACAGGACCGGCGTGCTCACGGCGTCGCATGGCGCCCATGCTGTCCGACCGGCTTTCCGCCGGGCAACGCGATTTCTCCTGAGGCCGGTCCGACATACAGGTGGACCGCCGGCGAGGACGCCGCCACCCCACTGAAGTGGGCTGATCGGGACTGGGGACTCAACGGAGGGCCGTACGGCGGATCGCCGCGTTTGACACCTCTTACGGCTAACCGCTACCTATTTGGCTAACCGTTAGGGGGATGCAGTGCAGGACGCAGTGCTGGCGATGCTCGCCAAAGAGCCGTCGCACGGGTACCACTTGCGCGCTCGGCTACAGCGGAGCCTGGGCCCGCTGGGCGAGTCGATGAACCCCGGTCAGATCTATGTGACGTTGGCCCGGCTGGAGAAGGCGGGGCTCGTCGTCTGCGAGCGCGCCGACGGTCTTCCCGATCGCCCGGAGCGCAAGGTCTACGCGCTGACGGCGACCGGGCAGCAGCGGGTGGCCACGTGGCTGACCGAGGTGAGCTGGCCGAAACCGGACCTGGCGGAGTTCCATCTCAAGCTCGTCGCGGCGGCCGCGGCCGGGCTCGCCGACCCGGTCGAGCTCGTGGCGGCGCAGCGCCGTGAGTTGTTGCGCCGCATGCGTGAGACGCAGCGAGCGGTTCTGGCCGAGCCGGACGGTTCGGCCGCCGTCCTGCTGCTGGAAGGGGTCGTGCTGCGGCTGCAGGCGGACCTGCGCTGGTTGGCGGCCTGCGAGCGAGCCTGGTCCAAGGTCGATGACGAAGCTGAGGATGCATGAACGTGGCGAATGCGGCGGTCCGGGTTCACGGCCTGGTGAAAAACCATGGCCGGGGGCAGGGCCGGGTCCGCGCGGTCGACGAGGTCGACCTGGAGGTCCCCGAGGGGCAGACGCTGGCGGTGATGGGGCCCAGCGGCTGTGGGAAATCCACCCTGCTGCACCTGCTGGGCGGCCTGGAGCGGCCCTCCGCCGGGGAGGTGTGGCTGGCCGGGCGGCGTGTCGACACCCTGAGCGAGCGGGCGCTGGCACGGCTGCGGCGCCGCTCGGTGGGATTCGTCTTCCAGGCCTTCCACCTGATGGAGGAGCTGTCGGCGGCGGAGAACGTGGAACTGCCCGCACTGCTCGCCGGGCGTTCACGGCGCGAGGCCAAGCGGCGCGCGAACCTCCTGCTGGACCGGGTCGGGCTCGCCGACCGAGGCCGGCATCTTCCTTCGCAGCTGTCCGGCGGTCAACGCCAGCGGGTCGCCATCGCCCGCGCGCTCGCCAACGAGCCGCTGGTCGTCCTGGCCGACGAGCCGACCGGCAACCTCGACAGCGCGGCCACCCGCGACGTGCTGAGGATCTTCGAAGAGCTGCGTTCGGCGGGGCAGACCCTCGTGATCGTCACGCACGACGAGCGGGTCGCGGCCACCGCCGACCGTCTGATCTCGATGCGCGACGGGATGTTCGTCGACGACACCCGGCTGGCCGGCAGCGCCACCGGGTGGCTCGGCGGCCTGATCGGGCTGGAGGGCTGAACGACATGGGCCGTATCGCGCTCGTCCTCCGACTCGTCCTGGCCGACGTCCGCCGGCACAGGGCCCAGGCCGCGATGCTCCTGCTGGCGGTGACCGCCGCCACCGCCACCATGGCCCTGGGCCTGTCCCTGGGCGGGGCGACCCAGAGGCTGTACGAGCAGACCCGGGCGGCCACCGCAGGGCCCGACGTGGTGGCGCTCGCCCCCGACCCGGGCCCCGCCGTGGCCCCGGCTCTGGCCTCGTTGGCGCACGCTCCCGAGGTCGTCGCCCACAACGGTCCGTACCGCATCGTCTACGCCACCCTCACCGCGCACGGTTCCGCCTCGCTCGTGGTGGTGCACGGCGCCGCCGAGACACCCGGCACGGTCGACCGCCCGCTGGTTACCTCGGGCCACTGGGTACGCGCCGGCGGCGCGGTTCTCGAACGGGGCTTCGCCACCGCGCTGGGCGCCCGCGTCGGCGACCGCGTCACCATCTCCGGCCGGTCGTTCCCCGTCGTCGGGATCGCCGTGACCGCGGCCACCTCCATCTTCCCGTGGGCTCCGCAGATCGGACCGGGCGGCGGCCCGAGTGACGGGGGCGGTCTGGTCTGGCTGACCCGATCAGATGCACAGGCACTGGCATCCCGGGATCTCCCGGTGACAGTGGCCTTGGACCTCAAGTTGCGCGACCCCGACGCCACCCAGGCCTTCATCGACGCCCACCGCCACATTTTCACCACCAAGGTGAACTTCTCCAGCTGGCAGTTCAAGGCCGACCAGGACGCCGTCATGCTCAGGACCACCCAGCCGGTCCTGGTGGTCGGCAGCTGGCTGCTCAGCTTCCTGTCCATCACCGGAGTGGCCGCACTGGCCGCGGGACGGGCCACCGAGCAGACGCGCCGGGCGGGACTGCTCAAGGCCGTCGGTGCCACCCCCGGCCTGATCGCCGCCGTCCTGCTCACCGAATACCTGGCTCTGGCGCTGCTGGCCGACGCACTCGGGCTGGTGCTCGCCCGCCTGGCCGAGCCCGCCATCGCCAGCCCCACCGCCAGCCGGATCGGCGGCGTCGGCGGGCCGACCGGCACCGTCATCGTCGCGACGGCAGCCCTCGCCGTGGTGGTGGCGGCGCTGTCCGCCCTACGCCCCACGCTGCGGGCGGTGCGCACCGCGACCGTCACCGCACTGACCGTCACCGCTCACCGGCCTCGCCATCGCCCCCGGCTGACCGCGCTGTCCGCGCTGCTGCCCACCCCGCTTCTGCTCGGGCTGCGGCTGACCGCACGCCGGCCGGGCCGCGCGGTGCTGCACGCGTGCTCCACCGCCGTCACACTGATCGCGATCACCGCCCTGTTGATCTACGACGCCCAGCCACGCTGGGGCCCCGCCCAGCACCGCGAGGGCTGGGGCCCGGGCCTCTCCGGCGTGCCCGACCTGCAAGCCGACCACGACGGCCGGCTGCTGCTGGCGGTCTCCATCGCCCTGATCGCCCTCGCCACCGTGAACACCGTCACGCTCACCTGGACCACGGCGATGGAAGCCCGGGCGAACATGGCCGTCGCGCGCACCCTCGGCGCCACCCCCGGGCAGATCTCCGCAGGGCTGTCGGTCGCCCAGCTTCTGCCCGCCCTGCCCGGCGCCGTCGCCGGCGTTCCCCTGGGCATTCTCTTGTGCGGGGAGACGACCACGTTCCCCTTCTCCTGGATCGCCGCCGCCGCGCTCGTGATCCTCCTGGCGACGACGGCACTCACCGCCCTGCCCGCACGCTTGGCGGCCCGCCGGTCGGTGGCGCAGACCCTCAGCGCCGAAGCGACCTGACGTCCGCCCCAGCCGGTATCGTGCGGTCGGGTGACCACCGATCCCACGTCGCGCCGGGCCGGCTCCGCGCACGCCGTCGCCGCATGACCGGCACCGACGGCGAGGAGCCCATCGTCCTGGACGGCGGCGACCAACGCTGCGTGTTGCTGCTCATCCGGCTGTCCCGCCTGATGGCGGACCTGCGCACAGGCAGCGTGGTGCACCTGATCGCCACCGATCCGGCCGCGCCGATCGACCTGCCCGCGTGGTGTCACCTGACCGGCCACCATTACCTCGGGCAGGTGCCAGGTCGCGACCGCCCGACCTACGCCCTACAGGTGAGCGGACAGGCCCGCCCGGTGGACCCGGACGCCCCGTGGCATGCCGGCGGCCGCTGAAAGCGGTCCGCCGGTGATGCTCATCCCCAGCGCAGCCGCTCGCTCAGCAGTGCCTGCTGAGCCGGGTTGACGGTCAGCGCCAGCGCCTGTTCGTCGCAGGCGCGCGCCTCGTCGGCGCGGCCGAGCTCGCGCAGCAGTTCTGCGCGGGTGGCGTGCCACAGGCCGTAGCGGGCCAGGTCGTGCTCCAGTTCCTGCAGTTCGGCCAGCGCCGCCTCGGCTCCGTGCACGTGGCGCAGGGCGACGGCCCGGTGCATCCGGGTGACCGGCGAGGGCGCCAGGTACGTCAGCATGTCGTAGAGCACCAGGATCTGCGCCCAGTCGGTCTCCTCGAAGGAGGCCGCCTCAGCATGGCAGGCCGCGATCGCCGCCTGCACCTGGTACGGCCCGGGCCGACGGTGCGCGCGGGCCGCCCGCGTCAGCAGCGCGGCAGCCTGCTCGATCGCCTGCCTGTCCCAGCGGGTGCGGTCCTGATCGGCCAGCAGCACCAGGCGGCCGCGCTCGTCGAAACGGGCCGCGCCACGCGCCCGGTGCAGCCGGATCAGTGCCAGCAGCCCGGCCACCTCCGGCTCGGCCGGCGCCAGCTGGGCCAGCAGCGCGGCCAGCCATTCGGCGTCGTCAACCAGGTCCCGGGCTTGGGCGTGTTCGGGCGTGCTGGACAGATAGCCCTCGTTGAACAGCAGGTAGACGACCGCCAGCACTGAGCGCAGCCGCCCGGGCAGCTCCTCATCGGCCGGGATCCGGTACGGGATCCCGGCCTGGCCGATCTTCTTCTTCGCCCGGGTGATGCGCTGTGCCACCGTCGGCTCCGGCACCACGAACGCCGCGGCGATCTGCGCGGTCGACAGCCCGCACACCACCCGCAGCGTGAGGGCGATCTGCGCCTCAGGCGCCAAAGCCGGGTGGCAGCAGGTGAAGATCAGCCGCAGCCGGTCGTCAGTCGGCGCCGCCTCCGGCCAGCGTAGTTCGGCGAGCTTGGCGCGGTAGTTCGACTCCCGGCGCAGCACGTCCAGGCCCCGTCGACGCGCGACCGTGTACAGCCACGCCTGTGGCCGCTGCGGGATGCCCTCGACCGGCCAGCGGCGCAGCGCGGTCTCGACGGCGTCCTGCACCAGGTCCTCGGCCGCGGAGAAGTCGCCCAGCAGCGAGATCAGGGCGGCCGCGAGCCGGCTCGCGTGTTCGCGCACCACGCCGGCCAGCACCTGCTCGCTCCGCGCGCCGAGCCCGCCGTCACGGCCCTCGCCGCGGTCTCCGCTGCCGTCATCCCGGTCACGACCCCATCCGGGATTCCCACCGGGATCGTGACGGGGGTCGTGACGGGGGTCGTGACGGGGGTCGTGACCGGGCAGGTCGGCGGGCACATCACCCGCCGACCCCGGTGCGGACCCGTCGCCGCTCTGGCCTGTCGTGCTCATGAGAGAGGGCGGATCTCCACGATCGGGCACGCCGGCCAGGAGCGGGCGATCTTCAGGGCCTCGTCCAGATCGGCCACCTCGACCTCGGCGAACCCGCTGACCACCTCCTTGCCCTCCACGAACGGCCCGTCGGTGATCACCGGCTCGGCACCGTCCAGGCGCATGGTGGTGGCGGTGTGCACCGGCGCCAGATGCGCATGGTGAGTGATCTTGTCGGCGTGCTCGGTGAACCACTGGCCCACCGCCTCATACGCCTGGCGCAGCTCCAGTTCGCCCATCTCCTCCAGTTGGCGGGCGAACTGTTCGGTCTCGACGAACATCAGCACGTATTTCACGCTCTGAACCTCCTGATCCTTGATGGTCTGCCTGCCGTCTGTCCCACCGGGGGTCAGCCGACCGGAAGGGACGCGTACAGGTCGACGCCGTTGCCGTCGGGGTCTGCCACCGTGGCATACCGCATCCCCCAGAACGCGTCGAACGGCTCGGCCAGCCCCTGGTATCCGGCCGCGACCAGCCCGGCATAGGCCGAATCCACACCGGCCGGATCCTCGAACTCGAAGCAGAGCAGGGTGCGCGGCCCACCGGTCGGCTTCGTCCAGCCGGGCAGGAACGGGGTGCGGAAGTTCTCGGTGTCCAGCATCACGTGCAGGCCGCCGGGCAGGTCGCAGCCGGCGTGCTCGGGCGAATGCTCATCGATCTTGAACTCCAGCCCGAGCCGGGCGTAGAAGGCGATCGAGGCCTGCAGGTCGGACACCACGATGTCGATGGTGTTGAGCGTCGGATGCATGATCGGGCTCCTGTCGTCTGGTCGTACGGGCCCTGGCACCGCCGCGGAGGCGGGGCCGGGGTCATTCACCAACACGACGATCGGGACATGCCCCGATACGACACCTGGCGGTCCGAATTTCTTCAGCCGTCCTCGCCATGTCGCGACGACTCCTCGTCTCTACAGAAAGGCCCGCGCTTCCTCGACTTGTCGCGCGATGCCGTGGGCACTGTCGGCCTCGGCGATGGCGCCGGCTTCGTCGAGCAGCGCCACCGCGTCTTCGCGGCGGCCCTGTGCGGCGGCGATGTACGCCAACCCGACCATGTTCGCGGCGACACCGGGCAAGAACCCGAGCTGCCGACGAAGTCGCGCCGACTCCTCCAACCACCCACGCGCCTCATCCAATCGGCCCCCGGCGTGCGCGGCGATGCCGAGGTGCCGGAGCACGTAGGACAGGATGTGCGGATCTCCGGCATGCGCGGCGAGCTCGCGGGACCGCTCGAACACGGGAACCGCGGCGTCGTTGTCGTGCCGCACCACCTGGTGGAAGGTGCCGATCCAGAACAGCGACTCGGCCTCTCCGCGAACGTCGCCGAGCGTCCGGTAAAGCTGGGCCGCGCGTTCGAACGACGGCAACTCCTGCGGATCCTCGTGTCCCTCCGCGAGGAACCGGCCGTGCATCACGCGGCCACGGGCCACGGCGAGAGCGGCCTCGACCGCGTCGAGTTCTCGCTCGGCGCTCGCCAACGCGGTGGCGTCGCCGCCGAACACGAACTGTTCGTAGAGCAGTCTGGACCGCTCGATCCGATCCTCAGCGCTCATCGTCAACCCCGCCTTTCAGAGCAATGCGGCGCCGAACGTGTCCGGCCGCCCCAGGGCTTCGTCGGAGCGAGCCGGAAGCCCACCGTCGGCGGCCGACGTCAGTGTGCACTGTGACGCGTGGGTCGGCGAGGCGTCAATCGCGACAAGATCGCGGCGATGGCGGCCCGGTTCCCGTTGGGCCTCCCCGGTTACGGGGCCGAGTCGCTCTTCCAGGTTCTCACCTAGAGAGAGGAGAAGGCGAGTATCGCGGTCGGTTCCAACGAGAGCTTCTCTTACTGGACAAAGACCTTCACCGACCCCAGGATGTGCGCCGCGATCGTGGACCGGCTCACCTTCCACGGCACCATCATCGAAACCGGCACCGACTCCTACCGGCTCGCCCATACCAGGCAGGAGATGATCGCCTAGAGCAGGCCCAGAGCCCTACCAGTGCCGCCGCGACCGGACCCCATTCGCTCCTAATACGCCAGGGGTGCGGCCCAGGACCGTACCTGCTGGGCAAGCGCAGCAACATGCTCCGGAGGCGTGGTCTTGACGATGCCGTGTCCGAGATTGAACACGAAGGGGCCACTGCCGAGAGTGTGCAGGATGCGGCGGGTTTCGACTTCCAGCGCCGGGCCGCCCGCGACCAGGAGCTGAGGATCGAGGTTGCCCTGCACACACCGGCCCAGTTCGCCTTGTACTTTCTGCGCAGCCCATTCCAGCGGAACCGTCGAGTCGAGCCCGACGCAGTCCACACCGGTGGCCTGGACAAAGCCGTCGTACGCGAGCCCAGCACCACGCGGGAAAGCGATGATGGGAACACCAGGGTGCTTCGCCTTCAGCGCCGCGACGATAGCGGCAACCGGCTTGACACACCAGCGTTGGAAGAACGGGTCCGGGAGTATCCCAGCCCAGCTCTCGAACAACTGGATCGCCTCGGCACCGGCCTGGATCTGACGGTCCAGGAACTCGATGATGGCCGCAGTCAGCAAGTCGATCAAGGGTTGGAAGCTCGCCGGGTCGCTCAGCGCCCACTGCTTGACAACGGCATGCTCCGAGCTGCCACCCCCGCGCCCCTCGACCATGTACGTCGCGACCGTCCAAGGCGCACCGGCATAGCCAATCAACGCCACCTCCTCAGGCAGAGCCCTCGTGAGTTGCCGGACCGTCTCGTAAATCGGGGCCAACTCCTCATGGAGGCCAGACGCGCTCAAGAACTCGGTAATGTCCGATGCCGAACGGATCGGGGGCGTCAGAACCGGGCCATCACCGACCAGATACTCCAAGCTCTGGCCGAGCGCGGCCGCGATCTGCGGAAGATCCGCGAACAGGATCGCCGCATCCAGCGGGAAACGTCGGATCGGCTGCAGGGTGACTTCGACCGCGTGCTCGGGCGAGTTGCACAGCCCCACCATCCCACCGGCAGCCTCGCGCACACGGTGATACTCCGGCAGATAGCGTCCGGCCTGCCGCATCAACCAGATCGGTGGCCGCTCTGTCCGCTCGCCCGCGAGCGCACGCAACAGCAGCTTCTTCGACCGCGTTCCAGCCGATACGCGATCCAGATCAACGTCACCCCGCGTAGCGGCTTCCACGCTCTTCCGATCTTTCAGAGACCCGGGCTTCGACCAGCCCGATCAGCACAACCCCACCCGTGGCGAGGACGCGCTGACAGCCTATCCAAGCCGGCCCGCCCACGGCCCACGCCGACCTCGGCCTCTGGGCCAGAACAGCTTGACAAAATCACCGGGCTCGGGTTCTCATCCTGTTCCCCACGACCGTGGGCGTGAGCCGGTCTCCGCGCACTTGCTCTGGTCGGCGAATGGCTGCTCCCCACGTCCGTAGGGGCAGGATGTGCTTCCCCGATGAACATCGACATCACCGCCGCGGTCCCCACGCCGGCCCCTGCTTCGGCACGACCCAAGCCGACGCAGGACAAGCGAACACATTGGGGATGATCATGAACGAATCGGGATTGATGACCCTAGCGTGCCATGCCGATCTGAGTGAAGGATGCTCATGTCACTCCTTGCCTGGATCGGCAGTCTGTTCTCACATCGGCCGCGACATCGTAAAAACACCACCACGCCCCGCAAAGGGTCGGCCGGTTGGACGTTTCAGACGGCCGAGGGGTCACATAACAACGCTGGTGAGCCCCGCCTTCAGGGTCGGCTCCACATGTGCCGCTGCCTGCGAATACGCAGGTCACTCCCTCGTCATATCGACAATCAGCCTGGTTCACCCCGCTCCGAGCGATCTGTGTCGCCCGAGCCCGCCTGGACGTGGACCAAGGAGTCGGAGGAACCATGAGCCAGTCGGTGCACAACAGAATCGAAACCGTGCCGCATCGGGTGAATCGCATGTCCATCGCGGTCGGCGAGCCGTTCGACACCTTCCGCGCCCGCTATGAACGGGCCGTTCCCACGTTCGACGCCGAGCGCTTCAATCGGTTCGTCGAGAACGAGGTCGACTGGGACACCGTCCTCCAGGCGACGGCCGAGAACGCGCCGCATCACTTCATCATCTACTGGACGGGCGACTTCAACTCGCTGCTGCGGCTCGCGGGGGACCGGTTGCGCTGCGTCGAATACCTGATGGGCAACCACACGATCGCCCAGCGGATGTTCCACCACAACCCGGCCATCCTGCTGTACGCCCCGCTCCGCACGGCCATCTACGAGGACGCCGAGGGGGAGACCTGGTTCTCGGTGGAACAGCCCAGCAGCCACTTCTCCAGCTTCGGCAGCCCGGAAATCACCGATGTCGGCCTCGAACTCGACCGGGATCTCGCCGACCTGCTGGAGTACCTCGACATTCCTGTCCCGGCCGCGCTCGTCTGAAGGCGGGCCCAGGCAGGCCGACCCGCACCTGGTTCACGATCCTTGGATCGCCGTGCCGGTAGACGCCTGTACCCGTGATCGGAGCGACCTCGTTCAGCTCGCGAGGCGTCGTGCGAGATCCGAGAGATCCGGGGCCCTCAGCACGCGGCCGTCGAAACCCGGCAGGGGAACGTGCAGAGGTGCGGTCCAGCGGCCGGGGATGGCGTCGACCCCGTAAAAGGCGCCCGCGAGGCCGCCCGCGACCGCGGCCACGGTGTCGGTGTCGCCGCCGAGATCCACCGCCGCGCGGACCGCGTCCTCATAGGAGGTCGTGGTGCGGACGGCCCAGACGGCGGAGCCCAGGCAGGGCCATACGGCGCCGTTGAATTGCGTCGCCTGATCGGGGTGCCAGTCGTCGGCCAGAACCGTCGCGTACCGGTCGCGGTGATCGGGATGGACGAGGGCGAGTGCGGCGGGAAGGGCGGCGAGCGGATCGGCGCCGCCCAACGCCACCCGCACCAGTTCATGGAAGAGGGCGGTGCCCTCCCAGGCGGCGGGGTCGCCGTGAGTGAGGGCGGCGATGCGGCGGGCGGCGTCCATGGTGGCCTCCCGGCCCCCACGAGCGAAGTAGACCGCGGAGGTGGTCGCTCTCATCAAAGAGCCGTTGCCCGCCGCACGCCGATTGGTTCGGAAGTGATGTGCCGCGGCGCGGTCCCAGGGCAGGCCGTTGGTCAGGACGTCCTCGGTCTGCAGCCCGATGTCCTTCGGGTCCGCTGCCGCCCATCTCTGGAAGCGGGTGAACATGTCGGGGAGGTCCAGACCATGTCGCTCCAGCAGTGATTCCGCGACCAGTACGGCCATCTGTGTGTCGTCCGTGGCCTCACCGGCGTCCCAACCACCGCCGCCGCGCATCTCGCTGCTCGGTTCGGAAGCGGGGAAGCGCCCGGAGAACGCTCCCGCCGGCCCGAACTCGAAAGGCGCACCGAGCGCGTCGCCCACTGCGGAACCGATCACCGCACCGGCGGCGCGCCGGACCAGATCGGGGTTCCCTGTGCCGGACGGGGAGGGCGGGCTCAACTCTGCTGGAGCACCGACAGAATGTTGCCGGCGGGGTCCTTGAACCAGGCGATGGGCGGCCCGACACGGCGGAAGATCCCCTTGTCGTCCGAACCTTCGTAGGTCTCGAAGCGGACTCCCCGCGCCGCCAGCGCGTCCACGGCGGACTCGATGTCGTCGACGGGGAAGTTGAGGATCGTGAACGTCGCCGGCGTGTGGTCCGGCTTGGGGTAGATCAGCGTGTCTCGGTCCCCGGCGATGTGCAGCGTGAGCATGCCGTGTTCCTCGGAGACCGGAATCCCGAGGGTCTCGCCGTAGAACCGTTTCGCCGCCGGGATGTCGTCCACGGAGAATCCGCTGAACGCCCTGGTGTGCTCGAACATGCCGCTCCGTTCCAGGTGCCGGGCCGATCGTGGGGCACACCACGCTATCCCGATCTCCCGCTGCTCGGGCATCATCGGTGGAATGCCCGATGATCTTTCGCCGGCCTTGCGCGCGTCAGGAAGGCAGCCGGGCGGCCCGGTCCTCGAGGTAACGCCGCTCGGGGAGGCTGGTGGTCCGCCGCGCCGCGGCGCGATATCCCGCGCGGGCGCCGTCCCGGTCGCCGGCCATCTCCAGCAGGTGAGCACGGACGGCGTCGAGTCGGTGATGCCCGGCCATCCTGTCGTCGGCATCCAGCTCTGCCAGCAGTTCGAGACCGGCACGAGGGCCGTCCACCATGGCGACGGCGACGGCCTGGTTGAGCGTCACCATCGGGTTGGGGGAGATCCGATCGAGCAGCCGGTACAACGCGAGGATCTGCGGCCAGTCGGTGTCCTCCGCCCGCGGGGCCTCGTCGTGGACCGCGGCGATCGCGGCCTGGATCTGGTACGGCCCGAGCGACGTCCGGGACAGCGCCTGGGTGACGAGTTCGACACCCTCCCGGATGAACTCGGAATTCCACAACGCCCGGTCCTGATCCGCCAGCGGGATCAGCTCCCCGCCGGGCCCCGTCCGGGCCGGGCGCCGCGCGTCGGTCAGCACCATGAGCGCGAGCAGGCCCGCCACCTCGCCGTCGTCCGGCAGCAGACGCCGTACGGCACGCGTCAGGCGGACCGCCTCGCCGGTCAGTTCGACGCTGTGCAGATCGGGGCCGGAGGTGGTGGTGTACCCCTCGTTGAAGATCAGGTAGAGAACGTGCAGCACCACGCGCAGCCGTTCGTCCCATTCGCTCTGCGGCGGCATGGTGAACCCGGTGCCGGCGGTCTTGACGCGCTGCTTGGCCCGGCTGACGCGCTGTCCCATGGTCGCCTCGGGCACCAAGAAGGCCCGGGCGATCTGTGCGGTGGTCAGGCCGCCCACGGCGCGTAGCGTGAGCGCGACCTGGGACGCGGCGGACAAGGCGGGATGGCAGCACAGGAACAGCAGGGTGAGCGTGTCGTCCTGGTCGAGGGGCGGTCCGTCCTCGGGCGAGGGGGTGAGGAGATCGTCAGCGGGCGCCATGGTGGCGACGGCGACCTCCCGCCGGCTGCGCGCCTCGTCGCTGCGCAGTTCGTCGGTCAGCCGGCGCGACGCGACCGTGATCAGCCAGCTCCGGGGATTGTCGGGCATGCCCTGGTCCGGCCACTGGACCGCGGCGGCCAGCAGCGCCTCCTGCACCGCGTCCTCGGACGCGTCGAAGTGCCCGTAGCGCCGCACGAGCGCGCCGAGGACCTGGGGCGTGAGCTCGCGGAGCGTCTCCTCGACGGCCGGTGTGACGCCCCCGTCCGCGCTCATCGCTCCGCCCCCATGAACGCCCGCACTGTCCCCGCGCGTATGCCAGTGTCTGTGTCGGGATGCCAAGCTACCCGCTTCCGGGCGGGGGTTCCCGCGCATCCCCGGCCGGGGTCGTCCCGGCCGGGCAACCACTATGAGGACGGGGAGTCCGCGATGGGTCACGAGTTCGAGCTGCGCAAGGAAATCGAGCTGGACGCGACCCCCGAACAGGTGTGGGACGCCATCGCCACCGGCCCGGGAGTCGACTCCTGGTTCATGGGCCGCAACGAGATCGAACCGCACGAAGGCGGCGCGGTCCGGATGACCATCGCGGGGCACACCGACGAGTCCACGATCACGGCGTGGGAGCCCATGAAACGGCTCGCTCACCGCAGCCCCGTCGGGGACGACGGCGCGTTCATGGCCTTCGAGTACCTCATCGAGGGGCGTGCCGGTGGCAGCACCGTGCTGCGGATGGTCCAGAGCGGAGTGCTCGGCGGCGACTGGGAGACCGAGTACGACGCGCTGAACGAAGGCTGGGACGTCTACCTCCACAGCCTGGCCCAGTACCTCGCGCACTTCCCCGGCCGCCGCGCGGCCGTGGTCACGATCATCAAGCCGCAGGCGGCCGATCGCGACAAGGCATGGACCGCGATCAAGGCGGAGCTCGGCGTGACCGACGAGATCGCTGTGGGCGACCGGGTGCACCTGACGATCGACGGGGCACCGCCGGTCGAGGGGGTCGTCGACTACGACGGCCTGCCCACCTTCATCGGCGTGCGGTCCGCCGACGGGCTCTACCGTTTCATCCACTCCGGGCCGCTGCGCGGGGACGTGGTGGTCCTCGGGCACCACATCTATTCGGACGTGGACCCCGAACCGGCCCAGCAGGCCTGGCAGTCCTGGCTGGACAGGGTGTTCGCCTAGGGAGTGACCGATGTCCCGTCGTCCGGGGAGCCGCCCGTCTCCCCGGACGTCTCCCTGTCCGTGCTCCCGGCCGCCTCGCCTGCCGTACGGCGGGCCCGGCGACCCCGGGCGATCTCGGTGCCGAGCGCGTCGAGCCGCTGGGTCCAGAACCGGCGGAAGGGCCCCAGCCACACGTCGACCTCCTGCAAGGGCGCGGGGTCGACGGCGTAGAGGCGTCGTGTGCCGGCGGCCCGCACGGTGGCGAACCCGCTCTCCCTGAGCACGCGCAGGTGTTGCGACACCCCGGGCTGGGAGATTCCGAACTCGTCCTGGACGATCGCGCCGATCTCACCGGCCGAGCGCTCGCCGCCTGCGAGCAGTTCCAGGATCCGCCGCCTCACCGGGTCTCCGAGAACGTCGAACGCGTGCATGAACGCAGCGTCTCAGTTGCGGCTTATATAAATCAACTTCGAAACTTGCCGTCCGGCCCGGAAACAGGCAAAGCGCGCCCGGAGTGATTCCGGGCGCGCTTCGTCCGTGATCCGATCGGATCCGATCAGGCGCTGTCGCTCGCCGTGTAGTACGGGTAGCCGTAGCCGGTGACGCTCGAGGTTGGCCGGGTGCGGATCTCCACGGCGCCGTTGCCCGTGTTGCCCTCAACCGTCTTGATCGTTCCGTCGCCGTTGTCCTTGATGACGAAGCCGACGTGGTCGATCCCGTCGATGCTCTTGCTGCCGCTCCAGCTGAAGAACACCACTGCGCCCGGCTTGGGCACGGCGCCCCACCGGTTGTTCTGCGCGAACCACCGCGCGTGCGCGACGGTGTAGGCGTCCCATCCCATGACCGGGCGGATGCCGAGCTGGTTGCCGACCCAGGAGACGAACATGTCGCACCAGGGAGCGTTGGCGTAGTCGGCCAGGGCCCCGCCGTCGCGGGCCATGGTCTCCTTCGCGCGTGGCGAGGACATGTACCAGGCCTGGAACTTCGTGCCGCCGCCGAGGGCGTTCTCACGCACGCCGACCTGGCTTTCTGCCAGCTTCAGCAGTTGAGACGGGCTGACCTTGGGCAGCCCCGCCGCCTCCTTGGCCAGAGGCGTCGTGCCGCCGGCCACGATGTGGTCGGCGCTCTGGGCGTGAGCCGTTGCCGCCACCGGTCCGACCGCCACCGCAGAAGCGAGGGCGCCGGTCACTAGGGCAGCGCGAATACAGGTCTTCAGGGCTCGCATGCTGGGGTCTACTCCCTTGCTTCCAATCCGCCTACCGGGTTAGCTGACGGGTTCGGGCTGGAAGGCGCCCTACGGCACGAGATGTGCCGATTCACCCCAGGAGAGGTGGGTCCCCGGCTCCGCGTTGACGCGGACTCGGCGGTGACGGTCTCCCTTGTCGGAAGGACCGTCATCCGATGGGCAAACCTGATTTTTCCTAATGAAACGGACAGGTATGCCTTGAGTTACCTAAAAGGTAATAGACGCATCCATACCGGTCAAGTAAGGGCAAGTCAGATTTTACCTGTCAGGGGTTGGGTAAACGCCCGGACGATCGGACGTGGCAGATCGTCCGCCCCGTCCGCCGGGCAAGGGGAATCGGGTAAAGCGCCGAGGGATCGCCCCTCAGCAGGCCCGCGTTTTACGGTTTTCCGCCATCGGAGTCGGAGGTTCGCCTCCATGGTCGTCGCCCGGCCGCGTGCCTAGCGTTGACCGGCGTGATCAGTCTCAACGGATTGTGCAAACGCTACGGAGACCGGATGGTCGTCGACGACCTGACCCTGGATGTCAGACCCGGTACGGTCACCGGATTCCTCGGCCCCAACGGCGCGGGCAAATCGACGACGATGCGACTCGTCCTCGGGCTCGACCATCCCACCGCGGGCACCGCCCTGATCGGCGGCGTGCCGTACCACCGGATCAGGAACCCTCTGCGGAAGGTCGGCGCGCTCCTTGACGCCCGCGCGCTGCATCCCGGACGCAGCGGGCACGCCCACCTGACGGCGCTGGCACGCAGCAACGGGATCGCGCGCCGCCGCGTGGCGGAGGTCCTGGAGACGGTCGGGCTGGCGGACGCGGCGCGCAGGCGCGTCGGAGCCCTGTCCCTGGGGATGAGCCAGCGCCTCGGCATCGCGGCCGCACTGCTGGGCGACCCCGAGGTGCTGATGTTCGACGAACCCGTCAACGGCCTCGATCCGGACGGCGTGCGAAGGGGTGCGGGCGGCACTGGAGATCCGCGAACGCCGGCCGGACGTCGGCGTGCTCGTGTTGTCGCAGTACGTGGAGAAGACGTACGCGGCCACGCTCCTGGCGGGCACCGGCGGAGGGCTGGGTTACCTGCTCAAGGACCGGGTCTCCGAAGTCTCCGACTTCCTGGACTCCCTCACGCGGGTGCGTGCGGGCGAGACGGTCTTCGACCCCGAGGTCGTCCGCCAACTGCTCGCCCGCACCACCCACGCCGACCCGCTGAGCGGGCTGAGCCTGCGCGAGACCGAGGTGCTGAGACACCTCGCGCAGGGCTACGTCAACGCGGCGATCGCCGAACGCCTGCACGTGTCTCTCAGCACCGTCGAAAAGCACGTCAACGCCATCATGGACAAGCTCGACCTGCCGCGTGATCCCAGCTACAGCCGCAGGGTGCTCGCCATCCTGCGGTATCTCGACGGCTGAGGTGCCGTCAGCGCCAGCCCTGCGGGTCGACGCCTCCCGGCACCGGAGCGGCCGTGTCGTACGGCTCCCGCGTGAAGACGAACGTGTTGAGGTCCAGGTGCGCGCCGCCCGCGGTCCTGACGACCCGCAGTGTCTCGCCCGCGTAGTAGCCGTCCAGCCCGAACCAGGTGCCGTCGGCCTGGGCGGCGAAGCGCGAGGCCCGGCCCTGCCCGTTCACGGGGGTGAGCGACAGCCCCCGCTGCGGCAGCACGCGGCAGACGTACGCCGTCGGACCCCAGAACCACGGCCCGGTCAGCGCCAGCAGGTCGTCGTCGGCCGGGGCCGGCGACCATTCCGCCGGCAACGGCGGCTCGTGCTTGGCCAGGATGTCCAGCAGGTCGGTCAGAAGCGAGGCGCGCACCCCCGAGGTGGTGTTCGCAAGGAACAGGACGCCCGTGCCGTCCGCCGGATCGGCCCAGACGGTGGCCAGGAAGCCCGGCATCGACCCGGTGTGCCCGGCGAGCCTGCGGGAGCCTGCCGGCCCGGTGTACCGGCTCAGCTGCAGGCCGAGACCGTACCCCCGCGTCCAGGAGTCTCCGTCCTCGACGGCGGCCGGCTCGCGCATCTCGGCGACCGTCTCGGGCCGCAGCACGCCGCCGGTGTCGCCGCCGACGAACGCCGCCCACCGGGCGAGGTCGGTCGCCGTCGACCAGAGCTGACCGGCCGGAGCCATGGCCCCGTGGTCGTTCTCCGGCTCGGGAAGCAGCACGTCGGCCCAGGGGTGCACGGCGAAGCCGGTCGCGTGCGGCGGGCGCGGACGCGTGGTGGTGTCGCGCATGCCGAGCGGCTCCAGGACCTCCTCCTGCAGGGCCTGTTCCCACGGGGCCGAGCGCCTGCGCGCGACGATCTCGCCGAGCAGGGCGAAGCCGACGTTCGAGTAGTGGTAGCGGCGGCCGGGCCGGTGCCGGGCCGACTCCGCTCCGAGGGCGCCGATGAGCTCGGCCGCGGGGACTCCGGGGGTGCGCTCCCACCACTCGCCCGGCGACTCGGCGGTCAGCCCGGCGGTGTGGGACAGCAGCTGGGCGATCGTCACGTCGCCGACCGGCGTTCCCGGCAGGTGCTTGTCCAGGGGATCGAGCAGGTCGAGATGTCCCTCGTCGCGCAGGCGCATGATCAGGACCGCGACCATGCTCTTGGTGATCGATCCGATGCGGTACTGCGTGTCCTCGCCGGGCCGCTCCCCGCCGACCCGTCCGCGACCGCCGAACCAGGCGACCTCGCCCTCCCGGACCAGCGCCGCCACCATCGACGGAACGCGTGATTCCGCCTGCTCCACCGCCAGTCTCCGCAGCAACGCGCGAGCCGTGCCCTCCAGAACCATCTTCGCGACCCTCCCGTATCGTGATCGCTCCAGGTTAACGCCCTCGCGGAGCCCCGCCGCGGGTTCGCGCCGATCCCGTCGCAGGCGGGGCCGGTGGGGGCCCGTCCGCGCCGGATAACATCGGGCCATGGCTGTGACCAGCGCACTCGGTGAATATCTGCGGACGCGGCGCGAGCTCGTCCGGCCGGTCGAGGTCGGCCTTCCCGAGGGGGAGCGGCGCCGGGTGCCCGGCCTGCGGCGCGAGGAGGTCGCCCTGCTGGCCGGGATCAGCACCGAGTACTACCTGCGGCTCGAGCAGGGTCGCGACCACCACCCGTCCGGCCAGATCCTCGACTGCCTCGCGAAGGCGTTGCGGCTGGACACCGAGGCCTCGGCGTACCTGCACGACCTCGCGCGTCCGGCGCCGCGCGGGCGCCGCCCGGAACGTCCCGAACAGGTCGCCGACGGCGTGCGGAACCTGATCGCCAACTGGACGACGACACCGGCGTTCGTCCACGGCCGCACCGGGGACGTCCTGGCGGCCAACCCGATGGCAGTGGCGTTGTCACCCCACTTCGCGCCCGGCTCCAACACCCTGCGGGCGGCCTTCCTCGAACCGGAGATGCGCGTCTTCTTCCGGGACTGGGACGAGATGACCGCCAAGGTCGTGCCGTACCTGCGGTCGGTGATCGGGGCCCACGCCGACGACCCGCGCCTGGCCGGCCTCATCGAGGAGCTGAGCCTGGGCAGCGAACGTTTCCGCACGTTGTGGGCCCGTCACGACGTCCGGCACAAGACCAGCGGCCTGACCTGGGTGCTGCACCCGAGGGTCGGCCCTCTCGACCTGCGCTATGAGAAGCTCGGCCTCGCCGCAGCCGGTCAGATGCTGATCACCTACCACGCCGATCCCGGCTCGAAGTCGGAGCGGCGGCTGCGTCTGCTCGCCTCACCGGCGGCTCCGTAATCGCGAAGGCGCCGCGGGCGGCACTCGCCCTCGGCGGGTGAGCGCGCGTCCCCGGCCACTGCGGGACAATGCCGTCCATGACCAATCCTCCCGGCGGCCCCTCCGGCGGGTCCGGCACCGGCTCCGAGGGCGGCAGACCGCCGGGCGCGGTCCTCGAGGCGGTCCTCGAACGGATCACCTACGCCAACGAGGAGACGGGCTACACGATCGCCAGGGTCGCCACCGAGCGCGGGGGCAACGAGCTGCTGACCGTCGTCGGCCCGCTGCTCGGTGCGCAGGTCGGCGAGTCGCTGCGGCTGACCGGCCGGTGGGGCTCCCATCCCCGGTACGGCAGGCAGTTCGAGGTGTGGTCCTACACCACGGTCCTGCCGGCCACGATCCAGGGAATCCAGCGTTACCTCGGCTCGGGGCTGATCAAGGGCATCGGGCCCAAGATGGCCGAGCGCATCGTGGACCATTTCGGCACCGACACCCTGCGGGTCATCGAGGAGGAACCGGCCCGACTCGTCGAGGTGCCGGGACTCGGCCCCAAGCGGACGAAGATGATCGGCGCGGCCTGGGAGGAGCAGAAGATCATCAAAGAGGTGATGATCTTTCTGCAGGGCGTCGGCGTCTCCACCTCGATCGCGGTGCGGATCTTCAAGCAGTACGGCGACGAGTCGATCGACGTGGTACGCAAGGAGCCCTACCGGCTCGCCGACGACGTGTGGGGCATCGGGTTCAAGACCGCCGACACCATCGCCCAGGCGGTGGGCATCCCGCACGACAGCCCGGAGCGGGTGAAGGCCGGCCTGCGCTACACGCTGTCGCAGGCGGCCGACGACGGCCACTGCTACCTCCCCGCGCCCAACCTTGTCGCTGACGCCGTGAAGATCCTCGAGGTGGCGCCCGACCTCACCTCCACCTGCCTCGACGAGCTCGTGGCCGAGGAGGGCGTGGTCCGTGAGGAGGTGCCCGTGGGGGAGGGCTCCGTGCCCGCGGTCTACCTGGTGCCCTTCCACCGCGCCGAGCTCTCGCTGGCGGGGACCCTGCGCGGGCTGCTCGGCTCCGGCCACGACCGGCTGAAGGCGTTCGCGGACGTCGACTGGCCCGCCGCCCTCGACTGGCTGCGCGGGAGGACCGGTTCCGAGCTCGCCCCCGAACAGGCCCAGGCCGTACGGCTGGCGCTGACGGAGAAGGTCGCCGTGCTCACCGGTGGTCCCGGCTGCGGTAAGAGCTTCACCGTCCGCTCCGTCGTCACGCTGGCGCGGGCCAAGCGGGCCAAGGTCATCCTCGCCGCCCCCACGGGCCGCGCCGCCAAGCGGCTGGCCGAGCTGACCGGCCACGAGGCCACCACCGTGCACCGGTTGCTGCAGCTGCGCCCGGGCGGCGACGCCACGTTCGACCGCGACAATCCGCTCGACGCCGACCTGGTCGTCGTCGACGAGGCGTCCATGCTCGACCTGCTGCTCGCCAACAAGCTGGCCAAGGCGGTCGCGCCCGGGGCGCATCTGCTGTTCGTCGGCGACGTCGACCAGCTCCCCTCGGTCGGCGCGGGCGAGGTCCTGCGTGACCTGCTGGCCGCTCCGGAGATCCCCCGTGTACGGCTCACGCAGATCTTCCGCCAGGCCCAGGAGTCGGGCGTGGTGGTCAACGCCCACCGGGTCAACACCGGTCAATCTCCACTGGTCCGGGACTTCCCGGACTTCTTCCTGTTCCCCTGCGAGGAGCCGGAGGAGATCGCCTCCCTGACGGTCGACGTGGTGGCACGGCGGATTCCGGCGAAGTTCGGCCTCAACCCGCGGCGCGACGTCCAGGTGCTCGCCCCGATGCACCGCGGAGCCGCCGGCGCGGGCGCACTCAACATCGCCCTGCAGGAGGCGCTGACGCCGTCACGTGAGGGCATGCCGGAACGCCGGTACGGCGGACGCGTCTTCCGCGTGGGCGACAAGGTCACCCAGCTGCGCAACAACTACGACAAGGGCGCCGCGGGGGTGTTCAACGGGACGGTCGGCGTGGTCACCGGCATGTCGCCGGAGGAGAGCAAGCTGACCGTCCTCACCGACGAGGACGAGAACGTCGACTACTCCTTCGACGAACTCGACGAGCTCGCCCACGCGTACGCGGTCAGCATCCACCGGTCGCAGGGGAGCGAGTACCCGGCCGTGGTCATCCCGCTGGCGACCAGCGCGTGGATGATGCTGCAGCGCAATCTGCTCTACACCGCCATCACGCGGGCGAAGAAACTGGTCGTCATCGTGGGTTCCCGGCGCGCGCTCGCGCAGGCCGTACGGACGAAGGGGGCGGGTCGCAGGCACACCGGCCTGACGCATCGCCTCGACTAGCCGGTGCGGCAACGAGCCCGGCCGCGCTCCTGGATGAGATCCGCGCCGCCGCCGGGGAGCTCGCCCGATGACGCCGCGCACCGAGATGCCCGTCAGGCCTCCTGACGCCGGAGTTCTGCCTCCAGCGCGGTGAGCTGTTCGAGCGTCCCCTGCTCTCGCCAGGCCGGCTGCTCGTGCCCGTCGAGGAACGTGCCCTGCTCGGTGAGCACCAACCGGGTGCCCTCACCCTCGGGGGACAGTTCCACCGCCGTGACGGACACCGTGGCCACGTCGTCCCCCGACATGAGGACGGAGGCGCAGACGATCCGCTGGTCGGCGATGATGTCGTGATACACGGACTCGAACGTCAGCACCGAGCCGTCCTCCCCGCGTCCACGGGCGAGCTCCCTGCCTCCGACGCGGAAGTCGAGCTCGTGCTCGGCCGCGGGGCCGGCGAACCAGCGGCCCTTGGCGTCGGGGTCGGCCCAGGCGGCGAAGACGCGGGCCGGTGACGCGTCGTAGACGCGCTCGAGGGTGAACGTGGTGTTGATGACCGACCGGTCGCTCATGATGTGCTCCTGTTCTCGGGTGCCTGATCTGGTGCCTGTGGCGTGTCGGCCAGGTAGTCGCCGAGGCGGTCGAGGCCGCGTTCCCAGGACGTGCGCCGCCCCGCGATCCACTCCTCCGCGGCCCGTAGGCCCTCCGGCTGGATGTGGCACGTGCGGACCCGGCCCGACTTGCCGGACCTGACCAGTCCGCACGCCTCGAGCACCTGCAGATGCTGCATGACCGCCGGCAGGGACATCTCCAGGGGCCTGGCCAGGTCGCTCACCGAGGCCGGCCCGCGGACCAGCCGCTCGACCATGCTCCGGCGGGTCTCGTCCGCCAGCGCCTGGAAGATCCGGTCCAACTCATAGTTAGGCACGTACTTAACCATCCCCTCGAGCGGCTCAATAGTCAAGCAGTTGCTTAACTATTTCTGGATGGTTCGCGGAGGTTGGAACTCACGCCGTGGTCAGGGTCCGTACGAGCCGGGGCGGGGCCGCGAGCGGAAGGTGCGGCGGTAGGTGTCCGGAGGCACGCCGACCGTGCGGTTGAAGTGGCGGCGCAGCGTCGTGGCCGTGCCCATGCCAGTGGCCGCCGCGATGGCGTCGACGCCGTCGTCGGTGGTCTCCAGCAACTCCTGGGCGTGACGGATCCGCTGAGTCAGCAGCCATTGCAGCGGGGTCGTACCGGTCACCGACCTGAAGTGACGGCCCAGGTTGCGCGAGCTCATCCGCGCCTGGCGGGCCAGGTCCTCCACGGTCAGGGGATGGTCGAGCCGCTCGAGCACCCAGGGGAACAGTTCGGCGAGCGGGTGGTTGCCGGGGGCGGGCGCCGGGGTGGTGACGAACTGGGCCTGGCCGCCGTCCCGATGCGGCGGCACGACCAGGCGGCGCGCGACCGTGTTGGCGATCGACGAGCCGTGGTCGAGCCGGACGATGTGCAGGCACAGATCCATGGCGGCGGCCTTGCCCGCGGAGGTGAGCACGCTGCCGTTGTCCACGTAGAGGACGTCCGGGTCCACCGTCACCTGGGGGTAACGAGCGGCCAGGACCTCGGTGTGCGCCCAGTGCGTGGTCGCGCGCCTGCCGTCCAACAGACCGGCGGCGGCCAGCACGAACGCGCCCGTACAGAGGGAGGCCACGCGCGCACCCGCCTCATGGGCCGCGCGCACCGCGTCGACCAGGTCGTCGGGCGGCTCCACATCGAAGTCGGCCCAGCCCGGGACGATCACCGTGTCGGCGCGCGAGAGGTGGTCGAGGCCGTAGTCGGGCTCCAGCAGGAACCGGCCGGCCCGCACGGCGCCCGGACCGCAGACGACGAACCTGTACCAGGGGTCGGCCACGCTGGTCATGTCGGCCCCGAAGACCTCGTACGCCAAAGACAGCTCGAAATGCAGCATCCCGTCGGTGACGGCCAGCGCGACAGTGTCCACGTCCGGAATTGTACGGATCATGGCGTTCCGGACGCTCGCGGGAGACACCCGCCCTCATCAGGATGTACGTGACAGATCGCA
Organism: Planotetraspora phitsanulokensis; assembly: GCF_016863295.1. GTDB lineage: Bacteria > Actinomycetota > Actinomycetes > Streptosporangiales > Streptosporangiaceae > Planotetraspora > Planotetraspora phitsanulokensis. The sequence continues at coordinate 106,752 of NZ_BOOP01000037.1, forward strand.
GCAGATCATTTGAGCATGAGGAGAACCCATGGGATCGGGGCTCACCGTAACGGTGTTCGGCGCGTACGGGCACACCGGGCGCTTCGTGGTGGCTCAGTTGCGGGAACGCGGGTTCGTCCCGGTCCTCTCCGGACGCGACGCCGACAAGCTGAAGGTCCTGGCGTCAGAATCCGGACTGGACGCCCGCCCGGCGTCGGTCGACGACCCGGCCTCGCTCGACCGCGCGCTTGCCGGTGCGGCCGCCGTGATCAACTGCGCCGGGCCCTTCGCCACCACGGCCGCCCCCGTGATCGAGGCCGCACTGCGCGCCGGGATCCCGTATGTGGATGTGGCTGCCGAGATCGAGGCCAACGCCGACACGTTCACGCACTTCACGGACCGAGCCCGCGCCGCGGGGGCGGTGATCGTCCCAGCGATGGCCTTCTACGGCGGCCTCGGCGACCTGCTGGTCACCACCGCGATGGGCGACTGGACGGCGGCCGACGAGGCGCACGTCGCGTACGGGCTGAGCAGTTGGCACCCCACCACCGGGACGCGGGCCGCGGGCGCGGTCTCCAGGCAGCGGCGGGACGGCCGACGCGTCCGTTACACGAACGGGCGACTGGAGTACCGCCACGACGACCTGCCGACCCTGGAGTGGCCCTTCCCCGACCCGATGGGTCCCCGGGCCGTCATCGGGGAGTTCACGATGGCCGACGTCGTCACCGTTCCCAGCCACCTGTCCATCCCCGAAGTCCGCACGTACATGACGGTCGAGGCGGCCAGGGACCTGGCGGCCCCGGACACACCCGCACCGGCCGCGGCCGACGAGCACGGGCGGTCCGCGCAGACCTTCCTCGTCGACGTCGTGGTGCGTTCCGGCGGCATCGAACGGCGTGCTGTGGCGAAAGGCCGGGACATCTACGCCGTCACCGCGCCGCTCGCGGTGGAAGCGGTCGACCGCATCCTCACGGGACGGACCAGAACGGTCGGCGTCGCCTCCGCAGGCGAACTCTTCGACGCGCCCGACTTCCTCCGGGCGCTTTCCCCGCACATTTCCGTGGAGCTGCATCCGTAGCGGGCAGGCCAGTTGATCCCGCGAGTTGTGGCGTTCACTTGCATGGGGCTTTCGCATTCAAAGCGGCCGGACACTCAAGGCGAGAAGTGAGGACGTGTGCCCGGCCGCGCGATCGCCCCATCAAGATCGCCATCGTCGGCGTCCTCGCCCCCGTGGGCGCGCTGTTGGTGCTGATCAACCTGCTCCTCGGCTGAAACTCTGCGCGGCATCAGCCGAGGCATCTGCTGAGCTCGCCGGGTCACGCCGGTACGATCTGCCCGTGAGTGCCGACTGGCGGGCAGACCGCATCGGAGCCGCGTTCAGGGGCGAGAATCCCACCGTTTTGACGCGGATGACGACAGGATTCGCGGTAATCGGGGACGTGCAATTCCTGCCCGGTTACTGCGTTCTCCTCATCGACGATCCCGCCGTCACACGGTTGTCTGACCTGCAGGTCCGACGCCGGATGGCGTACCTGACGGACATGGAACGACTGGCGGAGGCCGTCGAGCGCGTGTGCGGCCGAAGAGACCCTCGATTTCTCCGGGTCAATGTGGAGATTCTCGGAAACACCGACCCGTTTCTTCACGCGCACATCTGGCCTCGCTATGCATGGGAGCCGGAAGAGATCGTCAAGAAGCCGGTGTGGCTCTACCCGCCCGGCCGCTGGCGCGACCCGGCCTACGCCCTCGGCCCGGAACACGATGATCTGCGCACCGAACTGACCACGGAGTTGAAGAAACTCATGGCGCCCTGATTCGAGTGCATGGTTCGCCCCTCGCTGAAACGTCACCCGCCTAGCGTTCCGGGAATGACGAAAGACCCCCTCGTGATCACACGGCACGCCGACGTCCGGGCAGTGTTGTCCGATCCGCGCTTCGAGGTGCCCGCGGTCGCACCCGCGACGGACGGCACCCACGGCATGGCCTGGCTCCGCGGAGCGGTGAGCCGGTTCAGCAACGGCGCCGAGCACGCCCGGCGCAGGTCACATGCGGTCGGACTGCTGTCGGCGATCGACGTCGCCACATTGCGCGGGGACGCGTTCGACCTGGCCTCCGCCGAGTTGGCCTCGCCTGAGCCGTCCACGCCGTCCGGGTCGAGTGGGCCGGAGGTCGTCGACGTGATGGCTCGGCTCGCCCGGCGCGTACCGGTCAGGGTCCTCGCGACGCACCTGGGCGTCACTCCGGAGCGCAGGGAGGACGCCGTCGGCGCTGTCATCACGATGGCCGCCGCCTACCATCCCCGGCCGGATCCGGCCCCACCCGCTCCCGAATCCGAGGAGCAGGCCGACCGTGCCGTGGCCGTGCTGGCGGATCTGCTCGGCTGTCCGGACCTGGAGCGGCTCGCGGCCGTGGCGGCGTTGCTGATCCAGGCGTGCGACGCCACGGCGGGCCTGATCGGCAACGCCCTCAACCTGCTGACACGACTGCCGCACGCCGCCATCGCCGACCGGCCGGCCGAGGCGATCCTCCTGGAGACGCTCCGCCACGACCCTCCCGTACGGCTGACGCGCCGGGTGGCCGTATCGGACACGACGGCGGGGGGAGTGGCCGTCCCGGTTGGCACCGTGGTCGTGCTCGACCTCGCGACGGCCAACCGTGATCCCGGCGTGTTCCACGACCCCCACCGGTTCGACCCCGATCGGCGAGACGGGAGTGAGGACGGCTGTCCGCATCTCGGATTCGGAGCCGGAGTCCGGCCATGTCCCGGCGACGCGGCCGCCGTCGCCCTGGCGGCGGGAGTGGTCGATGCCGCGGCCGGCTGGATGCTCGTCAAATCGGAGATCCACTACGAGCCGTCAGCCAACCTCAGGGTCCCCGCACGTCTTGATCTGCGGCGACCGGATTCCGGGAAAAATCAGCTGACTGACCTTCATGATCAGGTTTGACGCGGACTTTACCGGTGATCGAGATAGGTGTGAACGTTCGGCGACCAAACTGTGACCTAACCGGTCCTGAAATTGCACATATCTACGGCTACCCCTAATAAGGTCTTGTGAGCACTTTGCGCCCATGGGGGAGAAGTTGTGACGAGCACTCACACCCGGTCTAAGTTGCCCATCGCCGGGGTCGCCGTGGCCATGGTCACGGCATTGGCAGCATGTTCCAGTGGGTCGGGGTCGGGCTCCGCCTTGTCGCCGGGGGGCGACGGTGGCGAGTCCACGCCGGCTAAGCCGGTACCGACCATCAAGATCAATCCGGTCAAGGGCACCGCGAAGGTGCGCCCGGACAAGTCCGTGGTCGTCACCGCCGACAACGGTTCTCTTGAAGAGGTCGTCGTCGAGTCCAACGGTGTTCCGCTCGAGGGGGAGTTCGACGCGGATCGCACCAAGTGGACGTCGAAGGGGCCGTTGAAGCCGTCGAGCAAGTACACCGTGTCGGCCAAGGCCACCGGTGAGGGTGGTCCCGCCGAGGTGACCAGCCAGTTCAGCACGCTGAAGCCCAAGTTTCCCCTTGCGGTCGCCGACATCACCCCTGGGGTGAAGGGGGAGACGGTGGGCGTCGGCATGCCGATCATGGTGACCTTCAACCAGTCGGTGACCGACAAGGCGTCCGTCGAGAAGGCGCTCAAGGTCAAGGCCGAGAAGCCGGTCGACGGAGCGTGGCGCTGGATGAGCGCCAAGCAGGTGATCTACCGCCCCGCCAAGTACTGGCCCGCTCACCAGCAGGTGAAGTTCACCGCGAACCTCGCGGGCGTGCGCGGCGGCAAGGACATGTACGGCGTCAAGAACTCCAGCGCCACCATCAACATCGGCGCGGCCTTGATCAGCACCGTCAACGTGAAGACGCACATGATGTACGTCAAGAAGGATGGCAAGACCATCCAGACGATGAAGATCAGCGCCGGCAAGGGTGACACGCGCGAGTACACCACGACGAGCGGCGTCCACCTGACCATGGAGCGGGCGAACCCGGTCACGATGATCTCTCCGGGCAAGAAGGAGGGCGACCCGGGCTACTACAAGGAGGTCGTGAACTACGCCGTCCGCATCTCCAACAGCGGCGAGTATGTTCACAGCGCTCCTTGGTCGGTCGGCTCGCAGGGCTACGCCAACGTCAGCCACGGATGCGTGAACGCCAGCCCGGGGCAGGCGAAGTGGTTCTACGACAACTTCCACCGCGGCGACGTCGTCAAGATCACCGGCACCAGCCGCATCCTGGAGTCGTGGAACGGCTGGGGCTTCTGGCAGATGTCGTTCAAGGAATGGGAGAAGGGCAGCGCGCTCAAGTAAGAGCGCCTCTTCGACAGTGAATCGGCAGTGAAAAGGCCCTCCGGCGATCGCCGGAGGGCCTTTTCACTGCCCGGACCTACTGGATTCCCGACTTCATCAGCACGAACGCTCCCACAATCTTGAGAACGATCAGCCCGATGACGACGCAGAAGACGATCAGCGCCGGGCGGTGCTCGAAGTGCTTGCCTTCTTTGAGGGGCGGGCGCTTGGCGACCCGCTCCGCGATGCGCTCTTCGATCGGCTTGCGGTGGAACATGCGGACAAGGTTATCGGTGCCACCGGCCGGGGCCTCATGCGCCCGACAGGCCTAGCCGTACGGCCCGGGCCAGTGGCGTGGACTCGCCCGCGCTCAAGGACTCGACCAGGCTGAACGGTATCTGCGACATGAAGCGCGGCCGCGTGCCGTGGTGTGGCTGCGCGGCGTGGACCAGGAACGGGTGGCACAGGTAGGCGTCACCGGGAAGGCCTGTGGCGAGGGCCAGTGGCCGGTCCGCGCCGGCCGCGTCCATGATGGGACCGGTCTCCTGGAAGGGCAGCCCGCGCTCGCCGTACGGCTCGAGCACGCGGGCCGTCTCGAGGTGGGAACCCACCCGGATCCTGGTGGGGGCGTCCTGCTCGGTCACCTCGGAGTAGAGCAGGAGCACGAGCATGGTGCGCGGCCTGGCCGAGATGATCCCCCAGGCGTTGTCCGGGCCGGGATGGTTCTGGTCGATGTGCCAGCCGGTGTCCCCGGCGTCCTCCGGATGCGGGAAGCGGATCGGCATCATGCCGACGCTTCCCCTCGGGTACCAGGCGCCCTCGCCTGCGATCTGATTCAGCGCGGCAGTGAGCCGCGGGCTGCGGGCGGCCTCCCCGAACGGGCCCTGCCCCGTCTCGTCGGTCACCCAGATCACCGGCTTGGTCCACTCCGACGGCCGGTCCGGAGACAGCCCCATCCGTTCCCAGAGCGACTCCCGGATGCGGTCGCCCACGCTACGCGGGAAGGCCTCCTCCACCTTGAGGAACCCCTCCGTCACGAACCTCTCGACGTCGACCGTCGTCTCCTCCACCATGCCCATGCCACGAACGCTAACGATCCCGTGCCGCCGACGTCTCCTCATTTTTCCGGCCGTCGGGCCCAACGGCCGGCGCGGGGGGTGCGGGGGCGTTCGCGGATGAGTGGAATCAACGGCTTCGCGATGTCCGACAGCCGTTCGGAACCATCCCACTTCATGTGGTTCGCCTTGCGGCGGTTCGGACTGCGACTGGCTGACGAGCCGGCTATACCGGCTGGTTCACCTCCTTCAGGATGGGCAGGCCGGACAGCTTTCGCTGCTTGAGGTCTTCGTGTGCTTGACGTGCCTCCTCGAACGCGTAGCGGGAAATCTTCAGGTCGTTGAAGAGTCCGCCGCGGATTGCCGCGAACAGCTCCGAGATGGTCTTGTGGTCTGTCGAGGGGTCGACATACTGAGGCGTGCTCCCGCCGACCAGTCGGATTCCACGCTTGCCCTGGAGCGATGCGTAGTGCCGCGGTGGGCCGGAGGCGGCACCGATGGTGACGATCGTCCCGCCGTCACGGACGGCCTGTGCGGACAACTCGGCGGTCGCCTGGCCCACGAGGTCGTACACGACGTCCACGCCGTTGGCTGCCACCTCTCGCACCGCTCCGAGGAAGTCAGGGTCCGCAGCATGCAGCGCGTGGTCGGAGCCGGCCCGCACCTGGGGCGACTTCTCTTTCGAGCCGGCCACTCCGATGACTGTCGCCCCCATGTCTTTCGCCCAGCGCGAGAGGATGGAGCCGACCCCGCCGGAGGCCCCCTGGACCAGGATGACTTCACCGGGCCGGACATGATGCAACGCCCTGATTCCCATCCAGGCGGTCAATCCCTTGGCCAGGAACGCGGCCGCCTGGTCTGTTCCGATGTCTTCCGGAATCGGGATGAGCGACTCTGCGGCGATGAGGCGTTCGGTCGAGTAGGCGCCCATCGAGAAGAAATAGCCGACGCGGTCACCGGGGGAGTGGCGCTTCACTCCGGGGCCGACGGATTGGATGACGCCCGCGCCTTCGACGCCGAGTACGGCAGGAAGCGGGGTGCCGAACTGCCCCTCCCGCATGATGGCGTCAACGGCGTTCACCCCGATCGCGTACTGCCGGAGGAGTACCTGACCCGGGCCGGGTTCACCGGTATCGCTGGTCTCGACACGGAGGACCGAGGGGCCTCCGTAGTCATGCATTCTGATCACACGTGCCATGAGGATGCCTCCGATGGAAATGAGCCGCTTGAACCGCTGCGGCGCGTGTACCGACTGAGTGCAGTCGTGTACCGGGACGGCGGAAGGTCCGGGAGTTATACGGCCGCAGCACGCGTGTACAGCTACCGGACGCACGACTCGCCGTGGCGTGCCTGCCGGCCCCAGAGCCTCAGCCGGGGTGACGGGGTGACGCTTATGCGTCCATCCCGCCGACATAGACGAAGCCCTCGACCGCGCCCTCGACGTGTTCTGGGAACACGGCTACGAGGGCACATCCCTCGCGCAGCTCACTGCTGCGATGGGAGTGGGCCGGTCGTCGATGTATGCGACCTTCGGCTCGAAGGACGAGCTCTTCCGGCAAGTTCTCGACCGCTATTACCGCGGAGACGCCGCCTACACGGTCGCCGCTCTGGAGGAGCCCACGGTCCGGGATGTGGCCCGGGAGTACCTCCACCGCAACGTGGACGCCATCACCAGCCCCAGCCATCCACAGGGGTGCCTCGTGGTGGGAAGCGCGCTACGCTGCGGCCCGGAAAACTCCGCCATCGCGGCCGACCTGGCCGAACGCCGGCGCATGACAACGCAGCTGCTTCAGGACCGCTTCGAGCAGGGTCACCGCGACGGCGACACCAGCGTCGGTCTCGCCCCGGCGGAACTCGCTCAATACATCTCCACCATCAGCGAAGGGCTGTCCGTCCGGGCGGCCACCGGAGTCCGCCGAGAAGAACTTCACGCCATCGTCGACATCGCTCTGCGAATCGTGTAGCGCTCTGCGCCGGGGCCGGGAGGGGAACTGGCAGCCCGGCCCCGGCAGCGGGCTCCGGTAGCGGGCTCCGGTAGCGGGCTCCGGTAGCGGGGCCCGGCAGCAGGGCTCAGACCAGGGCGAGTTGCCTGGCCGGTGAACGGCGGCGGCGCCAGCGCCTGGCCGACTGTCCCACGCCGTAGGCCTCGGCCAGGCCGCGGACCTGGTCGGCGATCCGCGCCCGGTAGTCGGCGTCGGCTGTGGGGCCCTTGCCGTACAGCGCCTGGTAGCGGGGCACGAGGCCCGGATGTTCGCGTTCCAGCCAGCCCATGTAACACTCCCGCGCGCCGGAGGGCAGCCGCAGCACGACGGGGGTCACGCTGACCGCGCCGGCCTCGGCGGCCCGCCGCACGGTCGACAGCAGATGATCGGCCGAGTCGGTGATCAGGGGCAGGATCGGCGCCATCAGGACACCGCAGGGGATGCCGTTGTCGTTCAGCGTGGCGCACACCTCCAGCCGGCGCTGAGGTGTCGCGGCGCCCGGCTCGACCGCACGCCGGATCCGGTCGTCGACGAAGCCCACGGAGACCGTGGCGCTCACCTGGGTCATCTTGGCCGCCTCGCGCAGCAGGTCGAGATCACGCAGCACGAGCGGGCTCTTGGTGAGCAGGGTGAAGGGGTTGCCGGCGTCCGCGAGGGCGCGGACGATGCGGGGCATCAGCTGGTAGGTCTCCTCAGCGGGCTGGTAGCAGTCGCCGGTCAGCCCGAGGGCGATCGGGTCGCCGGTCCACCGGGGTGAGGCGAGCTCGCGGCGTAACCGGTCGGCCAGGTTGGTCTTTACGACGATCTTCGAGGCGAAGTCGTGTCCCGCGTCGAGCCCGAGATAGCGGTGGCCGCGCCTGGCCATGCAGTAGCCGCACGCCGCCTGGCAGCCGCGGTAGGGGCTCACCGCCCACTGGTAGGGAAGCTCCGTCGCCTCGGGGATCCGGTCGATCGCCGTCCGCGCGGGAACCTCGTAGCAGGTGATGCCGTCGAAGGACCGTATGACGGACTGTCGTTCGACCCGGGGCCGCGAGGGTCCGCTGTCGAGAAGCGACTGCTGGACCCCGGGGGTGGTGGCGGGGCCGGAGGAGGCGTCGCGACGCATGGGGATCAGTAGAACACGCATTCGACCCTGACGCCAAGTGCCGCGCCGTACGGGAGGGGGAACGGTACCGGAAATCCCCGGATCGCCGGCGACGGTGGGCGCGGGAGGCGACATGCCGCGCCCGACATGAGCGGCCGAGAGCCCGGGCAGGACCCCTACTCGAGGGGCACCGGCCCGCCCCCAGATAGCGGCGAATGCCCATGGCCCTGACCATGGGAAACCTTTAAACTGGTACAAGCGTACCGCTTAAGTGGAGGTTGCCATGGCGTGGCTCCTGCTCGTCGCCGCCATCGTCTCGGAGGTCGTGGCCACCTCCGCTCTCAAACTGAGCAACGGGCTGACCAATGTCGGATGGAGCGTCGTGGTCTTCATCGGATACGTCGCGTCCCTCATCTTGCTGGCCCGCGCCCTCAAGCTGGAGATGCCGGTCGGCGTGGCGTACGCCGTGTGGGCGGGCATCGGCACGGCGGCGATCGCCCTGATCGGGACGTTATTCCTCGGTGAGGGGATGAACCTGACCAAAGCCGCCGGTATCGTTTTGATCATCTGCGGTGTCGTGGTGCTGAACCTGTCCGGCGCCCACTGAGCCCGGCGGCTCACCAAATCGGCACATCGCATCAGGTCTGTTTCGTGAGGTCGTTCCTTGGACGAGGTGGACGAACAGCGGGCGGAGCACTCCGGCACGGAGGTGGCGACCCAGCGCCGGCGGAGGCAGGAACGTGCCCTGCGCCGCCGTGAGGCCCTACTGAGCGCGGCGGCCGACCTGCTGGGTGAGGGCGGCTTCGCCGCGGCGACGCACCGTGCCGTGGCCCGGAGGGCCGGGATCCCCCTCGCGGCGACCACCTACTACTTCACCGGCCGCGACGAACTGCTCGCCCAGGCGTTCGCCCTGCTCGTCGAACGGGAACTGGCCGACATGCGCCAGTCGCTGGAGACCCTGCGCGAGAGGTCTCCCGAGGTTCTCGCCGACAGGCTCGCCACGGTCTACGCCGTCGACCGGCCGCGGCAGCTCGGCCTGTGGGAGCTCTACCTCCAGGCGGGCCGGGATCCGGCTCTGCAGGACGTCGCCCGGGCCTGGACGGACGGGTGCGACGAGATCGTCGCGTCTGTGCTCGAACGGGCGGGATACTCCTGCGGGCGATCCGAGGTCCGTTTCATCACCACCGTGCTGTCCGGCCTGTGGCTTGAGGACATCGTGGAGGCGCGCCCCGAGGGACGAGAGCGTGCCCGTGACGTGGTGGCCCGCGCGCTCATGGCCATCAGCTGACCCGTAGGCTCCGTTTCATGATTTTTCACCTCGCGCTCGCGGCCGACTGGGAACAAGCCGAGAAGGCGGGCGAGTATCGCATGTCCACCCTCGGCCGCACTCTCGAGGAAGAGGGCTTCATCCACGCGTCCGCCGACCTGGCTCAGGCCGAGGGCGTGGCCCGGCGTTTCTACCTGGACGTCACCGAGCCGCTGGTACTCCTGTCCATCGATGAGAGCCTGCTGGGCTCTCCGGTGAAGTTCGAGGTCCCCGAGGGGACGACAGAGGCGTTCCCGCACATCTACGGCCCGATCCCCACCGCCGCCGTCACCACCGCCACCCCCTTCACCCCTCAGGGTTGATGAGGGTGGGGCTGATCATGCACAGGTTCGCCGAAACACCCGTTGATCTGGGGTTACGCGTTTCGTGATCATGCACGGATTCGGCAACAGGCCTCTGACCTGGTCGGACGCATTCCGTGATCATGAAATCAGCCGCCAGGGAAAAGGGTTTGCGGTGGATCCAGAGGTCCGGTAGTCATTACCGACGGAAGGTCCGGCGACCGCTAGGCCGATGACCGATGAGAGGAGGGATAAGCCCATGATCCCCATGATCACTGCGCTTGTGTCCTCCCGGGGCGCGCACCGCGTCTGACCCCGGACCACAGGCGCCCTCACTGGAGCGTGCCTTACCTTGAACCAGAATGACCTGATCATGCGTCCGCTGACCGGACGCGAAGAACTCGACCTCTTCTCCCGCCTGCCGTACACCCTCAACGAGGAGTTGGCGGACGATCTCGACACCGGCCGCCGCCGGGCACCGTGGATGTGGGTCGCCCTGCGTGGTGACCGTCTCGTGGCCCGCGCCGCCTGGTGGGGGCGGCCGGAGGACGGCGCGCCGTCCTTCCTTGACGTCTTCGACATCGACGACACCGAACCCGATCGCGTGGGCATCGGTGTACGGCTGCTGCGGACGGCCATGCCTCAGGTCCTGCGGGCGGGGACGACACCTCCCGAATACATTCGCTTCGTCCCGGCCGACTGGCGGGAGGACGCGAGGGCTCGGGGTGTGGTCGAGGACCGGATGGCCGCCTTGGAACAGGTCGGCGCCCGCCTGTTCGTCGAACGGCTCCGGCTGGAGTGGCGTCCCGGGACACCGGTTCCCGAGCCGAACGGACGCCTGAGGTTCCGGGCGGTCCGCGACACCGAAGAGATCCTCGACCTGATGACACGCACGCTGGACGGAACTCTCGACGCCTACAGTCGCGACGAACTGACACGCCTTCCCGCCCGCGAGGCGGCCGCCCGGCATCATGACGACGAACTCGCGCGCTACACGACTCCGAGAGACTGGTGGCGGATCGCGACCCTGCCCGGCGGCGAGGCGGTGGGGTTCGTCGTCGCGGCCCACAACGACTACAATCCGATCATCGCCTACATCGGCGTTCTGCCCGCCCACCGCGGCAACGGCTACATCGACGACATCCTCGCCGAGGGCACTCGCGTCCTCGTCCGGCAGGACGTTCCACGTATCCGGGCCGCGACGGACGTCGGGAACGTCCCCATGGCTGATGCCTTCCAGCGGGCCGGATACGTGAACTACGAACGTCAGATCACGATGACCTGGAGCTAGAGCCGGGCGTCCGATTCCTTCAAGACGGTGCCATGCGGGTCCCGTAGCGTGACCCGCATGGCACCTACCTTCAATCTGATCGGCCTCGTGGTGGCCGACATGGGCAAATCACTCGCCTTCTACCGTCGCCTCGGGCTCGACATCCCCGCGGCCGCCGACACCCAGCCCCACGTCGAGGTCACCCTGCCCGGCGGCATGCGGCTCGCGTGGGACACCATCGAGACCATCCGTTCCTTCGAGCCCGGCTGGACACCGCCGAGCGGCGGTTCCCAGATCAGCCTGGCCTTCCTGTGCGACGATCCGGGCGACGTGGACGGCGTCTACGCCGGCCTCGTCGAGGCCGGCTACGAAGGGCACAACCCTCCGTGGGACGCGTTCTGGGGCCAGCGCTACGCATCGGTGTCCGATCCGGACGGCAACACCGTCGACCTGTTCGCACCGCTGCCCGTCAGCTGATGAGCGTGCCCAGCGGAACCCCGGTCAAGGCCTTCACCTCGCGTGCCAGGTGGGCCTGGTCGGCATAACCAGCCGTGGCGGCCACGGTCGCGAACGGAGTGCCGGCGCGGGCCAGGTCGACCGCGCGGTTCATGCGCAGGATCCGTCCCAGGGTCTTGGGCCCGTATCCGAAGACCGCCAGGCAACGTCGGTGCAACTGCCGCTCGCTGATGCCCGCCGCGACGGCCACGCCCGCGGCGGGCAGGCCGGCACGCACCAGCGCGACCATCTGCGCCACCGCGGGGTCAGCCGGGCCAGTCTGCGCGAAGAGGGCTCCCGCGACCTGCTCCATCGCCGCGCCGACGTCCGTCATCGCCCCCGATTCCAGCACCGAGTGCAGGTGATCGGCCAGCCGCCGGACCTGTACGGCCCGCCACAGATCATTGAGCGGGACCCGGAGGTCACGCAGCTCATGGGCGGGCACTCCGAGGATGGCCGGGCCGGTGCCCGGTGCGAACCGGAGCCCGACGTAGCGCGTGCCCGCGGGAGCAGGGTCCAGGTGCGCTTCGGTGTCGGGCCCGGCGACCATCAGGTCGCCGTCCGCCCAGATGAGGTCCATGCAGCCGTCCGGCAGCACCCGCTGCGCGGTGTCCCCGGCCGGCGTGATCCGTCGCCACAGGACCGCTCCGGGAACGCGCGAGGCCCGCTCCCGGTAGCGGCCGGGATCAGGGTCCGTCGCCACGCCACTCACACGTGCCTCCATCACGCCACCGCCTCACGGGTGCCGACGCAGGCCGGCACCCGTATGTGGCAGACGGGGCACTCTAAACGCACAACATCTTCTCCACGCGGCGCGAGGCGAGCCACAGCCCGCCCACGACCATGACGGCCAGGTAGGCGATGTTCACTACGATGCCAGGCCCGACGATTCCCGTACACAGTCCGCGGACCAGCTCGACCGCGTGGTAGAGCGGGGTGAGCTGGATCAGGATCTCGACCCCGACGGGGTAGTCCTGCACGGGCGAGAACGTGCCGGAGAACAGGAACATCGCGAACTGGCCCGTGCCGAGCAGGTCGAAGTCCTGCCATCCGCGCATGAGCGTGCTGACCCACATGCCGACGGCGCCGAAGGCCAGGCCGATCAGCACGGTCGCCGGGAAGGCGGCGAGCGCGCCGGCCACCGTCGTCAGCCCCATCGCGACCATGAAGCCCAGGAAGGTGACGGTGTAGACCGAACCGCGGGCCACCGCCCAGACGAGCTCGCCCACCGCGATCTCGAAGGGCCGCACCGGGGTGGCGAGGACCGCTTCGTAGGTCTTCATGTATTTGAGCTTGAAGAAGAAGTTGAACGTTGTCTCCGCGAGGGCGCCCGACATGGCCGACACGGCGAGCATGGCCGGCGCGACGAACGCGGCGTAGGACATGGTGTGCCCGTCGACGTTCAGGTCGCCGACCAGTGCGCCGACTCCGACGCCGATCGACAGCAGGTAGAGCAGCGGCTCGAAGAAGCCGGATATGAGGACGATCCAGTAGGAGGGGCCCGACCGAAGCGCGCCCACGTTCCGGTTGATCACGGCGCCGACCCGGCCCGGCGAGAGCGAGACCCGGGCGGCCACGAGGGTGGTCATCATCAGTCTTCCAGCCTCCGGGCGAACGCTCGTCTCGCCGCGATCAGCCCGACCACGGCCCACAGCAGCAGATATCCGACGTGCACGACGATCGGCCAGCCGGGCGCGCGGCCTAGAGTGGCGGCCCGGCTCAGCTCCACCGCGTGCCACACCGGCGACGCGTACGCCACGGGGCGGATCGCGGCGGGGAGTTGGTCAACCGGGAAGAACACCCCGGAGAACAACGTCGCGGGGATCACCACGAAGCGGAAGAGCAGCGCAAAGTAACTGTCGCTCTCGATCGTGGCCGCGAACGCGGTGACCGGGGTCACGACCGCGGCCGTCAGCAGGGCGCAGACGGGCACGGTGGCGAGTGCCCAGGGTGAGTGCAGACCGCCGAAGAAGGCGACCACCAGCAGGAACGCCGCTATGGACAGCTCGACCCTGAAGATCATGTAGATCAGGTGCCCGTGGACGATGTCCTTGGGGCTGACCGGCGCGGCACGCATCGCGTGGTAGGCCCGCACCCATTTGAAGTCGCCCAGGACGGGATAGGTCGACTCGCCGACGCAGATCTGGAACGCCGTCGAGACGAGCACCCCGGGGACGATCCACGACAGGTAGTCGACTCCCTCGACGGACCCGACGTATCCGCCGACCCCGATGCCGATGCTGATGAGGAACAGGATCGGCAGGACGAACGAGGAGAAGACCGACGCCTGCCACAGCCGCCGGTAGAGCGTCAGATACCGCTCCACGACGGCTACGACGGGACGCAACCGGGGCGGGTCGCCGACGCGCGTTACTGCGGTCGTTTCCGTGGTCATCGTCAGTCCACCAGCGTCCGGCCGGTCAGGTGCAGGAAGACGTCTTCCAGCGTGGAGCGGCGCACGAGCACGCTCTCCGGCGTGAGACCGCGGCGGTGCACCTCGGCCATGGCCTCGTCACCGTCGTCGGCGTACAGGAGCACCCGATCGGGCAGCGGGTCGACCCGGTCGCCGATCCCGTCGAGCTTGGCGGCGTACTGGGCGTTGGAGTCGAGCCCGTCGGCGAAGCGCAACTCGACGACCTCGGCCGTGGAGTAGTTCTCGATGAGCGCTCTCGGGGAGCCCTCAGCGACGATCTTCCCGCCGTCCATGACGACGAGCCGGTCGCACAGCTGCTCGGCCTCATCCATGTAGTGCGTGGTCAGCACCAGGGTGGTGCCGCGCTGCTTGAGCCGGAACAGGCGCTCCCACACCAGGTGGCGCGCCTGGGGGTCGAGGCCGGTCGTGGGCTCGTCGAGCAGCACCAGGTCGGGGTCGTTGACCATCGCCCTGGCGATCGTCAGGCGCCGCTTCATGCCGCCGGACAGCGGCTCGACCTTGCCGTTGGCGCGATCGGACAGCTGGACGAACTCCAGGAGCTCGTCGGCCCGCGTGCGCGCCTCGGCCCGGGACACCCCGAAATAGCGCGCGTAGGTCGTCAGGTTCTCCCGGACGGACAGATCGGGATCGAGGTTGTCGAGCTGCGGACAGACGCCGAGCCTCGCGCGGATGCGGGTGCCGTCGCGGACCGGGTCCATTCCCAGGATGCGCAGCTCGCCGGCGGTCGGCGTGGAGACGCAACCGATCATTCGCATCGTGGAGGACTTGCCCGCACCGTTGGGCCCGAGGAAGCCGAAGGCCTCTCCCGGCGCCACCTCCAGATCGATCCCGTCGACGGCGGTGAAGTCCCCGAAACGCTTGACCAGGCCGCGAGCATGGATCAGAGATTGGTCAGCCACGTGTCGAGACCCTAACCAACGGCACCGACATTTCCGCAACAGGTTTTCGGCCGCCCGCGTGACCCCGAGCCGGGGCGCATGATCGACGCTCTTCGCCGCCCCTGCTGGGGCAGCGCGCCCACCGGGTCATAGGCTCACGGCATGAGCGGGTTCGAGATCGGCACCGATGGACCTCAGCGGATCCTCGTGGGAATCGACGGCTCGGAGACCTCGCTCCGGGCGCTCGCCTACGCGTGGGGGCTCGCCCGCCGCCAGGGCTCGAAGCTGGTCTTCGTGTTCGCCGCCACCTCCAACACGATCACCTCGTTCGTGCCCGACGCGACCGCCTCCGCCATCATGGCCGGTCATGAGGTCGCAGCCGACCTACGCGAACGGGTGGCCAAGATCTCGGAGACCATCCATCCTCCGGTCCCTTACGTCTTCCGCATCGAGCATGGGGACGCCGCGGGTGTGCTGATCCGCGTCGCCGACGAGGTCAGGGCCGACGCCGTCGTCGTCGGCGCCTCGGTTCAGGCAGGTCACCGCATCATGGGTTCGGTGGCGATCCGCCTCGTCCGCGCCGGCCGGTGGCCTGTCACCGTCGTACCGTGACCGTCGTACCGTGACCGTCGTACCGTCGCGCATGATCACGGACGGCGTTCCCCCTGTTCACCGGCCCTACAGCCGAATCCGCGCATGATCACGGTTGATGTTTCCGTACGAATCGGCCGCAGAGGTGGCGCGGAGTGGTCCGGACGTCAGGCGAACGAGCGGGAGAACCAGGACTGCCAGGCGGCTTCGGCCTTCTTGGCGTCGGCCTCGTCCGAGAAGCCGTGGCGTTCCAGGTAGATGGCCTCCTGATAGCCACGGATGAAGGTGTAGAGGGCCTCAGAGGTGACCGCGCCCAGGCAGGCGGGCGTGTCGGCGAAGACGACGACACCCTCCTCGGGTGCGAGGCCCTCCACGCCGATCTTGACGCGGTCGCCGACGGCGGGGGTGCCGGTCAGTCCCAGAGCGGTCGCGATGGCCTGGAAGGCGTGATCGGCGTCGGTGACGCGCGGCCCGGGAGCGAACAGGTTGGACGTCGAGGTCCGGCCGGAGAAGTGCTCGAGGTAAGCGGCGAGCTTCCGCAGGTACATGCCGTCGCCCTTGGACAGCGCGTCGTACTCGGCCTCCCAGTCGTCCCCGAGGAAGCCGCTGTGCACGAACCTGAGAGTCGTGCCGCTTCCCCCGCGTCCCTCGATGATGTACTCGAACGCCATGAACGTGCCGTCGGGGTTCTCGTCGGTGCGATAGGCGAAACGCCTGCCCGGCTCCCACGCCGTCACGGTGGAATGGGCGGTGACGCCCATCAGGGTCATGTGGCCCCTGCCGCCCTCGCGGGGCTCGATCTCGGTGTGCCCCATGAACCAGGAGTCGACGCCCGGACCGGTCGCGATGGCTTCCCACACCTCTTCGGGGGAGGCGGGGAGCTCGATCTCCTCGTTGACCTCGAACGGGTGCGTCATGTCAGGACTCCTTGCTCTATCAAGTGACGTCGTCAGCTCATCAAGTGTTCTCCGGATCGGATGATCCGGACGGGCCGGGGTCCCGGGGAGGTGTCCCAGGGAGGCGTCCACGTACCGCCGACAATTATCACTGGCAAGAAACACAAACTTGTCGGTAGGTGGACACCGAGATGGGCCCACTAAGGGTCGTGATCATGCACAGGTTCGCAAATTACCCGCCTGGCCAGCGGAAACATCAACCGTGATCATGCGCGGATTCGGCTGAAGGGCCGGCGAGCAGGGGGAACGCCATCCATGATCATGCACGTTCTGAGGAGGCGCGTGGCCTGTAACGGCAGCACCGACCGAACATGTGCATGATCACGGCGGGAGTCCGCTCTGAAGGTTCCGCTGTTCAGCTGGAGCCTTCGGGCATGTCGGCGTCGTCGAGGTTGCGCAAGCCGTCGAGGACGCGTAGCAGCGTCATCTCGTCCGGTCCCGCGGCCCGCTCGGCCAGGGGGTGCCGCCGAACCCTGCGGGGCAGTGCCCGGTGCGCGTCGTCCTGCCCGGCGGCCGGGCCCTTCCTGTGGCCGAGCGCGGCCGTGACGCGGGCCGGTCTGGCGGGGGAGCGCGTCGGGGCGACCGGCGGAAGAGGGAGCTCACACCAGACGATCTTCCCTCGGTCGCGCGCGGTGTAGTGGCCCCAGTTCGTCGACAACATGCCGACGAGGGCGAGGCCGCGGCCGCCCTCGGCGGACGTGTCGGCCTCGGCCACCATCGGCACCAACTCGCTGCCGTCCCACACCTCGATGAACAGGCTGCGCGGGCCCGAGGAGACGCGCAGCCGGAGAGCGACCATCCGCATTGCCACGGGGAACATGGACGACGCCATCGGGGCGTTGCGGACCTGGTTGGTCGCATGCACCGCGTTGGTCACCAACTCCGACACCAGCAGTTCGGCGGTTTCGGCGAGGTTGGCCAGGTCCCACCTGCCGAGTTGACAGCGAACGAAGGCCCGGGCCCGTCTCGGCGCCGTCAGTGCCGAGCCGAAGACTCGGTCGGCGACCCGCCGGTCGCCGTGTGAGGAGAAAGGTGAGGTCAACATCCCCGGAGTGACTCCTGGACGGCCCCGGCGGGCGCGGGCTGCGGGAGCAGCCGAGGAAGACGCATGCCTCCGATCATCTGTCATGGAAGGTTGAGAAGTGACGGGGTTTTCAGGATTCAGACAAGTTTCTTGTCGGATGCGCTCATGTCATCACTGAACGGGACGAAGTCCGTCGAACACGATGTCGAGCGCCTTCAGCCGGACGTCCGCGCCCACGCGCTCGGCCGCCCGGGACGCTCCGATCAGCAACGCGATCAGCTCTGCCGGGCCGATGTCCGCGCGGACGGCCCCGGCCTGCTGTGCGCGGGTCAGCAGGGTCTCGACGGTGGCGGCCAGTTCGGCCCCGACCACGGACGCCTCCTCCCCGTTCCCCGCGGCGGCGGCCTCCGACAGCACGTCGGCGTAGGCGCTCTGCGTCGCCGCCTGCTCCACCGCGTAGGTGAAGAAGCCGAAGAAGGCCGGGCCCGCCTGGGCCTGCGACAACGCCGCCGCCTTGTCGGCCAGCCTGCGCACCCGGGCGAGGAAGACCGCCTCGATCAGGGACTCCTTGGCGGGGAAGTGGCGGAAGACGGTGCCGATGCCGACGCCTGCCTCCTTGGCCACATCCTCCGTGGAGGCCGACAGCCCCTGGGCCGAGAAGACCACCTCGGCCGCCTCGAGAATCTTGGCGCGGTTGCGCTGGGCGTCCGCGCGCAGCGGCCGCCCCTCACCCATTGACAAACGGAGTCGTCGCTCCGTATTTTCTAAGCGGAGTCACGACTCCGAGTGTACGGCACACCGTCCGGCCCGCAGGAAAGGAACCAGGACCCATGACCCTCACCGCACGCGACGCGTTCACCCGATGGCAGGACGCCGTGCTGTCCGGCTTCGCCGGCCCCCGGACGCGCACGGACGGCGCGGCGGCCACGGCCGGGGGCACGCGTACGGCCTACGGCGACGACCTCGCGGACGACCTGGTGGTCGAGTGGCCATTCAACCCTCCGGGACGGCCCCGCCGCATCGAGGGCAGGGCCGCGTTCGAGGCGATCGCAGGGCCCGGCCGGGCGGCGCTGCCCGTGCGGTTCGAGGAGTTCCGCGACCTCGTCGTCCATGAGACCGGCGATCCCGAGGTGATCATCGCGGAGTACCTCCTCGCGGGCACGGTGCTCACCACCGGCCGCCAGGCGTCGGCGGCGTTCGTCACCGTGCTCCGCGTCCGTGAGGGCAAGGTCGTCCACGTCCGGGAGTACCAGGATGTGGCGGCCATGGCGGCGGCGCTCGGCGAGCTCCCCGGATGACCGCCCTGACGACGCCGCGACGGCGCTGTGGCGAGCGTCCAGCAGTACGGGATGGCGCCGCGGACGCCGGCGAAACCTGACGGCGGATGACAGGAACATGCGGCAGGGTCGAGACATGACGAATCACGCGACGGGCATGTTCGACATCACCGGCTGGGAAGAAGTGTCCACCGAGGAGAAGACGGGCGCCACGATCGGGCGGACGCGCATCACCAAGGCCTTCCGCGGCGACCTCGAAGGCACCAGCACCACCGAGATCATGACCGTCGCCACCGAGGCCGGTCCCGCCGCCTACGTCGGCATCGAGCATGTCGAGGGAACGCTCGGGGGCCGTAAGGGAACCTTCGTCCTGCAGCACAGCGCGGGCGGTGACGACGACGGCAACCCCTGGATGCGCTGGCTGGTCGTCGCCACCTCGGGCACGGGTGAGCTCACCGGCCTACGCGGCGAAGGCCGGATCGAGATCCTCGAGGATGGCGGGCACGCCTACACCCTCGACTACACCGTCCAGTGACCCACGAGCACGGGCACCCCTGACACCCCGGGCGTGTTCCCGGGCACGTGCCGAGACAACGGCGGGCGAGCGGATCCCGCCTGGTCGACACCGTCATCCATCGCCCGCACGATCGGCGAGTGCCATCGGCGCCCACGACGTGAACGGACGCCGAGGCCTCGCGGTCGCCAGGGGTCCCCGCGCATGCTCACGCTCCGGCGAGAAGCCTGTCCTCCTCCTCCGGGGACAGGCCCACCTCCAGCGGCGGCAGACCCCGCTCACGATCCCAGGCCAGGACATCGGCGGCGGTGACGGACAACGGCGTCGCCGGCATGCCCGCCGCCCGGGCACGCGCCGCGCTGCGCTGGAAGGTCAGCTCCCAGACCGGGTCGGGGCGCACCAGCGGGAAGCCCGGCGGTACCGACTCGGCCGGCACGGGCACGATCTCGACGCGGGTGCCGGCCGCGGCCGCGCACGTCTCGATGAGCCCGGCCATCGTCACGGGCTCGGCCGGGCCCACCGCGTTGAACGCCCCCGGCCGGTCATCGGCGAGCAGCCGCAGCACGAGCCGGGCGAGGTCCCGCGAGTCGACCACCTGCACCGGTTGCTCGGGGCGTCCGGGCAGGGCCACCCGCCCGCCGCGCGCGGCCCGGCGCACCCAGTACGTGAACAACTCCTGGTTGTCGTACGGCCCGGCCACGACACCGGGCCGCACGATCGTCGCCCGTTGCCCGAACCTGGCGAGCAGGTCGTCCTCGCAGGCCACCTTGAGCGGACCGTAGGTGTCGGCGCCGATCTGCTCGGTGTCCCGCTCGGCCGGAAGGCGCGGCGCGTCCTCGTCAGAGCCGGGCCCGCTACCGGGCTGGTAGACCGCGTTGCTGGAGATGAACAGGTACCGCCCGGCCCGCTCGCCGAGCACGTCGCAGGCCTGCCGTACGTGACGGGGCACGTAGCCGCTGACGTCCACCACCGCGTCCCAGACGCCCTCACGCAGCGCCGCGTAGTCTCCGGTGTCGCGGTCGCCGATACGCCGCGGCACGCCGGGGAACAGTTCGGAGCCAGTTCTGCCGCGGCCGAAGAGCGTCAGGTCGGCGCCGGCTTCGCGTGCCGCGTCGACGATCGCGCGTCCGACGAACGAGGTGCCGCCGAGAATCAGAATCCGCATGGCGCCGGATGGTAGTCCCACCGTGTCCCTCTCCGCCTGAGTGGCCGGTATGGCGATGATCTGCCGGGACGGGAGCTTGGTCCCCCGATAAGAGCTTTACTCGAGGTTGTGACGCTCGAGGTATCTCGTCCTCGGACACCCACCGTAGCCTGACGACTACCGTCAAGGAGCGCCACATGCCCGTCGCATCGATCCAGCAGGTCGCACGTGAGGCCTTCGCCCGCCGGGACACCGCCGGCGGCGCTCTCGCGCGCGACGCGGAGCTGATCACCCGCGCGGCCCGAGACATGGCCGTGCGGTTCCGCCGCGGCGGGAAGCTCGTGGTGTTCGGAAACGGAGGGGCGGGCACCGACGCCGCCCACGTCGCCGTCGAGTTCATGCACCCCGTCATCGTGGGCAAACCGGCGCTGCCGGCCCTGGCGCTCAGCAACGACGCCGCGACGGTGTCCGCGGTGGGCGCGGACGAGGGGATGGCCGAGGCGTTCGCCCACCAGGTGCGCCACTGGGCGGGCCGGGGCGACATCGCGGTGGGGATCTCACGGGACGACGGAGGCGCCGCCGTACGACGGGGCCTTGAGGCCGCCCGCGAGCTGGGCCTGCTGACGGTCTCCCTGACGGGAGGCCGGGACACGCCGCCCGCGCGGACGGAGACACGCGTGGACGGCCCGTCCGCGGCGCACACCGGGGGCGACACCGGGACCGGGCCGAACGGTAAGGAAGACCGGGCGGACCGCGGGCAGAACAGGCACGCCGACCATGTCATCGCCGTCGCCTCTGCCGACCCCGCCGTGGTCAAAGAGATCCACGTCACGACCTATCACCTGCTGTGGGAACTCGTCCACGTCTTTCTCGAACAGGGCGAGGAGGCCCTCACATGAACGAAGGTTTCGACCCCGCGGACGGGCCGGACGACGACTGTCACACCGGCTCCTGCGTGACCTGCTCCGACGAGGCCGTGCCCGTCACGGTCGTGCGCCTGAAGTACCGGGACATGGCGGTCGTCGACACCGGCGACGGCGAACCCGAGGAGGTCAGCGTGGCGCTGGTGGAGACCGCCGTGGGCGACACGATCCTGGTCCACGCCAAGGAGGCGATCGCCGTCGTCACCAGGGTGGACGACGATGGGTGCCGCTGAGGACCCGGCGCTCGGCGGGGGAACGCGGGAGCTGTATCCGTTCCTCTACGAGGCCTCGGCCGACCCTGCCCCGGTCTGGGCCGACGCCACCCGGTCCTCGGAGGGCAAGGCCACCGAGATCGTGTTGCTGCGCCGCCGGATGGCCGAGGTCTGCGGCGACCGCGTCGCCGTGTGCGCCGAGCAGATGGCCGCCGCCTTCGCCGGCGGCGGACGGCTGTTCACGTTCGGCAACGGCGGCAGCAGCACCGACGCCCAGGAGGTGGCCACGGCGTTCCTGCGGCCTCCCGGCGGCCGTCCGCTGCCCGCGCTGTCGCTGACCACCGATGTCGCCGTCGTGACCGCGCTGTCCAACGACGTGGGTTTCGACGCGGTCTTCGCACGCCAGCTCGCCGCGCTCGGCCGTCGCGGCGACATCGCGTTCGGGCTGTCCACCAGCGGGGGATCGGCGAACGTGGCCCGCGCCTTCGAGGAGGCGGCGCGACGCGGCATGCTCACGGTCGGCCTGGCGGGCGGGCACGGGGGGATGCTCACCGAGCTGTCCGAGTCCGGGGTGCTCGACCACCTGTTCGTCGTCCCGTCGTCGTCGGTGCACCGCATCCAGGAGGCCCAGACGACGGTCTACCACGTGTTGTGGGAGCTCACCCAGCACGTCCTGGCCGGTACGCCGACAGGAGCGCACGCCCGCCCCGGCGACCATGCCGACAGCCGCCCCGGCGACCATGCCGAGGCCCTGCCGGCCTCCGGCCCACCGTGACCCGAGAACCCGGCAAACGGGATGAACCACGCTCGCGAACACCCGGCGAGCAGGCCGCGAAAACCAGCCCGAACCAGCCTGAGCCCGCGCGGATCCGGCCCATAAACAGCTACAAACCACGCACGAACCAGCCACGAAGCACCCGAACGCATCGACACGGTATCGAGACGGGGAGGCGTCATGACAGCGCCGACGAAGTCAGCGACCAGCAAGCAGCGCAAGCAGGAGGAGCCGGTCGTCCACATTCTCTGGATGAACGCCGGCCTGAGCTGTGACGGCGATTCCGTGGCCCTCACCGCCGCGTCCCAGCCGAGCATCGAGGACATCGTGCTCGGCGTCTTCCCCGGGCTGCCCAAGGTGGCCGTGCACTGGCCTCTGATCGACTACGAATCCGGCCCGATGCAGGGAGCCGACGCCTTCATCGAATGGTTCTTCAAGGGCGCACGCGGCGAACTCGACCCGTTCGTCCTCGTCGTCGAAGGGTCGATCCCCAACGAGTCGCTCAAGCGGGAGGGCTACTGGACCGGTTTCGGCAACAACCCCGAGACCGGCCAGCCCATGACGGCCGCCGAATGGCTCGACCGGCTCGCGCCGAACGCGACGGGCATCATCGCCGCGGGCACGTGCGCCACCTACGGCGGCATCCACGCCATGGCGGGCAACCCGACCGGCGCCATGGGCGTGGCCGACTACCTCGGCTGGGACTGGCGGTCCAAGGCCGGCCTGCCCATCGTCAACGTGCCCGGCTGCCCCATCCAGCCCGACAACATGTCGGAGACCCTGCTCTACCTGCTCTATCAGCTCGCCGGGCAGGCGCCGATGATCCCGCTGGACCAGGCGCTCCGCCCGGCCTGGCTGTTCACCGCCACCGTCCACGAAGGCTGCGACCGGGCCGGCTACTACGAGCAGGGCCAGTTCGCCACCGAGTACGGCACGCCCGAATGCCTCGTCAAGATCGGCTGCTGGGGGCCGGTCGTGAAGTGCAACGTCCCCAAACGCGGCTGGATGAGCGGCCTCGGCGGCTGCCCCAACGTCGGCGGCATCTGCATCGCCTGCACCATGCCGGGATTCCCGGACAAATTCATGCCCTTCATGGACGAGCCGCCCGGCGCGCACGTCTCCTCAACCATCAGCGAGGCCTACGGCACGGTCATCCGCACGCTGCGCGGATTCACGTTCAGAACCGTCGACAAGGAGCCGAAGTGGCGCAGGAAGGGCCGCGAGCTGCTCACCGGATACAAGGCGCCCTGGAGCTGATATGACGACCTCATCGGAGCAAGGCCGTGAACTGGTCGAGATGGCCTGGGATCCCATCACCCGGATCGTCGGCAGCCTCGGCGTCTACTGCAAGATCGACTTCGCCAACCGGCAGGTGGCCGAGTGCTACAGCACCTCGTCCATCTTCCGCGGCTACAGCATCTTCATGAAGGGCAAGGACCCCCGCGACGCCCACTTCATCACCAGCAGGATCTGCGGCATCTGCGGCGACAACCACGCCACCTGCTCGGTCTACGCCCAGAACATGGCCTACGGCGTACGCCCGCCCGCCCTCGCCGAATGGATCATCAACTGCGGCGAGGCCGCCGAATACATGTTCGACCACAACATCTACCAGGAGAACCTGGTGGGCGTCGACTACTGCGAGAAGATGGTCCGCGAGACCAACCCCGGCGTCCTGGCCAAGGCAGAGCGGACCGAAGCGGCCCACGCCGAAGACCACGGCTACAAGACGATCGCCGACATCATGCGCTCGCTCAACCCCCTGGAAGGGGAGTTCTACCGCGAAGCGCTCGTCATGAGCCGCCTCACCCGCGAGATGTTCTGCCTGATGGAGGGCAGGCACGTACATCCGTCCACCCTCTACCCCGGCGGCGTCGGCACGGTCGCGACCGTACAGCTGTTCACCGACTACATGACCCGGCTCATGCGCTACGTCGAGTTCATGAAGCGGGTCGTGCCGATGCACGACGACCTGTTCGACTTCTTCTACGACGCGCTGCCCGGCTACGAGAACGTCGGCCGGCGCCGCGTCCTGCTCGGCTGCTGGGGAAGCCTCAACGACCCCGACCACTGCGACTTCACCTACGAGAACATGAGCGACTGGGGCCGGAAGATGTTCGTCTCACCCGGCGTCATCGTCGACGGCCGGCTGGTCACCAACGACCTCGTCGACATCAACCTCGGCATCCGCATCCTGCTCGGCAGCTCCTACTACGACGACTGGGTGGGCGCCACCGACCCGTTCGTCACCCACGACCCGCTCGGCAACCCCGTCGATATCCGCCATCCGTGGAACCAGCACACGATCCCGCGGCCGCAGAAACGCGACTTCACCGACAAGTACAGCTGGGTCATGTCGCCCCGCTGGTTCGACGGCACGGACCTGCTCGCCCTCGACACCGGCGGCGGCCCCCTCGCGCG
This sequence comes from Planotetraspora phitsanulokensis, assembly GCF_016863295.1. Lineage (GTDB taxonomy): Bacteria > Actinomycetota > Actinomycetes > Streptosporangiales > Streptosporangiaceae > Planotetraspora > Planotetraspora phitsanulokensis. The sequence goes on from NZ_BOOP01000037.1 coordinate 131,642, forward strand.
GCTGTGGTCCACGGCGCTCAACGGGCTCGTCGACATCGGCTACGTCAAGGCCACGGGCAACAGCGTGCTGATCAACCTGCCGCGGACGGCGACCAAGCCGGAGAAGACGTTCGAGTGGAAGATCCCGACGCACAAGGGCGAACCACTGTCCAACGCGCTCGAACGCAACCGCGCCCGCTCCTACTTCCAGGCCTACGTCGCGGCCTGCGCGCTCCACTTCGCCGAACAGGGCCTCAACGAGGTACGGCAGGGCCGCACGCAGACGTGGGAGCCGTTCACCGTGCCCGACGAGACGATCAGCTGCGGCTTCACCGAGGCGGTCCGCGGCGTGCTGTCCCATCACATGGTCATCAGGAACGGCAAGATCGCCAACTACCACCCGTACCCGCCCACGCCGTGGAACGCCAGCGTCCGCGACAGCCACGGCACGCCCGGGCCGTACGAGGACGCCGTGCAGAACACGCCCATCTTCGAGGAGAACTCCCCGGAGGACTTCAAGGGCATCGACATCATGCGGACCATCCGCAGCTTCGACCCCTGCCTGCCGTGCGGCGTGCACATGTACGTCGGCGAGGGGAAGCTGCTGCAAACGCTGCACAGCCCGCACGCGTTCACCACGCCGTGACCGGCTGACGACCCATCGACGACCGACGGAAAGGAAGCCGGGCAGATGCCCGAAGGCAGCGAGCACGACAGCGACCACGACACCGACCACGACACCACGGCCGGCACGAGCTCCGGGACGAACGGGCACACGGGCGGCGCGTCAGGTGAGCCCATGGTGGACGTCCACGCGGCGGGAGCCCGCGTCGAGGCGCTCATCGCCGAACTCGGCTCACCGGACACCCGGGCGAAGGCGGAGGAACTCGTCCGGGTCCTCGTCGGCCTGTACGGCGAGGCCCTCGAACGGGTCATGCGGATCGTCACCGACGCCGAGGCCGCCGACGTGCTGCACCGGCTCACCACCGACGACCTCGTCTCCGGCCTGCTGATCGTGCACGACCTTCACCCGCTGCGAACATCCGACCGCGTGCTGGCCGCGCTCGAGGAGGTCCGGCCACATCTCGGGCTCCACGACGGGGGAGTGGAACTGCTCGGCGTCGACCCCGCCGGAGTGGTCCGGCTGCGGCTCGAAGGCACCTGCCACGGCTGCCCGTCGTCCCGGCTGACCGTCGCCGGCGCCATCGAACGTGCCATCACCCGGGCGGCCCCCGAGGTGACCAGGGTCGACGTCGACGGCCTCGACGACCACGCCGACCAGGGCGATCGGCTCGACCACCGGGGCCGCCGCGCCGCGCCGGGAGCCGTTCACGGGCCCTCGGCGGGGCACGGCGCCCAGGGCCCGCAGCTCCTGCAGATCCAGCGGCGCCCGCCCGGGCCCTGCCCGGTGCCGGAGGAGATCTCATGACCGGGAGCGGGCTGCGCCGGTTCCGCGAGCCCCCGCCGCCGGCGCCCACGCCACAGACCGGGGTGGCGGCCGGGCCCGGAACGGCACAGCACGCCACCGAGAGCACCCGGTGCGAGCTGTGCTCCCAGCCCGTCGGCGACGACCACGGCCACGTCGTCGACACCGACGACCGGGCCCTGCGGTGCGTCTGCCCCGGCTGCCACCTGCTCTTCGCGCCCGCCGCGCAGAGCCGCTACCGCGCCGTGCCACGCCTCTACCTGCACGCCCCGGCCTTCCGGATGACGGCCGCCGACTGGGACGAACTACAGATCCCGGTCCGCACCGCCTTCTTCTTCCACAACTCCGCGCTCGGCCACGCCGTCGCGTTCTATCCCAGCCCCGCCGGGGCGACCGAGTCGCTGCTCCCGCTCCAGGCCTGGGAGCGGATCCTCGCGGCCAACCCCGAGCTGCCCGAAGCCGAGCCCGACGTCGAGGCGCTGCTCATCGACCGCGGCGCCACAGGGGAGTTCGCCTGCCACCTCGTGCCGATCTCCGCCTGCTACGAACTGGTCGGCCTCGTCCGGCTCCACTGGAAGGGATTCGGCGGGGGCGAGCAGGCGTGGGCCGCCATCGACGGGTTCTTCGCCGGGCTCCTACGGCGCGGCCAGGCCGTGCCGTACGAACCGGGCGGCGGCGACCGGGAAGGCGGGCGCGCATGAGCGAGACACAGTTCGACTGCCTGGGCGCACGGCCGGAGCCCTACGCGGCCTCGCCCACCATGAACTTCCGGCTGCGCATCACCGACCCCGCGCCGATCCACGCCCTCCTGCTCCACTGCCAGCTCCGCATCGAGCCGCAACGCAGAAGGTACGGCCCCGCCGAAGCCGCGCTGCTCGGCGACCTGTTCGGCGAGCCGTCCCGCTGGGGGGAGACCCTCAGGCCGCTGCACCTCGCCAGCGTGTCCACCATGGTCCCCGGATTCGAGGGATCCACCGAGATCGACCTGCAGGCGCCGTTCACCTACGACCTCGAAGTCGCCGCGGGGAAGTACTTCGCCGCACTCGACGAAGGCGAGATCCCGCTCATCCTGCTGTTCAGCGGCACCGTCTTCGTCCGGACCGACACCGGCTTCACCGTACGACAGGTGCCGTGGCACTGCGAGAGCCGCCACCGGCTGCCGGTCACGGTATGGCGCGAACTCATGGACCGCTACTTCCCCGGCTCCGGCTGGCTGATGTTGCGCCGCGACACCCTACGCGCACTGCACCGCTACAAATCCGAACACGCCGTCCCCACCTGGGACGACGCCATCGAAATGCTTCTGGGCGAGGCCCGCGGACTCAAGGAGGCCCAGAAGTGACCGTCCCCATGGACATCGCCCGCCGGGTGGCCGACGCCGTCCTGTACGAGGGCTACCTGCTCTACCCGTACCGCGCCTCGGCGGCCAAGAACCGGCTCCGCTGGCAGTTCGGCGTGCTCGTCCCACCCAGCTACTCGGCCACCGCCGAGCCGTCCAAGAGCGTGACGGAATGCCTCCTCGAGACCCCCGGCGACGACGCCGTCATCCACCTGCGCCTGCGGTTCCTCCACCTCAGATCCCGGACCGTCGAGGAGCTCACCGTCGACGGCGGCCACCGCGTCGTCCCCGAGCTGACCAGCGGCGAGACCGTCTACCTCGGCTTCGACGACGCGACCGAACGCGAGGCGGAGGCCGTCCTCCCACTGCGCGACCTGCTCGCGGAAGAGCACTCCGTCGACGTCCAGGTCGCCGGAGACCGCTCGGCCGAGCCGATCCTGTCGCCAGAAGGCGAACCTGTCGGCCAGATGGTGATGCGGCAACAACCCCTCGACGCCCGGCTGCGCGTCTCCGCGACCCGGCTGACCGGGCCGTACGGGCTGGTCAGACTGCACGTCGAAACCAGGAACACCAGCTCCTGGGACGAACCCAGCGCGCCTCGCGACGAGGCGCTGCGCCGATCGCTGATCGCGGCCCACCTGCTCATCGGGACGACCCACGGCGGGTTCGTCTCCCTGATCGACCCGCCGGAATGGGCACGCCCCGCCGTCGACGGCTCCCGCAACCAGCATGTGTGGCCGGTACTCGTCGGCGATCCCGGCGACCCCAGGCTGATGTTGTCCTCGCCGATCATCCTGTACGACTACCCGGACATCGCCCCGGAGAGCCAGGGAGACATGTTCGACTCGACCGAAATCGACGAGATGCTCCACCTGCGGGCGATCACGCTCACCGAGGAGGAGACACGGGAGGCGGCGGCGACCGATCCGCGGGTGGCCGAGATCCTCCGCAGAGCGCAGGACCTGCCTCCCGAACTGCTCGAGCGGCTGCACGGAGTCATCAGGTACCTGGACGCCCCCTCACGTCCCGCCGCCCCCGGTCAAGACAAGCAGGGCGGGCCGGTGCTGGCCGGCTTCCCCGGTTTCGCCGACGCCGCCCGTCCACCGGCCGGACCGGGAGACAGGACCGCAGGCGGGTCCACGGGCGACCTCGGGAGCGGCCTCCTCGACGCGACCACGGCGGAACCGCCAGATCCTGCCACGCCCCCCGGCCGGCCCTGGTGGGACCCCGGCGCCGACGCAAGCGTGTCCCCGGAGACCGACACCGTCACCGTCTCCGGCGTCCCGCTCACCAAGGGCAGCCGCGTCCGCCTCAACCCCGGCAAGCGCCGCGCCGACGCCCACGACATGTTCCTCGCCGGAAGGGTCGCCCACGTCGAGGCCGTGTTCCTCGACGTCGACGGATCCCGGCACCTGGCCGTCACCCTGGCCGACGACCCGGCCGCCGACCTGCAACGAGCCCAAGGGCGTTTCCTCTACTTCGCACCCGACGAGGTGGAACCGCTCGGCGACGAGGAGGCGCACCCATGAAGATCCTGGTCGCGGGAGTCGGCAACATCTTCCTGCGCGACGACGGGTTCGGCGTCGCGGTCGCCCGGCACCTGGCCGACGCCGACCTGCCCGAACAGGCGCGCGTCGCGGATTTCGGCATCCGCGGCATCCACCTCGCCTACGAACTCACCGGCGGCGGCTACGACCTCACCATCCTCGTCGACGCCACCAGCCGCGGCGGCGCACCCGGCACCGTCTACGTACTGCAACCCCCACCCGAACCGCAACGCCCCGCGGCCCTCGTCGACGCCCACGCGCTCACCCCCGAGACCGTCCTCGCCCTGGCCGGCACCTTCGGCGGGGGAGCGGGACAGGTGCTGATCGTCGGCTGCGAACCCGCCGACACCTCACCCGGCATGGAACTCACCCCACCCGTCGCCGACGCCGTACCCAGAGCAGCGGACCTCGTCGCCGACCTCATCGACCAGCACATCAACACCGACCACACACCCGCCAGCACACCCACACGGTCACCGGCCCAGCAAGAGGAGCGGACATGTTGAGACGACTCGTCATCGGCGCCGCCGTCGTCACCGCCGGAGTCCTGGTCTACCGGGCCATGCCCGACCTCAAGAGATACATGGAGATCCGCAAGATGTGACGCCCGACACCGACCAGGAAAGGCAGAACATGCACGAGTTCGGAATCGCCGAATCAATCCTCGCCGCCATCGAACACCGCGCCGCCGGCCGACGCGTCCGCCAGGCACGCGTACGCGCGGGAGCACTGCTGCGCATCACCGAACCCGCGATCAACCAGGCCTTCACCATGGTCGCCGAGGGCTCGGCCGCCGAGGGCGCCCGCGTGGACCTCGTCATCGTCCCGGCCCGGCTGACCTGCCGGTCCTGCGGCCAGACGACGACCTCACCCGACCCGTTCGTCATCTGCCCGGGCTGCGGCGGCGCGGACATCGACACCGAGGGCGGCGACGACCTCGTCCTCGAATCCATTGAGATGGCGGAGGCCACCCATGTGCCTGGGAATCCCCGGCGAGATCGTGGAAATCCTGAATGACCGTCCCGATCTCGCCATGGTCGCCGTCAGCGGCGTACGACGCGCGATCAACATCGGCCTGCTCGAGGACGAGACCGTCGCCCCCGGCGACTGGATCCTCATCCACGTCGGCTTCGCCCTGTCCAAGATCGACGAAACCGAGGCCAAGGCCGCTCTCGACTTCCTCGAGAGCATCGGCCAGGCCTACGACGACGAGATCGCGGCGCTCCGAGAATCCATGATCGAACAGGGGTGACACCTGAATGCGCTTCGTCGACGAATACCGCGACGCCGGCACGGCCAAAGCACTGGCCGCCCGCATCACCGCGCTGTGCGAACCCGGCCGCGCCTACAAGTTCATGGAGGTCTGCGGCGGCCACACCCACACGATCTACAAACACGGCCTCGAGGACTACCTCCCCGAAGCGGTCACCCTCGTCCACGGACCCGGATGCCCCGTCTGCGTCATCCCGATGGGCCGCGTGGACGACGCCATCCACATCGCCTCGCAGCCCGACGTCATCATGACGTCGTTCGGCGACATGATGCGCGTCCCCGGAGGCAACGGCTCCTTCCTCGACGCCAAGGCACGCGGCGCCGACATCCGCATGGTCTACTCACCACTCGACGCCCTGAAGATCGCCAAGCAGAACCCGTCCAAACGCGTCGTCTTCATGGCCATCGGCTTCGAGACCACCGCGCCGTCGACCGCCATGACCGTCCTGCGGGCCAAGGCCGACGGAGTCGACAACTTCTCGGTCTTCTGCAACCACGTCACGATCATCCCGGCCATCAAGGCCATCCTCGACTCGCCCGATCTGCGGCTCGACGGCTTCATCGGCCCCGGCCACGTCTCCACCGTCATCGGCTGCCGGCCGTACCGGTTCATCGCCCGCGACTACGGCAAGCCGATCGTCGTGGCCGGCTTCGAACCGCTCGACATCCTGCAGTCCGTCCACCAGCTCCTCACCCAGCTCGCGCAGGGCCGCTGCGAGGTGGAGAACCAGTACGCCCGCGTCGTGCCCTGGGACGGCAACCCCAAGGCGCTGGCCGCCATCAACGAGGTCATGGAGCTGAGGCCCCACTTCGAATGGCGCGGACTCGGATTCATCTCCCAGTCCGCGCTCAGGATGAGCGCCGCCTACGCCCGCCACGACGCCGAACGGATCTTCCGGATCCCCGGCGGACGCGTCGCCGACCCCACCTCCTGCCAGTGCGGCGAGGTCCTCAAGGGCGTGCTCAAACCCTGGGAGTGCAAAGTCTTCGGAACCGCCTGCACGCCGGAGACGCCGATCGGCACGTGCATGGTCTCCTCCGAAGGAGCATGCGCCGCTTACTACAACTTCGGGCGCTTCTCCCGAGAGCGCGTCAAGGAGGCGACCCGTCAGTGACAGGTGACACCGGCCTTGAGGAGCAGGTCCTCGAACGCATCGAACGGGCCCGCCGCCGCAAGGCCCGCGTGCGCGAGGAACACGTCACCCTCGCCCACGGCGCGGGCGGCAAGGCGACCCACACCCTGATCGAAGGGGTGTTCCTGGAGTCGTTCCGCAACCCCGTGCTCGAACCGCTGGAGGACGGCGCGGTCATCGACGAGATGGCCTTCACGACCGACTCGTTCGTCGTCACCCCGCTGTTCTTCCCGGGAGGGGACATCGGCGACCTGGCCGTCAACGGAACCGTCAACGACCTGGCCATGTGCGGCGCCCGCCCCCGCTACCTGTCGGCCGGATTCATCCTCGAGGAGGGCTTCCCGATCGCCCACCTGCGGCGCATCACCGCGTCCATGGCCGCGGCGGCCGAAGCGGCGGGCGTGCACATCGTCACCGGCGACACCAAGGTCGTCGAGCGGGGGAAGGCCGACGGCTGCTACGTCGTCACCTCGGGCGTCGGGACGCTCGAGCGGCCCACCCGGCTCAGCGCCGCCGCCGCCCGGCCAGGCGACGCGGTCATCGTGTCCGGCCCGATCGGCGAGCACGGCATCACGATCATGCTCGCCAGGGGAGAGCTCGACATCCAGGCCGACCTCACCTCCGACACCGCGCCGCTCAACGAACTCGCCGCCCGGTTGCTGGACGCCTGCGACGACGGGGACGTGCGCTGCCTGCGCGACGCCACCCGCGGGGGAGTGGCCACCGTCCTCAACGAGATCGCCGAGGCATCAAAAGCGGCAATTGTCGTGAATGAGGACATAATTCCGGTTCGTCCTGACGTCCGCGGGGCATGTGAACTCCTAGGCATCGACCCGCTGTACGTCGCCTGCGAAGGCCGGATGGTCGCGATCGTGTCCCAGGCGTCCGCCGAGGCGGCGCTCACCGCGCTGCACTCGCACCCGCTCGGCCGCGAAGCCGCCATCGTCGGCCGGGTCAACGACGACCCGCCCGGCCTCGTCCTGCTGAAAACCGCCTTCGGCGGGACCCGCATCGTCGACCTGCTCGTCGGTGACCCGCTACCGCGGATCTGCTGAGATCCGCCGACCCGGGGGAGTCGGACATGACCAAGACCACCAAGGCCGGCCGATTCGAAGGCAAACACCAGCACGGATTCTCACCCGACGTCGGCAAGGCCAGCGCCGAGGTCGTCCGGGCAGGCGACCTCGCCTTCCGCAAACCCTCCGCCGACCAGGGACCCGGCCGCGAAGTCAGCGACATCGAACGCCGCGGCGTCCCCGCCACCGACGTCAACGCCTCCTCACCGCTCGGAGTCGGCGTCAGCACCACCACCCGCGCCGAAGACTTCGCACACAAGAAGGAATCCGCCTACCACCGAGCCGGAACCCACGAAAAGACCGGCCGGCCGTACGGAGGACCCGCCCAGGGACACGGAACAGGCGTCGGCCGACCGCACCTCGTCCACGACGAGAACACCTGAGCCCCGCGCGGCGCATCCCGCGACAACGACCACCACGTGACCTGCCCCGGCTCCCGCGCGGCATTTCTCGAGCCGGGCGGGCGGCGCAGCGCGCCCCGGCGACCCCGGCCACTGCCGCGACCTCAGTGATCCGCCGACCGGCCTAACCTTCCCGCCGGGCCGGCCGACGAGCCCGTACGGCGACGCACGCGCGGCCCCGGAAACTTCCTGATCCCCGTCCACCCGGCGACGACCCTCATCCGCCGCAGCCACACGTGCCCCTGCCCGGCGAACCGCTGGGGGAGAAGCCGGCACTGCACCATTTCGCCCTCTCGATCGCTCACGCGAGGGCCGAGGTGCACCGCGGCTGATTTGAGTACGGGCCTACTCAGGCGCAACCACCCGGGTCCGGCCCAGGATCAGAGCCACGCCCCTCCACGCCCACAACCAGAACGGCAAATCCCCGGACGGAGACGACATGGCATCCGTCGTCCTGATCATCATCATCCTCAGCATCCTGCTCGGCCTGCTCGCCCGGCGAATCCGCGGCCGACGCACCCCCGGCCCGCTCACCGTCGCCGAGACGACCCCGACGTTCAACGTCGTCGCCCTCGGACTACAGGGATCGGGCAAGACACTCCTGCTCGCCAGCATGTACCACCGGCTCAAGACCCCCGCCGGCCAGTGCTACTTCATCACCGCGACCCGCGACGACGTCCTGCAGCTCAACGAGTGGTACCTGCAGATGGCCGACACCGCCACCACCGGCGCCTGGCCACGCGGCACCGCCAAAGGCGAGACCCGCCACTTCACCTTCACCGTCAAGACGCACATCGACGGCACACCACACCCCATCCTCAACCTCAGATACCTCGAATACGCGGGGGAGCTGCTCACCGACCTCCAAGACGCGGGATCCACCAAACAGAAGGAACTGTTCGCCCACATCGACTCCGCCGACGCCCTCATCGGAGTCCTCGACGGCTACCGCATCCGGCAGCACGCCGACGGCCACCCCGAAGGCCCCCTCCACCTCGAACGGACCCTCAACGCGCTCCTGCCCGTCATGCTCGAGGCCTCGGCACCCATCAGCTTCGTCATCACCAAATGGGACCTGCTCACCGACCTCCACCCCGACGAAGGCACCCGGCTGAGCATCGTCCGCAACCTGCTCACCTCCAACGACCACTTCCGCTCACTCATCACCCTGCACGGCGCCACCCGGGTGGTCCGCCTCATCCCCGTCAGCGCCGTCGGACCCGGCTTCGCCACCATCGACCCCAACGGGGAGATCGTCAAAACCCCGCAGGGCGCGGTGCAGCCGACCAACGTCGACGTCCCCCTGTCCGCCGTCGTCCCCGGCCTGTTCGAACAGATCGAAAGCCGCCTCGATCACGACGACATCGCCGCCATCAGAGCCGAGGTCGACCGCCGCACCCGGCAGGGCGCCCTCGAGGCGTTCGCCTCACTCACCACCTTCGCCGGCCAACTCGCCGGCCGCACCGTGCTCGCAATGCTCGGCACACCCACCGCCGCGTTCGGCGACACCATGCTCGGCTTCTTCCTCGACTCACGCATGGGAGCGCCGCCCGACGACGACCGCGCACGTCTCAGCAGAGAGCTGAACGAGGTGGAACGCCGCCTCGAAAACGTCCAGCTCGCCCGCAGACGCGTCATGTACGACATGCGCCGCAAAGTGGACGCCCTGGAAGGCCGACTGCCGTACTCGCGGCTGTCCGAAGGCGGGTGGTGACATGAGCGCATACGCCTGGCCGTTCCTCGTCGCACGGGGACGGCGCCTCGGATACCGCACCCTCCTCGCGCCGGGCTTCCTCATCGCAGCGGGGGAGCACGGCGTCCTCGACGACACCGTGGTGCCGGACACCCGGGAGGACCGGGCGACCGTCGTCGAAACGGAGACGCCCTCCGGCCGCAGAATCTCGATCGTCCACGCCACCCACATCGTCACCGCCGAGGACGTCGCCGATCCAGGAACACCGCCGGCCGAGCGCGCACCCCGGGACACCCACAGCCGACCCCTCCAGTTGATCTACGGATTCGTCTACGTGGGCGGGGGAGCGGCCCCACCTGGCCCCGATGACCTGCGCATATGCCGCGAAGCTTCCCTCTCCGCCTACCGAAGGTTCCTCGCGGACGAGGAGGCGTTCCGAGTGGAGGCCGGGCACGGGTTCGCGCTGCGATCCCACGGAGACGTCACGGAGCCCGAGGAGATGACCCCGTCGTCGATGCCGGGAATCGACACCACCGAGACGGCCACGAACACCAAGAGGCCCTCACGAGCCGGCGTCGCGATTCTCCTGATCGGCGCCGTGACACTGATCAGCGTCGTGGTCCTGGCCATGACACGCCTCACGACTCCGGAGCCGACCATCCCATGCCCGACTCCAAGCGTGGTGGCCGCGAGTCAGACCCCGTCGCCGAAGCAACCCACAGCCGCCAAGTCCGACGTCAAACCCAAGAAGTCCTGCACCCCACAACCCCCGGGAGAGAAGCCCCAATCGAGGTAACTTGACATAATGTTCCTTATCAAGCAATTCAAACAGGGCCCGATCCGCCACGATTTCCGCAGATTCCGCCACGCACATCAGCCACCACCTACAGCCGCGATCATGCATGGGTTCGCGTACACACCCAGCGA
>NZ_BOOP01000038.1 GCF_016863295.1 Planotetraspora phitsanulokensis
ATCTTCGAAGCGGTGCGCGACGGCGCGGTCGCGGCGTAGCGGGCCGGTCGCGGCCCGCGTGTCACGAACCGTCGGACAGACGGGCGGCGCGGGAGTTCAGGTAGCGCTGTTGCTGAAGGCCGGTCGCCCGCCGTGCCGCGGCTCCGTAGGCCTCCCGGGCCGCGACATGATCACCGGACATCTCGAGCAGGTGCGCCCGGACCGCGTGGAGCCGGTGATCCTCGGCGATCCGCTCGTCGGCCGCGAGCTCTCCGAGGAGGTGGAGTCCCTCCTGAGGGCCGCGGGCCATCGCCACGGCGACGGCGTGGTTCAACCGCACCATGGGATTGTCGGAGATGCGCATCAGCAGTTCGTACAGCGCCGTGATCTGCGGCCAGTCCGTCGCCTCGGCCTTCGGCGCCTCGTCGTGGACCGCCGCGATCGCCGCCTGGAGCTGGTACGGCCCCGGCACCCCGCGCGGCAACGCCTCGGTGATGAGCGCGACGCCCTCGGCGATGCGGCCGGCGTCCCAGAGGCCGCGATCCTGCTCCGCCATCGGGACCAGTTCGCCGTCCGGACCGGTGCGCGCGGGCCGGCGGGCGTCGGTGAGCAACATGAGGGCGAGCAATCCCGCGACCTCGCCGTCATCGGGCAGCAGCCGATGGACCACGCGGGCCAGCCGGATCGCCTCCGCCGACAGCTCGCCTCGGTAGAGGTTCGGGCCCGATGTGCTGGCGTAGCCCTCGTTGAAGATCAGGTAGAGCACGTGGAGCACCGCGCCGAGACGTTCGGCGCGCTCCGCGCCCCGGGGCATGCGGAAGGGGACGCCGCTGTCCTTGATCCGCTGCTTGGCGCGGCTGATGCGCCGGGTCATGGTGGCCTCGGGCACGAGGAAGGCCCGGGCGATCTCCCTGGTGGTCAGCCCGCCCACCGCGCGCAGAGTGAGCGCGATCTGGGACGCGGGAGACAGCGCGGGGTGACAGCACATGAACAGCAGGATCAGCGTGTCGTCGGTCTCCGCGGGCGGGCTGTCGGCGGCGGGCGCCGTCCGATCGCCGGGAAGCGCCCACCGCGCGACGGCGTCCTCACGCCGCCGGCGAGCCTGCTCGGCCCGCAGCAGGTCGGTCAGCCTGCGCGACGCGACCGTGATCAGCCACCCCAGGGGGTTGTCCGGGACGCCCCCTTCGGGCCACTGCGTGGCGGCCGCGAGCAGCGCCTCCTGGACCGCTTCCTCTGCCGTGTCGAACTGCCCGTAACGCCGCACGACCGCGCCGAGGACCTGCGGCGCCAGCCGGCGCAGCAGGTCCTCGGCCTCGGACGCGGTCAGTACTCCGGCTCCGTCCGGGACTCCTGGATCGGGCGGATGTCCGCATAGGCTCTCGCGGCGACGTGCTCCGGGCCAGGACATTCGCCCAGCCGGGCGGCGATCTCGGTGGCCCGGTCGAAGCTGTCGCACTCCACGATCCAGTAGCCGGCCAGAACCTCCTGGGTCTCCGCGTACGGACCGTCCGTCACGACCGGGACGCCGTTCTTCGACCCGATCCTCCGGGTGTGGACCGGAGCCTCCAGGCCACGCGTCTCGACGAGCTCGCCCGACTCCTCGAGCTCCTTGTTGAACGCCTCCATGAAGGCGCCCATCGCCGCGAAGTCCGAGGGGGACCACGCCGGCGTTCCGGCGTCCATGCCCGCCATGTTGTCGTAGTCCTGCTGCGAGGCGTAGCTCAAGATCATGTACTTCACGGTCTCTCCTTGTCCGCGAGCGCCTCCGCGGCGCCGTTCAACAGAGACGTCGAAGCCGCCCGGCGATACCGGACACGGGATCGCCGGGGATTCCGGATTACCCGGAACATGCTGCCAAGCCGGCCGCCGGTCCTCCAGAGGCGTCTCTTCCAGAGGCGTCTTTTCAGAGGCGCCCCACGGTGGACACCCGGTATGCCGGGGTCGAGAATGCTCGGCGTCATCGAGGCTCGGAACAGGGGATGCGGCGAATGGCCATCGAGATGCGTCCGTCCGCGGCGACCGCCGTCGCCGGCGCGGACGCGCTGGACTACTACCTGGTGCTGCCGGACCGCCCGGCAGATGGGACGCCCGCTGACGGAATCGTCGTCGAGGAGTTCGCCCTCGGGAGCGACCACACGGCGATCGGGCTGGACTGCGCCGGATGGACCGCCGCGGACGGCGAGTGGTGGAGCTCGGCGGCCTTCAGCCGCGGCATGCGCCGGGAGCCGGATCTCCGCCGCCGCGTCGCCGCGGTCCCCCGCCGTGACGCCGAGGTCGTCTACCGGCGCCTCGGCGGGGGCGAACTGCCCGGCGAGGCGGAGCTGCGGTCGCGCTTCCACGACCGCGAACCGCTGGGCGAGCCTCCCCTGCTGCTCGGTTCGCCCGACGTTCCCGACGGGTTCCACGACAGGCGCCTCTACCGCGTGCTGTTCGCCGGGGACCTGGCGGGCGAGGGCCTCGCTCGCCTGCGAGCGCTCTGGCGGATGACGCTCCCCGGCGACTTCGCGGATCCGCGGGCGCGCGTGGCCGGCACGGCCACCCTGAGCGTGGCCGGCGACCTGTTCAGCTGGGATCTTCGCCGGATCGGACCCGGCGTGGCGTGGTGCCTCGACCTGACCGCCTGCCTGGCCGGACCGGCCGACGCCGCCGTACGGCCGCTGCTTCGCGAGCTGACGACGGTGATGCGCTACGAAGGGCTGATCCCCGTGACGATCGAGCGCTTCTCCTGACGCCACCGGCTCAGCCCTGACCGGCCCGCCGTCCGCTCGTCCCTTGATCTCTTTCCGGGGCCGGGTTACGGTAACGCCGACCGACGCGGGAGCCCGGTGTGACCGGGCTGAGAGGACGGCTATCCATCAGCCGCCGACCGCCAGAACCTGCTCCGGGTAATGCCGGCGAAGGGAGTTGCGCGATGGGTGACGCGCGTTTTTCCAAGATCTACACCGGTGACCTCCGTGTTCCGATGCGTGAGGTCCTGCTGTCCGACGGCGGGCGGGTGCGGCTCTACGACACCTCGGGGCCGTACACCGATCCGGCGGTGACCACGGACGTCACCCGCGGCCTGCCGCGGCTGCGCGAGGACTGGATCCTCGGCCGGGGCGACGTCGCCGGGTACGGCGGGCGGCGGGTCCGGCCGATCGACGACGGCTTCAAGGACCAGGCGGCCTGGGCGGACAGGACCGCGGGGGCCTTCCACGGCGACGGGAGGCGCCCGCTGCGGGCGACCGGGGCGCCGGTGACGCAGGCCGCCTACGCCCGGCGGGGGCTGATCACCACCGAGATGGAGTTCGTCGCGGCCAGGGAGGGGGTGACCCCGGAGTTCGTGCGCGCAGAACTGGCGGCGGGGCGGGCGATCCTCCCGGCCAACGTCAACCATCCGGAGAGCGAACCGATGATCATCGGCCGCAACTTCCTGGTGAAGATCAACGCGAACATCGGCAACTCCGCCGTCTCCTCCTCGATCGAGGAGGAGGTGGAGAAGATGACCTGGGCCACACGGTGGGGCGCCGACACGATCATGGATCTGTCCACCGGCAGGGACATCCACACGACCCGCGAATGGATCATTCGCAACTCTCCCGTGCCGGTGGGAACCGTACCGATCTATCAGGCGCTGGAGAAGGTCGGCGGCGTGGCCGCTGACCTGTCCTGGGAGGTCTACCGCGACACGCTGATCGAGCAGTGCGAGCAGGGCGTCGACTACATGACCGTGCACGCCGGCGTACGGCTGGCCCACGTGCCGCTCACCTCGCGGCGCAAGACCGGCATCGTGTCCCGCGGCGGCTCGATCATGGCGGCCTGGTGCCTGGCACACCATCGCGAGAGCTTCCTCTATGAGCACTTCGCGGACATGTGCGAGATCTTCGCGGCCTACGACGTGGCGTTCTCACTCGGCGACGGGCTGCGCCCCGGCTCGATCGCGGACGCCAACGACGAGGCGCAGTTCGCCGAGTTGCGCACGCTCGGCGAACTCACCGCCGTCGCCCGCGGGCACGACGTGCAGGTGATGATCGAGGGCCCCGGCCACGTGCCGATGCACAAGATCAAGGAGAACGTGGACCTGCAGCGCGAACTCTGCGGCGACGCGCCCTTCTACACGCTCGGCCCGCTCGTCACCGACATCGCCCCCGGCTACGACCACATCACCTCCGGCATCGGCGCCGCGATGATCGGCTGGTACGGCACGGCCATGTTGTGTTACGTCACCCCCAAGGAGCACCTGGGGCTGCCGGACAGGGACGACGTGAAGACCGGTGTCATCACCTACAAGATCGCCGCGCACGCGGCGGACCTGGCCAAGGGGCACCCACAGGCTCAGGCCTGGGATGACGCGCTCTCGGACGCTCGGTTCGAGTTCCGCTGGGAGGACCAGTTCGACCTGTCCCTCGACCCCGAGACCGCCCGGTCGTTCCATGACGAGACCCTGCCGGCCCCCGGAGCGAAGACCGCCCACTTCTGCTCCATGTGCGGGCCGAAGTTCTGCTCCATGCGGATCAGCAGGGACATCGCGGACAAGTACGGCCACGACGAGATCGAGGCCGGGTTGAAGGCCAAGGCGGAGGAGTTCACGGCGGGCGGCGGGCGCATTTACCTCCCCGTCGCGGACTGACCTTAATTGGTATTTTCTGTACCAGTTTGATACGGTCACACGGTGCGACTGACGAAGTTCACCGACATGGCCCTGCGCGTCACCATGCGCCTGGCGGCCGCGGAGCAGGGGACGACGCTCACCACCCAGCAGGTGGCGGACGCGATGGCGATCCCCTACACCCACACCGCCAAGGTCGTCGCACGCCTCCAGCACCTCGGGGTGCTGGAGGCCCACCGGGGACGCGGCGGCGGCCTGCAGGTGACCGGGTTCGGCCGCGCGGCGTCGCTCGGCTGGCTGGTCCGTGAACTGGAGGGCGAAGAGGAGGTCGTCGCATGCGAGGGCGACCCTCCATGCCCGCTGCGGGCGGCCTGCCGCCTGCGCGGCGCACTGCGTGACGCGCAGCAGGCCTTCTACTCGGCGCTCGACCCGCTGACCGTGGGCGACCTGGTCACCTCTCCGACAGGGCCGGTCCTGCTCAGCCTCGGGTGACCGGCGAACGTGGACGTGTTCGTCGACATCCGCGCTTAAATATGAAGATCACTTACTAATTCGGGGGAAATCAATGTTGTCTCCGCACGCGGCCGGCACCGTCCGCGACACCCTGCCCGCCGTCGGTGAAGCCATCGGGGAGATCAGCGCGCGCTTCTACGACACGATGTTCGCCGAACACCCCGAACTGCTGCGCGAGCTGTTCAACCGGGGAAACCAGGCCGACGGCAGCCAGCGCAGCGCCCTCGCCGGGTCGATCGCCGCCTTCGCGTCCATCCTGGTGCAGCGCCCCGAGGAGCGGCCGGACGCCCTGCTCGCCAGGATCGCGCACAAGCACGTCTCGGTCGGCGTCACCACGGAGCAATACGAAGTGGTGCACAAGTACCTCTTCGCCGCCATCGCCGACGTGCTCGGCGAGGCCGCGACCCCGGAGGTGGTCCGCGCCTGGGACGAGGTCTACTGGCTGATGGCGAACGCGCTGATCGCCATCGAGACGAGGCTGCGCCGTGACACCACGACGGGCTGGCTGCAGGCGACGGTGGTGGAACGGCGCAGCGAGACCGCCGACGCCGTCTCCCTGACCCTGCGGCCGCAGATCCCGCTGACCTTCAAGCCGGGTCAGTACATCAGCGTCGCGGTCGTCCTGCCCGACGGCGCAAGGCAGATCAGGCAGTACAGCCTGTCGAGCGCCCCCGAGCGGGACGAGTGGCGCATCACGGTCAAACGCGTGCACGGCGGGGAGGCCCCCGACGGCGAGGTGTCCAACTGGCTGCACGCCAACGTGCGGCCCGGCGACGTGCTGACGGTCTCGGCTCCGGCGGGGGACGTGACCATGCCCGGCGGCGACACCCCGCTGTTGCTGGCCTCGGCCGGCATCGGGGCCACCCCGATCCTCTCGATGGTCGAGCACCTCGCCGCCAGCGGTTCCACCCGCCCGGTCACCGTCATCCACGCCGACCGCTCGCCGGCGGACCACGCCCATCGAGAGGAACTCGTCCGGCTGGTCGACGGCCTGCCGTCCGCCCGCCTGCACCGGTGGTACGAGGACCTGGGCCACTGCACCTGCAGCCCGGCGCCCAACTCCGGCTACGTCGACCTGTCGGGAGTCGAGTTGCATGACGGGCTGACCGCTTACCTCTGCGGGCCGTTGCCGTACATGCGCAGTGTCCGCTCCCAGTTGCTCGAGCGGGGAGTGGCCGCCTCCGCCGTCCACTACGAGGTCTTCGGACCCGACCTGTGGCTGGGGCAGGACTGACCGCGGGGCGGGGCCTCAGGCGGTGAGCAGGCCGACGCCCAGGGTGATCACGCCCGCGGCGAGCGCGGCCGCGCCCAGCCACAGGATCGCGATGAAGCGGTTGGGCGCGGTGATCCCCCGGCCGGCCGACGAGGCGAAGAACCCTCCGGACATCAGAACCGCCGCCACCGGGACGCCCAGCCGCGCGACCCAGCCCGCTCCGCCGGTGAGCGTGGTCGCGTCCGCGAGGACCTGGCAGACCAGGGCCAGCGTGACCAGGACGCCGGCGTGGGCGTGCCCGGCGCGGGCGAACGACTTCTGGAAGTCGGTCATCGGCACGTCACCACGGACGATCTTGGTCATGAACCAGCCGCCGAACTCGATGGTCACGATCGTCAGGAACAGCAGGCCGGCGACGACGCGGCTGGCGTCGCTCAACGGGACAACGGCCATTGGGGGGCTCCTCTAATCACTACCTATGTACGATATGGCAGTGACGATAGAGTCAAACGGAATCACTAGTCAACAGACGTTTGATAGTTACGTGGCCGAGTTCGCCGGACTCGCCCTCCGGCTCGTCAACGACCTCACGAGCGAGCGCGCGCACGGTCAGCACGTCGAACCGCCACGCTCGGGCGCCGACCAGCTGGCGATCATCGAGGACGCGCTGGCCGCGGACGAGTCCCTGCACACGGCCCCCTTCGGACCCGGCGGCGCCGAGGTGCTGACCGCCGCGGTGCGCCGCCTGCGCGTCGCCGTCGACGCGTGCGTGGACGGCGACGTCCAGGGCGCGGCGGACGTGCTGAACGACCTGCTCGCCGCGCACCACGCGATGCCCAACCTGCACGCCCGGCCCGGGCAGCCGCTGCTGCTCGCCTTCCACGCCGTCGGCCAGGGTCCGGTGGACTCCTACATCGCCGACATGGCCACCAGCATCGCGATGATCATCGGTGCCGGCCGTACGGCCAGGCTCGGCCGTTGCTCGGCCAACGCGTGCGATCGCGTCTTCTACGACGTCAGCCGCAACGCCTCGCGGCGGTTCTGCGACCTGTCCTGCCAGAACCGCGCCAAGGCGACCGCGTACCGGGCCCGGCGGGCACGCGACGCCTGAGCGCCGGCGCTCCTCGGATGACGGGCCGAGCGCGCGAAGGGCGGACGAAGGCGCAGGTGGCGGCACGAGTACCGTTGGCCTGTGACCAGCGAACCGGTCAAGCTGAACCGCGCGTTCTATCAGGATCCGCACTCGGTCTATCGGCGCCTTCGCGCCGAGGGCCCGGTGATCCCCGCGACGGTGTACCGGGGGCTGAGGGTCTGGCTGGTCACCCGATATGCCGAGGCCAAGTCGCTGCTCGCCGATCCCCGTCTGAGCAAGGACGCCAGGCGGGCGCTGGAACTGTTCCCCGCGGGAACGGCCGGCGCGCACTCCTCGGCGCTGTCCTTCCACATGCTCAACTCCGACCCGCCCGATCACACCAGGCTGCGCACGCTGGTGAACAAGGCGTTCACGGCCCGCACCGTGGCCCGGCTGCGCCCGCGCATCGAGCGGATCACCGACGATCTGCTCGACGAGATGGCGGCCGCCGGCTCGGTCGACCTGGTGAAGTCGTTCGCCTTCCCCCTGCCCATCGCCGTCATCTGCGACCTGCTCGGCATCCCCGACGCCGACCGCGACAAGTTCCGCGCCTGGTCGAAGCCGTTCGTCACCGACGCGTCGGAAGACGTCATCCGCACGGCCCACCGGGAGCTGACGGCCTTCTTCACCGGACTCATCGCGGCCAAGCGGGCGGCGCCCGGCGACGACCTGCTGTCGGAACTCGTGCACGTCTCGGACGAGGGCGACCGGCTGTCGCAGGACGAAGTCGTGTCGATGGTGTTCCTCCTCCTGGTGGCCGGCCACGAGACCACGGTCAACCTGATCGCCAACAGCGTGCTCACCCTGTTGCTCCACCCGGACCAGTTGGCGGCCCTGCGTGCCGACCCGTCCCTGCTCCCGGGCGCCGTGGAGGAGTTCCTGCGCTTCGAGGGGCCCGTCAACATCGCGACCCTGCGTTTCACCGACGAACCCGTCCGCGTCGGCGACGTCGAGATCCCCGCCGGCGAGTTCGTCATGATCTCCCTGCTCGCCGCCAACCGCGACGGCGACCGATTCCCCCATCCCGAACTGCCGGACGTCACCCGCCCCTCCGGTGGCCACCTGGCCTTCGGGCACGGCATCCACTACTGCATCGGCGCACCACTGGCCCGGATGGAGGCGGAGATCGCGCTCGGCCGGCTCCTCGCCCGGTTCCCCTCGCTGGAGCTCGGCGCGGAGCCCGCCACGCTGAAATGGACGCTCAGCACCCTGATCCACGGCCTCGACACCCTCCCCGTCCACCTCCTCCCCCCGTGATCATGCACGGCCTCTGCGCAGGTCAACGCGCACGTTCACGAACCCGTGCATGATCACCACGAGGGGCTAGCGGACGAGGCCGATGGTGGTGAAGGAGCGGTCGTATTCGGTGAACGACTGGTTGTTGTACGGGCCGTAGATCCAGGTACGGACGGAGTCGGCCTTGGTGTCGATCTCCACCAGGCGTACCGGGTTGGTGGTGTTGGAGTGGAACGTCTGGAGGAACGAGTAGATCTTGTTCCCGTGGACGCCGGTGTCCACCCGGTTCCCGGCGACGCCCACGTGACCGGAGAAGACGAACTTGATGTTGGCGTACTGCTTGATCAGGTTGTCGTACAGGTACTGCGGGCTGTTGGCCCCGTAGGAACCGCTCTGCTCGATGTTGGCGTTGGCGTCGATGTAGTCGTGCGTGACGACCACGACGTTGTGGTGCGGGTTGGCCGCGACGACGCCCTTGGCCCAGTCGACCACCTCGGTCCGCGGCCACAGCTCAAGGGTCAGCACGAGCCAGTGCACGCCGCCTGCGTCGTAGGTCGAGTAGGAGTTGTCCACCTTGCCCGTCTCGAACTGCCCCTTGACGGCGCCGTACTGGGCGGCGGTGAAGTACTGGTTGAAGACGCTGGTGTCCCGCACGAGCTCCCGCGTGTGCTCCGGGTCACGGGCGGACCCGCCGACGCCGGTGGCCTGCGTGTCGTGGTTGCCGATCGCCAGCGAGTACGGGATCTTCGCCGTCTCGAGCGACCGCATCGCGTTCCTGGCGATCACGTACTGCGAATGATCGGGGGTGTCCCAGTTGACGACGTCGCCGGAGTGCGTCACGAACCGCAGGTCAAGCGCGGACCTGTTGGCGACCAGCCAGTCGGTGCGGTTCTTGAAGCGGGTGTCGCTCGCGTTCAGGACCTCCTGCTGGGTGTCGGGCATGACAGCGAAGCTGAACGTGGTGTCCGTGACGGGCGTCTCCATCCGGGCGTACGCGATGTGGACGTTGCGGTCGCAGACGGTCGTCTGCAGGTCGTTGACGAGCTGGATCTTGATGGTGTGCGTGCCGGCGCCGAGCGCGGGACCCACCGGATAGGTCCCGTACTGGGTGGCGCTGACGATCGTGGTGTCGCCGAGGAGCGTGCCGTCGGCCGTCACCCGGATGGTCGGCCAGCCCTGGCAGTTGTCGCCGATGGCACCGATCTGCACGCGGCCGGAGCCGTCGATCGTCGTGGTGGCGTAGCTGGAATCGCTCCACAGGGAGGCCTGGGTTCCCGACGCGGGCACCGGGGTGCCCTTCGCCGCGGTGATCGCCCCGTTCACCACGCTGAACTGCGAGGCCGGCGCGGCGCTCGCGGCGCCGGACAGCCCGGCGACCGCCGCCGCCGCTCCCGCGACCACCGCGAGGATCGCGGATCTCGTTTTCCTGAAGCGCATCGTCGATTCCTCCATGCACGTCACGTCCGCTGCTGGGCACCTGGATGCTAAGCAAGATCAGAAACGGCACATGAAAGATCTGAAACACATTCGAGATACGCCGGCTGTACTTCACATTTCGCCCGCCTCGCGGTTCGGTTCGGCTGTCAGGGCCGCTCCCGTGACCGGCTCGAAGGGGTCGACGTAGTAGCGCCCGGACGGCGCGTTCTCCCCCAAAAGGATCCTGCGGGCGGCGTCGGTGACGATCGCGCCGCCGAGAGCCGCGCCGGAGGCGAGCTGGGGCCAGGACGAGACGGTGCGCGCGATCTCGGGCAGGGAGGCGGCCAGGCGCGGGCTGATCCGCCGTTCGTCCAGCAGGGCGAGGACGAAGGGAACCTTGTCCGCCGTCGACAGGTCGCGCAGGTCCTCCGCGCGCACCTCGCCGAGCAGCCCGTGGAGGATCGGACGGCCGGGCTCGAGGTCGAAACGCTCGATGTCGAGCATTCCGCGGTCGTTCGTGTCCATGACCACGGGAATGCCGTGGTGCCGTGCCCGTTCCCGTATGGCGATCTTGACGTACAGGTCGTCGCACTCCTCGACGACGAGATCCAGCCGGCCTCCCGAGAGCAGGAAGTCGTCGAAGTCGTCCTCACTCAGCCCCTGAGGGAAGGTGGAGATGCCCAGGTAGGGATTGATCTCCGCCATCTGCCGGGCCGCGAGCACGGTCTTGTCGATCCCGAGATCGTGCACACCGGCTCTGAGGCGGTTGAGGTTGGACAGCTCGATCCGGTCGAAATCGGCGAGCCTGAACGATCCGCCGACTCCTTCCTGCGCCATGGTGACGGCCGCCGCGTTCCCGACCGACAGTCCGACGACCCCGACATGCTTGCCGGCGAGCGTGTCCTGCTCCCGCCTGGTGATCTTGTAGCGGTTGCGGTCGGTGCGCAGCTCGTGGAACTCCTCACGCGGCAGCAGGTGCACGAGCCGGGCCGACCACGGAAACCAGGCCCAGGTGCCGTACGTCGAGAGGTCCCCGCCGTCGAGGATCTCCGCGAGGCGGCGGTCGACGAGGGGGTCGTCCGCGGCCATGGCGGGATCGCGGCTTCTGACGAGCTGCCGCAGCTGCCCGTCGAGGGTGTCGTGGACCCGCCACGCCACCCCGTCGTCCACGAGCCGCTGGACGGCGCCGGCGTCACGCTCGGCGTCGAAGAGACGGGGGCGCCACGCACGGTCGCCGAACGTCTCCTCGCCGGGCTCGTCCATCGAAGACACAGGTGATCGCTCTTCCTCTCCCGGGGACACGGTCATGTGGCGGGCGAAGCACAGGGCTTCAGGCCGTCGTCCGCCCTGAGCGCCTCGGTGGTCTGCGCGACGATGCGCAGGATGTGACCGGGAGCGCTGTAGTTGAGGTGGACGTTCTCCACCCGTCCCGTGGGCGGAAAGTACCCGTCATGGCAGGACAGCACGTGCTCGAATCCGAGCGCGGCCCTGAACGCCGGCCGCGAGGCCAGCCGGTGGAAGCTCACACTCGTCTCCCAGGCGCTGCCGAACCGGTCCAGGGCCGCGAGGCGGGCGGCGCGCGCCAGGAAGTGCACCAGCAGGCGGGAGACCGTGCCCACCCGGTGAGCCGGATGGATCCAGAGGCCGCCGAAGTGGCCGACGCGGCCGGATATGCCGAGGTCTCCGGGAAGCGGTGGCGGGTTCGGTACGGCGAACGCCGCGGGAACGGGGTCGTACCACAACCGCAGCGACCCGATCATGCCCATGAAGTCGGGGGTGACGAGCAGGCGGGCCGCGACGCATCCGGCCACCTCGTCACGTGCGTCACGGACGCCGAGCCAGAAGGCGTCGTCGGCCGAGATGGGGTTGTGCGCGGGGTCGAAGGTCGGGTTGAGGCCGTCGGTCTGCGGGGCCTGCCTCATGTGCCCGGCCCACCCGTCGGTGTGCGGGTGGACGGTGAGTCGCATGCCGCGACGGCCGAGCCAGCGGCGGCCGGCGTCGACGAACTCGCCCGCCGGGCCGTGGCGCACGTTCTCCAGGCGTAACTCGTCCTCGGACACCGCGGGCCCCTCCTCACCGATCTTTCACGGCCGATCACCATGAGCGCTTTACATGCCGATCACTTTCTTGATGCCCTCGAAAAGGAAGTTGCCGCCCACGCCGACCGCCAGGTCCACGCCCACCTGGTAGACGACGCCGAGCGTCTTCCGTACACGGGAGACGGGCATGTCCGGTTCCGCCAGCGCCCCGCGGAGATCCTTCAGCGCCGCCTCGAGCCCTGCCGGATCGGACGTCTCCGGGAAACGGTCGCGTTGCGCCTCCAGGAACTGGACGACGGCCTTCACCAGCGCGGTGATCTCCGGATCCCGCTCGTTGTGCACGATGTCGCCGACGCCGCCGATGCTCGAGTACGGCGCCAGGGTCGGGTTGTAGATGTGGAACTGCTGGCTGATCGCGGGCGGGGCGGGCTCGGCGGGCTCCCGGACCGTGGGCGGCGAGACCGAACGCGTCCACGCGGCGCCGAGGCCGCTCAGCTTGAGCCTGTGGTCTCGGGCCTCGACGCCCAGCCTCGCCCGCAACCGGGGCAGCCCCTCGAGCAGGGTGCGGCGCCGTTCGGGGTCGGGCACGGCGAGCCCGACCGCCACGCAGGCCCGCACGGCGTGCCGCGCCGACCGGGGCGGATGCCCTGCCTCGATCATGGACGCCACCAGGGCGCTCTCCTGAACCCAGGAGGACGAGAGCGCCGCCATCAGGGTGGACACCGCCTCCGCGAGCGTGGCGTCCTCCTTCTCGACGCGTACCGGCGCTCCCCCGCCAACGCACAGGAAGTGGTCGGCGGCGCCCGCCCGGGCGAGGGACCGGCCAGCCAACCAGACCCCTGACGTGCGTTCGTCCCCGGAGAGGTCGCGCACCAGGACGGGTGCGAACTCCGGCGGAGGCAGCGGATGGCGGTACGGCTTCGGGACCCCCGGGACGCGGGGCCGGGTCGGCCGCGGCCCCTCCGGATTCGCCGTCCATTCCGCGAGATCCATCGTGAACTTGAGGTTCGCCTCGCGTTCACGCTCCTCCCGCTGCGCCTTCCGCCGGAGGTGGTCCGCCTCGTTGTCCGAGTTCCGCCGGCGGATGGGTCTGGTCTTCTCGGCGTACTCGGCCTTGGAGGCCGCCCAGTCGCCGGGCCGCAGATCCTCGGCGCGCACATCCCTCGCGCTCCCGAGCGCCCGGGCGAACAGCGACCCGGCGACACGGCCGTTCCGCGCGGAGCGCTCCGCCTCCCGGTGCAGGAGCACGACCCCGTCGGCGTACGCCGCGACGGCCAGGGCGACGGGCCAGACGGGCACGAACCACCATGACGATCCGGTCGTCTGGACCAGGACGAACGCGACGACCGCCACCGGGGCGGCGGCGAGCAGCCCTGCTCTCGCACGGGCCCACAGGACCCGTGCGTCGTTCTCTCTGGGAACGGCGGCCGCGATGACTTCTGGGGAAATGCGGACATCGTCGGGATTGCGGATTCCCACACGTCGATTATGTGTCCGGATGATCGTTCCTGGTGAGCGAAACCGGAAAGCGGCGGGCCGTTCCATGCCTCCGAGGATGCCGCCGCCGCGGCCGGACGACGGGTTCCGGAAACACCGCCGCAATAATCATGGAATTTCGTAATTTATTTCGGTTTGGGAGAAATTGGCCCGGAACATGATCGTCGATCTCCGGCAACAGATCGTCCTCACACTTGCCTCCAGAGATCTTGGAGGTGTCTGTGAGCTACAGCAGGCGTGGATTCCTGACAGCGGTGGGCGCGACCGGAGGAGCCGGTGCACTTCTCGCCACGATGGGCGCGCTCGGCCTCGCGCCGACCGCCGAGGCGGCGGCCCGCACGGCCTTCGTCCCCCCTCAACCATCCGACTTCTCCCTGACCGGAAGGGCCGCGAAGAAGGTCGTGATCCTCGGCGCCGGAATCGCGGGCCTGGCCACGGCCTACGAACTCGGCAAGGCCGGCTACGACTGCACCGTGCTCGAGGCGCTCGACCGGGTCGGCGGCCGCAACTGGACCATCAGGGGCGGCGACAAGATCACCGAGCTCGACGGCTCGACCCAGACCGCCCGCTTCTCCGACGGCATCTACATGAACGCGGGCCCCGCCAGGCTCGCGCAGTGGATGGTCACCATGGACTACTGCCGTGAGCTCGGCGTCCCCCTGGAGGTCTTCACCAACTCCAACTCGCAGTCGTACATCTTCAACGCGTCGGCGGGGATGACCTCCCCGGTCCGCTGGCGTACGGCCAAGGCGGACGTCTACGGCTACATCTCCGAACTGCTCTCGACCGCCACGGACAGCGGCGCGCTCGACGCCAAGCTGACCGCGGACGACAAGGAGCGCCTCCTGTCCTTCCTCCGCGGCTTCGGCTCGATCGGCAACAAGGCGAGCGGCTTCGCCTACACCGGCAACGAGCACCGCGGCTACAGCGTCGACCCGGGCGCGGGCGAGCAGCCCGGCACGATCCTCGGGCCCGTGCCGTCGTTGTCGGAGGTGCTCGCCAGCGGCGTCGGGCAGCGGTTCTCGTTCGAGTTCGGTTACGACCAGGCGATGCTGATGTTCCAGCCGGTCGGCGGCATGGACGCCATCCCGAAGGCGTTCGCCGACGCGATCGGCAGGCACAAGATCTCGCTGAGGTCGACGGTCACGAGGATCACCGACCTGGCCGACGGGGTCGAGGTCGAGTACCAGGACGCCCACGGCAGGAAGCGGAAGGTCACGGCGGACTTCTGCGTCGCGGCCATGCCGCCGCACATCCTGGCCAAGACCCCGCACAACCTCGGGCCCGACGTGCAGGCCGCCCTGTCCATGCCGACCGTGACGTCCTCCGGCAAGATCGGGCTGGAGTACCGCCGCCGGTGGTGGGAGACCGACGAGAACATCTACGGAGGCATCACCAACACCGATCTCGACCTGTCCGTCATGTGGTATCCCTCCTACGGGTACGGCACGCGGCGCGGCCTGATCATCGGGTACTACAACAACGGCGCCAACCAGGACGCCTACGCCGCGCTCCCCCACGCACAGCGGGAGAAGCGCGCGGTCGAGCAGGGCATGAAGATCCACGGACCGAAGTACCGCGACGAGCTGGCCGCCTCGGTGTCGGTCTCCTGGAGGCTCCAGCCGCACATCGAGGGCGCCTGGGTCGGCTGGCCGTCCCGCACGGGCGGGTACCAGTTGCTGAACCGGCCGGCCGGCCACGTCCACTTCGCGGGCGACTGGCTGAGCTACATGATCGCCTGGCAGGCGGGCGCGCTGGAGTCGGCCCGCAAGACCGTCACCGATCTCCATCAGCGGGTGCTCTCGCACTGAGCGACGTTCCCGGTGGAGGGGCACGGTCGGCCTGCGGCTGTGCCCCTCCTCCGTCCCGGCCCGCCGCGCTCCTCCGGGTGCCCCGCGACCGGCGAGCGAGGCCTCCGGCCCCGAAGGAGCACGCGCCGAGCCGCGGTTCCGACCGGGTATCGTCCTGGTGATGCATGTGCCGTTCGAGAGAGATGTCTGATTTGAGAGCCGCTAGCGGGGCATCGGCTCCTGTCGCGGTGCTGCTCGTCGAGGACGACGAGGTGATCCGCAAGACCGTCGGGATGGCCCTGGAGCGCTACGGCTACACGGTGACCGTCGCCGGCGACGGGCTGACCGGACTGGAGCTCTTCAGGGACGGACGGCACGATCTGCTGTTGCTGGATGTGATGTTGCCCGGTCTGGACGGCATCGGGTTGTGCCGGCGGGTCAGGGAGACGAGCCCGGTCCCCATCCTGATGATGTCCGCCCGCGCCGACTCGCTGGACGTGGTCTCGGGGCTGGAGGCCGGCGCCGACGACTACGTCGTGAAGCCGGTCGACACGGCGGTGCTGGTGGCGAGGATCCGCTCGCTGCTGCGCCGCGCCACCTTCTCCGCCGAGGCCGAGGAGCCCGAGAAGCCGGGATCGGGGCTGGTCATCGGAGACCTCCGCATCGACACCGACGGCCTGGAGGTGTTCCGGGACGGCCGGCAGGTCGCGCTGACCCCCACCGAGTTGCGGCTGCTCCTGGAGTTCGCCGCCAATCCCGGGATCGTGCTCGACCGCCAGACCCTGCTGCGCAACGTCTGGGACTACGGATGGGACGGCGACAGCCGCGTCGTCGACCTGTGCGTCCAGCGGCTGCGCAGGAAGGTCGGCGCCGACCGGATCGAGACGGTCCGCGGCTTCGGCTACAAACTCCGGCGCTGAGGTGGGCACCCTCGTCCGGGCGGCGCGCGAGCTGCTGAACTGGAGATCGCTGCGCTGGAAGATCGCCGCGCTGGTGGCCATGGCGTCGTGTGCGGTCGCGCTCGCCGTGGGAGTGCTGGTCCATCGGAGCACCTTCGACCGTTCCATGTCCATCGGCAGGGAGCGGGCCACGAACGCGTTGGGGCCCGTGGTCGACCAATACCGGCGGACCGGGGTCGCCGACCCCCTGCAGGATCCGGGAGCGATGCCCGATGCGCTCGTCCGCCAGGTCAGGGGCCCGGGACAGGTCAGCTTCTGGTACGACGACCGTCGGCCGGACACACCGTGGATGTGGGCCGCCGAGTCGGTCGACGGCCAGGTGATCGCCGTCCAGATGGAGTTGGGGTCGGAGTTGCGGAGCCTGCAGGCGCTCGACCGGCACATCGTCGAGGCCTCGCTCGCCGTGCTCGCCGTCGTCGTGCCGCTGGCGGCGCTGGCCGCCGAGCTGCCCAACCGGCGGTTGAGACGGGTGGCCGGGACCGCGCGGCGCATCGCGGCCGGCGACCTGGACGCCCGGATCGGAACGAGAGGCTCGGGCGGCGACGAGATCACCCAGATCGCGGCCGCCGTCGACACGATGGCCGACAGCCTGCGGGACCGGCTGGTGAGCGAGCAACGTTTCACCGGCGACGTCGCCCACGAGTTGCGCACCCCGCTGATGGGCCTGACCACCGCGTCCGAGCTGCTGCCGGAAGGCGAGGCCGCCGACCTCGTACGCGACCGGGTGCGGGTGCTGCGGTCCCTGGTCGAGAGCCTGCTGGAGATCTCCCGCCTCGACGCGTGCGCCGAACGGGCCGAGCGCGCCGTGGTGCCGCTCGGCCGGGTCGTCGAGGACTCCGTACGCCGCGCGGGCCTCCAGGTGCGGCTGACCGTCACGGGTGATCCGGTCGCCGAGACCGATCCGCGCCGTCTCGACCGGATCATCGCCAACCTCGTGGCCAACGCGCACCGTCACGGCGTGTCCCCCGTCGAGGTGACCGTCGACGGCACGACGATCGCCGTACGCGATCACGGTCCGGGGTTCCCCCGCGAGTTGCTGGCAGAGGGGCCTCAGAGGTTCCGGACCGGTGCGGCCGAGCGCGGCCAGGGGCACGGCCTCGGCCTGACCATCGCCCTCGGCCAGGCCCAGGTGATCGGCGCGGAGCTCACCTTCGGCAACGCCCCCGACGGCGGCGCCGTCGCCGAGCTCCGCCTCCCGGGCGGCGCGCGGTCCAGGACTGATACACGTCCGACACGCACCTGAGCGGGCGCCGACGCACGACGCCGACACGGCGGACATCCGCATCGGGCAGAGTCTGCCGTGATACCGATCTCCACCGGGGCTTCGGATCATCCGCCAAGACGCCGATGCTCGGGTAGCCTGCGGGGCGAAGATGAACCTGCACGCGCGCACCGCTCCCCCAAGGGGATCTCCCCGGCGGGTCGGGACAACGGCCAGAAGGTGGTCGCTGCGGTTCAAGACTCGCTGCCCTCGGCTCTGGCGGCACGCCACGAGGGGAAGTGAAGCCACATGACGACGACAGCCGACGCCACCTCGCGTGAGGGTGACGGCGGTGAGACCGACGAGAGGCGTCGGGAGAACGGGATGTGGCGGCGCGGGAGGATCATCGGGGGTGTGGCGCTTCTGCCCGCCCTGGTGATGGTGCTGCACGCCCACATCCCCAACCGGGCCGGCAACATCGGCAGCCTCACTGAGACCTTCCTGCCGTGGACGGGGCTGGCCGTCCCCCTGCTCGCGGCCTTCGCGCTGGCCCGCCGCTCGGCGACGGCCCTGGTCGCCCTGACGCTGCCCGCCGTCATCTGGCTCGCCCTCTTCGGCCGCACGCTCCTCGACAAGCGGTCGGACGGCGGGGACCTGATCGTCGCCTCCCACAACGTCAACAACGACAACCCGGACCCCGAGGGCACCGCCCGGGCCCTCATCGCCTCGGGCGCCGACGTGGTCGGGCTCGAGGAGCTCACCGCCTCCGCGATACCGGTCTACGAAAAGGCCCTGGCCGGCGCGTACCGGTACCACGCGATCCGGGGCACCGTCGGGCTGTGGAGCAAGTACCCGATGTCCGACACCCACTCGGTCGGCATCATGGAGTGGTCACGCGCCCTGCGCAGCACCGTCCAGACCCCCCACGGACCCCTGGCCGTCTTCGTCGCCCATCTTCCGTCGGTGCGGGTCAACCTCGACGCCGGCTTCACCGCCGACCAGCGCGACGCGTCCGCCAGACTCCTCGCCGAGGCCGTGCGCGACGACCCCGTCAAGAGGACCGTCCTCGTGGGCGACTTCAACGGCACGGCGGGCGACAGGGCTCTGTCCCCGGTCACCTCGCAGATGCGCTCGGCCCAGGCCGCGGCGGGTGACGGGTTCGGCTTCAGCTGGCCCGCGGCGTTCCCCATGGCCCGCATCGACCAGATCCTCGTCAGGGGCGTCGAACCGGTCTCCTCCTGGACGTTGCCCGCCACCCGCAGCGATCACCTGCCCGTCGCCGCGTCCATCGGCTTCTGACGCCGCCGCGGCGGAGGCCCGGTCTCCTCAGCCGGTGGGCGGGCGAACGACACCTCAGTCGTGCCTGTCGCCGTGATGATCGGCGAGGCGGGTGAGCAGGTCGATCAGGTTCCGCCGGTCGGCCTCGGGCAGCGGGGCGAGGAACTTGTCCTGGGCGGCGGCGACTAGCCGGTCGAGGTCGGTGAGTTGCCTTCGGCCTGCCCCGGTGATGGTGATGACGTTGCGCCGGCGATCTTCCGGGTCGGGTGCGCGCTCGAGGAGTCCCCGTTCGGCGAGGTCGTTGACGGTCGCCACCATGTCGCTGCGGTCGATGCCGGTGCGGCGGCCGAGGGCGGCCTGGCTGGCCGGGCCGTACTCCTCCAGCGTGGCGAGCAGGGCGTAGTGGTAGCGCCGGACGCCGGCTTGGGCGAGCGCCTGACCCACGATCCGGTTGGCGGTCTGTGCCGCCTGGTTGGTCAACCTGCTCGGCAGCGTGCGCAGCCGCTGCGGCGGCGGTCCCTCTGGGGTGTCCACGGGGGCAATCTAGCAAGTTGTTGGCCGCGCCCACGATTATGTGTATTGTTGGTCATACCAACGTTGGTCAGTCCAACAATCTCGTTGTGTAGAGGTGTGATCTCTCATGAGCAAGGCGGATGACCAGACCCCCACGGAGGTCTGGACCGGTCTGGCGCGCCACGACGACCAGACCGATTCCTTCACTGTTTCGTTCGCACCCGACGGCAGCGCGCCGATCCGGGGGCGCATGCTCTACCCCGGTGACGAGGGCTTCGAGGAGGCCTGCTCCGGCTGGCTGCTGACGGTCGAGCACCGGCCCGCGGCGGTCGTGGTCGCCGCAGACGCCGATGACGTGGCCGCCGCCGTCCGGTTCGCGGCGACGGCAGGACGCCCGGTCGCGGTGCAGTCGACCGGGCACGGCAAGTCGGTGCCTGCGGATGGGGCCGTGTTCATCGCCACCGGGGAGCTGCGCGAGCTGTCGGTGGACCCGCGGGCCGGCACCGCGAGGATCGGAGCCGGGCTGCGGTGGGGTGACGTGCTCACCGCGGCGGCCGAGCACGGCCTCGCGCCCCTGTGCGGCTCCTCCGGCCAGGTCGGGGTGATGGGCTACCTGACCGGTGGCGGGCTCCCGCTGGCCTGCCGCACGTACGGCTTCGCCGCCGACCACGTCCGCTCGCTCGACATCGTCACCGCCGACGGCCTGCTCCGCACCGTCTCGCCGACCCGGGAGCCCGACCTGTTCTGGGCGGCGCGGGGCGGCAAGAGCAACTTCGGTGTCGTGGTCGCGGCCGAGATCGAGCTGCTGCCGCTGCGCACCGTCTACGGCGGTGAGCTCTACTACCCGGGCGAGGACCCCAGGCACGCCGCCCACGTGCTCGGCTCCTACCTGGCCTGGGTCAAGGAGCAGCCGGACGAGATGTCGTCCTCCGTGACGCTGCTGCGCTTCCCTGACGCGCCACAGCTGCCCGAGGAGTTCCGTGGCCGCTCGTTCGTGCAGTTCCGGGTGGTCTACACGGGGGACGGGGAACAGGGCGCGCGGCTGGTGGAGCCGTTGCGTGCGCTCGGCCCGGAGAAGGACACCTGCGGCGCCAGGCCGTACACGCAGATCACCGAGATCTACCAGGACCCCAAGCACCCGGTCATGGCGCACCTGCGCGGCGCGTTGTTAAACGAACTGGACGACGAGGCCGTGGAGGAGCTGGTCTCGTTCATCGACCCGTCGGCGCCCGGGGGCCCGTTCCCCGGCATCGAGCTACGTCACCTGGGCGGGGCGCTGAACCGGCCGCCCGGCCGCCCGCACGCGGTCAGCACCCAGGGCGCGGCCTTCCACCTGTGGCTGCGGATGCCGGCCCCGGCCGGGCAGGCCGACGCGGCGCGCAAGGCCGCCGACGAGGTGCTGGGGCGGCTCCGGCGGTGGGACACCGGCGCCATGCTTCCGGGGTTCCTGTTCGACCACGACTCGGCTCCCGAGCGGGTCAGGCGGGCCTACACCGAGGCGGACTACCGGCGGCTGGCCGCACTGAAGGCGAAGTACGACCCGAACCAACTTTTCCGTATCAACCACAACATCCCGCCGGTCAGCCCCGCTGATCGCCGGCCCTGGGGAGCCGCCGGTCAGCGCCTGCGGGCGAGGGTCACGCCGTCCCGCACGGGCAACATCACCGACTCGACCCGGGGGTCGGTCGCGATGAGATCGTTCAGAGCGCGCATCGCCAGATGGCGCTCCTCCTGGAAGGCCGGGTCCATGACTCGGCCGCCGAGGAACACGTTGTCCAGGACGACCAGGCCACCGGGACGCAGCCGCTGGACGATCTCCTCGTAGTAGGCCGGGTAGTTCTCCTTGTCGGCGTCGATGAACGCGATGTCGACGGACGGCTCCGCGGGGAGCGCGCGCAGCGTCTCGAGGGCCGGGGCGACCTTCAGGTCGATCCGGTCCGCCACGCCGGCGCGCTCCCAGTAGTCCCTGGCGATGGAGGTCCACTCGTCGCTGACGTCGCAGGCGAGGAGCCGCCCGCCCTCGAGCAGTCCCCGGGCGATGCAGATCGAGGAGTAGCCGGTGAACACGCCCACCTCGATGGCGTTGCGCGCGCCGACAAGTCGCACCAGCATCGTCAGCAGGGCGCCCTCGTCCCGGGAGACCTGCATGCCGGACGCGTCGCCGGTGGCCTCCCGCGTCGCGACGACCAGTTCGTCGAGCACCTCTCCGGGCGGGGTGCAGTGCGTGAGCAGATAGTCGCCGACGACGGGTTCGACGAGCTGCAGATCGGTCCCCTCGACCGGCTCCGTCCACTCCACGTCGAGCTCCTCCTGGGCGGCGAACCGCACCAGGTGCCGGGTGACGACGTCCTGGACACCCGCGACGGCCTCGGCGTCCGCCGCCGTCACGATCAGTTCGAGGTGGTCTCGCGCCGGTGTGAGCACGCACGTGCCCTGGGCGAAGGCGAGGGTCCCCCTGCCATCGCCGGAGAGCTCAGCCGTCACCTTGTGGCCCATGTGCGAGACGAGCTGCTTGATGTAGCGAGAAGGGCGGGAGGTGGCGACATGTGCCGTGGAGACGGGCATCGATGATCCCTTCGAACCGAATGAAGCGTCGAGAACTCTCAACGCTTGACTGAGTCTGGAGTCCGGCCCGGTCGTTTGTCAAAGCGTCGACATTCCTCGACACTTGATGGATGGAAGACGAGTCGCCCGAGCAGGAGCAGCTGGTCCTGCGCTCACCGGCGCAGTTCAGGGCGCTCGGTCATCCCGTGCGCCATCGCCTGGTCAACCTGCTGCGGCAGCGGCCCGCGACGCTCGCCCAGCTGACGGCGGCACTCGGCTCGACCAAGGGAACCATCGGCTATCACGTGCGGATCCTCCGGGAGGCGGGCCTCGTCCGCCTGGCGTCCACCCGGCAGGTCCGCGGCGGCACCGAACAGTACTTCGCGCTGGTCAGCCGGGGCTTCAAACTCGGCGAGGACGCGGAGGTCGGCCCGGAGTTCCTCATCAACGCCGCGCTGGCCGAGATGCTCCCCCCAGGTCCCGGGCAGGGCGGCCGCACGATGCTGCGCCACCTCTGGCTCACCGAGGACGAGGCCGAGGCGCTGGCCGTCCGGCTCCGCGAGTACGCCACCGACCCGCCCCCGTCCGGCGCCCCGCGAGGAGAGGCGTACGGCCTCCTGGTCAGCCTGTATCCGGCCGACATCCCGGCCCTGTCCCCCGACGAGCACGCCGGGGAACCGGGCTGAACTCGAGCGAATGAGCGCCGGCTCGTATTCGTTACAGCCCCGGCCGATATCTCGGTGCGCACCCGATTCCGGTACGGCGCGACCGGAAATTCGAATGCTCCCGCCCGTGACACAACGGTGTTCAAACTTTTTCCCTCGAACCGGCATCAAAAGGTCGACGGGAAATGAACAAGGGGGCAGAAATGAAGTCGATTCGAGGGGTACTGACCACGACGGGGGCGGCCCTGGTCATGGTGTCCGGGGTGGCCTGGGAGGCGGCGGGCGCCGCCCCGACGGCGGCCGCCACGACGCCGAAGCCGCCGGCCGTCGCCGCTTCATCGGCGCTCGGCGGCACCAGTAGCGGCAGCGGTGGCGGCGCCGGCGGCAGCGTCTACGTGCGGTTCAACGCAACGGGTGCGGCCCAGATCGTCTGGGCACGGCCGGGGGCCCCGTTACGCGTGGCGACGCTGGGCGGGGGCAGGCGCATCACCCAGGTCGCGGTGTCGCCGGACGGCACCAAGGCGGCCTGGGTCTATCAGGGAAAGGTGCACGTCACCCGCTACACCGCGACCGGCCGTGCCATCGGGGACCGGACGATCGCCACGGACGCGGGCCACGCGCCCTGCGAGACCCCCGTCTTCTCACCGGACTCGAAGACCGTCGCCTACCCCTCCCGGGCGAAATCCACAGTGCCGGTCATCGCGGCCGCCAAGGCGGACGGGACGAAGAGATACGTCATCGGCCGGATCCGGGGCTCCTGCCATCTCGCGTGGTCGGGCAACGGCCGCTACCTGGCCGGATACTCCGGGGGCACGGCAGGCGTCCACCTGCTCGATGTCAGGACGCACACGTCGCGCAAGGTCCCCGGCATCAGGTACGCCAACCATGTCCAGAGCCTGTCACCCAACGGCCGCCGGATGATCGTCCACCGGCTCACCCCCTCGGACCCGGGCGGGGACGGCATGTGGCCCTACGGGTTCCGCCCCACGATCGTCGACACCAAGACGGGCAAGACGGTCGCGATCCCCGTCCGCGGCACCCTGCTGGGCGCCATGTACCTCAAGGACGGCCGGCTGATGGTCCGGGTCAAGGGCAAGATGCACAACACGCTCGTTGTCGTGACCGCGAGCGGCAAGATCCAGCGTCGTACGGCGGAGCCCGCGAAGGTCCGCCGGGACGCACTGGTCGCCTTTCCGAAGTGACCGGCTGAACACATGGCCCCGCCGTCAAGGGACGCGCATTCGTCAATCCGGCAATCGAATTCCGTCGATGAATGACGGTGCAGGTCGAAATCAATTACGGGGGCACGGGAACACGTAATTGTCCCCGAAGGGATTTCACCGCGAATCCACCACCCGCTCGTGATCTCCGATGGGCCGGAGCGCTCGGACACCGGGCGCTCCGTCCTGTCAGGAGCGGGTCGTGGTCCGCCGGAATCGGGCCGGGGTGGTCCCCGTCGCCTCGCGGAACGCGCGGCCGAAGGCCGATTCCGACCGGTAGCCGACCTCGGCCGCAACGGCGCCGACCGGCCGGTCGCCGGCGGTGAGCAGCTCGGCGGCGGTAATCATCCGGACGCGGGTGAGGAAGTCTCCGACGGTCATGCCCGTCGCGCGGGTGAACCGGCGGATGAAGGTCGCGCGCGACATCGCGGCGAGTCCGGCGAATTCGGGGATGGTCCAGTCGCGCCCGGGATCGCCGAGCACGGCGTCGACGACCGCGCGCAGGCGCTCGTCGTCGACGGCCGTCCAGAGGGCGTCGCCG
This sequence comes from Planotetraspora phitsanulokensis, assembly GCF_016863295.1. Classification (GTDB taxonomy): domain Bacteria; phylum Actinomycetota; class Actinomycetes; order Streptosporangiales; family Streptosporangiaceae; genus Planotetraspora; species Planotetraspora phitsanulokensis. The sequence goes on from NZ_BOOP01000038.1 coordinate 24,325, forward strand.
GCGAGGCGGCGGTTCGACGTGCTGCGCAGCACCATCGCGAGCAGCGCGTCGCACAGGGAGATCACGATCGCCGTCGTGCCCGGGCCGTCGTTCTGCGCCTCGCTGCGCATCAGCGCGCTCAGCATCCGCACGGGTTCGCCGGCCTCCGCGCCGAACGACACGTGCAGGGGGTCGGGCAGACTCTGGAAGAGCAGTTCGCCGGCGCCCGGCCCGAACGCGAAGTGGCCGCAGAACAGGTCGATCTCGCTCGCGGCCCCCTGGCTGCGCGCTGTCGGGAACGCGCCGCCCGCCTCTTCGACCAGCGCCCTCCGGGGTCCCCGGCCGCGGGTGTGGACGCGGTGCGCGCGTCCCCGTGGAAGCAGCACGACGTCCCCGGGCACGAGGTCGAGGCTCCGGTCGGCGAGCTCGAGGGTGCACTCGCCCTCCAGGAGCAGATGGAAGGGCGCCTCGCCTGCCGGGCGCGTCCCGTTGTCGATCGTCGTGTCACCCGCGAGCAGGCAGCGTTTGTCGACGGCGCCGCGCAGACGGGCCAGACGGATCAGATGGCTTACCGGGTCCATGATACTTTCGCGATAGAAATCGAGATTTCAGCGCCTTGTCGTCTCTCTCGTTCGGTTGGATTCTAGACGCATGAACGAGTTGAGCAACGGTTTGAACGTCGACGTCCTGGTCATCGGATTCGGCAAGGGCGGCAAGACGCTCGCCGCGACGCTCGGCCGCCTCGGCAGGCGTGTGGTGATGGTCGAGCAGTCCGACCGCATGTACGGAGGCACCTGCATCAACATCGGGTGTGTGCCGACCAAGGCGCTGGTCCGTCACGCCGAGTCGCGGCGGCGGGACGACTCCTCACAGGAGTGGTACCGGCAGGCCGTCGGCTCGGTGGAACGGCTGACGACGCTGCTTCGCGGCAAGAACTTCCTGATGCTGGACACGATCGACGCCGTGACGGTCGTCACCGGCCGGGCACGGTTCGTCGACCCCAAGACCGTCGAGGTCAGCGCGGGCGCCGACCGGCTCACGATCACCGCGGAGACCATCGTCGTCAACACGGGCTCCGAACCGGTGATCCCCGACATTCCCGGCCTGGCCGCCAGCAGGTACGCCACGACGAGCACCGATCTGATCAGCACGACGGAGCTGCCCCGGCGGCTCGCCGTCCTCGGCGGCGGCTACCTCGGCATCGAGTTCGCCGCGATGTACCGCCGGTTCGGCGCCGAGGTCACCGTCCTGGAGGTCTCCCCGCGGATCCTGCGCCGCGAGGACGACGACGTGGCCGCGGCGGCCGTCGGCATCCTCGAGGGCGAAGGGATCACGCTGGTCACAGGAGCCCGGGTCACCGAGGTCAGGGACGGGGACGACGGCGCGACCATCGCCTACGAGAAGGACGGGGCGCGGCACACGCTTGAGGCGGACACGATCCTCGTCGCCGCCGGCCGCTCGCCGGCCACCCGCGGGCTCGGGCTCGAGGCCGCCGGCATCCGCACCACCGAGCGCGGGGCGATCGAGGTCGACGAACATCTGCGCACCAGCCAGCCACACGTCTTCGCCGTCGGCGACGTGAACGGAGGGCCGCAGTTCACCTACATCTCACTCGACGACAGCCGCATAGTCGCCGACCAGCTGATCGGCACAGGCGCACGATCGACGGCGGACCGCCGGGCGGTCCCTCACACCTTGTTCATGACGCCGCCGCTGTCCACGGTCGGCCTCACGGAGAGGCAGGCGCGTCACCAAGGGCACCAGGTGAAGATCGCCACGAAGCCGATCGTGGAGATCGCCGCGATGCCCCGCGCCCGGATCGTCGAGGAGACCCGTGGACTGATGAAGTTCGTCATCGACGCCGGCACCGACCGGATTCTGGGCGCCGCCCTGCTCAGCGTCGACTCGCAGGAGCTCGTCAACACGGTCGCCCTCGCCATACGCCACGGGGTCACGGCGGGCGAACTCCGCGACGCCATCTACACCCACCCCAGCTCGACCGAGGGGTTCAACGAGGTCCTCGCCACCGCCTCGGCCCCTGACGTGCTCCTGTGAGGTCCGGAGCGTCACTCGTCGTGCGGCGCCTTCGCAGATGGTGAGCCGCCTTCACGCGGCCCCGGCCATTCGCAGTGGGATGTCGGTGCTGGGCGGGGCGCCGAAGCGGCTCGCGAGGTCGGCGGGCAACTGGCGGGCGAGCCCGGCCAGGTGGGCGGCGACCTGCGCGACCTCGTCGGCGGTGTGCGGCTTGGCGCGCGACCGGACCAGGAGCAGATCGCGGCCCTCGATCCGCCAGCCGACCAGCCCGAACGCCACCGTGGCCGAGCGGACCTGCGGCGTCAGCAGCGCCTGCCCGAACGCGGCGTCGGCGGTCTCGGCGCGCAGGTCGTCAGGCGTCGCGGACGGGACGCCGCTCGCGAACGCGGAGAACAGACCGTCGATCCCGCTCCCCCGCGCCGACAGCACCTGGACGCGTGGGTAGGCGACCGGCAGGTGGACGGCCCAGTACGTCCGGCGTGTCTCCGGCCCGCCCGGCTCGCTGTCGAACGCGGTGAACGGCAGTCCCTCCACCTCACCTCCGAGGATCCCGAACGGGCCTATCGTGAAGGCCTTCTTGCCGAACAGGTCCCGCCAGCGCAGCGTGAGGTCACCGCCACTGTTCTTGTAGAGCCAGCCGCGTCCCGCGGCGAACTCCCTGCGGTCGGCGACGCTGCGCAGTTGCCGCCGCGAACCGATCCTGACGTAGACCATCAGCGCGACGAGCAGGGCTCCGCCGAACATCAGCCAGCCGTACAGCGCAGAGGTCAACTGGCCGACCGCGATCGACCCGATCACGAGCATCACCAGCGTGTAGCCGAGGGCCAAGTCGCTCACCGGGCCCAGGCGGCGCTCCTTGTCGAGGAGTCCGTAGGCCACCAGCGCCGCTACCGGGACGCCGACGAACATCAGCCAGCCGTACAGCGGAGAGGTCAGCTGGCCGAGCGCGATCGATCCGATGATCAGTGCGAACACCAACTGAGGGACGAACCCGTACTGCACCGGCTGGTCGAAGTAGGTGTGCTCGTCGTGCCACCTACGCCCGGAAGGCGTCCGCTTGGAGTTGAGCGCCAGTCCGAGCAGCCAGTGCAGCGGCGCCAGGAGCACCATCAGGCCCGCCCCGGTCAGAAACGCGACCTGGATGTCGTCGCCTCCCGTGAGGGCCCACCCGGCGCCCACGCCGCCGAAGAACAAGGCGATCAAGAGCAGCGGCGACAGGCATCCGAACCCCGTCCACCTCATGAAGATCACGGCTCAGCCCTCCGGGGGGAGATCGTTCCGGCCAGCGATCATACTGATGGACGATCCCGTGACTCACGCCTTTCCGGCAAACCATCACACTCGTGGAGATCGTCGACCTTCGGCCCGTGGAACCATGCGACGACCGACGATCATCGCGTGCTCTCCATCGCCGCCCCTTCCGAATTTGATTGACGCGTCAACCATATGCTAATGATTGACGCGTCAACGAAATGAGGTGCGGACCATGAGAGACGGCGACCGCGTCACCCGTGCGGCGGCGCGGCGGCGGATGTCGGTGGGAGAGCTCGCGATCTGGCGATCACTGGTCGACACGACCGCCGAGCTGCGCAGAATCCTGGGCGCGCAGTTGCTGCGGGATTCCGGCCTCTCTCCGGCCGACTACGCCGTGCTGCTGGCGTTGAGCGAGGCGCACGGCAGCCGACTGCGGTCGTCGGAGCTCGCGGCGGTCATCGACTGGGAGCGAAGCCGGCTGTCCCATCACCTCGGGCGGATGGAGAGGCGCGGCCTGATCCGCCGTGATGACTGCTCCACCGACAGCCGTGGTGCCGAGGTGTCGCTCACGGAGGACGGAGCCGGGATGTTCCGCGGTGCGACCGCACCTCACGCGCTGGCCATCAAGCGGAACTTCGCCGACGCCCTGACGCCGGAGCAGTTCGAGGCGCTCGCCGACATCCTGCGGACCCTGCAGAACCACCTTCGCCCGGAACAGACCGCCACCAGCCGAGAGGATCTCCATGTCTGACAGTGCCGTTCCGTCACCGCGCATCGCCGTGCTCGGCGCCGGGCACGTCGGCCCGGTGATCGCACGGGTCGCGGTCGAGGCCGGGTACCACGTGACGATCTCGGCCTCCGGCGACCCCGAGAAGATCGCGCTCATCAGCCGGATCCTCGTGCCGGGAGCCGAACCCCGCTGGGCGGCCGAGGCGGTCGCCGACGCCGACATCGTGGTGCTGGCGATCCCGCTGCACAAGTTCGCGACCTTCGACCCGGCGCTGGTGGCCGGAAAGCTGGTCGTCGACACGATGAACTACTGGCCGCCCACCGACGGCGTTCAGGCGATGTTCGAAGACCGCCGGTACGGCAGCAGCGAGATCGTTCAGCACCGGCTCGCCCAGTCGACGATCGTCAAGACCTTCAACCACACCGGCTACCACGAGGTCGAAGAGGAACGACGGCCCGCGGGTGCGCCGGACCGCCGCGCGCTCGGCGTGGCCGGCGACGACGCGGGCGCCGTGGACCTCGTGGCGGAGGTCGTCGAGCGCATCGGCTACGACGCCGTCCGGCTGCGCGGCCTGAGCAACGGCCGGCTGTTCGAACCCGGCGGCCCCGTCTTCGGCGCGTCGCTGCGCCGCGACGCGTTCGAGCGGGCCGTCTCCGTCGAAGCCGCCTGACGGATTACCCCTTCCCTTTTTCCTCACCATCAGACGAAGAGACTCGACGTGACCACGACACCGTCATCCGACGTACAGACCACCGCGGGCGAACCCGCGATGTTCCCCCTCGTCCTCGGGCTGGACACCTTCGGCGACCTGACCCACGACAAAGACGACCACCCGCTCTCACACGCCCAGACGATCAGGAACGTCGTCGAAGAGGGCGTCCTCGCCGACCAGGTCGGCGTGGACTTCTTCGGAATCGGCGAGCACCACACCGACGACTTCCCGATGCCCGCGGGCGACGTGGTCCTCGGCGCGATCGCCGCGCGCACGACCCGGATCCGCCTTGGATCGGCGGTCACGGTGCTGAGCTCGGACGATCCCGTCCGGGTGTTCCAGCGCTACTCGACGCTTAACGCCATCTCCGGCGGCAGGGCGGAGGTCGTCCTCGGACGGGGCTCCAGCATCGACTCGTTCCCGCTCTTCGGTTACGACCTGTCCGACTACGAGAGCCTCTTCGAGGAGAAGGCCGAGCTGTTCGCCGAGCTGCTCAAGGGCGGACCGGTCACCTGGCAGGGCACGATGCGCGCCCCGCTCCGCGACCAGGACGTCGTGCCGCACACCGAGTCAGGGCCGTTCCCCGCGTGGATCGGCGTCGGCGGCAGCCCCCAGTCGGTCGTCCGCGCCGCGCGTCACGGATTTTCACTGATGCTCGCGATCATCGGCGGATCCCCGGCGCGTTTCGCGCCGTTCTCCCAGCTCTTCCAGCAGGCGCTGGAGAAGTTCGGACGCGCCCCGCTGCCCGTCGGCGTGCACTCCCCCGGGCACGTCGCCGCGACGGACGAGCAGGCCCGTGACGAGTTCTGGCCGCGCTACCTGGAGGTCATCCGCAACGTCAGCAAGACCCGCGGGTTCGCCGTCCCGAGCAAGCAGTCGTTCCTCCGCGAGATCGGGCCCCACGGGGCGCTCTACGTCGGGTCGCCGGAGACGGTCGCACAGAAGATCGCGGCCAACCTCACCGCGCTCGGCGCGAACCGCTTCGACCTCAAGTACGCCATGGGCGGCCTCCCGCATGAGGCGCTGATGACCAACATCGAGCTCTACGGCACGCAGGTCATCCCGCGTGTCCGCGAACTCCTGGCGTGAGGCGCCCCGCGACGACGGGGCGTCCCGGCGAGCCCGGACTCTGATCGAGGCGGCGGCCCCGTCTTGACGGGGCGCGTGACTGACGATCATCCTGGCGCCATGCATCCGCGCCAGCTCGCGATCCTCGCCTCGTCTGCGGTCCTCACAGCCTCCCTGACAGCCTGCGGCGGCCCGAACCCCGCCGACACCTGCGCCGAGGCCTACACCATCCTGAAGGACGCGAAGATCGACCCCCAGGGGTGGGCGCTGAACCGCGGTGCCCCCGTCTCCGACACGGAGGGCAAGCAGAAGGTCGAAGCGCTCAATCGGGTCGCCGCGTTGGAGACCGACGACAAGGACCTCCAGACCAGCTTCGGCAATATCAAGAGCGGCGCTCAGAGTTACCAGGAGGAGCTGGACAGACTGGCGACCGAGCCGGGCCGCGAGCCGAACGTCCAGGCCATGGGGGCGGCCGTCGGGTTCTTCCTGATCTCGCTGAGCCAGCGATGCGACCAGAAGGGGTTCAAACCCTGATCGGCCGGCCATACCGTCGCTGGCCGACTCCGATCTCTGGCTCGAGCCGGATCTGCTCGACGACTTCGCCGCCGAATGCGAGATGCTGCTCGGCCATATCCCGGCGATCGCGGCTGAGACCGGTTGGCGGGACGACTACATCCGGCGCCGCCTCGGAAACATCACTGACGCCCTCGGCCGTGCCCGCAGCGTCAACGGCGGTGTCGTCATCTGGTAATGCCGGTTACCGGGTTTGCGAGAGGCGCCTGACGGCCAGAACATGCGCTCTCGTCGGCTGAATTCCGGGAAACGCGCATGAGGGGTGGGCACAAGTCCATGAAACCCTTCCTGCCGTCAGGGAAGAAATGGTGGGCATGAGCGAAGAGAAGGCGCTGAACGTCGGTCCGTCGGGCATCGAGGTGACCTACGAGCGATTCGGCGACCACGTGGCACCGCCCGTGCTGCTACTGATGGGCGGCGGCGCGCAGATGATCAACTGGCCGGAGGGGTTCTGCGCCGAACTGGCCGGCCGCGGCCTCCAGGTCATCCGCTTCGACAACCGCGACACCGGACGGTCGACGCACTTCTCCCAGGCACCGGTGCCCGACCTGCAGGCGGCGCTGGCCGGTCATCGACGGCATGGGCCGCAGCCTGCCCCGTGCCCTGTGGCCCGAGTTCGCCTCGCGGATCGCAGACCTCGTCCGGCGCGCCGAAGAGGCCTCGCCCACCCGCTGACCGCCTGCCCCCTCTCCCACTGACTCGTGCGACGAGGTCGGACCCCAGGCGACGCCGCGGGGATCTCTCCTGCCGGGACGACCGCATCCGGATCGCTCCTGACGGAGTGCCCCGCCGCCCCGGGGCGACCGCGTCCGGACGCCCCTGATGGAGTGCCCCCGCCCGGGCGACCGCGGCCGAGGGCATTGGCCCTCCCTTTTCGTTTCTCACGGAAACGCGCGCGCCTTCCGTGAGAAACGAAACCGGGGACATACCGCACGCCTCTCGGAGCAAGGGCGACCATCGCCGCGCAGGTGCCAGGACGAGTCAGGAAGCCCCGCCGAGCCGCGGCAGGTCCTCCACCTCCAGGCGCATCAGCACCTCGGGCGTGGGGTCCTCCACCTCGGCGACCCGTTGCGCCTGGCGCTCGGTCATCTCCTGGAAGGCCTGCCGCGCCCACCGCCCGTTGCCGAAGCCGGGACCGCGCGGCATCCGCTCGAACTGCAGGGCCAGCTCCGCACGGGCCGCCTCGGTCAGCTCGTAGAGGTGCTCCCGCGCCTGGTGCTCGACGATCGCGACCAGCTCGCCGGCGCCGTAGTCCTCGAAGAGCAGCGTGCGGTTGAAACGGGACGACAGGCCCGGGTTGGAGTCGATGAACCGGGCCATGTCGGCGGGGTAGCCCGCGACGATCACGACGACGTCGTCGCGGTGGTCCTCCATGAGCTTCACCAGCGTCGCGACGGCCTCCAGGCCGAAGTCGGTGCCGCCGCCCGCGGGCACCAGCGAATACGCCTCGTCGATGAACAGCACGCCGCCGAGCGCGCGGTTGAACGCGGCGGTCGTCTTGGGACCGGTGTGCCCGACGTACTCCCCCACCAGGGCGCTGCGGTCGACCTCCACGAGGTGCCCCCGGCGCAGCAGGTGCAGGGCCTTGAGGAGCCGGCCGTACAGACGGGCGACGGTGGTCTTGCCGGTCCCGGGATTGCCGGCGAAGACCAGGTGGCGGCTCAGCGGCGGCGCGGGAAGGCCCGCCTCCTCACGGCGCCGCACCGTCTGCATGAGCTTCACCAGCGACCCGACGTCCCGTTTGACGCCGTCGAGGCCCACCAGCCGTCCCAGTTCTCCGAGCAGGTCGTCGAGGTGCTCTTCCGGCCCGTCCGCCTCGTGGGGCTCCCCCGACGCCGACGGCACCGGCGGCGTGCCGGAGACGGACGGCAGGGAGGCGGCGGCCTGGGGCGGCGGCGCGCCGTCGCCGAACGAGCAGTCGTCGAACACGGGGGCGGCGCCGTCCACGACGCCGGCCATCTCCGCGCAGTCGCGGACCCGGCAACGGCGGAAGACGGGGTCGGCCTTCGCCGCCACGTGCAGCGCGGGAAAGCCGGTCCGCACCACGTCGCACGAGGTGAACGTGCCGCCGGCACCCTCGGCGAGGTAGACGCCGTTCTTCGCCGGTCGTTCGATCCGCAGCCCGGTCACGGTGGGCCTGGCGTCCGTCCAGACCACGATGCCGCAGCCGGCGCAGTCCTCCACGGACCCGCCCTCCACCGTCGTCTCGGCGCGGGCGTCGACCACGATGCCCGCCGCACCGGCGCGGGTGATGCGGTTGCCCGCCAGCGTCGCCCTGGCTCCCCCGGCGATCTCGACACCGGTGTGGCCGGTGCCGGTCACGGTGCAGTGCTCGGCGTGGGACCCGGCCGGGGACGCCACCCGGACGCCGGTGCCGCCGGCCGAGATCCGACACCCCCTCAGCGTCGCGGCGGACTGCTCGTCGACGGTCACGCCGTCCATCGTGACCCCGGCGATTCCACAGTCGGTGAGTTCCGCACGGGCCGCGCCGGTGAGATGGACGCCGTGCTCGGCGCCGTCCCTGACCCGGCAGTCGGACAACGCCGCGGTGGCCGATCCGCCGAGATGGACCGCGCTGTAGCCGGAGCGGTCGAGCCTGCAGTCCGTCATCTCGGCGCGCGCCGTGCCGGTGACCAGCAGGCCGTTGGCCGTCGCGTTCACCACCGTGCAGCCGCGGGCGACGAGCGCGCCCTCGTCCCGCACCACGAGTCCACTGGCGCCGGTCTGGGTGATCCGGCAGTTCACCAGGTCGGCCCGGGCGGACCCGGTGACGTGCACTCCCGCCTCCCCGGCCGCGTCGATCCGGGTGTCGTCCGCCGACACGCGTGAGCCGTCCTCGAGCAGCAGCCCTGAACGACCGGCGTGGTGAACGACGGAGTCGTCGAGCCGCAGGCGGGCCCGGCCGCGCAGCCGGATCCCCGAACCGGAGACGCCGTCGAGCCGCAGCCGTACGGCGTCGAGGCGGGCGGTGCCGGACAGGACGAGGCCGGTGCCGTCGACGGCGGCCACGACGGTGTCCTCGATCCGGGCCGCCGCCGCACCTGACAGGTGCACGGCCGCGAGCCGCGCGCCTTCCAGGCGGCAGTCGCGAAGCAGCACGGCGGCGGCCGGCCCCTGCTGCGCGGGATCCCTCAGGTCCTCCTCTTCCGGAGGCTCACCGGCCGAGTGCTCCTCCGCGCCCCGGACCTCGATACGCCCGCCCCGCACCAGGCAGCCGGACATCACCAGGCCGGCGGCCGGGGCCACGCTGACCACGGCGTCGCCGGGGTCGCCCTCGATCACGAGATCGTGCGCGGCGCAGTCGGGGCCCTCCACCGTCAGGGCGGGACCGGCCTCCGCGGGCGCGGCCAGCGTCACGCTCCGCGCGCCGTGCTCGGCCACCAGCCTGACCCTGCGGCCGAGTGTCACCGCCTCGGCGTACCGGCCCGGGGAGATCAGCACCGTGTCCCCCGGGGCCGCCGCCCGTACGGCGTCGCCGATCGTGCGGTGCACGCCGCGGCCTTTCGGCCCGACCGCGTGGACGCGGCCCTGTTGAGTGAGCATGAAGATTTCCTTGGACGTCACTGCTGGTTCGGCGGCGTCTGGAGCCACCACGGGTTGATGCCGTTCCTGATGGTGGACGACAGCCACGAGTTGAAGGTCTTCTCGCCGATCTTGAAGCCCAGTTGCACCCAGAACTCGCCGAAGCCCTGCCGGTGGAAGCCTCGGCCGCCCAGGCCGAAGACGGCCAGGTTCTTCACCACTCCGGCGCTCGACGCCGTGGTCAGCGCGGACAACATCGAGATGCCTCCCTCGCCCACGGCCCCGGCGCCGCTCAATATGTGGCTCTGCCCGTCGGGACCCGTGACCCCCCACACGGCGGCGTTCATGCTGCCGTTGATGAAGCCGGCGATCACGGAGGTGCCCACGCCGAAGCCGAAGTCGTAGGTGCCGCCGCGCCAACGGGTGGCCGTCTCGTTGCCGGCCCACTCGTTGGCCCAGGTCTTGTCGTGGTTGTTCGGGTGGCGCGTCCAGTGCTTGCCGCCGTCGACGTTCGACCAGACGGCCTTGGTCGTGATGCCCTGGCCCCTGATCTCGTGGGCCACGGTGCCGGCCACGCCCTTGACGCCCGCGCTCACCGCCGCGTTGGCGAACGCCTTCAGCGCGTCCTTGCCGGTGAACGGCTTGTTGTTGATCTCGGCGACGATGCCGTTGACCGCCAGGTTGGCGCCGAACTCCAGAATGAACTCCTGGCCGAACTCGAGCGCCACCTTCTTGGCGAGCACCGACAGGTAGGACTCGTACTTCGCCTCCCCCAGCACCACCCGGCCGGCGTGCTCGGCCGGCAGGCCGTGGAGGCCGTCGAGGGCCGCCGTCCTCTCGACGGACATCGTTTCGCCCCACGGCAGGCGGTTGGCCTCGCGGATGCGGCGGCCCCAGCCGCGCAGCTCCGTGACGGGCCCGCGGAAGTCGTACTCGTTGCCCGTGAGACGCAGGTGGTCCGGCCCGCCTTCGAAGACGAGACCGTTGTCGGTCCGCTGGGCGATGACCTGGCCGTCGGCGTCGTAGCGGCGCCACTGACCGCGCCAGGCGTCCTTCTCCAGGAAGACGCCCCCGCCCACGGAGGTGCGCTCGCGGACCACGGAGCCGTGGTCGAACTCCTTCCATGCCCCCGGCGTCGGGGCTTTGGCGTCGGGCCGGTACTCGCGTACCCGCAGTGGGCCCTCCTCCATGGACAGGTGGGGAGGCACCTCCCGGACGACCACGTCGTCGCTTCCGGGATTCTGGATCACGTCGCGCCAGTGCTGCCTGCCCGGGGACCAGGCGGCGTCCCACGTCTGCGCCTCGGGATTCCACCACAGGCGGCGCACCTGCTGCCCGTCGCCGTACGACACCAGGTTGCCCGACTTGTCGAACTTGTTGACGTGCCAGCTCTCCGCGCCGTTGGTCTCGACCTTCCAGGCCTGCACGTGTTTGCCGCCGTCGAGCATGTTCTGCTCTCGGATCAGGTTGCCGGTCCCGTCGAAGTCGCGGAAGGAGTCGTCCCAGGGGAGTCTGGGGTCGTCGGACCCGCGGAAGAAGAAGCGGTCTCCTTCGGCGCCGTTCGCCCGCCACCGCCACGCCGACGAGTCCGGCGTGCCCAGGCCGACGACCTGGCCGTCGACGCCGTCCCAGGTCTGGGAGACGCCGGTCACGTTGCCGTGGGCGTCGCGCTGCACCCATGACCCGTTGGTGCCGCCCTGCCACTGGCCGGTCGCGGGGTCGACCTGCCTCGCGTTCACGTATTCGCGGACCGAGCCGTCGCCGAACCCCTCACGGGCGACCTTCCAGTTCCCGTCGACGCCCTGGAAGCGGTCCTGCCATCTCAGGCCTTCGCCGCCGCGACCGGCCGTCGGCGCGTCCACCGGCACCCGGTAGCCGGTGTTCCTGCCGTCCTGCCACGGCAGGTTGGCCGTCGGAGGCAGGTCGTGAACGGCCACGTCGCCCACCTTGAGGGTGTCGCCGTTGTGGAGCTTGGTCACGGAGCGGACGAACGAGCCGTCGCCCGCGAGGTCGACGACGCCGCCGTCCATGCCGACGTAGCGCACGCCTCCCCCCGCGCCCGATCCGCCTTCCTTGGTCCACAGGTAGATCTGGAAGTTCCTGTCGCCCGCGAGGTGGCCGACGTCAGCCCCGGGCGTCGCCGCGCGGATCAGGACCTTGCGGGCCCACAGCGGCGGGCGCTGCTCGGACCAGCGGGTGGTGGTGAGCAGGCCCTGATCGGGCAACTTCTCGACCTTCCCCGCGTCCTTTCCGTGCGGCGACTGCCGCTCCCAGAGGTCGTCCTGCACTCCGCCCTTGGCGGCGTCCCACTTGTGCTCCAGGTAGTGCCCGGCGTTCTCCGGGGCGTGCATCGGGCCCCACTGCTTCTGCGCGAGAACCCGCTGCCCGTCCGCATTCGTCCAGTGGTCGCTCCAGCCGCCGTCGAAGTGCGTCGTGCGCTCGCCGGTCGCCACCTCGTTGCCGGCGGCGTCGTAGCGGTGCCATCTCCACCTGCCACCCTCGCCCTTCACCGCGAAGATGTGACCGGCTTTGCTCTCGGTCTTCCCGGCGACGTCGATCTTGAACTTCTGCAGCCCGTCGCGGTAGGCGTGGACGTCCCTGCCGCGGTGGTCGACGTCGGTCCAGGAGAAGCCGGAGGTGTCGTAGCGCCTCGTCCCGTGGTTGAGCAGACCACCCGCGTCGTCCCAATGCACCCAGGTCGTCCGGCGAGTGAAGCGCCCGAAGCCGACGGTGCCCGTACGGCGGAAGGAGTCGAGCGCGCCGCCCCCCGGCAGCGGCCGGCGGTCGAAGACCTCCACCTTGTTGTCCGTCAGCAGCCGCACCCGGCTGCCGTCGGGAGACACCTCGGCCTTCCCCGCGTTGAACACACCGGAAGCGCCGGCGTCAGCAGGCGGCCTGCCCGCGTGCGGGTTGGCGGCGCGCACCCATGTCCCGCCGCCCCCGGGCGTGTGCGTGACGACGTACTGGTAGGGGGTCGCCCGGCCGTCCCGCAGCACGTTGAATCCCTGCTGGGTGATCGCGCCGTGGCTGTCATAGACGGTGAACTCCCCGTGACGCGGCCCGGTGCCGCCGGCGAACTCGACGCGGAGCGCGCCGTCACCGAGCTCCGCGACGTCACGCTGGAGCCGGACGCCGCCGAGGTCCTCCAGCCAGCCCGTGCGGGCGGCCCCGCCGGCCACCGGTTCCCGCAGCACCACGAAGGTGCCTTCGGCGGCGTGGAACGGGGTGCCCGTCTGAACGTGGACGCCGTTCCCGTCGTAGCGGGTGAAGGAGTTGCCCGCGTTGGTGTCCG
>NZ_BOOP01000039.1 GCF_016863295.1 Planotetraspora phitsanulokensis
TAGAACGGCGAAGACGTTCCCCTCACCCAACGGCGTGCCCGCCTGCACCCGGACACCGCCACCGTCGTAGCGGACGAAGGAACCACCCGCGGCCGCGTCCGTGACCTGGAAACCGCCGTCCGGCCGCGCGGTCACCGTGAGGTGCTCCTGCACCGAGCCCGTCCTGTCGACCACCTGCAGCGCGCCGTCAGGTGACGTGCTGATCCAGCGCTCGGGCCCGGGACCGCCCAGCGCGACGGCGTCCTCGCCCAGGTGCGCGATGTCGTCGCCGGTGTGCACCGCGGGTCCCGCACCGTGTGTGTGCGGCGCCTCATGCTGCAGCAACTGGAGGGCGTCTTCGACGGTGGTGTTCGAGACGGACGGGCCGGGAGTGTGGGCCGCCGGAGGCGCGCCGGTGAACGCCCCCTCGCCGGCGTGCGGGGGCGTCATGTCGTCGAGCACGCCGTCCGGAAGGCCGGAGCCGCTCGAGCCGCCGAGCAGCCGAGGCCGTTCGCGCACGCTGTCCACGACGATCTCCGCCATCCCCCGCTCGATCCGCGCCGGGTCGACTCCCAGACCGGTGAGGTGGGCGAGGCTGTCGTCGACGTTCTGCCGCGCGGCGTCGACGGCCTGCTGCGCCTGCACGTGGAGGGAACTCGGACCACTCGACCCGGAGCCGGGCCGGCCCGAAAGGTCGTCCAGCACCCCCTCGACTCGTGTCAGCTCGCGCTTGCCGCCGACCAGGTCGCTCCAGGCCTGGATGCGGTCGAGTCGCGCCGGGTCGTCGGAGGCTCCGAACAGCGCCGCCACCCGCTGGTCGTGGTCCAGCCACAACTGTTCGATCTGCGCTCCGGTCGGCCTGCCGGATCCGGCGTTCGGCGGGCCGGCGTCGCCGCCGTGCCCCCGTACGAGGGTGGGCGGCGAGGACGGGCCCGCCGTGCCGTGCGGCGCCGGGGCGGCGGGCGCTCCGGCGAAGGCGTCCGCGCCCCCGCGCGTCGCGGGGGCCGGCATGGTGATCGACGCGACGGTCTCGAGGGCGGTGGACGGCGTGACAGTCGCGGGTGAGGCCGGCCTGGTCACCACGTCGGGACGCGGCGCGCTCTCGTGCAGGTGCATGCCGACCTGGTCCGCGCCGCGAGCGGAGACGACATGGTCGCTCAGACCGGCGCCCGCGCCGAGGGCGGGTCCTTCCGCCCGGTTGACGTGGGCCGGTGCGGAGAGCAGATCGAGCGCGTTGGTCGTCGGCGCCACGGGGATCCCGGTCAGCCCGGCCGCCGCCGGTGCGTGCAGGGTGCCCGAGGCACCGGCGGCGGGATTCCCCGCCACCAGGTCGATCGCGTGAGTTCCACCCACATGCGGGGTTTGCGGCAGATGAGTGTTCACGGGAGCGGGCAGGCCGCCGAGAAGCGCGCCCGGGTGCGCCGCCCCGGCGACGCCCGGCAGCGACGTCCCCGGCAGGCCGAGCGCCGACGGGACGCCGACCGAGCCGAGGTCGCCCATGGGCCGGCCCGCGAGGTGGGAGGTCACCCCGAGGCCTCCGGCTCCCACGTCCAGCCGTACGCCTGTGCTGGTGCTGGTCCAGTTCGCGAAGTCGCCCGCCGCGATCATGCGCAGTTCGCCGATGGGCGTGTCCACCAGCGCGTCCGCCAGCCGTCCCAGGCCGGAACCGGAGGACAGGCCGTCGACGAGATGAGCGCTCAGGTGCGAGGACGGGGGCGACACGGACATGATGTGCCCGGGGTGCGGCGGGGACACGGCGAGGTTCGCCGCGCCGGCCGTGAACGGCGGCAACTGGAGGTTCCCGGGGCCGGTGAAGTCGCCGAGTTGCATCCGGGTCAGTTCGGCGCGCGGCACGTCGAGCAGGGCGTCGAGATGCCGTACCGGGACGGGCATCGCGTCGAGAGCGGTTCCGTGCGCGAAGACGGACACCGACGGCGGAGGGGTGACGGCGGTGAACACCGACACGGTCCGCCCGGCGGCGCCGACCAGCGGGGCGCCGAACCGGAAGTTGCCCATGAGCCCTCGGTCGACGAGGCCGATGCGCAGGGCGCCCTTCAGGCCGTACTTGCCGATCTCCGCCGCGTCGACCGGCAGCACCAGCCGCAGCCACTTGCTGCCGCCGAACTCCGACTGAAGGAACCTGAGGCTCGTCAGCGCGCCCTTGGACACCAGGGAGGGGACGCCGCGGGCGATGCCGGGGATGGCCCTGATCCCCTGAATCGCGATCAGGCCGCCGTTGTGCACGGCCATGCCCGCGAGAGCCGGCAGGTTGTGCAGGGAGGCCATCACCCACAGGCCGCCGGACTTCACCCAGCCGCCGGCCACCGACGCGAAGTCGCGGATGCCGGGGAGGAAGGCGAAGGGGCGGAAACCCCCGTTGGTGAACATCCCGCGGAAGAAGGTGAAGACCGTCTGCCCGATCGACTTCAGCCCGCCCCACGTGATCTTCGCTCCGGCGCTGATGATCTTGAGGATCGGCACCGCCTTGGTGGTGGGGGCGATCAGGCCGAGCCCCGCCAGGAAGAAGTCCAGCAGGCTCGCCTTGCCCTGCGCGAAGTCGATCGCGGTCTTCACGAAGAGCGTGAGGTTGACGCCGATGGCCAGCAGCGCGATCGGACCGCCGAAGATGAGCGCCGGGATGATCAGGACGATGGCCAGCCAGCCGAACGCCTCCCAGAAGAGGTCGCAGTCGGAGACAGGTTGTTTGATGCCGCGGGCCACCCTGCTGATCGTCGCGCCGGCGGCCCTTCCGGCCTCGGCCTGGGCGTCGCCCGCCTGGCGCGCGGTCGTGGCGAGTTCGCCGCGTCGCGGATCGTCCTCCGCCAGGCCCCGTCCCTGCCCGAGCGCGTTGTCCGCCCGCCACTGCTCCTGGCGCATCACGCCCGAGTACGTGTTGAGCGCCTGCGAGGAGGACTCGAACGCTTCGGCGATGCTCTGGACGAACGCGCGCAGCGGGCCGCTGATCTTCTCGCGGAGCGCGTCGGCGGTCTGGCCGATCCAGGCGCCCTCCCCGGCCTTGTTCAGCACGGCGGTCAGCGCCTCGTCGATCTCCCTGGCGACCCTGCCGAGGTCCGCCATCGAGCGCGACACCTCGTCGATGCGATCGGGGTCGCCCGGCGTCGGATCGCCGCCGAGCCCGATGGCGTTCCAGTCGGTGGGGCGCTGCCCCATGGGCCGTCCTTTCCGCTGCGGGTCGGTGGCGGAGGCCACAACGGCGGGGATGTGGCCCTGCGGTGACCACGTTCGAGCCCGGGGTCCGGTTCATTCCCCGGGCGAGATCGTGTTCTGTTCACCCGCGGGCCGGTGGGGTGACGCCCAGGATTCACCGGCCGCTGGCGAACTCCGCGCCCGCTCCGCACGTGGACATGTCGACCCACCCCCCCGGAGGTGCCGTGCCCGACTTCCTGATCGACTACGACCTGCTGCACGAGGCCCGCAAGGACCTCCACGACCTCGCCGACCGCATCTCACCCGCGCTGAACAACAGCGTCTTCTCGCAGCTCGGCAGAGGTGATTACGGCGACGCCGGCGAGGTCTTCGGCAGCGAGGACGTGACGGGCGCCTTCCGCAGCCTCTACCGCCTGGCCCAGGATCCGATGGACAGGGCCAAGGACCATCTGACGCAGCTCGGCGACATCTTCGGCTCCGTCGCCGACGCGTTCTTCGACGCGGACTCCCAGATCGCCGAGGGCCTCGGAGTGATGGGCTCGCGGATGGGCCTGGACGAATGGCGCAACGAGAAGGACGCCTGGGACTACCGCAACGCGCACGCCGACCAGTGCGTCCCCAACGAGAACGGCGACATGCCCGGCTTCTGCGGCGCGACGGACCCCGGTCCTCCGCCCGTCGACGTCACCTACACCACGGACGGGGGGCAGACGCACACGCACCTGACCCTCGACGAGAACTACAACGTGATCAAGGAGGAGACGACCGTCACGCACAACGGTCAGACCTACACCTCGGTCACGGACTACACCGACGGCGGCAAGTCCTACACCACGGACACGACGTTCTCGAACGGAACGAAGGTCCACTCTGAGACCCACCTCAACGACGACGGCAGCGGCACCATGACCGTCACCGACGGTGACGGCGAGAAGACCGAATATCACCGCGACGGTTCCGGCAAGCAGTGGGAGCAGGTCGGCGGCGACTCTTCGGGCGGCGACGGCGACGACGGACCGCCGCCACTGCCGCAGACCCCTGTCCCCGGCGGCCAGCGACCCGGCATCCAATGACCCCCGGCCGGATCGACCGGCACGGTTCATCGAAAGGATTCCCATGCCGAAGAGCATCGTGCTCGACTTCGACGACGTCCTGGAGGTCTCACAGCGCCTCGACTCGGCCAAGGAGCACATCGTGCCGATGCTGACCGAGCTGCAGAACCGCATCCACACCATGTGTGGCGAAAGCTTCGTCTTCCCGGAGAGCAGCGTCGCCACGCAGGAGACCTACGACAAGTTCAACACCGGCCTGACGAGCGCCATGGAGGGCATCAGCGGCTTCGCCAGCATGTTCCGCGACGTCCTGAACTCGATGCAGGAGATGGACCGCAACCTCGCCGGGGAGCTGCGGAAGAACGGCTGACGGAGGCCCGCCTCAGCGGCACGGCGGCCCCCGGCCGGGATCTCCCGGCCGGCGGGCCGCCGTCGTCTCACTCGCCGGTGCGCAGAACCGTGAGCGGCAGCTGAACCATCCTCGGCTCGCCTCCCGGCCCCGTCATGACGGCCCGCCCCGGCGGGAGGGCGGACCGGATGAGCTGCATCGGCAGCCGCACCCCGATCATGTCCCCCTCCTGGAGGGCCTTGGGCGCGAGCAGCAGGCCCCTCCGGGCGCGCTTGGCCGCCGAGACCCAGCCGCCCATCGCCACCTGCAGCGCGTCGGCCGGCCCCGCGTACACCAGTCCCACGCCGCGGTCGCGCCCGGAGACGGCGATCTCCTTCAGCACCCGGTCGCATTCGGGCATCGCGAGCAGGTCCGCGTCGTCGACCACCACGACCGTGGGCCCGTCGAAGGCGGCGAGCGCCGCCTGCACGTCCTGCGTGGACGGGTCCTGATCGTCGAGGACCCGGGCGTGGGCGTGCCGGCCGAGCTCCCGCAACGGCGACTCACGCGGGGTCAGCACCACCAGCGAGGTTCCGCCGGCCAACAGCGACACCGCCAGGGTGGCGAGCGCGGTGCTGCGGCCCGATCCGGGCGGGCCGTACACGCCGAAGACCGCGGCGGGACCGGTGAAGTCCACGCCGACGGGACCCGCGTCGTCGCCGCCGAGCCCGACGAGGCCCCACATCGGCCGCCGCGACTGCTCCGGCACCCTTTCGTACACCTCGGTGAAGTCCGCGGACCGGGGCAGCGCCGCCACCGGGAACGGCCGGCGCTCCGCGGGCACCGTCGCGTCACGGCGTGCGGCCTGCCTGCCGATCTCCCTGAGCGCCTCCGCCTGCTCCTGACCGCCCTCGCCGGGCGCGAGGAGCGCCACCTGCGTCTCCGTACGGCTGAGCAGGTGCCAGCCGCGGCCGGCGGGCACGTTCGCGGGCACCTTGCCGGACGAGAGCCCGACCAGTTGGTAGTCGGCCCGGTCGCCCTGCCGCAGCAGCAGCTTGTGGTCGTTGTGCGCCGACAGCCGGCCACCCAGCAGGGACCGCTCCGAGGTCGCGACGACGTGGACGCCCATCGCGGCGCCCTCCCGCAGCAGCCTCGTCACCAGGTCGAGCGGCCGGCCGTTGTCGTGCTCGTCCAGCACCCCCGACAGGGCGTCCCAGCCGTCGATCAGCAGCAGGATGTGGGCGGGCCTGTCCTTCTTGGCCGACATCGCGCGCAATTCGTTGATGTCGGCCGCGTTATGCGCGCTGCACCGCTCCTGCCGTTCGGTCAGCTCGGCGACAAGGCGGCGCAGCAGCCGGTCGAGCCGCTCGACGTCGTGCCGGGAGACCACGGCGCCGCAGTGCGGGAGCGCCTCCAGCACGGTCAGCCCGCCGCCGCCCGCGTCGATCCCGTAGATGTGCACGTCGGCGGTGCCCGCCGTACGCGCGGCCGAGCCCGCCAGCGTGCGCAGCAGTTGCGTACGGCCGGAGCGGGGGGCGCCGATCACGTAGAGATGGCCGAAGACCGCGAGGTCGACAGTGGCCACCCTCCGCTGCTGGAGCTTCGGCACGTCCTCCAGCGCGTAAGGGATCGGCGGCGGAACGGCCCCGCCGCGGGCGCCTTCCTGGTCGATCTCGGGCAACTCGTCCAGCAGCACGTGCTCGTCCAAGGGGGGCAGCCACGGGCTCGGCTGCGGGGTGTAGTCGTCCAGCCCGTCCGCCGCCTCCCGCACCGCTGCCACCAGCGCCTGAAGGTCGATGGGCACCGGGGCGGCGGCGACGGCGGGGGCGGCCTCCTCCGCGGCAGGCAGCGCGGCGGGACGGCCGAGCCCGGTCCAGGACAGCTCGGCCGCGCGCACGGGCCGGTGCGCCACCGGCCGCGGTCGTTCTCCTTCGCTCGTCGGGCGCTCGGCGCCCACCCAGGCCGACTGGAACGGCACGGCGGACTTGGGACCCGTCCGGACGAGGGCCCTTCCCGGTGTCCCCGAGGAGATGTGCACGGCCTCCGAGGTGTCGATGACATCCTGGCTTTCGATGGCGTCGGTGACGCGCAACGCGATCCGCAGGTTGGTGTTCGCACGGATGTCGCTCGTGACGGCTCCCGCCGGGCGCTGCGTGGCGAGGATCAGGTGGATGCCGAGCGAGCGCCCGCGCTGGGCGATGCCGATCAGGCCGGGGACGAAGTCCGGCACCTCGCGCACGAGGGTGGCGAACTCGTCGATGACGAGCAGGAGCCGCGGCAGCGGGGCCAGTGACGGGTCGAGCGCCCGTTTCGCGCGGTAGTCCTGATGGTCCTTGGCTCCGACGTCGGCGAGCACCTGTTCCCGCCTGCGCAGCTCCGCGCCGAGCGACGCCAGCGCCCGCTCCACCAGGTGGGCGTCCAGGTCGGTGACCATGCCGAGCGTGTGCGGCAGTTCCGCGCACTCGCGGAAGGCGCTGCCGCCCTTGTAGTCGACCAGCACGAACGTCAGCTCGTCCGGACGGTTGACGGCGGCGAGCGAGGCGACGAACGACTGGAGCAGCTCCGACTTGCCCGATCCCGTCGTGCCCGCCACGAGGCCGTGGGGGCCGTCGCGGACCAGGTCGAGCGCCAGGGGGCCGTCGTAGCCCGTGCCGAGGACGAACCGGGTCGAGGCCGGCCGCTTCCGCCAGCGCTCGATCAGCGCCTCCCCCGTCGGCGGCTCCAGATCGATCAGGTCGAGCAGGCGCACCTGCTGCGGCAACCCGCCGTCGTGGTCCGGGCTGACGTCGCGGATCGGCGCCATGGCCCTTGCCACCTGCTCGCACCATGGGGCCGTGACGAGATCGGGCCGCACCTCGCGGATGTCCGGCGCACCCGTGCGGCGCACGGTGAGATGGGCGGAGGAGGCGAGCACGACCGTGCTGCATTCCTCGGGAAGCAGCCGCTCCTGTTCGTCGAGGCACACGCTGAAGATCCGCACCCGGGGGCCGTCGGTCAGGATCTGCACCATGCCGGGGACGTCGCGGAGCCGCCGTGCGCCGTCGGCGACGACCAGCACGTCGGGCTCGGTGAACATGGCCTTGCCCATGGAGGAGCCGAGGGCGCGCTGCCGCGCCTGCACCTGCGCGACCAGTTCGGAGATCCGGTTGGCGACCGACTCGGGGTCGTTGCCGACGGACACGACCGGGCCACCCGGGTTCGCGGGCCGCAGATGGGGCAGCCAGCGCACCCAGTCCCACCCGGCCGCCCGCTCGGTTTCGGTGAGGACCACGATGCGCAGGTCGCGCGGGCTGTGCAGGACCGCGGCTTGGGCGACCAGCCAGCGGGCCAGTGCCTGCGCGGGCGCCTCCGCGCCCGCCACGCCCACCACGCCGTGGTCGGCGACCTCCACGCCGATCGGCACGTCCTCGAGGTTCCAGCGTGCGACGCGGTGGTTCTCGTCCCTGGCCGCGTCGTCGATCTCCTTCACCGACGGCTGGTCGACGGTGCCCAGCCTCAGGACCAGGTGGTCGGGGTCCCGGCGGCGCCGTTCCCACAACCGGCCGCCGGGGCCGCAGGCGATCAGCGCCGCCGTCGCGGGGTCGGGGCCGACGATCCCGCGGACCCTGCGTTCCCGCACCACCGCATCGTGGATCTCACGCTCGAGCAGCCGTCGCCGTTCGCGGTAGCGGCGCACCTGTTCCAGGTGCTGCCTGCGGTTGCCGCGGCGGCCGCTGATCCAGTTGAACAGCGCCATCGTCGGGCTGAGGACGGTGAACGCCAGGTAGTAGTACGAACCCAGCAGGCCGACGAGCACCAGTCCGAGCAGGGCCGGGGAGAGCATCAGCAGCAGGGGGAACGGACGCCGGCCGGGGGGCGCCGGAGGGCCGGGCAGGCGGACGCGTTCCGCGTCGAGGTGGGGCGCGATGCGCGGCGGCCGGTTGTAGTCCACGCCCACGCCGTCGGCGGAGGGGGTCACCGCCGCGTCCGGCTCGACGGGGGCCGACAGCCGCAGCAGCGCGGCCCCCGCGGCCAGGTCGTCGTCGGGTGACCAGACAGTGGCGCCGGGCGGCACGGGAGGGGCGTCGTCCGGGGTGAGGCCCATGTCGGCGCCGGCCGGGTCCGCGGGCAGATGCCGTCTCATCGCGGCGGTGACCTCGTCGTCCGCGGGAGGCGACACCGAGCGCACCTGCACTCCCACCGCGGCGGGCTCCGTGCGATGCCAGTAGGCCGAGCCGTCGGGACGGACGGTCACCCAGAGCCCGCGTTCCGGCACCTCACCGCCGGGCAGGCGGACGGCGCACAGCGGGTCGGAGCCGATCTCATGGCTGCCCTGGCCGAGACGCCAGTTCAGTCCCGCGCCGGGGCCGGCCACCAGATGCACCTCGGCGAGCACCACTGCTCCCTCCGGAGGTTCGCCGACCCGTACATGCTCCTGCTCCTCCGGGGGTCCGCCGAGCCCGAGGACGGCCCCTTCCCCGATGCCGGCCTGCGTGATCGGCGTCGCCGGATCGAGCCGCCGTGCGCCCAGGTAGACCGTCCGCCGAGAAGTCGTGTGGCCGGTCGGCCGGTCGGCGCCCGCGGCGTCCAGGCCGCCCGAGGCGTCCCGGGCGCCGGGCGAGCCCGCCGTCGCGGCCGACCCCGCGCCCGCCGAGCCGGCCGATCCCGGGCCGGTACGGCCCTGCTCGGGCGATGGCCGGTCCACGGCGTCGGCGACATCGCCGACGGTGGCCTGCGCGGGTAGCGACAGGAGGTGGTCGCGACGACGGCCGTCCGTGCTGTCGACGGTGGTTAGGGTGATTTTCACCTGATATCTCCAGGATGTGCCCGGCATGCGGTGCGCCGCATGACCGTGACCGCCGGCGGCGGGATGTCCGTGTCTGGGGCAGCAGGCCCGGGTCAGCCGGTCCGGGTGGCGGACACGCCGCCGACGCCGCCCGGCTGCCGCTCCGGTTCCGTGAAGTCGTCCTCCGCCGAGGCGACGCCGGGCCGTCTCCCGCCCACGGCGGAGTGTCCCGGCGGGTCCGCGGGCGGCGGTGCCACGAGGTCGCCCGCCGCCGACGGCCGCAGGCCCTCGTGTGCCCCGCCGTACGGCGGGAGGGCGCCGACGACACGGGCCACGGCTGCGGGCAGCGGGAGGACGTCCACGCGCAGGGGCGTGCCGTGAACGAGCATCCCGCCGGACCTGTCGGCGGTGAGCAGCCACGCCCGGCCGCGAGCGACGCCCGCGGTGATCAGCCGTACGCCGCGCGGAACCGGCATGCCCGCGGGCGAGGCCCCGCAGACGGCGAACGTGAGGGCGCCCGATGCCGCATGGCGCGCCGCCGCGGCGACGGCGCCGGACGCGTCCTGCCCCGAGTGACGCGGGTGCACGTCGCCGGCGACGGTCACCGCGGCCTCGGGCAGCCGGGCGTCCAGTTGCGCCGCGATGGTCTGCAAAACGGGCCTGGCCACGCGGGGGTCGCCGCCGATCGCGACGACGGGCGGTTCCGGCATCAGGTCGAGCAGCACGGCGTGGTCTCCGTCCGTGCCCACCGACACGAGGAGCGGCGCCGCGCCATCGGGATGCGCGGGCGCTGCGAGGTGGGCACGGTCGATCCACCACAATCGGGGGTCCGCGGCGTCGGCGGCCCACGGATCCGGCGGCTCCGGCGGGTCCCCCGGGCCGAAGGCGACCATCACGCCGACCCTGCCGGGGCCGAGCAGCGCGGCGTACGGCCGGATTCCGGTGCGTGCGGCCTCCGTCATCGCCCGTTCGGCGTCGCCCCATCCGGCGGGGTGCCCCAGGAGCCTGACGAGCAGCCGCAGGCGGCGCCGATAACGGACCCGGGCCCTGAAGGGGGCGGCGAACGCCCTGACCGTCAGCGCCACTTCGCGGCGCACCCTGCGGCGCAAGGCCCGCCAGCCGCCGAGGCGGCCGACGACGAGATGCACGAGGACGACGAGCACGAGCAGCCCACCGGCCACGCCGAGCACGACGGTGAGTTCCGGAGCGGGCGCCGCCAAGGCGGCGAGGTTCCGAGATCGCGGCGTGTTCATGCGGCGGCCTGCCGCCCTTCGAAGTGCCGTCGCAACATCCGCAGGCCGTGGTGGCTGCGGGACTTCACCGTTCCGCGGGGGACGCCGAGCAGCCGCGCCACCTCCGCACCCGCCGTGCCGACCATGTGCACGTGGACGACGACCTCCCGGTGGACCGGCGCCAGGCCGCGCAACGCGTCGACCAGCATGTGCCGGTCCACCGCCAGCGTTGCCGGATCCGCCACGGCCAGCGGCTCCGGGAAGTCGGCGGCGGAGATTCCGACGGGCGTGACCCGGTCCTTGCGCCAGCCGTCGATGACGAGGTTGCGCGCCACCCGGAACAACCACATCCGGATGGGGCGCTCGCGCCAGTCGAGCTCCTCGCGCAGTTGCCACGCACGCAGCAGGGTCTCCTGCACGACGTCTTCCACGTGGTACGGGTCGTGTCCGGCCAGGCTCGTCACGAAGCGGTGAAGACGATCACGTTCCGCCACGAGGACGTCGGTCCACGAGGGCGCTGCGGACGAGGTGGTGGTGACGCCGGACGGCTGAGGTCCGTCCCCTGTCGGGCCGCTCATGAGACCGCTGCACCATTCTCTTCTGAGGCCTAAATGATGGGGTGGCCGGAGCGTGCGTGTTCAGCGTCACGCGCGACCGCCGATCATGGTAGGGGCGGATGATCATCGGGCGGCCCACGGCAAAATGAACATTCCTCTACATGTCCGCAGCGGACTTGCGCGGGCGTGAAGACGGCCGTCATTAATCCGGCGTGTCTTCTGAGTTCACCCGCCCGTAGGGATGGGCCGAGATCGTTTCCGCGCCCCCCATCCTTCTGGAGATCGTGTGCCGCCCTCTCGTGATCAGCAGTCCGCCGACGCGCCCGCCGGGCGCCCGCGTACCGGACGATTCGCCGAGGTCTTCGCCCGCCGCCCTCCCATCCCTCCGCGGGGATGGCTGCCCGGCAGGCGGGTGTGGGTCACCGCCGCCTTCGCCGGCGTGGTCATCACGGTCGTCGCCTCCGGTGCGACGACCGGCCTCACGGGCCTGGTGCCGTGGCCGGGCAGCGGCTCCGCGCAGTCGGTGGCGGCCCAGTCGGCCGTCGACCCCGCGGCGCCTCCGGCCGCGGCGCCCGCTCCCGGCGCGCACGGCCCCACCGCCAGGCCGACCGTCACCGTCGCCAGGCCGACCGTCACCGTGACCGCCCCGGGCGGCAACGGCAGGGCCGTCGCCCCGCTGGCGGTAAACGCCGCCCCTCCCCTCGCGCAACCGGGGAAGCCCGCGGCCGGCGGATCGGCGGGTGGATCGGCAGGCGGGTCGACAGGTGGATCGGCGGGCGGCAACGCGGCGGCGCCACCGGCCGCTACGCCGAAGACGCAGGCCACCCCCGCGAAGACGACGTCACAGGTGCAGACCACCAGCCAGTCGCAGTCGGCGAAGCCTCCGTCGGCGCCCCCCGCGCCCGCGACCGGACGGATGGTCTTCAACCACGGCTCCGGCCGCTGCATCGACGTGACGGACGGGAAGGCGGTCGCGGGCACCCGCCTGCAGATCTGGGACTGCACCGGAGCCTCCTGGCAGAAGTGGGACTTCCGGTCGGACGGAACGGTCCGCTCTCTCGGCCTGTGCATGGAGGTGGCCGGCGGCTCGACCGCCAACGGCGCCGCCATCCGGGTGAACACCTGCACCGGCGGATCCGCGCAGCGGTTCGTGCTCAATTCCCGGCACGACCTGGTGAACACGGCGGCCGACAAGTGCGTGGACGTCGTGGATCTCGGCACGTACAACGGAGCGCGCCTGCAACTGTGGTCGTGCGCGGGCAGCGACAACCAGAAGTGGAGCTTCAGGTAGCGACCGGGCCCCGGGTCCGCCGACACCCTGCCGACGAGGTCGGCCGGTGCCGCGGTCAGGAGGTCGATTCCCGGCGTGGGCGGTCCGCCCGGCTCGCCCGGCTTGCTCATGGGCGTGGGCGGCCCGCCCGGCTCGCCCGGCTTGCTCATGGGCGTGGGCGGCCCGCCCGGCTCGCTCATGGAGGTGTCACGGCGGATCGAGACGCTGCTGGGGCGACCGCGGCCGAGGGCATCGGCCCTGCTTTTCCGTTTCTCATGGAAACGCGCGCGCTCTCCGTGAGAAACGAAACCGGGGCCATACCGCACCACACTCGAAGCGAGGGCGACCACTCCCGTTCCGAGCCCACACCCGCACCGATCACCCGGCGCGGGTCCCGAACACGCCCGCGCCGATCACCCTGCGCCAATCTCGAACGCGTCCGCGCCGGCTGTCGCCACCACGACGTCCTGCTCCACGGTCCCCGCGCTCACCCCGATCGCACCGGCGACCTCGCCGTCCGTCCCCGTCAGCGGGACTCCGCCACCGAAGATCACCAGGCCGTCGTTGGTCGCCTCTATTCCGTACAGCGGACCGCCGGGAGCGGCGGAGACCCCGAGCTCCTCGGTCGTCATCGCCATCAGCGCGGCGGTGCGGGCCTTGCGGACGGCGATGTCGACGCTCCCCAGGATCGCTCCGTCCTGACGGGCGAACGCGAGCAGATGACCACCGCCGTCCACCACGGCGACGTTCATGGGCTGCCCGATCTCATCGGCCTTGCCCAGCGCGGCCTCCAGCACGCGCCGGGCCTCGGCGAGGCCGAGCCGTGCGTGCGTCATGGCCCCTCCTTCCACTCATCGAGGGGTGCCGGCGTGCCCTTGAACGGGACACCGACGACCAGCCTGGCGGCGTTGTGGCCCATGACCCGGGCATCGGACGCCGTGCCGCTCAGCGCGGGCGCATCCGGCGGAAGTTTCGCATGATGCACGCACACGTTCCCCGTGGCGTCCACGCCCACCCCTACGTCCAGGTGCGACGCCTGGGCGGCGGCGAAGGCGAGCTCCACCGCGCCACCGCCCGTGCCGTGCCCGGCCCCGTCGTCGGCGCCGTGCCCAACCCCGTGGTCGGTCCCGTCGTCGGCGCCGTCCCCCACCTCGAGCTCGGTCCCGTCCTCAGTGGCGTCTTCCACGCGGAACGGCACGCCCTCCTCCTCCATGCCGGCGCCGAGCTCGCGCAGGCAACGCCGGTTGCGCGGGTCCGGACGGCACAGCACCACGACCTCGGGCCGGATCCGCACCACGCCCTCGGGCACCTCGGGCCGGGTCCGCACCACGCCACCGGAGCCGACGCCGACGCCGTCCGAACGGATGACACCCGCCATGACCTAGCCACACCTCACTTCCGCATGCGCCGCGCGTGCCGAGGCGTGGCCGGCGACCAGGCCGGTGGCCACGGCGTTGCGCGGGCCCTCGCAGCCGCGC
Organism: Planotetraspora phitsanulokensis; assembly: GCF_016863295.1. Lineage (GTDB taxonomy): Bacteria > Actinomycetota > Actinomycetes > Streptosporangiales > Streptosporangiaceae > Planotetraspora > Planotetraspora phitsanulokensis. The sequence continues at coordinate 13,830 of NZ_BOOP01000039.1, forward strand.
ACGTTTCCGGTCCCGCTGACGATCCCGAACTCCGACACGGCCTCCGCGATCATGTCGGGGATCTCGAAGTCCAGCGCGGCGCCGCCGAGGACGACCACGAAGCCGAGCTGCCTGATGTTGCCGCCCGGAGCCACCTGTTCCAGCGCGCGGAGCGCGTTCGTCACGAAGACCCGCTGCTTGGCCGAGCGGCGCACCTGGCGGATCCGCTCCACACCGTGCCCGGTCCGGATCGGCCGCATCCCAGCATCGGTGAGGACGACCACCCTCGCGAAGGCCTCGGCGGGCAGGGCCTCGTCGAAGAAGCGGACCGTGCCGTCCTCCATGCGGATGTGGAAGAAGCTCTCCACCTTCGCCAGCGGGAACTTCTTGATCTCCTCGGCGAGGTCCGTGCTGTCCAGCCCGAGTTCGGAGTCGATCAGGCTGGTGACCAGGTCACCGGCTCCGGCCAGGTGGACCGAGCGCACCTGCGCGCCCTCGGCGACGCCCGCGTCGGCGACTGCCGCGTCGGTGGATCCGCCGCCGAGGTCGAGGATCGCCATCGGCCTCGCCGTACCGGGGGTGGTGAGCGCTCCCAGCAGCGCCATGTCGGCCTCGACGCCGCCGATGAGCACGTCCGTGCCGAGCGCCTCCCGCAGCCGCGCGGCGAGCAACTCCATCGGACCCTTGCTGGTGCGCACCATCGCGGCCAGTGCGACGGCGTTCTCCAGCGCGAACTCCCCCGCCAGGCCGCCGGTGACCCGTTGCGGGACGAACGTGTCCACGGCGAGCACGTCCTGGATGCGCACGGCGTCGCGGGGCATCGCCGTCAACTCCGCCATGGTGCCGCGGACGCGGGCGAGCATCCCGCCTACGTGCGTGCCCGGCTCGCCGTCCGCGTCGACCAGCGGCCGCACCCGGCGCCACGTCTCCATGATCTCCAGGGCTCCGGCGTCCATCTCGACCGACCGCTTCGCCCGCTCGCCGATCAGGGTGAGGGCGCCCGCGGGAATCCTGCGGCCGGTGACGTCCCCCGACGGCGTGCGGACCACGACGGCCGAACGGTTGCCCACGAGGGCCCGCGCCACGGGCGCGATCATGCGGGTCTGCTCGGGATCGAGCCCGAACACCGTGGCGATCCCGTAGGAGTTGGACAGCGTCCGGATGGTGCGGCCCGGCTCCGCGACCTCGACTGCCGCCGGCATGCCCAGCGGCACCCGGTGCACCAGGGTGACCTCGTCGACCACCGGGACCGGCTCGCGGAGCCGGTTGGCGATCAGGGTGGCGTCGTCGGCCTGCACGACCGCGCCGGTGACCCGCACCCCTCGCGCGATGGCGGCGTTGATCCCCGCGGCGACGTCCTCGAAGTCCACGTCCGCGTCGGCCACGCAGATGACCGCGTCGCCCGGGGCGCAGTCCGGCAGGCCGGCAAAGGCCACGGTGGTGCCGACTCCCAGCCCGACGCCGCCTGGAGTGTCGGGGTTGTGCCCGATCATCGTCGACTCCGTGATGACCGTCTCCGTGATCGTCTCCATGGCCAGCCCGCTGATCACCGGGGTGGCCTCGTTGACCAGCACCGCCTGCACGTCGGCCGGATCACGCCCGGCCGCGGCCAGCGCCCGGGCCACGACCTCGACGACGCCCGGGACGTTCGCCGTGGTGCCCTTGACTCCGGTGGTCCGCCCCAGAGCCGCGGAGAGGTACGTGACCTCTCCGTCGGCACCGACGTCCGCGGCGCAGGCCTCCGTGGTCGAGTTGCCGATGTCGACCCCCACCACCAGGGACATGCCCGTACTCCCGCCTCAGCCGGTGTGGCGCATGCGGATCAGCACCTCGAGCTCCACCGGCCCCGCGCCCGGCCGTACGAACTCGGTCTCCTTGATGTGCAGCAGCGCGGCCTTGGCCTGCCAGCGGGGCCGGGCCATGTGGTCGTTGCGCGACGGCACCGGTTCCGGCGACTCGCCCTTCGCGTAGCGGGCGGCGTTGCGGCCGATCCTGCGGAAGGTCTCCAGGTCCATCAGCGGCGCCTGCGGGAACAGCTCCAGGTTGGACAGGCGGAGCAGATCCCGCTGATGGATCATGGTGGTGCCGCGTGACATGACGCCGACGCCGATGCCGGATCCGGAGAGCCTGGCCGCGGTGTGCGCGATGACCGCCAGGTCCGAGCTGCCGCGGACCCGGATGACGCGGGCGTGCACCCCCTGCTCCTCGACGCCGGCCAGCAGTTCGCGCAGCACCTCGGCGTGCGGGACGTCGACGATGGTCTTCGAGAAGAAGTCGCCGAAAGCCGGGGAGACGCCGATGACCACCTCACCCGCGCGGCGTCCCGGACGGGCCGGGCCCTTCTCCTTCAGGCTCAGCGTGCGCCCGGTCCCCGGCGAGGGGACGCCTCCCTGTTCGGGATCGCGGGCGCTGACGACGTGCCGCAGCCGTTTCATCTCCTCCCAGCGCGCCCCGCTCGGACGGTGACCGGTGCCCGGGCCCGCGTAGTCGTTGGGATCGTTGACGGCCGACAGGGTCGTCAGCTCCGGCGTCAGGATCGCCGACGTGTGGAGGAGGTCGCCGGAGACCCTTTGTCTCAGCACGCCGAGCAGCGCCTCGGCGACGTCGGAGAAACCACCGGCCTCCAGGCCCTTGACGATGTCGAGCCCGGTGACGCCCCGGTCCATGACCGACTGCGCCGCCTTCAGGTCCTCCAGCACGTCCCGCAACGGCAGGTCCCTGCTGCCGTGCGCGTACGTGACCGCCTCGATCTCCTTGTCGGTGATCGGCGCCAGTCCGAGGTGGGCGAACACGCCCTGCAGCGCACGCGCGGCCCGGTTGCGGGCGGCGAGGATCTCGGCCTCGGGGACGTGCCGGAGCGCGCCGTCGACCTGCAGATCCCGCTGGATGGTGTTCCAGTCGTCGAAGTCCTCGGGGTCGAGGTTCGACCCGGCGAACATGTTGTCGTAGTTGGGCACGCCGGAGTAGCCCGAGCAGATGAAGTCGGTGCCGGGCAGCAGTTGCGGCAGCAGCCGCGCGGTGCGGCGCATGTCGGAGTGCGAGAAGGACTGGTCGTTGCCGGAGGCGCACTCCAGGTCGACGGTGCTGGCGATGAGATTCTCCGCGAGCACGGCGCGGATGCCCGCCGGGACCGCGCCGGGCACGCCGATGCAGCTGATCGAGCCGTTCTGCAGGCCCTGGACCCCGGCGCCCTTGGCGACCAGGATGCAGCGGACCTCCAGGTAGAGCATGGACCTGCCTTCGGCGTTGCCCATCTGCACCTCGGAACCGGTACCCGAGGTGAACCTCATCTTGATCCCGCGTGAGGCGTACGCGGACGCGAGGAACGCCTTCGACCACGGGGTGTCGTCGCCGTCGCAGAACACCTGCTCGGTGCCGTACACCGAGATCGTCTCGGCGTAGGCCGTGATGCCGCGCATGCCCAGTTCGAGCTCGGTGGCCTCCTCCAGCGCGCACTGGGTGAGGACGCCGGGTCGTCCGGTCTGCGCGCCGACCTGCAGCGCGATGGCGACCAGCGGCGCGTAGCGCACGACGCCGAGTGTGGTCTCCAGCTCGCGGAATCCGCGCAGTGCGGCCTCCGCCGCGTCCGCCGCGACCTGGACCGGGTTGTCCCTGGCGCTCGTGGAGTGCGCCTGGTTGGCCGGGGTGCGCCGGGCCCGCATCTTCTGCAGGGCCATCATCATCTCGACGACGTTCATGGTCTTGACGACCTCGAGCAGCTTGGCGGGGGTGAGGCCGCGCGACACCGCCAGCACGTCGGCCCGCGACACCCGCGGATCGACCAGCATGTGCGCTATCTCGACGACGTCCAGTGCCATCGCCTGCTCGGCCGCGCCGGCGTCGATCGCGTGATCGGCGATGAACTGGTCCAGGAAGTCGAAGTCCCTCCTGTGCCTGCCGTCCATCTCCACGATCGTGCCGTTCTCCACCCGCACGCTCGGCGACGGGTCGAAGGGGCTGTCCATGGCGACCATGCCGACCTCGGGCCACTCCTCCACGAAGCCGTCGAGGTTGACGGGCCGGTCCTCCAGAATCCGGGTGCGCTTGGATCGCCGGGCGGCCCCCGGGCCCGGGTCACTCGTGACGTTGGTGGCCTTCATCGACGCTCCCGTCTCCCGATCCCTCCGACGTGGTCAGCCCGCGAGGACGCCCCGGCGCTCGTACACCTCGGCCGCCTCCCTGACGAGCCGGGCGCACAGCGTGGCGGAATGGTCCCGCTCCAGCTCCTCGGCGATGGCGGTCAGCTCCCGTTTCGTGGAGGCCCGGGGCCGGAGCGCGTTGTAGATCCGCAGAACCTCCGCGTCCGGCAGCGTCGTCAGCTCGGCGGCCCTGCGGAAGTTCTGGCCGAGTTGCGGCCTGCCGACGGAGTCGGCGATCCGCGCCTGCAGCCGCAGCGTCTCCGCCGCGATGCGGAGGTCCTCGGCCGTGACCTCGCCGCCCAGCACGGCCTGCATGGTGATCTCGTCGAGCCGCTTGCCGGTGGGGGTCCTGATCAGCTCGGGCCGGTGGGACGCCAGGGGGTAGTCGTGCCGGGGATCCAGATCGGCGGGGGCCATGGGCTCGTACCTGCCTTCTCACGCGACTGTGCGGGCTCGATGCCACGGGAGGCGCCGCTGGCCCAGGCCTCGAGGCCGGGAGTTCGCGGAGGCGTCGACGTGAGGAAGACGATAAGCGTGCCGCGTTGCAACGGCGTTGCGTCGCGAAGACGCGTCCGCGCAGGTCGTGACGGCCGCTGACGCGGTACGGACTCCCCCGTGTCGAGCCCGAGTGCGCGGCCGCCTTATATTGGTAAGTATGCAATTACTTACTTATCCGGAAGGCGTGGCGGTGAAGAAGACTCTGCTGATCACCGGCAGTTCCCGAGGGCTGGGAAGGGCACTGGCGGAAGCGGCGCTCGAGCGCGGCCACCGGGTGGTGGTCACCGCTCGCGACGCCGCCGCGGTGCGCGAACTCGTGGAGCAGCATCCGGACGCCGCACGTGCCGTCTCCCTCGACGTCACCGATCCGCGCGCGGCCGGCGCCGCCGTCCGGACCGCGGTGGAGGAGTTCGGCCGTCTGGACGTTCTGGTCAACAACGCGGGCTATTCCGACGTCGCCGCCATCGAGGACACCGACCTCGAGGACTTCCGGGCGCAGGTGGAGACCAACCTGTGGGGTGCGGTCCACCTGACCAAGGCCGCCCTGCCGATCTTGCGCGAGCAGCGCGGCGGGCACATCGTGCAGGTGTCCTCAGTGAGCGGACGGCTCGCGCCAGCCGTCGGCCTGGGGGCGTACGTGACGGCGAAGTTCGCGCTGGAGGGGTTCTCGGAGGCGCTGGCGGCCGAGGTCGCGCCTTTCGGAGTGAAGGTGACGATCGTGGAGCCGGGCTCCATGGCGACGACTCTCGCCTCGTCGATGCGGCTGCCGCGGCCCAGCGCACCGTACGCGGAGGCGATGGCGCCGATGCTGGCGCGATACGGCGACCCGCACGCCGCGTACGGCGTGAGCCCCCGGCGCGCCGCAGAGGTGCTGCTCGGCGTGCTCGAACTGCCGGATCCGCCGCTCTGGCTCCCCCTCTCCGGCGCCGCCCTCGACCGCATCCGCGAGAGCGAGCAGCGCAAGATCGCCGAGCTGGACCGATGGGAGGATCTCAGTCGGTCGGCCGACGCGTGACGACGCCCAGCGCGGCGCGCACCAGCGGGCCGGCGAATCGCGAACGGGAGACAAGTAACCGACATGACCGACGACACCCGCGACCAGTACTCGACGGTGCCCCATGGCTCCTGACGCCGTAGGTCCGCGTTCCGCCCGGGACGCGGCGGCGACACGACGCCGCATCCTCGACGCCGCAACCGCCGAGTTCTCGGCCCTGGGCCTGGCCGGTGCGCGTACCGCCGGCATCGCGGAGAGCGCCGGGGCGAACCAGCGGATGATCTACGCCTACTTCGGCAACAAGGACGGCCTCTTCGACGCCGTGCTCGAGCACAACATCCTGCTCGTCCAGACCGCCGTGCCCTTCGACCCGACCGACCTGCCCGGATACGCCCAGCGCGTCTTCGACTTCTACCGCGCCAACCCCCACCTGGTCCGGCTCGAGTTGTGGCAGACCCTGCAACGCACGGAGTCCATGCGGTCCTCACCTCTGATCAGGTCGGCGCTCGAGCACAAGGTCGCGTCGCTCGAGCAGGCCCAGGCGGCCGGGCTCGTCAGCGCCGTCCTCCCGGCCGCGCGGCTTCTCGACCACATCCTCACTCTGGCCCACGGTCACCCGATGGACGCCGGGGACGCGGCCACCTGGACCGATGTGCAGCGCGACGCCCTGGCGGCGGCGGTCGCCGTTCTCACCGGTCAGCCCGCCGGCGGCCGGTCTTACAGCGCGGGCCGTGATTGAGATGGGGGCGTCCCGGCTTCCGCAGGAGTGCCCGCCGTGGCCCCCGGCGGGCGCACCATGAAGACGTCGACCGGGTCCTCGGCCTCCACAGCGAATCCGTGGCGCTCGTAGAGCCGGCGGGCGGCGCTGCCCTGCAGGACGTTCAAGCCGACGGCCATGCCCTGCGCGTCGGCCCCCTCCAGCACCGTGCGCAGGACGGCGGATCCCAGCCCCTGGCCCTGACGGTCAGGAGCGAGGTAGAAGTGCTCCAGCCACTGCCGGTCTTCCGCGGGCCGGACCGTGACGCATCCCGCGAGTTCGCGGCCGACCATGATGATCGACGTGTACTGCGGGGAGAAGGAGTCCCGCAGCCGCTGCCGCACCCGGTGCTCGTCGTAGCGCCCGAGGCGTTCCAGATCCGGACGCATGACCGTGGCCCGCAACTCCACGAGCACCTCGATGTCCGCCGTCACCGCGGAGCGCAACACCCAGCCCGTGGCAGGCACCGCCGTGTCCGGTCGCGTCTTGATCGCCATGGGCGGAGTATGACAGTCCGCCTCCTCTGAACGGGTATGGGGGCGTCCCCATCCCGTCCCGTCAGCCGTCCTCGGCGAGGAGCCAGGCCAGCCTGGCCGCGGCGACCGCCTGTCGCGGGTCGCCTGGGTGCAGTTCTCCGGCGAGCCGCTCGAAGACCTCGATGTCGTCGCCGCCCGGCTCGCTCTGGCCGAACGTCCACAGGGCTTCGAGGTCGTGGTGGTCGAGGACCGCCCTCCGCAGCGCCGCGAGCAGTTGGTAGCTTTCCGCCCGGACCGCGGGGGCCTCGGACTGGGCGAGCAGCGGTGCGTGACAGGCCGCCACCGCCGCCCGGACGTCGCCCGACCGCAGCGCGGCCCGCACGCCCAGGAAGTCGGCGTCGACGTCCGCCCGCAGCCGGTAGCGCCCGGGATCGATGACGGACTCGCCGGCCAGTGCCCGGAGCCGGTGGATCTCCGAGCGCGCCGTGGTGGGATTGCCCGCGTCGCCGTACAGATGCAGCGCGAGTTGTTCGGCGGTCAGGCCCGCGGGGTGCAGGGCGAGCACGGCGAGCAGTTCGGCTCGCCGCAGGGTCAGCGGGAGCTCGCGGCCGTCCAGCACGGCCACCGGCCGATCGCCGAGGAACGACAACGAGAGTTTGGGCCGGCGCGCGGCGGCCCGCCTCGAGGCGGGGACGCGGACCAGATATCCCTCCGGCAGCGGCTCGACCAGCGCCTCGAGCCCGTCGTCGAGGACGACCCGGTCGGCCCCGGGCGGTACGGGTATGCGGCAGGGCCATCGGCTGTCCGGCTGGGCGGCGACGACCCGGCCGGACCGGGTCAGCAGTGCGCCCGGCTCGCCGCGCAGGCCCGCCAGGTGCCGCATGTTCGCGGAGCGCAGCCGCTCGTCCCGGACCTCCATCAGATCGCGAAGACGCGCCTCGGCGAGCTGTGCGGCCGCGTTGACCAGGCAGACCACGGCCGGGTGCAACGTGTGGAGCGGCCCGCTGACGTCGACGGCACCGAGGATCGCGCCGGTGTCGGGGTCGTGTACGGGCGCGGCCGCGCAGGTCCAGGGGTGGTACGCGCGCACGAGATGCTCGGCGGAATAGATCTGCACCGGGCCGCCGACCGCCAGCGCGGTGCCCATCGCGTTGGTCCCGATGGCGGCCTCGGCCCAGAGCGTGCCCTCGAACAGCCCGACCCGGTCCGCCCGCAGGCGGATGTCGGCCGGCCCCTCGCGCCACAGGATCGCGCCGTCCGCGTCGGTGACGATCATGACGTGCCGGGACTCGTCCGCGATGCCGACGAGCAGTTCGCGCAGCATCGGCACCACGTCGTGCAGCGGGTGGGCCGCGCGCACGTCGGCCACCTCGGCCGATCCGTAGACGATCGGCGGCCGGTAGTGGTCCGGGTCCACGTGCGCGGCCAGCGAGCGCCGCCAGGACTCGGAGATCATCGGGCGGGGCGGCGCGGGCGGTTTCGCGCCGCTGAGAACGGCCTCGCGGACCTGCTGCAGCAGGCGGAACTGCGTTCCCGGATCCGGTGACAGACGAGCGGCCGTGATCCCGGTGGTTTCGACGTCCATGGTGCACTCCGCGGCGGCCCTGAGGGGCGCGTCAGGGCTGCCGTCGCCGACGGTGGCCGGGATCGCACCCGCGTCCTCGGCGCGACGTGGCGCCGGCGAGCGCGTGCGAGCGGCGCCGTGCCCGCGCCTCCCCCGTGCAACGACGCTGCAACGCCGATTTCCCTACCTTCGGCGTATTCCCCTGTCTCACGATAATTCAGCATTTGGGGAGGTCAGGAGGATGGTCCGGTATATGGCACCGGGTGAGGCCGGGAGCGTCGTCACGTTCCTACCTCGTTACGATCACTTCATCGGCGGCGAGTATGTGCCGCCCGTCAAAGGCCGGTACTTCGAGAACCCGACTCCGGTGACCGGCAGGACGTTCACCGTGGTGGCGCGGGGCACCGCAGAGGACGTCGACAGCGCGGTGCGCGCCGCGGAGGGCGCGGCCGCGGCCTGGGGCCGCACGTCGCCGACCGAGCGCGCCGAGGTCCTCAACAAGATCGCCGACAGGATGCAGCGACATCTGGAGGCCATCGCGGTGGCCGAGTCCTGGGAGAACGGCAAGCCCGTGCGGGAGACCCTCGTGGCCGACATCCCGCTGGCCATCGACCACTTCCGCTACTTCGCCGGCGCGATCCGGGCGCAGGAGGGCTCGATATCGCAGCTCGACGCCGACACCGTGGCCTACCACTTCCACGAGCCCCTGGGCGTGGTCGGGCAGATCATCCCGTGGAACTTCCCCATCCTGATGGCCGCCTGGAAGCTGGCCCCGGCGTTGGCGGCGGGCGACACCGTGGTGCTCAAGCCCGCCGAACAGACCCCGGCCTCGATCCACGTCGTGCTGGAGCTGATCGCGGATCTGCTCCCGCCGGGGGTGGTGAACGTGGTCAACGGGTTCGGCGCGGAGGCGGGCAAGCCGCTGGCGCAGCACCGGGGAGTCCGCAAGGTGGCGTTCACCGGTGAGACCACCACCGGGCGGCTGATCATGCAGTACGCCAGCGAGAACATCATCCCGGTCACCCTCGAGCTCGGCGGCAAGAGCCCGAACATCTTCTTCCGCGATGTCGCGGACGCGCGCGACGCCTTCTACGACAAGGCGCAGGAGGGCTTCGCGATGTTCGCGCTGAACCAGGGCGAGGTGTGCACCTGCCCGTCGCGGGCGCTGATCCAGTCGTCGATCTACTCCTCGTTCCTGGCCGACGCGATCCCGCGGGTGAAGAGGATCAGGCAGGGTCACCCCCTGGACACCGAGACCATGATCGGGGCCCAGGCGTCCAACGACCAGTTGGAGAAGATCCTCTCCTACATCGACATCGGCAGGGCGGAGGGCGCCCGCGTCCTCACCGGAGGCCGGCGGGCGGACCTCGGCGGCGACCTGGCCGGGGGGTACTACGTCCAGCCGACCGTGTTCGAAGGCGACAACAAGATGCGGATCTTCCAGGAGGAGATCTTCGGCCCCGTCGTGTCGGTGACGAAGTTCGACGAGTACGACGACGCCATCAAAATCGCCAACGACTCCCTGTACGGCCTGGGCGCCGGGGTGTGGACGCGAGACGGGAACACCGCCTACCGCGCAGGCCGGGAGATCCAGGCGGGACGCGTGTGGACCAACTGCTACCACGTGTACCCGGCGCACGCCGCCTTCGGCGGGTACAAGCAGTCCGGCATCGGCCGCGAGAACCACGCGATGATGCTCGACCACTACCAGCAGACCAAGAACGTCCTGGTGTCGTACGCGCCGAACGCGCAGGGCTTCTTCTGATCGTGGAGACGACGGAGGGCCGGGCGGCACGGGTGGACGTCACCGAGCCCGCGGCCGCTCTGCTGCGACGGCTCACCGCGGAGCACGGCCCGCTGATGTTCCACCAGTCGGGCGGATGTTGCGACGGCAGCGCGCCGATGTGCTACCCGGCGGGAGAGTTCCGCACCGGAGCCGCCGACGTCCATCTCGGAGACCTCACGGTCGACGGCGTCGCCGCACCGATTCCGGTGTGGATGTCGGCGTCCCAGTTCGAGTACTGGCGGCACACGCACATCACCATCGACGTGGTGCCCGGCAGAGGCGCCGGGTTCTCGTTGGAGGCCCCCGAGGGGGTGCGCTTCCTGACCCGCTCTCGGCTGCTCACCCCTGGAGAGCTCGCCGTACTCGGCGACGCCTGACGACTCGTCATGAACCGCCGGGGAGACATGAGGGTGGGGTGGCCGGGGCGCGGCCACCCCACCCGATCCCGGTGACGGTGCGGATATCCGGTCTCACAGCGTCCTCGGGAGTCTTGGGAGGGGCGGAAGCGCCTAGCCTCCGATCTGGGCGCAGACCGCCTTCACCTCGGTGTAGGCCTCCAGCGCCTCGTGGCCCATCTCGCGCCCCCAGCCCGACTGCTTGTAGCCGCCGAAGGGCAGGGCGGCGTCGAAGACGTTGTAGCAGTTGATCCAGACGGTTCCCGCCCGGATCTTCCCGGCCAGCGTGTGCGCCTTGGCGATGTCTCGCGTCCAGATGCCGGCTCCCAGCCCGAAGCTGGTGGCGTTGGCCTGGGCGGCGATCTCGTCCAGGTCGGAGAACGGCGCGGCGACCACGACCGGCCCGAAGATCTCCTCCCGGACGACCTTCATGTCGGGGCGGGCTCCCGTGAGGACCGTGGGCTCCACGAAGTACCCGCGGTCGCCGTGCCGCCTCCCGCCGACCCGTGTCTCGGCGCCCTCGCTGCGGCCGGACTCCAGGTAGCCGGTGACCCGGCGCAACTGCTCGTCGGAGACCAGCGGGCCCATCTGGGTGTCGGCCTCCAGCCCGGAGCCGAGCTTGATCCCGCGGGCGATCTCGGACACGCCGTCGACCACCTCGTCGAACCTGCTCTCGTGCACGAACAGCCGCGATCCCGCCACGCAGCACTGGCCGTGGTTGAAGAAGATCGCGTTCGCCGCGCCCGCGATGGCGATCTCGGGGTCGGCGTCGTCGAACACGACATTGGGGCTCTTCCCGCCGAGTTCGAGGGTGACCTTCTTCAGGTTCCCGGCCGCGGCGTGCACGATCAGCTTGCCGACCTCCGTGGAACCGGTGAAGGCGACCTTGTCGACGTCGTCGTGCGCGGCCAGCGCCGCACCGGCGGTCTCGCCGTACCCGGGGAGGACGTTGACCACCCCGTCCGGCACCCCGGCCTCGGCGATCAGCTCGGCGAGCCGCAGCGCCGACAGCGGGGTCTGCTCGGCGGGCTTGAGGATCACCGTGTTCCCGGTCGCGAGGGCGGGCCCCAGCTTCCAGGCCGCCATCAGCAGCGGGAAGTTCCAGGGGATGATCTGGCGCGACCACGCCGACCGGCTCGCGCAGGGTGTAGGCGTGGAACCCCGCACCCGGCATGTACGGCACATTGAGCGAGATGGTGTTTCCCTCGATCTTCGTCGCCCAGCCCGCCATGTAGTGAAACAGGTCGGCAGCCAGCGGGACGTCCGCCGCCCGTGCAACGGCCAGGGGCTTGCCGTTGTCCAGCGACTCCAGTTGGGCGAGTTCCTCGGCGTGCTCGAGGATCAGATCACCGATCTTCCAGATGATCCGTCCGCGCTGCGAGGCGGTCATGCGGGACCACGGCCCGGAGAAGGCCCTGCGGGCCGCGAGCACCGCGCGGTTCACGTCCTCGGCGTCGGCCTCGGCGACGTGCGCCAGCGTCTCGCCGGTCGCCGGATTGGGAGTGGCGAACGTCTTGCCGGAGGCCGCGTCCACCCATCGCCCGTCGATGAAGAGCTGCCGCGGAGTGGCTACGAAGTCCTCGACGCTCTTTTCCAGGGTCACCGTCATCAGTGTCGGCTCCCATCTGTTCAGAGGGCGCTCTTCCGGCCGCACCACGTGCCGGCGGTAAGCCGGCCTTGGGGGTCGGGCGAGCCAGTAGTCACAATGAGACTACTGACGGTGTGAGAACACAAGAGGCCTCTACTCTTGGATGTGTGGAGCCGCCCCCGTTGTCGTTCACCGAATGGCTGGTGCTGGCCCTCGTCGCCGAAGGCCCCACCCATGGGTTCGCGATCGCCAGGCTCACCGGGCCCTCCGGCCCCGTCGGGGCGATCTGGCAGGTTCCCAAGCCGCTTGTCTACCGCGCGTGCGGCCGGTTGTCCGATCTCGCCCTGATCCAGCCGGCGGGAACCGCTCCCGGCGACGGCGGGCCGGACCGCAACCTCGTCGCCGCGACCTCCACCGGGCTGGCCGTCGTGCAGGCCTGGCTGGTGCGACCGGTGAGGCACATCCGCGACATCCGCTCGGAGCTCCTGGTCAAGCTCGCCCTCCTCGACCGCGCCGGCGTCAGCCCCGAGCCGTTGCTGGAGGCCCAGCGTGAACACCTGGCGCCGATCATCAGCGGTCTCGAGCGGCGCCTGGACCATGCCACCGGGTTCGACCGCACGCTGACCTCCTGGCGGTACGAGACCGCCCAGGCGACCATGCGGTTCCTGCGGGCCGTCACGGGCTGAGCACCCGTCGCGGGATCACGCCGCGCGGGTGAGCTCCCGCGCCCGCACCCGGGCCCAGGTCTCCGCGGCCAGCACGGCGTCGACGGTCATCTCGCCGTCCGCCCGGTCGTGTTCGCTCATCACGCGTTCGACCGTGTCGGTGATCGCGAGGAACGGCAGGCGCCCGGCGAGGAAGGCCGCGACGCACTCCTCGTTGGCGGCGTTGAAGACCGCGGGCGTCGTTCCCCCCGCCTGTCCGGCGGCGCACGCCAGACCGAGGCCCGGGAAGGCGTCGTGGTCGACGGGAAGGAACTCCCAGGAGGACGCCCTGGTCCAGTCGCACGCGGGCGCCGCGTCCGCCACACGGTCGGGCCACGACATCCCCAGGGCGAGCGCCATGCGGATGTCCGGCGGGGCGACCTGGGCCAGGGTCGAACCGTCGTGGAACTCGACCATGGAGTGGACCATCACCTGCGGGTGGACGACGACCTCGATCCGGTCGAAGGGGATGTCGAACAGGAGATGGGCCTCGATGACCTCCAGGCCCTTGTTGACCAGGTTCGCGCAGTTGACCGTGATGACCGGCCCCATGTTCCAGACCGGGTGGGCGAGAGCCTGCTCGGCGGTGACGTCCGCCATCTCGGCCCGGCTGAGCCCGCGGAAGGGGCCGCCGCTGGCGGTGACGATCAGGCGCCGCACCTCGCCCGGCTTCCCGCCCTGGAGGCACTGGAAGAGCGCGGAGTGCTCGGAGTCGACGGGGATGATCTGGCCGGGCGCGGCCAGCTTCCTGACCAGAGCTCCCCCGACGATGAGCGATTCCTTGTTCGCGAGGATCAGCCTGCTGCCGGACTCCAGCGCGGCCAGGGTGGGCGCGAGGCCGACAGAGCCGGTGATTCCGTTGAGCACCGCGTCACAGGGCAACGAGGCGAGTCGCGTCGCGGCGTCGGGACCGTAGACGATCTCCGGTACGGAGGACGCGACAGAGCCGCGGCCACGCCGCGCGGCCTCCTCCCGCAGCGCGGTCTCCAGCCTGTGCGCGCCGTCGGCCGCGGCGATGCCCACGTGACCGACCTCCAGGTCGAGCGCCTGCCGGGCGAGGAGGTCGACGTCCCCGCCGCCGGCGGCGACGGCCACGACGCGGAAGCGCCCGGGGTTGCGCCGGATGACGTCGATCGCCTGGGTGCCGATCGATCCGGTCGACCCGAGAAGGACGAGGCTGCGCGGCTCACCGTGGGCTGAGGTCATGATCGGATGCTATCGGCGCCCTCCCGGCCTCCTCGCGGCCGGTTCGTTTCCGGCGCGACATACCTGGGCGTCCTCCGTTGCATGCGGAACGATGGAGAACGCTGGCCCGCCGTGGATCACTCTGGTAATGATGTAATCATGGAGACCCTCTTTGAACACGCCGGCGGATACGACGGCCTTCACCGGTTCATCGAAATCTTCTACGCCGGCGTCCTGTCCGATCCGCTGCTGCAGCCGTTGTTCGGTGCGGGACGGCCCGAGCACGTGGCGCACCTGACGGCCTTCACCGCGGAGACCTTCGGCGGACCCGACACGTTCTCCCAGGAGATGGGCGGATTCTCCCGGCTCATCGACGCGCACCGCGGCCTGATGATCACCGAAGACCAGCGGCAGCGGTTCATCGAGTTGTACATGGCGGCCGCGGATCGAGCGGGACTTCCCGACGACGAACCGTTCCGGGACGCGCTGCGTTCGCATGTCGACTTCGGCTCGCAGGTGGCCATGCAGAATTCCCACGCCGAGACCGACGACCAGCTGCACCCGCTCCGCGAGGTCCCCCAATGGGACTGGCCCGCGCCGTCCGCGTGATCCCCGGCACCCGGGTCAGCGCTGTCCGTGCTCGTAGAAGGCGGTGACGCGGGCCGCCGGGCGACCCGCGTTCCCGCTTCCGGACCTCTGAGCCTGCCGTACGGGATCAGGCAGGCCGGGCGCGCACACCGTCGAGGGCGATCCCGAGCACCCGCTCGCGCTGCTCGTCGTCGACGAAGGACGCGCCGGTGATCCCGCTGACCAGGCGGAGCACGTCGTCGAAGCTGATGTCCGCGCGGGCGTCCCCGGCCTCCTGCGCCCGTGCGAACAGGGGCTCCCCCGCTCCGTACATGACGTCCCTGCAGGCGCGGAACATCGCGGATTCGCGGTTGAGCGCTTCGGAGATCGCGGCCTTTGTCGCGACATATCCGACGAAGCGTCGCAACCAGGTGACGAGGGCCTCCCACGGCGGCAGGTCGGCGACCTTCTCCGCCTCACGGCGGAGCCCCTCCACGTCGTCGACGTACACCGCGTCGAACAGGTCCTGGCGCGTGGGGAAGTTGCGGTACAGGGTGCCGATGCCGACACCCGCCCGGCGGGCGATGTCCTCCAGCGACGCCCCGGTGCCGTGCTGGGCGAAGGCCTCACGCGCCGCGACGAGCAGGGCGTCGAAGTTCCTCCGGGCGTCGGCGCGGTGCGGGCGCCGTACCGCGACGGCAGAGCCCGTGCCTGTGATTGTGCGCTCTGTCACAGATGACTCCCAGGTAGGGCTGCCGTTTGTCAGCGGAGGTACGCCTCCGTTATTGTGGAGGCAAGCCTCCGGTATTGCGGAGGTTCTCCTCCACTTTAACAGCCTGGGTCGTCGGCCGCGGATGCCGTGAGAGGCACCGGCGACCGGCCCCTTCGCCGGCATGCCACCCGCGACCCAGGCGTCATTCATATCGAAGGACCCCTTCATGGCAGGCGCCACCTCATCGGCGCGGCGCACCTTCGTGGTGCTGTCCGCCGCCGCCGCCGCTTTCTCGATCATGCAGTCTCTGGTCACCCCGGTGCTGCCGACCATCCAGCACGATCTGCACACCAGCCAGGGCACGGTGACCTGGGTGCTGACGGCGTGGTTGTTGTCGGCGTCGGTCGCGACCCCTCTCCTGGGCCGGATCGGCGACATGATCGGAAAAGAGCGCACACTCCTCGTCGCCCTCGGCGCGATCGCCGTCGGATGCCTGATCGCCGCGATCGCCCCCAACCTCGGGGTGCTGATCGTCGGCCGGGTCGTCCAGGGGCTCGGCGGAGCGGTGTTCCCGGTGTCGTTCGGGATCATCCGTGACGAGTTCCCCGCCGAGCGGGTGCCTTCGGCGGTCGGCGGCCTGTCCGCCGTCATCGCCGCGGGAGGCGGCCTGGGCATCGTGCTGGCCGGTCCGATCGTCGGAGCGCTCGACTGGCGGTGGCTGTTCTGGATTCCGATGATCGTCGTGACGGTGACCGCGATCCTCGCGCATCGGTACGTGCCGGAGTCGCCGGTGCGGACTCCGGGACGCATCGACTGGCTGGCCGCGGTGCTCCTGTCGGGTTGGCTGGTGGCGCTGCTGATCCCGCTCAGCGAAGCCGCGTCGTGGGGCTGGGGGTCGGCCCGGGTGATCGCGTTGTTCGCCGCCGCGGCGGTCCTGTTCGCCCTGTGGATCACGGTCGAGACCAGGTCCCGCAACCCGTTGATCGACATGCGGATGATGCGGCTGCCCGCCGTGTGGACGACCAACCTCGTGGCGCTGCTGTTCGGCGCCGGCATGTTCTCCGTGTACGCGTTCCTGCCGCAGTTCATGCAGATACCCCGGGAGGCGGGCTACGGGCTCGGCTCCACGGTCACCGGCGCCGGGCTCCTGATGTTGCCCATGCTCGTGACGATGGCCGTCGGCGGATCGATCAGCGGCCCGATCTCCCATCGCGTCGGCGCCAAGGCCCAGCTCGTCTTGGGGTCGGCGGGCAGCGCGCTCTCGTGCGCCGGGTTCGCCGCCTACCACGACCAGCCGTGGCAGCTCGCCGTCGCCGGCGGCGTCTTCGGACTCGGCCTCGGACTGGCCTACGCCTCGATGACCAGCCTGATCGTGCAGAGCGTGCCGGCGCGCCAGACCGGCGCCGCCAGCGGCATGAACGCCAACATCCGCACCATCGGCGGGTCGATCGGCACCGCGGTGGTGAGCTCCATCGTCACGGGTCACCTGCAGCCCGGTGGCCTGCCGTACGAGTCGGGCTACACGCACAGCTTCACGGTGCTCGCCCTGACCTCCGCGGCCGCCGTCGTGGTGGCGCTGTTCATTCCGTCCGCGCGGGGGCGCCGCGCATCCGCGGCCGCCGCGCGCGAGACCCCGGCCGCCGCGCCGGCGTCCGTCGGCGGTGGGAAGGACTGACCGCGGGGAAGGCCGGCGGCGGAAAAGGCTGACGGCGCGCCCTCGTCTCACTCGGCCGGGGCCGCGCGACGTGCCCGCCTGGCGGATTCGACCAGCAGGCCCGCCGCCGTCCTGGCCTGCGCGGCCGTTTCGGGAGCTCCGAGGATCCCGGCGGTGACCATGGCCCCCTCGGCGAGCAGGAGCAGCTGGCCGGCCAGCTCCCGGGGAAGGTCCGCCTCGGCCGCGAGGGTCTCCAGGTAGCTCCTGAACGCCTGCTTGTGCCGCCGGGCCTGGGTGGCCACGGTCGCCGACGTGGCCCCCAGCTCGCCGAAGGAGTTGATCCACGCGCACCCTCGGAAGCCGGGCTCGGCGAACCACCGCTCGAGCCAGTCGAAGACCGCGATGATCCGGCCCTCGGGGTCGTCGCACGCCTCCACGTGGTCGGCGAGACGCCGCCGCCAGCTGAGGTCACGGCGCTCGAGGTAGGCCTCGACGAGCCGGTCCTTCGTGGCGAACAGCTGGTAGAGGCGTTTCAGCGAGACTCCCGACAGGCTGCGGATGTCGTCCATGCCGACGGCCTGGATGCCTCTGCCGTAGAACAGCTCCTCGGCCGCGTCGAGCACCTGGTCGCGCGCCGCCCCCTGGTCCACGCGATCACCTCGCCCCTCCGTTGACGTAGAGAACCAGCGTTCTCTAGGGTAAACGAGAACGCTCGTTCTCCGGACGGGCGCCGTCATCCCGCAGACAAGGAGAGGTCATGGGTCAGCGCCCGCCACTTCCGCCCTTCGACCACGAGAGCGCGCTGCAGAAGGTCCAGGCCGCAGAGGACGCGTGGAACACCCGCGACCCGCAGCGGGTCGCGCTCGCCTACACGCCGGACTCGGTCTGGCGCAACCGCGACACCTTCATCACCGGGCGCAAGGCCATCGTCGAGTTCCTCACCCAGAAGTGGGAACGCGAGCTCGACTACGCGCTGCGCAAGGAACTGTGGGCCTTCGACGGCAACCGCATCGCCGTCCGCTTCCAGTACGAATGCCACGACGCCGAAGGGCGGTTCTGGCGGAGCTACGGAAACGAACTCTGGGAGTTCGACGGCGACGGCCTCATGGCCCGCCGGGAGGCCAGCATCAACGACGTCCGCATCCAGGAGCACGAAAGGCGCATCCTCGGGCCGCGCCCGGACGACGAGCGCGGGAAGCCGTTCCCGATCCGGTGACGCCGCGCCCCGCCGCGGCGCACGACGTCGTGATCGTCACGTGGCGGCGGCGAGGCCGCCCAGCCTGGCCAGGGCCCGCTCGGACGGGCTGCCGGGCTCGGACTGGAGGACGATGAGGAGCTGCCCGGAGGCGCTGCAGACCGCGAAGATCTCGAACGTGAGGACTATGTCGCCGACATCGTCGCGGTGGATGCGGATGGTTCCGTGGGTCCTGTCCTGAACGTCATGGCGGGCCCACAGCCGCCGGAAGTCGTCGCTTCCGATCGAGAGCTGCTCGACCAACTCGTACAGGGACGGATCACCGCGGTTCGTCCCCACGGCGGCCCGCAGATGCGCCACCTTGAACGACGCCTCCTGCTCCCAGTCCCGGTAGAACCGCCGGGACGCCGGGTTGAGGAAGGCCATCCGGATCAGGTTGTCGTTGTACTCCATGCCCTCGTAGAGGGCGGAGCCCAGCGCGTTCTGCGCCAGCACGTCCCAATGGCGGTTCACCACCAGCGCCGCCACGTCGTCCTGGCGTTCGATGAAGCGCAGCACCTGGGAGCCGACCGGCTCTCCCCGGCTGCCGATCACCCTTCCCATCTGACCCGCCCTCCGGTGCGCCAGCTCGTACAGGTGCCGGGTGGCCGCGAGGTCGAGCTGGAGAACACGGGCGAGGGCGCCGAGCACCTGATCCGAGGGGTCACGTTCACTTCCCTGCTCGAGCCTCATGTAGTAGTCGGTGCTGACACCGGCCAGCCGGGCGACTTCGTCATGGCGAAGCCCGGGCGTCCGCCGCCGGGGGGCGACGTCGTCCGGTCCCACGCGTTCGGCGGCCGTGACCTGGCGCCGGGCGCGCAGGAAGTCTCCGAGGGGACCTCCACCTGCCATGTCCTAATTAAGCCAAGACGCCGTCGTCGCAGCTAGGTCGTGCTGTACCCAGCAGTGAGACACCCACCCAAGGGCACCCTCAGGGGGTCTCCCCCGCCTGCAGGGCTCTGGTCACCGCCCTCCCCGTCATCGCGTACGCCAGGGCGCCCAGGACGGCGACCGCGCTCACTCCGGCGGCCAGCAGCGACGGGATCCCGAAGCTGATCGGGAACCCGTCGACCTGCAGACCGGCGTAGGCGGACAGATCGATGCCGGGGCCGAGCGAGAGCGGGAGGGTGAGCCCGAGCGCGAGACCGCCGAGCGAGGCGAGCACGATCAGCGGGGCGATCTCCAGCACGGTGAGGCCGCGTCCCTGCCGCCTGGACAGCCCGGCGGTCCTCAGGTACGCCAGCGTGCGGGCCCGGTCCACGGCGCCGATCATCAGCGCGATGACCACCGCCACGAGCGCGTAGCCCGCGAGCGCGACCGTGACGAGGGCGAAGGCCATCACGATCGTGCTCGTCAGTGGGCTGTCGGCGATCTTGCGCAGTGCGTCGTCGGCGGTCACCACGAGGACCTGCGGCTCGTCGACCGCGCGGAGCAGGCTCGCCCGGTCGACGTCTCCCTTCACCAGCAGCGTGTTGGCGAACGGGACCGTCCCCGACCGCTTCGCCGCGTCGTACGGCAGGACGATCAGCTCGTCGCCCGTCTCGGCCAGCCCGGGAAGCGCCGTGATCGTCCCCCGGTTGACCACCGTCATCGGCGCGGGCCAGCCGAGGTCGAACGTCGGCAGCCCGCTGAGCGACGGCGAGACCAGCGCCGGCACCCCGTCGGGCGTGGGAGCGGCCGGCGCGGGCACGACGAGCGGGGTGCCCGACGCCATCCGCCGGTAGGCCGCGAGGTCCAGGGCGATGACGCGCACTCTTCGGCCGCCGACGCTGATCTGCGCGAGGCCCCTGGCCACCGGCAGCACGTCGTCGACCCCCGGCAGCCCGCGAACCCTGTCGATGGTCTCCGGCGCGATGTCGGCGTCGCGCTCGATCCGGGCTGACGCCCCGACCTGCCGCCAGGCGGCCGTCCGCTGCGTGTCACCGATCGCCTGGGAGACCACCGCGCCGAACACGGACACCGCCAGCGCGGGCAGCAGGATCAGCACGGCCAAGGGGGCCGACCCCCGGGCCCTGGCCGCCTGGGTGAGGGCCAGGAAGGGCACGGCGCGGTGCCTCGCCAGCCGTCCGGCCAGGCGGAGCGGGTAGGGGTAGCCCCTGAGCGTGACCAGCGCGGCCGCGAGGGTCGACGCCGCGGGCACGGCCATCAGGAACGGGTCTCCGGCCACAGCCGTGCCGCCGGTGAGGCCCCTGGTGCGCAGAAGGTGGGCCCCCGCGAGGGCCAGGCCGACGACCGTCACCTCCATGGCGGTCCTCCGGGGCGAGGATCGCCGCGCGACGAGGTCCGCGCGCCGGCCGAGCAATGGTTCGCGGGACCCCAGGGCGAGCCGTACGACGGGGAAGGCGAGCGCGGCCAGTGCGGGGATCACGGGACCGATGTGGGCGAGCGGGGTGGACGGCCCGGGCACCAGGGACGCCAGGCCGTACCCGAGCAGGACGGCGGGCAGCGCCGCGAGGGCGGCGACCGCGGCGCCGGTGCAGACGATCCGCACCGGCCCTCCGCCTCTGGCGCGCATCAACGACAGCGCCGCGTGCATCCGCTCGGTCAGCAGCTGCGACGCGAGCACGATCACGCCGACCGCGACCAGCCCGAGGCCGCCGAGGATGAGGAACATCAGCGTCTGCGCGGTCGCCAGCCTCGACAGGAAGCCGGTGAGCAGCGGCGAGAGGCCAGTCTGCAACGTGTACTGGCTCGACCCGGCGCCCCGCCCGCCGACCGTCCGGGTGTAGACGGCGAGAGCGGCGACCACGTCCGGCGCGTCGCGCGCGGTCACCGCCCGCGTGCCGAGGCCGAGCACCCACGAGTAGTGCACGCCGAGGCTGCTGTCCATGTGGGGCAGGCTGCCGCGGCCGGTGAGCCCGGTGATCCACTGCTGGTCGATTTCGCCGCTGCGTCGCAGGTTCACCCGCGGGACGCCCCGGTTGTGCTCCCAGAAGCCATCCGCGGGATCGGTGAGCTCGTAGAACCCGGTGACGCGGGCGGCCAGTCCGCCGCCCGCCCCGAGCAGCAGCGTCGAGCCGACGTGGAGGCCCAGCTTGTCCGCCGCCTCGCGCACGAGCGCGATGTCGACCCGGTCGAGGTCCCGGCGGCCGACCCGGACGCGCCCCGGCGGCCCTGGCGGACCCCCCTCGACGTAGCGCACGCGACGGTCCGCCTCCGGGAGCCAGGCCAGGTCGACGAACTGGTTGGCCTGGTTCGGCTCCCCCACCCGGCCGACCACCGGCGTGCCGTACGTCGAGGCCCCGTAATGTCCCGTCCCGCCTGCCAGGACGACCTTCCGGAGGGCAGGCGGCAGATCGCGCCGCCATAGGGCGTCCTGGGCGGCGAACCGCGACGGGCCGGTGAACAGCTCGTCGAGGGGATTCGGCTGCAGTTCCACGCTCAGGTCGACGATGTCCGCGGTGCTGTCGTCGAGGACGCGGCGCAGGGCGTCGTCGTAGGACTTCTCGAAGACGCGGGGCAGCCCCGCCAGCAGCAGTGACGCGGTGAAGGCGAGCAGGGCGAGCGCCAGCGCCGCTCCCCGGTGCGCCCGCAGCAGGATGAGGGGCATCAGTCCTCCCCCATCCGGACGGCGCGGCCCGTCCCCTGCCCGGACAGCCGGCGGGCCAGCCCGGCCACGATGCACAGCAGGGTCACGGCGACGGCGACGGGCAGCGCGGCCACGGGGATCCAGGGGACGTCGAGCACCACCGACGGCGTGACCGCGGACGCCTGCGCGGACAGCACGATGTGCGGCACCACCAGCACGGACATGACCGCCGCGATCCCGACGCCCACGGCCGACGACAGGGCCACGACGAACGACTGCTCCATCGCGAGCAGGCCGAACACCTGCCGGCGGCTGACGCCGATCACGCGGAGCAGGGCGAACTCGTTCGCGCGCTCCCGCGCCACCACGGCGGTGTTGACCAGGAAGCCGAGCAGGGCGAAGGCCGCGGCCGACAGGAATCCGAGCACCAGGGCGCCCTGCAGCCCGCTCGCCAGCGGGTCGTCACGCAACCGCCGGACCAGCGCCTGGCGATCCACCACGGTCTGGTTCCACTCGGGGTGGCGAGCCAACTCGGCCGCGGCGGCGGAGGAGTCCCCTTCGCGCGCGGCCAGCCACCACTCGGCGACGGGGCGCGGCGGGCGTCCCTCGGTCAGATCCTGGTAGGCCAGCGTGGGGAGGTCCGTCAGCAGGGCGGGCTCGCCGGGGGCGGTTCCGGGCAGCGCGGAGGCGACGGCGACGGGCGTCACGAGCCTGGTCGCCCCACCCATCCTGACGGAGTCGGTCACGCCGACCCGCAGCCCGGCCTTGGCGGCGAGGTCGGCGGTGAGCACGACGGGCAGAGCCGGTCCGGTGGGCAGGCTCGGTGTGACGGCCAGCCGGAACGACCCGGACGCCCCCTGCCCGGACGCGGGGCGCACCTGGACGGTGAAGCCGTCTGGCGGGGCCGGCTGCTCGCCCACAACTGTCCAGGCCGTCATGTCGCCGGGCAGCGGCACGGCGGCGCCGGAGTCCGTCCGCAGATCCTCCAGCGCGGGCGTCACGGACTGCAGGCCGCCCAGGTCGGTCAGGTCGAGCAGCAGGGCCTGCACGGCGAGGGGATAGGACAGCCGGCCCGACCGCCCGGCGAGCGCCTGGAGGTCGAACCGCGCCTCCTGGGCGCCCGCGCCGAGAGGTACGGCGGCCGTCTCCTGGACGGCGCCGAGGGCGTCCACGATCACCAGGCGCAAGCGGATCTCCCCGTGCACTGCGTCAGGGGGCGTGAGGCCGAGCCGTACGCGCAGGGACAGGGCGCGCGGCTCGCCCGGGAGCGCTACCGGCGGCACCCCCGGGCGTGCGGAGGCGAGATCGTGCCCGAGCCGCGGCACCGGGACGGACACGAGGTCGGCGCGCCAGGCCATCACCTGCCCGAGCCGGTTCGCGTCCATGGCGAGCAGGGTCGCCTTCATTCCGGCGAAGTCCACGGTCTCCCGCTGGACGGGCGCGGCCGCGGTCACGCCGGGCAGCGCCCTGTAGGCCGCGCCCCGGCCGAGGCCGCCGAGCGCGGGCGACTCGGCGGGCGCCGCGACGCGCAGGTCGGCACCCGCCTGATGGCGAGCCTGGTCCTCCTGGGAGCGGCGCCAGGTCGCGGAGGTGGCCAGCGAGACGACGCCGATCGCGATCGCCATCGTGAGCAGGAGCGCGGGGCCCGCGTACCGGAGCGGGCGGCGGCTGACCTGAGACGAGCCGAGCGCGGGGGCGAGGCCGCGGCGCCGGGCCGTGATCCGCTCGGCGATCGAGGAGGCCACGGGGATCAGGCGCAGGCCCAGCAGGCCACCGCAGAGCAACGTCAGGGCGGGCCCCGTCACGATCAGCGGGTCGATGCCCAGGCCGCCCGAGGCGGTCGAGGTGACGGGGCCGCCGTACAGCCCGAGCTGCCAGATCGCCAGGGCGGCCGCCGTGAGCAGGGCCATGTCGACTCCCGCGCGCTGGACGAGGCTCCGTCTGGCCCCCCGTCCGAGCGCCGACCGCTCCTCGACGTAGGTACGGCGCGCGCCGCGCAGCGCGGGCAGGGCCAGCAGGGCCGCGCACGCGAGCGCCACCGCGGCCGACACGGCGAAGGAGCCCGCGTCGGGAACGGACGCGAGCCGTACGCCTGAGGCCTGGATCCACGGGACGGCGTCCAGCCCGGCGAGGACCCACGGGGCGAGCAGCGGCGCGATCGCCATCGCGGGCAGGGCCACCAGCAGCGCCTCCCCGGCGGCGAGCAGGCCGAGCCGGACGGCGCCCGCTCCCCTGGTGCGCAGCAGCGCCACCTCCATCCGGCGGTGGTCGGCGAGCAGCCGGGCGGTGAGCGTCAGCGCGTAGGCGGCGAGCAGCAACAGCTGGAGGACCGGCACGAGCATCGTGGACCGCGCGACCAGCGCGGCCTGGTCGAGCTGCTTCAGCACGTCGGGCAGGCGGGTGAACGTGGCGCACGTCCCGCAGTCGCGCCGCACGTCGTCCCCGAGCCCGGCGACGGACGCCGCGACCGCCCGCAGGCTGTCTCGCGGCAGGTCCCGCAGGTCCGGGACGGCGAGCCAGGAGGCGGACACGTTGGTCGCGAAGTTCCGCTGGAAGTCGCCCGGTGCGACCACGAGCGGCCCGTAGGTGGTGTAGTTGCCCGTCTCGACGCCCCGGCGCAGCAGCTCGTCGCCCTGCCACCGGTAGTCGTACGGGTCGAGCAGGTCGAACACGCCGGCGACCCGGGCGCGCACCGGCTGGTGGCTGAGCCGCCCCACGACCGTGAAGCCGTCGCCGACGGCCAGGTCCAGGGCCTGGGCGGACGATCTGGAGAGCGCAACCTCCAGCTCGCCGCCCTCCCGCGGCCAGGCGCCCGCGACGAGACGGCTGCGCTCCTCGATCCCCTCGTAGGTCGCGAACCTGGTCAGGTCGGGCCGTTCGCGCCGTTCCTGCCCCGGCAGCGCGTACGAGTCGGACCTGATGGACCGGGTCACCGTGAAGGGCAGGTCGCCGTAGGCGGCGCCGGCGCGGGAGCGGACGGCGGCGTCGACCTTCTGGAGGTCGTCCGCGCTGATCAGGGTGCTCACTCGCGCGGAGGTCGTGGACAGGGGGGCCACCGCCATCGCCTGCCGGACGCCCGCCTGCGTCACGACCGCGGCGTACGTGATGAGCGCGACGAGCGTGGTGGTGGCCAGCAGGACGGAGCCGAAGGCGGTGAGGAGCAGCAGCGGCTCGCTGGACGCGCGGCGGAGCAGCAGCGGCATCCGTCGTGCGCGGCCCAACGCCATGCCAGCTCCAAGGGGTGATCTCGGCTGAAGCCCCCTGAAGAATAGTCCGGCTTGTCCGCCTAAGCGGGTATCAACTCGGACGCGAAAGTGCCGCGAGCGGACGGCGGGCGGACCGGACCCGCGGCGGCCTCACAGGCCCGCGAGCGGCGGACCGGCGGCCTCACAGGCCCACGAGCCCTCGAAGCCGACCCGCGGCGGCCTCACCGTTCGTCGACCATGACCTCGATGCTGTAGTCCTGGGCCCGGTAGCAGTGGTCGCCGTACTCCACCGCGTTGCCCACCGCGTCGAAGGCGACGCGCGTCATCGTGAGGACGGGCTCGGAGGGCTTCAGCCCGAGGTGGCGCCGCTCGGCCGCGGTCGGCGTCCGCGCTCCGATCGTCTGGTGCGCGACGACCGGGCGCACGCCGCGGTCCCGCATCACGGCGTACAGGCCGGCCCCCTCGAGGTCCTCGCGGGCGATGTCGTTGTACACCGGCGGCAGCCAGTTGTGCATGATCGCCAGGGGGCGGTCGTCGGACAGCCGCAGGCGGACGATCGCGAGCAGTTCGGCGTCGGCGGGCAGGTCGAGCGCGGTGGCGACGCGCTCGTCCCGCACGATCTCGTGCCTGAGGACGGTGGTGGCGGGCCGGCCGCCGTCACGCTTGAGATCGTCGTAGAGGCTGGTGAGCTCGGCTCGCCGGTGCACCTTGCGGTTGGCGACCGTGGTGCCGAGCCCGCGCCGCCGCAGCAGCAGTCCCTGGTTGACCAGCTCCTGGATGGCCCGGCGCACCGTCGGCCGCGACAGGTTCAGGCGCTCCGCCAGGGCGATCTCGTTCTCGAACGGGTCGCCTGGCTGCAGCGTGCCACTCGCGATCGCGGAGCTGAGCTGCTCCGCGAGCTGGTGGTAGAGGGGCACGGGGGAAGAGCGGTCGATCGAGACGCCCACTTGGATTGCCACGCGGCGAGTCTACCCCGGTGTGTGAGAACGACGTTACGAGAATATGTCAGTACAAAGTCTTGACGTGACATTTGGTTTCCGGGCACGCTACCCCCCATCGTCGACTGCCGGAACAGGTCTTCATGTCACGGCGGGCACGACCGAAACGAATAGATCGAAACGGGGATCACGATGCGCATCGGGCTAGCGGGCGTCGGACGAATAGGCGCCTTCCATGCCAAGACCTTGGCGGCTCTCGACTTCGTCGACGAGCTCGTCGTGACGGACGCCGACCTCGGGGCGGCCAAGACCGTCGCCGACGAGCTGGGGGCGCAGGTCGCGCCGGACACCGAGACGCTGCTCGCGTCAGGCGTCGACGGCTTCGTGATCACCACGGCGACCCCCGCCCATGCGCCGCTCCTGCGTCAGGGCATCGCCGCCGGCGTACCCACCTTCTGCGAGAAGCCGGTGGCCGCCACCCTCGACGAGACCATCGGGCTGGCCGAGCTGGTCGCCTCCACCGGCGTGCCGGTGCACGTGGGCTTCCAGCGGCGGTTCGACGCCGGGTACCGGCGGGCGCGGGCCGCGGTGGAGTCCGGCGAGCTTGGGTTCGTCCACACCATCCGGGCCAACACCCACGACCAGGCTCCGCCGCACGCGTCCTACATCCCGACCTCCGGCGGCATCTTCCGCGACTGCAACGTGCACGACTTCGACATCCTCCGGTTCGTGTCCGGGCGTGAGGTGGTCTCCGCCTACGCGACGGGAGCCAACAAGGGCGCCGACTTCTTCGCCGCGGCCGGCGACGTCGACACGGCCGGCGCGCTGCTGACGCTCGACGACGGCACGATCGTCCTGGTCTCCTCGACCCGCTACAACGGCGCCGGTCACGACGTCCGCATGGAGGTCCACGGCGAGAAGGGCACGATCGCCGTCGGGCTGGACCACTCGCTGGCGATGCGCTCCGCCGAGGAGGGCGTCGACTTCCCGAGGGGTCCCCAGAAGTGGTCGTTCATGGAGCGCTTCCTCCCCGCGTACCAGGCCGAGCTCACGGCCTTCGCGGAGGTCGCCCGGGGTGAGCGGACCTCCCCGTGCACCGTCCGCGACGCGCTCGAGGCCTTCCGCATCGCCGAGGCGTGCGAGCGCTCCCGGGCGGAGCGCAGGCCCGTCGCCCTTTCCGAGATCGAGGGGATCTGAGGACATGAGCACTGTGAACACCGCGAGCACCCCGTCGTCGGGCGACCGCCGTCCGGTGGCCGACCGCGTCGCCGGAGCCCCGATCTCCTGGGGCGTCTGCGAGGTCCCCGGATGGGGGTTCCAGCTCGACCCGGACACCGTGCTGCGCCAGATGCGCGAGCTCGGCCTGAGCGCCACCGAGTTCGGCCCTGACGGCTTCCTGCCCGACGAGCCCCAGGCCAAGGCGGAGACCCTGGCCGGCTACGGGCTCAAGGCCGTCGGGCAGTTCGTCCCCGTGATCCTGCACGACCCGGGCCACGACCCCCTCCCCGAGGTCGAGCGCGCGATGGAGGGGCTGGTCGCGGCTCAGGCCTCCACCGTCGTCATCGCTGCGGCCACCGGCCAGGAGGGTTACGACGACCGCCCGGTCCTGGACGACGCGGGCTGGTCGACCCTGCTGGGCAACCTCGACCGCATCACCGACGCGGCCGCCGCCCACGGGCTCGTGGCCACGCTGCACCCGCACGTCGGCACGATGATCGAGAGCGGCGAGGAGACCGAGCGGGTGCTCGCCGGCAGCCGCGTCGGCCTGTGCCTCGACACCGGGCACCTGCTCATCGGCGGCGGCGACCCCGTCGGCATCGCCCAGCGCAACCCCGAGCGGATCGTCCACACGCACCTGAAGGACGTCCGGGTCGACTGGGCCAAGCGCGTGCAGTCCGGCGAGGTGACCTACACCGAGGCCGTGGCCGGCGGCATGTACGTCCCGCTCGGCGAGGGCGACGTCGACATCCGGGCCATCGTGACCGCGCTCGAGGGCAGTGGGTATGCAGGGTGGTACGTCCTCGAGCAGGACACCATCCTCGCCGGCGCGCCGGCCGGCGGGGGCGAGGGACCGGGCCCGGTGGCGGACGTGCGGGCGAGCATCGCGCACCTGCTCGCCGTGGCCGGCGACCCGAGCTCAGCGGAGGAATGACCGATGGCCCCAGCGGCATACGATCTCGTGGCCATGGGCCGGGTCGGGGTGGACATCTACCCCCTCGACTCCGGCGTGGGCCTCGAGGACGTCGAACGCTTCGGGAAGTTCCTCGGCGGCAGCGCGACCAACGTGAGCGTGGCCGCGGCCCGGTACGGACGCCGGTCCGCGATCATCACGCGTACCGGCCGGGACCCCTTCGGCCGGTACGTGCACCGGGCGCTTCGTGACTTCGGCGTCGACGACACGTTCGTCACGGAGGTCGACGGGCCGCCGACGCCGGTGACCTTCTGCGAGATCTTCCCCCCGGACGACTTCCCGCTGTACTTCTACCGCTACCCCACCGCCCCCGACCTGATGATCGAGGCGGACGAACTCCCGCTCGACGCGATCCGTGAGGCGTCGGTCTACTGGTCCACCGTCACCGGCCTGTCGCAGGAGCCGTCGCGCGCCGCGCACTTCGCCGCCTGGGAGGCCCGCGGACGGCGGTCGCACACCGTCCTCGACCTCGACTACCGGCCGATGTTCTGGCCGGACCGCGCCGAGGCCTCGGCCCAGGTGGCCCGGGCGCTCGGCCACGTCACCGTGGCGGTGGGCAACCGCGAGGAATGCGAGGTCGCCGTCGGCGAGACCGAGCCGCACCGCGCGGCGGACGCCCTGCTCGAGCGCGGGGTCGAACTCGCGATCGTCAAGCAGGGCCCCAAGGGGGTGCTCGCCGCCACCGCCGACGAGCGCGTGGAGGTCCCCCCCTTCCCCGTCACGGTCGTCAACGGCCTCGGCGCCGGGGACGCCTTCGGCGGCGCGCTCGTCCACGGGCTGCTCAATGGGTGGGATCTGCATCGCATCCTGCAGTTCGCCAACGTGGCCGGCGCCATCGTCGCCTCGAAGCTCGAGTGCTCCAGCGCGATGCCGTACGAGGCCGAGGTCGAGGCCGTCCTCGCCGGCCAGGGACAGGAGGGGGGACGATGACCACGACGTCGAGCCGTGCGGGCATCGCCGAGTTGACCGAGATCCGGGTGCGCGAGCCCGGCCGGATCGCCGAGGGGTGGGCCGCCAGAAGCCGGCGCGAACTCGTGGGCGAGGACGGCCGGCTGCTCATCGTGGCCGCCGACCATCCGGCACGCGGCGCCCTCGGCGTCCGTGACGACCGCGGGGCGATGGCCTCGCGCAGCAACCTGCTGGAGCGTCTGGCCACCGCGCTGGCCCGCCCGGGCGTCGACGGCGTGCTCGGCACGCCGGACGTGCTCGACGACCTGCTGCTCATGGGCGCCCTGGAGGGCAAGGTCGCCATCGGGTCGATGAACCGGGGCGGTCTCCAGGGGTCGATCTTCGAGTTCGACGACCGGTTCACCGCCTACACGGCCGGCGAGATCGCGGCCAGCGGCCTCGACGGCGGCAAGATGCTGACCCGAATCTGCTACGGCGACCCCGGCACCGTCGCGACGCTCGAGGCGAGCGCCCGCGCGGTCACCGAGCTGGCCGAGCAGGGCGTGATGGCGATGGTCGAGCCCTTCCTGTCCGTCCGCCAGGACGGCCGCGTGCGGAACCTGCTCGACCCCGACTCGACCATCACCTCGATCCACATCGCGGCGGGTCTCGGCGCGACGAGCCGGCACACCTGGCTGAAGCTGCCGGTCGTCGACGAGCTGGAGCGGGTCATGGACGCGACCACGCTGCCGACGCTCCTTCTCGGCGGGGACCCGAGCGGGCACCCCGACGAGACGTACGCCGCGTGGGGCCGCGCCCTGGACCTGCCGGCCGTGCGCGGGCTGGTCGTGGGGCGGGCGCTGCTGTTCCCCCCGGACGGCGACGTGGCCGCGGCGGTCGACATCGCCGCGGGTCTCGTGCACGGGACCAGGCCATGAGCGACAACGAACGCTGGGTGCGCCCGTTCGGCACGGCCGCCGCGGGCGAGTTCGAGGTCTCGATCGGCGACGGCCTCACCGGGTGGACGCACACGAGCCTGCGGGTCGCCACGCTCGGCCCGGGCGGCGGACTGACCGTGGACACCGGCGGCGACGAGATCCTCGTCGTGCCGTTGCGGGGAGGCCTCGAGGTCGAGGCCGTCGACCAGGCGGGTGAGCGCCACGAGGCGCGGCTCGCCGGGCGCGACAGCGTCTTCGCCGGTCCGACCGACGTGGCCTACGTCCCGCGCGGGGCGCGGCTCACCGTGCGCAACCCCGGCGCGGACCCCGTGAAGGTCGCGCTGTGCGGCGCGAAGGCGGCCAAGCGCGAGACGCCGCCGCCGTTCCGGCACGTGCCCGTCTCCGACGTCCCCGTCGAGCTCCGGGGAGCCGGCAGGGCCTCGCGAGAGGTGCGCAACTTCGGCGTCCCGCAGGTCCTCGACGCCGACTCGATCATCGCCTGCGAGGTCGTCACCCCGGCCGGCAACTGGAGCTCCTACCCGCCGCACAAGCACGACGAGGAGCGCGAGGGCGTCGAGACCGAGCTCGAGGAGATCTACTACTTCGAGGTCGGGATCGAGCCCGGCGGCCCGGCCCAGGGCGCCGATCCCGTCGGCTATCAGCGGGTCTACGGCACGGACGCGCGGCCCATCGACGTGCTCGCCGAGGTCCGCTCCGGCGACGTCGTCCTCGTGCCGCACGGATGGCACGGCCCGGCGATGGCGCCTCCGGGATACGACCTCTACTACCTCAACGTGATGGCCGGACCCGGCGCGACCCGGGCCTGGCTGATCTGCGACGACCCCGCGCACGGGTGGGTGCGGGAGTCGTGGGCCCAGCAGGACGTCGACCCCAGGCTTCCGATCGGAGGATTGCGATGACCGCGACCACAGAGACGGTGCGCCTGACCGTGGGCCAGGCCGTCGTCCGGTTCCTGGCCAACCAGTGGAGCGAGCGCGACGGGCTGCGCCAGAAGTTGTTCGCCGGATGCCTCGGGATCTTCGGTCACGGCAACGTCGCCGGGATCGGCCAGGCGCTGCTGCAGAACGAGCTCGCAGGCGGCGAGGAGCGCCTGCCGTACGTGCTGGCCCGCAACGAGCAGGCGATGGTCCACACGGCGGTGGCCTACGCACGGCAGAAGGACCGCCTGCAGACGTGGGCCTGCACCGCGTCCGTCGGCCCTGGCTCCACCAACATGCTCACCGGGGCCGCGCTCGCCACCGTCAACCGGCTGCCCGTGCTCCTCCTGCCCTCGGGCACGTTCGCGACCCGCGTGGCCGGACCGGTGCTGCAGGAGCTCGAGGCGCCGTACGCCGCGGACGTCACCGTCAACGACGCCTTCCGCCCGCTGTCGCGCTTCTTCGACCGGGTCAACCGGCCGGAGCAGCTGCCCTCGGCGCTGCTCGGCGCCATGCGGGTGCTCACCGACCCGGTGGAGACGGGTGCGGTGACCATCGCCCTGCCCCAGGACGTGCAGGCCGAGGCCTTCGACTGGCCGGTGGAGCTGTTCGCCGAGCGGGTCTGGCGGGTGGCCCGGCCCCTTCCCGAGACCGTAGACGTCGAGGACGCGGCCGCGCTCATCCGGTCGGCGCGGCGCCCGCTCGTGGTGGCCGGCGGCGGCGTGCACTACTCCGGAGC
This sequence comes from Planotetraspora phitsanulokensis, assembly GCF_016863295.1. Lineage (GTDB taxonomy): Bacteria > Actinomycetota > Actinomycetes > Streptosporangiales > Streptosporangiaceae > Planotetraspora > Planotetraspora phitsanulokensis. The sequence goes on from NZ_BOOP01000039.1 coordinate 45,429, forward strand.
GGAGGACGCGCTGCGCGCGTTCTGCGAGGCGACCGGCATCCCGGTCGGCGAGAGCCAGGCGGGCAAGGGCTCGCTGCCGCACGAGCACCCGCAGGCGATGGGCGCCGTCGGCTCGACGGGCACCACCGCCGCCAACGCCCTCGCCCGCGAGGCCGACGTCGTCATCGGCGTCGGAACCCGCTACAGCGACTTCACCACCGCCTCACGCACCGCCTTCCAGAACCCGGACGTCCGCTTCGTCAACGTCAACATCGCCCGCTTCGACGCCGGCAAGCTCTCCGGGCTGTCGGTCGTGGCCGACGCCCGGGAGGCGCTCACCGCGCTCACCGCGGCCCTCGACGGGTACGCGGTGGACCAGGGGTACCGCGACCGGCAGACGGAGCTCTGGCGGGACTGGGACGCCAGGGTGGTGTCGGCCCACAACCCGCCCGCGGAGGTCACCGACGCGCTCGCCGACGGCGTGCTCACCCAGGGCACGGTCCTCGGCTGCGTCAACGAGCTGTCCGACCCGCGGGACGTGGTCGTGTGCGCGGCCGGCTCGATGCCGGGCGACCTGCACAAGCTGTGGCGGGTCCGGGACCGCAAGTCCTACCACGTCGAGTACGGCTTCTCCTGCATGGGCTACGAGATCCCCGGCGGCGTCGGCGTGCGGATGGCGGACCCGGACCGGGACGTGTTCGTCCTGGTGGGCGACGGCTCCTACCTGATGATGCCGACCGAGCTGGTCACCGCCGTGCAGGAGCGGCTCAAGATCATCGTCGTCCTGGTGCAGAACCACGGCTTCCACTCGATCGGCTCGCTCTCGGAATCGCTCGGGTCGCAGCGGTTCGGCACCCGGTACCGCTACCGCGACGACGCCACCGGCCGGCTGGACGGGGCCAGGCTGCCGGTCGACCTCGCCGCCAACGCGCGGAGCCTGGGCGCCACCGTGATCGAGGTGCGCAGCCGCAAGGAGCTCGAGGAGGCGATCCGGGACGCCAAGGCCGCCCCCGCGGACGGCGGGCCGGTCGTCATCCACGTCGAGACCGACCCCACCGTCCACGCACCGGACAGCGAGTCCTGGTGGGACGTCCCGGTCAGCCAGGTCAGCGAGCTCGACACCACGCGGCGGGCCTACGAGGCGTACACGGAGCACAAGGCCGCCCAGCGGCCGCACGTGGCGCCCGCGGGCGGGACCGAGCGATGAGCGGGCCCGCGAGAATCGGCAGCGCACCGGACAGCTGGGGCATCTGGTACGCCGACGACCCCCTGCAGACCCCCTGGGAGCGGTTCCTCGACGAGGTCGCCGCGGCCGGCTACACGCGCATCGAGCTGGGGCCGTACGGCTATCTGCCGACCGACCCCGCCCGGTTGCGCGACGAGCTCGACCGGCGCGGGCTGACGATGACCGCGGGCACGATCTTCGAGCACCTGCACCGCGCGGACTCGTGGGACAGCACGTGGAGGGACGTCTCCGCGGCCGCCTCGCTGACCGCCGCCATGGGCGCCGAGCACCTCGTGGTCATCCCCGACTTCTGGCGCGACCCCCAGACCGGGGAGGTGATCGAGGACGCGCGGCTCACCGACGAGCAGTGGCCGGCGTACGCCGCGCGGATCAACCGTCTCGCGCACCGGATCAGGGAGGAGTTCGGCCTGCGGATCCAGTTCCACCCGCACGCCGACACACACGTGGACACCCACGAGAACGTCGAGCGGTTCCTCCGCGAGACGGACCCCGGCCTGGTGAGCCTGTGCCTGGACACCGGGCACATCGCCTACTGCGGCGGGGACAGCCTGAAGCTCATCCGGGACCACCCCGACCGGATCGGCTACGTCCACCTCAAGCAGGTGGACCCCGGCGTCGTCGCCGACGTGCACGAGAAGGGCATCGGCTTCGGCGAGGCCGTGCGGATGGGAGCCATGTGCGAGCCGCCCGGCGGCGTGCCCGAGATGCCTTCCATCCTCGAAGCCCTGGCGGAACTCGACGCCGAGATCTTCGCCATCGTCGAGTAGGACATGTACCCGTGCCCCGCCGACCAGCCCCTGCCCATCGCGAAGCGGACCCTGGCATACCTGCGGTCCTGCGGCCCGCTTCGCTGACCAGCCCCACATGAGGCACATCATCACGAACCAGTTCCACTAGTTCCGCAGTTCCGCCCCACCGCGGTGGCGGACGACGAAAGGCAGAACCAAGGTGATCCGTACATCTCGCATCTCCGTATTGGTGACCGGCACGTTAGCGGCGCTCGTCCTGGCCGCGTGCAGTTCCAGCGGAGGCAAGCAGCCCGCCGAGGCGAGTGGCGCCGCCCAGGCGGGGGTCGCCGACACCCCCCGGATGACGATCGCCCTCATCACCCACGCCGCCCCCGGCGACACCTTCTGGGACCTCGTGCGCAAGGGCGCCGAGGCCGCCGCGAAGAAGGACAACGTCGACCTGCAGTACCAGGCGGACCCGGACGGCGCGAACCAGGCCAACCTCGTGCAGTCCACGATCGACAAGAAGGTCGACGGCATCGCGGTCACCCTGGCCAAGCCCGACGCGATGAAGGCCAACGTCGAGAAGGCCGTCCAGGGCGGCATCCCCGTCGTCGCGCTCAACGGCGGCATCGAGGACTGGAAGGCCATGGGCGTCCAGGGCTACTTCGGCCAGGACGAGAAGATCGCCGGCGAGGCCGCCGGCGAGCGGCTCAAGACGGACGGCGCCAAGAAGGCGCTCTGCGTCATCCAGGAACAGGGCCACGTCGGCCTCGAGGCCCGGTGCGACGGCGCCAAGGCCACGTTCCCGGACACCGAGAAGATCTACGTCACGGGCACCGACATGCCGAGCGTCCAGGCGGCCATCACCTCCAAGCTTCAGCAGGACCCGGGCATCGACCGCGTCCTCACCCTCGGCGCCCCGTTCGCGCTGACCGCCGTCAAGTCGGTCAAGGACGCCAGCAGCTCGGCCAAGGTCGTCACCTTCGACACCAACAAGGACCTCGTCACCGCCATCAAGAACGGCGAGGTCGAGTGGGCGGTCGACCAGCAGCCCTACCTCCAGGGCTACCTCGCGGTCGACAGCCTGTGGCTCTACAAGGTCAACGGCAACACCATCGGCGGCGGCCAGGCGACCCTGACCGGCCCCGCGTTCATCGACAAGACCAACGTCGCCAACGTCGAGAAGTTCGCCGCCAACGGCACGAGGTGATCTGACCAATGACTGCTACGGCAACGGAGCCGGGCAGGGCGGGGGCGGCCCGGGACGACCGGGTCGCCAGCCGTTCCCTGGCCGCCCGGCTGCTGAGCCGGCCCGAGGTGGGGTCGCTCATCGGCGCAATCGTGATCTTCCTGCTCTTCATGGCGGTGGCGGTTCCCTTCCGCAACATCGCCAACGTCGGGACGATCCTCTACGGGGCCTCGACCATCGGCATCATGGCCGTCCCCGTGGCGCTGCTCATGATCGGCGGCGAGTTCGACCTGTCCGCCGGCGTCGCGGCGACCACCTCCGGCCTGTCCGCCTCCCTCATCGCCTGGAACCTGGGCCTCAACGTCTGGGTGGGCGTCGTCCTGGCGCTCGTCGTCTCCGTGGCCGTCGGCGCGTTCAACGGATGGCTGCTGTTCAAGACCGGCCTGCCGAGCTTCCTCGTCACCCTCGGCACCTTCTTCATCCTGCAGGGCGTCAATCTCGGGGTCACGCGGCTGCTGACGGGCAACGTCGCCACCGCCGACATCAGCGACATGGACGGCTTCGGCAGCGCGCAGAAGGTCTTCGGCTCCGAGTTCGCGCTCGGGCCGGTCACCGTGAAGATCACCGTCATCTACTGGATCGTGCTCACCCTCGTCGCGGCCCACGTCCTGCTGCGCACCCGCGCGGGCAACTGGATCTTCGCGGTCGGCGGCGACGCCGCGGCGGCCCGGGCGGTCGGCGTCCCGGTCAAGGCGACGAAGATCGGCCTGTTCATGGCCGTGGGTTTCTGCGCCTGGCTGTCCGGCATGCACCTGCTCTTCCAGTTCAACACCGTGCAGTCGGGCGAGGGCGTCGGCAAGGAGTTCATCTTCATCATCGCCGCGGTGATCGGCGGCTGCCTGCTCACCGGCGGCTACGGCTCGGTGGTCGGCGCCTCGATCGGCGCGCTGATCTTCGGCATGACCCAGCTCGGCATCAACTACGCCGGCTGGAACCCCGACTGGTTCAAGACGTTCCTCGGGGTGATGCTCGTACTCGCCACCGTCGTGAACGTGTACGTCAAGATGAAGGCGGACAGACGATGAGCTCCGCGACCGTCGAGCGGCACGACGCCGCACCCTCCGACACCCCCATCCTCGCCCTCGACGGCGTGGGCAAGAGCTACGGCAACGTGCACGCGCTGCGCGGGGTCAGCCTCAAGGTCCGCCAGGGCGAGGTCACCTGCGTGCTCGGTGACAACGGGGCGGGCAAGTCCACGCTGATCAAGATCATCTCCGGCCTGCACGAGCACACCGACGGCACGATGACGCTCGACGGCGCCGAGTGCCGCTTCCCGTCGCCGCGCGCGGCCCAGGCCAGCGGGATCGCGACCGTCTACCAGGACCTCGCGCTCGCCCCGCTGATGTCGGTCTGGCGGAACTTCTTCCTCGGCAACGAGCTGCGCAAGGGGCCGTTCCGCACGCTGGACATCGCCCGGATGAAACAGATCTGCGACGAGGAGCTGGCCAAGATGGGGATCATCATCCCCGATCTCGACCGGCCGGTGGGCGGGCTGTCCGGCGGCCAGCGCCAGTGCATCGCGATCGCCAGGGCCATCTACTTCGGGGCGAGGGTCATCATCCTCGACGAGCCGACGGCCGCGCTCGGGGTCAAGCAGTCGGGCGTCGTCCTGAGGTACATCGTCAAGGCCAGGGACGCGGGTCTCGGCGTCATCTTCATCACCCACAACCCGCACCACGCCCACCTCGTCGGGAACCACTTCGTGATCCTCAAGCTGGGCCGCGTCGTGCTCGACGCCCACCGCGACGAGCTCACGCTGGAGCAGCTCACGACGGAGATGGCCGGCGGCGAGGAGCTCGCGGAGCTCAGCCACGAGCTGCGCGGGGTCGACCCGGGCAAGGTCGTCGCGCCCGCCGAGGTCGAGCACGGTCAGGTGGAGGCCCCCGCCCGCCCGGACGAGGAGGAACCGAGCGCATGAGCGCGGCCCCGTTGCGGGTCGGGGTGGTCGGCGTCGGCGTGATGGGCGCCGACCACGCCGGGCGGCTCGCCCACCGCGTCGCCGGAGCGGACCTGGTCGCGGTGTCCGACCCGGATACCGCGAGGGCGGCCGAGCTGGCCGCCCGCTTCGACGGCGTTCGCGTCGTCGGCGACCCTCTCGACCTCATCGCCGACGAGCGCGTCGACGCCGTCCTCATCGCCTCGCCCGGCTCCGTCCACGAGGAGCAGGTCCTCGCCTGTGTCGAGCACGGCAAGCCCACGCTGTGCGAGAAGCCGCTGACGATGGACGGCGAGTCGTCGCTGCGCGTCGTCGAGGCGGAGCGGAAGGCCGGCCGCCCGCTCGTCCAGGTCGGCTTCATGCGGCGCTTCGACCCCGAATACGCCGAGATGAAGCGGCTGGTCGACTCCGGGGACCTCGGGCGGATCCTGCTCGTGCACAACACGCACCGCAACCTGAGGGCCGCGGACTCCTTCCGCTCGGAGATGATCGTCCGGGACTCGCTGGTCCACGAGGTGGACGTCTGCCGCTGGCTCTTCGGCGAAGAGATCGAGACGATCACCGTGCTCGCGCCGCGGCCGACGGGAGAGGCCGCCGAGGGGGTCCTCGACCCGCAGGTGGCGATCTTCCGGATGGCCGGCGGCGGCATGGCCACCAGCGAGGTCTTCGTCAACAGCCAGGTCGGCTACGAGGTGCGGTGCGAGGCGGTGGCCGAGCGGGGCAACGCCACGATCGGCCTCGGGCAGAGCGTGTTCGTCCGCCGCGCCGGCCAGTACGGCGGCCGCATCCCCGACGACTGGCGCGACCGCTTCGCCCGCGCGTACGACCTGGAGGTCCAGGCGTGGGTCGACGCGGCCCGCCGCGGGGAGGTCGCCGGGCCCACCTCGTGGGACGGGTACGCCGCGACCGCGGTGTGCACGGCGGGCATGGAGTCGCTCGCGACCGGCAGGCCCGTCACGGTCGCCATGGCGGACCGGGCCGACGTCCTGGGCGGTGGTCGCGGGTGAGCGCCGCCCTCGATCCGCGCGTCTCCCGGCAGACGTCCCACTTCGCGCGCGGCGCCGTCCGCGATCACCGCGGCCCGTAGGCCGCGCACCGACTTCGAATCCCCCCGGCCCGCAGCAGCACCGACCATCGGCGCACCGCCGACCGACCAGCACGCAGAAAGATCGTGAGCACCGTGAGCACCGCACCAGCCCGCATCACCCACCTCGTCGGGGGCCGCCCGTGGGAGGGCGCCTCCGAGCGAACCGGCGACGTCTACAACCCCGCCACGGGAGCCGTCACCGGCCGCGTCGACCTCGCGTCCACCGGCCTCGTCAACGAGGTCGTCGCCGCCGCCGCGGCCGCGTGGCCGGTCTGGGCGAACACCTCCCTCGCCAAGCGCACGCAGGTGCTCTTCGCCTTCCGCCAGCTCCTCGACGAGCGCAAGCACGAGATCGCCGCGCTGATCACCGCCGAGCACGGCAAGGTCCTCGACGACGCGCTCGGCGAGGTCACGCGGGGGCTCGAGGTCGCCGAGTTCGCCTGCGGCATCCCGCATCTGCTGAAGGGCGGGTTCAGCGAGAACGCCTCCACCAACGTGGACGTGTTCTCGATCCGCCAGCCGCTCGGCGTCGTAGGTGTGATCTCGCCGTTCAACTTCCCCGCCATGGTCCCGCTGTGGTTCATCCCGGTCGCCATCGCCTGCGGCAACGCGGTGATCCTCAAGCCCAGCGAGAAGGACCCCTCCGCGGCCGTCGCCGTGGCACGGCTGTGGACCGAGGCCGGCCTGCCCGACGGGATCATGAACGTCGTCCACGGCGACAAGGAGGCCGTCGACGCGCTGCTGACCAACCCCGAGGTCAAGGCGGTCTCGTTCGTCGGCTCCACCCCCATCGCCCGGTACGTCTACGAGACCGGGACCGCGAACGGCAAGCGGGTCCAGGCTCTCGGCGGAGCCAAGAACCACATGCTGGTCCTGCCCGACGCGGACCTCGACCTGGCCGCCGACGCCGCCGTCAACGCGGGCTTCGGCTCAGCCGGCGAGCGGTGCATGGCGATCTCCGCCCTCGTCGCGGTCGAGGGCATCGCCGACGAGCTCGTGGCGAAGATCACGGATCGCATGCGCAAGCTGCGCACCGGCGACGGCACCCGCGGCTGCGACATGGGCCCGCTCGTCACCGCGGCCCACCGCGACAAGGTGAGCGGCTACGTCGAGGCCGGCGCCGCCGAGGGCGCGACCGTCGTCGTCGACGGCCGCGACGGCGACTTCGACGGCGGCCCGGACGGCTTCTGGCTCGGCCCGACGCTTCTCGACAACGTCACCCCCGACATGTCCGTCTACCGCGACGAGATCTTCGGGCCGGTCCTGTCGGTCGTGCGGGTGCCGTCCTACGACGAGGGCCTGCGCCTCATCAACGCCAACCCGTACGGCAACGGCACGGCGATCTTCACCAACGACGGCGGCGCGGCGCGGCGCTTCCAGCACGAGGTGGAGGTCGGCATGGTCGGCGTCAACGTGCCGATCCCGGTGCCGGTGTCCTACTACTCGTTCGGCGGGTGGAAGAACAGCCTCTTCGGCGACACCCACGCCCATGGCACCGAGGGCGTGCACTTCTTCACCCGCGGCAAGGTCGTCACCTCCCGCTGGCTCGACCCGAGCCACGGCGGGCTCAACCTGGGCTTCCCGCGCAACGACTGAGCATCCGCGAGCATGGGCGCCGTGCCGCGTGTCCTCGCCCCGCGCCGGGGCGAGGACACGCGGCCGTGCGCGGCCTGCCGCCGGTCAGCGGCTCAGCCTGGGCGGTCCTGGCGCCGGTCAGCGGCTCAGCCTGGCCGCGGCCTGGGCGGCGAGGCGCTCGGCCAGCCGTTCCGGGGACATGCCCGCGTCGAGCGCCTCCTCGACGAGCGCCGCCTGAGTGGGCGGGGCCATGCCGCCGATCGGCTGGTCACGATCGAGATTGGTGGGGAACGAGTAGCCCTCGGCCGCGGCGGCCACCACGTTGGCCAGGGCGCGCCGGTCCCAGCCGCCCGCCTTGCGGGCGAGCAGTGCCGGATAGACCGCGCCCACCACGCGCTCGCGGTCGACGGTCTCCATGGCCCGCCCGAACGCGGACGAGATCTGCAGCAGGTTGGCCATGCGCCTGATGTCCGCCGAGTGATTCGACCCGGCGGCGTGGAACAGCGCCGGATTGAAGAAGACCGCGTCGCCCTTGCCCAGCGGCAGCTGGATGTGGTGGCCGGCGAAGTAGTCCTGGAACTCCTCCAGCCAGTAGGCGAGATAGCCGAGTCCATACTTCTGCGAGTGCGGCAGGTAGAGCGTCGGCCCCGACTCCACCGGCATGTCGCAGTGGGCGACCGCGCCCTGGAGGGTCAGGTAGGGCGACAGGTCGTGGACGTGCGAGGGATAGCGCGCCGAGGTCTCCGGCGACTGGAAGCCGAGGTGGTAGTCCCGGTGGACCGTCTGCCCCTCGCCTCCGGGGTTGACGACGTTGACCTGGGACGTGACCTGGTAGCCGGGCCCCAGCCACGCCGTGGACGCCAGGGCGACGGCGTCGTTCGCGTAGTAGTCGGCGAAGGCCTCGGGGTCGGCCACCGCGAGCTTCTCCAGCGCGTTCCACACCCGGTCGTTGGCGCCCGGCTTGGCGAAGTGGTCGCCGACGGCGACGCCCGCCGCCCGCTGCTCCTCGATCATCCGCGTGAACGCCCCGGTGACCCGGTCGACGACCGCGGCCTCGAAGGCGCCCTCGACGACCACGATGCCGGGACCGGCCGACAGGGCACGGGCGATCTCCGCCTGCAGCGTGCGGCCGCCGTCGGCCTCTTCCGCCGCGGCCCGCAGGACGCCCGCGGCGTACACCGGGACCTCCTGCTCGACGTGGTCGGCATTCGGATGATCAGCGGGGTCGGTGCGGGTCTTGAGCACCTGGAGGAGATCTTCGAGGCGGGCGTCGGCGGTGCGCAACCAGCCCTGCGGAGCGTTGGCCATGGAATCCTCCTGTAGACGACGGGGCCGGGACCGTCTCCAGCATCTGGCGGGCCGGCGGCCCGTTCCACCGCCATGGCGCCTCAAAAAGGCCTCACCGGCGCGCCGGGGCCTGGCATGACGCGGGGCCATCGGATCGAGGACATCGCCGAGCAGGCGGGGCTGAGCAGGGCCACCGTGGACCGCGTCCTGCACGGCAGGAGCAGCGTGAGCGCACGTGCCGTGCGGGCCGTCGAGCAGGCGCTTCTCGACCTCGACCGCCAGCAGAGCCAGCTGCGGCTCGGAGCCCGCACACTCATGCTCGACGTGGTCATGCAGGCGCCGGAGCGGTTCAGCAGCGCGGTCCGCGAGGCGCTCGAGGCGGAACTGCCCGGGGTCCGGCCGGCGGCCGTCCGGGCACGGTTCCACCTGCGCGAGTCCGGGGAGGCCGCCGGACTCGCCGACGCGCTCGACCACCTCGGGCGGCGCGGGCGCACGTCGCACGGCGTGCTGCTCAAGGCACCCGACCATCCGGAGGTCGCGGGGGCCGTCCACCGCCTGCACGAGCGCGGTGTGCCGGTCGTGACGCTCGTGACCGACGTGCGCGACTGCCCGCGGGTCGCGTACGTCGGACTGGACAACGCGGCGGCGGGCACCACCGCGGCCTATCTCATGGCGCAGTGGACGCGCGGCGGCGCCGGCGCCGTCCTGGTGACGCTCAGCCGTTCGGTGTTCTTCGGGGAACGAGAGCGGGCCGAGGCCTTCGAGCGGGCCCTGGCCGAGCTCGCGCCGGGGCTGGCCGTCGTCGTGCTCACCGATGCCGACGGCCTGGACGAGGCGATGGGCGCCCTCGTCAGGGCCGCACTGGCCGAGCATCCCGCGGTGCGGGCCGTCTATTCCGTGGGCGGCGGAAACCGGGCCATCGCCGACGAGCTGGCCCGGGCGGGCAGGACCTGCGAGGTCTTCCTCGGCCACGACCTCGACGGCCACAATCTGGAGCTGCTGCGGGCCGGCGTCCTCCACGCGGTGCTGCACCACGACCTGCGCGCGGACATGCGCGCCGCCCTGCGGCAGGTGCTCCGGCACCACCGGCTGCTGCCCGGGGCGCCGACGTCGGTGCCCGCGGGGGTCGAGGTGATCACCCCCTACAACGTCCCGGCGCGGTTGCGGCCCACGTGACACCGGCCCGCGTGACCGGCGGGCGCCGGCCGCCGAGCACGGGCGTCAGCGCGCGACCAGGGCCAGCGCGGCGAGGACCGACGCGCCGAGCACGGCCTGTTCGAAGCGCGCCTGGCTGATCCGCCGCGCCACGTGCAGGCCCGCCCAGCCGCCGATGACGACCAGCGGCGCCAGGGCGAGGGCGAGGGTCAGCGTCGCGGTGTGGAACAGCCCGAGGCTCGCGCTGAAGGGCACCTTGCAGACGTTCACGCCGAAGAAGAAGAACGCGCCCGTCCCGAGGAACCGCCGCTTCTCCACGCCCCGCGCGACGAGATACAGCGTCATGACCGAGCCCGCCGCATTAGCGATCATGGTCACGAATCCCGCTGCCAGGCCCGCCCCCAGCGCGGCCGGCCGCCCGGACGCGACTCCCCCGGTCGCCGGCGGGCGCCAGCGCAGCAACAGCTGGAGGAGGGCCATGATCACGAGCAGGACGCCGATGACGCGGCGCAGCAGGTCGTCGTCGACCACGGCGAGGAACAGGGCGCCCAGGACGAGCCCGGGGAGCACGGCGGGGATCAGCCTGCGCAGCAGCGACCAGTCGCAGTCGCGGCGGTAGTGCCAGACCGCCATGACGTCCCCCACGAGCAGGACGAGCAGGATCGCCGCCGTCGACTCCCTGGCCGGCATCAGCCCGGCGAAGATGGCGACCGAGATGCTCGCCAGACCGCCGATCGCGGTCTTGGCGAATCCCACCAGGAGTGCCGCGACCCCGAACAGCACCATGACGGCCACGCTCACCGGGGTGCTCCCGTGGTCGCCCGCACCACCAGGGCCGGCGCCACGACCACCGGACGCCCCGGCGGCTGTCCCCGGTCGAGACGGGAGGCGGCCCGCTCGATGGCGAGCCGACCCAGTGCGTCGGCGTCCTGCCTGATGGTCGTCAGGGCGATGTGGGCGTAGGACGCCGCCCGGATGTCGTCGAACCCGACGACCGACAACCCCTCGGGCACCTTCAGCCCGGCACGCCGTACCGCGTCGACGAGCCCGAGGGCGCAGCGGTCGTTGAAGGCGGTCACGGCCGTGGGCCTCTCCCCCGGCGGCAGGCTGAGGAGCACGCCCGCGGCACGGGCGCCGTCCTCCTCGGTGAGACCGCCCGGCAGGAGGGGCGTCGCCTCGAGGCCGAGCCGGCGCGCGGCGCTCCGGTAGCCCCGGCGACGCTGGGCGGCTCCGGGCGCCCGTCCCCCGTCCGCGTGGACGATGTGCCGGTGGCCGAGCCCGTGGAGGTGGGTCACCGCCTGGCGCAGTCCCTCCGCGTCGTCGGTGCGGACCACGTCGACCCCCGTGGCGCGGACGTCGCGCAGCAGGCTCACGGTCGGCAACCGCGCCGCCAGCTCGGACAGGGCCGGGGACGGCAGCGCCGAACCGACCAGGACGATCCCCTCGCACCGCTCCGCGAGCAGGGCGCGGACCGCCTCCTCCTCCGAACGGCGCGGGGTCACGCCGCTCAGGACCACCTCGTAGTCGGAGACGTCCGCCGCGGCGTACAGGCTGTCGACCAGGTCGCCGTGGAAGGCGTGGCCGACGCCGAACACGACGCCGAGCATCCGGGTGCGGGTCCTGCTCAGGCGACTGGCCCGCTGGTCCGGCTGGTACCCGAGGTCGGCGGCCGCGGCGAGCACCCGCTCGCGGGTGCGCTCCGAGGCGCCCGCCGTGCCCCGGAAGACGATGGAGACGAGCGCCCGGGAAACGCCCGCCCGTGCGGCGACGTCCTCCATGGTCGGGCGTTCGGCGCTCATGGCGACAACTGTATCTGGAGCGCTCTAGTCCCGCGCCCTTGACGAGACGCCGAGGCCGGCGCGATGCTCGTTACTAGAGCGCTCTAGTCGAGGAGTCGTCGTGCCCTTCCCCTCCCCTCTGCCCGAGCCCGTGCGCTTCGGGCTCATCGGCGCCGGCCGCATCGGCACCTTCCACGCGGCCACACTCGCCCGGCGCCTGCCGGAGGCCGAGCTGGTCGTCGTCGCCGACCCCGCGGACGGGGCCGCGGAGCGCCTCGCCGCGCCGCTCGGCGCAGCGGCCACGACCGATCCCGACGCGGTGCTGGCCGACGATCGCGTCGAGGCGGTGGTCATCGCCGCCTCCTCCACCGCGCACGCGGACCTGGTGATCAGGGCAGCCGCGGCGGGTAAGGCCGTGTTCTGCGAGAAGCCGATGGCGATGACCCTCGCCGAGGCCGACGCGGCGATCGCCGCCTGCGAGCGGGCGGGCGTCCCCCTGCAGGTCGGGTTCAACCGGCGGTTCGCCGCCGACTTCGCCGCGGCCAAGCGCATCATCGACGAGGGCGGCGTCGGCACGCCGCAGCTCCTGCGCTCGCTGACCCGCGATCCCGGCCTCGCGGATCCCGCCGCCGTCCCCCCATGGACGATCTTCACGCAGACCCTCATCCACGACTTCGACACCCTCAACTGGTTCAACACCGGCGCGACGGCCGTCGAAGTTAACGCCATGGCCGACGCCCTCGTCGCACCCGGCTTCAGGTCCGCCGGGCTTCTGGACACCGCGGTGGTGACCATCCGCTTCGGCAACGGCGCGCTCGCCACCGCGGAGGCGAGCTTCTCCGCGGCCTACGGCTATGACGTGCGCGGCGAGGTCTTCGGCTCCGCGGGGATGGTGACGGCCGGCACTCCTGCTCAGCCTGCCGTACGGCACTGGAGCGCCGCCGGCGTGGCGGGACCGACCGCGCGGGCGGACACCGAGCTGTTCCCCGACGCTTACGCCGCCGAGTTGGCCGCCTTCTGCCAGGCGGTGCGCCAGGGCACACCGGCCGTTGTCGGCGGGCACGACGCCCGGGCCGCGTTGCGGATCGCACTGGCCTGCGTCGCGTCGGTCGAACGAGGCTCACCGGTCCGCGTCGGCGAGATCGACCCGTCCGCGGAGGCCGCCGTATGAGCACGCGCGGAAGGCAGGGCCCCTTCGTCTTGGCGGTCTGCGCCGAGATGGTCTTCCTCGAGCTGCCCATGGCCGAGCGGGTCCGGCGGATCACCGAGCTGGACTTCCAGGTCGAGATCTGGGACTGGACCCGGCATGACGTCGGCGCCCTGGCCGCGCTCCGCAAGGAGGGCGCCGTCTACTCCTCGATGACCGGCTACGTTCGCGGGAGCCTCACCGACCCCGACGGCGCGGACGAACTGCTCGCGACCGCCGCGGAGTCGGTCGAGGTCGCACGGCGGCTCGGGATCCCCAGGCTCAACCTGCATGGGACCGGCCTGGACAGCGACGGCCTGCCGGTGGAGCCGGTCACGGAGGTGACCGGCGCGATGTGGGCGGCCGCGCGTCACACGCTGGCCCGGATCGCCCGGCTCGGCGAGGCGCGCGGTGTCACCTTCGTACTCGAGAACCTGAACACCGCGGTCGACCATCCGGGCGTTCCCTTCGGCCGGGCGGAGGACTGCCTGGCGCTCGTGGAGTCGGTCGGCAGCGACCGCCTGCGGCTGATGCTCGACCTCTACCACGCCCAGATCGGGGAGGGGAACCTCATCGAGCTGTGCCGCCGGGCCCTGCCGTGGATCGGAGAGATCCAGGTGGCGGACGTGCCGGGACGTCGCGAGCCGGGCACCGGCGAGATCAACTACCCCGCCGTGGCGCGCGCGCTCGCCGGCATGGGCTTCGCCGGCACGATCGGCCTGGAGGGCTGGGCCTCCGGGGACGGCACGGCGGCCCTGCGCGCCTTCCGGAACGCGTTCACCGTCGAGCCCGCCCGCTGAGCATCGGTGCGGGGCGGGGCGGAGAGGTCACAACCATCCTCTCCGCTTGAACATCATGTAGAGCGCGCCGGAGGCCAGGGCCATGGCCACCACCGCCAGGGGGTAGCCGAGGGCCCAGTGCAACTCCGGCATGTGCTCGAAGTTCATGCCGTAGACGGTCCCGACAAGCGTGGGGGCGAAGAAGATCGCCGCCCAGGCGGAGATCTTCTTGATCTCCTCGTTCTGCGTGTAGCTGGCCTCGGTGAGGTGCTTGACCTCCTCGTTCTGCGCCTGGCCGATCAGCGCCGCCTTGATGGTGAGGGTGGTCTGGTAGAACTCGATGACCCCCTGGAGGTACTCCCGCTCGCCGTCGGCCACGCTGCGGATCCGTTCGAACTGGCCGGCGATGTCGACCACGAGACGTTGCCCTCCCGGCGAGATGCGGGTGAGGTTGGCCATCCCCCCGTAGATCGCCGCGCTCAGCGCGGCCATGGTGCGCACGGCGAGCAGGCCGTGCCTAGCCCGGAACAGCTCATTGAGGAACTCCTCCGGCTCGCCGACCTGTCCGCCGGTGACCCGCTGTTCCAGCCGCCACACGTCGCTGGTCACCGTCTCCACGTACTCCTCCTGGTTGCGCATCACCGCGGAGACGATCGCGTGGGACAGTTCGAAGGCCGAATCGGGGCGCAGCCGCCCGGCCTTGATCCGCGCGAGGACGGCCCGGGTCTCGCGCAGCGCGACCTCGGGGTCGACCGCCGGATTGACCGGGCCGTGGACGGTCACCAGATAGTTGCGGCCGATGAACTGGTCGATCTCGATGTAGTGCACATGGCCGCGCTCGCCTCGCTCGGGCTCGTGCAGGACGACGAACAGGTGGTCGAGGTAGGCGTGCATCTTGGGCACGCGGTTGCGCTCGACACAGTCCTTGATCGCCAGGGGGTGGAAGGCGAACACCTCCGACAACACTCGCGCGGCGTCCTTGTCGCAGCCGGGGATGTCCACCCACACCAGGCCGTCCTGCCGGGCGAGCAGTGCCGGCAGTTCCCCGACGGAACGGTCCTCGATCCCGTCGTCGCTGATCAGGCGCACGTCCATTAGGCCTCCACCTCGAGCGCCCTCGCTGAGCCGGACCTCGGAGCCGTGTTGCCCCACTCACCCGATCCTGCCAGGACGGCTATCTCATATCGGGCGCAAGACCCTCAAATCGGACCATAGGCGACTGCCGCGTCAACAGTGCGTAGCTATAAGGAGGGCGGCCGTCAGAATCGAATCAAGAACTCCGTGACAAACGCGGGACCAGCTCATATTTGGTCCATGACGATGATTTCCTCGTGGCGGGCCGCGGACGTCCGGCAGTGGCACGGCCACGGCATGGAGCAGTTCCATCACCCCCGTCCCGCCTGTCTCGGGCACGGGTCGTCCTTGCGGCCCACCGAGGAGCGCCGGCGGCTGCTGCGGGGTCTCAGCGGAACGGTGCTGGAGATCGGCGCGGGCGACGGCATCAAGTTCGCCTGCTACCCGGACACGGTCCGGCAGATCGCCGTCGCCGAGACCGACTCCTTCCTGCTCGACACGGTCCGCAGGAACTGCGCGCAGGGGCCGATCCCGGTGCACCGGGTCGCCGGCGACGTCTCCCGACTTCCCGTGCCGGACGGCATGTTCGACGCCGTCGTCTGCTCGCTGATCCTGTGCACCGCGCCCGACCTCGGCCGTTCCCTCGCAGAGATCAAGCGGGTGCTCGAACCGGGCGGCGAACTGCGCTTCTATGAGCACGTGCGGTCGGCGCGCCCCCTCGCCGCGGCGGCCGAGCGCCTCGTGACGCCGCTCTGGTCACAGGTGTGCGGCGGCTGCCACCCCGCCAGGGACACGCTGGCCGCCATCGAGTCGGCCGGGTTCGTGGTCGACCAGGTCTCCCGGTTCTCCGTCATGGGGGTCAGCCACGTGCTCGGCACGGCGCGGAAGGCCGCCTGACGCTCGGCGCGCCCCGGCCGCCCCGAGAGGTCACGCTCTGGGCGTCGCCTGGCGCGGCCCGGCCGCGACCGCCGCGCGGTGCCGCAGAGCGGCCGCGCGTACGGCCAGGGCCTCCGACAGCGCTTCGCACTCGTCGAGGGTGAGAGGTGCCAGGGGCAGGAGGTACAGCAGCCCGGCGGGCCCGTCGACGAGGTCGACCGGCAACGGGCGGGCGGGCGCTTCGATGGATGCGGTAGTCACAATGCGCGTCATTCTGCCGTCTGGGACCGACAGAAATCGCGCCATTTGTCGGCGGCCCGGGCACCGGAACGGCGGCGGCCCGCCGAACGACGGGTGCCGCCGTGTCACTTCCGGGACGGGAGCCGTGCCGACGCAGGCCGGGCGGGTCGCCTCCGCGGTCGAACCGGGGTCAGGGTGAGAGGTCCCGCCGGCGGAACAACGCCATCCCGGCCGCGGCCAGCGCCGCCGCCACCACGACGAGCCCCACCATCGGGCCGGGCGTGGCGTCCACCGCCGGAATCGCCGGCACGTGGGTGAACGGCGACACGTCGCGAACCGCCTGGGGCAGCCCGAACACGTCTCCGAGCAGACCGCAGGCCAGGCTGACCACCAGCCCGGCCCAGGCCAGCACCACGACCATTCGGGGCAGGCCGCCGAACACGAGCACCACGAACCCGGCCACGGTCATCGCCGCGGGCAGTTGCGCCAGCCCCGCGCCGACCAGGGTGAGGACACCGATGTCACCCCCGACCGCGGCGTCGGCGAGGCCCGTCGCCGCGCCGGCGAGCACCAGTATCGCCGCCGCGCCGCCGACCGCGCACGTGAGGTGGGCGCCCACCCACCTGGCCCGGCCGACCGCCGTGGCGAGCACCGCCTCGGCCGGCCCTCCGGCCTCCTCGGAGCGCAACCGCAGCAGCACCTGTACGGCGAAGCAGGCCGCCAGGGCGCCGAACACGTTCATCATCGCGGCGAAGAACGCCTCCACGAGAGCGGCGGAGCCCGTCCCCGCGAGCTGGCCCATCAGGTCCGACACACCCTCGTTGCCGCCCAGCGCGTCGTCCACGAGGTCGCCGAGCGAGCCGATCCCGAGGCCGAACACCACGCTGCCGACCAGCCAGCCGATCGTCGAGGCGCGGTTCAGCCGCCATGCCAGCCCGAGCGGGCTCAGGAGCCCGCGGGACGCGGCGGCCGGACCGGGCCTCTCGGGAATCAGGCCGGCGCCGAGGTCCCGGCGGCCGACCAGGGCGAAGGCGCCCCACACGCACGCGATCAGCAACAGGACCGGCAGGGTGAGGACCCACCAGCGCTCCTCGCCGTACGGGCGCGCCAGCATGCCCCAGCCGAGCGGCGACACCCAGGAGAACCAGGTGCTCGTCACCTGCACGCCGTCCGCCGCCCGCTCGCCGAGCGCGTCGCCGATGCCACGGACGAGGTAGGCGACCCCGACCGCGGTGGCGGCGAAGGCGTTGGCGGCGCGGGCGCTCTGGAACAGCTGCGCGCCGACCGCGGCGACCCCGGCGAACGCCATCCCGGTCACGGCGCACGCGGCGCCGAAGGTCACCGCGCCGCCCGCGGGCAGGCCCGCGCTCACCAGGGCGCCGATCAGCGCGACTCCGAGCACGAGGTTCGCCCCGAGGACCACGGTCAGGGCGGCGGTCAGCCCGGCGTTCCGTCCGACGCTGGCGGCCCCGATCATCTCCGCCCGGCCGGTCTCCTCGTTCTGCCGGGTGTGCCGTACGACCGCGAAGGTGCTCATCAGCGCCGCCAGCACCAGCATGAAGGCGAGGTTGCGGAAATTCGCCAGCGCGCCGAGGTCGGTGCCGACCGGCGTGCCGCGCATCAGCAGCACGGCGGGGCTGGTCCCCGCCCCCTGCAGCGCGGTGGCACGTCCCGCCGCGTCGGGGAACTCGTCGATGACGGCGGCGGCGCCGGCCGCCAGGATGACCGCCGAGCCGACGATCCAGACGGGCAGTTGCACGCGGTCGCGCCGCAACGCGAGCCGGACCAGCCTCCCCGTTCCCTCGTAGGCGCTCATCGTGACGCTCCCGCGGAGGGCACCTCGGCGGCGGCCTCGGGCGCGTCGCCGTAGTGCCGCATGAACAGCTCCTCCAGCGTCGGCGGCCGGCTCGTCAGCGTGTTGACCTCGAAGGAGGCCAGGTGGCGCAGCACGCCGGGCAGGTGCGCCGCGTCCACGTCGAACCGGGCCCTGGCGCCGTCGGCCACCAGGTCGTGCACGCCGGGCAGCCCGCCCAGCCCGGTGATCGGCTCGGCCGCCTCCACGACGACCGAGGTCCGGGTCAGGTGGCGCAGCTGCGCCAGCGTGCCGGACTCGACGGTGACTCCGTCGCGGATGATGCTGACCTTGGAGCAGAGCGCCTCGACCTCGGAGAAGATGTGGCTGGACAGCAGCACGGTCGCGCCCCTCGCGCTCACCTCCCGGACGGTCTGCTGGAACGCCGCCTCCATCAGCGGGTCCAGCCCGGAGGTGGGCTCGTCCAGGACGAACAGCTCGACGTCTGAGGCGAACGCGGCGATGAGCGCCACCTTCTGCCGGTTCCCCTTGGAGTAGGTGCGGCACCGCTTGGCCGGGTCCAGGCGGAACCGGTCAAGCAGTTCTTCGCGGCGGGCCTTGTCCAGGCCGCCGCGCAGGTCGCCGAACAGGTCGATGGCCTCGCCTCCGGACAGGTTCGGCCACAGGTTCACCTCGCCGGGCACGTAGGCCAGCCGGCGGTGCAGCGGCGTCGCGTCCCGCCAGGGGTCGCCGCCGAGCACCTGCGCCCGGCCTGAGTCGGCGCGCAGCAGCCCGAGCAGCACGCGGAGCGTCGTGGTCTTGCCCGCGCCGTTGGGGCCCAGGAACCCGTGCACCTCGCCGGTCCGTACGACGAGGTCGAGACCGTTCAGCGCCCTGGTGCGGCCGAACGTCTTGACCAACCCTTCCACCGAGATGGCGTCAGTCATCGTGATTCTCCTCGAATCTGCGGAGTGGGGCTCCGCGTCCTTCCTGGGTCGATGAGTGCGAGATCTTGTCGAGGGCGTCTCTCATGGAGGCGGCCTCCTCCGGGCCGAGCATGGGGTGCGAGTAGACGTCGAGCAGGGTCACCGCGAGCAGGTGGGCCCCTTCCGGGGTGAACAGGTCGACACCGAGCCCGCGGGACACGTGCTGGTAGAGGACCATGACCGACAGCCCCATGGCGGTGGCCACCGTCGCGCGGGCCCGGAGATCGGCGAAGGGAGGGTCGGGGCGGCGCTGATCCGCCTCCGCCAGCCACTCCTCGCTCATCCGGACCATCTCGTCGAACAGCGGCGCGGCCCATCCCCCGGCCAGCGCGCGGGCCACGTACGGCCGGTACGGCCCGATCGCCGCCATGGAGGCGGCGACGGGATTCGTATCGGGTGGCCGATGGGTTCTGGCCTCGTCGTTCAGCCGGCGGACCGCCTTCAGGAGGAAGTCGTCGCATGCCTCGCGCAGCCCCTGTTTGGAGCCGAAGTGATGACGCACCAGCCCCGAGGACACTCCGGCCGTCTCAGCGATCCCGCGGATCGTGGCCCGGTCGAATCCGTGCTCGCCGAAGTGCCGCAACGCCGCGTCCCTGATGCGGGCGCGGGCGGTGAGGTCCTCGGGCTCCGGCCCTGTCATCGCCACTATGGCTCGTCCCCTATCCGTTCATGTAGCGCGCTATCCACGCGTATAAGACACTACACGCGTGTGTAGTCGGCCGCCAGGTCCGAACTTTCCCCCTGACGCGGAATTGACGCCTGCGGAAGGACTCGTCGTACGGAAGGCGTCAACATCGCTTGCTGAGGGCCTTCATGAGCCGACAGAGTGGGATCTCGACCGAATCGGGCGCCCGGAGGGGAGGGGAACATGGCACCGAGGATCGCCTGCACGGAGATCGCCGGCCGTCCGTGTCTTCCCTCTTCATTTGCGCTCGTTCGATGTCACGTCCCTTGAGCCGGGACGTTCTCTCGGGTGGCGGGTCCCCGGCGCACATTCAGACCGACCCGCTCCGCGCCGCGACCATCGCAGGTGGTCGGGCGCCGATGGCCTCCCGGTGAACGCCCCAGGCGGCGAACAAGGATGCGGCCCGGGCATACCCGCACCTCCTTCGTCCTGCCTCGGGGCCTTCACGGAGAAATCCGGTCACTCCATCTCGGGAGGCCCCCAATGGGCGGGATCAGGTTCCCGCCGATCAACGGAGAAGGGCCATGACCACACCTCACCCCCTCGCGCCTTCGGTCACGACGGCCAAGAAGGAGCTGTTCCTCCTGGCCGCGCGCACCCTGGCGGACAACGGCGCGCAGGCCGCGGACGACCGCTTCGTCTCCCTGGTCGACCAGTTGGCGGTCACCGAGGCGGCATGGGTCCGCGGCCTCATCGAGTGGGCGCGCCGTCAGCCCGCGCTGCGCGCGTTCGGCCTCGCGCTCGCGGTCGAGTTCATGCACGCGCGGATGGTGGCCGGGCTCGGCGTGCCGGCGGAACGGCGCGAGCTGATCGACAACCTGCTGACCAGGGCCGACGAGCCGGGCGACCTGCTCGCGCAGTGGATTCGCCGGCATGGCGGCTCGATCCCCAAGTCGGTCAGGGCGGGCGTGGCCGACGCCGTCGCGCGGCTGTATGACGAGGTCGCGCTCCTCACCTACGACACCGATGACGCCGCGATGCCCTTCTCCGAGGTGATCGCCCTCACCCACCCCAAGCCGATCGGCATGATCCAGAACGAGATCTTCCAGTACGCGGCGCTTCGCCGGCGCGGCTCCCACCCGGTTCCCGGCTCGCTGGCGACCCTGCGCGCGCGGGCCCAGCTGGAGGCGATACCCGCCGACCGTCGCCTGCGCGCACTCGAAAGGCCCGACGCCGGTGGCGTGTTCGTCAAGGCCGCGATGACCTGGCAGCAGGTGCGCGACTGGCTGGGCGGGACGATGACCGACAAGGCGTGGGCCGTGGTCGCGCCGCCGATGAGCTACCGCGAGCGCCTGGCACACCTGGCGGACTTCGACCGCGCGGGACTGGCCGACGAGGTCGCCGACTGGTTGTCCTCCGATCTGGCCGCGCAGAAGTCGGCGAAGCGCGGCAGGGCCCTGCCCGTGGAGATCTTCACCGCCTACCGCTCCGTCCCTTCCTCACGGTGGTCCTGGGCGCTGGAGCAGGCCATGGAGCACTCCCTGGACCAGGTGCCGGCCCTGCCTGGGCGCACGGTCGTCCTCGTGGACCGCAGCGAGCCGATGTCCGAACCGGTGTCCGCGGGATCGCCCCTGACCCGGGCGGACGCCGCGGCCGTCTTCGGCGCCGCCCTGGCGTTGCGCGCCTCCTCCGCCGACCTGGTCGAATGCGGACGGGCCACCGGACCGGTACCGGCCGAGCACGGCGACCGGCTGCTCGAGACCGTCGGCCGCTTCGGCGAGCCGGGCGGCGGTCAGACCATGGCCCAGGCACTGCGCACGCACGTACGGGGACACGACCGGGTCGTCGTCCTCACCCACCCGGCCGCGGCTGTGGAAGCCGCGGAGGCCGTGACCGTGCCCGGTCACGAGCACATCATCACCGACGTCAGCGACGCCTGGTTCGCGGCCATCCCGCACATCGAGATGGCGCGCACCGGCGCCTGGCCCTTCTGAGAAAGGTCGTCATGTCCAAGCGCGCCCGCAAGAAGCGCACCCGCAGGAACAAGAACGCCAACCACCGGATGAAACCCGGCCACGGCTGATGCCACGGGGGCTCCGGCGCATCCCGGCGCCGGAGCCCCCGCGCCAAGAAGGTGATCATCATGTTTCCCGAGCTCTTCCGTCCGCGTCCGTCCCGCGGCTATCTGTCGCTGGCCGTGGTGACGGCCCTGCTCGGATTCGCCTCGGCGACCAACCTGACCGCCGCCGGGACCTTCGCCGAGATCCTCTTCGGTCTCGGCCTCGGGTTCGTCGCGGCGTACCTGCTCGCCCTGGCGCTGTGCTTTCCGCTGATGCGCTACGTGGTGTCGGAGACGACGCTGACCGCGAAGTACGGCCCGCTGCTCCGCTACCGCATCCGGCTGTCCGACATCACCTCGGTGACGTCCTCCCATCTCGCCCAGGACTCCGCCGCGCTGGCCATGCCCGGCATCGCCCTGTACGGCATGCGCTGCGCGGGGCTCGGCCGCGTGCGCATGTGCGCCACCCGGCCCTCTCACAACGTGCTCGTGATCGGAACCAGGGACGGCACGCGCTACGGCGTCACCCCCGCCGACGACCGCGCGTTCCTGGACGCCCTGCGACGCCACGGCGTCCCGGTCGGCCGGTGAGCTCACCGGGGTCCCGATCCGCGCGGGCCGCGCCCGCGCACTGAGAGCCGGATCACATCCGGAGTCGTCACACGAGAGCCCGGTCGCCCGTCTTGTCGGCGTAATGGACGGTGTCCCGGCCGGCGGCCGGGACGAAGACACGGAGTGATCATGCGAGTTCTCGTCGCCGGAGCCACCGGGGTGATCGGCAACAGGATGGTGCCGCTGCTGACCGCGGTCGGGCACGACGTGGTGAGCCTGGTTCGGCCGGGAGGCGCCGGCCGGACACTGGCCAAGGCGGGCGCGGAGGTGGTCACCGCGGACGCCCTCGACCGGGAGGGGCTGCGCCGGGCGGTCCGCGAGGCCGCGCCCGACGCGGTGGTGAACATGCTCACCGCGATCCCCGCCACGATCGACCCGAAGAGACTGTCGCGGGATTTCACGCTGACCAACCGGCTGCGCACTGAAGGCACCCGCAACCTGGTCGACGCCGCCGACGGGGCCCGGATCATCAGCCAGGGCCTGGCCTACGGCTACCAGCCGGGAGAGGGCCTGGCCGACGAGGACGCCCCCCTGTGGCGGACCGGCACGCCCAGGGAGTTCGTCCCCGTGCTGGACGCCCTGGTCGAGCTGGAGAGGCTCACCGCGCGGGCCGGCGGCCTGGTCCTCCGTCTGGGACACCTGTACGGCCCCGGGTCGATCTACTCCGCGGACGGGTCGTTCACGCGGCAGGTCCGAGCGGGGAAGGTCCCGCTGGTCGGCGGCGGCCACGCGGTGTTCTCCTTCACCCACGCCGACGACGTGGCGGCCGCCGTGGCCGCCGCCCTGGACAAGGACGACGTCACCGGCGTGCTGAACGTGGTGGACGACCGGCCCGCACCCCTGCACGAGTGGCTGCCCGCGTTCACCGGCATCCTTGGCGTCCGGGCGCCCAAGAGGGCGCCCGCCGCGCTGGCGCGGCTGGCCGTCGGAAGCTGGGGGGTGGCCTTCATGAACGAACTGCGCGGCGCCGACAACGCCCGTGCCCGCCTGCGCCTGGACTGGCGGCCGCGGTACGCGTCGGTTCTCGAGGGGTTCGCCGCCGACCTGGCGGCCGAGGCGGCCGGGTCATGATGAGCATCGTCCGGGCACCACGGGCCGAGACCGAGCGGAAGGATAGGGACATGCGGTCGCACGTGGAGGTGTTCGACGAGCACCGGCAGCTGCTCCTCGGCCTCGCCTACCGGCTGCTGGGCAGCATGTGGGACGCCGAGGACGTGGTCCAGGACGCGTTCGTCCGCTGGATGCGGGCGGACCTGTCCGAGATCCGCGAACCGCGGTCCTTCCTGGTGACCGTCGTGTCGCGGCTCGCGCTCGACCAGTTGCGGTCGGCGCGGACGACCCGTGAGACCTACACCGGCCCGTGGCTGCCCGAACCGGTCGACGGTCAGGCGTTCGGCCCGCTCGACACGGCGGAGCTGCGCGACACCCTGTCGTACGCGACCCTGCACCTGATGGAACGGCTCTCCCCGCCCGAGCGGGCGGTGTTCGTGCTCCGGGAGGCGTTCGACCTGCCGTACGACGACATCGCCGAGATCGTCGGCAGTTCAGCCGCGACCTGCAGGCAGTGGCACCACCGCGCGGCCGGACGGCTGGCCGGCGACCGGGAGAGGTTCCACCCGTCGGCCGCCGACCACGAGGAGTTGCTCGGCCGCTTCCTGGCCGCCGCCCAGAGCGGCGACCTGGCCACGCTGACCGACCTGCTGGCCGAGGACGTCGTCGCCTACAACGACGGCGGCGGCAAGGTGCGCGCCGCGCTGCGCCCGATCATCGGCCGCGCCAAGGTGGTCGCGTTCGTCGCCGGGCTGCTGTCCCGCTATCCGGTCGAGGAGTCCCGGCCCGTTGAGGCCAACGGCGAGCCGGCCATCTGGACCGTGGTCGGGGGCCAGCGGCAGCTCGTGACGTTCGACGTCCGCGGCGGCCGCATCCACGCCATCTACGCCGTCCTCAACCCCGACAAGCTCTCTCACCTCACCGGCTGATCTATTTCTCATCTCGGGCAAATGCATTAATAAGCCATTTTATGGACCGCCACTGGAATCGATTCACCCAACGGGCAATCTGAATTCATCTGAAATTCAGATCGGCAGTCGTACGGTAAGGGCAATCGTCTCCGATCTTGGAGGGCCCTGTGGCGAACCCTTCTCCCCGAAGGCTGCTCCCGCTGTTATCCGCTCCGCGCACGGGCGGACGCGACGCGATGACCTGCCGGTTCCGCTGTGGCGATGCGTGCGCGCACGAGGTTTCCAATACCAGCGAAAATCCCTATTTCGGCGACATTCTCTCCGGCACCTTCTCCCGGCGCGGCGCGCTCAGGGCGGGAGCCCTCGGCACGCTCGTCGCGACCGTCGGAGTCGCCGGTGCGGCCGTTCCCGCCGTAGCCGACAGCGGTCGCGGCTCGGGTTCCGGAAACGGGCACGGAAACGGGTACGGGCACCAGAGCGGCCTCGGATTCACTTCCGTGGCGCCGAACTCCGAGGACGCCCTGACCGTTGCCGCCGGATACGTCTCGTCGGTCGTGGTCCGTTGGGGCGACCCGGTCGTGCCCGGCGCGCCCGCGTTCGATTTCGACCGCCAGACGGCCGCGGCCCAGGCGAAGCAGTTCGGCTACAACTGCGACTTCGTGACCTTCTTCCCGCTGGGACGCGATCGCGGCCTGTTGTGGGTCAACCACGAGTACACCGACGAGAACCTCATGTTCCGCGGGTGGACCAGCGGCGACACCGCTCCCCTGGAGCAGATCAAGATCGGGCTCGCCGCGCACGGCGGGTCGATCGTGGAGGTCGAGCGGGTCGGCCGCACCGGGCAGTGGAAGCTCGTGACCAAGGGCTCGCGCCGCTACAACCGCCGCATCACCGCGCAGACCCGGATGGCCTTCTCCGGTCCCGCGGCCGGCTCGGCGCTGCTGCGGACCGCCGCCGACAAGCGCGGCACCACCGTGTACGGCACGCTCAACAACTGCGCGGGCGGCACGACGCCGTGGCAGACGGTCCTCACCGGCGAGGAGAACTGGAACCAGTACTTCGTCGGCGGCAACGGGGTGCCCGAGGCGCAGAAGACCTACCTGACCCGGTACGGCATCAGCACCACCACCGCCATCCCCAGCGGCAACCGGCGCTTTGACCGGGTCGAGGAGCGCTTCGACCTCGCCAGGCACCCTCAGGAGATCAACCGGTTCGGCTGGATCGTGGAGGTCGACCCGTTCGACCCCGACTCGACGCCGGTCAAGCGCACGGCCCTGGGCCGGTTCGCGCACGAGGCCGCCACCACCACGCTCACCAAGGACGGCCGGGTGGCCGTCTACATGGGCGACGACGGCCGCTTCGAATACATCTACAAGTTCGTCTCCAAGGACCGCTACATCCCGGGCTACGACCGGCACAACCGGGATCTGCTGGACGAGGGCACCCTGTACGTGGCCAAGTTCACCGGTGACAGCCCCGCGGCCGAGATCGACGGCTCGGGCACGCTGCCGAAGGACGGGGCGTTCGACGGCTCGGGCACCTGGATCCCGCTGGTCAGCGGCACGAAGTCCTACGTCGCCGGCATGACGGCCGAGGAGGTCCTCGTCTACACCCGCGTCGCCGCGGACGCCGTCGGGGCGACCAAGATGGACCGTCCCGAGGACATCGAGCGCAACCCGGTCAACGGAGCCGTCTACGTCGCGCTGACCAACAACTCCAACCGCACCGCGGCCCAGGCCGACGAGGTCAACCCGCGGAGCGCCAACATGCACGGCCACATCCTGGAGATCGTGGAGCGGAAGAACGACGCGGGCGCGACGTCCTTCGGCTGGTCGCTCCCGCTCGTCTGCGGCGACCCCGCCGACCCCTCGACGTACTTCGCGGGCTACGACAAGAGCAAGGTCTCCCCCATCTCCTGCCCCGACAACGTCACCTTCGACGCCCAGGGCAACCTGTGGATCTCGACGGACGGCAACGCGCTCAAGAAGAACGACGGCCTGTTCGCGATGCCGGTGGCCGGCTCGGAGCGCGGCCGCGTCCGGCAGTTCCTCACCGTCCCCTTCGGCGCGGAGACCTGCGGCCCGCTCATCACCGCGGACCAACTCAGCGTGTTCGTCGCCGTCCAGCATCCGGGTGAGATCACCGGCGCGACCCCGGACAACCCGTCCAGCCACTGGCCGGACGGCGGCTCCTCCCAGCCTCGGCCGTCCGTCGCGGTGGCCTGGCACAAGCAGGGCAAGAAGATCGGGTCCTGAGCGCCGGGCGCTCCCGACGAGGACCGTGGCCCGTCCAGGCCACGGTCCTCCCCCACGGCGCGTCGGCGTGCCCATCGTGGGCACATCGCATCGACCGGCGGCTCCCTCTGGGGGCCGCCGTTTCCGTTCTCATGGAATCTCTGCGCATATCCGTGAGAAACAGAAGGAGCCGACCTCACCCGAGACGGCGGCTACGCACCCCTCGACGCTGACCGGATCGTTCCGCATCGAGCCTCGATGGTGTCTTATGCCGGCCCGTTCCCGGCGACAGGCTTGGCGGCATGAAACGCGCACTCGTCGTCATCGACGTCCAGGAGTCCTTCCGGCAGCGCCCCAACTGGCGGGCCGTGTCCAACCCCGGCATCGTGGACCAGGTGAACCGCCTGGTCACCTGGGCCCGTGAGCGGGGCGACCTCGTCGTGTGGGTCCTGCACTCCGAGCCGGGCACCGGCACGCCCTTCGACCCCCGCTCCGGTCACGTCCGGTTGATGGACGGGCTGAAGCCGGAAGAGCACGAGCCGGTGCTCACCAAGACCTCGCACAACGCGTTCACCACCACGAACCTGCAGCAGATCCTCACCACGGAGGGCATCCGCGACCTGGTCGTCTGCGGCATCCGGACCGAGCAGTGCTGCGAGACGACCACCCGCCTGGCCTCCGATCTCGGCTTCGACGTCACGTTCGTCACCGACGCCACCGCGACCTTCCCGATCCCGCACCGCGACGCGCCGGAGGACCGCGAGCTCGATGAGATCCTCGCCGACCCCCGCACCCTGCAGGTGGCGGAGATCATCGCCAGGACGGAGTACGCCCTGGCCGGCCGCTTCGCCGCCGTGACGGGCACTGCGGCCTTGGTAGGCTGACCGGATCGTGACCAGAGTCGTCTTCCTGCTCCTCCCCCGACTGCACCTGCTCGACCTCGCCGGTCCGGCTCAGGTGTTCTCCACGGCCGCCGACTTCGGCTGCGGCTACGAGCTGAGCTACGTGGGCGAGCAGGAGGACGTCCCCAGCGCCCAGGGCCTTCCGCTCCGGGCGGAGGTCACCTGGCCCGAACTGGACCCGGACGACCTGGTCGTGGTCCCGGGCTGGCGAGGGCCCACCTTCCGCGGCAGCCCCCGGCTGAGCCGGGAGACCTCCCGCCGGCTCGCCGCGCACCACGCGGCGGGCGGCACCGTGGCCAGCGTCTGCGCGGGCGCGGACGCGCTCGGGCGGGCGGGGCTGCTCGACGGACGGCGCTGCACCACTCACCACGGCCTGCAGGACGAGCTGGCGCTCCGCTATCCGAAGGCCACCGTCGTCCGCAACGTGCTGTTCGTCGTCGACGACCGGGTGGTGACCTCGGCAGGCATCGCCAGCGGCATCGACCTCGCGCTGCACCTCATCGCGGTACGGCACGGGCCGGGGACCGCCGCGAGGATCGCCCGCGAGATGGTGGTCTACACCCGGCGCAACGGCGACGAACGTCAGGCGGGCGCACTGCGCTACCGCTCGCACCTCAGCGACGTGGTCCACGGGGTGCAGGACCTGATCGACTCCCGCTTCACCGAGCCGCTGCCCCTGGACGGCCTCGCCACGGCGTCCGGGGTCAGCCCGCGCACCCTGACCAGGGTCTTCGGTGAGGCGACCGGCATGACCCCGCTGCGCTACCAGCAGACGCTGCGAGTGGAGCGCGCGGAGCACCTGATCGGCCAGGGCGCGACGGTGGAGTCCGCGGCCCGCGCGGTCGGGTTCCAGGACGCCCGCATGCTCCGGCGCCTTCGATCCCGCACGAGCGGGGCACGCCCGGCGCCGGCCACGGATTCGGCCTGAGCGAGATCGTCGTCTCCGGCCGATGACGCCGGGGCGTCCGAGCCGGCCGGCGTCTTCACCCGCCCTGCTTCCGCACGACCGGGGTCAGGGCGCGGGCTCTCCGGCTGCCGCGCCGCCTCGCTCACGCCGCCTCTCCTCGAAGAGCCGGGCGAAACCGTCGAGCAGGGTCCGCAGGCCGAGCTCGAAGATCCGGTCGAGGTCGAGGTCGTAGCCGCCCTCGGCGAAGGCGCCCATGAGCCTGGCGAACGCCGGGTAGCGGCCGCTGGCGGCGATGGAGCCCAGGGCGGGGCCGTGCAACTCCATCCACTCGTCCTCCGACAGGCCGGTGGTGGCCTGGGCGTGGGCCTCGCGTTCGAGATGGACGGCCAGCCCCTGGACGTGGCTGTAGAGCAGCACCTGCAGGTCCATCGTGGCGGTCGGGTCGAAGCCCTGCTCCTCCAGCACGGTGAGGATCTGCTCGCCGTGGACCAGCAGGTTCGGAAGCGGCATCGGCCGGGTGAGGGTGTCGAGCTGGGCGAGCCAGGGGTGGCGGCGGTACAACGTCCACAGGGCACGTGCGCTGCCCTCCATCCGGGCCCGCCAGTCGGCCGGCCGCGGCTGCGCGTAGGAGTATTCGCCGAACGCCGCGTCGGCCATCAGGATGACGAGGTCGTCCTTTCCCGCGACGTGGCGATAGGTCGACATGGTGGCCACGCCCAGCCGGGCCGCCACACCGCGCATGGACAGCGCGTTCAGCCCTTCGGCGTCGGCGATCTCGATCGCGGCGCGCACGATGCGCTCGCGCGTCAGTTCCTGCTCGGCCGCCGGCGCCGGGCGTGGCCGGCGGCGCGGCTCGTCGTGCGCCGGGAGGGAGTCCACCCCAGCGCCGAGCGGCGCCACCACCGTGCCGACGCGGGGCCGGGCACGTACGAGCCCTTCCTGACGCAGGGTGGTCAGCGCCTTCGTGGCCGTGGCCAGGGCGACACCCCACTCCCCGGCGATCTGACGTGTCGACGGCACCCGGTCTCCCGGGGCCAGCCTGCCGTCCTCGATCCGCCGCCGGATGTCGGCGACGATGCGCTGATAGGGCGGCTCGACGGTCTCGCTCATCGGCCCGGTCCCTTCCTTCTGTTCTAGTACAGACCCTATCATCGACTCCGCCTTCAAGGCTTCTGTACTAGTACATATATGCAGGTCAACGCGTTGCAACACAGATGCGTACGATGTACATTCAGATCGCCGCGTACATCGTAGGAGGAGAACAGATGAAAACCGTGCTCATCTCTGGAGCGAGCGTCGCCGGTCCGGCGCTGGCCTACTGGCTGCACCGTCACGGCTTCGCGCCGACGGTGGTCGAGCGGGCGCCCGCACCGCGGATCGGGGGTCAGGCGATCGACATCCGCGGCGTCGCGCTCGAAGTGGCCGACCGGATGGACCTGCTGGCCCCGTTGCGGCGGCTGCGCACCCACATGCGCGGGATGTCCGTGCTGGACGGCGACGGCAACGAGATCATGCGCTCCACGGAGTACGCGATGAGCAGCGGCCGACTGGACGGCGACGACATCGAGGTGCTCCGCGAGGACCTCACCCGGCTGCTGCACGAGCGCACGGCCGCCGGTACCGAGTACGTGTTCGGCGACTCGATAGCCCGGATCGAACAGGACGAGGACGGCGTGCGGGTGGAGTTCGAACGCGGCCGGCCGCGCACCTTCGACCTCGTGGTGGGCGCCGACGGGCTGCATTCGACGGTGCGGAGACTGGCCTTCGGACCCGAGGCCGAGTTCATCCACCACCTGGGCACCTACGTGTCGGTGTTCACCACCGAGAACATCCTGGATCTGGACAACTGGCAGGTCTGGATCCGCGACGGCCACGCCGGCGGTGGCATCTATCCGACCAGGGACAACACCGAACTGCGCGTCAACCTCGGCTTCGAATCCGAGCCGGTGGACTACGACCACCGCGACCTGGACGCGCAGCGCCGGCTGGTCGCCGACCGGCTCTCCGGCATGCGCTGGGAGATACCGCGGCTGCTCAAGGCCATGTGGCAGGCGCCCGACTTCTACTTCGACGCGATGGCCCAGATCCGGATGGACTCGTGGTCGCGCGGGCGGGTGACCCTGGTCGGCGACGCCGGCTACTGCGCCTCACCGATGTCCGGGCAGGGCACGAGTCTCGCGCTGGTCGGCGCGTACGTGCTGGCCGCCGAGTTGGCCGCGGCCGGCGGCGACCACCGTTCGGCACTGGCCGGGTACGAGCGGCGCATGCGCCCGTTCGCCGAGCTCAACCAGGGCCTGGCCACGGAGAACCCGGGCGGCCCCGCTTCGGAGGAGTCGATCGAACGGGCGAAGAACGCGATCGCGCTGGACGCCTGACCGGGGCGTCGCCGTGGATCGTCTCGTGCCGTCGGGCGACGAGGGCCAGGCCGCGTACCCGCCATCGAGCAATGATCGACCTGGCCCTGAAGCGACTACCCTGGAAGTAGGGTTCCCCCGGTTCTTCGCACGACCTGGACGAAACGGCGCGCCGGTCTCCGGCTGACGACGCACCACCGAGCGACGATCCATCCCCCCACGGGTGGACCCGCGGAGAGGTGGTATGAGGATGCGGCAGGCAGCTGTTCTCGACGTCGGCTGTCACAGTGCCCTGCTGACCGTGGTCCGCCGGCCCCGAGGTCACGACGGCCTCGAGACGGTGCTGTCCCACAAGGTACGGCTGAGCCTGCACCGGATGCTCGCCCCGGACGGGCAGCTCGACGAGCGCGGGATACGCAGCGTGCAGCAGGCGGTGGCCGAGACGATGGACGCCAGCCCGGCCGCGCAGTCCCGCGTCTTCGCCTTCGCCACCTCCGTCATCCGGGACGCGCCCAACCGCGACGAGGTCATCGCCCGGATCGCCGGGGCCACGGGCACGCGGCTGCGGGTGCTGCCCGGCCGGGAGGAGGCGCGGCTGGCCTACGTGGCGGCCCGCCGTTGGACGGGGCACACGTCCGATCCGCTGCTGGTGCTGGACATCGGGGGCGGCACCGTTGAGATCGCCTCCGGCGACGCCGGGGAGCCCCAGACCGTCCATTCACTCCCTCTGGGCGCGAGGACGATCACGCGCAGATGGCTGCCGGGCGGGGCCGTCTCCTCCTCGCGCCAACTGCGCAGGGTCCGGCAACATCTGCGCCGGGTGCTGGACCTGCACCCCGGTCTGCCGACCCCTGAGCCGGGCGGGCACGTCCTCGCGAGCTCGAAGACCTTCACCCAGCTCGCCCGCCTCGCCGCCGCCCAGGGCGAGCCGTCCTGCTCGCGCGGCCGTCTGTCCCTGAGCGGGGTGAAGGCGTCGCTCGCCCTGCTCGCCGACATGGACCCGGCCCACCGTGGAGAACTGCCGGGCATCAGCACCCACCGCGCCGAGCAGTCCCTCGCCGGAGCGCTGATCGCCGAGGCCCTCATGGAGGCCTGCGAGGCCACTAGCGTGGAGATCTGCCCCTGGTCCACCCGGGAGGGGCTCCTCCTGGAGCGCCTCGGAACACGTCGCTGAGGGAGTTCGATGCGTGCGATCAGCCAGGACGCCCTGGGCGGTCCTGAGGTGCTGAAGGTGACGGACGTGGAGCGGCCGTCGCCGGGCCCGACCGAGGTGCTGGTGCGCGTGCACGCCGCCGGGCTCAATCCGACCGACTGGAAGCACCGCGCCACGGGCGGGCTGCTGGGCAAGCCGCCGTTCGTGCTCGGATGGGACGTCTCCGGTGTCGTCGAGTCCGTCGGCCTCGGGACGACGCTGTACAAGCCGGGCGACGAAGTGTTCGGCATGCTGCGCTACCCGTACGGCCACGGCGCCTTCGCCGAGTACGTGGCCGCGCCGGCCCGCACCTTCGCCCGCAAGCCCCGGAACGTCGACCATGTGCATGCGGCGGCGCTCCCGCTCGCGGCGTTGACCGCTTGGCAGGCCCTGACGGACACGGCCGGGGTGACGGCCGGGCAGCGGGTGCTCATCCATGCCGCCGCGGGCGGGGTCGGCCATCTGGCCGTACAGATCGCCAAGGCCCGGGGCGCGTATGTCATCGGCACCGCGAGCGCAGCGAAGCACGCGTTCCTGCGCGGCCTGGGAGCGGACGAGCTGATCGACTACCGGAGCGTGGACTTCGCCGAGGCGGTCGAGGACGTCGACGTGGTGATCGACACCATGGGCGGCGATCACGGGCCGCGCTCTCTGCGCACCCTGCGCCGAGGCGGCGTCATCGTCTCGCTCGTCCTGTCCAACACGGACGCGGGCCTCGGGGCACAGGCCGAGGCACTGGGCGTCCGAGCCGAGTCGATGCTCGTCGAACCCGACCTCGCCGCTCTGAAGGCGATCGCCGCCCTCGTGGAGGCGGGCAGGCTCCGCGCCGAGATCGACACGGTGCTGCCACTGGAACAGGCGGCCAAGGCTCACGAACGCGGCGAGACGGGCCGCACGACCGGCAAGATCGTCCTCACCGTGCGATAGGCCGGGAAGTGTTCAGCGCGGATGATCCGTCGGCCAGGATGCGACGACGAGACGCACCGAGTTCTTGTTGTGGCCGCCGAACGCCTCGTGCACGTACCAGGTGTCGAGGACGCTCACGGGCTGGAGAACATGCTCGGTGTAATCCCAGCCGGCGAAGTCATGAGGAATGGGCTCAGGAGGGGCCTCAAGGTACGACTCGACTGTGGCGTTTCGCTGCTGCAGCATGCGCTTCACCTCGGCAACCGGCCGGTTCGCCAGATCCACCCCCTCCAGAACCTCACCGTGAGCCGTCGGATCGCCCGCGACTTCGTACCGCTCGCCAGGCCGGGCCGCGCGACCAAAGATGATCTCGACCGGGCTGTGGAGGCCGACGGGAATGCTTACTCCCGCCATGCACCACATGTTGCCGCAGTCCGTGCCCTCGATCTTCTTGATCCACTCGCTGCCGTGCTCATCCTTGATCTCGAATCCATCGGGGCGGTAGTTGGTGCTCCTTCCAGGAGAGGAGATGGAGATCATCGTGCCGACGAGACTCGGCGATGAGGGCACCATCTGCAGGTCGACGTTCAGGCCGTGCGCGGCGAAATCTTCGCGGTAGCGCCGGGGGTCGGCGTCAGGGTCCACGATCCGGACATCGATGTGGTCGCCGTTCTTGGCGAACGCCAGTGCTTTGGCCGGTCCCAGAGTGATCGGGCCGACGTCGCCGGGCCGCATGACGATCGGCAGGACGAGCGCCGCCCCCACCAATACGGCGGTGACGGGGATCAGCGTGAGCGACTGTCTGCGGGACCATCGCCGCTTTGCCGTCTGAGGGGCCCGAGTGGTGTCGCCGACGATGTCGTTCAGGGCGTCGGACAGCACCACCGGGTCCACGCGTACGTGACTGGCTGGATCGTGTGCCTGGAACAGGCTCGTGAGCTGCTTGAGATCGCTGGTCATATGACGCTCCTCCCGAAGGACGGCTGCCGGTCGGCGATGGGCTGCGACTCCTCCACGAGTAGGTGCCGTAGTCGTTTACGTATGCGGTGCAAGCGCATCGCGGCCGTCGACCTGGAACAGCCCACGACCGCTGCGGCCTGGCGGAGATCGAGCCCTTCCCAGGACATCAACAACACCAACTCCCGATCGCCGTCGCTCAAGCTGTTCAGCGCGGCCAGCGCCGCTTGACGAGCGGCGAAGGTGCCCGCGTGGTCCTCTTCGGCACCATTTCGCGTCACGTCGTCGCTCAGTGAGTCGACGAGCGCATCTCGCCGGTTGTCCCGCCTGATCAAGTTCAACGTGAGATTCCGGGCAGTCGTGTACAGCCAGGGCAAGGGCTGATCGTGCGGGAACCTGTCGTATTTCTCCCAGGCGACCCTGAACGTCTCGGCCGCTACGTCCGGAGCGTCTGCGGGACCGACCCGCCGCCACGCATATCGCAGAACCGACTCGTAGTGCTCTTGGAACATGCTGGTGAATCCGGCCTCATCACTCACGCCCCATCCCCTCTTCAGCGTCGCGACGCACTTTGCGCATCCACCTGGTAGATGTCGCGACTCCGCCAGATATCACCCGCCGACGGCAAGATGTCGGTGATGTGATGATCCGATCCGGCAAGCGGACGAGACCTGCACGGAACCGAGTCTCCAACTCCCCGAGCGCGGGGCACACGCGGCCGAACCAGACAGGTGATCGCGATCATGCGATCGGTGGCCGAGATCCTTCGTCAGGGCCGGAGCGTCTCCGCCGCGTCCACCCAGGCGGTGACGTCGGCCGCGTCCAGGTGGCGGATCGACCAGTCCACCAGCCGCAGGCTCATGTGAGCCCAGCACGCCCGCACCACCTCCTCGGCCGCGGAGCCGGCCAGGATCTCGTCGAGCCTCCGGCCCAACTCGGGCGCCCGCCGGGCGAGGTCGAAGCGGAGCGTGACCAGATCGAGGCATCCGTCGCCGCGGCTCACCCCGCCCCAGTCGACCACTCCCGTGACCGTCCCCTCGGCATCCACCAGGACGTTCTCCGCGTGGAAGTCGAAATGAACAAGGTCGTCACCGTCTAGGTGGTCGGGCGCCGAGACGCCGACCTCCTCGATCTGCTCCAGCAGCCGGGCGGTGCGCCAGTCGTAGCGGGCCAGCGGCTCGTGCAGGCAGAATCCCGGACCGTCCTCCCGCAGGAACAGCGGCACAGGGCCGAGGCCGCCACGGCCGGCGAGCAGCCCGCGGCAACGGCGGTTCACCTCGATCATCGACTCGACCGTGCGCTCGCCGACGGCGATCGGGACGGAGCCCGGCATCAGTTCCTGCACGACCGCCACCGCACGCGGGAGCTCCTCGACCAGCTCGTGGCGGGGAGCCGGGACGCCATTGGCGCGGGCCGTCTCGAGCAGTTCCCCGGCCTGCCGCACGTCTGATCCGCTGCCCGCCGCTTCCCAGGTCAGTACCGATCGGCGCGAGTCGGGCCAGCGGACGTAGGCGGCGCCCACCTGACCCCCGCGGCACATGCCGTCCTCGGTCAGGACGATGCCCGTCACCTCGGCGAGCTGCCGCAGGACGAGGCTGACGTCCAACCGTGCGACACGCGGAAACTCGGCCACGGCGTGAGGTTACACCGAGGCTTCGCCGGGCTCAGCTCACCTCGGAAGCCCGGTCACCCGACGACGTCGCCCGCGAGGAGACGGGCAGTGTGAGGATCATGGTGAGGCCGCCGCCCGGTGTCTCCTCCGGAACCAGCGTGCCGCCCATGGCCTCGGCCAGACCCCGCGAGAGAGCCAGGCCGAGACCGACGCCGGTGTGGTCGTCCCGGTCGCCGAGACGCTCGAAGGGCAGGAAGACCCGGTCGTGCGCCTCCGGCGGGATGCCGGGGCCGCGGTCGATGACGCGGATCTCCACGTGGTCGCCGTACCGGCTCGCGGTGACCAGCACCTTCTCCTCCGGCGGGGTGTAGCGGACCGCGTTGGACAGGAGGTTGATCAGAACCCGTTCCAGCAGGGCCGGGTCGGCCACGACTTCGGGCAGCCCGGCGGCGACGTCTCCTTGGGCCCGATCCGCCTGCGGCCCCAGATCGTCGATCGCGCGGGGAACGATCTCCTTCAGTGAGACCGGCTGGACGGATACCCCCAGCACGCCGGCCTGCAGCCGGCTCATGTCGAGCAGGTCGACCACCAGCCGGTCGAGTTTGGCCAGCGATTCGTCCGCGGTGGCCAGCAACTCGCCGCGTTCCTTCTCGCTCCACGCGACGTCGGTGGCGCCCAGGCTCTCCACCGCCGCTCTGGCCGACGCGAGAGGGGAACGCAGGTCGTGGCCGACCGCGGCGAGCAGTGCCGTACGCATCTTGTCCGCCTCGGCGAGGGGACGGACCTGCTCGGCCTCCTCCTCGAGCCGCTCCTGGCGGAGCGCGACCACGGCCTCGGCCGCGAACGCCTCGAGCACCCGGCGGTCGGAGGCGTCGAGCAGCCCGCGCGCCGCGAGCACGTGGGTGTCGTCGATGACCACGGCGGTGTCGGCCTCACCCGGGCACGCGCTCGGCGCGTTCCCGGAGCTCGCGGCGACACTCCAAGAGTCGGGGTCGGACTGGTCCCCGGGAATCGGTTCGGCCCCGGCCCGCCGTTCGAGCAGGGCGACCGACGTCAGCCCGAACGTCTCACGGAGCCGCGCGAGCAGGGACGGCAGAGCCGCGTCTCCCCGGAGCACGTGCCCGGCGAGGGTGGACAACACTTCGGCGTCCGCGCCGGCCCGCGCGGCCTCGCGGGTACGGCGAGCCGCCAGGTCGACGACGCTGCTGACCGAGACGGCGACCAGCACGTAGATCGCCAGTGCGAGCAGGTTCTGCGGATCGGCGACGGTGAACTCGTCGACGGGCGGCGTGAAGAAGTAGTTGAGCAGCAGGAATCCGGCCACGGCGGAGGCGACGGCCGGCCACATGCCGCCCACCAGGGCGACGGCGACGACCGCGACGAGGAACAGCAGGATGTCGATGGGCAGCGACAGGCTGTCCCGCATCGGCCGCAGCACGGCGGTGAGCGCGGGCAGTCCCGCGGCGGCCAGCGCCCACCCGGAAAGCCGCCGCCTGCGAGTGAGCGCCGCCCGGGACTTCGAAGGACGGCGCCTGCCCTTCCTGATCTCCTCGTGAGTGACCATGTGCACATCGATCGATCCGGAGCGGGCGGTCGTCGTCACGCCGACGCCGCGGGCCAGCAACTGGGCGAACCGTCCTCTCCGGGACGCGCCGAGCACGAGCTGCGTGGCGTTGACGCCGCGGGCGAAGTCCAGCAGCGCGCGGGGTACGTCGTCGCCGACGACCTGGTGGTAGGTGCCTCCCAGACTCTCGACCAGCGTGCGCTGGCGGGCCGTACCGGCGGGATCTCCCCCGACCAGGCCGTCGGCCCGGGTGACATGGAGGGCGAGCAGATCCGCGCCCTTGCTGCGGGCGGCGATGCGGGCCGCCCGCCGGATCAACGTGTCGCCCTCCGGCCCGCCGCTCAGCGCCACCACGACGCGCTCACGCGCCTCCCAGGTCCCGGCGATGCCGTGATCGGCCCGGTACCGGTCGAGCTGTTCGTCGACCTTGCCCGCCACCCAGAGCAGCGCGAGCTCACGCAGGGCGGTCAGGTTGCCGACGCGGAAGTAGTTCGACAGGGCGGCGTCGACCTTCTCCGGCGGGTAGACATTGCCGTGCGCCATCCGGCGGAGCAACGCCTCGGGCGACATGTCGACCAGTTCAATCTGATCGGCTCGCCGTACCACCTCGTCGGGCACGGTCTCCCGCTGTGGAATGCCGGTGATCTGCCGGACGACGTCGTTGAGCGACTCCAGGTGCTGGATGTTGACCGTGGAGATCACGTCGATCCCGGCGTCCAGGATTTCGTCGATGTCCTGCCAGCGCTTGGCATTGCGCGAGCCCGGCACATTCGTGTGAGCGAGCTCGTCCACGAGGGCGATCCTCGGCCTGCGCGCGATGACCGCGTCGACGTCGAGCTCGGTGAAGGTCGCCCCCCGGTAGACCAGCGTCCGCCGGGGGATGACCTCCAGGCCTTCGAGCAGCGCGGCCGTGCGGCTGCGGCCGTGGGTCTCGACGAACCCCACGACGACGTCCCGTCCGCGCTCCCGCCCCCGGCGGCCCTCGCAGAGCATCGCGTACGTCTTGCCGACACCCGGTGCCGCTCCCAGGTAGACCCGCAGGCGCCCGCGCGTCATCCGGCCCACCCCTTCAAGCTTCTCGATCGAATTCCACGTCGCCGACCCGGCCTCGATGAGCGCCTCTCTCTTTTGGTCTACCACGCGGGGAGAACTCGCACGCTCCCGCGCGAACGCGCGGAAAGCGGTCCTCGCCGACCTTCGCGCTCCGGGCGCGGCGGGGACCGGGCTTTGACGCACGGTGACATGGGGATACAGAAAGTGACCACGTCCCGGAGCGCAACCCGCCGACACGGCGATCTTCTTCCTGTCCATCTGAAGGCGGTCGAGCGGTCTTGAGCGTTGAGAACCTCGTCGGACTCGTCCTGGCCGCCTCGGTCGTGGTCTTCCTGGTCGCGGCCCTGCTGTTCCCGGAGCGCTTCTAGATGAGCGCGACGGCGGCGGCGATCCTGTTCACCGGGTCCCTGGTGATCGCACTGGCCCTCGCCTACCGGCCGCTGGGCGACTACATGTACCGGGTCTACACCGCCACCCGGCAGTCGCGGGTCGAGCGCGGCGTCTACCGGGTGATCGGCATCAGGGCGGACGCCGAGCAGACGTGGAGCGCGTACGCCCGCAGCGTCCTCGCGTTCTCGGTGGTGTCCGTCCTGTTCCTGTACGGCTTCCAGCGGCTGCAGGGCCTTCTCCCCCTCAGCCTCGGGTTCGGGCCCGTCGTGCCGCACCAGGCGTGGAACACCGCGATCAGCTTCGTCACGAACACGAACTGGCAGTCGTACTCCGGCGAGTCCACCATGGGGCACCTGGTCCAGATGGCCGGTCTCGCCGTGCAGAACTTCGCGTCCGCCGCCGTGGGAATGGCCATCGCGATGGCGCTGGTCCGCGGATTCGCCCGCAAGAAGACCGAGCACGTCGGCAACTTCTGGGTGGACCTGATCCGCGGCGTCCTTCGAATCCTGCTGCCCCTCGCCTTCGCCGGCGCGATCATCCTGATCATCGGCGGAGCGGTGCAGAACTTCCGTCACCCGTACGCGATCACGACCCTGGCCGGCGCCGAGCAGGTCATGACGGGCGGCCCGGTGGCCGGCCAGGAGGCCATCAAGGAACTGGGCACCAACGGCGGCGGCTTCTACAACGCCAACTCGGCCCATCCGTTCGAGAACCCGACGCCGTGGACGAACTGGTTCGAGATCTTCCTGCTCCTCGTCATCAGCGTCAGCCTCCCCCGCACGTTCGGCCGGATTGTCGGCAGCAACAGGCAGGGCTACGCGATCGTCTCGGTGATGGCGACGCTGGCGATCATCAGCCTGACGTTGATCACGACGTTCCAGCTCCGCCATCACGGCACGGTGCCGACCGCGGTCGGCTCGTCCATGGAGGGCGTGGAGAGCCGCTTCGGGGTGGCCGATTCCGCGGCGTTCGCCGGCGCGACCACGCTGAGCTCGACCGGGGCGGTGGACTCCGCCCACGATTCCTACACGAGCCTCGGCGGCATGATCGCCATGTTCAACATGATGCTGGGCGAGGTCGCCCCGGGCGGCACCGGCTCGGGCCTGTACGGCATGCTCGTCCTCGCGGTGATCACGGTGTTCGTGGCCGGGCTGATGGTCGGGCGAACACCGGAGTATCTCGGCAAGAAGATCGGCAGCCGGGAGATCAAGCTCGCGGCCTCCTACTTCCTCATCACCCCGATCTGCGTCCTCGTCGGGACGGCGGTCGCCATGGCGGGCGGCTGGGGGCGTGACGGGATGCTGAACACCGGTCCCCACGGGCTCTCCGAGGTGCTCTACGCCTTCACCTCGGCGTCGAACAACAACGGCTCCGCGTTCGCCGGCCTCACGGCGAGCACCCCGTTCTACGACACGGCGCTCGGCCTGGCCATGGCCTTCGGGCGTTTCGTCCCCATGGTCATCATTCTCGCGCTGGCCGGGGCGCTCGCCCGGCAGGGACGGATACCGGTGTCCGAGGGCACACTGCCGACCTACCGGCCGCAGTTCGTCGGGATGGTGGTCGGCGTCGCGGTGATCCTGGTCGCTCTCACCTTCCTTCCCGCGCTCGCCCTCGGACCTCTGGCCGAAGGGATCCGCTGATGCCTGCGACGACACGTGCGCGCACGTCCGGCGGACCTGTTCGGGCAGGGCTGCTCGATCCGAAGCAGCTCGTCAAGTCGCTGCCGGACGCGGTCAGGAAGCTCGATCCACGCACGATGTGGCACAACCCGGTCATGTTCATCGTCGAAATCTGCGCCGTGTGGAGCACCGTCCTCGCGATCGTCAGGCCCGGCTGGTTCGCCTGGCTCGTCGTCGTGTGGCTCTGGCTGACCGCGATCTTCGCCAACCTCGCCGAGGCCGTCGCCGAGGGCCGCGGCAAGGCGCAGGCCGAGACCCTGCGCAGGGCCAAGCGGGACACGACGGCCCGCCGCCTGATCGGCTGGAAGC
The DNA here is from genome assembly GCF_016863295.1 of Planotetraspora phitsanulokensis. Taxonomy (GTDB): domain Bacteria; phylum Actinomycetota; class Actinomycetes; order Streptosporangiales; family Streptosporangiaceae; genus Planotetraspora; species Planotetraspora phitsanulokensis. The sequence goes on from NZ_BOOP01000039.1 coordinate 85,701, forward strand.
CCGGGGAGCAGGCCAGAGAAGAACCGGTTCCCGCGTCCGAACTCCGGCAGCACGACCACGTCGTCGTCGAGGCGGGTGAGGTCATCCCCGGTGACGGCGATGTCGTCGAAGGCATCGCCAGCGTCGACGAGTCGACGATCACCGGTGAGTCGGCCCCGGTCATCCGGGAGTCCGGCGGCGACAGGTCTGCGGTCACCGGCGGCACGAAGGTGTTGTCCGACCGGATCGTCGTGGAGATCACGCAACGGCCCGGAGAGAGCTTCATCGACAAGATGATCGCGCTCGTCGAAGGGGCAAGAAGGCAGAAGACGCCGAACGAGATCGCCCTCAACATCCTGCTCGCCTCGCTGACGATCATCTTCGTGATGGCGGTCGCCACGCTGCAACCGCTCGCGATCTACTCCAAGGCGAGTCAGCCGGGGGTGCCGGACTCCCTCACGCTGAACGCCGACGGCGTCAGCGGCATCGTCATGGTCGCGCTGCTGGTGTGCCTGATCCCGACGACGATCGGCGCGCTGCTGTCGGCGATCGGCATCGCCGGGATGGACCGGCTCGTGCAGCGCAACGTGCTGGCCATGAGCGGCCGCGCGGTCGAGGCGGCGGGCGACGTCAACACGCTGCTGCTGGACAAGACCGGCACCATCACGCTGGGCGACCGGCAGGCGTCGGCGTTCCAGCCGGTCAACGGCGTGACCGAGCTCGAGCTCGCCGACGCGGCACAGTTGTCCAGCCTCGCCGACGAGACGCCCGAGGGCCGCTCGATCGTGGTGTTCGCCAAGGCCCGGTACGGCCTGCGTGAGCGCACCCCTGGCGAGCTGTCCCAGGCGTCGTGGATCGAGTTCACCGCGCAGACCCGCATGTCGGGCGTCGACTTCGGCGACGGGACGACTCCGACGCGGCTGCTGCGCAAGGGGGCGGCGACCGCGGTGATGAAGTGGATCCGCGACAACGGGGGCCATCCGACCGGCGAGGTGGGCCACATCGTGGACGGCATCTCGGCCAGCGGCGGCACGCCGCTCGTGGTCGGCGAGATCGTACGGCAGGGCGGCACGACCACCGCGCACGTTCTCGGCGTCGTCCATCTCAAGGACGTCGTCAAGCAGGGCATGCGT
>NZ_BOOP01000040.1 GCF_016863295.1 Planotetraspora phitsanulokensis
GGTCTCGAAAGACTAGCGGTGCCCTGTTCGGACGTGGAAATCGCTCGATGACGATTGGGTTTCGCCTTCGGCCGCACGCCTGTGCCCCGCGGAACGTCCGGCGAATTGTCGTCGTTCTCAAAGATCGCCAGTTAAGGGTGAATGGCGCATTATGTTGCTGCGTGTTCTTACCGAGCGATGCGGGAGCCCCACTTTGCAGCCGGCATGGTCCGATCCGCCGTTCCAACCCCTTGCCGCAGGTGATCCGCGCGAGATCGGCGGCTACCGCGTTCTCGCCCGGCTGGGCGCAGGTGGCATGGGCAGGGTGTACCTGGCCAGCACCCAGAGCGGGCGGCGGCTGGCGATCAAGGTCATCCGGCCCGAATACATGGAGGATCCCGAGTTCCGCCGGCGCTTCCAGCAGGAGATCGATGCGGCGCAACGGGTGCAGAGCATCTACACCGCCCCCGTCGTCGACGCCGACACCCGCGGGGCGCAGCCGTGGCTGGCCACGGCCTGCATCCCCGGCCCCTCGCTCGCCCAGGCGGTGCGGGAACTCGGGCCGTTGCCGGTCGACACCCTGCGCGTGCTGGTCGCTGGCATCGCCGAGGCCTTGCAGGCCATTCACCGAGCCGGAATCGTACACCGCGACCTCAAGCCCGCCAACGTCCTTCTCGCCCCGGACGGGCCCCGGGTCATCGACTTCGGGATCGCTCGCGCGGCCGACAGCACCCCGCTGACCCGCTCCGGGCTGCGCATCGGGTCGCCGCAGTTCATGTCACCTGAGCAGGCCCGGGGAGAAGCGGCGAGTCCCGCCAGCGATCTCTTCGTCCTGGGCGCCACGGCCTATTTCGCGGCCACGGGCCGTACCCCTTTCGGAGAAGGCCCGGACGCCGGGGTGCTCTACCGGATCGTGCACGAGGAACCCACACTCACGGACTGCCCCGAGCCGGTCCTGTCGCTGGTGCGCGGATGCCTCGCGAAGGACCCGGAGAGTCGTCCCTCGGTCAAGCAGGTCATCGAGACGATGACGAGTGACACGGAGTCGACGAGGCCCGACTGGCTGCCACCGACGCTGGCTCACACCCTGCACCTGTACGCCGCCCCGGTGGAGACGCCGCCGGACCCGCCCCGCCGGTCGCGGGTCCGTCGTTTCGCGATCCCCGGGGCCGTCATCGCCGTCGTGCTCGCAGGCGGCGTGGCGACCGTGGTGCGGGTCGCGCAGGAACCGGAGGCCAAGGCCGCCGCGACGAGTTCGCCCGTCCCCCAGAAGGGGTCGCCCGGCGCGAGCCCGGCGGCGAGCCCGTCCGCGTCCCGTACTCCGGTCCAAGCGAAGACGCCGGCTCCCGGCCGGTATCGCATCAATCGACAGTTCTATACCGGGAGCGAATGGATTCTCACCCTGAACTACTTCGACGTGCACAAGGAATCTCTGACGGCGTACGTCGATTACCGCCCGCGGGGCCGGTCGCGACAGCTCACCTGTAAGGACGAACTTCCCACCGCCAGTGTGCTCATGCTCGCCGGCGGCCAGGCCGTCACTTCGAAGGAGACCTTCTGTTCCGCCCATCCGCACCGGAAGGACTGGACGGTGAAGGCCGGCAAGAGGTTCACCGACCACGCGGTCTTCCCGATGCCCGATGATCTCAGCAAACCGTTCACCCTGGAGTGGCAGCCCGGCCTGAGCCTCAGCGGCAAGGTCAAGGGAATACTCCTTCGCCGCCCGTGAAAAGGCGGGACCGGGCGCGGTGGCCGCCACCGCGCCCGGTCCCGTCCCCCGTACGTCAGACCTGGTGCACGGTCCCCGCGTACCGCTGGGCGAAGCGGGTGCCGGTGCTCGCGGTGACGGTGAAGTCGTACCGGCCGTCATCGGTCCGCCACGTCGTCTCGGCGTGCCGTCCGGGTCCGACCCAGATGGTCTGCTCCTTGTCGGCGAAGTCGTTCGGCGTGATCGTGAAGGCGACCTCCGCGCCGCCGTCGTTGACCAGCTTCAGCTCGACCGAGGCCTTCTCCGGGCGGCCCATGTGACGGAGCTTCGCCTCGACGGACGGCACCGCCACGTCGTCCTGACCGGCGCGCACGACCGTGCCGGAGAAGCGGCGGACGAAGCCGTCGGCCCCCTGCACCGTGAAGTCGTAGCGGCCGTCCGTCTTGGTGGTGTCCCACACGTAGGTGTGCGACGACCGCGGGGCGACCGTGAACGGCGTGCCGACGAAGGGCAGCGCGACGTTCGGCAGGACCGTGAAGTGGAAGGCGACCGTGCCGCTGTTGGTCAGCGTGCAGGTGACCTTTCCGCTCTCCCGGTCCACCGAGACGTCCGCCCAGGGCAGGTAGGGCAGCGGACGGTGCGGACGGACCCCGGACTCCTGGGCGGCCATGGACTGCTGGCCGTTCGCCGGCAGCTTCACTCCCGGCAGCGAGTTGTTCGCGTCGGCCTTGGCCATCAGCGCCACCGTGTCGGGCAGCCGCGGGATGCTGTAGTCGGGCTTGGTGAAGTCGAAGCAGCTCGTGAGGTCGCCGCACACCGCGCGCCGCCACTCGGAGATGTTCGGCTCCTTCACGCCGGTCACGTGCTCGAGGAAGCGCACCACCGAGGTGTGGTCGAACACCTGGGAGTCGACCCAGCCGCCGCGCGACCATGGTGAGATCGCCCACAGCGGGACCCGGCTGCCGAGCCCGATCGGCTTGCCGTTCGCGAACTCGTCCGGCGTGCCCGGCTCGGGGATCGGCGGGATCACGTGGTCGAAGTAGCCGTCGTTCTCGTCGTACATCAGCAGGAAGACGGTGTGCTTCCAGACGTCCGGGTTGGAGAACAACGACTGCAGCGCGGTGTTGACCCAGTGGGCGCCGTAGTCCGGGCTGGCCGCCGGGTGCTCGCAGAACAGGTACGGCGCCACGAGCCAGGAGACCGTGGGCAGGGTGCCGTCCTTGCAGTGCTTGTCGAACGCGGTCAGGTCCCACTTCGTCATCGCGTTGACGTAGCGCGGGTCGTCCTTCGGGAACGCGTGGAACTGCTTGAAGTACGACAGGGCGTTGTCGTCGTAGTCGCCGTTGCGGTCGTCCGACCCGTCGGGGTTGTGGTAGACGCGCCAGCTGACGCCGGCCTCCTCCAGCCGCTCGGCGTACGTCGTCCAGTCCGCCACCGGGTTGCCGGTGACCGGCGTGTTGTCGGTCCAGGGGCCGGTGGTGCCGTCGACGCCGGGGCCGGCCGTGCCGGTCCACAGATAGAGGCGGTTGGGGTCGGTGGGCCCGTTCAGGGAACAGAAGTAGCCGTCGCACAGGGTGAAGGCGTCGGCCAGCGCGTACTGGTAGGGGATGTCCTCACGGGTGAAGTAGCCCATGGTCCGCTCGCCCTTGGCGGAGACCCACTTGTCCATGGCGCCGCCGTCGACGGCCGTGTGCCCGGTGTCCCAGTCGTGCGGGAGACCGCCCGCGTTCTGCGCGTTGTACTTGGTGGTGTCCATCCGGAAGGGCAGCAGGTACCCCTCGGCGCGCCCTCGGGCGGGCTGGCGGAACACGGAGTCGCCGTTGGGGAACTCCAGCGCCTGCCGGTCGCCGAATCCCCGCACCCCGTTGAGGGTGCCGAAGTAGTGGTCGAAGCTGCGGTTCTCCTGCATCAGGATCACGACGTGCTTCACGTCGGCGATGCTTCCGCGCCCGTTGTCGTGTCCGTTGTCGGAGGCTTCGGCCGTGCCGCTCATGCCGGCGACGGCCGCCGCCGCTCCGGCCGCCGCGGTTGCGCCGATGAAGGCGCGACGACTGATGTCACTCATGGGTGGAGGTTCCTTAGGTCGGTCAGCCGCGTGCGGCGTTGAGGGAGAAGGTGACGACGGCCGCGGCGTGGTCGGACGGCCAGCCGTTGGCGGCGGTTCCGGGCACGGGCCGCGGCCAGCCGGTGAACAGGGAGTGGGCCTCGACGACCTTGAGCGATCCCCGGTACTGGATCTGGTCGATCCGGTCCTGCGGCTCCGCTTTCCCGTCCTCGCCGGTCGGGCGAACCGGCGACCACGTGACGCCGGGGTCCTTCGCGGGGTTCGCGTTCGCGTCGCGGAAGGCGTCGACGAGGCCCGCCTTCTGCAGGGCGTCGGTGACCGGCCAGCGGAGCCGGCCCACTCCCCCGTGCGCGGTGGCCGTGCGGGACGTCCAGTCCAGGTGGGACGGCGAGGCCAGACCGGCCGCCAGGACCACGGGAACGCCGGACGACAGGTCGTCCTTCATCGCGGCGAGCAGCGCCTGAACCTGCCGGTAGCGCAGCGTCAGCCGCTCCGCCGCCTCCACCTGTGCCGCCGTCCGGCCGGACGCCAGCGCGTACGGGCCGTAGTCGGCCTCGTCGAGCTGGGCCGTCCACAGCCGGATCGTGCGGCGGCCGGGCAGCTCGACCGTGACGGCCGCGGCGGGCAGGGCGGCGGTCGGGGCCACGACGTCGCCGAGCGGGTAGCGGCTGACGACGCCGAGGCTGCCGCCGCTCTGGTAGTGCCGCCAGCCCAGCGCCTTGGCCAGGGCCTGCGCGGCGGTGCCGCCGGTCTCCTGCAGCGCGACGATGTCGAGGCCCTGGGTGAGCACGAGGCGCAGCTGCTTTTCCAGCGTGCCGTCGACGTGCGATCCGCCGTCCCAGAGGTTCAGGGTCGCGATCTTGAACTGGACCTTGTCGCCGGTCCCGCGCACGGGCACCTGGACCGTGAGGGTCTCGCCGCCGATCACGCTGTCCTGAACGCCGACCACGAGTCGGCCCGGCGTCTTCAGCGGGATGACGGGCGCACTGCCGGTGACCTCACCGGCGGTGGTGACGGACAACCAGGAGGGCCCGCTGATGCGGCGGAAGGCGGCCGAGCCGGCCGCGTTCCCCTCCGGCCTGATCCAGAGCCCGCCCAGCTGCACCGAGACGGTCTCGCCGGCCGTGTACGGGGCGGCGGTGACGGAGTCGACCACGGCGTGCGGGCGCGGGATGACGGGCCGGACGGTGAAGCTGAACGGGGCGGTCTTGGCGAGGATGCCGTAACCGTCCTTGGCCAGCAGGTACGCGGTGAACGGGCCGCCGCTCAGGCCGGAGGTGTCCAGGGTGATGTCACCGGAGGCGCCGGGGGTGTACTCCCACACGAGCGAGCCGCCGTTGCCGGGCTGCCTGCCGCCGTCGTAGATCCCGATCCAGTTGGTGGGGTCGGGGGTCTCGGTGGCCCAGTGGAAGGTGAGCTTGTCGCCCTCGAGCGGGGCGGTCGGGGAGGTCAGCGTGATGGAGTCCGTCGACACGCCGGCGAAGCTGAACGGGGCGGTCTGGGCGAGGATGCCGTAGCCGTCCTTGGCCAGCAGGTACGCGGTGTACGGCCCGCCGGCCAGCTTCGAGGTGTCCAGGGTGAGATCGCCGGACTCTCCGGTGACATAGGCCCAGACGATCGCGGTGCCGGTGCCCGGCTTCCGGTCGCCGTCGTAGATCCCGATCCAGTTCTTGGGATCGGGTGCGTCCGTGGTCCAGTGAAAGGTCAGCCGATCGCCCTTCTGGGGGGCGGTCGGCGAGGTGAGCGTGACGGTGCTCCCGGAGGTCACGGCACGTGAGAGGGGTGACACAGGTACGGTCCTCTCTGCCCGGACATCACCTCAGCGATGCCGGGTGTGAGCAAGTTGTCTAGATAACTTGCTCAAGTAAGCCCGCTCTGGACGGCGTGCTCGTGAACGACGAGTGACCATTATCTTGGGAGTGGTGGAAGAGAATCGGGCACGGCGGGTCGTCGACGCGCTTCGCGAGCGCGGCATCAACGGAACCCTCGCGAGAGTCGGCGTCTACCAGTTCGGCGTTCGGGTCACCCTGCCCGACGGGCGCGAGGCGGAATGGGACACCGACGGCACGGCGGGCCTCGAGGCCCAGGTCATGCGCAACGGGATGCTGGTCGGGTTCGTCCCCGTGATCGAAGGGTCGGAGGACTTCGACGAGCAGCAGGTCATCGACGCCATCGCGCGCACCGACTACGACCAGCCCATCGCCAGGCAGCGCCCGGTTGCGCCGCCGCCCGGCGAGCCCCTGCCACGGGTGGGCGGCCTGTTCAGGCGCTTCCTGGACGGCTTCCGCTACCGCTGACGTCGCCCCCTGCCTGCCGGGTCAGGGCAGCAGGGGCAGCCGGCTGCCCTGCAGCCAGGTCCACAGGAACGTGTCGAGCGGCCGCGAGGCGTACCGCTGGACGTGGCCCGCGAACCCGGCGGTGGTCACCACGCCGTGCCGATGTGCGGTCGTCCAGTCGCGCAACATCGGGAAGAACACCGCGTCACCGAGCGTCCTGCGCAGGGCGTGCAGGGTCAGGGCGCCCCGCTTGTAGACGCGGTCATCGAAGATCCGGTCCGGGCCGGGGTCGGTGAGCACCAGGTCCTGCGGCAGGTCCGAGAGCCTGCGGTGCCAGCGTCGGGCGTGCTCGTCCGCGTGGTCGCCGCCCGAGTCCTCCGACCACAACCACTCGGCGTACGCGGCGAAGCCCTCGTGCAGCCAGATGTCGCGCCAGTCGGCCAACGTCAGGCTGTTGCCGTACCACTGGTGCGCCAGTTCGTGCGCGACGAGCCGTTCGTGCCGGCGCCGGCCGTCCACGTGGTTCACCCCGAAGACCGACACTCCCTGCGCCTCGATCGGGATCTCCAGCTCGTCGTCCACGACGACCACGGTGTACGCGCCGAACGGATAGGGCCCGAACCGCTCGGTGAAGGCCGCCAGCATCTGCGCCTGGCGGCCGAAGTCGTGTCTCACCCGGGCGGCCAGCCGGGCCGGGAAGGCCAGGTGCTGCGGAACCGGCCCCGGCAGCTCGACGCGCTGGTAACGCCCGATCTGGATGCTCGCGAGGTACGTCGCCATCGGCTCGTCCTGCTCGTAGACCCAGGTCGTCCCCGAGGCCGCCCTGCGCCTGGAGACCAGACGGCCGTTGGCGACGACCTGATAGGGCGCGCCCGCGGTCACCGAGATCCGGTACGTGGCCTTGTCGCCCGGCCGGTCGTTGCAGGGGAACCACGACGGCGCGCCGGTCGGCTGGCTGGCCACGAGCGCGCCGTCGGTCAGTTCCTCCCACCCCAGCCCGCCCCAGTGACTCCGCACGGGACGGGGGGTGCCGGAGTAGCGGACCTCGACGGTGACCGGTTCGCCCGGGGGCAGCGACCTGCCGGGCGTGATCCGGAGCTTGCCGTCGCGATGGGTGTGTGGCAGGCGCTCCCCGCCGAGCAGGACCTGCGCGACCCGGAAGACGCCCAGATCCAGCGTGAGCCGGTCCAGCGGCTCCACGGGGATCACCGTGAGCCGGGCGATGCCGTCCAGCCGGTTGGAGGCAAGCCGGTAGTCCAGCGTGAGGTCGTAGTGGCCGACCCGGTAGCTCTCGTCGCCGTGGTCGGGGAAGTAGGGGTGGAGCACGCTCACGTTCCGTCGGGATCCCAGCATCAGTCGGAGGGAGCCCACGCCACGATCGGGTTGCCGAACCAGCGGGTCTGGGGCGGCACGGACTCGCCGCGCATCACCAGGGACGCCGGGCCCACCGTGGTGTCCGCCCCGACCGTGGCCGCGGGCAGGACGACCCCGTGCGGGCCGAGCGTCGCTCCCTTGTGCAGGACAACCGTATCGATGCTCATGACCCGATCATGGAACAGATGGGTCTGCAGAACACATCCCCGGTTGACGCACGAGCCGTCGCCCAGCTCGATCAGGTCCGCTTCGGGAAGCCAGTAGGTGTTGCAGGTGACGCCGCGCCCGATGCGGGCGCCCAGCGAGCGGAGCCACAGGTTCAGCGGGGCGGTGCCCAGCCACGGCTCGGCGAACCACGGAGCGGCCAGCACCTCGACGAAGTTGTCGGCCAGCTCGTTGCGCCACACGAACGAGCTCCACAGGGGCCGGTTGCCCGCGGCGATCCGGCCGACGATCACCCACTTGGCCAGGCTCGCGACCACCGCGGCCACGAGTCCCGCGCCGAGGAGGACCACCCCGCCCAGCAGGGCCGCGACGCCGAAGCCGTACGACACCGCGAGCCGTTCGAGAGCAGCGAGGACGAGCACGGCGAGCGCCACCGTGGCCATGGCGGGGACGATCCGGCACAGTTCGACCGCCGCCCGCGCGACCTTCAGCCGCCGCGGCGGATCGTAGGTGCGGCTGCGGTCGCCGCCCTCCACCGTGCGGCGGAGCAGAACAGGCGGCATGCCCAGATAGGACGAGCCGACCTTCGCCTTCTTCGGGGTCGCCGACAACACGCCGACCAGGCCGTCCTTGGGGACCTTCCGGCCGGGAGCGGTCATCCCCGAGTTGCCGAGGAAGGCCCGCTTGCCGATGCGGGCGTTCGCGACCCGCAGGCGGCCGCCTTCCAGCTCGTACGGGGCGACCATGGTGTCGTCGGCGAGGAAGGCGCCGTCGCCGACGGAGGTCATGGACGGCAACGCCAGCACGGTCGACAGCTCGACGTCCCGCCCGACCTTCATGCCGAGGGCGCGCAGCCACGACGGCGTGAGAACACTGGCGTAGAGCGGGAACAGCCAGACGCGTGCCATCGCCATCAGGTGGCCGGTCGCCCACGCCTGCCACGCCTGGCGGCTGTGCACGGGATGGCTTCCCTCGCGCAGGCCGACCGCGAGCAGCCGGACGCAGACGAAGATCGCCAGCGCGAACGCGGCCATCGACACAAGCGTCGCGAGCGGCACGGCGTACATGGCGGAGGCGAGCGGCGACGCGCTGTCCCGCAGGAAGGCGACGAGGACGGCGAGGCCGGGGACGGCCGCGACCACGGGGAGCAGGCTCAGCACCAGCGCGGACACGCCGTAGCCGGCGACCCAGCGCCGCGTGCGCGCCGGACGCTCCTCGGGCTTGCGCGCCTTGCCCTGCCGTACGGCGGGGGCACCCGCCCAGCGCTCACCGGAGGGAACCGTGCCGATCACGGCGGACCCGGGGGCGATCTGGGCGTTCTTCCCGATCTTGACGCCGGGGAGCAGGGTCGAGCGGGAGCCTACGGTCGCGCCGGGGCCGACGCGGATCTCGCCGACGCGGACGAGGTCGCCGTCGTGCCAGTATCCGCTCAGGTCGACCTCGGGCTCGACGGCGGCGTTCGCGCCGAGGCGCAGCAGCCCGGTGATCGGAGGCAGGGAGTGCAGGTCGGCGTCCTTGCCGATCTTCGCGCCGAGCGCCCTGGCGTAGTAGGTGACCCATGGGGCGCCCGACAGGCCGGGGACGCCCAGGCGGGCGGCGAGCTGCTCGGCGAACCAGAGCCGCAGGTGCACGTGGCCGCCGCGCGGGTAGGCCCCCGGCCCCACCCCGCGCAGGAGCAGGCGGGCGCCCCCGGCGGCGATGGCCATGCGCCCCGCGGGTGTGAAGAACAGCAGCCACCCGGCGAGCACCCAGCCCCACGAGACGGCGGGAGCCCAGGGCAGGGAGACGACGTTGTTGATCGTGGCCAGCGCCGTCAGCCAGCGCAGCGCGCCCACGGTGAGGAGCGGCACCATGAGCACCGCCTGCGCGATCGCGGACCTCCTGGGCATCGGCGTGACGACCCGGTCGGTGGTGGCGATCTCCTCGGTGCGCGGCGCCGACAGATGTGCCGCCAGCCCGCCCAGCGTCGGATGATCGTAGATGTCCCCGACGGCCGCGCCCGGATACTCGGCGCGCAGGGCGGAGACCAGCCGCGCAGCCGCCAGGCTGGTGCCGCCCTCGGTGAAGAAGTCGGCCGCGGGGTGATCCGGGGTCACGCCGAGGACCTCGCCCCAGCGCTCGGCCAGCCACAGCTCCGGGCCGGACAGCTCGGCGCCGGGAGCCCGCTCCTCCGACGCGCCGATGGGGAGCGGCCATGGGAGCGCATCACGGTCGATCTTGCCGGAGGTCCGGGTGGGCAGGGCGTCGACGATCGCCAGGCGCGGGACGAGCGCGGCGGGCAGAGTCTCCCTCAGCCGGCTCGTCGCCTGGTCCTGGTCGAAGCCCGCACCGGGAACGAGGTAACCGATCAGGAGCTGGTTGCCCCCGCCGGCGGTGCGGACCGCCGCCGCCGCGCCGGCGACGCCCGGGAGCGCCTGCAGCGCGGCGTCGACCTCGCCGAGCTCGATGCGGCGGCCGCCCAGCTTGATCTGCTCGTCGGCCCGGCCGTTGAAGATGAGTCCCTCGGCCTCGGCGCGGACCAGGTCGCCGCTCCGGTAGGCCCGCGCCCAGCCGAGCGACGGGAGCGGGGCGTATTTCTCCGCGTCCTTGACCGGGTCGAGATAGCGGGCGAGACCCACCCCGCCGATGACCAGCTCGCCGGTCTCCCCCAAGGGCACCGGCTCGCCGTCCCGGTCGACGACGGCCAGATCCCATCCGTCGAGCGGGAGGCCGATCCGGACCGGGCCCTCCCCCGTCATCCGGGCCGCGCAGGCGACCACGGTGGCCTCGGTTGGACCGTAGGTGTTCCAGACCTCCCGCCCGGGCACCGCGAGCCGTTCCGCCAGCTCGGGCGGGCAGGCCTCGCCGCCGAAGATCAGCAGGCGGACGCGGTCGAGCGTCTCGACGGGCCACAGGGCCGCCAGTGTGGGCACCGTGGACACGATCGTGATGCCCCTGTCGACCAGCCACGGCCCGAGGTCCATACCGGTCCGCACGAGCGCACGAGGTGCGGCCACCAGGCAGCCGCCGTGCCGCCACGCCAGCCACATCTCCTCACAGGACGCGTCGAACGCGACCGACAGCCCGGCGAGCACCCGGTCACCCGGCCCGATGGGCCGCCCGGACAGGAACAGCCGCGCCTCCGCGTCCACGAAGGCCGCCGCGCTCCGATGGGTCACCGCGACGCCCTTGGGCTTGCCCGTCGACCCGGAAGTGAAGATCATCCATGCGTCGTCGTCCAGGCCGGGAGGTCCCGTACGGCCCTGCGGGGTCCCGGTGACGTCGAGAGTCTCTCCGAGGACCGCGCAGACGTCCGCCTCGGAGAAGACGAGCTCGGCCCGTTCGTCCGGATCGTCGGCGTCGACGGGGACATAGGCGGCGCCGGCGGCCAGAACGCCGAGGATCGCGATATAGAGCCCAGCCGTGCCGGACGGACGGCGCACTCCGACGCGGTCGCCGGGGCCGATGCCCGCGGCACGCAGCTCGGCGGCCGTCCGGTCGACCTCGGCCCTCAGGCCGAGATAGTCGAGACGGGTGTGGCCGTCGTCGAGCGCCAGCGCGTGGGGGTGACGCCGTACCGTGCCGTCGAGAATGTCGATCAGCGTCCTCGGCCGGGGAGCGGCCCCGCTCGACAGGAAGACGGCGCGGGTGTCCCACAGGAGATCGGCGTCGTGACCGGGCTCGGCGATGAAAGGACGCAAAACAAGTCTCCTTCGATGTCCGCGTACCTGGCAGTGGCTCCCCGAGGGGATCGCGCGTACCGCGCGGGCATCGAGCCCTTCGCCGTGATCGTTCCGTAGTGTCCAGAACGGCCAACGATATGGATCTATTCCATGAACATCAGGCGAATAGCCGGATTCGCCGTGACCGTCGGCCTTCGGAGGGCCCCGCATCGGTCGTGGCGGATGATTGTTGCGAGAGTATCCCTGGACCCCTGAAGCCCCAGGAACCACTGTGGGAGGAACCATGCCGAGGATCTGCGTCACCGGAGCGAGTGGGAAGCTCGGTCGGAGCGTGGTGCGCGACCTGCTCGAACACGGCTTCGAGGTGGTGGCGACCGATGTCAGGCCCGGACCGCCCGATCTCGGTGCCCAGGTTCTCGTCGCGGACCTGACCGAGTACGGCCAGGCCGTCGAGGTTCTGCAGGGCGTGGACGCCGTCGTGCACCTGGCCAATATCCCGGCGCCGGGCCTGCGGACCCCCTCGGAGACCTTCAACGACAACACGGTCATGAACTCGAACGTTTTCCTGGCCGCGGCGCAGCTGAAGATCGGCCGGGTCGTGTGGGCCTCGAGCGAGACGACCCTGGGCCTGCCGTTCGACGTGCCTCCGCGCTACGCCCCCGTCGACGAGGCCCACTACCCGTACCCGACCTCGACCTACGCGTTGTCGAAGGTGGTCACGGAGACCCTGGCCGAGCACGTCTCCGGATGGTCGGGCATCCCCTTCGTGGCGCTGCGCTTTTCGAACGTCCTCGGCCCCGACGACTACCAGGCGTTCCCCGGTTACTGGGACGACGCGCGGCTGCGCCGCTGGAACCTGTGGGGGTACATCGACACCCGGGACGCCGCCGCCTCCTGCCGGCTGGCCCTCGACGCGCCTGTGCAGGGTGCCCGGAGCTTCATCATCGCAGCGGCCGACACCGTGATGAACCGGCCGTCGGCGGACCTGCTGAAGGAGGTCTACCCGGGCGTGGAGCTGACCCGTGAGATCGGGGAGTTCGAGACGCTGCTCGCCATCGACGACGCCAGGGAGGTCCTCGGCTTCGTGCCGCAGCACACCTGGCGCGACCACGTGACGCCGTAGCGCCGGAACTGCGGGCCGCCGGCCCGGGCGACCCGGCCCGGTGGTCACGCTCCTCGGTCGGGATCCCCCGTCAGCAGGCGCGCTCCTTGGGCGAATAGCGGAGCAGGACGACGTCTCCGATCGGCCGCGCCTCGAGGAGTCGCATCCGGGCGAGCGGGCCCCCGGGATAGTCCGCGGGGCCGAGGAACCTCGGCGCCTGCGCCTGGCCCACCAGCAGGGGGGCGACGGCCACGTGCACCTCGTCCGCCAGGTTCGCGGACATGAGCTGTGTGTGGACGGTGCCTCCGCCCTCGACCATGAGGCGCCTGACGCCGCGACGGCCGAGTTCGTCGAGGACGGCCGGCCAGTCGAGCTCCGGACCGGTACTGACCACGTCGGCCAGGGAGCCGATCGTGTCGAGCAGCTTCGCCACCGCCGAGTCGACCGTGAAGACCAGCTTGTCCCCGCCGCAGTGCCACAGCGCGAGGGCGGGGTCCAGGTCGCCGGAGCCGGTGACCACGACCTTCATCGGGTATTCGGGCAGGCCCTTCGCGACCCGCGCGGCCCGGCGCTCGGGTGAGCCGACCAGCAGGCGGGGATTGTCGCGGCGCACGGCCGTGGCCCCGAGGAGGATCGCGTCGACGCCGGCGCGGACGTCGTCGACCCGGTCGAAGTCCAGCGCGTTGGACAGGAGCAGACGCTCGGGGCTCGTGTCGTCCAGATACCCGTCGACGCTCACCGCGGCGGAGAGCAGCACATACGGACGGGGGTTGCCCGCCTGGGGGGTGTTCGCCGTGTTCGCCATGGCTCCGGTGTTCCCCGCTCTCGGCGTCAGCTCGCGAGTCCGGTGAGGGCGATCGTGTGTCCGGTGCGGTCGATCTTGGCACGCAGGTAGCGCATGTTGCTCTCGGTGGCGAACACCCCGGTGGGCACCCGGCGCCGCACCGCGACGCCGAGCCCGGATAACTGGCGTGCCTTGTCGGGGTTGTTGGAGAGCAGGTCGATCGCACCGATGCCCAGCACGCCGAGCATCTGGGCGGCGACGGTGTAGTCCCTGCCGTCCTCGGGCAGCCCGAGGGCCGCGTTGGCCGCGTAGGTGTCCAGTCCCTCATCCTGCAGCGCGTACGCGTCGAGCTTGTTGTACAGGCCGATGCCACGGCCCTCCTGCCGCAGATAGAGCAGGACCCCACCGGCCGCGGAGACGCGCTCGACGGCCTCACGCAACTGCGGTCCGCAATCGCAGCGCGCCGACCCGAACACGTCGCCCGTGAGGCATTCGGAATGCAGGCGGACCAGCGGGATCTCCCCGAGCTCACCGAACACCAGGGCGACGTGCTCGCCGGCGTCGGTCAGACCCCGGAAGGTGACAGCCTCGGCCGTTGCGCTGAAGCCGTCGCCGAACCGCAGGGGGATGCGGACCCTGGTTCGGACGGCGGCTTCCGCGGGCGTGGAGCTCATGCTGGTCTCCGATCGAATGGGTGTTCAAACTCGAACAGGGGTAGAACCGTACTCTTTGCTTCGAATTCGAACAACCCTTTCGGACCCCACCGCATGACAGCCGACAAGTCACCGAATGTGCCACGAGCAGTCAACCCGCGTGGACCGACAGCCGGCCGAGCAGCGCCGACAGTCCCGAGGCCAGACCGGCGAACTCTTCCCGGCTGAGGCCGCTGACGAACACTTCACGGACCAGGGCGGCATGCCCCGGCGCAGCGGCGCGGAGCGCGGCCCACCCCTCATCGGTGAGCGAGGCGATGACTCCCCGGACATCGGTGGGGCAGGCCCGACGCCGCACCAGGCCCGCCTTCTCCAACTGGGCGACCTGATAGGTCAGGCCGCTCTTGGAGGTGAACGCGGCGCCCGCGAGCTCGGTCATCCGCAGCTCTCCGTCCGGCGCGTCCGACAGCCGGACCAGAACCTCGTACTGCGAATGGGACAGGCCCGAGTCGTCCTTGAGCTGCTGCTCGACCAGGCGGTTGATGATGGCGCCCGTCGCGAGAAATGCCTGCCAGGCGCTCAACTCGTGCTCGTCGAGCCACGCGGGTTCGTCCATGTCCTCACGGTACAACCAGTTGTTCAAACCCGAACCAACAGCCCGGCACGAACGGACGGCACAACCGTCCCCTGGGCCCGGCGAGGCCACGGAGCGAACCGGGACGGCGAAGGCGGCCGGCCGTACATGGCCCGGGTGGCGGCCTAGACTCCGGCTGTGAAGAGCGACGACCTCGAGTCGATGAGCGTGCTCGCCGATCCCGTACGGCGGGACCTGTACCGCTTCGTCGCCGCGCAGGGGCGGGACGTCGGGCGGAACGAGGCGGCCGAGGCGACCGGCGTCCAGCGCACGCTCGCCGCCTTCCACCTCGACAAGCTGGTCGACGCCGGTCTGCTGGAGGCGGATTTCCGCCGGCTCAATGAGCGCAGGGGGCCGGGCAGCGGACGGCCGGCGAAGGTCTATCGCAGAAGCGGGCCGGAACGGACGGTGAGCCTTCCGCCCCGGGACTACCGGACCCTCGCCCTCGTCCTGGCCGAAGTGGTCGACCGGCTCGACGGCGACAGCGAGGGGCAGGACGCGGCCCGCCGCACAGGTGAGCGCCTGGCGGCGGCGAGCGAGAACACCACGCTGACGGACGTCCTGGTCGAGCGCGGATACGAGCCGTACGAGGAGGACGGGCGGATCAGACTGCGCAACTGCCCGTTCCACGTACTGGCCGAGACGCACCCCGTGCTCGTCTGCTCGATGAACCTCGCGATGTGCGAGGGCCTGCTTCGCGGTCTGGGCGAGGACCGGCTCACGGCGGCGCTCGACGCCCGCCCCGGCGAGTGCTGCGTCGTGTTCGCCGCGAAGGACGTCTCCGGGTAGGGCCCCGAAAACCCTTCTAAAAACAATCAAGGCTGACATAGAATCCGGCCATGCATCTGGCCCAGCTGAACGTCGCGCACCTCATCGCCCCCATCGACGGTCCCGAGCTGGCGGACTTCGTCGCCGCGCTGGAACCCATCTATGCCATCGCCGACTCGGCGCCCGGGTTCGTCTGGCGCATGAAGCAGAGCGACGACCCCACCGAGGTCATCACCCACGAGTACGGCGACGACCTGCTGGTCAACGTGTCGGTGTGGGAGTCGCGCGAGGCGTTGTGGAATTTCGTCTACCGCAGCCCCCACCTGGAGCTACTACGCCGCCGCCGCGAATGGTTCCTCCGTACGGCTGTGCCGTACACGCTGATGTGGTGGGTGCCCGAAGGACACGTGCCGACGCTCGGCGAGGCCATGGAGCGGCTCGAGTCGCTCCGGACCCGGGGGCCGGGGCCGGAGGCGTTCACGTTCAAGGAGTTCTACGAGCCCGGCGCCGCGGGGGCGTCCCCCTCCCGCGCGGAAATCCCGCAGTGACCTGCCCGTCAATCCCGCAGTGACCTGCCCGTCGTGCGCGCGGCCGGGAGCTCTCGCACGACGGACCCTCAGCAGGAGTCAGGCTGGCGGAACGCCCGGCGCTCAGCCGCCCGGACCGACCTCGTTGTTCGGCGCGCCGTCACCCACTGTCGGGAGGTCGCCCCGCTCGACCGGCGTGCGCGGCGGCTCCGGAGTCCCGGTCCCGTCACCGGCGACGTGCCGCGCACCGGCGACCGCGTCCTTCAGCGTTTCCCGCGTCACCTCGTTCAGCATCCCGTTGAGCAGGATGAAGTGATCGCCCCGGACCACGATGTACTCGTGGCGAGCACCGGCCTTCCGGTACCAGCCCACCTCGTCGTGCTCGCAGGTGACGGGGGCGTCGACGGCGTTGTGAACGGGCCTCTCCACGCACATGTCGTCGCCGAACGCGCCGCGGTCCACCCGCAGCTCCACTGTCCGCCCCTCGGGTGAGGAGTAGAAGGCGCCGAACCCCTCCTCGTTGACGACGCCCAGCGACTGCCCGGCCAGCGTGTAACCCGGCACGTCCACCACATAGATGAGATCCGCGGCGACGCCCTGGGCACGTATCCGCTCGAGATCCGCCGCCGGCAGCGATGCCCCGGAGTCGCGCCCGACGAAGGCGACGAGGCCGAAGACGGCAAGCACGAGGACGACGACGCCCGATGCCACAAGCAAGATCGATCGGATCTGCACCCGGCCATCCTGTCGCATGCTCTGTCCGTATCGCCAGCCGGGCGCCCACTGTCGTGAACCCGCGGTCGGGTGACAGACGCCCCCGATCCCCGGTTACTGTGCCGCGAGTGGGAGCCTTTCACCGCGATAAGCCAGGCAGCCGATCTCGGACGCGCCGACGTCAAGGGAGCGCTGGCGACGAGATACCGGGTGTCGCTACCCGCGTGGGAGGTCTTCGCACACGCGCCGCTGTGGTTGGCCGCCGCCCTGGACGAGCTCAAGGCGGCCGATCGGCAGATATGGGTGGACATCTACCTCGGACTCGACGGGAGACCGCGGCGAATCGAGGCCGGCGTCAGCTTTCCCGCACCGAACGGCACCGCGCAGCGAAGCCTCAAACTGTCGGAGGACCTGACCCAGGTCGGAAAGCCCATCCTCGTGCAGGCTCCACGCCCTGAGGACATCACGGTCACCCCTCCATCAGGACTTTTCCCGGTGACCCCACCTGCGTGAGCGCGCCGGTTCGACTGAACCCGGACGCGGGATCCCTCTGGCCAGGCCTCAGGGGAATGCGACAATCAGCGACATGGCCGCCTTCAAACGACTCACCGTCGAGGAAGCACGGACACTCAGCCGCGACGAACTCCTGCCGCGCGTCGAAGCCGAACAACACCACTGGGACCGGCTCATTTCCCGCGGCCAGATCCGCGTCGGCGAGGACGAGGCCTACAAGACCTTCCTCCGCATCACGCACGTGGTCATCGATCCCATGGCCAGAGACGAACGCCACGACCCGGACTTCTGGACGAAGCCCCTCGGCGAGCTCGGCGAACTCTGACCCGCACGTCCCCATGGGACAGGGGCTCGCATCTCGGCCGCCGCCACCGATAGCGTTAGCCGACACTTACGCTTGGAGGGCTCCATGAAGTACGTGATGTTCTACGACTCCGGTGACGACGTCGCGTCGAAGTCACCCGCCCACTTCGCCGCCCACCGCGCCCGACTCGACGAGTTCCACGACCAGGGCACGCTGCTGATGGTCGGCACCTTCGGCGACCCGCAGAACGAGGGCTCGATGGCCGTGTTCACCACCCGCGAAGCAGCCGAGGAGTTCGCCAGGGAAGACCCCTTTGTCCTGAACGGTGTGGTCCGCAACTGGTACGTCCGTGAATGGAATGAGATCTTCGCATGACCCGATCCCCGGCGAGCCGTACGCCCGGACGTCGCGTCCTCCTGACCTGAGACCGACCGGACTCCTGGCCTGAGACCCGACCGGGTGGAACAGGGCCCTTTCGATTCTCACGGAATCACGAGCGGCTTCCGTGAGAATCGAAACCCCGGTGCCGTACCGCGAGGCCGCCCCGACCGCCGCGGTTCGCGCAGCGGCCGCACCGATCGAGATCTCCTCCACTAGAGTTGATCCGGGTCGTGACTGGCGCTGAGGTGGAGCACCACCGGGGAGCGGCCCGACGGGCATCGTCGAAGCCGTGCGCCTGGGCGAGATCACCTGACGCCTGGGAGAAGCCCGTGCCTCACACTCAGACCGCTCGTCTCATGGACGGCACCGGCCTTGCCCGCAAGATCCTCGATCACAGCGCGGCCATGGCCACTGCCATCACACGACAGACCGGCACGCCCCCCTGCCTGGCGACCGTGCTGGTAGGAGACGACCCCGCATCGGCGACCTATGTCCGGATGAAGCGTGCACGATGCGAGAAGGCCGGCATCGCCTCCAGGCACCTGCACCTGCCTGCGACGACCACGACGGCGGAGCTCGTCGACGCCATCACGTCATTGTCAGAAGACCCCGAGGTGCACGGCATCCTGCTGCAGCACCCAGTGGGTGCTCACATCGACGAACGGGCCGCGTTCGAGGCCATCGCCCCGCACAAGGACGTCGACGGGGTCACGATGCGCTCGTTCGCCGCGATGAGCTTCGGCCTGCCCGGCTTCGTGTCCTGTACCCCGGGTGGCATCATGCGCCTGCTGGACCACTACGACGTCGAACTGGCCGGCAAACGCGCCGTCGTCGTCGGCCGCAGTGCGATCCTCGGGAAGCCCGCCGGGATGCTGCTGCTCGCCCGGGACGCGACCGTCACGTACTGCCACTCGCGCACCCGCGATCTGGAGTCGATCGTTCGGGAGGCCGACGTCCTGGTCGCCGCGGTCGGCCGCCCGGGCTTCATCCGCGGCGAGGACATCAAAGTCGGCGCCGTGGTGATCGACGCCGGTTACAGCCCCGGCAACCTCGGCGACGTGGACTTCGACGGCGCCGTGACCCGCGCCCGCCTCATCACTCCAGTGCCGGGCGGTGTGGGTCCCATGACCATCGCCATGCTGCTTTCCCAGACGGCCGACGCGGCCGCGCTGCAGTCGGGCCTCGCGCCCGCTGAGCTCGTCCCGCCGTCGTCGCCGGAGTGACAGCGCGGCGGCGTCGCCGGAGTGACAGTGCGGCGGCGTGACGGTGTCCCGCGTGCGACAAAGCGCGGCGGCGTCCTACCTGCGACAAGCGCGGCAGGCCACCGATCACCCGCGCCTTTGCCCTCGTCTCACCGTTTCCGTGGCCGTCCT
Organism: Planotetraspora phitsanulokensis; assembly: GCF_016863295.1. Classification (GTDB taxonomy): domain Bacteria; phylum Actinomycetota; class Actinomycetes; order Streptosporangiales; family Streptosporangiaceae; genus Planotetraspora; species Planotetraspora phitsanulokensis. The sequence continues at coordinate 18,983 of NZ_BOOP01000040.1, forward strand.
TTCCTGATCATCCCTCCAGGATCCGGTCACGGATCGGCGCGGACCCCTAACGTGGAGTGAGTGAAACGACACCCCTACGTCGCACGCCCTCGGTCGCGCCTCGCCTACCAGTTGACGTACGCGATACGCCATCCGAAGAAGGTCTGGCCGCATCTGAGGCGCCTGGCCCGGGACGCGAAGCTGAGGACCACGACACGGGACCACGTCTCGTACTACCGCGAGGTCATGCGGGCCGACATCCAGGAGATGACAGCGGACGGCGCGATCGGCAGCCACCGTCGGTCGAGCTGGCTGCGAGTCGGCAAGATGCAGTTCGACTACCTGGTCAAGCACGGGCTCACACCGCAGGATCGGGTCCTGGACATCGGCTGCGGCAATCTGCGGCTCGGCTGGCGCCTCATCGAGCATCTCGATACCGGCAACTACTACGGCATCGACATCTCCCCCGAGATCCTGATGGCCGCCGCCGACACGCTCACGGAGCGCGGGCTGCAGTCGAAGCTTCCGCATCTGAGCCTGGTGAAGGACCTCACCTTCGCGTCCCTGCCCGAGGCGCACTTCACCGTGATCCACGCGCACAGCGTGTTCTCACACAACCCGATCGACGTGATCGACGAATGCCTGAGAAATGTCGGCCGGATCCTCCACCCGGACGGGTTCTTCGACTTCACCTTCGACCGAACGGAGAAGGCCGAGCATCATGTGCTTCGCGAGGACTTCTACTACCGGACGGAGACGCTCATCGGCCTCGCCGAGCAGCATGGCCTGAAGGCCGAATTCATGGCCGACTGGGAACGGTCGCGGCACAAGCAGTCCAAGTTGCGGGTCACGCATCCCCGATGATCGGGTGAACCGGGGACACAACCGGCCGCCAAATCCCGCAACGGTGCGTCCTCCGGCCTGAGACCATCGCGGCGGACATGGGCCTCTGTTTCGATTCTCACGGAATCGCGGGCGACTTCCGTGAGAATCGAAAGCCGACGCAGTACTGGTCGCGTACTCCCCTCCCGCTCCGAGAGGCCGTGCGTTCAACGGCTGCGCGAACCGATCGCGATCTGATCAACCTTCTGGTGCGGGACCCTGCGGTCACGGTGCAATGAGACCGTGAGTCGGCGACAAGGCACCTTTTCTCAGACACTTCGGTACGCGAGCGACAATCCGGCAGTCACCCTCTCCGCCGTGGTGGCCGGATCCGGGGCGTTCGGGTTGACGATCGTGGGGGCACTGTCCGCCGACAACCTGACCGTCGTGGCCGGAACAGCCGCCGGCAGCGTATTGCTGATCACCACGCAGTTCCTGTGGGCGTCCCGGAGAAGGCGCAAGGCGCTGGATCAGGCGGGAGAGGATCCGGGTGAGCGGCTGCGCCGTCGGGTCGAGGGCGTGAGCGCGGCGTTCGCCGAAGCGGTCACCCTCATGGACGACCTCCGGCGCGACGTAGAAGCTCAGCAGGCCACCCGCCAGGCGCTGATCACCGAGGCCGAACGCCAGCAGCAACTTCTCGCGGTCAACAGGGGCGAAGCCGAGAGGATCCGCGAAATCCTCCTCGGTGAGACCAAGGAGACCCTCCGCGCCGAGCGGAGGCGCGAATGGATGTTCTTCGTGTTCGGCTTCGCCGCCTCCACCGTCGTGTCCATCCCGATCGGCATCCTGGTCAACCGCATCAGCTGACCGGGCTGGGACCGGCCGTCCCCACCCCTCCTCCCGGCAGAGCACCAGGTGCTCGTGGTGCAGCACGCCGTCCCGGGAGAACAGCTCAACGGACGGAAGGGCCCGTCACAGCGCGGACGAAGATGAGGCGCTGGAAGCCCACTGGCACCCGTTTTCAGGCGTGGCGACAGCCCTGCTTGCCGCTCATGCCGGTCAGGGGATCAGAACGATCTTGCCGATATTGCGGCGTTCAGTGATACGACGATGTGCGTGTGCGGCGTGCGCGAACGGGACGACCGTGTCGATGCGCGGGGTGATGTCTCCCGCGCGTGCCAGGGAGACCAGGGCCTGGAGTCCTTCGCGCAACATCGTCGCCTGATCCCACAGATGACCGAGATTGACGCCGCTGATCGTGTGATTGCGATCCATCAGCCCCAGCGGGGTGACCAGCGGTACGCCGACCGCCTGCCGCAGGAGTCGGCCGAGGCTGCGCCGCTCACCACTGGCCAGATTGGCGAAGCCGTAGGCGACAAGCCGGCCCGCCGGGCGCAGCAGGGACAGCCCTTTCTTCCAGTCGCGGCCGCCCAGGGGATCGAGCACGACATCCACGCCTTGGCCGCCCGTCAATTCGCGGACCCGTCGGACGTAGTCGTCGCTGCGGTAGTCGATCGGATGAGTGCAGCCTTCCGCGCGCAGAACGTCATGCTTGGCAGCGGAGGCGGTGCCGTAGGTGACGACGCCGTGGATTGTCCCGCACAACTGCAGGACGGCGATCCCGACGCCACCGGCCGCCATGTGAACCAGCACTCGCTCGCCCGGCTGTACGGTCGCGACCCGGACCACCATGTGGTACGCGGTGAGGTAGTTGACGGGGATGGCCGCCGCCTGTTCGAAACCCAGTTCGTCGGGGATTTCCACTGCCTGCTCGGCCGGAAGGCAGGCGACGTCGGCATGACCGCCGAAACGCACCAACGCCATGACACGTGTCCCGACCGCAGGTGCGGTCACAGCGGTCATCGCCGGACCGAGCTTGTCGACGACGCCGGCGATCTCATAGCCGACCACACACGGCGGCTTGGGCGCGTCCGGGTACAAGCCCTGGCGGGCCATCACATCGGAGAAGCTCAGTCCAGCGGCCTTCACCCGGACCCGGATCTCACCTGGTCCCGGCTCAGGATCGGCCGTCTCCCGCACCGCCAGCACCTCGGGCGGGCCGACCTTGGTTATCCATACCGCTCGCATCAGGCTCCCTCAGCTCATGCTTGCCGGAGCCCGCCGCCATCCGCACTTGGCAGGATAAACCCCGCTCCCCTGCCGTCCAACACCTTGAGGGAACCCTGGAGATCGACAGCTCGGAGTCGGCTGCGCGTACGTCTACGGCCACTCAGCGAACGGGCAGGCCCGTCACCGCGCGGCCGATGATCAGGCGTTGGATCTCCGAAGTCCCCTCGAAGATCGTGAAGATCTTGCTGTCGCGGTGGAAGCGCTCCACCGGGTGCTCACGGGTGTAGCCGGCGCCGCCCAGGATCTGGATGGCCTGCTCGCTCACCCACACCGCCGTCTCGCTGGCCACGAGCTTGCTCATCGAGCCCTCGGCGTTGTCCAGCGGCCGCCCGTGCCTGGCCATCCAGGCCGCACGCCAGGTCATCAGCCGTGCCGCGTCGATCCGGGTGGCCATGTCGGCGAGGAGGAACGCCACCGCCTGGTTCTCACCGATCTTCCGGCCGAACTGCTCGCGCTCCCTGGCGTAGTCGCGCGCGTACTCGAAGGACGCCCTGGCCAGGCCGACGGCCATGGCCGCGACGAGCGGCCGGGTCGACTCGAACGTGCGCATGGCGGCCTGCTCGCCGCTTTTGGCCCCGGCACGGACTCTGGCCAGGCGGGCGTCCAGCTTCTCCTTGCCGCCGAGCAGGCACGAGCCCGGGACGCGCACGTGGTCCAGGACGACCTCGGCGGTGTGCGAGGCGCGGATGCCGTGCTTCTTGAACTTCTGCCCCTGGGACAGGCCCGGCGTGCCCGGCGGGACCACGAAGGACGCCTGGCCGCGAGTGCCGAGCGACGGGTCGACCGAGGCGACGACCACGTGCACGTTGGCGATGCCTCCGTTGGTGACCCAGGTCTTGACGCCGTTCAGCTCCCATTCGTCCGCCGCCTCGTCGTAGACCGCGCGGGTGCGGATCGAGCCGATGTCGCTGCCCGCGTCGGGCTCGGACGCGCAGAAGGCGCCCAGCTTGATGTCGTCGACGGAGCCGAACATCTGGGGCAGCCACTCCCCCATCTGCTCGGGCGTGCCGTTCGAGGCGAGGGACGCGGCGGCGAGGCCGGTGCCGACGATGGACAGGCCGATGCCCGCGTCGCCCCAGAACAGTTCCTCGAAGGTGGCCGGCAGGCCGAGTCCGGACTCCTCGAACCACTGCGAGGCGAAGAAGTCGAGAGAGTAGAGGCCGATCTTGGCCGCCTCCTGCAGGACCGGCCAGGGAGTCTCCTCCCGCTCGTCCCACTCCGCCCCGGCGGGACGGATGACGTCACGGGCGAACTCACGCGCCCAGTCACGTACCTCGCGAACGTCGTCACTCAGTTCGGGGTTGAAGCCCGTCGTGTTGTCGGTCATCGAGTCCTGCCCATGGAAAGCCGAAAGCGGATCAACGGAGAGGAATGCTACCGACCGGTAACCGGCTCCGAAAATTCACCCCCCGGTTAGGGAGTGGCCGACCCGTCGTCACAACCCCCTGCCGGCGTACTGCGGCACCGTCACCATCGGCGGGCGCTCGGCCACCGTGACGTCTCTGACCAGTGGATCGTGACCGGACAGACCTCGGCGGAACTGGGTCACCCGGGCCGACGGGACATGCAGGGAAACGATCTTTCCCTGCCGTTCGAGACGGGACCACGCGGTGTGCATGATCTGACCGGCCATCCCCCCGAGCGCCTCGGTCGACTGGTGGGAGTGCACCCGCCTGCCCAGGTCGACCTGGGCCAGGGCGTCGAGCCCGGCGAACTCGAGCAGGTCGATCAGTAAGGCCAGCTCGACGCCGTACCCGCTCACGAAGGGCACCCGCTCCAGCGCGCTGCGCCGTCCGGCGTACTCCCCCGACAGCGGCTGGACGAAGCCGGCGAGCAGCGGCCAGTGGAGGTTGAGCAGCGGCCGCGCGACGAGCTCGGTGACCCGCCCGCCCGCGCCCTGCACCCCGGACAGCGGCCTGTCGTAGCAGCCCTTCACGTACGCGACCGAGGGGTCCGTCAGGAGCGGCCCGAGCAGCCCGGTCACGAACGAGGTGCGGAACTCCCGCAGGTCGGCGTCGATGAAGACGACGAGGTCGCCCGTCGTCACCGCGAGCGACTTCCACAGCGCCTCACCCTTGCCGTCGAGGGGTTCCAGCTCGCACAGGATCTCGTCCTGCGCGAAGACCTTCGCCCCGGCCTGTACGGCCTGCGCCGCGGTGTCGTCGGTCGACCGGGAGTCGATGACGACGAGCTCGTCGACCAGGGGCACCGATTCGACGAGGTCACGCCGGATCGCACCGACGATCTCCCCCACCGTCTCGGCCTCGTCGCGCGCCGGGAGCACCACACTGATCCGCGTGGCCCCCTTGGCCGCCATCAGGGTGCCGACCGGCCAGTCGGCGGAGGACGTGGTGCGGCTGCGCAGCCAGGATTCGACCTCAGGCAGCACGCATGATCCTCTCGTCGCCCTGTGAGTCCACGGCCATCACCCTACGGTGCGCCGGTCCGACTCCGGAGCCCCGGGGACCCGGACGAGAGGGTGGTCAGGACGACGCATGGCGGTCGAGGAAGGCGTAGACGTCCGCCTCGTCGACGCCGGGGAACGAACCGGGCGGCAGAGCGGCCAGGATGTGCGAGTTCGCCAGGACCGAGGGCCAGGCGTACCCCTCCCACCGTTGCGCCAGATCAGCGGGCGGCCGCCGGCAGCACTCGCCGTTCGGGCAGTTGGACTTGGTCCTGCTGGTCGTCTCCCTGCCGCGGAACCAGCGCGACTCCCGGTACGGCACGCCGAGCGTGATCGCGAAGTCCTTCTCGTGCGAAGGGTCGACGTGGGCGACGCAGAAGTAGGTCCCCGTGGGGGTGTCCGAGTACTGGTAGTACAGCGAGAACCGGTCGGGCGACTGGAACACCTGCCGGCCGGACCACCTCAGGCAGAGTCGCTGCCCCTCGATGGCCCCCTGCTCGTCGGCGGGGAAGACGATTCCGTCGTTCTCGTAGGCCTTGTAGATGATCCCGCCCGCGTCGTTGCGCACGAAGTGGCACACGAGGTCGAGGTGACGGGTGGCGAGGTTGGTGAACCTGTGGGCCGCCATCTCGTAGGAGACCGCGAAGACGTCCCGGAGGTCCTCGACGGACAGCGCCTTGTCCTGCTTGGCCTCCAGCAGGTACGGCACGGCCGCCGTCTCCGGGACCAGGACGGCCGCCGCGAAGTAGTTCGCCTCGACCCGCTGGCGCAGGAAGTCGGCGAAGTCGCGGGGCTTGTGGTGCTGAAGCGCGAAGTGGCCGAGGGTCTGCAGCAGGATCGTCCGGGGCGTGTGCATTCCGAGCTGTTCGCGCTTGAGGTAGATCCGCCGGTTCCTGAGGTCGGTCACCGACCGGGCGGAGCGCGGCAGGTCCTGCGCCTGGTGGACGGTGAACCCGAAGTGCGAGACCAGCGCCTGGACGGTGCTCTCCGACAGCGCGCCCATCCGGTAGCCCACCGCCGCGAGGGCCTCGGCGGCGGCCTGCTCGATGTCCTCGAAGTAGTTGCCCAGCTCCCGCTGCTCGCGGCGCAGGTCGGCGTTGGCCGCACGCGCCTCCTCCGGGGTGGCCGTGCCCTTCGCCTCGCGCGCCTTGAGCTCGTCGAACAGGCCGAGGATGTGCTCCAGCACGTCGTTCGGCACCCGGGCGGAGACCTTGAGCCGGCTCAGTCCGAGGCTCGTGTAGAGCGGATCGCGCTGGGCCTCCTCCAGGGCGATCTCCAGCTGGGCCCGCCGGTTGGGCGCCTGCCTGCGGAGCAGTTCCTCGACGGGGACGCTCAGCGCGGCGGCCAGGGCCTTCAGCAGCGACAACTTCGGCTCGCGCTTGCCGTTCTCCAGGAGGGAGAGCTGGCTGGGCGCGCGCCCCACGCGCTCACCCAGCTCGGAGAGGGTGAGCCCACGTTGCCTGCGCAGGTGCTTCAGGCGTTGACCGAAGGCCAGAAGGTCCAGCTCCTGCGTCAAAGACAGTGGTTCTTCACCCAGCAAGGACGGCATGGCTCGATCCTAGGCGGAATTTCCTCCATTTTTCCAGCCTCTCCCGTGCCTCTGTGCTCAGATTGGTCTAGTCCATGCGGAAAGACTTGCGATTCTTCTCCTTGAAATACCGGCAGGTATTCGATTTAGGGGAATTCTTTTCGTTCTTTCGACACATCTCGCCTTGTTGATCTCTATCGCCGGGAAGAAACTCGGAACAAGCACCCAGGTGACGGCAGAGCACGCAACGAGGGAGTGACGGACATGTCGGACCGCATCGCCGCAGAGGCCGAGCAACTACGCCATGAATGGGAGACCGACCCCCGCTGGAAGGACGTGGAGCGCACCTACACGGCCGAGGACGTGGTCCGGCTCCGCGGCTCCGTGCAGGAGGAGCACACGCTCGCCCGGCTCGGCGCCGACCGGCTCTGGCGCCTGCTCACCTCCGAGGAGTACGTCCACACCCTCGGCGCGCTGACCGGAAACCAGGCGGTCCAGCAGGTGAAGGCGGGCCTGAAGGCCATCTACCTGTCCGGCTGGCAGGTCGCCGCCGACGCCAACCTCGGCGGGCAGACGTACCCGGACCAGAGCCTCTACCCCGCCAACTCGGTGCCCGCCGTGGTCCGCCGCATCAACAACGCGCTCCTGCGCGCCGACCAGATCACGTGGTCGGAGGGTGACGACGACGCCCCGCACTGGCTGGCGCCCATCGTGGCCGACGCCGAGGCCGGCTTCGGCGGCGTGCTCAACGCGTTCGAGCTGATGAAGGGCATGATCGCCGCCGGTGCGGCGGGTGTGCACTGGGAGGATCAGCTCGCCTCGGAGAAGAAGTGCGGCCACCTGGGCGGCAAGGTGCTGATCCCGACCGGTCAGCACATCAAGACCCTCAACGCGGCGCGCCTCGCGGCCGACGTCTGCGGAGTCCCCACGCTGGTCATCGCGCGGACCGACGCCCAGGCCGCGACGCTGATCACCAGCGACGTCGACCCCCGCGACCGCCTGTTCACGACGGGCGAGCGCACGGCCGAGGGTTTCTACCGGGTCCGCAACGGCGTCGACGCCTGCATCGCGCGGGGCCTGGCCTACGCGCCCTACTCCGATCTCCTCTGGATGGAGACCTCCACGCCGGACCTCGACGTGGCGCGCGAGTTCGCCGAGGCGATCAAGGCGCAGCACCCGGACCAGATGCTGGCCTACAACTGCTCGCCGTCGTTCAACTGGAAGAAGCACCTCGACGACTCGACCATCGCCAAGTTCCAGCGCGAGCTCGGCCACATGGGGTACAAGTTCCAGTTCATCACCCTGGCCGGCTTCCACTCGCTGAACTACTCGATGTTCGACCTCGCCCGCGGTTACGCCGAAGAGGGCATGACCGCCTACGTCGGGCTTCAGGAGGCCGAGTTCGCCGCCGAAGGACGTGGTTACACCGCCACCCGCCACCAGCGCGAGGTCGGCACCGGATACTTCGACCTGGTCAGCACGGCCATCGCGCCGGACTCCTCGACCACCGCCCTCAAGGGCTCCACCGAGGAGGAGCAGTTCGCCGAGGCCCACTGATCACTGATCAACTCGGGCACAGTGATCGATGAGGCTCACTGACCCCGGCGACGGCACTGCCGGTCGGAAACCCAGGCCCCGTCACGGAGCCGCAGGTCACCCCTCGGGATCTGACGGCCACCGGCGGGGCCTGACCGTGCCCGGACGCGCACGCCCGGGCCGGCGCAGGGTGACGCGCGTCAGGCCCGTTCGGCCCGGGCGTACCAGCGGCCGTCGACCGAGTCGAGCCGGAGCGGCCGGCCGAAGCAGTCCGACAGAGCGGGACCGGTGAGGACCTCCTCCACCGGACCTGCCGCGAGCACACGCGTGTCCTTCATCAGCAGCGCATGGGTGGTGGTGGCGGGCACCTCCTCCAGGTGATGCGTGACCAGGACGGTCGTCAGCCCGTCACGCGTGCTCGCGAGGTCTTCCAGCGCCTCGATCAGGTCCTCCCGCGCGGGCAGGTCGAGGCCGGCGAACGGCTCGTCGAGAAGCAGGATCGCCGGGTCGGCCATCAGCGCCCTCGCCACCCGGATCCGCGCCTTCTCCCCCTGGGAGCAGACCAGAAAAGGGCGGTCGGCCAGCTCCTTGCAGCCGAGATCGGCCAGCATCCGGTGGGCCCGCTCCCTCTCGGCGTCCCCGTACCGGTCCCAGAGCGGCGCGCTGGTCCCGGTGTGCCCGGTGAGGACCACCGTCAGCGCCGTCGCGGCCTCCTCCTCGAGGAGTGCCTCGTCGACCAGCCGCTGGCTGGCGGCCACCAGCCCGATGTCCCGCCGCAGCTCCCGCAGGTCGGTCCGGCCGAGCCGCCGCCCCAGCACCGTGGCGCTTCCCGAGCTCGGGTGGCGTACGGCCGCGGCCACCGAGAGCATCGTCGTCTTGCCGGCGCCGTTGGGTCCCAGCAGAACCCAGTGCTGCCCGTGATCCACCCTCCAGTTCACCTCGGACACCAGGGTGCGGCCGACCACGCGGACGGTCATGTCGTTCAGTTCGAGCGCTGCCTCCATGCGCCCAAGGATGCACCACGCCCGTGTGCGGTCAGCCTCACGGGGGGACGGGGGTCGGGCTCGGAGTGGGGCTCGGCTCTGGGCTGGGCACGGGCGAGGGGCTCGGCTGTGGTGGAACGCCGCTGTCGTCGGGGGACGGCTGGGGGCCGGCGGGAGACGACGGCGCGGGCGTCGGCGGTCGCGACGGGCCGCAGTCCTTCGCCCGGCCCGCCCGGGAGAAACACGGGTCCACCGGCGGGAGCGACGGCCACGGCGCCTCCACCCTCACGACGGGAACGGCCGCCGTCGCGGTGACGGTCGTGCGGATGACCGGGTTCGGCTCGGTCGCCGACGGACGCGGAGGCGGCGGCGTCTGCTGGGGAACCGACGCGCCCTCGTCCCCCGGCATCACCACGGGGGCGGGGGGCGGCGGCTCGGTGTCGCCTCTGAGGCGCGCCACCCCGGACCCCGTGGCCACCACGGTCATCGCGGCGATCGTGACCGTCGCCAGGGCCGCGAACCCGGCGTGGGTGACGTGGCCGCCCGCCCTGCGGCGCGACGTCCGGCCGGCCGGACGCTCGGCCGTGTCCTGCTCGTCGTTCTCCGGGTACGGCACCGCCTGCCAGATCTCCGCCATGATGCGGCCGACGGCGTGGCGGACGTCTCCCGGCATGGCGATCCCGCCCACCGCGAGCAGCGCGGACAGCAGTTCCCCGGCGTCGGGGCGTTCGGCGGGCTCCTTGCGCAGCGCCGCGGAGACGCTGTCCCAGAGCAGCCTGGGCACGCCCGCGATGCGCGGCTCCTCCACCAGGATCCGCCGGCTGACCACGTCGAGCTCCCCCGTGCCGAACGGATGGAGTCCGGTGGCGGCGAAGGCGACGAGGCAGCCCCACGAGAAGACGTCCGAGGCCGGGATGGCGGGGCCGCCGGTCAGCCGTTCGGGGGCGACCCAGCCGGGGCTGCCCATGATCTGGCCCGCCTGGGTGTGGGCGGTGGCGGTGTCCACGTCGCGGGCGATTCCGAAGTCGATGACGTAGGGACCGCGGGGAGAAAGCAGCACGTTCGCCGGCTTGAGGTCGCGGTGGACCAGGCCGGCTTCGTGGGTGGCGAGCAGGGCGGCCGCCGCGCCGAGCGCCACGCCGTACGCGAGATCGGGGGTGAGCGGTCCGCCGTCGACGACCACCTGGGAGAGCGCGGGCCCGGGGATGTACTCCGTGACCAGGTAGGGCCGGTCGCGGTCGAAGCCGTCCTCGATCACGGTCGCGGTGTGGAAGGGCACCACGCGCCGGGAGAACTCGGCCTCCTCGGCGAACCTCGCGCGGAGCGTGGGGTCCGACAGGTGCATCGAGTGGGGGGTCTTCACCGCCACCAGGCCGCCCTCGGGACGCTCGGCCAGGTAGACCACGCCCATGCCGCCGCTGCCGAGACGGCCGAGAAGCAGGTACCGCCCGATGATCACCGGATCGCCCACCGTCAGCGGCCGCACGCCCCGGGGCATGCCGTTCTGGGGGCCGTTTCCGCCACGCGCCATCCGGAAGCTGCCTCTCTCACGGAAGTACCGCACAGCACACTGTGCTCTCTTGGAACGCGCCAGGGGCGGTACTGACCGGAAGCGGCATGCGAGGTAAGGCCAATGGCACCTTTAGGTAAGGGGAATACGGGAAACCGCAGGTCACAAGCGTCTCATTGGTTACAAATGGCTACATCACGCGGCTTCCTGCCCCGGTTGCGCGGACCGCGCCTCGACCGCTCCGATGAAGCGGGAGATGTGCTGGAAGACCAGTCGCGCCTCGGGGACGACGTCGGCGAGGATCGCGAAGACGTGGGGCATGCGGTTCCACTCTTCGTAGGTCACCGGGACGCCGTTCTCCCTGGCGCTGAGCGCGACCCGGCGGCCGTCGTCACGAAGGATCTCCGTGGAACCCGTCACGATCATGAGCGGGGGGATGCCGGTGTAGTCGCCGAACACGGGCGACACCAGGGGGTCGCGGCAGTCGAGGCCGTCGGTCCAGCGCCGGGCCAGCCAGTCCACCCGGCCCGCGGGCAACAGGGGGTCGGCCCAGCAGTTGACCCGCCTGCGCACGTCACTGAGGTCGGTCCAGGGCGACATGCAGATCGCGGCGGCGGGCAGCGGGCGCCCCTGGTCACGCAGGGAGAGCAGGGTGGCGAGGGCCAGGTGGCCGCCGGCCGAGTCGCCGGCGAACAGGATGTCCTTGGGGGCGTGCCCCCGGTCGAGCAGGAACTGGTAGGCCTCGAGGGCGTCGGTCAGCGAGTGGGCGAGGGTGTGGATCGGTCCCTGCCGGTAGTCGATCGCCAGCACCGGCCGCTTGGCGACCGCCGACAGCCTCCAGGTGATCGGGCGATGCGTGGCGGCGGAGCAGATGAAGTAGGCGCCGCCGTGAAAGTACAGCAGCACCTTGCTCTCATCTACGTCGTCCCCGCCCCTCACCCACTCGCCCGCGCAGGACTCGAATCGCTCCTGTCGTATCGTGACGTGCTTGGGGAGGATCCCGGGAACCCGCTCGCCGAGACAGATCAACCGGCTGGCCACCGCCATGCCGGTCGTGTTGCGGAGGAGGATGGTGGAGATCGGTTTCATCGTGCCGCGCAGGACCCCGTTGAGCGCTGCCGCCTGCCAGCTGACCGGATATTCCGGATGAATGTCCGTGTCGATCTCATCCGACATGCAAACCTCCCAAAAGGGACATACCCGGCTAGGCAATCGTTCTACCGGTTGGTACGTTTCTCCCGCCTTACAGAGTTGTTACAGAGCGGTAACGTTCACAGTGCGAGGATCCCCCCGATATGAGCGAATATGCCGGAATCCCGCTGGTGAGGAAGCTCGGGATCAGGCCGGGGCATCTCGTCCGGCTCTTCGGGACCCCGCCCGATCCTTCGGAACTGGGCATCGAGGGCGACGACGGCCCCGGGCCGTACGACGTGATCCTGCTCTTCTGCCGCGACGAGGCGGCGCTGGCGCGGTGGTTCCCGGCGGCACTGGAGACGCTCGCACGCGACGGCGGGCTCTGGGTCTGCTGGCCGAAGAAGTCGAGCAGGGTGGCGACCGACCTGTCCGACGACAGAGTCAGGACCTTCGGCCTCGGCCAGGGCCTGGTCGACAACAAGGTCTGCGCCGTCGACGCCGTCTGGTCGGGGCTGCGTTTCGTCTATCGCCTGGCCGACCGATGACTTAAGATCAGCGGGTTCCCCGGCCTTGGAGGTGCCCGCTCTTCACCCTCTATGTGCGGCTGATCGGTTTCGGCTTCCGCAGGCACGCGACCTACTGGGCGGCCGCGGCGGCGGGCGCGTTCACCAACACCGTCTTCGGGATCCTCCGCGCGTACGTGCTGATCGCCCTCTGGCAGGCGCGGCCCGGCCTCGGCGGATACGGGGTCGTCGAGGCGGTGACCTTCTGCTTCCTGACCCAGTCGTACATCGGGCCGATGCAGGTTTTCGGCGGAGGCCTGGACCTCCCCCAGCGGATCCGCACCGGAGACGTCGCCCTCGATCTCGTGCGCCCCGCGTCGCTCCAGCTCTGGAGCCTTTCCGAGGACCTCGGGCGGGCCGCCTACCTCTTCGTCGCCCGCAGCGTCCCGCCCACCCTGGTCGGCGCCCTGCTGTTCGGCATCGTGCTCCCCGCGGGCCTGGCCACATGGGCCGCGTTCATGGTCAGCTTCGTCCTCGGCGTCGTCGTCAGCTTCGGCTGGCGTTACCTGGTCGCGCTCGCCACCTGCTGGGTGATCGACGACCGCGGGCTCTCGGTCCTCTCGATGATCCTGACCACGTTCTTCAGCGGTCTCATGCTGCCGCTGGTGATCTTCCCCGGCTGGCTGGGCACGCTCGCGCGGGCGCTGCCCTGGGCGGCCATGGTCCAGGTGCCCGCCGACGTGTACCTCGGGAAGACCCCGGTCGCCGGCTCCCTCGCCTTCCAGGCGTTCTGGGCGGCCGTCCTGCTCGGCGCCGGCGCCCTGGCCACGGCCGCCGCCCGCCGCAAGGTGGTGATCCAGGGTGGTTAGGACGTACCTGCTCCTGGTGTGGGCCTGGACCCGCGCCGCCGCCCAGTACCCCGTCTCCTTCGCCCTCATGACCGTCGGCGGCTTCGTCACCAGCGGCCTCGACATCGCCGTGATCTGGGTGATCTTCACCAACACCACCAGCCTCGGGGGCTTCGACCTCAGCGAGGTCATGTTCCTGTACGGCACGGCCGCCCTGTCCTTCGCCCTCGCCGACCTGTTGTTCAGCAACGTCGAGCGGATCAGCCAGCACATCAGGGCCGGCACGTTCGACGTGATACTCATCCGGCCGGTGAGCCCGTTCGTGCAGATCGCGACCGAACGGTTCGTGCCGCACCGGATCGGCAAGGTGATCCAGGGCGCCGCGGTCCTCGTGTTCGCGCTGGCCCGCCTCGACGTCCCCCTCGAACGCGGCTGGATGATCCCCGTCATGGTCGCCTCCGGCACGGTGATCTTCACGGCGCTCTGGGCGCTGGGCGGCGCGGCGCAGTTCCTGCTCACCAACGCTCCCGAGGTGGCCAACGCCTTCACCTACGGAGGCGCGACCCTCACGCAGTACCCCCTCAGCGTCTACGGGGGAGAACTCGTCCGCGGCGTCACCTACGTGCTGCCGCTGGCGTTCGTGAACTGGCAGCCGGGACTCTACGTGCTCGACCGGGACGATCCGCTCGGCCTGCCGTACTGGCTGCGTTTCCTCTCGCCGGTCGCCGCCGCCGCGATGGCGCTCGTCGCGGTCCTCGCATGGCGCGCCGGCGTCCGCCACTACCGATCGACAGGGAGCTAGATGATCGAGGTCGACCGCCTCGGGCGGACGTTCAAGGTGCGCGGGACGGTCGTGCACGCCGTCCGGGACCTGTCCTTCGCTGTCGAGGCAGGAGAGTTCGTCGGCTACCTGGGCCCGAACGGGGCGGGGAAGTCGACGACGATCAAGATGCTCACGGGCATCCTCGCGCCCACCTCCGGCCGCCTGCGGGTGGCCGGGCTGGACCCCTCACGCCGCCGTACGGCTCTCGCGCGCAAGATCGGCGTTGTCTTCGGCCAGCGGACGACGTTGTGGTGGGACCTGCCGCTCAAGGACAGCTTCGAACTGGTCCGACTCCTTTACAAAGTAGATCGCGCGGTGTTCCGCAGGAGACTGGACGAGCTGTGCTCGCTCCTCGACCTCGGGGACTTCCTCACCACTCCGGTGCGCCAACTCAGCCTCGGGCAGCGCATGCGGGGCGACATCACCGCGGCGCTGCTCCACGACCCGCCGATCCTGGTCCTCGACGAACCCACCATCGGGCTGGACTTGGTCAGCAAGGCGGGCGTGCGCGACTTCCTGCGGCGGCTCAACGCCGAGCACGGCACGACGATCCTGCTCACGACCCACGACCTGGGCGACATCGAGCAACTGTGCCGCAGGGTGATGCTCATCGACCACGGCCGGCTGGCCTTCGACGGGACGGTCGCCGGCCTTCGGGCGATCGTGCCGGGCGAGGCCTCCATCGAGGAGGCCGTCACCCACCTCTACCTCAGTAGCCGACGGTCTCCTCGTACTCCTCCTCATCGTCCCGCACCGGACCCGCCCAGCGTGACGGCATGAGCACGGGAACGAACAGGGCCACACCGAGCATGCCCAGAATGCCGGTGGACAGCAGGGTCAGCATGCCCCGGCCGGCCTCCGCGACCTCCACCTGGACGGACGGGCCCGTCGGGGCGAGCCCGGTGGCCCGGGAGACATCGAGGATGTAGACCACGGTCCAGGCCAGCAGCACCAGGGACGGGACGAACGCGGCCAGCGGCGAGACCCTGGTGACGAGCACGACGGCAAGCAGGAGGCCGACCAGGGCCATCACGCCGATGGCGGTCAGAATCCGCCAGTCCCTGGACGGATCGAGGTTCTGAGCCGCGCCTCGGATCACCTCCTGAGACGCCCAGCCGGCGCCGAGGAGAACGGCCGCGGTCATGAAGACGCCCAGCAGCAACCCGAAGAAGTGCCGCATGCACACCACCTTGTCCAGAGGTTCGCGGCAACCATAGCGACAAAGCGCTACAAAGAGCACCCCACTTGAAGAGTTCGGTCAGACTGGTCCCAACCTGGAGTCCTGCCGAGGAACCGGACCCCTTCGCCTACTCCGCGAGTCCCGTTAGCATCCTCGTGACGCGAGGAGATCGACATGCTTCCCGAGCACGGCAGGACCGCGCAGGACCTGCTCGCCGAACTGTCCGCACTGAAGGCCGCCGATCTCCCGGTCCGCGGCGGCAAGGTGACGGCGTACGTCTACGACACGGGACGGCCGGAGGTCCACGAGACCGCCCACCGCGCCTACGCCGAGATGCTCGAGGTCAACATGCTCGACCCGACGGCGTTCCCCAGCATGGTGGCGATCGAGAAACAGGTCGTCGGCGCGGTCGCCGAACTCCTCGGACGGCCGGGCGCGCCCGGGATCTTCACCAGCGGCGGCACCGAGTCGATCATGCTGGCGGTGAAGGCTGCCCGCGACCACGGCCCGGGCGGCGGGGAGATCGTCCTGCCGGTCACCGCCCATCCCGCGTTCCACAAGGCGGCCCACTACCTCGGCCTGGACGTGGTGCCGGTGCCGGTGGACCCGGTCACGTTCACGGTCTCCCCCGCGGCGGTCGAGGCGGCGATCACCGGCAGGACCGTGCTGGTGGTGGCGTCGGCGCCGTCCTACCCGCAAGGTGTGATCGACCCCGTCGAGGAGATCGCCGCGCTGGCCTCGGCGAGGGGGGTGCTCTGCCACGTGGACGCCTGTGTGGGCGGCTGGCTGCTCCCCTGGCTCCGGGAGGCGGGCGCCGCCGTCCCGCCGTTCGACCTGAGCGTGCCCGGCGTGACGTCGATCTCGTGCGACCTGCACAAGTTCGGCTACGCCCCCAAGGGCGCCTCGGTGCTGCTGTTCCGCGACGCCGAGCTGCGCCGGAGGGCCTACTTCGCCTCGGCGGCCTGGCCGGGCTACACGATCATCAACGCGACGGTGCAGAGCTCCCGGTCGGCCGGCCCGCTCGGCGGCGCATGGGGGACGCTCCAGGCCCTCGGGGCCGAGGGCTATCGGGAGCTGGGCCGTACGACCCTGGAGGCGACCCGGCGGCTGGTCAAAGGAGTGGCGGCGATCCCGGGCCTGCGCGTGCTGGGCGAGCCGGAGGCGTCACTGGTCGCGATCGCGGGATCCGACGACGTCGACGTCTTCGTGGTCTCCGACGAGGCCAGGCGACTCGGCTGGTTCCTCCAGCCGCAGCTGTCGTACGCGGGGATCCCCGCCAATCTGCACATCACCGTCACCGGGGTCACGCTCGCGGGCGTCGACGCCCTGCTCGAGGTGATCGCCGCCGCCACCGAGGCCGCGCGGACCC
Organism: Planotetraspora phitsanulokensis; assembly: GCF_016863295.1. Taxonomy (GTDB): domain Bacteria; phylum Actinomycetota; class Actinomycetes; order Streptosporangiales; family Streptosporangiaceae; genus Planotetraspora; species Planotetraspora phitsanulokensis. The sequence goes on from NZ_BOOP01000040.1 coordinate 35,732, forward strand.
GGGGGCCGGCCGTGGTCCCCGACGGCCTTCCCGAGCTGATCTCCGGGCTCGACCTCGACGCCCTCGACGACGCGACCTTCGCCGAGCTCGCCGCGTCCGTGGGCGTCGACCTGCGGGGTTCCGGTTCGGACGGCGCCGCACAGCCCGAGATGGCCGTGGTGAACGCGGTTCTCGACGCCCTGCCCGCCGCGACCCGCGAGGCGATCCTGGTCCGCTTCCTGTCGGTCATGTACTCCTGACGCCCGGACTGGAAGCGCCCGACCTCACGCGTCCCTGAGCCGCCCAACGGCGGCGAGTGCGGCACGGGCGCCGGCGGCGTCGTGGACGCGGAAGACCCGTGCTCCCTGCACGGCCGAGACGGCGAGGGTCGCCAGCGTCCCCTCATGCCGTCTCTCGACGGGCAGCCCGCCGAGCGCCTCCCCCACGAAGTCCTTGTTGGACACGGCCACCAGTACGGGCCAGCCCGTCGCGACCAGTTCCCCGAGCCGCCGGGAGACCTCCAGCGAGTGCCAGGTGTTCTTGCCGAAGTCGTGGGCGGGGTCGATGAGCACCGCGTCCCTGCGGACCCCCAGGGAGACCGCCCGCTCGGCCAGGGCGGTGGTGTAGCCGATCACGTCGGCCACCACGTCGGCGTAGCCGATCCGGTGCGGCCTGGTCCGCGGCTCCACCCGGCCGGCGTGGGCGCACACCAGCCCGATGCCGTACGCGCCGGCGACCTCCGCCAGCCCGGGGTCGACCCCGCCCCAGGTGTCGTTCAACAGGTCGGCGCCGGCGTCCGCGACCACCTTCGCCACCTCGGACCGCCAGGTGTCGACGCTGATGATCACATCGGGATGGCGGGCGCGGACGGCCGCGACCACGCCGGCTACCCGGTCGATCTCCTCCGCGGGGCCGACCACGTCGCCGGGCCCGGCCTTCACCCCGCCGATGTCGACGATGTCGGCGCCCTCGTCGATCAGGCGCGTGGCCGCGTCCACCGCGGCGGTGAAGCCGAACGTCGCCCCCCTGTCGTAGAAGGAGTCGGGTGTCCGGTTGACGACAGCCATGACGGCGAAGTCGCCCGGCCCGAACGTGCGGCCCCGAAGACGCAGAGCAGAGGGAGTAGACATCGTGGCCACACTACTCACTCGGCGCCGACCGCGCGTTCCGGTGGTGGAACGGTCCAATCATCGTGCCGCGGATCAGGCGGCCGAACCGCCCTCGGCCATGGTCAGGAAGTCCTGCGCCACCGCGGTCAGCCGCTTGCGGGCGTGCACCACAGCGATGATCTTCTTGAGCTGGGGATCGAGGGATCGGACCACCAGGCCCGTCCGGGCCGCCTGGTCCGCCATGCCGCGGTACCACAACAGGGACGCCTTGCCGTCCCGGACCGCGCGCAGCCAGCCGCCGCGCTCGTCCGACTCCACCGCCGGGATGGGGCGTACGCCGTAGGTCGCGAAGATGTGGTCGAACTCCCGCCGCCGGGGGCTTCCCGGCGCGGGCAGGACCAGCCTGAGGCCGTTCAGCCGGGTCAGCGGGACCGGATCGGGCAGGTCCGCGCCGGGGGGCGAGATCAGCACGATCTCCTGGCGTTCGACCGGATGGCTGACGAGGTCGGTCGGCACCGGGAGGTCGGTCAGGCCGAGGTCGGCGCGCTGCTCGCGCACGGCGTTCACCACGGCGTCACGCCCCTCGCACCGCACGATGTGCACCCGGACGTCCGGATGCTCGGCCACGTACGCGGGCAGCAGGCGCCCCGCGAGGCCGGGCTCGAGACTCGGGGTCGAGGCGACCCGGAGCTCCGCACCCGACGACGGGGTGTTCGTCGCCAGCGCCTCGATCTCATGGACGGCGTCGAGCGCCTCGCGCGCGAGCTTGACGACGCGGCGGCCCTGGGCCGTCACCACCACGCCCCTGCCCGAGCGCGCGAAGAGCGTCATTCCGAGCTCCCGCTCAAGGTCCCGAATCGCGCGGGAAAGGGCGGGCTGCGCGATGTAAAGCGATCTTGCGGCATCGGTCATGGTGCGGTGCTCCGCGGTGGCGACCACATAACGGAGCTGCTGCAGATTCATACGAAAAACGCTAGGGCAGACGAGCCCGGCGATTCCGGAACATCGCAGAGATCACCTCGGACGATTACGCATTGTGCCCGGTTGCTGCTACTTCCGTGACGGGTGAGAAATCAGTGACATTTGTCGTACATTCGGCGCACTTGGGCGGGGTGTCGCCGGACAGCGCACCCGAAGATCCACACATGCCTCACTTCTTGTCGAAACCCGGAAAATGGCTTCTTTTCGATAACTATCGAGAGGGATGAAGAATAACGCCGGACTTGTCCGAATTTATGGCTACAATCCCGTGCCAAGCTTTTACGGGAGGGGAGCCAGTGGTGAGTCAAGCCTCACGGGGGACGGCTGACAAGACCGGAGGCAAGCAGGGACCACGTCCCACCGGCGGAAGACCTCGATTCGTGCGCCCGGTGACGACCGGCTCCTTGATCGGGTGGACGGCTCTGTCCGCGGTGATCCCCGGAGCGGCGCACCTGAGAGCGGGCAAACGGACGGCGGGGTTCGTCCTGCTCGTCGTCTTCGGCGCCGTGCTCGCCGGCCTCGTGGTCTTCGGCCTGCAACTCACCCAGAACGCGGGCGTCGCGCTCAGGGACAGCACCCTCAACGCCGTCATGATCGGCGCGGCGGTGTGCGCGCTCGCCTGGTTCGCGCTGATCCTGTTCTCGTTCATGGCGCTTCGCCCCAGCCGTCTCCCCCGGGGCGGCCAGGTGGTAGCGGGCATCATGGTCGGCGTCCTGTGCATCGCGGTGACGGCCCCCTTCGCCTTCACCGCCAGCACGGTCAAGACCGCGAACGACCTCCTCGACGCCGTCACCGCGCCCGACATCGCCTCACCCGGTGTGACCGCCTCCCCCATCAGGGCCGAGGACCCGTGGAACGGGCGCAAGCGGGTGAACTTCCTGCTGCTCGGCGGTGACGCGGCGGGCAACAGGATCGGCGTGCGGACCGACTCCATGACCGTCGCGAGCGTCGACATCGCCAGCGGCAACACCGTCCTGATCAGCCTCCCGCGCAACCTGCAGTACGTGCGCTTCCCCCCGTCGAGCCCGCTCCACAAGCAGTTCCCCAACGGGTTCGACGCGGAGGGCCAGGGCCTGCTCAACTCGGTCTGGTACTACGCGGACAACAACCCCCAGGTCATGGGTGGGAAGAACCGCGGCGCCCAGGCGCTGCGCGACGCGATCAGCTACACGCTCGGCCTGCACATCGACTACTACGCGATCGTCGACATGTTCGGCTTCGCGGCGCTGATCGACGCCGTCGGCGGCCTGAAGATCCGGGTCGAGCGCGACGTCAAGTGGGGCGGGCACTTCGGCACGGCGGGCACGATCAAGGCGGGCTACCGGCAGCTGGACGGCGAGCAGGTGCTCTGGTACGGCCGGTCCCGCGTGGACAGCGACGACTACTCCCGGATGGCCCGTCAGCGCTGCGTGATCGGGGCGATGGCGCAGCAGATCACTCCGGCCACCTTCCTCGCCAACTTCACCAAGATCGCCGCGGCGGCCCGGCACATGTTCCGCACCGACATCCCCCGCGACCTGCTGGAACACCTGGTCCCCCTCGGCCTGAAGGTGAAGGCCGCCAAGATCACCAGCCTCCAGTTCGTGCCCCCGCTGATCTACAGCGGCGACCCGGACTGGAAGAAGATCCGCACCCTCACCACGGAGGCGATCCGGGAGTCGACGGCCGACACGGGAACCGTCGCCGCCGACGCGACGGCGGGGGCGACCCCCAGCGCGACGAAGACGAAGAAGCCGCGCGCGACGCCCACGTCCAACCAGGACGCGGCCAAGAGCCTCGACGAGTTGTGCGGCTTCTAGCCAGGCGACTTCCAGACGGGCGACTTACAAGACGACTTCCAGACAGGCCACCCGGTGTCCCCGCCCCGGCGGGGCACCATGACAGGGGCGGAAGGAATCGGGGAGGCGGGGATGGCGGCACCCCTGTGGGTCGTGTCGGGGCCGCCCGGCTCGGGTAAGTCGACAGTCTGCTCGATCCTCCTGCGCAGGCTCCGTCCCGTGCCCGCGCTCCTGGACAAGGACACCGTCTACGGCGGATTCGTCGCGGCCACACTCGCGGCCAACGGCCGGCCGCAGGGCGAGCGCGAGGGCGCCTGGTACGACGAGTACGTCAAGCGGCACGAGTACGCCGGGCTGACCACGACCGCCCGGGAGATCCGCTCGCACGGCTGCCCGGTCATGCTCAGCGGGCCGTTCACCGGCCAGGTGCACGACGCCGCACGCTGGCGCGAATGGGCGGCGGAACTCGGCGGCCCCGACATCCATCTCCTCTGGATCCGGTCCGACGGTCCCACCCTGCGTGACCGGCTCGAAAGACGGGGCTGGCCGAGGGACGCGGGAAAGCTCGAGCGGTTCGAGGAGTACCTGAGGGCGATCCGCGTGGACGAGCCGCCCGCCGTGCCGTACATCGAGGTCGACAACCGCCTCGGCGCACCGGCACTCGAAGACCGGCTTCGTGACCTGACTCCCTAGCGCGGCGGCGTTCGCCCTGATGCACCGTGACGCCGCCGCGGGCATGTCACCCGATGATCCTCGTGATCGTGGGGACGGACGGCGCCGTCGAGCGCGGTCCGCGAGCCCGTGCGGCTCGAGGACGACGGCCTCCTCGCCGTCCTCGGCTGACCCGCCGCCGGCCTACCGCGAGTAGTGCTCGACGACGAGCTGCTCGTCGACGGGAAGCACGATGTGCTCGCGGACGGGCCGTTCGACCAGCGTGAACCGCAGCTCCTTGTGGTCCACCGAGAGGTAAGGAGCGATGCGGTCGTCGGCGTAGACGCCCTCGGAGGCGGCGACGAACGGCTGCATCGCGCGGGACCGGGCCCGGACGGCCACGACCTGGCCCGGCTTGACGAGGTAGCTGGGGACGTCGACCTTGCGGCCGTCGACCGTGATGTGACCGTGGTTGACGTACTGCCGGGCGGCGTAGATGGACGGGGCGAGCCCGGCGCGCAGCACGAGGGAGGCGAGCCGGGTCTCGAGGATGACCAGCAGCTCCTCCCCGGACCGGCCCGGCCTGCGGACCGCGAGGTCCCAGTACCGGCGCAGCTGCTTCTCCGAGACGTCGTAGTACCAGCGCAGCTTCTGCTTCTCCAGCAGCCGCATCCCGTAGTCGCCGCCGTTGCGCCGGTTGGTCTTGCGACCGTGCTCTCCAGGCGGGTACGGCCGGGCCTCGAAGTACTTGACCGCCTTGCGGGTCAACGGAACGCCCGCCCGGCGCGACAACCGCACCTTCGGCCCTGTGTAACGCATGTACGCCGCCTTCCCAAGTTAGCTAATCCTTACTAAGGTAAGCCTAACCTAATCGTCTGACGGCACTCAAGGAGAGTCATGCAGCACCCCGTCGCGGCGGCCCCGATCCCCGAGCGGGTCAGGACCCTCGCCGCCATGGCCGCTCCGACCCACGTGTCCATCGCGGAGGCCGACCTGCCCGCCTGCCAGGCCCGCGGGGGCGTCGACGCGCAGGGCAGGCCCGTGCTGCTGGTCAAACCCGGCGAGGCCCTGTACGGCTCGGCGCCGGAGACCGTGGTGACCGTCGACCTCGTGGCGACACGCGTCGTGGCGGGCGGCGAGAAGGCCCGCGGCCTGCTGAAGGTGCGGGGATGGACCCAGACCGTGCCCGAGGACGAACTCCGCGACACCGCGATCGCGATCGCCGAGAGCTGCCCGGACGAGGACCTGTTCACGGCGCTGGAGGGCGGCGCCCCCCGGCTCGTGCGCGTCGACGTGGCCCACGTCGTCTACCTGACCGGGCAGGAGTCCGGACTGCTCGACGCCGAAGAGTACCTGGACGCCCGGCCCGACCCCTTCCTGCACGCCGCGGAGCGCATGATCCGTCACATCAACGAGGCCCACCGGGACCAGCTGGCCCAGGCGACCGCCGTCCTGATGGGAGAGCCCGCGGCCGACGCCTGGCTCTGGGAGCTCGACCGTTACGGCGCCACGATCAAGTCGGCCGCACCGGGGGCGGAGCCCGCCGCGGCTGAGGACCGGTTCGTCCGCCTCCCCTGGCCGATTCCCGCGGCCAGCCCGCAGGCACTCGAGTACGCCCTGCGCTGCCTGCTGTTCCCTCGTCCGCACGACCACGCGCGGGGCCGCTGAGACGGTCGGCGACCACACTGCTGCGACGTCGGCCCCGCTGCTGAGACTGTCGGCCTCGCCGTTGAGGCGGCCGGCGGCCCCGCGCTCAGGCGGTCAGCCGCCGGCCGCGTCCACCGCGTCGGCCGACAGGACGTGGTCGAGGACCATGAGCGCGCACCCGGTCAGGCCCGCGCCGGGGCCGAGGGTGCTGCGCTCGATCCTGAGGCTGCGGGTCGCGAGCTGGGTCGAGCGCTGGTAGATGACCTCACGGACGCCTGACACCAGCGGCTGGAACATCTCCGCGATGTCGCCCCCGAGCACCACGACGGCCGGATTGAGCAGGTTCACCGCGCCCGAGATCACCTCGCCCAGCCAGCGCCCGGCCTGCCGTACGACCGCCATGGTCTCCGCGTCGCCCGCGCGGACCAGCGCGGTCACGTCGGCCATGGTGAGGACCTCGCGGCCCTTGGCACGCAGGTCACGCAGGATGGCGGTGCCACTGGCGACCGAGTCGACGCAGTCGAGGTTGCCGCACCGGCACAACACTCCCCCGCCGTCCCTGACCGGGATGTGACCGATCTCGCCGGCCGCGCCCAGGGCGCCGCGCAGGATGCTTCCCCCGGAGATGACACCCGCACCGATCCGGGTGGAGATCTTCACGAAGAGCAGGTCGTCGAGCTCCGAGGCGTAGACGACGCGGTGCTCCCCCATCGCGATGACGTTCACGTCGTTGTCGACGAGCACGCGGACGGGAAATCGCTCGGCGATGATCGGCGGAATGACCACACCGGTCCAGCTCGCCATCACCCGGGCGCTCTCGGTGCGCCCGGCGGCGAACTCCACGGTCGCGGGCACGCCGAGGCCGACTCCCACGACCGGCGCCTGCCCGTCGAGCAGTTTCTCCCACGTGTCCATGAGCAGGGGCAGCACGACGTCGGGCCCCTCCTCGACGTCGATGTCGAGATCGGTGCGCAGCAGCACGTCACCGGCGAGATCGCAGATCGCGATCTGGGTACGGCTTGCGCCGAGCGAGGCCACCGGGACCACGCCGCCCGCCGCGTTGAAGCGCAGCCGGACCGGCGGGCGCCCTCCGGTCGAGGGCCCCTCCGCGTCCTCCACGATCAGGCCGCGGCCGAGAAGCTCCGACACCCGCAACGCAACGGCGGGCCGCGACAGCCCCGTCACGCGCCCGATGTCGGCGCGCGTGAGGGCCTCCCCGCTCCTGATGAGCTGGAGGACTTCCCCGGTGGTTGCAAGTCGTGACATCTACGGAAGTGAAGCACAGCGACACACCTAAGTGCAATGACTTATTCATCTTCAGTTACAAAAGTCGGCTTGAAAGACAACATATCTGCCGCTAATGTCCCGAACATGCCCGTTCAACCCTCTGCCGGCAGGCAAGCCGTCGACCTGATCATCTTCGGCGGCACCGGGGACCTGTCCATGCGGAAGCTCCTCCCGGCGCTCTACCACTGCGACCGCGACGGGCGGCTCGCCGAGGAGACCCGCATCATCGCCATGTCGCGCGGCGGGCTGGACGACGCCGACTTCCGCGGCAAGGTGGACGCGGAGGTGCGCCCCGCACTCGGCGCCGCCGAGGGCTGGGACCGGTTCGTGAACCGGCTCCACCACGTCTCCGTCGACGTCGGCGGGCCGGCCGAGCAGGCCGGCTGGGACGCGCTGACCACCATGCTCGCGGGCCGCGAAGACCACGATCGTGTCTTCTACCTGGCCAGCCCGCCCATGACGTTCGGCCCCTTCTGCCGCAGCGCGTACGAGGCCGGGCTGGTGACGCCGCTTTCCCGGGTCGTCCTGGAAAAGCCCCTCGGCCGTGACCTGGCCAGTGCCCAGGCCATCAACGACGAGGTCGGCGAGATCTTCGACGAGCGGCAGATCTTCCGCATCGACCACTACCTGGGCAAGGAGACGGTCCAGAACCTGCTCGTGCTGCGGTTCGCCAACGCGTTCCTCGAGCCGATCTGGAACTCGTTGTGGATCGACCACGTCCAGATCACGGCGGCGGAGACCGTCGGCACGCCCGGCCGCCGCGGCTACTACGACCACGCGGGCGCGCTGCGCGACATGGTCCAGAACCACCTGCTCCAGCTGCTCTGCCTGGTCGCCATGGAACCGCCCTCGAAGAACGACCGCGAGGCCGTCCGTGACGAGAAGGTCAAGGTGCTGCAGTCGCTGCGGCCCATCGTCGGCTCGGAGGTCGACCGGTTCACCGTCCGGGGCCAGTACACCTCGGGCCGCCTCGGCGACGAGACCGTCCCCGGTTACCTGGACGAGCCCGACAGCACCCGGCCCACCGCCGCGTCGCACCGGGTGGAGACCTTCGCGGCCGTCCGCGCCGAAGTGAAGAACTGGCGCTGGGCCGGCGTGCCTTTCTACCTGCGCACCGGCAAGCGACTGCCGGCCCGTCGGTCGGAGATCGTCGTCCAGTTCAAGGACGTGCCGCACGCGATCTTCACGGGTGCGGCGCCGAACCGGCTCGTCCTGCGACTGCAGCCCGACGAGGGCATCCACCTGCGGCTGATGGCCAAGGAGCCCGGCGCGGGCGAGGTGACGCTCCGCCCGGTGCCGCTCAGCCTCAGCTTCGCCGACACGTTCACGGCCCGAGTCCCGGACGCGTACGAGCGGCTTCTCACCGACGTGCTGGCCGGCAACCCCACCTTGTTCATGCGGCGTGACGAGGTCGAGGCCGCCTGGCGCTGGATCGACCCGATCATCGCGCACTGGGAGACGTCGGGGATGACGCCCGAGCCCTACCCCGCCGGCACCACCGGCCCCGCCGGTGCGCACGAACTGCTGGCCCGCAGCGACCGCACGTGGCACGAGGAGGCATTCGAGTGACGAACCGCGTGATCGACCAGGTCACCGACCGGATCCGCAGGCGGAGCGGCGACAGCCGTGCCGCCTACCTGGAGCGCGTCGGGCTCGCGGGACGCGAACTGCGCGAACGCGGGCCCGCCCGCGGCCATCTCGGCTGCGCCAACCTCGCGCACGGGTTCGCCGGCGCTCCGGAGGGGGACAAGCGCGACCTGCGCGGCTCTGCCAAGCCCGGCGTGGCCATCGTCACGTCGTACAACGACATGTTGTCCGCGCACCAGCCGTACGAGACCTACCCGCCGGAGTTGAAGCGCGCGGTGCGTGCCGCGGGCGGCGTCGCGCAGGTCGCGGGCGGCGTCCCGGCGATGTGCGACGGCATCACCCAGGGCCGGGCCGGCATGGAGCTGTCCCTGTACAGCCGCGACGTCATCGCGATGGCGACCGCGATCGCGCTGTCGCACGACATGTTCGACGCCTCGCTGCTCCTGGGAGTCTGCGACAAGATCGTGCCGGGGCTGCTCATCGGCGCCCTGCACTTCGGCCACCTGCCCGCGATATTCGTGCCCGCCGGGCCGATGACCTCGGGCCTGCCGAACAAGGTCAAGGCGAGGGCCAGGCAGCGGTTCGCCGAAGGCCTGATCGACCGGGCGGAGATGCTGGACGCCGAGGCGAAGTCGTACCACTCGCCCGGGACGTGCACGTTCTACGGCACCGCGAACTCCAACCAGCTGCTCATGGAGGTCATGGGCCTCCACCTGCCGGGCGCGACCTTCGTCAACCCGCACACCGAACTGCGGCACGCCCTCACGGAGGCCGCCGGCCGCCGCGCGGTCGAGATCACCGCGCACGGTGACGAGTACACGCCGGTCGGGGAGGTCGTCGACGAGCGCGCCATCGTCAACGCGGTGGTCGCGCTGCTCGCCTCCGGCGGGTCGACCAACCACACGATGCACCTGGTGGCCATGGCCGCCGCCGCGGGCATCGAGCTGACCTGGGACGACATGGCCGACCTGTCCAAGGTGGTGCCGCTGCTCACGCGCATGTACCCGAACGGGCAGGCCGACGTGAACCACTTCCAGGCCGCGGGCGGCATGCCGGTGCTCATCGGTGACCTGCTCGACGGCGGCTTCCTCCACGAGGACGTCCTCACCGTCGCGGGACGCGGGCTCGGCCACTACCGCTCCGCACCGGCGCTCAAGGAGGGCACGCTCGTCTGGGAGGAGCGCGCCGAGGGCAGCACCGACCACGACGTGCTGCGGCCGGTCGCAGAGCCGTTCTCGGCCGACGGTGGCATCCACATGTTGTCGGGCAACCTCGGCCGCGCGGTGAGCAAGGTGTCGGCCGTCAAGCCGGAGCACCTCGTCATCGAGGCGCCTGCCCGGGTGTTCGACGACCAGCGCGACCTGCTCGCCGCGTTCGAGTCGGGCGCGCTCGACGGACAGGACTTCGTCGCCGTCGTCCGCTACCAGGGCCCGCGCGCGAACGGCATGCCGGAGTTGCACAAGCTCACGCCTCCGCTGGCCGTCCTGCTCGACCGCGGCCAGAAGGTGGCCATCGTCACCGACGGCCGCATGTCGGGCGCCTCGGGCAAGGTGCCCGCGGCGATCCACCTGTCCCCCGAGGCCGCCGACGGCGGGCCCATCTCGCTGATCCGCGACGGGGACGTCATCCGGCTCGACTCGGCCGCCGGGACCCTGGTCGTCCAGGCGGACCTGTCGGACCGCACACCCGAAGGCGCTCCGCTCAGCGACGCGGAGTGGGCGGGCACCGGCCGGGAGCTCTTCTCGTCCTTCCGCCGCATGGTCGGACCGCCCGACCGGGGGGCGAGCGTGTTCGCGGGAGGTGCCCGATGACGTTGCCGTGGCTGGTCGCCGACGTCGGGGGGACGAACGCGCGATTCGGCCTGGTGACGCGCCGCGGCGGGCCGCCCGAGCACGTCGCCGTACTGAACGTTGCCGAGTACAGGAGCCTCTCCGATGCCGTAGCCGCCTATATCGCAGATCATGCGGGCGGAGTTCGGCCGGGGGCAGCGTGCCTGGCGATCGCCGGTCCGGTCGAGGACGACCGGTACCGGCTGACGAACGCGGAATGGTCGGGCTCCGTCGACGACCTGCACATCCCGCACGTCGACCTGCTCAACGACTTCGAGGCGCTCGCGGTGTCCCTCCCGCGCCTCGCAGGCGACGATCTCGTGTCGCTCGGCGGGCCTCCCCCCGCCGCCGGCGACACCAAGGCGGTCCTCGGGCCGGGCACCGGTCTCGGAGTGAGCGGGCTGGTGCCGGTGCGCGGAGGCTGGGTGCCGGTTCCCGGCGAAGGGGGCCACGTCTCCGTCCCCGCCGTGACCGACCTCGAGATGGAGATCGTGCGGGCGCTGCGGGCGGACGGCCTGCCGTACGTGGACGCCGAGCACCTGCTGTCCGGCACAGGGCTGCCCCGACTCCACCGGGGTCTGGCGCTCGTGCGCGGAGTCGCGCCGATCGCGACCACCGCGGCGGAGGTCGTCGAGTCCGCCGACCCGCTCTGCGTCGAGACGGTCGACATCTTCCTCGCCCTGCTCGGCGGATTCGCCGGGAACGTCGCCCTGATGCTCGGCGCACGCGGCGGGGTCTACATCGGGGGCGGCGTGCTGCCGCGGATCGCCGAACGCGCCCGCCGAAGCGACTTCCGTGCACGGTTCGAGACGACCGCGCCCGCCCTGACCGACTACATCACCGCGATCGCGACCTCGCTGATCGTCGCCGAGCAGCCCGCACTGGTGGGAGCCGCAGCATGGCTCGCCCAGCGGTCGTCTACCGTGGAGCTGATATGAGCCTTCTCGATCTCGCCCCCGTCGTCCCGGTCGTCGTGATCGACGACCCCGAGACCGCCGTGCCCCTCGCCCGGGCCCTCGTCTCCGGCGGCCTGCCGGTCATCGAGATCACCCTGCGTACGGCCACCGCGCTCGAGTCCATCCGGCGGATCGCCGCCGAGGTCCCGGACGCCGTGGTCGGAGCGGGCACGATCAGGTCGTCGGCCGACGTCGACGCCGCGGTCGCGGCGGGCTCGCGATTCCTGGTCTCCCCCGGGACCACGCCCGGCCTGCTCGACGCCCTGCTCGCGTCCGGTGTGCCGTTCCTCCCCGGCGCGGCCACCGCGTCCGAGGCGATGGCACTGTTCGAGCGCGGTATCGGCGAGATGAAGTTCTTCCCCGCCGAGGCGGCGGGCGGCGTGCCGTACCTGAAGTCGCTGGGCGGGCCACTGCCCGACGTGCGGTTCTGCCCCACGGGAGGGATCACTCTGTCGAGCGCGCCCTCCTACCTGGCCCTGTCCAACGTCGCCACCGTCGGCGGAAGCTGGCTGACGCCGGCCGACGCCCTGGCCACCGGCGACTACGACCGCATCGAGAAGCTCGCGGCCGAGGCGGCGGCGCTGCGCTCCTGAAAAGCCTTGTCAGCCGAGTCTTTCTCCCTCGGCGAGGCTGACGGCCATGCTCGTGTCCGTGATCCGGAACCACGTCCATGGTGCTGGCCCGTGACCTTCCGACCGGTGGTCACGGGCCTTCGCCGTCCACGCCCGCGACCGTGCACGCACGGGCGCCGGCCAGCGCGCCCAATCGAGCGCATTCCTCCAATGGGCGACCGGTCAGGCGGCCGTGGAGAAACCCGGAGACGAACGCGTCTCCGGCCCCGACGCTGTCCACGACCGGGCCCGGCGGCGGCTCCGCCGGGAAGTGCCGGATGTCTCCGCCGTCCGACAGGACGTGACACCCGTCGGCGCCGTCCGTGCAGACCACGACACGTGCACGGCCACGGGCGGCGATGTCGCGCATGACCGCCTCCCGGCGTTCCCCGAGTGCGGTCGCGGACATGAAGACGAGGTCGGAGGAGTAGGCGAAGTCACGGTGGTAGTCGTTCTCCCCGTCCCAGTCGTGCAGGTCGGTCGACGTCGGCGTCCCGCGGGGGACGTCGGCGTAGACGTGCCGGGAGAAGTCGACGATCGACAGGTGCACGTGCCGTGCGGCGCGAACCGCCGGCAGGTAGAGGTCCCGCGGCAGCCGCTGGCCGTCGACGGGTCGCGGGTCGTGCAGCGACAGCCGGCGGCCGCCCGGGTCGACGAGCACGACGCTGCGCCGCGTGCCCGCCGCGGAGGGCGCCCAGGCGAAGTCGACGCCGCGCCCGGCGAGATGACCGCGGACCAGCGCGCCCTGCGCGTCCTCTCCGATGAGGTCGACGAGTTTGACGCGCAACCCCATGGCGTGGCAGCCCAACGCGACGCCGGATCCCGTGTTGCCTATCCGGTCGACGACGGGCGGGACCGGATAGGTGTCGGCGTACGGCAACGGCAGTTCCGGGACCTGGACGGTCGTGTCCACCCCGGTGCCGCCGACGACGAGCACGTCCAGTGCATGATCACGATGGGGGTTGTGCGAGGTCACGATGTGTGGTCGCGGTTGACGAGGGGCCCTGAACTGGTGGAGCCGCGGACCACGAGTTCGGGCTGATAGACCAGCTCGACGTGCTTGGCCGGGGTGCCGCCGATCTCGTCGAGCAACGTCTGGACCGCGGCCGTGGCCATCGCGCCGATCGGCTTGCGGACGGTGGTGAGCGGCGGGTCGGTGAAGGCCATCAGCGGCGAGTCGTCGAACCCGACGATCGACACGTCCCCCGGCACCGACAGCCCCCGCTCCCTGGCGGCCCGGATCGCGCCGAGCGCCATGAGGTCGCTGGCACAGAATATTCCGGTGCAGCCGCGTTCGATCAGGGCGGCCGCCGCCGCCTGGCCGCCCTCCACGGAGAAGAGCGAGTGCTGGATCAGGTCGCCGAACTCCGTAACACCGAGCAGGTTCGTCATCGCCTGACGGAAACCCTCGATCTTCCGGATCACCGGGACGAACCGCCCCTGGCCGAGGGCGAGGCCGATGCGCTCGTGCCCGAGGTCCACCAGATGTTGTACGGCCAGGCGTGCGGCCAGCCGGTCGTCCGGCGAGATGAACGGCGCGGCGATGGCCTCGTTGTAGCCGTCGACGAGCACGATCGGCAGACCGCGGTCGGTGAGCCGGGCGTAGCGGTCCATCCGCGCCGTCGTGTCGGCGTGCAGACCGGACGCGAACACGATGCCGGAGACGCCCCGGTCGAGGAGCATGTCGGTGAACTCGTCCTCGGTCGCGCCGCCGGGCTCCTGGGTGCACAGGATGGGCGTGTACCCGTGCTGGGTGAGCGCCTTCTCCACCGCCTGGGCGAACGCCGGGAAGATCGGGTTGCCCAGCTCCGGGATGACCAGGCCGATGAGGCCGTTGCTGCGCTCGCGCAACCGCTGCGGGCGCTCGTACCCCATCAGGTCGAGCGCGGTGAGCACGGCCTGGCGGGTGGCGGAGGAGACCCCCGCCTTCCCGTTGAGCACGCGGCTCACCGTCGCTTCGCTGACCCCTGCCTGAGCCGCGATGTCGGCGAGCCGCGTGGTACTCATGGGCATTACTTTAGACATCGTCCGCGTGCCGGACGGCGTCCCCGAGATCGCCGGACCACCAGGTGACCGAGTCGGGCGCCAGCCTGACGACGTCTCCCGCAACGGCCGGGCCCGAGCTCGCCAGGAGCAGCTCGCCGGGGCCCGCCTCGATCTCGACCCAGTCCCCGGTCAGGTTGGCCACGCAGGTGAAGTCATCACCGCGGGAGAACACGAGCGTGCCCGCCGGACCGTCCCGCCAGATGAGCGTGCCGTCCCCGAGCGAGGGGTGCTCACGCCTCATCGTGAGCGCGGTGCGGTAGAGGCTCAGCATGGACGCGCCGTCGCGCGTCTGCGCCTCCACGCTGAGGTCGCGCCATTGCGGAGGCATCGGCAGCCAGCTCTCGACGGAGCCGGGAGGGGCGAAGCCGTGCGGCGGCTCCCCCGACGCCGTCCACGGGAGCGGCACGCGGCAGCCGTCCCGCCCGCTGTCGGGGTCGCGCAGCCGCTGCGGATCGCGCAGATAACGCTCGGGCAGGTCGAGCACCTCCGGCAGGCCGAGCTCCTCCCCCTGGTAGACGTAGGCCGAGCCGGGCAGCGCCAGCATGAGCAGCGCCGCCGCCCGCGCTCTGCGCAGGCCCCGCTCGCCCCCGCCGTACCGGGTGACGTGCCGCTTGACGTCGTGGTTGGACAACACCCAGGTGGACGGCGCCCCGACGAGGGCGGCGGTCAGGAGCGACTCCTCGATGACCGCGCGGAAGGCGGCGGCCTCCCACGGCGTCTTGAGGAAGTGGAAGTTGAAGGCCTGGTGCAGTTCGTCGGGCCGGACGTACCGGGCCAGCCTCTCGGCCGAGGGCGCCCACGCCTCGGCCACGCCGATGCGCTCGCCTTCGTAGGAGTCGAGGATCCGCCGCCAGGCACGGTGGATATCGTGCACGCCCTCCTGGTCGAAGAACGGCACCTCGGCGACGCCGATCATCTCCACGTGCCCCGGGCGTCCCACGTCGGGCAGGCCGGGCGCCTTCACCATGCCGTGCGCCACGTCGATGCGGAAGCCGTCCACGCCGAGGTCGAGCCAGAAGCGGAGCACGTCGGCGAACTCGGCGTGGACCTCCGGGTTGTCCCAGTTGAGGTCGGGCTGCTCGGGGGCGAACAGGTGGAGGTACCACTGCCCGTCCTCGACCCGCGTCCACGCCGGCCCGCCGAACACGGACTCCCAGTCGTTGGGCGGCAGCTCCCCCGCCTCTCCCCTGCCGTCCCTGAAGACGTACCGGTCGCGTTCGGGTCCGCCACGAGCGCCCGTGAGGGCTGCGGCGAACCACGTGTGCCGGTCGGAGGTGTGGTTGGGGACCACGTCCACGATGATCCGCAGCCCCAGGGCGTGGGCGTCCTCGATCAGGGCGCGCGCGTCGGCCAGCGACCCGAAGATGGGGTCGACGTCCCGGTAGTCGGCGACGTCGTAGCCGAAGTCGGCCATGGGCGAGGTGTAGAACGGCGTCAGCCAGACGGCGTCGACGCCCAGTTCTGCGAGGTACGGCAACCTGCTGCGCACTCCCGGCAGGTCGCCGACGCCGTCGCCGTTGCCGTCCGCGAAACTGCGGACGTACACCTGATAGATCACCGCGTCGCGCCACCAGCGGGTGGCCACCGCGGACGGCGGGACGGCGAGCTCGGTCATTGGGATCCCCCGGTTCTCACTATGGTCATGCCTTCGTCGCACCGGCGGTCAGGCCGGTGACGAGATGGCGCTGGACAAGAAGGAAGACGGCCGCCGCCGGGATGGCGATCAGCACGGACGCGGCGGTGAGCAGTCCCCACTCCGCCTTGTGCTGCCCGACGAACTGGCTGAGCCCGACGGCGAGGGTGTATCTCTCGTCGCCGGTCATGAACGCGGTCGCGTACGCGACCTCCGCCCACGCGGTGAGGAAGGAGTAGAAGGCGGCCACCGCGAGCCCCGGCTTGGCCAGCGGCAGGATCAGTCGCCAGAAGGTGCCGAACGGCGTGAGCCCGTCGACCCGTCCCGCCTCGTCGATCGTCACGGGAACGGTGTCGAAGTAGCCCTTCATCATCCAGGCGCAGAACGGCACGGTGGACGTCAGGTACGCGACGACCAGTCCCGGGAACTGGTTGATGAGGCCGAGGCCGGCCATCAGGTTGTAGATCGGCACGATGAGGATCGCCACGGGGAACATCTGCGTGATCAGCAGCATCCACATGACGGAGCGGAAGCCGGGAAAGCGGAACCGGCTGACGGCGTATCCCGTGGTGGCCGACAGCAGGACGCCGAGCACGGCCGTCGCGAGCGACACGATGACCGAGTTGGCGGCCCACGTGAGGAACTTCGTCTGCCCGAGGACCTGCGTGTAGTTGGCGAGCGTCGGCTGCTCGAAGATGCCGACGGACGCCGTCTCGATGACCTGCCGCGGCTTGAGCGACGTCAGGACCAGCCAGGCGACGGGGAAGACGGAGACGATGCTCGCCGCGATGAGAGTGAGGTGCAACGCCACGGACCTCGCCGGCGACCGCGAGTCCCTGGTCCTGGAGGCGACGCGGCTCACCAGGCTTCTCCTTGCCGCTTGAGGGCGCGCCGGTACACGCCGGCCAGCACGACGAGCAGGGCGAGGATCACCATGCCCCACGCCGCCGAGCCGGAGTAGTCCCGGATGCCCTCGAACGCCTGGCGGTAGGCGTATGTCACGAGGATCTCGGTGGCACCGCCCGGCCCTCCCTTGGTCAGCAGGAAGATGACCGGGAACTGGTTGAACGTCCAGATCGTGCCGAGCAGCACGACGGTGCTCGACACCGGGCGCAGCCCGGGAAGGGTGATGTGCCGGAATCGCTGCCACGGCGTCGCGCCGTCCACCTCGGCGGCCTCGTGGAGCTCGCGCGGGATGGCCTGCAGGCCGCCCAGCAGCGCCAGCATCATGAACGGCACGCCGAGCCACACGTTGCAGGCGATCACCGACACCTTGGCCCAGAGCGGGTCGTCGAGCCAGCTGATCCCGCCGAAGCCGGCTGCCCGGAGCATGGCGTTGACCACGCCGAACTCGCCGTTCAGCAGGTAGCGCCAGATGAACGCCGACACGAAGGCGGGGACGGCCCAGGGCAGCACGAGCAGCACGCGGTACAGGGACCGCAGCCGCATCGGCCGGTTGAGCAACATCGCCATGCCCAACCCGATGCCCACATGGAGCGCCACGCACACGATCGTCCACACGACGGTCCAGGTCAGACGGGAGACGAACGTGCTGGACGTCAGGATGTCCGCGTAGTTGGCCAGGCCGACGAACTCGTAGGTCGAGGGGATGACGTTCATCCCGATCGTGCGGCCCATGTTGGCCTCGGTCGCGTCCGTGAGCGAGAGGTAGACGCCGCGGAGCAGCGGATAGCCGACGAGCACCAGCGTCACGACGACGACCGGCGCGGTCATCGCCCACGCGTACCAGTGACGGGACAGGAAGCGCCGCGCCCCGGAGTGGGGCGCGGCCCTTCGCCGCCCGACGACGTCAGTCGTCATGTGTCACAGGCTCCAGCCCTTGAGGATGCCCTGGTAGGCCGTGGCGACGTCCTTCAGCATCGGCTCCGTGGCGGTCTGGCCGCCGGCCAGCTTCTGGTAGCCCTCGACGAGGGGCTGGAACAGGGAGGCCGCCTCGGGGATCCACGGACGCTCGACGGCGGACTCCATCGGCTTCTGCCACTGGGCGATCTTGGGGTTCGCCGTGGCCTCCGGCGCGGTGTACGCGGGGGTGCGGGTGGGCAGCAGTCCGAGCTTGCCGGCGATGGCGGCCTGGCTCTCGGTCGAGGCCATGAACTGGATGAACAGGTAGGACGCGGCCAGGTTCTTGGAACCGGCGTAGACCGTGTAGTCGTGACCGCCCACCGGCGAACCCGCCTTCACGGTTCCGGCCGGGACGGGGGCGACACCGAAGTTGTCCGGGTCGTCCTTGAAGACCTTGCCGCCGAGGTTGTCCGCGTTCGACCAGGGGCCGTTGAAGATCATCGCGACCTTGCCTTCCTTGAAGGCGGTCTCTGCGTTGGTGTAGCTGTCCTGGAGCGCGGGCTTGGCGGTCGCGCCGGACGTGATCAGGTCCTCGACGATCTTCACACCCGCGGTCGTCTGCGGCGAGGAGATGGTGATCTTCTTGTTCGGCACGTCGACGAAGTCACCGCCCTCGCCGTAGATGAAGGGCAGCAGGAAGTACGCGTCGACGTTCAGCGCGAGGCCGTCGGCGCCGGCCTTGGACTTCACGTCGAGCGCGACCTTCTTCAGGTCCGCCATCGTCGCCGGAGGAGCGTCGTAGCCGGCCTTCTTCAGCAACTCCTTGTTGTAGAGGAGTCCGAGGGTGTCGGTGACCTGCGGGACGCCGTACGTCTTGCCGCCGTACTTGCCGCTGGCCGCCGGGGACGGGAGGAACTCCTCCGGATTCACCAGCGCGGTCGTGCCGTCGAGCGGCGCGAGGTAGCCCAGGGAGGCGAACTCGGCGACCCAGCCGACGTCGGTGCGCAGCACGTCGGGGGCGCCGGAACCGGACTGGGCGGCGGTCTTGAACTTGTCGCGCGCCTCGGCGAACGGCACGTTCACGTAGTTGACCTTGATCTTCGGGTACTTGGCCTCGAAGTTCTTGATGAGCTCCTGGAACGCGGGCGCCTCCGTGGTGGCGTCGGAGGTGTCCCACCAGGTGACCTCGCCGGACGCGTCGCCCGGCGCGACGCTCTGCTGGGGGGTGCCGGTGTCGCTGCCGCCGCAGGCGGAGGCCGCCAGGGCGAGCGCCGCGACGACCGCCACGGCGCAGATGACTCGCCGCATGATGTCGTACTCCTCAGGCTCGGGGGGATTTGCCCGGAACGTAACAGGGGTCCGCACACCCTTGAAAGGCCTTGCTGAAACTTTCAGCAAAGTCGTTACATTTGACCGGCGCCCGGCGGTCACCCCAGGTCATGAATAAGCCCTGACAAACAGCCTTAACGATGGGAAACGTATCAGTAACGCCAGGTTTCACAGTGATGCCGGATTTCTCACAACATGTATGGACACAAGGCGTCAGACGCGATGTACTACCTCATCAATCACACCGATGGCTGGGGATCCGGGCTCGTGTGCCCGGGAGGAACGAGCTTGCATGAGCACCGTCGTCCTCGACAACGTGACCAAGGTCTACCCGGGTGGGCACCTCGCGGTCGACCGCATGAACCTCCGGGCGGCCGAAGGTGAGCTGCTCGTCCTGCTGGGGCCGTCGGGCTGCGGGAAGTCGACGCTGCTGCGCATGATCGCGGGCCTCGAGGAGATCACCAAGGGCGATCTGTGGCTGGGCGGCCAGCTCGCCAACCACCTCGCGCCCCGCGACCGCGACGTGGCGATGGTCTTCCAGAACGGCGCCCTCTACCCGCACCGCACCGTGCGCGGCAACATCGCGTTCCCGCTCGAGATCGCCAAGACGGACCCGGCGACGGTGAAGGAGCGGGTGGTGGAGTTGTCCCGCGCCCTGCACATCGACGAGACCCTGGACCGGCGGCCGTCGACCCTCTCCGGCGGGCAGCGCCAGCGCGTCGCCATGGGCCGGGCGATCGTGCGCCGGCCGTCCCTGTTCCTCATGGACGAGCCCCTGTCGAACCTGGACGCGGGCATGCGGACGGAACTGCGGATGGAGATCTCCTCACTCGTCCGCTCGCTCGGCGTGACGACGATCTACGTGACGCACGACCAGGTCGAGGCGCTGACGCTGGCCGACCACATCGCCATCATGAACAGGGGCGTGCTGCAGGACATCGGCACTCCCGGACAGGTCTACAACGATCCCGCGACGGCGTTCACCGCGGCGTTCCTGAGCTCCCAGCAGCTCAACCTGCTGGCCGCCAACGTGCGCACGCCGCAGAACCAGTACATACTCCTGGACTTCGGCCCGCACCAGATCACGATGCAGTGGACCGATCCACGGGCTTACGCGGTGTCGCGGCACGCGGGGACGCAGATCATCGTCGGCATCCGGCCGGACGCGCTCGTGCCCGTGCCCGAGCACACCGAGGGCCCGACCTTCTTCGGGCGGGTCCGCACGCTCGAGTACCACGGCCACGAATGGCTGGCCTATCTGGAGGCGGGAATCCCCGCGGTCGTCGTCCCCGAGCCGCCCGACCCGCGGCACACGAACGGCGGCGGCCAGGCCGGAGCCAGATCACGATCGGTCATGCGCCGCCTTCTCAGCAACGGCGCGCAGGACGACGAGCAGGACACGCCCCCTGTGGGCGCCGGCAGCGGGACCCACCGCCGCGCCGACCTGATCGTCCGCCTCGGCAGCCGGCCGGTGTGGAGGGCCGGAGAACACGGCCGCGTCGCCGTCGACGTCTCCCGGCTCATGCTGTTCACCCAGGCCGGCGACCGCATCGATCCCCCGCGCCGCTGACCCCGCGGCCCGGCCGTCCTAGACCGTACGGCTGACGCCCGCCCGGGCGAGCACGGCGACGATGCCGACGAGACGAGCGATCTTGTCGAGCTCCGCCCGGTGGAAGGCCGGCCCCTGCGAGCGGGCCACCACGAGATGGGTGTCGTCCATGGGCACGCACGCCAGGTGCAGGGTCCCCTCGCTCACGGTGGACGGCCGCAGCGGCGTCAGCTCGGACACCGGCACCACTTCGGGAGCCTGCCAGCTGCCGTGCACGACCTTGCCGTTCCCCGAGTCGACGGCCACCGCCCAGTCGGCGCTGACCACGTCGGGCACCGCGTCGACCAGCGTGACGACGGCCCGGTCCGGCTCTCCCGCGACATGGCCGAGCAGATCGTAGTCCGGGCTCGTCCCCGGGGCCTCCCTGGTCGGCCAGACCGCCTCCACCCGGGTGCCCGGCACCACGCCGATCCGCTCGCGCAGCTCGCCGGGCTCGAACACCCCCGACCAGGAAACGGTGAAGTCGTCGACGGCCCTGCCCGCCTGCCGTTCGAGGACGGTCACCTGCAGGATGTCGGCCCCCATCACGCCGAACGCCCGGGCCACCTGGCCGAGCACCCCCGGCCGGTCGGGGAGCGAGACCCGTAGCCGCAGCAACATCCGTATCACCTCCTTGTGCGACAACAACAGTGTCCGACCGAGGTTTCAGGTTCATTACGGCAATGGGTCATGCCATTGCCTCCCGATTCCCGCCGCTGTCCGTACCGCCGTACGGCCCGGGGTCGGAGACGTCCCCACCCCAGGCGGGACCATTGAGAACTTTGACCAACTTTGGCAATGGCTTGAGAATGTCGCGAAATACTGCGCGATGACCATGAGTAACCTCGGGGGATGCCCCTCCCCTGGCCGCGTTCGCGATCTCTGCGCGCACGGCTGACCTTCATCGCAACCGCAGCCGCCGCCCTCGTCCTCATCCCCGTCTCCATCGCCGCCGACGTCGGCGTCCGGCATGCCGTCGCCGCTCACATCTGGAACGACAGCCTCGACGTGGCGAGCAGGATCGCCGCGGAGATCCGCGACGGCCGGACGCCCACGGTCATCCCCACGGCGGACGGCGGCATAGACCTGATCACGGTGACCGGAGCGGACGGCGCGGTGATCGCCACCAGCGCCGCCGCCAAGGGGCTGCGGGCCTTCACGTCGATACGGCCGTCCTCCGACACCCGGGTCGCCCAGACCACCACGTGCTCGGTCCCCAACCGCGACTGCGTGTACCTGACCGCCGTGCGGGTCTCGGACACGGCCGGCTCCCCGATCGTCTACGCCGGGCGCTCGGCGCCCGCGATTCTGGACAGCCGCTTCCCGGAACTGGAACTTCTCCTGCTGGTCGTCGTCCTGGGAGGCGGCGTGGGGCTGATGGCGTGGTGCGTCTCCGGCCGCGCGTTACGCCCGGTCGAGGCCATCAGCTCGGAGTTCGAGGAGGTCTCGGCCGACAACCCCGGATCCCGCGTCCCCGAACCTCCCGGCGACGACGAGATCGCGCGCCTCGCCCGCACGGCGAACGACGCGCTCGCCCGGCTCGACAAGTCGATCCGGCAACAGCGGCAACTCGCCGCCGACGCCTCTCACGAACTGCGCACCCCCATCGCCGGGATCCGGGCCCAACTTGAGGACGCGCGGCTGCACCCGCAGGACACCGCTGTGGCCATCGACGCCGCGCTGCGCGACACGACCAGGCTGGAGGCGATCGTCTCCGACCTTCTTCTGCTCACCAGCATCGGGACGACCCCGCACACCGTCCGCGAGCGTGTGGATCTCGGACGGCTGGTCTCCGGTGAGGTGAAGCGGAGATCGGGACACATGCCCATCCGGCTGCAGCTCGAACCGGACGTGATCGTGAGCGGGCTGCCCGCCCAGATCGCCCGCGTCGTGACGAACCTGCTCGACAACGCGGAACGCCATGCGGCCACCGGCGTCAGCGTGGACGTCCGCGGCGACGACGAGGGCGTCGTGTTGTCCGTGGTCAACGACGGCGAGCACATCCCCGAGGAGGACCGGGAGCGGATCTTCGAACGGTTCTACCGCAGGGACACCGCGCGGAGCAGGCGGGACGGCGGCACGGGGCTCGGCCTGGCCATCGCGCGCGAGGTCGTCGAGGCCCACCACGGGACCATCACCGTCGAGGACGTCGACCAGGGAGTCAGGTTCGTCGTGCGCCTCCCGCGGGCCCCGCAGGAACCGCCCCCCGACGGCGACCCGCCGTCTCCGGACCGATGAGCGCACCGGGCCGCGTCAGGCGGGAAGCAGCGCGGGCAACACGTCTTCGAGTTCGCGGATCCAGTACCGCCAGTCGTGGGTGCCGGCGCCGTAGAAGTCCGTGGTGACGGCCACGCCGGCGGCCCGCGCCGCGGTGACGAAGCGCCGGTTCCGCTCGAGGATGGACCGCTCCCCCTCGTCCACGGCCTCACCCCGGCCATCGAGCGGACCGGGCCGGCCGTCACCGCACGCGAGGTAGACGCGCACGTTCTCCAGGCGCCCGGCCAGGTCCGCCGGGTTGTGCGCCTTCCAGACCTCCGGCCGCTCCCGGGCGTCCCCCCACAGATCCCGCGGGTCCACGCCGTAATCGCGCATGAGGCCTTCGAGCCCGCCGGGGTCGTATCCGGTGTCGATCACTCCGGAGAACGACGCCGCCGCCTCGAAGACGCCCGGATGCCTGGCCGCGTACGCGAGCGCGCCGAACCCGCCCATGGAGGCACCCGCGACCGCACGGCGGTCACCTGTGCGGTAACGCGCCTCCACGAGAGGCATCACCTCTTTCAGGTGGAACGACTCCCAGGCGGGGCCGTCGAGCCAGTCCGAGTACCAGCTCATCTCGCCGCCCTCCGGGACGACCACGACGGCTTTCAGGCCGGCCGTAATCCGCTCGGCGTCGCCGTACACCAGCCACGCGTCCCCTCTGCTGACGCAGCAGCCGTGCAGCAGGTAGAGGACCGGCCATCCCGCGGACCCCGGCATCCAGCCCTCCGGCTTGAGCACCCAGACCGAACCCTCCCGGCCGAGCGCGGGCGACCGGATCGACAGGCGGTCCACCCTGGCGCTCAGCCCCTCGACGGCGGTGATCCGTGCCCCCGCTCCGGTGCCTTCCGTCGTCGTGCCCGGCGCCCCGGAGCACGCCGCCACAGCGGCGAACAAGGCCAGAGCAGCAAAGATCCGGCGCATTCCCGCACCTCTCTCCACCGAGATCGCGCGCTTCGACGTCATCCAAAGTTAAACATGCGGCCTATACCTGTTCAGCTGACTCACGCCCAACCAGCGCTCCCACTGACTAGGTTTCGGGGCACCCCCAATCTGGGGGAACTGTCGTCGCGTGCAGAAGGAGTCACTCGTGCGAGTGCTGGCTGTTGTCCCCGCCCGTGGTGGTTCGGTGGGCGTCCCGCTGAAGAACCTGGAGAAGGTCGGAGGCACTCCACTGGTCGCGCGAGCGGTCGCCGCGTGTGTGCAGGCCGAGCTCATCGACGAGGTCGTCGTCAGCACCGACCACGACCGCATCGCCGAAGTCGCCGAGAACGCGGGAGCGCGCGTCGTACGCCGCCCGGCCGACATCAGCGGCTCGACCGCCTCCAGCGAATCGGCCGTCCTGCACGCCCTGTCCGAGGGCCTGGACGAGGACCCGGAGATCGTGCTCCTGGTGCAGTGCACCAGCGCCTTCATCGACCCGGCGGACCTCGACGCGGCCATCGCGAAGGTCGTGGCGGGCGAGGCCGACTCGGTGTTCTCGGGCACCGAGACCTACGAGTTCGTCTGGACCGGCGACGGCCACGGCGTCAACCACGACCCCGCGACCCGTCCCCGCCGCCAGGACCGCGATGCCCAGTTCCGCGAGACCGGCGCGTTCTACGTCATGCGCACCGAGGGCCTGCGTGAGCACGGGCACCGCTTCTTCGGCCGGATCGCCGTCCAGCAGGTCCCGGCCGAGCACTCGGTCGAGGTGGACACCCCCGAGGACCTGAAGATCGTCCGGGCCCTGGCCCCCGTCGTGGACAGGCCGCTGCCGATCGACGTCGACGCCGTGGTGACCGACTTCGACGGCGTGCACACCGACGACCGCGCGTTCGTCGACTCCGAGGGCCGCGAGCTCGTGGCCGTCAGCCGCGCCGACGGCATGGGCGTCTCGCTCCTCAAGCGGGCCGGCGTCAAGGTCCTGGTGCTGTCGTCCGAGCAGAACCCCGTGGTCGCCGCCCGCGCCGCCAAGCTCGGCGTGCCCGTCGTCCAGGGCCTGGCCACCAAGCACGAGGCGCTCAGCGAGTGGCTCTCGAGCGAGGGCCTCGACCCCGAGCGGGTCGCCTACATCGGCAACGACGTCAACGACCTCGCCGCGATGTCCCTCGTCGGCTGGCCGGTCACCGTACCCGACGCCCACCCCCGTGTCCGCGCCGCCGCGCGTGTGGTGTTGTCGACCCCGGGTGGCGCCGGAGCCGTCCGCGAGCTGTCGGACCGCGTGCTCGCCGCCCGGCCCGAGGCCGACGCGGCCGCCCCGGTCGCCCGGCCGACCGTCACGGTCACCTCGGCCGCCTCGCGGCCCCAGCCCGCTCCCGTGCAGATCGGCGACGCGCTGGTCGGCGCCGGTCAGCCGGTCTACATGATCGCCGAGATCGGCATCAACCACAACGGCGACGTCGACATCGCCCGCAGGCTGATCGACGTCGCGGCGGACGCCGGCTGCCAGGCCGTCAAGTTCCAGAAGCGGACTCCCGAGATCTGCGTGCCGGTGGAGCAGCGCAGCCAGATCCGGCAGACTCCGTGGGGCGAGATGACCTACATGGAGTACAAGATCCGAACCGAGTTCGGCTACGACGAGTACTCGCAGATCGCCAAGCACTCCGAGGAGCGCGGGCTCGCCTGGTTCGCCTCCCCCTGGGACGTCCCCTCGGTCGAGTTCCTCGAGGCGATGGACGTTCCCACGCACAAGGTCGCGTCCGCGTCGATCACCGACCACGAGCTGCTCCGGGCGCTCGCGAGCACCGGCAAGCCGATCATCCTGTCGACCGGCATGTCGACGCTGGAGGAGATCGACAAGGCGGTGGAGATCCTCGGCACCTCCAAGCTCGTGATGATGCACGCCACCTCGACCTACCCGCTGCCTCCGGAAGAGGCGAACCTCCGCACCATCGTCACCCTCCAGGAGAGGTACGGCGTGCCGGTCGGGTACTCGGGTCACGAGCGCGGCCTGCAGATCTCGCTCGCGGCGGTCACGCTCGGCGCGGTCACCGTCGAGCGGCACATCACGCTCGACCGGACCATGTGGGGTTCGGACCACGCCGCCTCCCTCGAGCCGAGCGGCCTGGAGCACCTGGTCCGGGACATCCGCATCATCGAGAGCGCGCTCGGCGACGGCGTCAAGCGCGTCTTCCCGGGCGAGGAGGCCCCCCGCGCCCGCCTGCGCCGCACCACCGTGTGATCGCGGAGGGCTGGTGATCACACTTTCGGTCGTCGTGCCGGTCCGTGACGGGGAACCGTACATAGCCGACGCCCTGACGTCTCTGGTCCGGAACGTGTCCAGCACGTTCCGGACCGAGGTCATCGTCGTCGACGACGGATCGGCCGACGCCACCCCGGAGGTCGTCGAGGACTTCCGGGACGACCTGCCGGGGCTCGCGGTCATCAGGAACCCGGCTCCCGTCGGCCTCGCCGACGCAAGGAACCTGGGGCTGCGGCAAGCCACCGGCAGGTACGTGACGTTCCTCGACGGCGACGACTGGCTGGCGCCCGGCTACCTGGCCCAGCTGGTGTCGGCCATCGAGGGGTTCGGCTGCGACTTCGTCCGGGTGGACCACATCCGGGCGGAGGGCCGCAAGCGGGAGATCTTCCGCGCGCCGGAGGCCCGCAGGAACGTCGTCCTCGACCCGCGGGAGTCCATCCTGCCCGCAGGCGCCAAGACGCTGGTCGACTACCCCTTCGCATGGGCCGGCATCTACCGCCGCGAGTTGGGTGAGCTGCTCACCTTCCCGAGCGGCCTGCACACGGCCGAGGACCGTCCGTGGATCTGGCGGCTGCACCAGCGGACGAGGTCGTTCGCGATGGTGTCGCTTGCGGGGGTGTTCTACCGCCGGGGTTTGCCAGGCTCCCTCACGCAGGTCGGCGACGATCGGCAGCTGTACTTCTTCGACGCGTTCGAGCAGGTCTTCGCGGAGGTCGAGGAGAGGTTCCGGCCCAAGGCGATCCGGACGTTCTGCGCGTTGCTCGTCAACCATCTCGAGGCGGGGCACCGGTTCACCCCGGAGACCGCGGCCCGTTTCTCGGCCCGGGCCACGGAGGTGCTGACCGCCCTCCCGGAGGATCTTCTCGCCGAGGCCATCGCGACCAACGAGCCCGAGCGGCAGGCTACGCTGCTGCGCCTGAAGGAGGGCTCATGAACCAGGTGTTCCACGCCTCGCGGTTCTTCGGGGCGATGACCATCGCGGCCGCGATCGACGCGGGGGCGTTCGGCTCCGCGGACCGGCGGGTGTTGCTCGTCACCAACAACGCGGACATCCCCGAGGTCGCCCAGTCTCTGGACGAGACGCCCGGGTTCGCCGCGCTGCGCGACAGGTTCGACGAGATCCGTTCGTGGAACGAGATCATCGCGCCGCTGCACCCGTCCGAGTGGAAGGCCCGCGCGGTCGAGGCGCCCCTGTTCGCACGGCTGCTGGAATCCCACCTGGGCATCGACCGCGTGGACGAACTGGTCCTGGAGTCGGTCATCGTCTCGCCGGCCCGCACGCTGCCCGGGCTGTTCAAGGACTGCAGGCTGACGGTCTACTCCGACGGCCTGATGGCCCACAGCCCGACCAGGGACCCGCTGCCAGCGGAGATCTCCGCCAGGGTCGCCCGGCTCATCCATCTCGGCCTGGTTCCCGGTCTGACTCCCCTGCTCCTCACCGAGCACGGCGTGCCGTCCCACGAGTTGCCGGTCGACGCCTTCCGGCGGGTCGTCGCGCAGGTCGCGGCCACGGAGCCGGACGGCCTGCAGGGCGACGCGGTCGTGCTCGGGCAGTATCTGGCGGCCCTCGGCATCGTCACCCCGCAGGAGGAGGCCGAGCTGCACGCCTCCATGTTGCGGGCCCTGGTCGCCAGGGGGCATGAGCGGATCGTGTTCAAACCGCACCCGGCCGCGGGACGGCGGCAGAGCATGCAGCTCAAGCGGATCGCGGCGGACGTCGGCGCGCACCTGGTCATGGCGGGTGAGCACATCCCCGCCGAGGTCCTGTTCGCCAAGGTACGGCCCGCACTCGTCGTCAGCTGCTTCTCCACGGCACTGATGACGGCGCGGAAGTTCTTCGGCCTGCCCGTGGCGTCCATGGGCACGGACCTGCTGCTGGAGCGGCTCAAGCCGTTCGAGAACAGTAACCGGATCCCGGTCACGATCGTCGACGCGAGCGTCCCCCGGCTGGCCGCGGACGGCTCCCTGTCCGCGCCCGCACCCGTCGACCTCGGCGAACTCATCGGCGCCGTCGCGTACTGCATGCAGAGTGAGCGTCACCCGGAGCTGCGCGAGACCGCGCGGGCATACGTCGAGGCGAACGGGCACGCGCGGTACTTCAAGAAGCGGCGGCTCGAGGTGCTGAACCTGCTACCGGAGCCTGAGCCCGTCCCGGAATCCGAGCCTGCCCCGGAGCCGGAACCCGTGGCGGCGCCGACGTCACGGCTGCGCCGCCTCATCGGGCGTTAGGCCGGGTCTCCCCCGCGCGGGAACGCTCTGGGCCCCGAAAGGCGAGAATGCCCGCCGCTGTGTGCGCGGCGGGCATTCTCGTTCTCAGACGGCCAGGTGAACGCTGTCAGAACGCCTTGAGGTAACGCCGCATCCGCCGCTTGGCGCGGTAGCCGTACTTGAGAACCTTGGGCGGGACCTCGAGACGGAGCCGGGCCCGGCGGCGGGCCGTGGCGTGTTCGGGTGAGTCGAGGACGGAGCGGGCCGGGACGAGAGTGCCGGCCTGGGCGGCCGCCACCAGCCCAGAGACCCGGTCGACCCAGTCGCTGGCCGAGGCGTCGTGGAAGTAGTTGGCCTGGCACCACGCCTCCGTCGGCATGCGGAAGTCGGCCTTGGCCAGGTCCTCCATCGTGCCGAGGCAACCGCTGCCCTCGAAGACGAGGTTGATCATCTCCGCGCTGACCCCGAAGTCGGACAACACGAGCAGCGGCACCCGCTGGGCGATCGCCTCGAGCGCGGCGGTCGAGCTGACGGTGACGAAGCCCGCGGCGTGGGTCAGGTGCTCGTGCATGGGACCCGCGGCGAAACGGACGGCGTCCTCGCGGACCCGGCCCTCCGCCGCCATCGACATCCAGAGCCGCTCGTAGTGGTGGCGCTCGTTGTGCGTCTGACGTTCCGAGTCGCGGGCCCGCAGCTTGACCACGACGTCGAGATCGGGCCGGTTCGCGGCGAGGTCGGCGAGGGCGAGCAGGATCTGCTCGCGCTCCTCGCGGCGCCGCGGCACCTTGGCCTGGGTCGCGAAGATCACGCGGTCGCGGGCGCCCTGCGGTGCGGGGGCGCCGAGGTCGAGGTACGGCAGGCGGGCCAGCGCGACTCCGCCGCCTCCGCCGAGCTCACGGCCGATCGCGGAGAACTCGGCGACCTCGCGGCCGCTGTGGACGACGAACAGGTCGCAGCCGCTGCGGAACAGCCAGGCCTTCTCCGTGGCGGGGACCGAGATGCCGGGCAGCCCGGACACGAACACCGGCCGGGGCCGCAGGTCGGCGAGGATCTCCGCGGCGAGCACGTCGACGACGGGGCCGGTGCAGGCGAGCAGGACGACGTCGGGGCGGAACCGCTCGGCGGCCTTGCGCAACTGCCTGGACGACACGACCGCGGGGAGCGCGTCCGGTCCGGCGCCGGCGACTCTGGTGCCGCTCACGGCGGCGGCGATCTGGCTCTCCGAGGGGGCGATGGGCGTCCGTACGACCGCCATTTCGGTCGGCCACGACGCCGGGAGCGTGTCGAGCAGGCCCGCGGCCCACTTCAGATAGGAATCAGCGTCGGCGACGGCGAGCACGCGGGTCAAGAAGCAACCTTTCCGGGGTCCGGGGTAGCCCCCGGATGAACACTGCCGGGGGCCGGGGTCGTCCCCGGATGAACACTGCCGGAGCCGGGGGTCGCCCCCGGAAGATCACTGCCGGAGCCGGGGCTCGTCCCAGGCCGGCCTCCGCCGGAGCCCGGCTCGGCTCCCGGCGAGGCGTGGTGGGCGAACTGCTGCAGGTGGGTGCGCAACGACGGTCCGGCCGAGGCGGTCCACCACTCGTCGGGGACCTCCACGGTCTCGACGGGGACGCCGCGGGCCGCGAGCAGCACGCGCAACGAGGTCACCGCAGTGGAGGGCATGCTCAGCACCCGCTGGTCGGGGCCGAGGTCCCGCAGGGTCATCTCCACGGGGATGCCGACGTCGTTGATGGTGAGGCCGGGGATCCTGCTCACCCGCTCGAGGTCGCGGGGATCCTCACGCCGGTGCGGGTAGTACGCCACCGGCTCGCCGATGCCCTCCAGCCAGCCCAGGTAGCGGTCCCGGTGGATCAGGCCGTTCCTGACGAGGGAGGTGCCGAGCACGATCGTGCGCTCCTGCGGCGGACGCTCGCTGGGCTGGGACCGCAACCAGGCGAAGTCGTGCGTGACGAGCCGGGTGCCGGTCTTCCGCACGGCCGAGGCGAGGTCGTCGGGCACGGGTAACGCGGTGAAGACGGTGAGCTTGCGGCCGCGGAGGCGGAAGCCGGCGGTCGCGCCGAGCACCGACCGGCCGAAACTCGGCTTGCCTCTGGCCCGCAGGAGCGGCCGGCGGGAGCTGAGCAGCTCCAGCAGATGAATGGTGGCGAGACCGTCGTCGACCAGAATCGTGCGGCCGGGGATCGAGGTGACGAGCGCGAACTGGACCCGCCCGGAGAAGGCGTCGCCCACCGCCCAGGTGCGGCCGGGACGCGGCATGCGCCCGGAGGGCTCCTCGAAGGCGAGTCCTTCGGGTAGGCGGAGGCTGTTGAGCGCTTTGCGGGTGAGCCTCAGCGCGGGCAGACCCGCACGAGGCACGACACGGGTCTCAGACCCGAGGAGCCCCGCGTGGTGTGCTTCCACCACGCATAGGAGCTGCAGCGGGGACTCCACCCACGCGACGGCCGACCCTTGCTCATCGACGTGGTTGCGACCCTCGATATCCACGCCCCGTAATGACCCATTCACGACCTGTCCAGAATAGCCAGCGAAGGCTACAGCGGCAGGAACATGCGGTGAACACAGGTTGAAAGGATCTTCATTCCTCGCAGGCCATACCGGGTGGGCATGGCCCGCCGCCGTCGCCTCGCATCTCACACCGTCATCCGAATAATACGGTTTGTCCGTATATGCGAACCTTGTGTACTCATTCGATTACAGGGCGTGCGTTTTTCCTGGTGGGTCGTTGGCAATGTTCTACGCCGTGCCCCTAACGAAGAGATCCAGAGGATGGTGGCCCTGGCTCGCCGGTGCACTCGTCTTGTGCACGGCGTTCTCCAGCGCGGCGCACGGCGAACCAGCACCGACCCAGCGGCCGAACATCGTCTTCATCCTGACCGACGACCTGAACACCACCGATCTGCAGAGATTTCCCAACATCTGGAATCTGCTCGTCCGGCAGGGGGCGTCGTTCTCGCACTTCTTCGTCACCAACCCGTGGTGCTGCCCGTCGCGGTCATCGATTCTCCGCTCGCAATACGTCCACAGCCACGGAGTGGTGAGCAATCGCCTGCCGACGGGCGGCTTTCCCAAGTTCCGGCCGATGGAGGAATCCACCATCGGGACCTGGATGAACGATGCGGGCTATCGCACCGGCCTGATGGGCAAGTACCTCAACCAGTACCCCATGGGCGCCCCCTGGTCGCACGTCCCGCCCGGCTGGGACCAGTGGGCGGTGCCGGTCACCCGTCTCTACCAGGAGTACGGCTACGCGCTCAACGAGAACGGAACGGTCTTCCAGTACGGCAACACCTCTGAGGACTACCTGGAAGACGTGATCAGTGCGAAGGCGGACAGGTTCGTCTCACAACGCGGCACGGACCCCTTCTTCCTCTATCTCGCACCGGTCGCTCCCCACCTGCCGGCCAACCACGCTCCCCGGCACGAGTGGGCGTTCGCCGGCGAACCCGCGCCCCGGACGCTCTCGTTCGACCAGCAGGACCTGTCGGCCGAGCCGCTCTGGCTGCAACAGCGGCCGCCGCTCTCCGTCAGGGACGTGCGCCGGATCGACACGATCTATCAGAACCGCGCACGGGCGATGCTCGGCGTGGACGACATGGTCGGCAAGCTCGTCACGTCGCTCCAGCAGTCGGGACAGCTCGACAACACCTACATCTTCTTCGCCTCCGACAACGGCTTCCATCTCGGCCAGCACCGGCTCGAGCCCGGCAAGACGACGCCGTTCGAGGAGGACATCCGGATCCCCATGATCGTCAGGGGTCCCGGAATCGCTCCC
The DNA here is from genome assembly GCF_016863295.1 of Planotetraspora phitsanulokensis. Taxonomy (GTDB): domain Bacteria; phylum Actinomycetota; class Actinomycetes; order Streptosporangiales; family Streptosporangiaceae; genus Planotetraspora; species Planotetraspora phitsanulokensis. The sequence goes on from NZ_BOOP01000040.1 coordinate 67,969, forward strand.
GGCAGCACGATCGACCAGATCTCGTCGACCGTCGACCTCTCCCCCACGTTCGCCGATCTGGGGCGCGCCTCCACCCCGGCGTTCGCCGAGGGTCGTTCGCTCGTCCCGCTGCTGCAGGGCCGCAAGGTCCCGTGGCGTGACGCCGCGCTGGTGGAGTTCGTGCACGCGGCCTACTCGCCGCTCTGCCCGCCCACCTACAACGCGCTGCGCACCGCGCAGTACGCCTACGTGGAGTACGAGACGGGCGAGCGACAGCTCTACGACCTGTACGCCGACCCGAACGAGATGCACAACATCGCGGCGACCGCCGACCCACAGTTGATCGCCGCCCTGTCGGCACGGCTGGCCGCGCTGCACGCGTGCAGCGGGGAGACCTGCCGCATCGCGGACTCGACTCTTCCGGACTCGGCACGCCTGGCGAGGGCGCCCCCCGCGAGGGGCGGGGGCGCCCCGCCCTTCACCTGACCGGCCGCGTGACCATCCGCGCGACCATCCGCGCGACCTGTCCGCCTGAACACGACACGAGCGGCCATCGCCCATCCGGGCGGTGGCCGCTCACCGTCTCCGCGACCGCACCACTCCAGCAGCCCGGCGCGAACCATCGCGGCGTCACGGCCGCCGAGCACCGGAACACTCCCGCCACCGCACCGCCACCGCACCGCCACCGCACCGCCACCGCACCGCCACCGCACCGCCACCGCACCGCCACCGGACCGGCGTCCGATCGCCACACAACGACCGCGACCGCCGCCCGCACCCCACCCGCGCACGCCCCGGCACCGGCTCAGGGGTGACAACGCGTGCTCAGAGGGACACCGTACGCCCTGTCTCACGGTTTCCGCCCGTATGAGGCTGGGAGCGCTCCCACTCCCCATTATGCCTGGATATACGCATTTGAGGTCATCAAATCGCGCCCGGCGTAACAGTTGGGTTTCGGCATATTGACGCTGACGTCGCCAATGGAGGACTCTTCGTGGGAGCGCTCCCATATTGCTGTGGTCGGGGATCGGCCATGGGATGCCACCTCCCACGAGATTCGGGATACCACCTGAGAGGGGTCCGGAATGATTGACAGATCGCGCCGCGGCAGGATGCTCGCGGTCGCAGCGGCCACGGCCCTCGCCCTCAGCGTCACGGCGGCGTGTGGCGGTGACGGCGACGAGGCACCGTCGGGCGGTTCCTCGGCTGCGGCGCCGGTCACCATCAAGGTCCAGACGTTCGGCGGCGGCAAGAACTTCGGGTACAAGGAGGCGATCGACAAGTGGAACGCCTCCCACACCGACATCAAGATCCAGGAAGAGCACCTCACCGACCAGTTCGAGCAGGTCTACTGGCCGCAGATGATCCAGTGGCTGCAGTCCGGCTCGGGAGCCGGTGACGTCGTCGGCATCGACGAGGGCGGCATGGGCCTGGCCAAGGCGCACCCCGAGTGGTGGGCCGACCTCGGCGAGTACGGCCTGTCGAGCCGCCAGGGCGACTTCGCCCCGTGGAAGTGGGACGGCGGGCTCACGGCGGACGGCAAGCTCTTCGGCCTGGGCACCGACCTCGGCGGCATGAGCCTGTGTTACCGGCGCGACCTGTTCGAGAAGGCGGGCCTGCCCGCCGACCGCGACGAGGTCGGCAAGCTCTGGCCCACCTGGGACGACTTCATCAAGGTCGGCCAGGAGTTCCAGTCGAAGGTGAAGGACACCAAGTTCGTCGACGGCACCAACACGCTCTACAACGTGGTCCTGGTGCAGGAGGCCGCCAAGAACGGGGGCGTGTCCTACTTCGACAAGAGCAACAACCTCATCGTCGACAAGAACCCCGCGATCAAGACCGCCTACGACTTCGCAGTGAAGATCAGCCAGGACGGCCTGACGGCCAAGCTCCGCAACTTCACCCCCGAGTGGAACACCGGCATGAAGAAGTCGCAGTTCGCGACGCTCGGCTGTCCCTCGTGGATGCTCGGCGCGGTCAGCGGTGACGACGGCGCGGGACCGGAGTTCTCCGGCAAGTGGGACGTCGCGGCGGTGCCGGGCGGCGGCGGCAACTGGGGCGGCTCCTGGCTCGCGGTGCCCAAGCAGTCGAAGCACCCGAAGGAGGCGGCCGCGGTCGCCGACTACCTGACGGGCAAGGAAGGCGAGATCAGCGTGTTCACCTACAGCGGGAACATGCCGAGCAACACGCAGGCCCAGCAGGACCCGGCCGTTCAGGGCGCCAAGAACGAGTACTTCAACGACGCCCCGGTCGGCGAGATCTTCGCCAAGTCGGCGTCCACGCTCCAGCCCGTCTACCTCGGCGTCAAGCACGCCCAGGTGAAGAACGCGGTGGAGTCGGTCGTCTCGGCGCTGGACGACGGCTCGGTGCCCTACGACCAGGCGTGGCAGAAGCTGCAGGACGACGCGGTGAAGGCGGCGGGCTGATCCCCCTGCCCGTCCTGTGAGCACCGGCCCGCCGCGGGCGGAACCCCGTGGCGGGCCGGTCTCCTGCTTCCGCTGAAAGGTGACCCATGAGCCTGCACGTCGAATCGGGACCGTCCACTCGGGCGCCGGTCCCGCCTTCGAGGAGGCACGGACGGCCGGGGCCAGGGCGGGTCTTCCTGTCCTGGCTGGACCTCAAGGCCGCGCCGTACCTCCTGATCTCGCCCTACTACCTGCTGTTCCTCCTGTTCGGGATCTTCCCGCTCGGCTTCACCCTGTGGTACTCGCTCTACGACTACGACCTCGCGGGAACGGTGGAGTGGACCGGGCTGGGCAACTACACCGCGCTCCTGGCCGACTCGGCGTTCTGGAACGCGGTCGTCAACACGCTCGGGATGTTCGTCATCGCGACCGTCCCGCAGATACTCCTGGCACTGCTCCTCGCCAACGCGCTGAACAAGCGGATCAGGGGCCGGTTGTTCGTCCGGCTCGGCGTCCTGCTCCCCCTGGTCACCTCGGTCGTCGCCGTGGCCGTGGTGTTCACCCAGCTGTACGGACGCGACTGGGGACTTTTCAACTGGATCCTGGGATCGGTGGGCGTCGATCCGGTCGACTGGAAGGCCGAGCGACTGCCGTCCTGGCTGGCGATCTCCACCATGATCGACTGGCGGTGGACCGGCTACAACGCGATCATCTTCCTGGCCGCGATGCAGACGATCCCGAAGGACCTCTACGAGGCCGCGGCCATCGACGGCGCCTCGCGCCGCCGGCAGTTCTGGCAGATCACCATCCCGATGCTCCGGCCGACCATGATCTTCGTGGTGCTGAACTCCACGATCGGCGGTCTGACGCTGTTCGCGGAGCCCACCACCTTCTACGGCGGCAACGTGCACGGCGGCAGCAACAGCCAGTTCCAGACCGTGTCGATGTTCATCGTCGAACAGGGTTTCCGCGAGTTCGACTACGGCTACGCGGCGGGCGCGGCGTGGCTGCTCTTCCTCATGATCCTCATCGGATCGCTCATCAACTTCCTGCTCATCCGCCGGATCGGGGGTAGAAAGTGACCACGCTCTCCGCGCCGGCCGAGACCCGCAAGCCCCGGGCGAAGCGGGCCGGCGGCTCCGACCTCTGGAAGGCCACGCCGCTCACGAGGATCGTGCTGATCGTCACGATCGTCGTCTCGGCCTTCCCGCTGTACTGGATGGTCGTCATCGCCTCCCGGTCCAACCATGAGGCCACCGACATCCCGCCGCCCTTCCTGCCCGGTGGCAACCTCGGCCAGAACATCCAGCGGGTGCTGGCCAACGAGGACGCCCACTACCTGGCCGGCCTGACCAACTCGGTGATCATCGCGTCCACCGTGACGATCTCCGTGGTGCTGATCTCCACGTTCGCGGGCTTCGCCTTCGCCCGGCTGCGCTTCAAGGGCGGCCGGATCCTCCTGCTGCTCGTGCTGGTGACGATGATGGTCCCGCTGCAGCAGATGGGCATGGTGCCCCTCTACCGGATGATGGTCAGCCTCGAGTGGATCGGCACGCTCAAGGCCGTGATCCTGCCGTACCTGCTGAACGGCTTCGGCGTCTTCCTCATGACGCAGTACACCGAGCAGGCCGTGCCCAACGAGCTGGTCGAGGCCGCGCGCGTCGACGGCGCGTCGACCCTGCGGATCTGGTGGAACGTCATCCTGCCCGCCGTACGGCCGGGCATGGCGGTGCTGGGGATCAACACGTTCATGCTGACCTGGAACGACTTCCTGTGGCCGCTGATCGTGCTGACTCCGGACAACCCGACGGTCCAGGTCGCCATCAACTCCCTCAACGCGAAGTACGGCACGGACTACGTCCTCATCTTCAGTGGGACCGCCCTGTCCGTCCTCCCACTCATCGTCGTTTTCGTCGTGTTCGGCCGCCAGATCATCGGCGGACTCATGGAAGGTGCAGTCAAAGCGTGACCACGCAAGGCACACGACCAGAAACCGAGGCAGCAGGGCTGACGTTCCCCACCGGGTTCGTCTGGGGCGCCGCGACCTCGGCTTACCAGATCGAGGGCTCGGTCACCGCCGACGGGCGCGGGCCCTCCGTCTGGGACACCTTCTGCCGTCGGCCGGGCAGCATCGTGGGAGGCCACAACGCCGACATCGCGATCGACCACTACAACCGCCACCGGGAAGACGTCGCGCTCATGGCCGACCTCGGCCTCACGGCGTACCGCTTCTCCGTCTCGTGGCCGCGCGTCCAGCCGGACGGCGCGGGCGCGATCAACGCCCGGGGCCTCGACTTCTACAAGCGGCTGGTCGACGAGCTGCTCGGCCACGGCATCGACCCCTGGGTGACGCTGTACCACTGGGACCTCCCCCAGGCCCTCGAGGACGCGGGGGGCTGGCCCGCGCGTGACACGTCGAAGCGCTTCGCCGACTACGCGGCCGCCGTGCACGCCGCGTTGAGCGACCGGGTGCGGAACTGGAGCACGGTCAACGAGCCCTGGTGCGCGGCGTTCCTCGGGTACGCCTCGGGCGAGCACGCCCCGGGGCGCCGGGAGCCGGAGGCGGCCATCCGGGCCGCCCACCACCTGAACCTCGCGCACGGCCTGGCCACTCAGGCGATGCGCACGCAGGACCCGGCCTCGCGGATCGGCGGATGCGTGAACCTCTACGCGATCTCCCCGGCCACCGGGAGCGACGCCGACCTGGACGCGGCCCGCCGCATCGACGGCCTGCAGAACCGGTTCTTCCTCGACGCGCTGCTGAAGGGCGCCTACCCGGAGGACGTGCTGGCCGACGTCGCCCGCCTGACCGATGGCGGGTTCGTCGAGGACGGCGACATGGCCACGATCTCCGCGCCGCTGGACATGCTGCTGATCAACTACTACAGCCGGTTCACCGTGTCCGGAGCGCCTGGAGGCGCGGCGTCGGCCGCCGCGGCTCCGACCGACTCGGGCTCCCCGTGGGTGGGCAGCGAGCACGTGGGGTTCGTGAACGGGGGCCGCCCCGTGACCGGCATGGGCTGGGAGATCGACGACGCCGGGCTGTACGAGATCCTCACGCGGGTGCACGAGGAGTACCCGTCGATCCCGATGGTGATCTCGGAGAACGGCGCCGCCTTCGACGACGTCCTCGTCGGCGGCTCGGTGCACGATCCCGAGCGGACGGCCTACATCGAGGCGCACCTGCGGGTCTGCCACGCCGCGATCGAGGCGGGGCTGCCCCTCCAGGGGTACTTCGCGTGGTCGCTGATGGACAACTTCGAGTGGGCGTGGGGGTACGGCAAGCGATTCGGGCTCGTCTACGTGGACTACGAGACCCAGGTCAGGACGGCCAAGTCCAGCGCGTTGTGGTATGCCGACACCATCAGGCGCGGTGGTCTGCCGAGTCCGGCAGAATAAACGCGTTCGCGATCAGCGGTACGTGCAGATGAGGGGGCGCCGGAGATGAACGGGGATCGTCGCGTGGGAGCGCGACCGACCCTTGAGGCGGTCGCCGCTCGTGCCGGCGTGGGCCGCGGCACCGTCTCGCGGGTCATCAACGGCTCGTCGAAGGTGAGCGACAAGGCCAGGGACGCCGTCCTGCTCGCGATCGAGGAACTGGGATACGTGCCCAACCGCGCGGCCCGCACCCTCGTCACCAACCGGACCGACACCATCGCCCTCGTGGTGTCGGAGTCGGAGCAGCGCGTCTTCGACGAGCCCTACTTCGCGGGGCTGATCCGCGGGATCGGCTCGGCCCTGTCGGAGACCGGGCTGCAGCTGATCCTCACGATGGCGCAGAACCGGCAGGAGCACGACCGCCTGGAGGGCTACCTGACCGGGCAGCACGTCGACGGCGTCCTGCTCACGTCGGTTCACGGGGCCGATCCGTTACCGGGCCGGCTGGAGGAGCTGGGCGTGCCCACCGTCCTCGGCGGCCGGCCGGTGGGGCTGAACCCCTACAGCTACGTCGACATGGACAACCGGGCCGGCGCCCGGCAGGCGGTGAAGTACCTGGTCTCCAAGGGCAGGACCGACATCGCCACCATCGCCGGCCCCCAGGACATGGGCGTGGGCGTCGACAGGCTGGCCGGATACCGTGACGCGCTGCTCGCCACCGGCATGCCCGAACTGGTCTCCTACGGCGACTTCTCCGAGGAGAGCGGCGAGGCGGCGATGCGGGAGCTGCTGGAGCGGCATCCCGGTCTCGACGCCGTCTTCACCGCCTCGGATCCGATGGCCGCCGGGGCGTTGCGCGTGTTGCGTGAGCGGGGCAGGTCCGTCCCCGGCGACGTGGCGGTCATCGGTTTCGAGGACTCGAAGGTCGCCCTGCACACCGACCCGCCGCTCACGAGCGTGCACCAGCCGACGGAGGCGATGGGCAGGCAGATGGTGAAGCTGCTGATCGCCCGCATCAACGAAGAGGCTCTGGAGCAGCCCGTCGTCATCCTCGACACGCACCTGGTGATCCGCGCCTCCGCCTGAGCCGGCCCGGCGCTCACACTCCCCCGACGACCAGTGCCTCCATCCCCCGGAGGAAGCTCTCCAGGTCGCGGGGGGCGACATGCCGGGAGTCGGCCGTGACCAGGACGCTGAGCCGGTCGGGCACCCCCGTCACGTGGACGCAGAACCTGCAGTTGAGCTCGTCGAGCCCGCTCTCGGGGACGATCTCCGTGAGCGGGAGGGCCGCGCCGATCTCAGCGTCGCCAGGCACCTCCCCCACCGGGGTGACGGCCTCGACGGGCCGCTGGTCGTTGAAGCAGCAGAGCGGATCGGCCCCGTCCAGCCGCCGGTTCAGCTCCGCCTGGTCGTAGTAGGCGTGCCGGTACGCGCGCAGCGCCGCCGCCCGCGCCGACACCATGAGCTCGTGGAAGCCCGCTCGCCCGCCCGCGTCCCGCCCTCCGCCGTTCCGGGACGGGAGGACGAACAGGCCCAGCTGCGCGAGCGAGGTCACCAGGTCCCGGTCCTGGCGGCGGAACCGGTTGTTGACCAGCGGGGTCATGGCGGCGACCGGCCGCCCGGCGACGCGCGCGGCCTCCACACAGGCGGCGGCGAGCAGGACGGTCGAGGTGCTCACGCCGTACCGCGCGGAGAGCGTCTGGCTGGCGCGGTCGAGAGCCGGCGAGACCATCGTGAGCCGTTGGTAGCGGGGCTCGGCGGAGGGCTCCCGCCTCGGCTGCTCGAACACCGGCCCGCCGAGCTCGGCCATGCCGCGTTCCCAGAACGCGACCGAGCGCTCGCCGCGGGCGGCGTCGTGGCCCTCCTGCCTGCCGACGAGATCCCGCAGTTGCTCCGGCCCGCCGGGCGGCGCCCCTCTGAGCAGGGCCACGCGCAGGTCGCGCGCGACGATGTCGCCCGCGTAGCCGTCCGCGGCCGTGTGGCAGAACGCGAGGATCACCTGCTCCACGACTCCGTCACGGGTGACCAGCCCCGCGCGGACCGGCCAGTCCCCCGCCGGGTCGAACCTCTCCTCCGCCACGGCCTCCGCGTCGAGGTCCGCGCCCACCCGGGCCTCGATGCCGCCGCTGACCCCCACGACCTGGTACGGCTCGCCGTCCGAGCCGATCCTGACCCTGGTCCGCAGCGAGTCGTGGCGTTCCACGACCATGGCGAGCGCGCGGGCGACCGTGTCCGGACCGGGCGACCCGGCGGCGCGCGGCACGGTCACCGTCCGCGTGAAGTTGAAGTAGCGGTCGCCGGGAACGCCGACGAGCCGCATCGCCTCCCAGATGGACCGCTGGCCCCAGGCGAGGGGACCCGTCCACTCGAGATCCGCCGCCCGGAACACCGCCTGGAGCATCACGCCGGCCGGCCCGCGTCCAGTGCGCGAAAGCGCTCTCGTTGCCAGGGGATGAGAGCGGGTCGTACGGATGCCGCATAGTCCTGAGCCATTCGTCCGGTAACCCCCGTCAGGCGATGAGTCGTCACCGTCGTCCATCCGTCGCGTATCTCGCGCGTATCTCACCGGCGGGTCGTGCCACGTCTCATGTCGCGAGACATCCCATGGCCGATGGGGAAACCCCGAGGTGGTACGGCGGGTGAGCCGGTGAGCGCCTACCAGATGAGCGCTTCATTTGCGATCAGGCTATGGATTATGACTGGTTCACGTCAAGATATCCGCATAATTTTCCTGACATATGCGATTTCACGAATCGTCATTTCTCGAAAATGCGCCGAATACTCCGCGGCCGGTCGAGCCATTGACGATTGCGGTTGAATTCTGTACGCTCCTGGGAGCGCTCCCATCCGATGTTCCCGAGGCCAGGGGGCGGCTTCGACAAGGAGAGACATGGACGGCCTGCGGTTCCCTGACGGTTTCGTGTGGGGGGCGGCCACCTCGGCCTATCAGGTGGAGGGGGCGACCACGGAGGACGGGCGAGGCAGGTCCGTCTGGGACACCTTCGCCGCCGTCCCCGGCAACGTCGCGTTCGGCGAGACCGGCGAGCCGGGCGCCGACCATTATCACCGCTACCTCGAGGATCTCGACCTGATGGCCGACCTCGGGCTGCACAGCTACCGCTTCTCGATCGCCTGGCCGCGGATCCAGCCGTCCGGATCGGGCGCACCCGACCAGAGAGGCCTCGACTTCTACCGCCGTCTGACCGAGGGCCTGGCCGAGCGCGGCATCCGCCCGATGGCCACGCTCTTCCACTGGGACCTGCCCCAGGACCTCCAGGACCGGGGCGGGTGGGAGAACAGGGACACCGCGGCGAGGTTCGCCGACTACGCCTCGATCGTCTTCGAGGCCCTGGAGATCGGCGACTGGCTGACGATCAACGAACCGAAGACGGTCGTCGAGAGCGGCTACCGATACGGGGTCCACGCGCCGGGCATCAAGGACGACGCGCGCGCCTACGTCGCCTGCCACCACCTGCTGCTCGCGCACGGCCTGGCCACCCAGGCCCTGCGTACCGTGCGCCCGGACGCGCGGATCGGTCCCGCTCTGAACCTGCACCCCACCTATCCGGCGGACGACACCCCCGAGGCCCGGGAGGCCGCCTGGCACCGTGACGGCCTGGAGAACCGCGTCTACCTCGACCCGATCTTCAAGGGCCGCTATCCGGAGGACACCCTGAACTGGCTGGCCGAGCGCGGGCCGATCAGGGACCACATCCTCGACGGCGACCTCGCGATCATCAGCGAGCCCGTCGATCTGCTCGGCGTGCAGTACTACACGCCCGTCTTCGTGAACGGCGCGGGAGAGCGGGTGTTCCTGCACCCCAGGGCGCAGGCCGAGTGGCTGGAGATCTACCCGGACGGCTTCCACGACATCCTCGTGCGGCTCAGGGACGACCTCCCCGGCGTGCCCCTGGTCGTCACCGAGAACGGCATGCCGGCCCTCGACCGTCTCGGCGACGACGGACGGGTCCGCGACGACGACCGCATCGCCTACCTGCGTGACCATCTCGTCGCCATGCACCGGGCGATCGAGGAGGGTGCCCGCGTCGAGGGCTACCACGTCTGGTCGCTGCTCGACAACTTCGAGTGGGCGGAGGGATACGGCCAGCGTTTCGGCATCGTGTACGTCGACTACGCCACCCTGAGCAGGCACCCCAAGGACAGCGCGCTCTGGTACCGCGACGTCATCAAGAACGGCGAGGTGCGCTGACCCGGGCACGACGCTCTCTCGTCCCCCCGATTCGGGATCAAGCCCTCCGAACTGGGATGATTGCCAGCATACGATTACGTGACCAGGTTGATGTTGACGTGGCGTCAGCGAGAGGACTCCCCGTGCCCGAGTACACCATCATCGGCGGCGGCTACGAAGCGGTGATCAGCGAAAGGGGCGGGGCGGTCCGCGTCCTGCGCCACCAGGGTCGCGACCTCGTGACGAGCTGGCCCGAGGACGGGCCGATCCCCTACTTCAGCGGCACCGTCCTGGCTCCCTGGCCGAACCGGGTCGTCGGGGGCACGTACACGTTCGAGGGCGTCCGCCACGATCTGCCCATCACCGAACCCGCCCGGGGACACGCCCTGCACGGCCTGGTCAGCAACCTGCTCTGGACCTGCGCCGAGGTCCTCGACGTCGAGGACGACCACGGCTTCGTCCGGCTCACCCACACGATCGAGCCGACCGACGGCTACCCGTTCCGGATCGCGCTCGAGGTCCGCCACGCCGTGTCCGGACGCGGCCTCACGACGACGCTGACCGCCCGCAACACGGGCGAGGACGCCGCCCCCTACGGCTGCGGCCCGCATCCGTGGCTGCTCGCCGGGCCCCGGGTGCAGGAGTACGAGCTGGACCTCCCCGCCGGGCAGGTCCTGCTCACCGACGAGGTGCTCGCCCCGCGCGCCCTGGAGGACGTGGCCGCGACGCCGTACGACTTCCGGACGCCCCGCGTGGTGGGCGACACCGCGATCGACCACGCCTTCACGGGCCTCACCGACGGGCGGGTGCGGCTGCGCGGGCCGGACGGCGGGGTGGAGGTCTCCTGGAACCCCGCCGAGATGCCCTGGGTCCAGATCTGCACCGGCTCGGCGCTCGACCATCACGGGCTGGCCATCGAGCCGATGACGTGCCCGCCCGACGCCTTCAACTCGGGCACCGATCTGATCGCGCTGAAGCCGGGAGACACCCACGAGGCGAGCTGGACCATCGCCGCCTCGGGCCCGCAGGGGTAGGGCCCGGTGGACAGCCGGACCAAGCGGCGGTTGTCGGCCGCCCAGCTCGACGCGACCCTCCGGGGCGCGCTGGGCACGGGCGTGCTCTCTTCGGAGGAACTCGAGGACGGCTTCGCCAACGCCGTGTACCGGCTCGGCCTCGAGGACGGCCGCCAGGTCGTGCTCAAGGTCGGTCCTCCTCCCGACCTGCGGCTGCTGACCTACGAACGGCACCTGCTGCGCACCGAGGCCATGGTCTACCGGCTGGCCGAGCCGGCGGGTCTGCCGCTGCCCGCCCTGCTGCACGCGTCCTTCGACGATCCCGCCCTGGGCGGGGACTACCTCGTCCTGTCGGCGCTCGACGGCGTTCCCTGGAACCAGGCCGCGCTCGGCCCGGGCGAGGACGCCTCGCTCAGGCACGAGCTCGGCCGCCACCTGGCCCGCCTGCACACGATCCCCGGCACCGGGGTCTTCGGCTACCCCTTCGCCGGGCTCACCGGGGCCGGCTGGCGGGAGGCGTTCCTCGTCATCGTGGGCGCGCTGCTCGACGACGCGGTCCATTACGGCACGCCGCTGCCCGCGCCCGTCGCGGAGATCCACGCGCTGGTCGGCGCCGCCGCACCCGCCCTGGACGAGGTCGTCACGCCCGCGCTCGTCCACTTCGACATCTGGCCGGGCAACGTGTTCCTGACCGGAGAGGGCCCGGGCAGGCGGATCCAGGCGCTGATCGACCACGAGAGGGCCTTCTGGGGCGACCCGCTGGCCGACTTCATCACGCCGACCATCTTCGAGGAGATCCGGGAGGACGACCCGCTGGTCGCCGGTTACCGCGAGGCGGGCGGGACGATCCTGCTCACCCCGGCCGCGCAGGTGCGCACCGACCTCTACCGGACGTACCTGTACCTGATCCTCCTGGTGGAGAACGGCCCCCGGCAGTATCCCGAGGAGGCCTACGCGCGGCTTCGCGACCTCGCCACCTCGGCTCTCGTGCGGAGCCTGGACGCGCTGCGCGTCGCGTAGCCCCGAGGGCGCCCCCGGGAGCCCCGGCGACTGGAGCGGAGCGGGGGTGCCGTGCGACAATTTCATGGGGTGATGAATTATGCGGACGACATGTGCGATCGCAGGCGGGGGCCCGGCGGGAGCCGTCCTCGCCCTCCTCCTCGCCCGAGCGGGCGTCGACGTGACACTGCTCGAGAAGCACGGAGACTTCCTCCGCGACTTCCGCGGGGACACCATCCACCCGTCGACGCTCCAGATCCTCGACGAGCTCGGCCTGGCCGAGAAGTTCCACCAGCTCCCCCACCGCAAGGTGCACTCCCTGTCGATGGTCACCGACGACGGAGCCGTCCCCATGGCCGACCTGAGCCGGCTGCCCGGCAGGTACAAGTACATCGCCTTCGTGCCGCAGTGGGACTTCCTCAACCTGATCACGGCGGAGGCGGCCAAGCACCCGAACTTCCACCTGCTGATGAACTCCACCGTCACCGACCTCATCCGGAGCGACGGCGCGATCCGCGGGCTCCGCTACCGCGACGAGGCGGGCGAGGAGCACGAGATCCACGCGACGCTCACCGTGGGCGCGGACGGGCGGGGCTCCGACGTCCGCCGGGCCGCGGGCCTGGCCCCCCGGGAGTTCGGCGCGCCGATGGACGTCGTCTGGTTCCGCCTGCCGCGGGAGGAGGGTGACCCCGACCAGCCCTTCCTGCGGGCGTCCGCCGGCCATCTCATGGTGGCGATCAACCGCGGGACGTACTGGCAGCTCGCCTACGTGATCCCCAAAGGCGGCTTCGATCAGCTGAAGTCCGAGGGCGTCGAGGCCCTGCGCTCCAAGGTCGCGCGGCTCCTGCCGTACCTCGGCGGGCGGGTGGACCGGCTCGGCGGCTTCGACGAGGTCGGCGTCCTGCGGGTGGCGCTGAACCGGCTGAGCCGCTGGCACCTGCCCGGGCTGCTGCTCATCGGGGACGCCGCCCACGCCATGTCCCCGGTCTTCGGCGTCGGCATCAACCTCGCGGTCCAGGACGCCGTGGCGACGGCCAACATCGTGGGACCGGCCCTGCTGCGGGGCGAGGCGCCGCGGGCGCTGCTGGCCAGGGTGGAGCGCCGCCGGAAGATCCCGACCGTGATCACCCAGGCCGCCCAGCGGACGGTGCAGAACCGGCTGATCAGCCCCACGCTGGACTCCCGGCCCGTCTCCGTGCCTCGCGGCCTGTCCCGCCTGCCGGTCCTCGGCGGGCTCGCCCGCCGCTTCATCGGACTCGGCGTTCTTCCCGAGCACGTACGGCTGTCGCCAACGAGCGGCCAAAAGTGATCTCACAGAGCGGACGGCGGGAGGGCCACAGCCCGCAGGGTGCAATAACCTAGTGTCTCGTGAGCGCAATTCACCTCGATACGTGGCGTGACCTGCCCACGGCCCAGCAGCCGGACTGGCCTGACCGCGGCGAGCTCGCGCGGGTCGTCGACGAGCTCAAGGGGCTGCCGCCCCTGGTGTTCGCGGGCGAGTGCGACCAGCTGAAGCAGAGCCTCGCGGCCGTCGCCCGGGGCGAGGCCTTCGTGCTCCAGGGCGGCGACTGCGCGGAGACCTTCGCGGGCGCGACCGCGGAGAACGTCCGCAACAAGCTCAAGACGTTGCTGCAGATGGCGATCGTGCTCACCTATGCCGGCCGCGTTCCCGTGGTCAAGATCGGCCGGGTCGCCGGCCAGTTCGCCAAGCCCCGGTCCAAGGACACCGAGACCCGCGACGGCGTCGAGTTGCCCGCCTACCGCGGCGACATGGTCAACGGGTTCGACTTCACTCCCGAGGCGCGCCGCCCCGACCCCTCCCGTCTGCTGCGGGCCTACCACTCCTCCGCGGTCACGCTGAACCTCGCCCGGGCCTTCACCAAGGGCGGCTACGCCGACCTGCGGCAGGTGCACGCCTGGAACCAGGACTTCGTCGCCGAGTCCCCGGCCGGGCGCCGCTACGAGAAGCTGGCCAGGGAGATCGACCAGGCGCTCGCCTTCATGCGCGCCTGCGGGGCCGAGCCCGAGGAGTTCCACACCGTTGAGTTCTACTCCTCGCACGAGGCGCTGATCCTCGACTACGACCGGGCGCTCACGAGGATCGACTCCCGGACGGGCCTGCCGTACGACGTGTCGGCCCACATGGTCTGGATCGGCGAGCGCACCCGGCAGCTCGACGGCGCGCACGTGGAGTTCTTCAGCAAGATCCGCAACCCCATCGGTGTGAAGCTCGGCCCGACCACGACGCCCGAAGAGGCCATCGCGCTGATCGAGAAGCTGAACCCGGACAACGAGCCGGGCCGGCTGACGTTCATCAGCCGCATGGGGGCGGGCAGGGTCCGCGAGGCGCTCCCGACGCTGGTCGAGAAGGTGCGGGCGAGCGGCGCCACGGTGGCGTGGATCTGCGACCCCATGCACGGCAACACCTTCGAGGCGCCGAGCGGCCACAAGACCCGCCGGGTCGACGACGTGCTCGACGAGGTGGCGGGCTTCTTCGAGGTGCACCACGCGCTGGGCACGCACCCGGGCGGGGTCCACATCGAGTTCACCGGCGACGACGTCACCGAATGCGTCGGCGGCGGGCACGAGATCGCCGAAGAGGATCTGGCGCTGCGCTACGAGACGGCCTGCGACCCGCGCCTCAACCGCGGTCAGTCCCTGGATCTGGCGTTCCGGGTGGCCGAGCTCTACCGTTCCACCTGACGCGCAGAACGCCGCGCACCCCCCCCACGCGACGCCCGCGAGCCGAAAGAGATGAAGATGACGGATCCCCGGCCAGCCCCCGAGGGCGTGGACCCGAACACCCCCAACGTCGCCCGGATGTACGACTACTTCCTGGGCGGCAAGAACAACTTCGCCGTGGACAGGGCGGCCGCCGAGAGCATCCTGGCGACGTTCCCGGACACCCGGTCATCGGCCATCGAGGGCCGCGCCTTCCTGGCCAGAGCGGTACGGGAACTGGTGGATGCCGGCGTCCGCCAGATCGTCGACATCGGCTCCGGCCTGCCCACGCAGGGCAACGTGCACGAGATCGCGCACATGACGGCGCCTGACACGCGGGTGACCTACGTCGACTACGACGCGGTGGTGTGCTCGCACGCCAGGGCCCTGCTCAGCGGGGACCCGCACGTGTCCGTCGTGCGGGCGGATTTCCGTGAGCCGGACGACCTGATCGGCCAGCTCGACGGACTGGTCGACTTCGACCGGCCGGTCGCCTTCCTGATGTTCGCCGTGCTGCACTTCATCCCCGACTCGGCGAAGCCGTACGAGGTGGTGGGGCGGCTGCGCGATCTGAGCGCCCCGGGGAGCTACCTGGCGATCTCCCACGCGCGTGACGCGCGCCCCGAGCTCACGCCCGAGGCCCTGGAGGTCTACAACCGGGCGACGGCGTCGCTCGCGTTGCGGTCGCACGAGGAGATCGCCCGGTTCTTCGACGGATACGAGCTGCTGGAACCGGGGCTCGTCTACCCGGAGGACTGGCGACCCGACCCCGACGAGCCTCGGCTCGCGCAGGCGCCGTCGGCCGGCTTCAGCGGCGTCGGCCGCAAACCCTGATCCGCCGGCGCGGGGCGGGCCGCCCGCCCCGCGTCAGCCCTGCTGGCCCGCCTCTGCCGCGATCTCGGCGCGGATGGCGTCCATGTCGAGCGCGCGCAGCTGGCTGATCAGGTCCGAGAGCGCGGGCGCGGGGAGCGCGCCGGGCTGCGAGAACACCACGATGCCGTCCCGGACGGCCATGATCGTGGGGATCGCCGTGATCTCGAAACCCTGGGACAGCGCGGGCTGGGCCTCGGTGTCGATCTTGCCGAACGTGATGTCGGTGTGCTCCTGCGACGCCTTCTCGAAGATGGGCGCGAACGTGCGGCAGGGGCCGCACCACGACGCCCAGAAGTCCAACAGGACGATGCCGTTGTCGGCGATGTCGTTGAAGTTCTGCTCGGTCACCTCAATGGTCGCCACGGGGCGACTCCTTTCATCCGTTCCGTCACTTGCACAACCACACCTGCGATCTCAGCATTCCACCGCACGGCACCGGGTATCAGCACACGGGACCTCCTTCGCGAAAAGGAGCCACCGCATGACCACTCAAGTCGTGAGACCCGTTCCCGAACAACGGCGGCCGGGCACGGTCCTGGCAGCCTGGTTGTCGAGCACCGACCACAAGGTGATCGGGCACCTTTACATGATCACCACCTTCGGCTTCTTCCTGGTCGGCGGCCTCATGGCGATGGTGATCAGGGCCGAGCTGCTCGAGCCGGGGCTGCAGTTCGTCGGCCTGCAGCGCTACAACGAGATGTTCACCCTCCACGGCACGATCATGCTGCTGCTGTTCGCGACGCCCCTGTTCGCCGGGTTCGCCAACGAGATCATGCCGCTCCAGATCGGCGCGCCGGACGTGGCGTTCCCCCGGCTCAACATGGTCAGCTACTGGATGTTCCTGTTCGGCGGTCTCATGGTGCTGGGCAGCTTCGTGGTGGGGGGCGCGCCCGCCTTCGGCTGGACGGCCTACTCCCCGCTGTCCGCCGTGGATTTCAGCCCCTCACCGGGGGGCGACCTGTGGATCATGGGCCTGGCGCTGGCCGGCCTCGGCACGATCCTGGGGTCCGTCAACTTCATCACCACGATCGTCACGATGCGGGCGCCGGGCATGCACATGTTCCGGATGCCGATCTTCACGTGGAACGTGTTGTTCACGTCGATCATGGTGCTGCTGGCGTTCCCGGTGCTGGCGGCGGCGCTGCTCGTCCTGGAGGCCGACCGCAAGCTCGGCGCGCACGTCTTCGACGCCGAGACCGGCGGAGCCATGATCTGGCAGCACCTGTTCTGGTTCTTCGGCCATCCCGAGGTCTACATCATCGCGCTGCCGTTCTTCGGCATCATCACCGAGATCATCCCGGTGTTCAGCCGCAAGCCGCTGTTCGGCTACATCGGCATGGTCGGCGCGACGATCTCGATCATGGCACTGTCGATGACCGTGTGGGCGCACCACATGTTCGCCACCGGCCAGGTGCTCCTGCCGTTCTTCTCGCTCATGACGTTCCTGATCGCGGTGCCGACCGGGGTGAAGTTCTTCAACTGGACCGGGACGATGTGGCGGGGCCACCTGTCATTCGAGACGCCCATGTTGTTCTCCGTGGGGTTCCTCGTGACGTTCTTGCTCGGCGGCCTCACCGGCGTGATCCTCGCGTCGCCGCCGCTCGACTTCCACGTGACCGACAGCTACTTCGTCGTCGCGCACTTCCATTACGTGGTGTTCGGGACCGTGGTCTTCGCGATGTTCGGCGGGTTCTACTTCTGGTGGCCCAAGTTCACCGGCATGATGCTGAACGAGGTCCTCGGGAAGATCCACTTCTGGATGCTCTTCATCGGGTTCCACATGACGTTCCTGATCCAGCACTGGCTCGGCGTGATCGGGATGCCGCGGCGCTACGGGGACTACTCCCCCGTCGACGGCTTCACGGAATTCAACATGATCTCCAGCGTGGGCGCGTTCCTGCTGGGCGCCTCGACCCTGCCGTTCATGTACAACGTCTGGCGTACATGGAGGCGCGGCGAGCGGGTCACCGTGAACGACCCCTGGGGCTCCGGCAATTCGCTGGAGTGGGCCACCACGTGCCCGCCGCCGCGCCACAACTTCACGCATCTCCCGCCGA
Organism: Planotetraspora phitsanulokensis; assembly: GCF_016863295.1. Lineage (GTDB taxonomy): Bacteria > Actinomycetota > Actinomycetes > Streptosporangiales > Streptosporangiaceae > Planotetraspora > Planotetraspora phitsanulokensis. The sequence continues at coordinate 85,583 of NZ_BOOP01000040.1, forward strand.
TCAGGTCCGAACGGCCGGCCTTCGACCTGCGCTACCCGAGGACGGGAGGGATGCCGGGAGCGCCCCCCGCCGGGAATCGCGACGCGATCGGCCCGGCGGGGGACTAGAAACCCGTGCCTCAGTCCAGGTCGAGCCCGAACAGCAGCGGGTCGTGGTCGGACGAGCGGAACGCGCCCGGCGAGTACAGCGACGGCGGGTTGAACTCGGTGTTGTAGTCCATGAACCGGCCTTCGTCGGCGTTGATGTGCCAGATCGTCGCCCCGGTCACCCGCTTGAGCAGCTGCTTGCCGACCATCACGTGGTCGAGCTCGCCCGACAGGCTGTCGAAGACGTAGCTGTAGCGGTCCTGCTTGTCGATGAACTTCTTGCTCAGGCTGGTGAGCTTCCCGGCCTCCAGCGTGTGGATCGGGTCCTCCTCGCCGTAGGCGTTGAGGTCGCCGGCCACGACGGGGTTGGGCAGGTTGTAGGTGTCGATCAACCCGAGCACGGCCTGCGCCTGGCGGACGCGCTCGGCGTTGAAGCAGCTCTGGCCGTCGCCCTGGTCGAGGTCGGCTCCGGTCGCGCCGTCGCAGCCCTTCGACTTGAAGTGATTGACGATCATGGTGAAGATCCGGCCGTCGTCGTCATCCCTGGTGCGCTGGAACATCTGGATCAGCGGCGGCCGGCGGAACACCGGGTCGGTGGAGGACTGGGCGGCTCCCACGGGCTTCACCACGGCGGGCTTGTAGATCAAGGCCACCTGGATCTCGTCGGTACCGGGGACCGGGGAGGTGATCCCCTTGTAGGTGCCCGCGCCGACCTCGGCGTTCAGCGCGTTCACCAGTGTGTTCAGCGCGGTGGCGCCGTTGTTCTCGACCTCCATGAGGCCGGCCACGTCCGGGTCCAGGCCCTTCAGCGTCGCGACGAGCTTGGCGAGCTGACGCTGGCGCTCCTCGTCGGTGTTGGCGCCGCGCTTGTTCAGCGTGGTGAACCAGTTGAGGGTGTTGAGGCTCGCCACCTGGACGTCGCCGCCCACCTTGGCCGGCTTGGCCGGGCGGGGGTTGTCGGCCGCGAAGACCACCGGCGAGGTCGGCTCCACCCGGTAGAGGTCGAAGCCGTAGGTCAGGATGCCGGTCAGCCCGGTGGTCCCGTCACCCACGCGTACGGTGTTCAAGCCGTTCGTGTGGTACGGCAGGACCGGGGGGTTCTGCACGTTGGACGCGTCGTCCAGGAGAATCCGGCGGGCCTGGTTGTCGGCCGGGTCGACGCCGTCGCGGTCGGTCGGCTGGAAGAGCCGGCCCTTCGCGGACAGAGTGATCTCCCCGAAGCGGCCCAGGTTGTAGACCTCGGAGACGGTGAGCTCCTGGGGGAACGTGACGAGCACGCCCTCCAGCGACTCGAGGGTCGTGCCGGAGGCGAGCGGCAGCCTCACCGCGGCGGTCTTGACCGTCCCGGTGCCGCAGACGTCCACGGCGGAGACCGAGGACAGCTCCGTGAGGCCGTTGAACTCGGTGACGGTGCCGCTGACCCGCACCTGGTCGCCGACGGCGGCGGGCCTGGAGGTGAACACGAACACGGCGTCGGAGGTGGCCGGGTTCGCGTCCGGCGTCGGGTCCTGGACGTAGAAGCCGCTCAGCTGGTTGGTTCCCTGGAAGTCCGCGGTCACCACGCCCTCGACCCGGACCGCCTGGCCGGCGAGGGGCGAGGCGTCGCCCGCGCCCTGGACGTCGGCGATCTGGTGCGTCACCGGCACTGCGCAGGAGGACGGAGTCGTGGGGGTCGGGGTGGGAGTCGGGGTCGGGGTCGGCGTGTCCGACGGAGTGGGGGTGGGCGTCGGCGTGTCCGAGGGGGTGGGGCTCGGGGTGGTCCCCCCGCACGGCGCGGCGGCCGACGCGCTGTTGCGCGGCGCCGGAGCGCCGGCCTCGAAGTCCGCGGCGTTGCTGTCGGTGTCGGCGCAGCCGCCGTCCTTGCGGATCGCGGCGGTGGTGTTGGTCAGCGCCGGGGCGGCGGCTCCCTCGAAGTAGTTGGCCGAGCCGTAGCCGACGAGGTCGGCGATGTCGGCGGTCTGCTCAGGGGTGCAGGGGATGGAGCCGCCGTTGCAGGCCAGACCTGTGGTGGACCGGACCAGCGCGACCTTCCCCGCCGTGCCGCTCAGGGCGAGGTTCCCCGTGGTGTCCGGGGCCGGGAGCGGTCCACTCGGAGTCGTGCCGGCCGCGAGCTGGACGAGGTGGTAGCGCCCCGGAGCCAGAGAGCCCGCGAGGTCCACCTTGTTGGAGGAGAAGGGGCCGGTGCCGGTGGCGCTGGCGTACTGGACCGACCAGCCGTCCAGGGAGACCGTCGCGCCGGTGCGGTTGAACAGCTCGACGTAGTCGTTGGTCAGCGGGGCACCGCTGTTGCCGCCTCCGCCGTACACCTGGCTGATCACCACGGTGCCCGGCTCCGCCGACGCCGGGGTCAGCGAGAGCGCGGTGACACCGGCCACCACGAGGCCGACGGCCACGAGCGCGGCGGCGGCGCGCACGGCCTTTCTCGGCATGGACCTGAGGCGACCACGGGCATGGTCATAAGCACGGGATAAAGGGAGCATGATCCGGACTTTATGAGGATATGCCCGTGCCAGTTGCTCCTATGGGTGACTACAGAATGAAATCGTATGAACTTGCCAATCGGCGGAGCCCCGGGACGTACGGGTCCTGCCGTTGCGTTCCGTTCCGCTTTCCGGCGTGATCGTCAGGCGGCGCTCGGGAAACGGAAACGGTGCACGGGGTTAAAAAGGACGCAGGCGGACAGGCGTCCGTCCCGGAAGCGCTAGGAAATGCTCCCGGCGAGCATCTCCCCCATCGAACGGTGGTGCGGCATCCCCGGCAGCACGACCACGACGGGGCAGTTCGCCCGCAGCAGGCAGGCGGCCACGATGGGGTTGATGACCGGGTACGGCTCAGCGTCGGCCTCGTCGGATCCGAGCACCAGCAGGTCGGCGCCGGCGGCCGCCTCCAGCAGGACCCGCGCGGGCGGACCCTCCACGACGACCGACTCCACATGGTCCTCACCGAGCTCGTCCACGGCCCGCATGGCCATCTCGGCCGCGGCACGGCGCTCGTCCTCACGCGAACTCCGGCCGGCCAGCGGCGCATAGGGGGCGTGGAGCCCGCCGGACCACTCCCAGGCGTACACCGCCTCGACGTCGGCGCCGCGCAGGCGGCCCTCCGCCGCCGCCCAGCGAAGTGCGGCCGATGAGGCCGCAGAGCCGCTGATACCCACCACGATCTTCGCCTGATGCACTGTCCCGCCTCGCTCTCCGCCCTGAAGTCTCTCCTATCAGGATTAATCAGGTGTTGCTGGGGCGAAACGTCAGAAAGACAAAATAGTCGACGGCAAGAGCTCCGGGGTCGGGTCAGGGTTACCCCTGATGGCGGGCTGTGGAGACGGCCAATACCCTGGCGGCGTTCCGGTGACTTTCCGGAGGTCCACGCGGGAGGGAAGACGGTGCCGACGAGTCCGATCGACGACTACGTGACCGGGCTCCGCCGACTTCTCCATGGTCCGGTCCGAGCCAGGCGGGACCTGCTCGCCGAGGCGCGGGATGGGCTGCTCGACGCGGCCGAGGCGTACGAGGCCGAGGGACACCCGAGGGCCGAGGCCGAGCGGCTGGCGATCGAGGACTTCGGCCCCGCGGCGGAGGTCGCGCCCGGCTACCAGGAGGAACTGGCGGTGGGCCAGGCCCGCAGGACCGCCGCGCTGCTGTTCGTGAGCGTGCCGCTCACCACGCTGATGTGGAGCGTGATCTGGGAGTTCTATCCGCTCCCTGCCTCGGCTCCCGCTCCGCCCGGGTGGTTCTGGACGGTCAGCAGGCTTCTCGACTACATCCAGCTCGCGACCGGGGTCGCGGGAGGCTTCGCCCTGGTCGCCTTCGGCCGGGGGTTGCGGGTGGTGCGGCGGCCCCTGCCCCTCGCCCGCGCACTCGGCCTGCTCGTCCTGCTCCAGATCCCGGTCAGGATCGTGATGGGCATCGCCCTCGTGCGGGGCGCCGACGGTCCCCCGGGGTTCGAGGACTTCACGCCGGGCGTGGCCGTCTCCGTGATCACCTACGCGCTGGGCGCATGGCAGCTGCTCAGCGCCGGACTGTGCCTGGCCTTCACCCGGCGGATCCGCCCCGAGGGGCGTCGTCACCCCGGGGAGTGGCTTCGTCATCACCCCGAGGGGCTTCGTCCTCCCGAGGGGTCGAGCACGCTCCCGATGGCCGTCGTGAACGACTTCCAGGCCGAGCGCTCCCCCGTGAGCGCCGCGCGGCCCGAGTCCGTCAGGCGGTAGGTGCGCCGCTTGCGCCCGCCCGCCACTGCCCACTCGCCTGCCAGATAGCCGGCTCGTTCCAGCCGGCGCAACGCCGGATAGACCGTCCCCGTCGGGACGTCGAGCGCACCGTCGCTGCGCTCGCGGAGCGCCTCGATGATGGCGTAGCCGTGAAGGGGCTCGCGCTCCACCACGGAGAGCAGCAGGGCGTCCATGTGCCCTCGCAGCGTGTCGGGGTTCACGGCCGCAGCTTATCCCTGTTCCACATGTAGCGAGTCTACATGTAGGCTGTCTATATGTAGACTCCCTATTTATTGAGGAGCCCCCCTTGGACGTCGTCGACCTCGCGCGGACGCAGTTCGCCGTGACCGGCAGCCTGCACTTCCTGTTCGTCGTGCTGACCCTGGGCCTCGCCCCCCTCGTGGCGATCATGCACACGCGCTACGCGGTCACCGGAAATCCCCTCCACGAGCGGATGACCCGCTTCTGGGGACAGATCTACGTGATCAACTACGCGCTCGGCATCTTCACCGGCCTGGTCATGGAGTTCCAGTTCGGGCTGAGCTGGAGCGGCCTGTCGCGATACGCGGGCGACGTCTTCGGCGCGCCGCTCGCCATCGAGACGCTGGTGGCCTTCTTCCTGGAGTCCACGTTCCTCGGCTTGTGGATCTTCGGCTGGCATCGGCTGCCCCGGGGCCTGCACGTGACCTGCATCTGGCTGGTGACGTTGACCGCCTACGCCTCGGCGTTCTGGATCATGGTGGCGAACTCGTTCCTCCAGCACCCGGTCGGCTCCGTCGAACAGGGCGGCCGCCTGGTGCTGCGCGACTTCGGAGCGCTGCTCACCAACCCGAACCTGGTCTTCGCGCTCCCCCACGTGATCAGCGCCGGCCTGTGGACCGGCGGGTTCGTCGTCATGGGGGCCAGCGCCTACCACCTGTTCCGGCGCACGGCCGAGCGGGAGTTCTTCACCCGGTCGCTCCGGATCGGCGTGGTCACCGCGTTCATCGGCTCCCTGTTCACCGTCGGGTTCGGCTACGCCCAGTTCGGCGTGGTCGAGGACACCCAGCCGGACAAGTTCGACGGCGTCATCCCCGGCACCGCGCTCGGCCTGATGATCACCATCGGACAGTTGCTCCAGTTCGGCGTGATGCTCGTCCTGCTGCCTCTGCTGATCAAGGATCTCCTCGCGCGGTGGCGGTGGCTGCATCCGGTCCTGATGCTCATCACGCCGCTGCCGTTCGTCGCGGCCATCGCCGGCTGGCTCGTGCGCGAGGTGGGCCGCCAGCCGTGGCTGGTGTACGGGAAGCTCTCCGTCGCCGACGCCATGACTCCTGGGCTCTCCAAGGCCGCGATCATCGGGTCGTTCGTCGGCTTCGCCGGCGTGCTCGGCCTGCTCGCCCTCATCGACTACCTGCTGATCGCCCGTGCCGTACGCCGCGGGCCGGGACAGGTGTCCCTCGGCATGCCGGACCGGTCGGCCGACCCCGTTCCCCAGCCCGCCCACTCGCTCTGAGGACCACGACCATGGAGATCATCTGGTTCGGCGCCCTCGCCGTCCTGTTACTCGGCTACTTCGCCCTGGAGGGCTTCGACATCGGGCTCGGCATCCTGCTGCCCGTGCTCGGCAGGTCGCAGGAGGACCGTGACCGGCTCGTCGGAGCCGTGGCGCCGTTCGTGCTCGCGGGCGAGGTCTGGCTGGTCGCGCTGGTCGGCGTCCTGTTCGGCGCCTTCTCCACACTGGAAGGCGAGGTGCTCAGCGGGCTGTACCCCCTGGTGGTGGCGCTGCTCCTGACGTGGATCACGCGGGACGCCGGACTGTGGTTCCGCCGTCGCGCCGACGGCGCCGCCTGGCGTGCGGTGTGGGACGGCGCCATCTGCCTCGGCTCGGCCGGGCTGGCCCTGACCTGGGGCATGACGCTGGTGGCGCTGGCCCGCGGGCTGTCCGCCCCTCTGCTCAGCCTGGAAGGCGTGGTCGGCGGGCTCGTGGTCGCACTGGCCTTCTGCCTCCATGGCTGGACGTTCGCGGCGTGGCGACTGCCCGGCGATCCGGTGGTCCGCGGCGCGCGGCGCACCGGGCGGGCCCTGGCCCTGACGGCTCTCGCGGCCGCGATCCCCGCCGGGCTCACCGTCGCCGTCGTGGCCTCCACCCTGATCGACCACGCCGCCCCGCCCGAGACACTGACCACCATGGGTGCAATTGTGTTGCCGTGCGTCCCGATCCTCGTCGGCGCACAAGTATGGGTGTGGCGCATCTTCAGCAGGGGCGCGCTGCCCACGTTCTTCTGACCGCCTGCTGACGACGTCCGATTGGGCCCGCGTTGCACAAGGATCTTCTGCGGCTCGCACGATCCGAACGGACCGTGCGGCCGCACCTCGCCGCCTGCCTGGCCGCGGCCGTGGCGGCGGGCCTCCTCGTTCTCGTGCAGGCGGAACTGCTGGCGGGCGTGCTCTCCGGCAGGTTCACCACGGCCGTCCTGCTCCCGCTGGCACTCGTCGTGGCGGCGCGGGGGCTGCTCGGCTGGGCGCGGGGGATCTTCGCCGGCCGCACGGCCACGGCGGTGAAGTCGGCGCTGCGCCGGCGGCTGCTGTCACGTTTCCAGGAGCCGGACGCCGGATCCGCGCGATCCGGCGAACTCGTCACGCTCGCCGGGCGCGGCCTGGACGCCCTGGACGCCTACCTGACCGGTTACCTGCCCGCCGTGGCCGTGGCGGGCGTCATCCCGATCGCGGTCGTCGTACGGCTTTTCGCCGCCGACCTCGGGACCGCCGTCATCGTCCTGCTCACTCTGCCGCTCATCCCGATCTTCGGGGCGCTGGTCGGCTGGACCACCCGGGCGGTGACGCGCCAACAACTGGAGGCCCTCACCCGGCTCGGCGGCCACTTCCTCGACGTTGTCCGCGGCCTTCCGACCCTGCGGGCCTTCGGCCGCGCCCGGCACCAGGCGTCGGTGATCCAGCAGGTCGCCGCCGCCCACCGGACCGCGACCATGCGGACGCTGCGGGTCGCGTTCCTGTCGTCGCTTGTGCTCGAGCTCGTGGCGTCGCTGTCCCTCGCCCTGGTCGCCGTCCCCGTCGGCCTGCGCCTGTTGTCGGGTTCGCTCGACCTCCACACGGCGTTGCTGGTGCTGCTCCTGGCGCCAGAGGCCTACATCCCCCTCCGGGCGATGGGCACCACCTTCCACGCGGCCATGGAAGGAGTGGCCGCCGCCGACCAGGCCTTCTCCCTCATCACCCCGGGGCGTGATCATGCACAGATTCGCGTTCAGGCCCCTGACCTGCGCACACCCGACCGTGATCATGCACAGATTCGGAGTCAAGCTCCCGACCTGCGCATATTCGGTCGTGATCATGCACCGCCTGCGATCCGGCTCGAAGGCGTGACCGTCCGGTACCCCGGTCGCGAAGACAACGCGCTCGACGACGTCACGCTGGAGATCGCGCCGGGCGAGAGAGTGGCCATCGTGGGGCCGAGCGGAGCCGGCAAGAGCACGCTGCTCCACGTCCTGCTCGGGTTCGTCACCCCGTCCCGGGGCCGGGTCCTGATCGACGGCGTCGACCTCACCGGCCTGGACCTCGACGAGTGGCGCCGGCGGCTCGCCTTCGTGCCCCAGCGCCCCCATCTGTTCGCCGCCACGGTCGCCGCCAACATCTCCCTGGGAGCGGACGCCTCGCCGGACGAGGTCCGTACGGCTGCCGCGGCCGCCCAGGCGGCCGAGTTCGTGGAGGCTCTGCCGTACGGCTACGAGACGGAACTCGGCGAGCGCGGGGCGAACCTGTCGGCCGGCCAGCGTCAGCGGGTGGCGCTCGCCCGGGCGTTCTGCCGTCCATCCGCGGAGGTGCTCCTGCTCGACGAGCCGACAGCGCGTCTGGACGGCCGGAGCGAGGCCGCGATCGTCGCGGCCACGCGCACGCTCTCCGAGGGCAGGACCGCGATCGTCGTCGCCCACCGCCCCGCCATGATCGAACTGGCCGACCGGGTCATCCGCCTGAGTGACCACGCGGAGAGGGGGGCCGCATGACCGGGGTGTCCCTCCGGCTTCTCGCGCCCGGGATGCCGCGCAGGCTCGTCCTCGCGACGCTCGCGGGGGCCGCCGCCGACCTCGCCGGAATCGCACTGATCGCGGCGGCCTCCTGGATGATCACGAGGGCGGCCGAGCAGCCTCCCCTGGCCGCGCTGTCCGTCGCCATCGTGGCGGTGCGGGCCTTCGCCACCACGCGCGGGCTCTTCCGGTACGGCGAGCGCCTCTCCGGGCACGACGTCGCCCTCCGCGCCCAGGCGGGCACACGCGAACGCCTCTACCAGGCGCTCATCCCCGCGGGGCCGTTGCCTCTCCGCGGCGCCGACCTGCTCAGCCGGATGGTCGACGACACCGACGCCGTACAGGACCTGCTCGTCCGCTGCCTGCTGCCCGCCCTCGCCGCGCTGCTCGCCGGGACCGCCGCCGTGGTCCTCGCGGCGTTCGTCCTGCCCGTCGCGGCGCTCCTGCTCGCCGCGGGCCTGCTGGCGGCGGGCGTGGCACTGCCGGCCGTCACGGCCGCGGCCGCCCGGAGGCGGTCGGCGCGGATCGCCCCGGCCAGGGCCGAACTGGCGGCGCGCGTGGCCGATCTCGTCCATGGCGCGGCCGACCTCGCGGCGTACGGCGCCCGGGATCGGGCCCTGGCTGCCGGGATGGAGGCGGACGCACGGCTGGTGAGGCTCGAGCGCAGTCGGTCGCGGGTCGACGCGGCGGCACTCGGGCTCGGCGTGCTCGTGCAGGGGCTGACCGTGGTCGCCGTCGTGCTCGCGGCCCGTTCGGCCGACCTGGACGGCGTCGCGACGGCCGTGCTCGCCCTGACCTCGCTGGTCTCCTTCGAGCCCGTGCTGCCGCTGGGCGCGGCGGGTGAACGGTTCGCCGGAGTGCTCGCCGCCCTGCGGAGGCTGCGGGAGATCGGCGGGACGCCCGCGGCGGTGACCGAGCCCGGCGCTCCCCTGACGTTGCCCGACCGGCCGCTGGCCGTCGAGATCGAAGATCTGGTGGTCCGCCACGGCGACCGGGAGCCCGCTCTCAACGGGGTCAGCCTGAGTGTGGCGCCCGGCGACCGGGTCGCGATCGTCGGGCCTAGCGGCGCGGGGAAGAGCACCCTGCTGGCCGCGCTCATGCGGACGGTGGACATCGAGTCCGGAAACATCTTCATCAACGGGGTCGACATCCGGCGGTACGCCTCCGACGACGTCCGCACCAGGATCACCGGGCTCACCCAGGACCCCTACGTCTTCCAGGCCAGCCTGCGCGACAACCTCCGGCTCGCCGGCCCGGACGCCTCCGACGAGGACCTCGCCCGTGCCGTACGGCAGGCCTGCCTGGACGGCTGGACGGACCGGACCGGATGGGACACGACGCTCGGCGAGGACGGGCGGACGGTCTCCGGTGGGCAACTCCAGCGTCTCGCCCTGGCCCGTGCCCTGCTGTACGACCCCCAGGTGCTCGTGCTGGACGAACCCGCCGAGGCCGTGGACGAGGAGACGGCGGACGCCCTGCTGGCCGACCTGCTCGACGCCACGAGGGGACGGACGACGCTGCTGGTCACCCACCGGCTGCGCGGGCTGGAGCAGGTGGACGAGATCATCGTCCTGGAGGACGGGCGGGTCGTGCAGCGCGGACCGCACCACGCTCTGGTCTCCGTACCCGGCTACTACCGGGACCTGTGGGAATCCGAGGCGCTCACCCGCCGCTGAAAACGGCGCTCACATGGTGCTCACGCGGTGCTCACACGGTGACGGGCCGGCGGCCGCTGAGGGCCGCCGGCCGGGGACGGTCACGAGGACGCTTCCGGGGACTTGCCGGGGACGGTCACGAGGACGCTTCCGGGGACTTGCCGGGGGTGTTCCGGGGAGTTCCTGGGGCGTTCGGGGGGTGACGTCAGTTCGTCGCCGACTGCTCCGCGAGCGTGATCGACGCCGTCGACACCTTGCCGTTCCGCGAGTAGGTGATGGTGACCTTGTCGCCGGGACGGGAGCTGCGGATCTCGCCGACGAGCGTCTCCGCGCTGTCGACCACCTTCTCGTTCACCTTGGTGACGAGGTCGCCGTCCTCCAGCCCGGCCTTGTCGGCCGGGCTGCCGGCCGTGATCGAGCTGATCACGGCGCCTTCCGCGTCACCGGTGGCGTCGGCCAGACTCACGCCGAGGAAGGCGTGGGTCGCCTTGCCGGTCTTGATGAGCTGGTCGGCGACCTGACGGGCGGTGTTGATCGGGATCGCGAAGCCCACCCCGATGTTGCCCGAGCTCTGCCCGGACGTCGCGATGGCGGTGTTGATGCCGATGACCTGACCGGCCGCGTTGACCAGGGCGCCGCCCGAGTTGCCCGGGTTGATCGCCGCGTCCGTCTGGACCATGCCGCCGATCGTCGTGCCCGGCTCCTGCTGCCGCTGCTGCCCGAACGGGAACGGCTGCTGCGGCTGCTCTTCTCCGCCCTCGGTGAGGGTGCGGTCGAGCGCGCTCACGATGCCGGACGTGACCGAGCCCTCCAGGCCCAGCGGGCTGCCGATCGCGAGCACCGCGTCGCCGACCTGGAGCTTGTCGCTGTCGCCGAGCGAGGCCGGTGTCAGGCCGGACACGCCTTGCGCCTGGATCACGGCGAGGTCGGTCGTCGGGTCGGTGCCCTTGACCGTGGCCGAGGCCGTCTTGCCGTCGCTGAACTTGACGGTGACGTCTCCACCGCCCTGGCCGAGCTCGGCGACGACATGGTTGTTGGTCAGGATCAGGCCGTCGGCCGACAGGATCACACCCGACCCCTCGCCGCCGCCGTTCTGCGTCGTGATCCTGATCGACACCACGGACGGCTGGATGGCCTTGGCCACCTCCGCGATGGTGTTGACCGAGGTGTTCGACGCGGGATTCACGAGCGGGCTGGAGATCACGGTCTGGCCGTCGTTCGTCGCGTTGGCGATGAGGGCCCCCGTGGCCCCGCCGCCGATCGCCACGACGGCGAGCGCGAGGCCTGTGATCACCTTCTGCGTGCCGGTCATCCCGGTCTTCTGCCGCGGCGGCGGCAGCGGCCCCCCGTACGGCGCGGTGTCGTACGGCCCCGGGCCGCCATAGGCGCCATAGGCGCCGCCGTACTGGCCCTGCTGGGGCGGAGTCCTGCCGAACTGGCTCCAGCCGTGACCGGGGAGCACCTCGGTGTCGTTGCCGCGACCCTGCTCGTCCGAGCTCATCGCCATCCCCCTCATTTGGATCTGCCGGTGATCCGGCTCTCCGCCGGTACAACCACTACGATGGCAAATCCTCGATAAGGTCACGCTAAGCGATCAGCGGTTCCCACCGGCAGAGGCCGCACGCGGCTCTTATATCACGACGTCGCGGGCCAGTATTCATCGCGCAACAGGCGCTTGTACAACTTGCCCGTGGGATGTCTCGGGAGTTCGTCGCGGAAGTCGACCGATTTCGGGCACTTGTAATGGGCGAGTCGTGCCCGGCAGTACTCCATGAGCTCCTCGGCGAGCTCGGGCCCGGCCTCCTCCGGGACGACCGGCTGGACGACGGCCTTCACCTGCTCGCCCATCTCCTCGTCCGGCACGCCGAAGACGGCCACGTCGGCCACCTTGGGGTGGACCGACAACACGTTCTCGGCCTCCTGGGGATAGATGTTCACCCCACCAGAGATGATCATGTAGGAGCGGCGGTCGGTGAGGTAGAGGAAGCCCTCATCGTCGACGTAGCCGATGTCACCGAGCGTCGTCCAGCCTCTGCCGAGCGGGTCCTGCGCCGAACGGGTCTTCTCCGGATCTCCGTGGTAGACGAACCGGGGGCCGTCGGAGAAGTAGACCGTCCCGTGCTCGCCCGGGGGCAGTTCGGCGCCCTGCTCGTCGCAGATGTGGACGACGCCGAGCAGCGGCCGGCCGACCGTGCCCCGGTGCTTGAGCCAGTCCTGTGAGCCGACGTAGAGGAAGCCGTTGCCCTCGGTGCCCGCGTAGTACTCGTGGATGATCGGGCCCCACCATTCGATCATCTGCTCCTTGACGGGGACGGGGCAGGGGGCGGCGGCGTGGATGGCGCACGTCAGCGAGGACAGGTCGTAACGAGACCGGACCTCAGGCGGCAGCTTCAGCATCTTGATGAACATCGTCGGCACCCACTGCGAGTGCGTGACGCGGTACCTCTCGATGAGCTGGAGCGCCTCCTCGGGGTCGAACCTCTCCATCACGACGATGGTCGCTCCGGCCCGCTGGAAGTTCATGCAGTACCGCAGCGGGGCCGCGTGGTAGAGCGGGGCGGGCGACAGGTACACGCTGCCGGGGGCCGGGGCGAACAGGAACTGGATCAGCTGCAGGAGCGGCCCGGGAGCGTCGAGCGGCATCTTGCTCAGCGTGGGCTTGACCCCCTTCGGCCGCCCGGTGGTGCCCGAGGAGTAGAGCATGTCGACGCCCTGGCACTCGTCCGCGATGGGCGTCACCGGCTGCGCGGCCGTCGCCTCCTCGTAGGACGTGAAGCCGGGCGCCGTGCCGTCGAGCATCAGCCGCGCCTCGACTCCCGGCGTCTCGCCGGTGACGGAGGTGGCGACGGCGGCCAGCTTCACCGAAGAGATGAACACCCGGGCGCCGCAGTTGTTCAGGATGTAGGCGAGCTCCTCCGCCTGGAGGCGGGAGCTGATCGCGGTGTAGTACAGGCCGGCGCGGTGGGCGGCCCAGGCGACGGTCAGGAACAGGGGGTGGTTCTCCAGCATGAAGGCGACGTGGTCGCCCGGCTGGAGCCCGGTGGCCCGGAACAGATGGGCCAGGCGGTTGGACTCCTCGTCGAGCTCCCGGTAGGTGACGACGCGGCCGGAGCCCGCCATGATCACCGCCGGCTTGTCTGGCGTCTCGGCCGCGATGGCTCCCGGATGCATAACAGAACATTACTCGGGCCCCCGGGCAGGCGGAAGATCTTCCCGGCGGCCCCCGCCAGGCTCGCGGCCGTGCGGAATTCACGCCCATAGAACGCGTACGGCTCGCGGGATGCACGGCCCCGGAACACGTACGACTCGCGGGTGCCCCGGAACACGTACGGCTCGCGCCTCGGAAGACGAGGACGCGAGCCGTACGCGGTGGGCGGGTCAGGCGGCCGCGGTCTGGGCCACCGTCGCCGGGGTGAGGGCCAGCTCGAGGACCTCACGGACGTCGCTCACCGGGTGGACGGTGAGGTCGGCGAGCACGTCGGCCGGGACGTCGTCCAGGTCGGGCTCGTTGCGCGCCGGGATGAGCACGGTCGTGATCCCGGCCCGGTGGGCGGCGAGCAGCTTCTGCTTCACGCCGCCGATCGGGAGGACGCGCCCCGTCAGGGACACCTCTCCGGTCATCGCCACGTCGCCGCGGACCGGACGGCCCGACAGCAGTGAGGCGAGGGCGGTCGTCATGGTGACGCCCGCCGACGGCCCGTCCTTCGGCACCGCGCCCGCCGGCACGTGGATGTGGACCTGACGGTCCTTCAGGGAGCCGACCGGCAACTCCAGCTCCACGCCGCGCGAGCGCAGGTAGGACAGCGCGATCTGGGCCGACTCCTTCATCACGTCGCCGAGCTGACCGGTGAGGGTCACCCCGGTCGAGCCCGTCTCCGGGTCGGCCAGCGAGGCCTCGACGTAGAGCACGTCGCCGCCCGCGCCCGTGACCGCGAGGCCGGTGGACACGCCCGGCACCGCCGTACGCTGCCTGGCCTCGGGGAGCGAGGACTCGGCCACGTGCCGCGGACGGCCGAGGTAGGGCACCAGGTCGTCGGCCGTGACCGCGACCGGCAGCTCCGCCTCGCCGAGCGCGACGTTGGCCGTGACCTTGCGCAGGACCCGCGCGACCGACCGCTCCAGCGACCGGACGCCCGCCTCGTGGGTGTACTCCCCCGCGAGCCGGCGCAACGCGCCCTCGTCGATCGTCACGTCGTCGGCCGTGAGGCCCGCCTTCTCCAGCTGGCGCGGGAGCAGGTGGTCACGGGCGATGGCGACCTTCTCGTCCTCGGTGTAGCCGTCGAGCGTGACGATCTCCATGCGGTCGAGCAACGGCCCGGGGACCTGCTCGAGCACGTTGGCCGTCGCGAGGAACAGCACGTCGCTCAGGTCGAGCTCGACCTCCAGGTAGTGGTCGCGGAACGTGTGGTTCTGCGCCGGGTCGAGCACTTCCAGCAGCGCCGCCGTGGGGTCGCCGCGGTAGTCGGAGCCCACCTTGTCGATCTCGTCCAGCAGCACGACGGGGTTCATCGAGCCCGCCTCACGGATGGCGCGGACGATCCGGCCGGGCAGCGCGCCGACGTAGGTGCGCCGGTGCCCGCGGATCTCCGCCTCGTCCCGGATGCCGCCGAGCGCCACACGGACGAACTTGCGGCCCATCGCCCGAGCGACCGACTCGCCCAGGGAGGTCTTGCCGACTCCGGGCGGGCCCGCCAGCGCCAGGACGGCGCCGCTGCGGCGTCCGCCGACGACCCCGAGGCCCTGGTCGGCCCGGCGCTTGCGGACCGCGAGGTACTCGATGATGCGGTCCTTCACGTCGGCGAGACCGGTGTGGTCCGCGTCGAGAATCGCGCGGGCGCCGGTGATGTCGTACTCGTCGGTCGTGTGCGTGTTCCACGGGATGTCGAGGACCGTGTCCAGCCAGGTCCGGATCCAGCCCGTCTCCGGCGACTGGTCCGAGGTGCGCTCGAGCTTGGCGACCTCCTTGAGCGCGGCCTCCTTGACCTTCTCCGGCAGGTCGGCGGCCTCGATGCGGGACCGGTAGTCCTCCTCCTCGTCGGCCGGATCGCCGTTCAGCTCGGCCAGCTCCTTGCGGACCGCGGCCAGCTGCTGGCGCAGCAGGAACTCCCGCTGCTGCTTCTCCATGCCCTCCTGGACGTCCTTGCGGATGGTCTCCGCCACGTCCATCTCCGCGAGGTGGTCACGGGCCCAGCCGACCAGCTTCTCGAGCCGTGCGGTGGGGTCCGCGGTCTCCAGCAGGAACTGCTTCTGCGGCGTCGTCAGCCACGGCGCGTAGCCCGAGCTGTCGGCCAGCACCGAGGGATCGTCGATCTGGTTGACCGCGTCGACGACCTGCCAGGCTCCGCGATTTTGCAAGATCGTCGTGGTGAGGGACTTGTACTCCTTGGCGAGCTCGTCGGCCCTGGGCCCGGCCGCGATCGGCTCGATCACCTCCGCCTCGACCCACAACGCCGCTCCGGGGCCCGTCGTCCCGATGCCCACGCGCATACGGCTCACGCCGCGGACCACGGCCGCGGGCTCCCCTCCGGGAAGCCGCCCGACCTGCTCCACCACGGCGGACACACCGGTCGCGCCGTAGCGGCCGTCCACACGCGGCACCAGGAGCACCCGGCTCTCGCCACCGCTGGCCCGTGCCGCGTCGATGGCCGCCCGGACCTCGGAATCCGACAGGTCGAGGGGGACCACCATGCCGGGCAGGACGACCTCGTCGTCCAGGGGCAGGACGGGAAGTATCTGTGTCATGCTCACTCCCAAGGTTGAGTTATGCCGACTCAACTAACAGGAGCCCGGGTGTGTTCCCAGTTTTGCGCGTGTTCGCTGCGAGCGATCGTAATCCTGTAATCAGGCCTTTCATGGCCCTGGCGCGGAGCCCTGTCGCGGAGGCTTCGTGCCGAGCTGTGGTCCGGAACCCGTGGTGCGAAACCGGGCCTGCGGGCGGAGGCGCACTCCGGGAAATGTCGGTGGCGGCCGATACCTTCCCGATCAGGTCGGAGAGGAGTGAGATGTACCGCCAGGGAGACATCCTGATCGTGCCGGTGCCGGAAGAGCGGGTGCCCGCGCAGGCTCGGACGGCGCCGCCCGAGCCGCGCGACGCGCGGGGCCGCCTCGTGCTGGCCCTGGGAGAGGCCACCGGTCACGCGCATGCGATCGCAGGCCCGGGGACGCTGCTCCTCGATCCGGATCCGAGCCGCCCGGGCTTCCTGCACCTGCCGTCCGGCGGGCGCCTGGTCCACGAGGAGCACGCCGCGATCTCGCTGCCCAAGGGGTGGTATCGCGTGATCCGCCAGCGTGAGTACGTCCCCGGCGCCTTCCGGGTGGTGGCCGACTGATGACCGCCACGCTGAGTTCACCGCCCGGGCCGGGCACCCGGCCGGGCGACTCGGGTTCCCGTTCCTGGGAAGAGACGGCGCTCGCCACCGGCCCCGCCGACCGCCCCGCCGCCGAGGAAGGTGTACGGCAGGCCTACTGGGACGCCGGCCTGCCCCAGCCGGAGCGGATCGTCTGGCTCGGCTCTCCACTGCGCGGCGCCGTCGCGGCCCTGCTGCTGGGCGACCCCGCGCACGGGGAGGCGCTGGTTCGGGCGGGTCTCGGCGGCCTCGCCGAGGAGGTGCTGCTCCAGCTCGAGGCGTCGGGCCTGATGCCGACCTCGGCGGCGGACTCGCCGACCGGCCGGGCCGTGCCGGGGTCGGCAGCGGACACCGTGACCGGCCAGGCACCGGGATCCGCCGATGGCCCTGCGGCGGACTCGCTGACCGGCCGGGCGGTGAACGCGTCGGCCGCCGCCGGGGCGTCGGTGCGCACGGCGGTCCGCACGCTTCCGTGGGAGCGGGCGAGGGCGGCCGTCCACGCCTCGCTCGCGCCGGCCGGCTGGGCCCAGGCGTGGGCGGACAGCGGCGGGCTGCTCTGGCAGCCGGTGAACAGGACGATCTCCGACATACGCCACCGGATGTCGGAGATGGGAGGCGAGACCGCGGGCGAGCTTCTGCGTGGGGCGACGCTCGACGCGGTCTTCGGTCAGCACGACGCCGCCTGGTTGTCGGTCTTCGACCCGGTCTCCGGGGTCCGGCCGGGCGTCGCCGAGGCCGAGCGCGCGGCCCTCGGCGGTCTGGCCGCGGTCGCGCGCGCCGCGGGCTGGTGGTGGCCGTTCGAGCGCATCGTGCTCGTCTGCGAGCGCCCGTCGGAGGCGCACCGCGACGACGCCGGGCGGCTCCACCGGGCCGAGGGGCCCGCGATGTCGTTCCCCGACGGGTTCGCCCTCCACTCCTGGCGCGGCATGCCCGTCCCCGCCGGCTTCGGCGCCTCGATGGCCTCGCTCGACGCCGAGCGGATCCGGGCCGAGGAGAACGCCGAGCTGCGCCGGGTGATGCTGGAGCACTACGGGTACGAGCGCTACCTCAAGGAGTCCAACGCGTCTCCCATGCACCGGGACGAGACGGGCACGTTGTGGCGCCTCGCCCTGCCCGACGACGAGGACCTCGTGATGGTCCAGGTCGTCAACTCGACGCCGGAGCCCGACGGCACCCGGCGCACCTACTTCCTCCGGGTGCCGCCGTCGATCTCACGGGCGAGGGAAGGGGTCGCCTGGACCTTCGGCGTCCCCGAGGCCGACTACCGTCCCGAGAAGGAGACCTGACCCGGGGAAATCGGCGGGCCGTACCGGCACACGCTCGAGGATCCCCCCGGCGAAGACGTCGTAGAGGCCCAGCGGCTCCAGGTGCACGTACCCGATGTGGCAGTCGCAGGCCGCCGCCGGGCACGGCCGGGGCCGCAGGGCTTCGCGGAACGATCCGTCATAAAGGTTGCCGAGCTCCGTGGGGATGAAATGACACCGCCTGACCGTGCCGTCGCCGTTCACCGAGATCACCGTCTCCCCGGTACGGCACGGCAGGCCGGCGCTCAGGTGCGGACGGCGGCTGTACCCGAAGAGCGGATCGATCGCGGTCCACTCGGCCGCCTCCGCGTCGGTGTAGCTGCGCCCCTCCTCGGCGTTCACCCACAGGTAGGTCGGCTCCGGGAGGTCCGCCCGCAGCCGTCGGGCAGGGTCGAGGTGGTCCGGGTGGCCCACGATGCCGACGCTGTGCCGTACGCCGAGCCGGTCCAGTTCGCGGCATTTGGCGAGGAAGCGGTCGTAGGCGACCTGACTCGGGTGGTAGGTGCACCACAGCGCGAGGCTGCCCAGGTCGGCCTCGGCGAGCCAGCCGGTGCGGCAGCTCAGGTTCGTCTGGATCGCCACCGTGCGGACGTGGCCGAGGCGACTGAGCCCGATCATCGCCTCGCGGTACCACGAGCGGACGAGCCCCTCACCCCACGGCGTGAACAACACCGAGATCGGGTGGTCCTGCTCCGCGACCCAGGTGGTGAAGCGCTCAAGCGCCGCCCGGTCGGCGCGCAGCCGGTCGGGGTCGTCCCGCCGTTTGGCGAACGGGCAGTAGGCGCAGTCGTAGTCGCAACTCGACAGCGGACCGCGGTAGAGGATCGACAGGTGCCCGGCCGCCGTCATCAACGCTCCTCGTAGGCCTGCATCAGTGCCTCCACCCGGCCGGAGAACAGGGCCGGGCCGATGGCATCCGAATAGGCCAGGCCCTCCCCTGTCAGCCGCACCAGGTCACGGTCGCTCTCCAGCCATCCGAGCTCGGCGTACCGGGTGAGTTCCGCGCCGAAGTCGTCCATGACGTCGGCGCCGAAGCGTTCCCGGTAGCCCGCCCGCGGCATTCCGTCTGCCTGCAGCAGGGACTGGATCAGATGGCGGCGCCTCCTGTCCTCGTCGTCGAGGCGGAAGCCCACGTTCGCCACCGCGAACTCGCCGGCGGGCAGGCGGACGAAGTCATCGATGATCGCCCGCACGTGCCGCGCCGACACGGCGTACTCGTAGGAGTAGTGCAGGCTCTGCGTGTACGACCGGGCACCGCAGCCGAGACCGACCATCCCGTCGGTCTGGCAGCAGTACTCGGTCGAGCCGCCGGAGCCGGGCAGGCGGAACATCCGCATCGACACCTGCTCGTAGCCCGCATCGAGCAGATGGTCGCGGCCCACGCGGTAGAGGTCGAGCCGCTGGTCGTCCCACTCACGGTCCCTGCGGGCGAGTCCGGTGAGCGGCCGCACGTACAGCGGATAGAGGTACAGCTCCTCCGGACGCCAGTCGAGCGCGGCGTCCAGGGAGTGCCGCCAGGACCGCCGCGTCTGGCCGTCGATCCCGTAGATCAGGTCGACGTTGAGGACCTCGAAGGCGGTGTCCCTGATCCGGCCGAGCGCCGCCTCGACCTCGGACCGCCTCTGCGGCCGCACCGCGGCACGGGCCTCGGCGTCGACGAAGCTCTGCACGCCGATGGAGACGCGGGTGGCGCCCCGGCCGGCGAGCACGGCGAGGCGGTCCGCCGTCGCCGTCGCGGGCGAGGTCTCGACGGACAGCGGGACCGCGCGGAGGTCGGCTCCGAGGACGTTCTCCGCGAGGTCGAAGAGCCGGTCCAGCTCCGCCGGGCTCAGGTAGGTCGGCGTGCCGCCGCCGACGGCGGCCGTCGCGAAGCGCGGATCCGGCAGGGCCTCCCGCAGCGCGGTGGCCTGGCGCTCCAGTGCGTCGAGGTACGCGCCGACCAGTTCCTCCGGGGCGCCCGTCCGCGTGAACAGGTTGCAGAAGCCGCAGCGCATCTCGCAGAAGGGGATGTGCAGGTAGAGGAAGAGGGCGTCGGTCCGTTCACCCGACCAGACGTCACACAGAGCAGGGCGTGGTTCTAATGGCCGATAAGCCGTCTTGTGCGGATAGGCATAGACATATCCGTCGTACGGGCTGATTGTGGTGTCGATCTCCGTCATCCCCTGATCCGATCCCATGCGCGCGCACGCCCCCACTGCGGACGTGGCCTGGCCGGCGTCCGCTCCAGCACGAACTCGGCGTACGGCACCGTCCAGACCACCTCGTGGCCGATCCGGTGACCGGTGTGGCCGCTCTCCCCGTACGCCGTGCCGTGGTCGGAGCAGATGATCGTGAAGCACGGCCGGTTCCTGGTCATGAGGGCGAACAGGCGGCCGATGTGCCTGTCGACGTATTCAAGGGCAGCCGCGTGGCTCTCCAGCGTGTCGCCGTCCTCCTGCGCGGCGCCCGGCAGGTGGAACCAGTTGGGCTGGTGGAGGGCCGAGACGTTGACGAACAGGAAGACCGGCTCGTCCCTGTCACGCAGCGCCAGCTCCGCCCGGTCGATCTGCCGCTCCAGGGAGTGGCGGGAGGTGACGCCGAACTCGGGCCCCCAGTGGCTCTCCGCGAACAGGCCCGGCAACGCGGACCCGAGCGGGCTCTGCTTGTTGAAGAAGCCGACGCCTCCCACGCAGACCGTGTGGTAGCCCGCCTTGGCGAGACCCGTGGGCAGGTCAGGGGCGTCGAACACCCAGGTGCCGTCGGCGGTCGTCTCGCTTCCCGCAAACCTGGCCGCGAACGGCCGCGCGTGAGTCCCGGGTTCCGCGGGGGTGGGGAGGAAGCCCGCGAACATCGCCGCGTGGGCCGCGTAGGTGAAACTCCCGGGGCTGTGCCTGCGCTCCCATCGCCCTTCCGGCAACACGCCGGCCAGGTTCGGCAGCCTGCCGGCCGCGACAAGCCGGGCCGCCACGTCGTAACGCAACGTGTCCAGTGTCACCAGCAGGATGTCGTGGCTGCCCACGACGGTGTTCATGTCACGCACGCCGTCTCTCCCTCGCCTCGGATGTCCCGGGACTGCATGCCCTGCCGCCATCCCCGCGACACCGCCGCGATCTGTGCGGCGTAGGTGTCCAGGTCCTCACCCGGACTCCCGGGCAGGCCGGAAAGGCCGGGGAGCAGATCGCCGAAGGCGTTGACCTCGGCGACCGCGGTGGATCTCCAGTCCGCCCCGATCATCAGGTCGACTCCGATCGCCAGGCTGCCCGGGAAGCACGCCGCGGCGCGGGCGCACACGTCGAGCGCGCCCTGCCATCCCGCCGTCCCGAGGCGCTCCCGCACCCGGCCGAGATCGCCGCGAGCACCCCCGAGATGCAGGTTCGTCATCGGCGTGCGGCCCACTCTGACGACGGCATGGGTGGGCACGCCCGCGACCACGACGACCCGGAGGTCGAAGGCCCGGCCGTCCATGGACGCCTTGGGAAACCACCGCTCGACGTGCAACCCGTCGGGCGCGAGCGCGTCGACGACCGCCGCCGCGTCGGCCTCGTTCTCGTAGGTCCGCACCCGCAGTGAGTTGTACAGCGAGGCGCCGCCCTCCCCCCGGCCGCCGTTCTCCCCCCGGCCGCCGTTCTCCCTCCGGCCGCCGCCTGCGTCGTGCCCGGCCGCGCTCTGGCCGTCCCTCTCCTCGCCGCGGCCGTCCGGCAACGCGGCCGACGTCACCGCTCTCACCCGGGCGCCCAGCGCCTGGAAGGCGATCACTCCCGACGCGGACGATCCGTGGGCGGGCTTGACGAACACGCGCGGCCACCCGCTGGCGGTCATCAGCTCCCGCAACTCCCGGTACGAGCCGACCGATTCCCGGAGTGCCGGTGGCACGGGGACGCCGTCCGCTCGCAGCCGCGCATGGCAGAGGCGCTTGTCGAACATCACGGCGATCTCGTCGGGGTCGCCGAGCAACACCGAGCCGGGTGAGGCCTCGACGGCCTCGGCGAGGTGCCGCAGTCCCGTGCCGAACGCCTCGTACCAGGCCGCGCCGCCTCCCGTCCGCGTCGGATCGCCCGGTCCCCGGAGCAGCGCGTCGATCTCGGCGTCCTCACCGGGCGAGTCGACCCGTACGGCGCTGCCCGGCGCGATCGGCGTACCGTCGCCGGTCAGCACGTCCCGCCAGGAGATCACCTGTGGGTCGGGCAGGCCGGCGCGGGCCGCCGCCGCGCGGAAGAGGGCGACCCGCCGGTTGCCGGGGACGCCGACGACGGCGAACCGCGTGTTCGCCGTGGTCACTCGCCGACGGCGACGTAGCGCCACTCGTCTTCCTCGTCCTCCGGCTCGGACAGGTCGACCTGGACTCCCGGCAGGGCCTCCTGGATGCGCTTGATCATCGAACCCGTCAGGAAGTGATGATGGAGGTCGAGCTCACGCAGATGGGTGAGCGGCTGCCCGGTCAGCAACGCCTCCGCCCCCAGGTCGGTGAGGGTGCCCATGGACAGGCTCAGGGTCTCCAGCCGGGCCACGACCGGGGCCGAGGCCACCGCGGCCGCGATCTCGTCCTGGATCTCGCTGTCCTGCAGGCCCAGGTGCCGCAGCGCCGGCAGCCGCTCACCGGACATGATCGCGTCCAGGTCGGCCACCGCGGAGTCGCCGCCGTAGTTCTCGACGCCAAGCCAGAGGTCCAGTTCCTCCAGGGCGGGGAGATCGCACTGCCCGACCGCGCGGACGACGGCGGCGGGCAGGCCTCCGGACTCGAAGCGGAGCGTCCGCAGCGCGTCGTGCCGCACGGGGGTGAAGGCCAGCTCAGTCCCGCCCCGAACCTCCAACTGCTCCAGCCCCGGGAAGGCCTCGAGCAGCGGGGTCACGTCCGACTGCTGGATCCAGGAGATCTCGCACTCCTCGGACTGCAGGGCTCCGACGAAGAGGGCTCGCAGGGCGGGGAAACGCGCGGCGTTGTCCGTCAGGGGCCGGATCGCCGCCTCCGATCCTTCCTCGTAGGGGTTCTCCCAGCCGCCCACGACGATCGCCCGCACCGCCGAGGTGTCCACCTGCTCCATGAAACGGGCGAACAGCGCCGCGAAGGCTCCCTCGTCCGCGTCGTACGGCTCCGCGGACAGTCGCCAGGCCACCGAGCCGGCCTCGGGCAGCTTCCCGGGGTCGCCTTCGCCGGTGAACTCGGCCACGGGAAGATCGGCGTAGCGATCCCGGTAGTCGTGGACGTTCCTGCGCGGATTGTCATGGTCGGCCACGGAGGTGCTCCTCGCCTGGGGGGACTGGCGGATCATGTCTTACCAGAGTCAGGCGACACTTCGGTCGTTCAGTCGACCTCCCGATGCGACGCCCTGAGGCACGGACCATGATGGCCCCTATGGAATCAGGCCATATCCGGCTCAGCTCGGCCCCGGGCCGCTGGGTCCTCCTCACGACGGTCCTCGGATCCGGCATGGCGATGCTGGACGGCACCGTGGTCAACGTGGCCCTGCCCGCCCTCGCCCGCGATCTCCACACGGGCATGTCGGGGCTGCAGTGGACGATCAACGCGTACACGCTGACACTCGCGGGGCTGATCCTGCTCGGGGGTTCGCTCGGCGACCGGTACGGCAGGCGCAAGGTCTTCATGATCGGCGTCGTGTGGTTCGCCTCCGCCTCCGCGCTGTGCGGCCTCGCCCCGAACATCGAGGTGCTCATCCTCGCCCGCGCGCTCCAGGGCATCGGCGGGGCGCTGCTCACCCCCGGATCACTGGCGATCATCCAGGCGAGCTTCGTCCACGACGACCGTCCCCGCGCCGTCGGCGCCTGGTCGGGGCTCGGCGGCGTCGCGTCGGCGATCGGGCCCCTGCTGGGCGGATGGCTCGTGGAGACGGCCGGCTGGCGCTGGGTCTTCCTGCTCAACCTCCCCCTCGCGGTCGTCGTCCTCGCGGTGGCCGCACGGCACGTCCCGGAGACCAGGGACACCTCGGCGCACGGCAAGTTCGACGTGCTCGGGTCGGCGCTGGCTGCGCTCGCTCTGGCCGGCGTCACGTACGGCCTGATCCTCGGCGGCGCGGGGGTCTTCCCCCTCATCGCGGGACTGGTGCTCGCCGCGTCCTTCGTCGTCGTCGAGATCCGGCGCTCCCCCGACGCGCTCGTCCCCGTGGGGATCTTCTCGTCCCGGGTCTTCACCGCGGTCAACGTCGTGACGCTGATCATGTACGCGGCGATGGGCGTGGTGTTCTTCCTGCTGGTGGTCCAGCTCCAGGTGTCCGCCGGGTTCTCCCCGATCGCCGCCGGCTCCGCGATGCTCCCGGTGACGATCCTGATGTTGCTCCTGTCCGCCCGCGCGGGGGAGCTCGCCAAGCGCATCGGCCCCCGGATCCCCATGACCGGCGGGATCCTCTGCTGCGCGGCGGGCCTCGCCCTCATGAGCAGGATCGGGCCGGGCGCCTCCTACGTGGTCGACGTCCTGCCCGCGGCCGTCGTCTTCGGCCTGGGCCTGAGCACCGCCGTCGCCCCGCTGACGGCGACGGTGCTGGCCACGGCGGAGGAGCGCTACGCGGGGGTCGCGAGCGGGGTCAACAACGCCCTCGCCCGGACCGGCAGCCTGCTCGCCGTCGCCGCCGTCCCGCCTCTGGTGGGCCTCACCGGCGACGCGTACGACTCGCCGGTCGCGTTCACCCACGGGTTCCACACGGCGATGCTGATCAGCGCCGCCATGCTGGCCGCGGCGGCGCTCGTCGCCTTCTTCACGATCAGGACCAACGTGCTGATCGAGGCTCCGGAGCCGGAGCGTAAGATCCACTGCTCGCTCGACGCGCCGCCCATCGAGGGCGACGTCACGACATGAGACGTGAACCATGAGACGTGAACCATGAGGCTTACAGCGCTGAGTTAAGGCAGCCGACGTGGGCGGTTCATGTGCTGGTGGGCCTCATGTCCAGATAGCCGGAGACGATCCGGCACATGAGTGTTTCACGCACGTCCGCCCTGCTCGCGGTGGCTGTGGCCACTCCGGTGGTGGCGCTCGCCTCCCTCCTGGCCGCCTTCCCCGCCTCCGCCGTCGCCGTCCCGGGCGCTCTGCCCGGCACTGTTCCCGGCATGGTTCCCGGCGCGGTTCCCGGCGCGATTCCGGGAGCGGCGAAGGGCTGCCCGGCGTTCGTCGCCGTGGCCTCGCCGTACGCGACGGTGAACGGGAAGGCGCGCGCGGGGGCGGTCACCCTGTACGGGAGCGCGCGAAACGGTCTCAAGCCTGTGAAGACGCTGCACCAGGGCGCCGGCGGCATCGGCGGGGCCCCTGAGGTCAACGACTCGTTCGGATCGGCCGTCGCCAGGGGCGACTTCAACGGAGACGGCTGCGCCGATCTGGCCGTCGGAGTCTCCGAGGAGTTCTTCGGGTCCCGGGTCCCCGACGCCGACGGGCACGGCGTCGTGCACATCCTCTTCGGGTCGCCCGGCGGGCTGACCAAGGTGAGGTCGGTCGACGTCACCCATCTGGGCCGCAAGCACGGCACCGACAGGTTCGGGGCGGCCCTCGCCTCCGGCGACCTCGACGGGGACGGAGACGACGAACTGATCGTCGGAGCGCCCGGAATGAAGGGCGGCGGAGGCGTCGGCGTCTTCGGCATGAACCACCGCTCGCCGTACGGCACGGGCACGCTGATCACTCAGGCCACGGGCTGGGTCCACCAGAGCCGGGGGCAGACCGACCTGTTCGGCGAAGCGCTCGCGGCGGGCGACTTCAACGGCGACGGCAAGGACGAGATCGCGGTCGGGGCGCCGGGCGACGGCGGCACCAAGACGCCGGGCGCGGGCGCCGTCACGATCATCGATTTGCGCAAGCGGCACGCCGGCGCCTACACGCAGAACAGCCGGAACGTGCTCGGCTCAGCGGAGAGGTGGGACGCCTTCGGCTCCGATCTGGCCACCGGCGACTTCAACGCCGACGGCCGGGACGACCTCGCGGTCGGCGTCCCCGGCGAGGACGTCTCCTCCACGCTCACCCGCGGAATGGACTACGGCGACGGCGCGGTCAACGTTCTGTACGGCTCCGCCCGGGGCCTGACCGCGACCCGGAGCGAGATGTGGACGCAGACGATCCTGGCGGGCGTCCCGCGTTACTTCGACCGGTTCGGCTCGTCGCTGGCCACGGGAGACCTCAACGGCGACAAGGACGACGAGCTGATCGTGGGCGCGCCGGGCGAGGGCGCCGTGCAGGTGATCGCCGGGACGCGCAGCGGGGGGCTCACCCGCAACCACAATCTCCTGCTCACCGGCGACCGGACGGGCGCCTTCGGGTCGTCTGTCCTGACCGAGGGCGGGAAGCTGCTGATCGCGTCCCCGGGTTCCGGCCGGCTGACCGTGGTGAGCACCAAGGTGAAGAAGGGCTCCTACCCCGGCGCCGTCCCCGGAACCGCCCGCGTCGTCCGCACGGGCGGTCCCGATGATCTGTACGGCTACGCGCTGAGCTGAGCGTGGCCCGAGGGGATCGTGAAGCGGGCCGAGGTCTTGGCGGGCGCGCCGCGCCTGGTGATGTAGTCGAGCGTGCGGAACTCGGCCCGCATCTCGTCCTGTGACACCGAGCAGACGATGTAGCCGCGGCGCTGGTCGATGTAGGAGAAGTGCGGGTTCTCCCGCATGGTCTCCGCGATGCCGGCCGTGTCGCGGTACCCGTCGCCGTCGCTAGAGATCGACGACGTGACGAGTTCGACCGCCACCTGGGGCGAGTCGGGGTCGGCGAAATCCGGCTTCAGTGTGGCGGCGTAGTGCGTGTGGGCGTCGCCGGTGAGGACGACGGGGTTGGCCGCCCCCGACCTCTCGATCCCTTGGAGGAGCCGGGTGCGGTCGGCCGCGTAGCCGTCCCAGCTGTCCATGTTGACGTCGACGCCCGGGCCGGTCCTGCCGTCGCGCTGCGCCATGATGACCTGCTGGCCGATGAGGTTCCACCGGGACTCGGACCTGCCGAGCCCGTCGAGGAGCCAGCCGCGCTGGTCCGCCCCGAGGATCGAACGACCCGTGTCGAGCCGATCGTCGCACCCGGACCGCTCGCCGTCGTCGCACGCCTGGTCATCGCGGAACTGCCGGGTGTCGAGCAGGTGGAAGGTCGCCATCGTGCCCCAGTCGATCCGCCGGTTGATGCGGATCGAGCCGCCCTTCTGCAGGCTGCCCCGGCGCAGCGGCATGTTCTCGTAGTACGCCCGGAACGCGGCGGCCTTCCGCTGGGCGAACGCGGCGGCGCCCGTGCTCGAGACCGGGCCCGCCCAGTTGTTCTCGACCTCGTGGTCGTCGAAGACGACGAGCCACGGGGCGACCTGGTGGGCGGCCTGAAGGTCGGGGTCGCTCTTGTACTGGGCCAGCCTGAGCCGGTAGTCGCCCAGCGACTGGCACTTCCTCCCCGCGTGGCGGCGGACGACGCCGCTCACCGCTGTGTAGCCACTCGGCGCGTACTCGTAGATGTAGTCCCCGAGGTGCACGACGAGGTCCGGGTCCTGCTCGGAGATCCGGCGATAGGCCGTGTAGTAACCGTGCTCCCAGTGGGCGCAGGCCGCCATCACGAACTTCAGCGGCGTCAGCCCCGTGGGAGCGGTGCGGGTACGGCCCACAGGGGACACGTGGCCGTCGGCGCGGAACCGGTAGAAGTACTCGCGGCCCGGCTCCAGTCCGTTCACCTCGACGTGGACACTGTGCCCCTGCCCGGCACCGGTCGTGGCCGTACCGGATTTGACGATCTTGGAGAATCGTTCGTCGGACGCCAGTTGCCATTCGACGTCGAAGGAGCCGCTGGGCATGCCGCCGAGGCCGTCGGGCGCCGTGGGCTCGAGCGCGAGGCGGGTCCACAACACGATGCCGTCGGGGGTGGGGTCACCGGAGGCGACTCCGAGGGTGAACGGGTCCCTCTTGAGCGCCCCGCCGTACGGCAGTCGCGACGGGAGGGCGGACCCTGACAGGAGCAGGCCGCCCGCACCGGCGACCGCAGCGGACAGGAACACTCTTCGTGACGCATTCGTCTGCACGCTGCCAGTTCAGCCGCCACGGTTAACGCGCGGCCTTTACACCCGTGGCGGGCGGCGAAACCCATGATGAACAGTGCTTTTGACTGCCCACCTTTGCTGAACGGCGCCTGAAGCGGAGGGCTCGGACGCGTTAATGCGCGTTCATCTCCGCATCAGGAACGGACGGTTCTCACAGGGCCAGCTTGAGATCGTCGCAGCGTCACAGCGTCACGGAAACGGACGGTTCTCACAGCACGAGCGTGAGATCGTCGCGCAGCGTCGCGGCGTCACGGAAACGGATGGTTCTCACAGGACGAGCTTGAGATCGTCGCGCAGCGTCGCAGCGTCACGGAAGTGGACGCCGGTCATGCCCGCCCGCTCGGCCCCCTCGATGTTCTCCAGCCGGTCGTCGACGAAGACGATGTCCCCGGGAGCGACGCCCATGCCGTCCGCGACGCGGAGATAGATCTCCGTGTCCGGCTTCACCAGGCCCATGCGGCCGCTGAAGAAGCGCGGCCGGATCGGAGCCATGAAGGGCAGCAGCTCGACACCGTCCGCGATGCTCACGGGGGCGTTGGACAACAACGCCATCGGGACTCCCTGGGCCGCGAGCTCGTCGACGATCGCCAGCGTCTCCTCGTTGGGGCGCGACCAGCTGGCCACGTCGAGCGCGACGACCTCGTCGAGCTCGGCGCCGGCGACCGGCCTGCCGTACACGGCGGACCAGTACGCGCCGTCGTCCAGCGTGCCGCGGTCGAAGTCGAGGCGCAGCTCCCAGTACCGCTCCTCGAATCCGGGCACGCCCTGGGCGAGCCGGGCGGCGTCCCCGTCGGACTGAGGGAGGCAGATGACGTTGCCGTAATCGAAAAGAACATGTCTCATGATTGAACGAGCATAGAGGATGTTCGTTGCGAGCGTCAGGCGAGGTAGGGCTTCAGGTACTCGTTCGCGGCACCGCAGCCGAGGTAGTTGCGGACCGTGTGGAAGTCGAGCCAGTCGATGTTGCAGGCGACGTCGCGCTCGATTCCGTCGAAGAAGGCCTGGAGATCGGGCGGAATGGCGGCGATGTCGTCCTTGTCGGCGATGTTGATCCAGCGCTTCACGCCCGGCGGCCGAGCGCCGCGCCCGTGGAGGGGAACCGGCGACAGCCGTTCGAACACGACGTCCCGCATGCCGAGGGGGCTGCCGAGCGTGATGAGCACCTCGGTGGACAGGTCGGAGTGCGCCCAGAACGCCTCATAGGCGACCACGCTGCCGAGAGAGTGGGCGATCACGACACGGGGTTGCCTCCTGCGGATCACGTCCGCAACCGTGTCGCGGGCGCGGACGCGCGGATCGCCTCCGCCGAGATAGGTCGCGACCTCGGGGCAGAAATCCTGCGCGAACTTCACGGCGTTGGGGCCGAGCCTGGCCAGCAGCCATTCGGCGAGCCGATGGGCGATGCCCGTCAACGACTCGCCCGCGGCGCTGCGAATGCGCCCGTCGAGCTGGGCCGCCCAGTCAGCGAACACCAGCTTCGCCGGAGGGTCCATCTGCTTGGGCGGCCGGGGCGGACCCGAGTGCAGGTGGTGGGCGTAGTAGGCGATCTCGGAGAAGTAGTCCCCCTGGGGCGCCGGCGCGCCGACCAGGCCCTTGTGCAGGTAGCCGTTCCACTTGAGACGCATGGTCTCCGCGGCGCGACCGGGCGAGCCGCCCGACTCCTCGTAATAGTGGTACTTGCCGATGCCGTGGACTCCGACAATCGTGGTCATGGCCGGGTAGCCCGCCTCCACTCGGTAGAACCCCTCTGCGCGACCCAGGTCGGCCGCAGTGATGCGGGAGGGACGTGATGGCCGCGGCCACTCCCCGAGACACTGTGCATGAGGGGGTGGACCGTGACAAGGCAACGCCTGATTTGCGGGGATAAATCAGTTGATTGGGAATCGGGGGTGATGGCTACGCTTTGAGTGTTACCGAAGTCGCCGCCGTCTAGAAGCCACGCGGAAGCCGCGGTCTGGAAGCCCCTCAAAAGCCGCGGCCTGGAAGCCGCCGGTCGATGCAGGGGCGTCACGTCGCATGACATTGTGGCAAGTCGGTTCAGAGGAGAGGACACCATGCCAGGCCCGTTGCACATCCGCGACTCGGTCGTCGTACCCGAGGCGGAGCTCGCCTGGCGGTTCTCCCGCTCTTCAGGCCCGGGCGGCCAGGGGGTCAACACAACCGACAGCCGGGTCGAGCTCAGCTTCAACGTCGCGACCACGACCGCGCTCGAACCCGCGTTGAAGTCCCGGGCCATCGAACGTCTCGGCTCCCGGCTCGTCGACGGTGTGATCACCATCGCGGCGTCCGAGTTCCGGTCCCAGCTGCGCAACCGCGAGGCAGCCGAGATGCGACTGGCTCAGCTGATCCGCGAGGCAATCGCGCCCCCGCCCAGGAAGCGCCGTCCGACCAAGCCTTCCCGAGGAGCCGTCGAAAGGCGCCTGACGGCGAAGAAGCAGCGCTCCGACCTCAAGCGCCTGCGCCGCACCGACGGCTGACACGGCGGGGACGGCTACCACGCCTTTCGCTTGATCAATTCGTCTGTGGCCGGTTGGTCGCGAAGGTCGTCGCGAAGGTCGTCACGGAGGTCGTCACCGAGGTCCTCACCGAGGTCGTCACGAGGCGGGGCGAGCGACGCGGAGCGATCACGCCGCGAACGACGCCAGACGACGTCCCCATCCGGCGACGCGGGTCTCTCCTTCGGCGAACCACGCCATGCAGCGCCGCCCGCCCACGCGGGATCCTCGTCCGGCGACACGGCGTCCTCATCGTGGTGTGCCAGGCCTACCTCGTACGACATTGACGCCAGGGTGGGGTCACAGCGCGTGTCCAGCCAGTCCAAGAGGTCGTCGAGTACCTCCTCCTGTTCGGTGTACGTGCAGAGGCGGCGCTCCTCGCCATGCACTCGATATTCGATCTCATAGACGTCAGCGACGAGGGACACCGATGCGCACCAGGCCGGAGAGACTCCGTCTGGCCGGATGACGACGTAGGTGTTGTCGACGGGATGCAGTTCGTCGATCAGTACCGCGATCGCCTCCGGTGATGGGTCATCGATCCGGTAGCCGTCGTCGGTGTCGGCACCGTAATACTCAGCGGGCATCGCCGTTCTCCTTCTCCTCCGCCTTCGTGGGTCTACACGATCCCAGAATTCAGTTGGAGCCCCGACCCTTTCTCAGTTATTGGCGCCAGCATCTTGCTCAGCCCTCGATCGGTGGACGCGAGATACGGGGCAGGCCACGCAATTGGTGGGCAAGCCATATAGGCCGCATGCGTCCTGAGCTGGTGGTTATCGCAAAGAGTCACCACAGCCAGATTTGATCGGCACAGTTTTCCTTTTCCACCCATAGCCATCTCATTTTACATTTGGGACATTTCCTGGCTGTGCACATATCACCACCCATCCCCCATCAACCGACTTTTCAGTTGACATCCGCAAGCGAAAAACCTCTCAGAAAATTCGTTCGACGGATGTGGTCAGTCAGCTACGGAGTGTGACAGAATTAGCACAGGTTTTCGAATCTA
>NZ_BOOP01000041.1 GCF_016863295.1 Planotetraspora phitsanulokensis
ATCGACCTTCTCATCATGTTCCTTCCGGGGATGTCGTAATGGACCGTCTGCCTAGCTGGATCCGCCAGCACCTCGCCGCGATCAGGGCAGTCATCGTGCTGACCGTGATCCTCGGCGGCATCTACCCACTGGTCGTCACGGGCGTCGCCCAGGCGTTGTTCAACTCCAACGCCAACGGCCAGATCATCGAGAAGAACGGCGCCGACGTCGGCAGCGCCATCATCGGCCAGAACTTCACCGACAAGGACGGCAACCCGATCGGGAAGTACTTCCAGAGCCGGCCGTCCGCCGCCGGCGACGGCTACGACATGTTGTCGACCGCCGCCAGCAACCTCGGCCCCGAGGACGTCGTCGACACCCTCCCCGACCCGAACGGGGCGGATGACGACGCCAAGGCGGGCAGCCAGTCGCTGCTCACCACGGTCTGCGCCCGGTCCCAGGCGATCGGCGAACTGGACGGCGTCAGCGGCGCCCGGCCGTACTGCACCGCCGACGGCGTGGGCGCGGTCCTGAAGGTCTTCCCGGCCGCCGGGAAGCCGACCCGGGTGGTCAGCGTCAACCAGGCCTGCCCCGCGACGCCCTTCATCGCCGAATACCAGGGCGTGAAGGTGGAGTGCGGCAAGCCCGCCGAGGACTACTCGGCCGGCCGTACCGTGCCCGTCCGCGGCGACGCGCCGACGCCCGCGGTTCCCGCGGACGCGGTGACCGCGAGCGGCAGCGGGCTCGACCCGAACATCTCGGTGGCCTACGCCGACCTCCAGGCGCCTCGGGTGGCCAAGGAGCGCGGCCTGGACGTCGCGAAGGTGAAGTCGCTCATCGACGACAACACCACCGGCAGGGCTCTCGGCTTCATGGGCGAGCCCGCGGTCAACGTCCTGCAGCTCAACCTGGCCCTCGACGACCTGGCCTCCGGCACGGGACAGTGACGGCGGTGCCAGGGCGACACTCCCGCACCGGCCCCGGACTCGGCTCCGGGGCCGGCGCGGGCCCCCGTGGCCGGCGCGCGCCGGGCGGCGACGCCCGGCGGCGTTCCACCGGCTGCTCCGTCCGGCGCCTCGCCGGGCGGCCGGTCCAGGGCCTCGCCGGGTGCTCCACACGGTGCCTCCCGGCTCGCGGGAAGGACCGGTGGTCATCGTGACACGCGTTCTCGTCGTCGACGACGAACCCCAGATCATCCGGGCGCTGCGCATCAACCTGGTCGCCCGCCACTACGAGGTCGCCGTCGCGGCCGACGGCGCCTCGGCGCTCCGCGAGGCCGCCGACTGGCATCCCGACCTGGTCGTGCTCGACCTCGGGTTGCCCGACCTCGACGGAGTGGACGTCATCCACGGCCTGCGCGGATGGACCAACGTCCCGATCATCGTGCTCTCCGGGCGCACCGGGCACCAGGACAAGGTCGACGCCCTCGACGCGGGCGCCGACGACTACGTCACCAAGCCCTTCGGAATCGACGAGCTGCTCGCCCGCGTCCGGGCGGTCAGCCGCCGCGTCGTGGCCCAGGAGCCCGGACCCTCCGTGATCCAGATCGGTGACCACGCGATCGACCTCGTCGACAAGACGGTCACCGGCGACGTCCGGCTGACGCCCACCGAGTGGCATCTCCTGGAGATCCTGCTGCGCAACCCGGGCAAGCTCGTCAGCCAGCGGCAGCTGTTGACCCGGGTCTGGGGTGCGGGGTTCGTCAAGGAGACCAACTACCTGCGCCAGTACATGGCCCAGCTGCGGCGCAAGCTCGAGCGGGATCCCGCTCATCCCGCGCATCTCATCACTGAACCGGGCATGGGCTACCGGTTCAAACCCTGAGAGGACACGATGTCCGCAGTAGCGAGTCCGCCTGCCGCTCCCGCGGCGCAGGAGCCCGCCGGCGAGCGGCACCGGCTCACGGTGACCGGTGGCCTGGCCGCCCTCTCGCTGGACGCGATGGCCTCCGTGGCGTACGGCCCCGAGGCGATCGTCGTGGTGCTCGCCCTCGCGGGCGGTGCGGGACTCGGCTTCACCCTCCCGGTCACGCTGGGGATCGCGCTGCTGCTGGCCGTGCTGACGTTGTCCTACCGGCAGGTCATCGCGGCCTTTCCCCAAGGAGGCGGCGCGTACGGCGTGGCGAAGACCCACCTCGGCAGCCAGGCGGGCCTGGTCGCGGGCGCGAGTCTCATCGTCGACTACGTGCTGAACGTGGCGGTGTCCGTCGCCGCCGGCGTCGCGGCGCTGACGTCCGCCTTCCCCGGGCTCGTGCCGTACACCGTCTGGTTGTGCCTGGCGGTCCTCGCCCTGGTCACCGCGATCAACCTGCGGGGCATCGCGCACAGCGCCCGCGCCTTCATCGCGCCCACGGTCGTGTTCGTCGGGGCGATCCTGCTGGTGATCGTGGCCGGTCTGCTGCGCGGCGCGCCCGCGACGGCCGTCGAGCACGCCGCCCAGGCGCGGAACCTGGAGACGGTCGGCGTCCTGCTGCTGCTCAGGGCCTTCGCGAACGGCTGCGCCTCGCTGACCGGTGTCGAGGCGATCGCCAACGCGGTCCCCGCCTTCCGCACTCCCAGGGTCAGGCGGGCGCAGAACGCCGAGGTCGCCCTCGGCGCGCTGCTGGCGGTCATGCTGATCGGCATCGCCGTCCTGATCGGGAAGTTCGCGATCGCGCCCGTCGACGGGATGACCGTGCTCGCGCAGGTCAGCCGGGCGTCCGTGGGCGACGGGCCGCTGTTCTACCTGGTGCAGTTCGCGACGGTGGTGCTCCTGGCGCTCGCCGCCAACACCTCCTTCGGCGGCCTGCCCGTGCTGGCCCGGCTGCTCGCCCAGGACAACAACCTGCCGCACCTGTTCGCGGTGCGCGCCGACAGGAACGTCCACCGGTACGGCATCGCCTTCCTGGCCGTGGCCTCGGCCGCGCTGCTGGTGGCGGCACACGGCGAGATGAACCTGCTGGTCCCCCTGTTCGCCGTCGGGGTCTTCGTCGGCTTCACGTTGTCCCAGGCCGGCATGGTCAGGCACTGGATCACCGACCGGCCCGCCGGATGGCGGTGGCGCACGGCGCTGAACGGGTTCGGCGCGCTGCTGACCGCTGTCGCCGCGGTCGTGGTGGCGATCTCGAAGTTCACCGAGGGCGGCTGGCTGGTCGTGGTCGCGCTTCCGCTGATCGTGCTGCTCATGCGGCGGATCAACCGGTCGTACGCCCTGATCGGCAAGCGCCTCGAACTGGGCAGGACGCCCGCGCCGCCCAGACCCCGCCGGTCGCTCGTGGTGGTCCCCGTCCAGCAGGTCAACCGGCTCACACGTGACGCCCTGTCCGCCGCGCTCTCCCTCGGCGACCGCGTGGTGGCGGTCAACATCTCCCATCCCGAGAACGAGGAGGGGAGCCGCCGGTTCGGCGAGGGCTGGGGCCGCTGGGCACCCGACGTCGAACTGGTGCGGCTCTTCGACGCCCACTGGAGGTTGGACGAACCCCTGGTCGACTACCTCGGGAGCGTTCCGGAGGCCCACGTGTTCGTGCTCATCGCCGAGGTCGAGCCGGAGCACGTCTGGCAGCGGCTGCTGCAGAACCAGCGCGGCGCGATCCTCGCCCGCGCGCTGCGCCGGAGGACCGACGTCGTGGTCTGCCGCATGCGGTTCCGGATCGGCGGTCCCGCCGAGGAGCCGGAAGTCGGCCGGCGCGAGAAGAAGGTCAGATGAGCCCCCGCGACTCCGCACACCCATCGGGGGAGTTCCCAGGCGGGACGCCCGGCCCGAGCTCCGGGGCGCGGTGGACCTTGCCTGCCATGGCGATCGTGCTCATCGGCTGCGTCGCCGGCGTCGTCGCCTGCTTCGTCATGACGCGCGCGGCGGACGCCTATCCCCTGACCCACCGGCAGGTCGACGCCCACATCGTGCGGGTGGTCGGGCCGCCGGGCGGCGGAGGGCGGTCGCTGCCCGCGCCGGGAGCGGACGTGGAGGTGGCGTGGACGGGCAGGGACGGCGCCGTCCACACCGGCAGGACGCACGTGGGCCCGCTTCCGGACCTGAAGGAAACCGTCCGGGTGTGGACCGACACGAGGGAACGGCTCGACTGGGGGCCCCCGGTGAACGGCACGATCATCCTGGGATCGGTGCTCGGGGGGCTCGCCGCGGCGAGTGCCGCGTGGTCGGCCGACCGGCTGGTGCGCGTCGGCCGCCGCGCCTGGACGGCGCGGCGCGCCGTGGCCGGATGGGAGTGAGAATGGAAGGAGATCACCGCCATAGGGCGGTGATCTCCTTTTTGCAGGGCTGCTCTGCTAGCGCCGCGGCTCAGCCCTGCGGCTTGGGTTCGCCCGTCTGCCATTCGCTGAGGCGGGCGGTCAGGAGCTCCGCGATCGACGCGGAGTCCTCATCCTGGTCGGCCAGGTCCTGTTCGAGGACGCACATCATGCGCTCCTGGCGACGGACCGGGACATGGTCCCGGCGGGGTCGATCACGATGCCGATGACGTCCAGGTCATTGATCATGCACCGGAGGGCGGGTTCGCTGAGGCGGATCCACTCCTGGTCACTGCCGAGCACCTTGGCCAGCCGGAGCGGCGAGGTGAAGGCCACCGAGGTCTTCTTGCCCGATGCCGTGCGGAACAGGCGAAGGGAAAGGGAGAGCGTGCCGCGGTTGACGGGCACATATAAAGGATCTTCCAGCATGGTGTCGCCTCCAGGGGAGAACTCGTACAAAGGCGACGCTAGACCCGGATTTTGGCGAAATGCCTGTTCGCTACGGAATTCCGACGTCGGTCGCGCGAACGCTGACGCCGCTTTGACGCCTTCCGGACGGAGCGCGAGCGCCGGGCGGGGATCTCTGGCGCGCCCGGCGCTCTGGCACAATTCGGAATGTGACACGCGCGGTGCAGCAGACGACACGTGACCTGCGTCGACACAATCGATCCGCGCTGCTCTCGCGTCTGTACGTCCAGGGGCCGACGAGCCGTCAGGATCTCACGAGAGAGTCCGGGCTCAGCTCGGCGACGGTGAGCAACGTCGTGTCCGATCTGATCAACGACGGCGTCGTCGCCGAGGCCGGGCTGGTGGAGTCGGACGGCGGGCGCCCGCGCACCCTCATCCAGGTCCGCGGCGAGTTCGGCCACGTCGTCGGGGTGGACATCGGCGAGACCCACGTCCAGATCGGGCTGTTCGACTACACGCTCGGGACGCTGGCGACCGCGACGTACTCGGTGGCGGCCACCCGGCTGGAGCCCGAGCAGGTCGTCGGCCTCGTGCTCGCCGGGGTGCGGGAGGTCGTCTCCAAGGCCGGCGTCGAGACGGGCGGCCTGCTCGGGATCGGCGTCGGGGTTCCCGGCGCCGTGCAGGTCGCCGGGCGCGAGCTGGTCTACGCCCCGACCCTCGGCTGGTCGGCTGTGCCCCTCGGCGACATGTTGCGCCGGGATCTTCCCGCGCCGATCTACCTCGACAACTGCGCTCGCACGCTCGGGCAGGCGGAGATGTGGCGTGGAGCCGGCCGTGGCGCACGGCGGGCGATCGTCGCGCTCCTCGGCGTCGGGGTGGGGGCCGCGGTGGCCACCGCGTCGGAGTCGTTCCGCGACATGGCCGGCACGACCAGCACGACCAGCGAATGGGGCCACACCGTCATCAACGTGGACGGCAGGCCATGCAGATGCGGGTCGCGCGGGTGCCTCGAGGCCTACGTGGGGGCGGAGGCGGTCCTCGACGACTATCTGGCGCTTCCGGACGCCAGGCCGTTCGAGTCGGCGGGGACCGAGGCGCGCCTGGCGGAGCTGGTGGCGCGCGCGGAGGACGACGGCGGCGCGTCGCAGGTCCTCGGCAGGACCGCGGAGTACCTGGGCATCGGCATCGCGAACCTGATCAACCTGCTCAGCCCCGACCGGGTCGTCCTGTCCGGATGGGTGGGGGAGACCATGGGGGCCGCGATCCTGCCCGCCGTACGTGAGACCGTGCGACGCCACGCCCTGTCCTACATGTACGGCCAGGTCCGCATCGAGCTCGGCCAGCTCGGGCAGGAGGCCGTGGCGCTGGGGGCGGCGACGTTGCCGGTGGTCCAGGTGCTGGCGAGCGGAGGATCGGTCCCCGCCTCTGCACCCGGCCCCCACTTGCCATGATCGTCACGCGGCCGTGAGGATGGGGGCCATGCCTGCTTTCGCCGCTCCCGACGGGACCGAGCTCGTCTATCACGTCACGGGTGAGGGCGAGCCGCTCCTCTGCCTGCCCGGGGGGCCGATGCGCGCTTCGGCCTACTTGGGCGACCTCGGCGGGCTGTCCGGGCACCGCCGGCTGGTCATGCTCGACCTGCGTGGCACCGGCGACTCCGCCGTCCCCTCCGACCCGGCGACGTATCGCTGCGATCGGCAGGTCGCCGACGTCGAGGCCCTGCGCGTTCACCTCGGGCTGGATCGGGTCGACCTCCTCGCGCACTCCGCCGGCGGCGATCTCGCCCTGCTCTACGCGGCCCGCCATCCGCGGCGCGTACGGACGCTCACCCTGGTCACCGCCCGTGCGCGCGCCCTCGGTGTGGACTTCACCGAAGAGCACCGCCGGGAGGCGGCCGCCCTGCGCGCCGCCGAGCCCTGGTTCGGCGCCGCACACGACGCCTACGAAGCCGTCTGGGCCGGGTCCGCGACCGACGCCGACTGGGACGCCGTCGCCCCGTTCTTCTACGGCCGCTGGGACGCGGCCGCCCAGGCGCATTCCGCATCCGACCTCGAACAGAGCAACCTGGAGGCCGGCGACCTGTACGCGACCTCGGGCGCCTTCGACCCCGACGCGGCGCGTGCCTCCGTCGCCGCACTGGACGCGCGGGTCCTGGTCCTCGCGGGCGAGCTGGACGGCAGCCCGCTTCCCCGCGTCGCCGCCGTCGTCGCCGCGATGTTCCCCCGGGCGGAGCTGGCCGTTCAGCCGGGCGCGGGCCACTTCCCCTGGCTCGACGACCCGCGTGGCTTCGCCCATACCGTCGCGACGTTCCTGGGCGCGGCCGGGCCGTCCGGTTCCGGGGAGGACCCAGCCGAGATCGCCAGTTGACCTTCGAACCAACGGTACTTAGCTTAAGTCGTGGACTAAGTAGTACACGACCGTGGTGCCGCGCACCGGACGATCCATCGGAGTTCGAATGCCATCTCGTCATGCCGACGGCCATCTCTACATCGACGGCGCCTGGCGTCCCTCCGCGTCGGGCCGGTTCGGCGACGTGGAGGAGAAGGCGACCGGTGCTCGAATCGGGCGCTACGCCCTGGGCGGCGCGGCGGACGTCGACCTGGCGGTCGACGCGGCCCGCGCCGCGCAGCCGGGGTGGGCGGCCCTGTCCGCGCCCGAGCGCGCCGGTCACCTGCGCCGGATGGCCGAGCACCTCCAGGGCCGCTACGAGGAACTCGTCACGCTGAGCATGCGGGAGACCGGAGGGGTCCGGGCCAAGGCCGAGGACGAGGTCTCCACGACCATCCGCCAGCTCGGCATCTCGGCGGTGCAGGCGACGGAGAACGCGGGGGAGATCCTGCCGCCCTACAAGGCGGGCAAGCTGTCCCTGTCGAGAGTGGTCCCCCTCGGCGTGCTCGGCGTCATCACGCCGTGGAACTACCCGATGAACCTGGCCATGCGCGCGGTCGCGCCCGGGCTGGCGTTCGGCAACACGCTCGTCCTCAAGCCGGCCGAGCTCACCCCGATCATCGGCGGGCAGGTGCTCGCCGAGGCGGCCGACCACGCGGGTCTGCCGCCCGGCGTCCTCAACGTGGTCACCGGCGACGGTCCCGACGCCGGGTGGCCGCTGGCCACTCATGACGGCCTGGACCTCATCGACTTCACCGGCTCGCGCAGGGTCGGCCTGGACATCGCCGCGTCGGCCGCCGCCGTTCTGCGTCCCATCCGCCTCGAACTGGGGGGCGACAACGCCTTCCTCGTGCTCGGCGACGCCGACGTCGACCTGGCCGCCTCGCTCGCGATGGTCGCCTCCCTCGAGTTCCAGGGGCAGACCTGCATCAGCTCCAGCAGGCACATCGTGGTCCGCGAAGTGGCGGAGGAGTACATCGCGGCGGTGACGCGCCGGGTCGAGGCCCTGCGCGTGGGCGACCCGCTGTCCGGCGAGGCCGACCTGGGCCCGTTGATCAGCACCGCCCAGCGCGACCGGGTGCACCGGACGATCGTCGAACCGTCCGTCGCGATGGGGGCCAAGCTCGTCGCGGGCGGCACCTACGACGGCCTGTTCTACCGGCCGACCGTGCTGACCGGCGTCACGCCGGACATGCCGGCCTTCACCGAGGAGATCTTCGGCCCGGTCATCCCGATCACGGTCGTGGACACCGAAGAGGAGGCCGTCGCCCTGACGAACGGATATCCGATGCTGATGAACTCGGTGTTCACCGCCGACCTCATGCGGGGCATGCGGGTGGCCGAGCGGCTGCAGGCCGGTGAGGTGCACGTCAACGACGCGCACGCCCGACACGGCGCGGAGAACCAGATGCCGGGCTTCACCCGGCGCCAGTGGATCGGCGTCCAGCGCACGCCGCTCGACCTCCCCGCCTGGACCGCCGATCCGGCGGGCCGGCCGTGAGCGAGGGGGCGCGCCGCCGCGCGCTGGTCGTACGCGGCGGCTGGGAGGGCCACGCGCCCGTCGAGGCCACCGAGCTGTTCATCCCGTCGCTCGTCGAGGCAGGCTTCGGCGTGACCGTCAGTGAGGACCTCGACGTCTACACCGACGCGGAGCTCATGGCGGCGACCGACCTGGTCGTGCAGTGCTGGTCGATCGGCACGATGACCCCCGAGCAGAGCGCCGGACTGGTCTCCGCCGTGCACGCGGGCACCGGCTTCGCCGGCTGGCACGGCGGAGTGGTCGGCACCTTCGGCGGCAGCCACGACTACCTGCGGATGGTGGGCGGGCTGTTCCTGTGGCACCCCGAGGACTTCCTCGAGTACGAGGTCACGATCGAGCCCGGCCAGGCCGGCCATCCGATCGTCGCGGGTCTCGACGACTTCACCGTGACGACCGAGCAGTACTGGATGCTCACCGACTCGCTGAACACGGTCCTGGCGCGGACCACGTTCACGCCGGAGGACGGCGAGCACGGGCGAGGGCCGGTCGACATGCCCGTGGTCTGGACCCGCGGATGGGGCGCCGGGAAGATCTTCTTCTCGGCGATCGGCCACCGGGTCGCCGACCTGGAGCAGCCCGCGGTCCGCACGCTCACCGAGCGCGGACTCGTCTGGGCGGCACGATGAGCGCCCCCGTGGGCGGCTCGGCGGACCAGGCCGTTCCCGGCGCCGTCGTGCTGGCGATGCCGGCGGCCCTGCCCTCCCGGCTCTTCCAGGGCGAGAGCGCGGAACGGCTCCACGCCCTCGTCGGCCCCGACTGGGGGCCGCCCGTCACCGGGTTCCACTCCGCCGAGGCTCTCGAGCGGCTGGCGCGGGCGCGCGTCCTGCTCACCGGCTGGGGGAGCCCGATGATCGACGACAGGGTGCTCGACCACGCGCCGCACCTGCGGGCCGTCGTCCACGCGGCGGGCACGGTGAAGGGCCACGTCTGCCCCTCGGTGTTCGAGCGGGGCGTCCTGGTGAGCTCGGCGGCCGACGCGAACGCGGTCCCGGTCGCCGAGTACACCGTGGCGATGATCCTGCTCGCCAACAAGGCGGTGCCCGCGATGGCCCGGGAGTACCGCGCCCGGCGGGAGGCGATCGACCTCATCGGGGACTATCCCGACGTCGGCAACCACGGCAAGACCGTCGGCCTGGTGGGCGCGTCGAAGGTCGGCCGCAGGGTCGCCGAGCTGCTCCGGCCGTTCGATCTCGAGGTGCTGGTCAGCGACCCCTACCTCGACGAGGCCGGCGCCGCCGCGCTCGGCGTGCGCAAGACCGGCCTCGACGACCTGTTCGCCTCCTGCGACGTCGTGTCCCTGCACGCCCCCGCGATCGAGGAGACGCGGGGGATGGTCGACGCGGCGCGCCTCGCCGCCATGCGCCCGGGCGCGACGCTGATCAACACGGCCCGGGGGTCGCTGGTCGACCACGACGCCCTCATCGCGGAGTTGCGGCGCGGCCGGATCTCCGCCGTGCTCGACGTGACGGAACCCGAGATCACCCCGTCGGACTCGCCGCTGTGGGAGCTGCCGAACGTCGTCCTGACCCCCCACGTCGCCGGATCCCTGGGCAACGAACTGGCCCGGCTGGGGTCGCAGGCCCTGGACGAGGTGCTCCGGGTCATCGACGGCCGGCCGCTGCGTCATCCCGTCGATCTGGCGGCTCTGCCGGTCACCGCCTGACACCCACGCCGAAAACCCGGGTCTTCGCCGTGGAGTCCGGCGTCAGTGGTGGTAGGCGTGTACGACAGCGTGGCCCCGGCCCCTGCTGATGATCCACTTGTTGGCGGGGGTGGTGACGGCGAAGGCCAGCGCCAGCGAGGCCGCGAGCGATCCCCAGAAGAGCCCGGTGGTCAGCCCCGCGTCCATGGCTCCCGGGACGACCAGGAGGAAGCCGTTGTCCACGATCTCCATGATCAGGATGGAGAGCGTGTCCGCCGCGATCGCCAGCCGTACGGCCTGCCGCCAGCCGACCTCGGCGCGGAGGAGGCCGCGCAGGGTCAGCGCGTAGCCGAAGAGGAACGCCAGGGCGACCGACAGGACCAGCGTCGCAGCGTCGCCCCAGGACAGGGCGGTGCCGATCACCATGCCGAGCACCTCGCCGATGGCGCACCCGGTGAGGCAGTGGAGGGTCGCCGAGGCGGCCGTCCGCCACGTCGCCGGCTGGGGTCCGTGCCCGTGTTCTGTGTGCCCATGTTCCGTGTGCTCCGCGTGCCCGCGCTCCGTGTGCTCCGTGTGCTCCGCGTGCCCGTGCTCCGTGTGCGCGGTGTGCATGGTTTGGGCGGCGCCGGCCTGCGGGCTCTCGCCGTGGCCGGCCGGGTGACGCGGGGGTGCGGGATCGTCTGCGGGTGTCGATCCGGACATGATGATCTTCCTCTCGGCTCGGTCGACCTTCACTATACCCCCAGGGGGTATCAGCGGCGTCGTACCCCGGATGGCGGCGACGCGGTGAACCGGAGGTACTCTGCGCTCATGAGGCCCGATGATCAGCTCCCGCGGAAAGCGCCACACGACATGAGCGCACCGGTCGCGATGTGCCCCCTCACATCTCCGGCGTCGTCGTCCGCGGGACCGGTGGGCTGAGGTCATGGGAAGCGGAGTCCGGCGGATCGTCCTGCTCACACTCGGCTGGGAGGACCTGCCCAAGACGGTCTCGGTGCACGGGGACACCTCGGGGACGCGGCTGCGCGAGCCCGTGCCCGGCGTGCTGCTCCAGACCGACGGCGGCTGGGTGCTGCTCGACACCGGGTTCAACACCGCCCTGATCCGTGACGCGGCTCTCGCCCGGCGGTTCTATCCGCGGCCGGAGTACCTCCCCGTGCTCCCCGGATCCGGAGAGCCGCTCGAGGAGACGCTCGCGGGGGCGGGCATCGCGATGGAGGAGATCCGTGCGGTGGCTGTCAGCCACCTGCACCTCGATCACGCGGGAGGGCTCAAGCACTTCGCCGGGCGCGTTCCCGTGCACGCCCAGCGGACCGAGTTGCGGTACGGCCTGTCGGACGCGGCGGAGGCGCACGGCATCTTCCGCATCGACTTCGACGACCCGCGCATCGACTGGCGGCTCGCCGATGGGGAGGCGGAGATCGCCCCGGGGGTGACCGCCGTGCCGACGCCGGGCCACACCCCGGGCCACCAGAGCTTCGTCGTCGACCTGGACGAGTCCGTGGGCGGCGGCGGCTTCGTCTTCGCCTTCGACGCGGCCGACCTCACCGAGAACGTCGACGGGGAACTCGCGGTGGGCGGGTTCATCGACTGCGAGCCGCAGGACACCGTCGAGCAGATCAGGAAACTCAAGAAGATCGCCGCGGCGAAGGGGTATGCGCTGATCCCGGGACACGACCCGGTGGCGTGGCCGGCCTACACGGCCGAGTTCGCCGAGCGCTTCCGGGCTCGCGGCTGACTCCTCCCGCGTCTGGGTGGACATCACGCTCGCGCCTGACCCCCGCGTCCGCGTGGACATCACGCTCGCGCCGACCGGGGGGTGCTGCGCAGGGATGGATACCAAAGCCTGCGGAATGGCGATACTTCGGCCCGCCTGCGTGAAAAATGGGGGCGACTGCCACGAAGGGTGGACGCGATGACCAGCGAGGAGCCCGCCGAATTATCGGGCATAGATTTCCACCAGATGCCGATGCTGGATCTGGTCGCACTCCACGACGAAAGCGCCGAGGGCCTGCATCCCCTTCCGCAGGCAGTCATGGACCGCATCTGCGAGGTCATACGGGAGGGCATCCATTTCTGCGGGTGCGACATGACCGACCTCATGATCAGGCTCCTCGGCGGCTGATCACGACTGCCCGCACCATTCGGGACACCAGCGGCGCGTTGAGCCGTACGGCAGGGGCCGTCTCGGCCGGCACGGCAGGGCGTGCCTCGGGTCACACGAGCGAGCCCGCCAGCACGTGCGTCCTGGCGGGCTCCTGTCGATCTACGTTGTAAAGGGTGACGGATCGCGATGCGCTCAGCGGGCGCGGGAGGAGTAGGGGAGAAGGGCCATCTCCCGGGCGTTCTTGATGGCCCGTGCGAGCTGCCGCTGTTGCCGGCCGCTCACTCCGGTGACCCGGCGGCTGCGGATCTTCCCGCGGTCGGAGATGAACCTCCGCAGCAGATCGGTGTCCTTGTAGTCGATGTAGTCGACACCGAGCAGGGGATTGGCCTTCTTCCTCGGAACACGGCGGTTCTTCACGCGATCTCCTCCAGATCCAGGACGGCGGCGAAGGGGTCGTCGAAGGCGGCCCAGGCGTCGGGGCCGGCGACGGATTCCTCCGGGGTGAGCAGGCACGAGTCGAGCAGCGCGTGGATGCGCTCGCGGTCGAGCTCGGGGCCGGTGAAGACCAGGTGCTGGACGCGGTCGCCGACGGTGGGCGCCCAGTCGAGCGAGGCGGCCATGCGGCGCGCGGGCGAGACCAGCTCCCACGCTGCGTCGGGCAGCGCCGCCAGCCACGGGCCCGCGTCCTCGACGGAGACCACGCCGGCCACCGCGTCCCAGGCCAGCAACCGCTGCGGCCGGGTGGCCAGCCAGAACCGGCCACGGCTGCGGACCGATTCGGTGACCAGTTCGTCGACGGCCTCGAACAGGCGGTCCGGGTGGAGCGGGCGGAGGCGGTGCCAGACGACCGTGGTGATCTCGTCCGTGACCGCGTCGCACGGCAGCTGCGCGGTCGCCGGGTCGACGCGCGCCGCCAGTTCGTCGGCGCGCAGGGCGGGACCCGTCACCTCGGGGAGCGGACCGTCCACCGGCGTGACCGGGGTCAGCGGGGCGAGATGGCCCAGCA
Organism: Planotetraspora phitsanulokensis; assembly: GCF_016863295.1. Classification (GTDB taxonomy): domain Bacteria; phylum Actinomycetota; class Actinomycetes; order Streptosporangiales; family Streptosporangiaceae; genus Planotetraspora; species Planotetraspora phitsanulokensis. The sequence goes on from NZ_BOOP01000041.1 coordinate 13,294, forward strand.
CGGCGCGTGTCAGCTCCACGTCCCCCTCGTCGCCGTCGCCGCGGTGGACCATCAGGCCGGTGGCGTACTCGATCTGCCGGGCGAGCACCTCGGCCAGGTAGCGCTGGTCGCCCTGCGCGGCCTGCCTGCCGACTTCGACGAGGCGGTCGGCGCGGGCGATGTCGACGGGCATGTGCTCGGCGTCCAGCGCGGTCAGCACGGCGGTGACCCGGAGGAGGTCGTGTGCCTCCTCGCAGTCGAGGGCCTCGGCGACGGACCGGGGCTCGACCGAGTCCCACAGGTCCGCGATGAGCAGCGGGGCGGCGCCGGCCTGCCGTACGAGCTCGGGCACCAGGTCCTCGCGCACCGTGCAGGTGACGCAGCCGTGGGCGAGCCGGACGTCGGTCCTGTCACGGATCCGGTCGGCGTCGCGGACGACCCGCTCCACCCGGCCACGGGTCACGTCGCGCAGGTCGTGGTGGACGGCGACCGCTCCGGGGTGGGCGCGCAGCAGCCGGTCGACGGCGGCGGTCCTGGCCGCGTCATGCAGGCCCGCGACGAGGACAACAGGGACGGACACGAGGTCTCCCTCCAGGAATAAAACGGTTATCATTTTCATTCTACGACCCGAAAGGAGCTGGAGTGGCCAGAAACGAGGTGCGTCCCGTGATCAAGCTGCGTTCGACCGCGGGAACCGGCTACACCTACGTGACCCGCAAGAACAGGCGCAACGACCCCGACCGGCTGACGCTGCGCAAGTACGACCCCATCGCCCGGCAGCACGTGCTGTTCAGAGAGGACCGATAACCATGAGGAAGGGCATCCACCCCGAGTACCGTCCGGTCGTCTTCCGCGACCCCAGCGCGGACTTCGCCTTCCTGACGCGGTCGACCGTCACGAGTGACAAGACCATCGAGTGGGAGGACGGCAACGTCTACCCGGTGGTCGACGTCGACGTGTCCTCGGCGAGCCACCCGTTCTACACCGGTCGCGGGCGCGTGCTCGACACCCAGGGCCGCGTCGAGCGCTTCCGCCAGCGCTACGGGAGCCGGTGATGTCGGCCCGCTGCCAGCTCACCGGGGCCGCACCGGTCTTCGGCAACAACGTCTCCCACTCCCACCGGCGCACCCGGCGCCGGTGGGAGCCCAACATCCAGCACAAGCGCTACTGGCTGCCGAGCGAGGGCCGGTTCGTACGGCTCACGCTGAGCGCGAAGGCGATCAAGACCATCGACAAGATCGGCATCGAGCGCGCCGTCGCGCGGATCAGGGCTCGGGGAGAGAAGATCTGATGGCCAAGAAGAGCAAGATCGCGGCCAATGAGCGCAGGAAGGCGGTCGCCGCCCGCTTCGCCGGCCGCCGGGCCGAGCTCAAGGAACTCGTCAGGACGGGTTCCGCCGAGGAGCGCGCGGGAGCCGTACGCGAGTTGAGCAGGCAGCCTCGTGACGCCAGTGCCACCCGCGTGCGCAACCGGGACGCGGTCGACGGCCGTCCCCGGGGATATCTGCGCACGTTCGGGATCTCGCGGATCCGCTTCCGTGAGATGGCCCATCGGGGAGAGCTCCCCGGTGTCACCAAGTCGAGCTGGTAGGAGAGCATGGCCGTCCCCAAGCGCAAGACGTCCCGCAGCAACACGCGCAGCCGCCGTTCCCAATGGAAGGCGCAGGCCCTCGACCTGGTGCCCATCGTCCTCGACGGGAGGCGGATCCTCGTCCCCAGGCGGCTCGTGAAGGCCTACCACGCGGGGCTCATCGAGCCTCCGGCCTAAGTCGTGTCTGACGAATCAAGCCGCCCTGCGCGTGGCCCAGACGGCGCCTCGCGCGTCTGACCGGCGGTGCCCGAGGGGCCCGGTGCGCGGTGGCCGACCCGCGCCCGGGCCCCTCGGCGTCTACGGACTCCGCCGTTCCCTGGCGGGCCGCCGCCTGATGCGGACGCCGAGCGCGGAGCGCGACAGCGCCAAGGCCGTCCGGGCGGACGGGTTGATGCGCATCGCCTCGTAGGCCGCGATGGTGGACAACGCCCTGCCACCGGGACCGAGCCCGCGGGCGAGACGGCCGATGGTGAGCCACGCCTTGGCCCGGTCCCCGGCGTTGAGCGCCGCCACCGTAAGGAGCCTTCGCGCCTCGGTGAGCTCGCCCTCCTGCGCGAGGATGTCCGCCATTCCGAGCAGCACGTCCATCGGGCTGCGGTCGAGGAGCACGGTGGTCCCGACGCGCAGGGCGTCGTCGTGCCGCCCGGACTCGTAGAGCTCCTTGAACTCGGCGACCCGGAAGTCGAGCCGCTGCTCGGCCTGCGCCGCGAGGCGCTCGTCGTACAGGCTCTCGGACGGCCCGCCCCCCTCCGCCGCGCGCGGCAGGCTGAGCGCGGTCGACATGCGCTCAGTGAAGGCCGGGATGTCGAACAGGTCCTCCACCTCGCGGAAGCCGTCCTCCGAGATCGGTTCGCACAACACCGCCTGGAGCGCGGCGAAGGCGGCGTCGGGGGTGTACTCGCCGAAGGAACGGTAGCCGGACACCCCGGCGAGGACCTCGTGGGAGCCGACCCGCTCGTAGGTCACCACGCGCAGCCGTTGCTGCACCGCCTCGACCACCGACAGCGGCATCGGGTCGTCGGCGCTCGAGAGGAAGAAGACGTCGGACTCGGCCAGCTCACGCCGTACGCGGCGGCGCGGCAGCGGGCCGAGCCACTCGACGCTGTCGGAGACGAGCGTGCTCTCACCGAGCCGTCGCGTCCGCTGCCCGATCCAGGTGAAACGCCAGGGCAGGCCGAGAGCGCGGGCGCGCTCCGCCACCCTGGAGAACAGGTCGACGCCCTTGCGGTCCTGAACGCTGCCCACCATGACGATCCGCGACTCGCTGGAGACCCCTTCCCTGGCCCGCCGCCGCTCGGGATCGCGGGGCACGGTGTTGTAGACGACCATCGGGTCCCTGGCGCCCAGAGTGCGGAACAGGTCCGCCTGCGCCTTGGAGACGCACAGCAGCTGCACGAGCGGGAGCAGTTCCAGCATGTCCGTGTGCCGGTCGCCGCGGATTCGCGCCTCGTAGTCCATGACCCACTGGGTCTCGTGGACGTACACCGCGACGCGGACCCCCGACTCGACGAGGGCGCGCACGACCTCGTTGGCGATGGGGGACCGCCAGAAGAAGGCGAGGCTGTTGACCAGCACCACCTCCATGTCGCGCAACGCGGCCAGCACGTCGCTCACGGTGGAGAACGCCTGGATGTCGAAGTAGTGGACGGCCACGGGGCTGCGGGCGAGCAGCGACTGGGTGTAGGTGAGCACCGGGACGGCGACGCCCGTGGCGTAGGAGAAGTCGTCGCCGAGGACGGCGAGCGAGTGCGGCCGGGTGACCCGGTCGCGCACTTCGGCCAGGGCGCGTTCGGAGAGGGTGGCGGTCGTGGACGCCGAGGGGGAGATGGCACGTTCCACCGGGGCGGGCGAAGGCTCCCGCGGGGTGCGCGCCGCCATGATGACGTCGAGGATGTCGTCGGCCACGCCGTCGCCGAAGCTGATGAAGTGGTCGAGCGGCTCGCCGTGCGCGTTGCCGGCGAACGTGGCCGACGTCTTGAGTTGCAGGGCGACGTCGGTCAGCGCGCCGATGGATCCGACGTTGCGCAGCATGGCGTGCTGGATCACCGGGAAGACGATGTTCAGCTGCTCGGGGTTGTAGAGCACCAGCGGCGTGCCGGCGCGCAGCGTCTGCAGGTAGGTCGTGGAGAAGAACGTGACGGCCAGGTCGTAGCCGCGCAGCCCGGCCGCGTCGACGAGCACGTCCGCGCCGCGGACGGTCACGTCCGGCAGGGTCTCCAGCCATTCGAGGTGGGAGTCCCGCGACGACGGGTGGGGCTTGACGTCGATCGTCCCGTACGGCGCCAGCGCGGCGACCATCTCAGTCAGCACCTCGCGGTGCTCCTTGGCGGTCAGCTTGCCCTGGTCGGACAGCGACTGGTCCAGGACGACGATCCGAAGGGGCTCCCCGGGCGTCCGGGAAGGGCGGAAGGACAGGGCTCGGGCCGCGTTGACGAGTTCGGGGTCGTCGCTGTGGCCGAGGGCCCCGGTGATCACCACGTCGCCGGACTCGGAGTTCGACCGGAACCTCAGGTGGTTGCTCGTCGCCGGACCCCAGACGCAGACGGCGGAGGGCGCTGACGCGCCGTAGTACCAGTTCTGGTCGCGCTGGGATCCCGCGTGGCGCTTGTAATGGAAGTCGAGATGCCCGTCCTGGACGAGCACGACGGGCAAGCGCCGGTTGAGCGCACGGGCGACCAGTCGTCCCCGGCGTGACTGGTCGTTGAACAGGACGAGCCGGTCGACGTCCTCCTTCTCGGCGAACTCCACGATGCGCCGCTCAAGCTCGTCGGCGAATTCCCGGTCGCCGATCGGTTCGCCCACCTCGAAGAGATTTCGGACGGTCGTGTGGGGGAGGCGTGCCTGCCCTTCGGCGGCGACCCAGGTGGCCACGTCGCCTTCGGCGTCCGCGGTCAGGACCGAGAAGTCCGGTGCTTCCGGACGTTCGGTCGCGATGAGCCGGCCAGTGAGGGCGATGCCATTGCGGTTCTCGACGAATATCGCTATATGCACTGTTGAACGTCTCCACTGGTCATTGCGGGCGCGATCCGGTGTTCACCGGAGGCGCCGTCCCCTGGGCAACAGCGGTGGCTCAATCAACGGGATTTATGTGCAAATAATAACCGTCAGATAAGAATCATCCGAAGGAGGCGTTGAATTCGATCAGATATCTGATGGATATCAAATAAATAACAAATGGCCGAGTGTGCGAACTTTTTTCATCCGGCTTCGTTCCGGTGCGCCCGGTCTCCGGGTGGCGCCCCGGTCAGCGGGCGTCGAACGTCCTGCGGTTGGCCTCGATCTCGGAGTAGTTCGCGGTGGCCCAGGCGGCGAGGGCGAAGACCGGTTCCAGCAGGGTCCGGCCGAGGCGGGTGAGTTCGTACTCCACCCGCGGCGGCACCTCGGCGTAGACCGAGCGGGTGACCAGCCCGTCGCGCTCGAGGTGGCGGAGGTTGAGGGTCAGCATGCGCTGCGAGATGCCCCCGATGGCCTGGCGGAGCTCGCCGAACCGCCGCGGCCCGTGCTGGAGCGTGCCGATGATGAGCAGACTCCACTTGTCGCCCACCCGGTCGAGGACCTCCCGGACCTTCGGCCCTTCACTCGAGACGCGGTCACACGGGTTGGGTGCCCCTTTTCCGTCCTCCATCGCGTCTCCAGGTCCGTCGGGGCCTGTCGAGATGAATTCGGCCCGTCCTTTAATGCTCAAATATCATCGTAATACGGGATAAGAATGAATGTCACCTGACGAGCCCGTTCGGTGCCGCCCCCCTTGTGCGGCACGGCAGGGCGGCCGCGCGCTCGGCCCGCGACCGCCCCTGCTCTTCGTGCTGGATCAGGCTGTTCCGCGATGATCCTCGCCGGGCCTCAGAAGGCCCAGGGGCCGAAGCGTCCCCACGCGATGACCGCGGCGAGGACGAGCAGGACCACGTTGAACGGCACGAGCTTCGTCTCGCCGCGGCGCACGTGCACCGGGATGGCGCCGACCTGGACGAGCGCGAGGCCGGTCGCCGCGAGCGGCGTGAGGATCGGCGCGATGTCGAGGGCCGCCGGGAGGATCAGCCCGATCGCGCCCAGCAGTTCGACGATGCCGATCAGCTTGACCTGGCCGTCGGAGAGGTCTTCCACCCAGCCCATCTGCGGGGCCAGCGCGGCACGCGACTGGAAGGTCTTCTTGATTCCCGCGAACAGATAGAGAAGGGCGAGGATGCTCTGCAGCACCCACAGGACGATGTTCATGGAGACTCCGTGGGGGAAGCCCGCCGCGCGAGGCGGCGGGCAGATGCGAAGCGCACGCAGAGCACATAAACGCAGTTCAGCGCCATTGGTTACTGTTTGTGCGCATGCTCATGATGCACCACCACCACAGAGCCCACAAAAGGCACATTGATGTGCCCAGGGGACATCCGTGTGCCCACGCGCCCTGCTCGGCCGGACAGCCGAACAGGGCGTGGGGAGGAGATCACTCAGTTGAGTCCCGGGTCTTCCGGCGTGGACAGGGTCCAGGGGGCGACGACGATCCGGCGGATCGCGGTGCCCGCCGCCTGACTCGACCAGGCCGTCCGGACGCGGTCGAGCGGGGCCAGATCGAACGCGACCTTCAGCCGGCCGGCGACGGCATGCTCCATGACCTGCGAGAAGGCGGTCCGCCGCTGGTCGTTGGTGAGGTCGTTGTTCGTGTATCCGAGCACCGCGGCCGAGCGGCTGCGCAGCGCCGAGGAACCGAGGGTTGCGCTCTCCCCGGCGGAACCGCCGAGGTTGACCAGGCGGCCGCCCTGCGCGAGCACCCGCGCGGCAGCCTCGGCGGGCACTCCGAACAGCGGGTCGACGACGACGTCCACCCCTCCGTCGCAGGCGGCCGCCAACCGTTGCGCGAGGGTCGCGGCGTCGTCGCCGTCCTTGATGGCGACGACGGCGTCCGCTCCGGCGGCCCGGGCCGTCTCCTGCGCGGAGTCGGACCGGCAGGCGGCGACCACCCGGCGCGCGCCGAGCAGCCTCGCGGCCTGCACGGCCACCTGGCCGACGACGCCTCCCGCCCCGAGGACGAGCACCTGTTCACCGGGCTGTAGGGCGGCCCGCCAGGTCAGCGCCATCCAGGCCGCGACCGCGGACAGGCCGAGCGCCGCGGCCTGGGCCTCCCCGACCCCGTCGGGAATCGGCACGAGGTCGTCCTCGGCGGCCGCGCAGAACTGCGCGAGGCTGCCGTCGCCCGGACGCATCCCGGCCTGGGTGGGGAACCACACCCGCGTCCCGGCAGGCCCCCATCCGGTGTCCTCCGTGACGAACCCGACGCCCTGCACGCCCGGCACGTACGGCAACTCAGGGACGCCGAAGTACGAGGTGCCCGAGGCGCACAGGAGATCGAGCGGCGTGATCGGGGCCGCCAGCACGCTGACGACGACCTGGCCCTCCCGCCGCTTCGGCTTGTCCCGCTCGCCCCATTGCGGTGCTTCCCCGCACGCGTGGACGATCGCCGCGCGCATCGCGTCGCTCACGTCGCGATGTCCGGGTACGGCAGGCTGAAGTGCTGGAGCCGCCTGCCGTACTCCTTCTGGAAGGCGAGCGGCTCGTCGTGGTCGCGCTCGAACATGGCGATGAAGAGCGTGAGCGTGAGGAACGGGTGGGCGCCGAGCTCGAACAGCCGGACGTAGTCGTGGCCGACCAGAGCCTCGCGCTCGGCGTCCTCGAACTTCAGCCAGGTGCTCGCCTCGCCGGAGTGGCAGCCGAGGATCGTGTTGGCCCGCTCGGCCTCCCACCAGGCGACGGTGCCGCGGGGGTCCTCCCGGTAGCGCTCGACGAGCTCGGGGTCGCGGTCGACGGTGAACAGGAACTTGTCGATCAGGTACTTGCTCATGCGGTCACCCCGTTGGGATACCAGGTGAAGTACGCCTCCATGGTGTGGAACAGGTCGAGCGAGTCCACGTAGTCGGCCTTGGCGCCCTCTCCGGCGACGCCCATCATCAGCATGAAGTCCATGAAGCCGTGGGTGGCGTTGCCCGGCTCCCACAGGCTGTCGAGCGTCACCTCGGACAGGCAGCCATCGATGTCGCCACTGGCGATCCACTCGACGGCCTTCCTGTCGAACTCGGGGTCGGGTCCGTGCGGCCCGAACTGGCGCGGTCCGCCGAGTTCGAGGGAGAGGTGTCCCGTGCCGATGACCGCGACTCGCTTGTCGCTCGGCCACGACTCGACGAGCTGCCGGATCGTCCTGCCCAGCTCCACGAAGCGCTTCGGGCGGGGGAGCGGCGGCGCGAAGATGTTGGTGTAGATCGGCACGATGGGCAGGTCGGCCTCGGGTCGCAGCGTGATGATCGGGCACGTGACGCTGTGGTCGATGCGCAGCTCGTTGCTGAAGGCGAGGTCGAAGCCGGCGTCCAGGCCCTCACGCAGGATGTAGGCCGACAGGTCCTCCTGGCCGCGCAGCAGCATGCGCGGCAGGCCGAACTCGCGCTCCTCGTTGTAGAAGTTGGCGTCGTAGAAGGGCGCCTTCCCGACGAGGAACTGCGGCATGTTGTCCAGCCACAGCTGGTGGAAGTGGTCGGAGCCGACCATCACCAGCACGTCGGGGTTCGCCCGGGTCAGCGTCTCGCGGAAGGCCGCGATCTTGGCGACCCAGGCGTCGGCGAACGGGGGGCGTTCCTCCGGCGGGGCCGTGCTCGCCCGGTAGTAGAAGGGGTGATGCGTGGACGCGATCACCGCGACCAGTTCTGCCATGAGACCTCCCGGGGCGGGTGGGGTGAGCGGTCAGTCCTCGTCCGGCACGTACGTCGCGTTCCGGTCGACGGTCATGTAGACGTCCATGCCGATCGGCCGGCGGCGCTCCTCAGCGAGATGCCCGAGGAGTCCGGCGGCCCGCGCCAGCAGGGCGAATCCGCGCAGCAGGTCGACCGGCAGGCCCAGGTCGGCCAGGGCCGCCCCGCAGACTCCGGCGCCGTTCAGCGGCAGCGTCCTGCCGAGGACCCGCGGGTGCACCCGGCCGATCGCCTCGAACAGCCGCAGGTGGGGTCCGCGCAGGCCCTCCTCGTCGGCGATCGCGAGGAGTACCGGCGTCCGCGGGTCCTGGACCTTGTGCACCGGATGGCCGAGGCCGGGGACCAGCCGCCGGGCCTCGCGCGCCTCGGTGACCGCCGCCAGCGCGAGCGCGTCCCAGCCCTCGTCGTCGCCGGGCAGCGGGCCCTTGTGGGCCGCGAGGACCCCGGCGAGGAAGCGCCCGCTGTCCTCGGTGACGCCGAGGAACCGCGACCCGCCGCCGAGCAGGCCGGCGGCGAGCGCCCCCTGCACGGACTCCGGCGCGCTGAGGTACGTCAGCCGCGCGGCGATCGCCGTCGGGGTGAAGCCGTGGTCGGCGAGTGCGACCAGTACGGTCTCGAACACCCGCGTCTCCTGCGGCGTGGGCCGGCGCCCGGCCACCAGCCAGAACGCGAGCTCGCCGAAACCGACCTTCCCCATGAGGTCGCTCGCCAGGTCCTGCCCGAGCAGCCGGATGGCCGTCGGGTCGGAGGTCCCGATCGAGGTGGGAAACGTCGCGCCGTCCATGGATGATTCCTCGCTGTCGTAGTCGCCGTCGTGCTCTGCGGGCCTCAGGTGTCCTGCCGCCCGGGCCGCTCCGGCTCGGTCAGCCATGCGCGGATCTCCGCGCCGTGTTCGTCGAGCGCCGGAGGAGGCAGCCGGTAGGAGGGCTCGGTCAGGGAGAAGGTGATGGGGTTGCGCACCGAGGGGACGGCCCGATCGCCTTCGCCGGGTCTCACGACCGGGTCCAGGCCCAGGCTTTCGGCGAAGGCCACGCCCTCGTCGACGGTGTTGATCGGCCCGCAGGGCACACCGGCCGCGGTGAGCTCGTGGAACCACTCCATCTTCGACCGGCGGCCGAGCCGTTCCACCAGCAGCGGGCGCAGCGCCTCGCGGTTGGCCGTCCGGTCCCTGGTGCGCGCGAACCGCAGGTCGTCGACGAGTTCGGGGAGACCGAGGACCTCGCAGAGCTTGCGGAACTGGCCGTCGTTGCCCGCCGCGACGATGAGGTCGCCGTCGGCCGCGGGCAGCGGCTCGTAGGGGAACAGGCTCGGGTGGGCGTTGCCCATGCGCAGCGGAACGACGCCGGCGGCGACGTACGCGCTCGAGTGGTTGACCATCCCGGACAGTGCGGTGCTCAGCAGGTTGACCTCGACATGCTGGCCCTGTCCGGTGGCGGCCCTGTGGTGGAGCGCGGCGAGGATGCCGATGCTCGCGTGCAGGCCGGCCATGACGTCGAAGACGGAGATACCGGCCCGGTACGGCGAGCCGTCCGCGTCGCCCGTGAGGCTCATGAGCCCGGACATGGCCTGCACGATGAGGTCGTAGCCGGGCAGGGACGCGCCGCCGCCCGAGCCGAACCCGCTGATCGACGCGTACACGATCCCGGGGTTGGACGCGCTCACCGCCTCGTAGTCCAGCGCGAACCTGCGCAGGCCGCCGGGCTTGAAGTTCTCCACCATGATGTCGGCCCGCCGGGCGAGCTCCCGGGCCGCCGCGAGATCGGCGTCGTCCTTCAGGTCGAGCGCGACCGACCGCTTGTTGCGGTTCACGCCCAGGTAGTAGGTGGACACCTCGTCGTGGACGGGGGGCATCCACGTGCGCGTGTCGTCTCCCGCGGGGCTCTCCACCTTGACGACCTCCGCGCCGAGGTCGGCCAGGAGCATCGTGGCGTACGGCCCCGCGAGGATGCGGGAGAAGTCGGCCACGAGCAGGCCGGACAACGGCCCGGACGCTGCGGACGGGGTCGCCGCGCTGGAGGTGGTCATGAAGGGACGGGTTCCTCTCTGAGGATGGATCGTCGGGCCGACCGGCTCATGCGTCCGTTGAGCGGACAATTGTCCGCCGTGGCAGTCTGCGCGTCCCGATCCGTCCTGTCAAGGTGCGGGACGGCCGGCCCGTGCGCTCCCCTCGGTCGGGTCAGGACGCGGTCACCTGCGGGATCGACTCGTAGAGCGCCCAGTCGGCGCTGATCGCGGCGGCCGTCCTGAGCAGGAGCGGAAGGTGCTCCTCGGTGAGCTTCTCGACCGATGTCTCGGCGGCGTGGGCGTTGACGTTGAGCGCGGCGACGACCCGGCCGGTCCCGTCGCGTAGAGGCACGGCCACGGACCGGATGCCGAGCGCCAGCTCCTGGTCGGTCAGCGCCCACCCCTTGGCCCGCACGTCGCGGAGCTCGGCCTCCCGCTCGTCCGGCCCGGGCTGCCTGCGGGCGGAGATGCCCGACCGGCTGGGCTCGGCGAGCACCCTGTCGGCCTCGGCGGGGGCGAGGCCCGCCAGCAGGACCTTCCCGAGCGACGTCTGCAGGGCGGGGAAGCGCGTCCCGATGCTCACCGACAGTGCGACGATCTTCGGCACCGCCACGCGTGCCACGTACACGATGTCCGAGCCGTCCAGCTGGGCGATGGAGGAGGACTCCCGCGTCCTGGCCACGAGGAGTTCCATGTGGGGGCGGGCGATCTCCCACAGGCCGGTGGAGTGCACGTAGGAGACCCCGAGCTCCAGCACGCGCGGGGTGAGGGCGAAGCCGCCCTGCTCACTCCTGGCGTAACCGAGCTCCTCGAGGGTGAGCAGGATCCGGCGGGCCGTCGGGCGGGCCAGCTCGGCGGCGGTCGCCACCTCGGTGAGGGACATCAGGGGCCGCCCCGGCCGAAACGCCTTGATCACATCGAGACCGCGCGCGAGCGCCTCGATGAAGTCGGGTCCGGTGTCCTTGCGCGCCATGTCGGTTTCTTTCCTGTCGGTTCACTGGCCATCCGACTCTAACCGTGGAGCGGCGTGATGTCCGTATGTCGGATGGGCCAGGTGGGCCGGGTCGCGATTTCGTGCGTCCCGCCACCCTTGACAGCGACGATGGCTCACCTCATTGTTACATCCACATTGCGTTGACCGCTCTACGGACGTTCGTCCGTGATTGCCCGCGTGTCGCGATCCCCCGCGGCGGCGGATGAAGGCCCAGGGAAGAAGTGGGGCACGATGAGCACGACGACCACCCACGACACGAGCCGCGGCGACCTCGGACCGGGACGGCCGGTGGTGTTCCGCAAGGGCGTCGTCCTGACGATGGACGACCGGCACGACATCCTCCGCGACGCCGACGTGCTTGTGGTGGGCGAGCGCATCGCGGCCGTCGGGCACGGCCTGGAGGTCCCCGAAGGCACGCTCGAGATCGACGCGAGCGGCGGGATCGTCATGCCCGGCATGGTCGACACGCACCGGCACATGTGGCAGACGGCGATGCGCGGATACGGCGCCGACTGGACGCTCACCCAGTACTTCGTCTGGTACTACCTCGAGTGGGGGAAGGTCTTCCGCCCCCAGGACGTGTACGCGGGAAACCTGCTCGCCGCGATCGAGGCGCTGGACGCCGGCGTGACCACCACCGTCGACTGGTCGCATGGCCTGCAGACCGTCGACCACGCGGACGCCGCGGCCGACGCCCTCGAGGCGGTGCCGGGCCGGTTCGTCCTCGCCTACGGCAACATCCAGCAGGGGCCGTGGGCGTGGTCCACCACCCCCGAGTTCCGCGACTTCGTCAGCCGCCGCGTCCACGGGCGCGGGGACATGTTCGGGTTCCAGATGGCCTTCGACGTGACGGGTGACCCCGAGTTCCCCGAGCGGGCCGCCTTCGAGGTCGCCCGCGACCTCGGCGTCCCGGTCACCACCCACGCGGGCGTCTGGGGCGCGACCAACGACGACGGCATCCGCCTGATGCACGAGAACGGCTTCATGACTCCGGAGACCGTCTACGTCCACGCCGCGACGCTCAGCTCCGACTCCTACCACCGGATCGCCGCGACCGGGGGCTCCGTCTCGGTGTCCACGGAGAGCGAGCAGAGCGCGGGCCAGGGCTACCCGCCCACCTGGCGGTTGCGCAGGCACGACATCCCGGTGTCCCTGTCCATGGACACCAGCGTGTGGTGGAGCGGCGACCTGTTCTCCGCGATGCGCACCACGCTCGGCGCCGACCGGTCGAGGGAGCACATGGAGGCGCACGGCCGGCAGGAGACGGTCACCCACGCGCACCTGCGCGCCGAGCACGTCGTCGACTGGGCCACGCGCGGCGGGAGCAGGGCCCTCGGCCTGGACGGCGCCGTCGGAAGCCTCGAGGTCGGCAAGAAGGCCGACATCGTGCTCATCAAGAACGACCACTCGCCGGTCATGTTCCCGATGTTCAACCCGTACGGGCACGTCGCCTTCCAGGCGCAGCGCGCGGACGTGCACACCGTCGTGGTCAACGGGCGGATCGTCAAGCTCGACCACCGGCTGGTCGGGATCGACCTCGCCGCCGCGCGGCGGAGCGTCGAGAGCACCGTCGAGCATCTCGTCGGCGCACTCGGCGAGGAGGCGTGGGCCAAGGGCATGAACCCCGACGTCCCCGAGACGAAGGTCTTCGACAACCCCTACACCTACACCGACTGGGACGCCCGCGGCGCCCAGTGGAAGGGCTGAGCGCGGGGGTCACTCGCAGGTGAGCTGAGGTTCCGGCATGTAGGTCGTCCGGAACCTCTGCCTGCGGACCTCCTCGTCGTCCTGCTTGAAGATCCGCCACACGTCGATCGTGAAGCCGTCGACGCCGGTCATCGGGATGCACTCCGGGCCGGTGTCGGTGAGCGTGGGGAAGCCCTTCAGGTTGTAGCGCGCCGAACTCTCCGATTCCACGTCGAACCGCTTGGTGCTCCAGAAATTCACCGTGACGGACGTGCTCGTGTACGACGTCGTGATGAACACGCCGTACGGAGAGTCGTTTCGCCACCGGAAGTCGGGCTGGGGGAAGGAGATCGTCGACTCCCGCCCCGCCGGGTACCGGGAGATGTAGAACGAGTGCGGCGTGTGCTGGACGTCCTGGAAGCCGCCGAAGAAGACGGCGTTGAACATCGTGGTGGTGAACTGCGAGACTCCGCCGCCCACGTCGTCGACGTACCTGCCGTTGAGGATCATCGGAGCCTCGACGAACCCCCGCGCCGTGTCGCGCCTGCCCACCAGCCCGTTGAGGGAGAACGTCTCCCCGGGCCGGACCAGGTGCCCGTTCACGATCTCGGCGATGCGGTGGATGTTGGTCACCCTGGGCGCGCAACACGGATATTCCGTGGTGAAGGAGCTCACCTGCTCGGTGACTCCGAGCGCGCGCGCCTGCGCGGTGGTCAGCCGGGGCGCCTCCTTCGTGATCGGCACCTCGATGGTCCGGCCCCCGCCGTCCTCGATCACGGCGGCGATGAGGCGGCCGAGTCCGTCGGCGTCGATCGCCTGCCCGGTTCGTGACGGGACCACGCGCGGCTTGCCGTCGACGATCTCGAACGAGGCGTCCCGGGGGACGCGGTCGTCGCCGATGAGCCGGGACCTGAAATCCGCGGCGGTCTCCTCCGCGTCGAACGACGGGCGCATCAGGCCTGTGCCCGCCGCGACGAAGCGCAGGCCGCCCGCGAGCTCCTCGCGGCTCAGCGTCGCCTCGCGAGAGCCGTTCTTCAGCAGGAACGGGGTGGCGACCGCCGTACGCGCGGTGGTCTGCGCGACCCGGTTCACCACCGCGGCGGAGACCTGAGGGGTGACGACGCGCACCGGCAGCGGTACCGGCTCCCGCGAGCGCGGGTAGGCCGCGCGGAGCGCCCGGGCGGCCTGCGGCTGGTCGAGCGCGCGCCCGTTCGCGGGGAGCGTCACGCGGGGTTCGAGGCCCCGGTAGCCGACCTCGCCTTCGCGCACCGGGACGTCGACCTCCTCGGCGAGTTGGGCGACGCGCGCGGTGAGCCGTCGGGTGTCGACGGCCACGCGCGGGGCGACCTCCTGCCCGCCGAACAGGACCCGGACCAGGGATACGGGGGTGGGCCAGCCCGTCCCGGCGTCCGCCACGGTTCCCTTGACGTCCACCGACAGCCCGATCTCCGCCGGCGAGAGGATCTGGCGCGTGCCGCCGGAGCCTGTCACCCCGGCATGGGCGATGAGCGGCCGGTCGGCCGAGTCCGCGATCCCCCTGCGGAGCACCGCCTCCGCGGACGCGGGGGACAGGCCGCCGATGTCGACGCCCGCGACGCGGGTGCCGGGGAGGACCTCGCCCGACAGCGCGCCGGCGGCGGCGAGGTAACCGGCCGCGCCCACCGCCGCGACCGCTGAGAGGCCGAGGAGAGTTCTGCGTAACCAGCGGCGCGGGGGAGCCGGCTCGGAAGCGGGCTCGGCGAGGTGCGAAGAGGTCATGGGCTCAGAGCCGCCCGCCCTCGGGCCCGCCATGCGATCTCCTCACCTGTCCTCCGCCCCGGCAGGCGCCGTCGCGACGGCGTGTGCGGGCGGCGCGTGAACCTACTGGTCGCGCCCTCATCGGGCTCGCCCATAGTACGGGCCCGGCGTCCGGCCCTCCGGCCTGCGCGCGGACCCGTTGGGGCTCCTTGTTGCGACCCGGCGAACACCGCGTGACGACCTCTTGACGGACCAACATAGACGGGTATAAACACATACGAAACAACATCGAAACGGCGGTGAATCAACAGGATGTACGCCGAGGAACGGCAGCAGGAAATCCTCCGTGAGGCCCGCGCCGCCGGACGCGTGGACGTGGTGACCCTGGCGGAGCAGTTCGGCGTCACGACCGAGACGATCCGCAGGGATCTGACCGTCCTCGAACGCGCGGGCGTGTTGCGGCGTGTGCACGGCGGCGCCATTCCCGTCGAACGGCTCGGCTTCGAACCGGCCGTGGCGACGCGCGACGAGGTCATGACCGCCGAGAAGGAGCGCATCGCCAAGGCCGCCCTCGCCGAGCTTCCCCAGGACGGAGCCATCGTCATCGACGCGGGCACCACCACCGGCCGTCTGGTCCAGGCCCTTCCCGCCGACCGCGAGCTCACCGTCATCGTCAATTCGCCGCCCCTGGCGACCGTGCTGGCGACCCGCCCCAACGTGACGGTGTTCCTCCTGGGCGGCCGGGTTCGCGGCAGGACGCTGGCGACCGTCGAGGACTGGGCGCTCCAGCAGCTCTCGCAGCTTCACGTCGATGTGGCCTTCATGGCGACCAACGGATGTTCGGTCGCCCGGGGCCTGACGACCCCCGATCCGTCCGAGGCGGCGATCAAACGGGCGATGGTCGCCTCGGCGCAACGTTCGGTGCTCCTGGCCGACCACACGAAGTTCTCCAGCAACTACCTGGCCCGCTTCGCGACGTTGTCGGAGATCGACGTGATCGTCAGCGACGCCGGCCTCGATCTGGAGCTGGCGTCGGATCTGGCCGCGGCCGGGCCGGAGGTCGTCCGCGCATGATCCTCACCTTGACGCTGAACCCGAGCCTGGACCGGACGATAGAGGTCGGCTCGCTGACCAGGGGAGCGGTCATCAGGGCGGCCGCCGCCCATCTCGACCCCGGCGGCAAGGGCGTCAACGTCTCACGCGCGCTGCTGGCCAACCAGGTGCGCTCGTGCGCGGTCATCCCGTTCGGAGGCGACGAGGGACGGCAGCTCGTCGGGCTGCTGTCGGCGGAGGGCATCGACATGATCCCCGTTTCCGTCGGCGGAGCGACCAGGTCCAACGTCACCCTCGCCGAGCCCGACGGAACGGTCACCAAGCTCAACGAGCCGGGCACGGCGCTCACCCCGTCCGAGCTCGACACGCTGGCGAGCGCGGTGCTCGGCGCGGCCGAGTCGGCCGACTGGGTCGTCGCCTCGGGCAGCCTGCCGCCCGGAGTGCCGGTCGACGTGTACGCGGGGTTGTGCCGCAGGTTCGCCGCCGCCGGCATCCAGACGGCGATCGACACGAGCGGCCCCGCCCTGGTCGCGGCGGTCGCCGCGGGCCCCACGCTCGTCAAGCCCAACCGCGAGGAGCTCGCGGAGGCGACCGGCACGCCGATCACCCGTCTCGGCGACGTCATCGACGCCGCGGAGAAGCTGCGCGGGATGGGCGCGCGCTCCGTGCTCACCAGCCTCGGCGCGGACGGCGCGCTCCTCATGGAGGACGACCGGTTCTGGTACGGCCGGTGCCCCGTCGAGGAGCCGCGCAGCAGCGTGGGGGCGGGCGACGCCATGCTCGCCGGCTTCCTGGCCGCGGGCGCGTCCGGCGAGGCGGCGCTGGCCGAGGGGCTCGCCTGGGCGAGCGCCGCCGTGGGCCTGCCGGGGAGCCGGATGCCCGCCCCGGCCGACATCGATCGTTCAGCAGTCCGGATCAGCACTCCTGATCCGGCCCAGCCGCTTATGTCCGGGGGATGAGAAGCGGCACGTAACCACCGGCACCACCCCAGCCGGCCTGCCAGGCCGGCTCCCCGGAAGGAGCACATTCAGTTGGCCACTCCCTATACACCGACGGTCCAGGGGACCGGCATGCGGGCGACCATCCAGCGGTTCGGCGGGCACCTCGCCGGCATGATCATGCCCAACATCGGGGCGTTCATCGCCTGGGGCCTGATCACCGCGCTGTTCATCCCCACCGGCTGGGTGCCCAACGCGACCCTGGCCGAACTGGTCGGCCCCATCATCACCGTCCTGCTTCCCGTGCTGATCGGATACACCGGTGGCCGCATGGTGCACGGACAGCGCGGCGCCGTCGTCGGCGCCGTCGCGACCATGGGCGTCGTGGTCGGCGCGGACGTCCCGATGTTCCTCGGCGCCATGATCATGGGTCCGCTCGGGGCGTTCGTGATCAAGCAGGTCGACAGGATGTTCGCGGACCGCATCAAGGCGGGCTTCGAAATGCTCGTCGACAACTTCAGCGCGGGCATCGTCGGCGGCGTCATGGCCATCCTCGGAGTCCTGGCCATCGGCCCGGTCGTCAGAACGATCACCGAGGCCGCGGGCGACGTCGTGGAGTGGCTGGTCCACCACGACCTGCTGCCGCTGGCATCGGTCCTGATCGAGCCGGCCAAGGTGCTGTTCCTCAACAACGCGATCAACCACGGCGTCCTCACCCCGCTCGGCGTGGCGGAGTCGGCCGGCGTCGGCAAGTCGATCCTGTTCATGCTGGAGTCGAACCCCGGCCCCGGCCTGGGCCTTCTCCTCGCGTATATGCTGTTCGGACCCCGGGCGCTGCGGGCCAGCACCCCGGCGGCGATAGTCATCCAGTTCTTCGGCGGCATTCACGAGATCTACTTCCCGTACGTTCTCATGAAGCCCCGTCTCATCCTCGCCACGATCGCCGGCGGCGCCGCGGGCATCCTCACCTTCCTGGTCACGGGTGCCGGGCTCATCGCCTCTCCGTCGCCGGGAAGCATCTTCGCCTACTTCGCGGTGACCCCGAAGGGCGGCTACTTCGGAGTGATCGCCGGAATCGTCGTGGCCGCCGCGGTCTCGTTCGCGGTCGCGTCGGCACTGCTCGGCTTCGGGCGCAAGAACGGCGACGAGCAGGCGGAGGCCGAGCCCGGGGGCCGGCCCGAGGACGAGAGCGCCACGCCGGCCACCGAGACCGGCGCCCAGACCGAAGCCGCGGCCGGCAGCGAGTCCGTGCCCGCAACGAAGGAGTCGTGACCACCGTGTCCAGCATCGAGAGCAAGGACGTCCACAAGATCGTCGTCGCCTGCGACGCCGGCATGGGCAGCAGCGTCATGCTCGCCAGTCAGCTCCGCAAGCAGCTGAAGAGCGCGCAGGTCCAGGTGGAGCACACCCCGGTCAACTCGATCCCGGCCGACGCCGACGTCGTGGTCTGCCACGTGGGTCTGGCCGACCGCGCCCGGGCCACGGCTCCCAGCGTGGTGCTCATCCCCTTCCAGGTCTTCATCGGGGACCCGGCGGTCGCCAAGCTGGTCAGCACCATCAAGAGCGGCGGCACCATCAATGGCTGAGACGGCCCCGCTGCCGCTCGACCCCCGCGCCGTCCGCCTCGACGAGCAGGCGGACGGCCGCGACGGGGCGATCCGCCGCTGCGGGGAGGTCCTCGTCGAGGTGGGCGCCGTGGAGGCGGACTACATCGACGCGATGCTCGAACGTGAGCGCTCGATCTCCACGTACGTCGGCGAGGGCGTCGCCATCCCGCACGGCACCCTCGTGGCCAAGGACGCCGTCCACCACGACGCGATCTGCGTGCTGCGCTTCCCCGGCGGCGTCGACTGGGACGGCGAGCGGGTCTCCGTCTGCGTCGGCATCGCCGCGCGCGGCGACGGCCACATCAGGCTGCTGTCGGAACTCGCCCAGATCCTGCTCGATCCGGAGCAGGCACAGGCCCTGCGGGAGGCGACCGAGGTCTCCGACGTCATCCGCCTGCTGCAACCGTCAAGAGAGGAACCATCCGAGTGAAGGTCGCCCGTTTCCACGCTCCCGGCGACATCCGCATCGAGGACGTGCCGGAGCCCGTCGCGGGCCCCGGCGACGTCAAGATCCGTGTCCGCAACTGCTCGACCTGCGGCACCGATGTCAAGATTTTCAAGTTCGGCCACCACCACATCAGGCCGCCGAGGGTCATGGGGCACGAGATCGCCGGTGAGGTCGCCGACGTCGGTGAGGGCGTGACCGGCTGGGCGCCGGGTGACCGCGTCCAGGTGATCGCCGCGATCCCCTGCGGTCAGTGCGAGGAGTGCCGCCGAGGCCACATGACGGTCTGCCCGAAGCAGGAGTCGATGGGCTACCACTACGACGGCGGGTTCGCGCAGTACATGATCGTCCCGGCCAAGGTCCTCGCCGTCGACGGCCTCAACCGCATCCCCGACGGCCTCGGGTTCGCCGAGGCGTCCGTCGCCGAGCCGCTCGCCTGCGTCCTCAACGGCCAGGAGCTGGCCCGGGTCGGCGAGGGCGACGACGTCGTCGTCATGGGGTCGGGACCCATCGGCTGCCTGCACGTACGGCTGGCCCGCTCGCGCGGGGCCGCACGCGTGTTCCTCGTCGACCTCAACGCGGACCGGCTGGCCATGGCGGCCGACCTGGTCAGGCCGGACGCGGCGATCTGCGCCGCCGACACCGACGTCGTGGACGAGGTGCTGAAGCTCACCGGCGGAAGGGGAGCGGACGTCGTCATCACGGCCGCCGCGTCCGGGGCCGCCCAGGAGCAGGCGCTGCAGATGACGGCCCGTCAGGGGCGCATCAGCTTCTTCGGCGGGCTGCCCAAGGACGATCCGATCATCCGGCTCGACTCCAACCTGGTGCACTACCGCGAGTTCACGATCGTCGGGGCCAACGGCTCGAGCCCGGCCCACAACAAGCGCGCGCTCGAGCTCATCGCCGACGGATCGGTGCCCGTGGCCGACCTGATCACCCACCGGCTCCCGCTGGGCGAGGTGCTCGACGCCATCGACATCGTGAGCCGCGGCGCCGCGATCAAGGTCACCATCGAACCCTGACATCGAACCCTGAGAGGAAGGAGGAGCCAGATGCCGGAAAGGACAGTGATCGTCGCCTCACGGTCCGGTCTGCACGCGCGCCCCGCCAAGATCTTCGTCCAGGCCGTGGCCAGGCAGGGCACCGCCGTCCGCATCCGCGTCGGCGACGGCAGGCCGGTCCCCGCCAACAGCATGCTCGCCGTGTTGTCGCTCGGGGCCGGGCATGGCGCCGAGGTCACGCTCGACGCGGACGGGCCGGGCGCGGAAGAGGTTCTGGACGCGCTGGCCGACCTGCTGTCCCGCGACCTCGACGCCGAGGAAGCCTCCGATGCCTGAGGCGGCGCCCGACGTCCTGCGCGGCCTGGGCATCAGCCCGGGCCGCGCCGCCGGCCGGGTGCACAGGATGGCGGGACCGCCCCTGCTGCCCGCGCCCGTGCCGGTCGCGGACACCGCCGCGGAGACCGCCCGTGCCGTACACGGCCTGGAGTCGGCGGCCCGGGAGCTGACCGCCCGGGCCGAAGGCGCGACGGACGCCACGGCCCGGGAGATCCTCGAGGCGCAGGCCATGATCGCGGCAGACCCCATGCTGCGGGAGTCGGTCGAGCAACGGGTCGCCGCGGGGTCGGACGCCGCCCACGCCATCGACGCCGCGTGCGCCGAGCAGAGGGAGGCCCTGCTGGCCGTGGGCGGCTACATCGCCGAGCGCGCGAGCGACCTCGACGACATCAAGAACCGCGCCGTCGCGGCCGTGCTCGGCCTGCCCATGCCGGGCCTGCCGTCCCCCGGGCACCCGTACATCCTGGCGGCCGGCGACCTGGCCCCCGCGGACACCGTCGCCCTCGACCCGGGCGTGGTGCTCGCACTGGTCACGGAGAAGGGCGGGCCGACCAGCCACACCGCGATCCTCGCGCGGGCACTCGGCATTCCCGCGGTCGTGGCCTGTCCCGGAATCCTGTCCGTGGCGGACGGGACCTGGGCGGTCGTCGACGGCGGCGCCGGCGAGGTCCGCACCGGCATCGACGAGCGGACGGCTGCGGAGGTCGAGCGTGCGGCCCGCGCCGACCGCGACCGTCTCGCCACGGCGACCGGTCCGGGGCGGACCGCCGACGGGCACCCGGTCAAGCTGCTGCTCAACATCGGATCCGTGGCGGACGTCCCGGAGGGCTCACCGGGGGAGGGCGTCGGGCTCTTCCGCAGCGAGTTCCTCTTCCTCGACCGCCGGACCGCCCCCACCCACGAGGAGCAGACCGGCGCGTACGAGGCCGTTCTCCGTGCCTTCCCCGACGCCACGGTCGTGGTCCGCACCCTGGACGCCGGCACCGACAAGCCCCTGCCCTTCCTCGGCCTGCCCGAGGAGCCCAACCCGGCGCTCGGCGTGCGCGGGCTGCGGGTGTCGCGCCGGTCGCCCGAGGTGCTGGACGCCCAGCTCGACGCTCTGGCCGAGGCGGCGCGCGCGAGCGGAACCTCGCCCTGGGTGATGGCGCCGATGGTCACCACGACGGGGGAGGCGGCCGACTTCGCCCGGCGGGCCCGTGCCCGGGGCATCGCTCACGTGGGCGCCATGGTGGAGGTCCCCGCCGCCGCGCTGCACGCCGACCGCCTCCTCGAGCAGCTGGACTTCCTCAGCATCGGCACCAACGACCTCAGCCAGTACACCTTCGCGTCCGACCGTCAGCACGGCGAGCTGGCCGATCTCCTCGACCCATGGCAGCCGGCGCTCCTTCAGCTGATCGAGCGGTGCGCGGAGGCGGGGCGTGCCGCGGGCAAGCCGGTCGGCGTGTGCGGAGAGGCCGCGGCCGACCCGTTGCTGGCCACCGTGCTGGTCGGGCTCGGCGTCACCAGCCTGTCGATGTCGGCGAGGAGCGTGGCGGCGGTGCGAGACGCCCTCGCCCGCCACTCTCTCGACCAGTGCAGGGAACACGCCCGGCTCGCACTGGCGGCCGCCGACCCGGGCGGCGCGCGCGACGCCGTACGAGAGGCGGCGTCCGGGTGATCGGACGCCGGAGCCGCCGGCGTGCTCCGGTGGCTCCGGCGGTCTCACCGACTTGCGGGCTCAGGCGAGGGCGACAGCGGTCTCACCGGCCCGCGGCCTCAGGTGAGGGCGACGGCGGCCTCGCCGGTGTAGGCGAGGAAGGTCAGGGTCTCCTGGAGGTACAGCCGGACGCTGGTCGCGTCGTGCGAGTCGTAGCCGATCGAGAGGTCCTGGCCGATGCGCAGCTCGTAGTCTCCACCACGGGTGGTCAGCAGGAACGCGCCGCTGATGGCGGGAGCCCAGATGATCTCCCCGTCGATGAGCCGCGCGAGATGCTCGTGGATGGGGTAGCCGTGGTCGGAGGTCTCGTTGACCGCGGTGTAGGCGTCCGCGCTGAGCGCGAGCGAGTAGGGGCCGTCCACACCGGCGAGGCGCAGGGTGGTGATCGCCTGGCTGATCGTGTTGGGGTAGTCCCGCACCTCCGCCGGAAGCACCAGCGGCGGGTTGGTCGAGCCGCGCCGGATTCCCCCGATGCCGGCCGCCGCGTACCCCTCGAAGACCGCGCGGTCCTCGGCGTAGGCCATCTGCCTGGCGGCCTCCTTGGCCGGGTCCCAGTCCGGATCCTTCGCGCCCCGCTCGACGTCGTCGACGGCCTGGCGGTCCACGGTGAACGGCACGCGCAACTCCACGAGGGACTGGGACTCACGCAGGCGCGCCCCGACCCCCGGAGCGGGCGACTCGACGGCGGCCAGATGGCCGGTGGCCACCGAGGCGAGGGCGACGCCGCCCGGCTCGGGCACGTCGACCAGCCGGCGTCCCGCGAGATGCCGGATGAACGTCCGGCGGACCTCGCTCTCGAGGTCGGCCCAGGCCGCATCCGAGATGGGCGCGAGTTCGCGGTGCAGGTTGTTCATCGCGGGGTGCTCCTCTTCAGGTGCTTGAGGTCGCCGATCGCCAGAGAACCGTCGGATGTGCGCGGGGGCTCGTCCGGGGGCTCTGCGGCGACGGCCGTCTCCGCCGTCCGCCCGGTCTCGAGCCGCCCGGGAGGCGGGGGAGGATCGTCGAGGAAGTCGGCCGACGGCGCGAAGAACAGGCTTCCGGTCACCGCGGTGGACACGTCGAGGATCCGGTCGTGGGCGCCCGGCGGGTCGCCGACGAACATGCGCTCCAGCATCAGCTCCGTGACCGACGGCGAACTGGAGTAGCCGATGAAGTACGTGCCGAACTCGCCGCGTCCGGGAGCGCCGAACGGCATGTTGTCGCGCACGATCTGGCGCTCGGTGCCGTCGGGGTCGGTGATGGTGGTGAGCGCCACGTGGGAGTCGCCCGGCTTGACCTCGTCGGGAAGCTCGATGTCCTGCAGCTTGGTGCGTCCGATGGCCCGCTCCTGCGCCTCGACCGGCAGGGCGTTCCACGCGGCGAGGTCGTGGATGTACTTCTGGACGATGACGTAGCTGCCGCCGTCGAAGTCGGGGTCCTGGTCCGGGTCGGCGGCGCCGACGGTCACGGCGTCGCACGCGTCCCGCCCCGTGGGGTTCTCGGTGCCGTCGACGAATCCGAGCAGGTCACGTTCGTCGAAGTACTTGAACCCCTGCACCTCGTCGAAGACCGTGACGGCCCCCCGCAACCGGTCCATGATCTGTGCGGCCAGTTCGAAGCAGAGGTCCATCTGGCCGGCCCTGATGTGGAACAGCAGGTCGCCCGGCGTGGCGACGGCGGTGTGCCGGGCGCCGGCCACCTCACGGAAGGGATGGAGCTCGGCGGGACGCGGGCCGGCGAACAGACGGTCCCACACGTCGGATCCGATGGCCGTGACGCAGGTCAGCGCCCCGGACGGGACGCGGAATCCGACCGACCGCACCAGCCCCGCCACGTCGGACAGGAGTTCCCTGACGACCGGCTCGCCCCCCTGGTCGACCGTCACGATCAGGAAGATCGCCGAACTGGTGAGCGGTGTCAGCACGGCCTGTGGCTCGGGTGCTCGCTCCGTCACGATGAATGCCTGGCCCTTCTCCGGTCGCTGTGCTCCGTCTGATGGGGGGACATCCGGAGGATATGTCAGTGAGGTCCGGCCCTGTGGCCCCGGGGTGAGGATCACGCCCTCCTCCGAACGTGATCATGCACACTTTCGTGAGGTGTGCATGATCACGGCCGGTTTTTCAGAGGCTGCTGCCGGGGGTCAGTAGGTCGTCGAGGCCGATGCGCCGGAAGAAGTCCACCCGGATGCGGTCGGCGACGGCGGAGACCACCTCGCTCCCGTCGCGGCTGGGGTCGACGTGGGTGCGCAGCGGCCTGGTCCCGGCGGGCATGTCCACCACCTGTGCGATGACCTCCGCCACCTCCGCGACGTCGGCCGTCGGCGGCAGCAACCCGGCCAGGCGGACGTTGACGTCGTCCATCAGGGCCGCGTACTTCTCGTCGTACGCCGCGGCGCGCTCGGCGTCGTCCGGCCGTCCGGCGTGGAGGAAGTGGTTGGTGCCCTCGGTGTACGCGCCGGGGACGACGATCGCTGTCTCGACACCGAACCGGACCAGCTCACCGGCGTAGCTGACGGCGAGGGCGTCCATCGCGGCCTTCGCCGCGAAGTAGGGGCCGAGGAACGGCGGGCATCCGCCCCGTGTGCTCGAACTGCCGACCCACACGAGCAGTCCCTCGTGCCGGTCCCGCATGTACGGCAGGGCGGCGCGGTTGACGCGCTGGGTTCCCAGCACGTTGGTGTCGTAGACCTGGGCGATCTGCTCGGGGGTGAACGCCTCGGCGGGCCCGAGCACCATGTGCCCGGCGTTGTGCACGACCACGTCGAGACGGCCGTGGGCGTGCACGATCTCGCTGATCGCGTCGTCCGCCGACGTCTGCGAGGACACGTCGAGCTCGATGGGCCGCAGGTCGACGGCGTTGTCCGCGGCGTGCTTCAGGAGGTCGGCGACCGCGGGCGCGTTACGTCCTTCGGTCTCCCTGATCCCCGCGTACACGGTGTGACCCGCACGGGCGAGGACGCGGACGGTCAGCGCGCCGAAGCCGCTTGACGCGCCGGTGACGAGGATGATCTTGCTGGAGTTCATCGGGGGATCCTTTTTCCGGTACCGGCCGCGTGTCAGATGGCGCCGCCGTTGGCACGGATGACCTGGCCGTTCACCCAGTGGCCCTCGGGGCTCACGAGGAAGGCGACGACCTCGGTGATGTCCTCCGCCGTGCCGAGGCGCTCCAGCGGCGGCGCGGAGGCGAGGCGGCCGAGGTTCTCCTCGGTGTTGTTGTCGAAGAGCAGGTCGGTGGCGGTCGGGCCGGGGGCCACGACGTTGACGGTGATGTCGCGGCCGCGCATCTCGCGGGCGAGGATGAGCGTCATGGCCTCGACGGCGCCCTTGCTGGCGGCGTATCCGCTGTAGCGCGGGAAGGCGAGCCCGACGACCGACGACGAGAAGTTGATGAGCGTGCCGCCGGACCGCAGGCGCCGGAGGGCCTGCTGGGAGACGACGAACGTGCCGCGGATGTTGGTGCGGTGCATCTCGTCGAGCACCTTGAGGTCGAGATCGGCGAGGGTGGACAGGACCATCCGGCCGGCGGCGTTCACGACGACGTCGATGCCGCCGAACGTCTGCTCGGCCAGGTCGAACACCGCGGCCATGTCGTTCTCGTCGGCGATGTCGGCCTGGGCGGCGATCGCCTGCCCGCCCGCCTCGCGGATCTCCTTCACGGTGACCTCCGCCGCGGCCTGGTTGCCCCCGTAGACCACGACGACGGCGAGGCCGTCCGCCGCGAGCTTCCTGGCCACCTGGTTGCCGATGCCGCGCGATCCTCCGGTGACGACGGCGACGCGTCCCTGGCCGGATTCGTTCTCCGTGGTGATGGACATCGAGGTCTCCCCGCATTCATAGCAGTGCTTTCGCGTTTGCGTTAGCAACGATAACACGGATTGGGAACTGCTGCTACCCGCTCTCGGTATCGCCGTTAACAAGCCATGCGCGAGAGTGTCGGCAGGAAACACGTCTGCCCGATGAGCAGGGCGCTCATCGGGCAGAGGGAGGTTCGGCAGGTGCGCGTGTCAGCCGGAGCTTCCAGGCCTTCGTGGTCGCGGCGTCGACGGGGACGTGTCCCGGGCCGGAGTCATGCGCCGTGTGTCTTGACGCTGGGATGGACGGCGACGATCACCCGGTGGTCGCGCCCGCCCTCGGCCGCCTCGTCGTGATACTTGCTCACCAGCGCGGCCACCGCCCCGGCCAGCTCCTCCGCGAACGCCGCCCGATCGGCCGCCGAGGCGAAACGCACCTCCCCGTCCAGTGCGAACGTCGCCACCCGTTTGCGCGCCGCAGTCGCCCCCGTGATCAACTCGCCCACGTCCCGCACCAGCTGCGCCGCCAGTGCCAGCAGCCACCGCGCCGACAACCGATCAGGCGACCGCGAAGGATCCGGCTGCACCGCCGCCAGCGCCAGCGGCGAGATCACGTACGACGCCGCCGTCGCCCGCATGACCCGCTCGGTCACGTTGCCCTTGCGGCGCTCCTCCACCAGCTCCACCAGGCCGTGCCGCTCCAGCGCCTTCAGGTGATAGTTCACCTTCTGCCGCGGCAACCCCACCTTGGCCGCCAGCATCGTCGCGGACCCCGGCTCCGCCAGCTCCGCCAGCAACCGCGCGCGCACCGGATCCAGCGACACCTCGGCGGCCGCTGCATCCTCGATCACCGCAACTTCGAACATGACCTCACCATCCCACCGACAATTATCTCTGTCAAGGCACTAGAAGTTGTCGGAAGGTCGTCCGAGCTGGTCGTACAGTACGCCTGATCCCGGCGCCCGCCCGGCCGTACGGTGAAGGTGTGCTGACGGTGGGAGTGGATCTCGCGGCCGAGGCGGTGCGTACGGCCGTGGCCTGGGTGGAATGGTCGGAGAGAGGAGCTCGCGTCAGGGACGTCGTCGTGGGCGCGGACGACGATCTGATCGTCGAGGCGGTCAAGGGAGCCGCCAAGTCGGGGATCGACTGTCCACTCGGCTGGCCGGATCTGTTCGTGTCGTTCGTCTCAGCGCATCGGGCGGGCGACGTCGCCGTGCCCGCGGGGCTGGGCCGCGACTGGCGCAGGGATCTCGCACTCCGCGTGACCGACCGGGCCGTCCACGAACGGACCGGCCTGCGGCCGCTGAGCGTCTCCGCCGACCGCATCGCCCACCCCGCGATGCGCTGCGCCGCCCTGCTGGCCAGGCTCGCCGGGGAGACGGGTACGGTGGTGGCCCGGGACGGCGGCGGCCTCGTCGTGGAGGTCTATCCCGCGGCCTCACTCAAGGAGTGGGGTCTGCCGTACCGCGGATACAAGAGGACGGAGAACGCCGAGGCTCTGAGCCGGGTGATCGACGTTCTGCTGGCCGCGGCGCCCTGGCTGAGCCTGGGGGACCACGAGGCCGTCTGCCGGAGGTCGGACGACGCCGCCGACGCGGTCGTCGCCGCTCTCACCGCTCGGGCCGCCGCGTGCGGACTCGTCACCGCACCCGCGCCGGAGCAGGCCGCGAGCGCCGCCACGGAAGGCTGGATCGCGGTTCCGACCGCTTCACTGGACGCGCTGCGCTAAGGGGTCCTGATCGAGCTACTGGGGCCACTTCTCCGAGAAGATCCATACGAATCTGTGCGGACGCGGAGGTCAGGCGCCGGCCGGCGGCTCGATGACGGCGAGAGCCGCGTCGAGCGGCACCTTCAGGAACTCGATGTTCCCGGTGGCCTGCATCATGACCACGCCGCCCTGGATCGACGCCAGGATCGAGGACGCGACCTTGTCCGCCTCCAGGGACGGATCGGCGAGACCGGCCGCCTGCGCGCGGCGGACTCCGTCGGCGATCCGGGTGTGCCACGTATCGAGCAGGTCCGCGACGATGACGCGGATGCCCGGGTCGGCCGGTCCGAGCTGGGTGGTCAGCGCGCTCAGCGGGCAGTGCACGCCCTGCTCCTGGTATTTCGCGACCACCGCGTCGCGCCACGCCTGCCAGCTGCCCGCGGGCCCGAGCCCGTCGAGGAAGGGCTGCTGGTCGCTCAGGACCTCACCGGCCTCGTGCGCGGCGACCGCCCGGAGCAGCTCGGCGCGCCCGTCGGGGAAGTAGTGGAACAGCTGGCTCTTGCTGGTCGCCGTCGCCGCGCGGATGTCGTCGAGGCCGACCTGGTCGGCTCCCCTCGCGCGGACCAGGTCCGCCGTGCCGGCGACGATCCGTTGCCGGGTCGCGGCGCCCTTGGCGGTGAGAGCACGGGTCATGCACAGGAGGATACAAGGCTGGACTCCACAGTCCAGTCCGATGCGGGATCTTCGGGGGGAGGGGCGGCCGGGCCGGTCCGCCGACGAGCGCGCGGCCTCAGGTGTGGCCCCGGGTGTGGTCTCAGCGGTGGGCGAGGGACTCGATCGACGCGTCGTCGACCCGGAACGCCTCGCGGAGCCGGGTGGCGTCGAGGACCACGCCCAGTGTGCCGTGCACGCCGGTGAGCTCGAGCGTTCCGCCTGACCGCACGGCGTCGTCGAGGCCGTCGATCAGGACCTCCAGGCCGGACGAGTCGCAGAACCACAGGGCCGAGGCGTCCACCACGAGCCTGACGCGTCCCTCGGACACGAGCCGCCTGAGTGCGCCGCGCAACAGTCCTCCGGTCGCGATGTCGAGTTCGCCGGCTACGGCGACCACGGTGACGGCCGGATGATCGTTGACGGTGATGTCGAGCTGAGCAGTCATATGCGCGCCTTCGGTCGGATCGGGGCGTGCTGTCCGAAATGACGCTATCCGTTTGACCGTCTACGGTAAGTAACGTCCGTGCTCGGTTCGAGCCGTGGAAGGCGCACAGCGCAACCTCCCGGGCATCCGCCGGTCAACCGGGTAAAGCCGGGAACCCCGAGCCCGGAGTCGTGAGCGGCGTCGCGCGCGGGCTGACAGGGGTCGCGGGAAGGCCCGGCCGCCCCCGCCCCACCGCTGCCCTTACCGGCCGCCCGGTATAAACCGATCTTTGGCGGTAAGAGAGACTCTTATCTGTAACGGACGCTATGCCGGAAAAGGCATCAAGGACAGGGAACAGCCATGTACAAGCGCATCCTCGCGGCGGTCGACAACTCCCCGCGCTCGGACCGGGTCCTGGAGACGGTCGAGAACCTCGCCAAGCTCACCGGTGCGGCCGTCGACGTGGTTCACGTCGGCGCCTCGCAGGTGGTGTACGACACGGTCGTCCAGGTCGAGGATGAACAGGAGGCCCAGGCGGTCGTCGACAACGCCTTGGCGAAGTTGAAGGAGGCGGGGGTCACGGCCCGGGGTGAACTGCTGACGGGGCTTCGCGGCGACATCTCCAGCATCATCGTCGAGCGGGCGCACGAGTTCGGCAGCGACCTGATCGTCCTCGGCCCCGCCCACCACACGCAGCTGGGCGTGCTGGTCGGCGAGAGCGTGAGCGAGAAGGTCGCGCTGCACACCCCCACGTCGGTCCTGCTGGCCGTCTGATGCCTGGTCAGGTGTGTCGTCGGGCGGATCACCGCAGGCGGTCGCCCGACGGTCACCTGGCCTGAACCCGGGTCGCTCGTACAGGGAACCCGTCCGGTGCAAATACCCAAAAATCTGGCTTCTTCGGGAAAGTCCATGCACGCCGGGAGTGATCCCTTATAGCGTCGGCAGGTCGAGTTACCCGGGGATCACCAGAGATCAGGTGAAGCGGCGTGGCGCGTTCATGGGCGGAGCTGCCGACAGGCCGCGTCATCTGCCTGGCGGGAGCCGGCCGCGAAGCCCTCGCGCTGTCGCTGGAATCGCTGCCCGCTGGTGCCCCCGCCGTCCTCACCTACGCCGCGAGTGCGGCGCCCACCGCCTCCGCCATGGTCGAGTCGGTGTTGTCGGAGCTCGAAACGGCCGCCGTCGCTCTCTATCCGGCCTGGCTGCCGGACGCCGAGGGCATCGAACCCGGGGGAGCCGGAGTCGGCGCGGTCCGGGCGCTCGCCCTGCGGATGGCCTCGGGCACGCATCACTTCGGCCCTTTCGTGGCCGACCTCGCTCAGGCGTCCCTGACCGGACAGGCGCCAGGGCCCACGCGGTTTCCCGCCGAGGTGCGGGCAGCCGGTCTCGCGCGCGTGCTCGCCGCGGCGTTCGGCCGCCGGCAGGTCGCGTTGCTGGTCGACGTCCCCGAGGGCCTTTCGGCCCGGGACGAGGACGTGCTGGTCGCGGGATGCGAGTGGCTGGCCCATCGCTCCGGTATGGGCGTGTGGCTCACCGGCGCGCGCGTCGTCCGCGCCGACCGCCTGGAGACCGTGGCCGTGCGGCTCCCGGAGGACGTCGCCGCCATAGCCCGCGACGTGCCGGAGACCTCCGTACACGCGGCCGTTACCGCTCACACGCCCGCCGGCTCCCTCCCGCCGGTTACCGCTCACGCGCCCGCGGGCTCCCTCCCGCCGGTTACCGCTGACGCGCCTGCGGACTCCCTCCCGCCGGTTCCCGCTGACGCGCCCGCGGGCTCTCTCCGGCCGATACCCGCCCGGACCGAGACGTCCGTACGGAAGGGTCCCGATGGTCGCGGGCACGGCGCCTCCGAACCCCGCACGGGCGAGCCCGCCATCGGCTACCCGGCCGTGACGGGGCGCCCGCACCCGGCGAGCGCCGCCGAACAGGCGCTGGAGAGGGCACTGGCCTCCAGCCAATGGGCCGCCGGGCGGGCCTGGAACCAGACCCACCGGTCCCACGCCCTCGCCCGCACCTTCCGGCTCGACCTCCTCTGGCGTGAGGAGCGGTGCGTGGTCGAGGTCGACGGCCCGGAACATCGCGAGGCGGTCCGCTTCGAAGCCGACCGGCGGCGCGACGTGCAACTCCAGCTCGACGGCTTCGCCGTGCTGCGCTTCACGAATGACCAGATCGCCTCCGATCTCGCCGCTGTCGTCCGCCAGCTGGAGCGGTTCGTCACGAGCCGCCGCACTGGAACGTTCGAAGGGTCACACCATGGCTGACATAAACCTGTCCCTGCCCCAGATCGCCGCCCTCGTCGTGCTCATGGTGGAGGCGGGTGAGATCTCCAACACCGACATGAAGGCGCGCCACGGCATCACGCTCGACGGCGCCGACCGCCGGAAGTTGAACGAGCTGAAACTCGTCGACAGCTGGAAGCAGGGGCGCCCGTACGTCCACGTGCTGACCGACGCGGGCTGGGCACGGGTGGCGGAGGAGTTCCGCGCCGGCACAGTCAAGGTCACCGGGTCGCCTTGGACGACGGCCCGGGCGCTGATGAGCGGCGTCCAGGGCTTCATGGAGCGGACCGATCGCAGGCTCGCCGACGTCTTCGGGCCCGCGTCCGACGTCGAGGCCCTCATCCGGGAGGCCTACGCGGAGCTGGCCAGGGAGCCGGGAGGCTGGGTGAGCCTCACGGAACTCCGCGTGCTCCTGCGCGACGCCGCGAGGACGAAGGTGGACGAGACGCTCAGGCGGATGGCCGCCATGCCCGACGTGAACGTCGTCCCGGAGTCGAACCAGAAGGCCCTCACCCGGCGCGACCGGGAAGCCGCGCTGGTCATCGGCGACCAGGACAAGCACCTCATCTCGATCGGAGCATGATGACGGTCGACGCGAACACCGCGCTCTCCGCGCTCACGTTCAACTGGGCCTCCGGCCCCGAAGACGTCTGGAGCCCGTCGCTCTTCCACGTCGAGGCGTTGAACCGGCCGACCGCGCAGGCGGTCCTCGACGGTGTGGGCGAGGCCGCCCGGAGCGCGGGAACGAGCCCGATCGGGCTGGTCATCGAGGGTCAGCGCGGTGTGGGCAAGACGCACCTGCTCGGCTGGATCCGGGAGAAGGTCCAGGAAGAGGGTGGCTACTTCTTCCTCGTCGGGCTCTTGGACGCCGGCACGTTCTGGGTCAACGTCGTGAACTCGATGATGGACAACCTGTCGCGCGAGCTGGACGGCGAGAGCCAGCTCAAGGCGTTCCTGCGCCGCATCTCCTCGCAGGTGGGCGTGTCCAGGATGGTGCGGCGCGCGGTGATCGGCGACACTCCGGTGACCGCGGAGGCTCTCGACGTCTTCATCGAGGCGCTGCGCGGCTACGACGGGCACATCGGCAGGGAGAGCCAGGACGTCGCGAGAGCACTCGTGCTCCGCGCCTCCAAGGATCCGCACAATCAGGACGTCGCGGATGCGCTGCTCTATTCGCAGCCGGAAGAGGAACCGGGGGATCGTGCGCCCTGGGGCATACGGCGAGGATGGCGGTCTCCGCAGGAGATCGTCAGGGACGTGTCCCGCCTGCTCGCGCTCACCGGTCCCTCCGTCATGGCGATCGATCAGATCGACGCATTCATCTCAACAGCGGCGACCCGGACGCTGGACCGTACGGGCGACTGGCGCGAGGCGCTGGTGATGGACCAGTTCGCGGGCGGCCTCATGGCGCTGCGCGAGGTCACCAGACGCACGCTCACCGTCCTCTCATGCATTCCTGCGACGTGGGCGCTCATCAAGACGAACGCCACCGACACGGTGCAGGACCGGTTCCGCAAGCCCGTTCAGCTCAAGGCCGTCCCCGATGCCGAGACCGGCCGCGCCCTGGTCGAACGACGGCTCGGGGCGCACTACCGCTCCGTGGGCTTCCGGCCGCCCCATCCGTCCTGGCCGGTCAGGCCGAGCGCCTTCGACTCCGTGCCCGGGCTCACTCCGCGGCAGATCCTGATGAGGATCGACGCGCACATCCGGTCCTGCCGGGCCGCAGGCGAGATCACGGAGCTGGCGGGCTTCGACGGCGCCGGCGCGATGGCCCCCGAGCACGTTCCCACGCCCCACTTCGTCGTGCCCGAGGCGGATCTCGGCGCGCTGGACGCCCGGTACACCGAGCTGAGGAGCGCGGCACAGGTCGCGGCGGAGGCCGCGGCGGCGCTCGATCCCGCGACGGAGGACACGACGATGCCGGCGCTCCTGTCCGCGGGGCTCGCCGCGTGGATCGCCGAGCGGGGCGAGAGCGGGCGGACGTTCAGCCAGGACGCCCCACCCAGCGCGAAGCCGCCCCTCCATGCGCGTCTGCGGCGGTCCCTCGACGAGGCCACGGAAGACGAGGAGCACTGGAGCTTCCGCGCGATAGCGGCGGCTCACGCCAACGCCGCCCTCACCCGGCTGCGCAACGCGTCGGTCGCGGCGGCGCTGGACTCCGCCCTGGGCAAACGCAGGTTGTTCCTGCTGCGCAACACCGAGTGGTCGGGCGGCGCCAAGACGCGGGAGGCGGTCGCGGCCTTCGAGCGGGCGGGCGGCAGGACCCTGCGGGTCGAGGAGGAGGACCTGAAGATCCTCGCGGCGCTCCGGGCCCTGCTGAAGGAGAATTCGCCCACCCTGCAGGCGTGGCTCGCCGCCAGACGGCCGACCGGCGAGATCAAGCTGCTCGGCGACGCGCTCGGCGACGTGTGGACCGTTCCGTACGGCACGCCCGCCGAGGAAGGGGATACCGCGGCGCCGGTGGCCGCCACGGGCGGTGATGTGGGCGCCCCGGCCGTGGATCTCCCGACGGACGCGGCGGCGGCGACCCGGGGTGAGAAGGCGTCGGCCGTGCCGGCCCTCACGGGAAGCGCGGACGCCCCGTCGATCGTGATCGGGACGACCGCCGACCGGGTTCCCGTCCGAGTCGGCCTGGAGGCGCTGCGGAAACACACGTCGATCTTCGCCGGCTCGGGTTCGGGGAAGACCGTGCTGATCCGCCGGCTGATCGAGGAGTGCGCGCTTGAGGGGGTGTCGGCCATCGTGCTCGACCCCAACAACGACCTCGCACGCCTCGGCGACCGCTGGCCGGAGCGGCCCGGGCAATGGGGGGACGGCGACGCGGACAAGGCCGAGCGCTACCTCGCGGGCACCGACGTCACGGTCTGGACGCCCGGCCGGGTCGGCGGGCGCCCCCTGGCCTTCCAGCCGCTTCCGGATTTCAGCGGCGTGCTGGACGACGCGGACGAGTTCCGAGAGGCCGTCGACGCGGCCGTCTCGTCGCTGGTGCCCCGGGCGAAGCTCGAAGGCAACACGCAGAAGGCCCACCGCGGCCGGGCGGTCCTGAAGGAGGCGGTCGAGTACTACGGGCGGCACGGGACCGCCGGCCTGCACGGTCTGATCGCGCTGCTGTCCGAGCTTTCCGAAGGGGTGAGCACGCTCGCCGGCGCCGACAAGATCGCGGCGGAGATCGCACAGAACCTCACGGCGACGATGGTCAGCGACCCGCTGTTCGGCGGCGAGGGCGCGGCGGCCGACCCCGGGGTGCTGCTGACCCCGCCGCCCGGCAAGAGGGCCCGCATCTCAGTGATCAGCTTCGTCGGCCTGCCGTCCGACGAGCAGCGGCAGAGTTTCGTCAACCTGCTGCAGCTCGCGCTGTTCTCGTGGATCAGAAGGAACCCGGCCGGCGACCGGCCGCTGGGCGGCCTGTTCGTCATGGACGAGGCGCAGACGTTCGCGCCGTCCGGGGCGATGACCGCGTGCACGCACAGCACGCTGGCGCTCGCCTCCCAGGCCCGCAAGTACGGCCTCGGCCTCGTCTTCGCGACGCAGGCCCCGAAAGGGCTGCACAACCGCATCCCCGGGAACTCCGCCACCCAGTTCTTCGGACTGCTCAACAGCCCCGCCCAGATCGAGGCGGCCAAGGAGGTGGCGAGGTCCAAGAACAGCGCCATCGGGGACGTCGGGCACCTCGGCCCCGGCGAGTTCTACGCCGGCGTCGAGGGGACGGCGTTCGCCAGGATCCAGGCCCCCATGTGCCTGAGCCACCATCCGAGAAGCCCGCTGACGACGGAGGAGGTCATCCAGAGGGCTAGAAAACTGTAGATTCACGCAAAGCCACCTGAACGCCAACACAGGTACGGTAGTCGGAAAGCTCCCGTATCGAGAAAAGGCGGTAGGTGCAGGTGGAGGTCGAGCAGACGGCGTTGCCGGGAATCGGGCTGCGGCACGAGTTCACGACACGGTCGGGGCGCCGCATCGGCGTGGTCTCCCACCGAACCGGCCGCCGCGACCTGGTGATCTACGACCCCGACGATCCCGACCGCGCCTGCGAGACCGTGAAACTCAACGACGAGGAGGCCGATGCGCTCGCCGAGCTGCTCGGCGCTCCGCGCATCGTCCAGCGCCTCAACGACCTGCATCGCGAGGTCGAGGGGCTGGTCAGCCTGCAGCTGCCGATCCTGCCTGACTCGCCGTACGCCGGCCGCGCGATGGGGGACGCCCGCGTCCGCACCAGGACCGGCGCGTCCATCGTGGCGATCGTCCGCTCAGGGCTGGTCGCCGCCAGCCCCGGGCCGGACTTCCTGCTGGCCGACGGTGACGTCGTCGTGGTGGTGGGCAGCCCCGAGAGCACCGCCGCCGTCGCCGACATCCTGTCCAACGGTTAGGCCGGCTTGTGCACGAAACAGCAATACTGTTCCTGGAATTCGGCGCGGTGGTCCTCGGGCTCGGCATCCTCGGTGCGTTAGCCCTGCGTGTGGGAATCTCGCCCATCCCCCTCTATCTGATCGCCGGACTGGCGTTCGGCACCGGCGGCATCCTGCCGCTCGCGACCAGCGAGGAGTTCATCTCCGTCGGAGCCGAGCTCGGTGTCATCCTCCTCCTGCTGACCCTCGGCCTGGAGTACAACGCGGGCGAGCTCGTGACCAGCCTCAAGGGCAACGCCCGCGCGGGGCTCGTCGACGTCGTGCTCAACGCCGTGCCGGGCGCGGTGTTCGCGCTCCTGCTCGGCTGGGGGCCGGTCGCCGCTCTCGCGATGGCCGGCGTCACCTACGCCACGTCGTCGGGCATCACGGCGAAGGTCCTGTCGGACCTCGGCTGGATCGGCAACAGGGAGACCCCCGTGGTCCTGTCGTTGCTCGTCTTCGAGGACCTGACCATGGCGATCTACCTCCCGGTCCTGACGGCCGTGCTGGCCGGGCTCAGCTTCGTCAGTGGTGCGGTCACGGTGGCGATCGCGCTGGCGACGGTCAGCGTCGTGCTGGTGGTCGCCCTGCGCTTCGGGAGGTTCATCCAGGCGTTCGTCGAGAGCCCCAACTCCGAGGTGCTCCTGCTGAAGGTGGTCGGCCTCGCCCTGCTGGTCGCGGGAGTGGCGCAACAACTGCAGGTGTCCGCGGCGGTGGGCGCGTTCCTGGTCGGCATCGCCCTGTCGGGGAAGCTCGCGGAGGACGCGCAGGCGTTGCTCGCGCCGCTGCGCGACCTGTTCGCCGCGGTGTTCTTCGTGTTCTTCGGCCTGCAGACCGACCCGGCCAAGATCGGGCCCGTTGTTTGGCTCGCGGCGCTGCTCGCGATCGTCAGCATGATCACCAAGCTGCTCTCCGGCGCGTACGCCGCCCGCAGGGCGGGCATCGCGAGAGCGGGATGGGCCCGTGCCGGCATCGCGCTGATCCCCAGGGGCGAGTTCAACATCGTGATCGCCGGGCTGGCCGTGGCGGCCGGCGCCCATCCCGATCTCGGGCCGGTCGCGGCCGCGTACGTGCTCATCCTGGCGGCGTTCGGCCCGCTCGCCGCGCGGCTGGTCCAGCCGTTCATCACCGCCATCGCCAAACGGGCCTGAGGGAGATCGGGAGCGTGCTCCGGGGGTAGGTGCTTCGGCGTGGCGGACAGACTCGAGCCCTACCGAGGCAAGCGCGACCCCCGGCGCACGCGCGAGCCGATCCCCGAGACCGCGCCCGAGGCGGGCGGCGACGACACCTTCGTGATCCAGGAGCACCACGCGCGGTCGCACAGCTTCAGTGTCGGGGAGCGCGGCCGCGACGCCGAGCCCAGCGTCGTCTGGTCCGACGACAGCTCCTACTCCCTGACCGAGGGCGAATCCGTGGTGGTCCGCGTACAGACCAGCGACCCCTTCTCCGAGGCTCGCCGCCCGCAGTCCGGGCGGGACTACCTCGTGCGGTCCGGGGGCGTCACCGAACTCCCTCTCCCGCACGTCCGGCCAGTCGACACCGATCACGCTGCGCGCGGTCGGTGGGCCGGCCGTCTTCGACACCCTCCAGTTGCGCGCCTTCAACGTGCCGGTCCTGCGGACCACGGTGGTCGAGGCGGTCGACTCCACATCGGTCCAGCAGTACGGCGAACGCAGCAACCCGAATGACGCGCCGTGGGCCAACGTCCACGACGCCCGTGCGATCGCCGACGCGGTCCTCGCGCAGCGTGCCCAGCGACTGCCGACCGTCCGCATCCGGATCGTCTGCGGAGACACCACCCCGAGTTCGCGGATCGCCGCCGCGCTCGCCCGTGACCTATCCGACCGGATCACCATCATCGAGCCGCAGACCGGCCTGTCCGCCGAATTCTTCGTCGAACGGATCGAGCACACCATCGATCGCGGCAAGATCCATGAGATCGTCCTCGGCTGCGAGAAGGTTCCGGCCCAGCCCAGTCCCGTCTTCACCTTCGACGCCGCCGGCCGCGGCTTCAACGACGGCAAGTTCGGCGTGCGCGGCCTCGACGACACCTCGCTCGTCTTCTTCACGTCGGACATCGAGTGGCCGGCCGACGGGCCGGAGCTCATGGAGGTCCTGGCGCGGCGGCCGATCCCGGGCAGCCGGAACTGGTACCTCCAGGACCACAGTGTCGCGGTGCGCGCTGGCATACCGCATGGGCAGACCCCTGCGGATTTGTGGGACGAGAACGCGGAGCATGGGGTTTCCTAACCCGATGCGCAATGTAGCCGTTCGCTCACTCACCGCGTCCATTGTTATGGCGGCTCCGCTTCTAACAGTCACAGGGGAGGCCAGGGTGACCGTGGCCACGAGCGTCGTCTTCCAGGCAGGCATCGGGGGATACGACGTCTACCGGATCCCAGCCATCGTCCGAACCCCATCCGGGATCCTCGTCGCGTTCGCCGAGGGCCGGCACACGACCTCCGACACCGGGAACGTCGATATCGTCGCCCGCCGCTCCTTCGACGGCGGCACCACGTGGCTGGCCCAGCGAGTCGTCACCAACCACGGGTCCGACACCGCCGGCAACCCGACCGTCATGGTCGACCCCGCGTCCGGGGACATCGTGCTGCTGTCCTGCCGCAACGGCGGTGCGCTGACAGAGGCGCAGATCATGCAAGGTCAAGCGTCCGCGGCGACGACCCGCCGGGTGTATGTGCAGCGGTCCGCCGACAACGCGGTGACCTGGTCGGCGCCAGTGGAGGTCACCACGGTCAAAGACGCGGGGTGGCGGTGGTACGCCACCGGCCCCGGGCACGGCGTCGCCAAGCAGGCGGCGCCGCACGCAGGCCGCCTGGTCGTGGCGGCCAACCACTCCAAGCCTCCGGCAGGGTCGGACACGGGCACGGAGAACAAGTACTACGGCGCCCACTCCATCTACTCCGACGACGGCGGGGTCACGTGGCAGGTCGGGTTCACGAGCTCGGCCACGAACGGGTACGTCAACGAGAACGAGTCGACCGTGGCCGAACTGCCGGACGGCCGGCTGTACTTCTCGGCACGGGGCCAGAACGACACCGCGCCCGGCACTCGCGCCGATGCCATCTCCGTCGACGGCGGACAGACCCTCGAGCGGGCGTACCGGCCGCAGGCGACCATCACCACTCCGGTCGTCGAGGGCTCCGTGCTCGCCCTCCCGGACGGGCGGCTCCTCTACTCCGGGCCGTCGCATCCGACTGACCGGGCCGCCATGGCGATCCGTGTCTCTGAGGACGACGGCCGAACATGGACGATCGGCCACCAGGTGTCCGGCCTCCCTGCCGCGTACTCGGACATGGTCCTCATGGACGGCGCGGTCGGGGTGCTGTACGAGACGGGCGACTTCGGGCCGAACGAAACGATCACGTTCACGTCGGTCCCGATCGCGGAGATAAGGGGATAGCGAATGGCCTGGTCGGCCCCGATGACGGCCGTCGCGAACAGCATCTTTACGACGGCGGCCTTCAATCAATACGTGCGCGACAACTTGCTCGAGACGGCGCCGGCCAAGGCGACGACCGGGAGCCGACTGATCGTCACGACCGGCAGCACCTGATCCCTACGGCGATCACCGCGGTGGCCGGCTTCCGGACCGACCACACTCCGCGCCCGGATCTCGGCCAGTAGCCTGGTCCCATGCCGGCAGCCACACAGACGGCGCTCACCGACCTCCGCGACCGGGGCGTCAGGCGACGATGGCCCAGACCTGTACGTCGCGGTGTTCGCCGTCGAGGTGGAAGGCTTTGCGGTGGGTGCCCTCGTGGGTGAAACCGAGGCGTCGGGCGGCGGCGATACTGGCCTCGTTACGGGGGTCGCACAGCCACTCGACGCGGACCATCCCACGCACGTTGAGCGCCCAGTCGATGAGCGCACGGCAGGCCAGGGTGATCAGGCCCCTGCCTCGTACCTCCGGAGAGAGCCAGACGCCGATCTCGCAGACGCCCTGAGTGGCGTTGAAGGCGCGGTAGACGATACCACCCTGCAGGACGCCCGAGACGTACAAGCCGAAGATGCGACCAGTGTCGGCGGCTTGGCGATCGGCGTAGTCCTGCAGGAATGCACGAGCCGACGCCTCGTCCACGACGGAGTAGGCCCACGGGATCCAGGGCTTGAGCGCATCGCGTACCCGGTCGATGTAGGCGGTGAACTCGCCTGCCTGCCACGGCTCCAACGGACGCAGCTCAGCATCGTCTCCCAGTGCCCGGCTGAACATCTCACCTCCAGATGCGTCGGTTTCTGCGGCATACCTTCTCGCATCCCGGTGTACGTTCGAGCGGCGGGGCCCTGGAGAGGCGCGCTGGGCGACGTCAACGACAACGACGTGGACCGGGTGCTGAAGCGCGTCCTCCCCGAAGCCGCCGCGGTGGGCAAGCGGCTCGACTCTCGTTACGAGTCGGGACGGGAATCGGCGGCGTGGATCTTCCTGCCGGCCTGAGCGGGGTTCATGCCCGGATCAGGAGCCGCGGGGGACAGCTCGCACCCGAGCTGGGCGTAGAGCTCGAGCTGGTCGAAATACACACGGTGCGTGATGATCAGGCCGTCTTCCAGCGTGCACGCAGCGCAGCCGCGGACGGTGACGCGGCGGCCGGTGCCCTCCAGCGTCTCGCCGTTGGGCAGCCAGAAGGGCCCGGTGTGCGTGCCGTTCATGGTCCACTCGGTGAAGGCCGGATCTGCGGGGAGCATCCCCTGCCACGGCGTGAAGGCGAGATCGGGGAAGGCGACGAAGATGTGCTCGTAGTGCCACGCGATCTCCGCCGCGCCCTCCGCGACGCCCGCGGGTGAGACGAGGACGGCATCGGCGTGGAAATGCCGCAACAACGCGTCGATGTCGTGTTTGTTGATCGCGCCGTACAAAAGATCGGCCATGCGCCGGGCATCGGGCTTCATGCGTGCCCCCTCGAAGTCATGCGGATTCTCAAGCTATCGAGCCGTGGGCAAAGAACTGTTCAAGATCGTCTGCTCGCATCGCTCGCCGCGCCGTCCGGTATGACCATGGCCGCAGGCGGAGGGGACCGCGCCGGGGGGAGCACGAACAGGACGATGATGAGGGCCGCGCCGAACGCCAGGTGGTACCCCTCGAAACGGCAGGCAGAAGGTGGTGCGACCGGCATGGGTAGGGAACCTGCATGCACATCGACCTCGCAGGCCGCACGGCCTTCGTCAGCGGCTCCACGCACGGGATCGGCCGGGTGATCGCGGCCCGGCTGGCGGCCGCCGGGGCGGACACGGTGATCAACGGCAGAGCCGCGGACCGCGTCGAGGCGGTCGTCGAGGAGTTGCGGGCCGCCGATCCGCGCGCCCGGATCGACGGGATCGCCGCCGACGTCTCGACGCCGGAGGGAGCGGCGACCGTGTTCGGCGCGCTGCCCGCCGTGGACGTCCTCATCAACAACCTCGGGATCTACGCGCCTCAGCCGGTGCTGGAGATCGACGACGAGACCTGGCTGCACTACTGGAACGTCAACGTCATGTCGGGGGTGCGGCTGGCACGCCACTACCTGCCCGGCATGCGCGACCGCGGATGGGGGCGTGTCCAGTTCATGGCCAGCGAGTCCGCCGTGGTGATTCCCATCGAGATGGTCCATTACGGCGTGACGAAGACGGCGCTGCTCGGGGTGTCGCGCGGGTTCGCCAAGGCGGTGGCCGGAACCGGGGTGACCGTCAACGCCGTGATCGCCGGTCCCACGCGGTCCGAGGGCGTCGAGGAGTTCATCCGCGGGCTCCTCGGCGAGGATCTGCCCTGGGAGCGGGCCGAGGCCGAGTTCATGTCGCGGCTGCGCCCTACGTCGCTGATCAAGCGGCTGATCGACCCCGAGGAGATCGCCAACATGGTGGTCTATCTCAGCTCCGACCTCGCCTCGGCGACCACGGGAGGCGCACTGCGCGTGGACGGCGGCTGCGCCGACCACATCCTCCCGTGAGGATCTGCGGCCAGTGCCCAGGGGTCCCCGCCGAGGACGGCACGGCGGGGACCTGAGGTCAGCGGCCCGGAGCGTGACTCACGGATGCCCGGGCAACCGGTAGTTCTCGTCGAGGGCCGCGCCGCGTTCGGGCTTGTACAGGTCGTAGCCGCGGGCGTTGCACTGCAGACCGCCGTTGATGCAGTGGGTGACCAGGGCGGCCAGCGTGGCGGGGTCCCAGGCGTTGAAGAAGTCGTAGTGCCAGGTGTAGCCGCGGCCGCTGGACAGC
The DNA here is from genome assembly GCF_016863295.1 of Planotetraspora phitsanulokensis. Lineage (GTDB taxonomy): Bacteria > Actinomycetota > Actinomycetes > Streptosporangiales > Streptosporangiaceae > Planotetraspora > Planotetraspora phitsanulokensis. The sequence goes on from NZ_BOOP01000041.1 coordinate 54,571, forward strand.
CTCACCTGCGCCATGTCGCCGTCGGCAGGGAAGGCGATCTTGTATTCGAGCATCGGCACCGCGACGGGGTGCGTCACCGGGCACTCGCCGTTGACCGGGTAGGCCATGTGGCTCTTGTGATCGGCGCTGTCGAGGTGGACGCCGTCCCAGCAGCTCGGGGCCTGATAACGGACGTTGAGCTGGCTTCCGGCCGGGCAGGAGGCCGGGAAGTCCCAGTTGTGGAAGCTCTCCCCGCACTCCCAGCCCTCGACCGCGCCGGGGGCGTGCTGGAAGTCGGACTGGGTCGCGGTGGGACTGCCGACCACGAACCGGAGGCCCTGGGGGAACGGGCGCACGGAGGTGTAGTCGAGCACGCCGGACTTGTAGTAGAGCACCTGCGGGCCGACCGGCACGATGAGCTGGTCACCCTTGTAGACCGGGGGGAACCAGTAGCTCGACTTGTCGGCGGGGACGACGCACGATGTTCCTCCCGCGAGGAGGGAGGCGAGGGTGGAGCTCGCCGTGGTCGTCACGTTGCCGACGAACGTGTGCATGTGCGACGCCCCCGGCAGGCCGGGGTAGACGATCGGGTCGTCGGGACGGCTCTGCGTCACGCTGCAGTTCGCCTGGAACTCGTGGTGGGTGACCAGGGAGGTGCCCGTGGGGGAGGGGGTCGGAGCCGGTGATCCGCCGGTCCCGTAGATCTTGAATTCCCAGAGGGAGTAGCCGTATCCGGTGGCTCTGGCTGTGGCGTATAGGCGGACGTAGCGGCCGGTGCCGGTGAGGGTGATGGTCTGGGTTCCGCCGGTGCCGGTGGTGGTGCTGTAGGCGTCGGTCCAGGTCGTGCCGTTGGGGGAGGTTTGGATTTTGAAGGCGGTGGCGTAGGCGGATTCCCAGGTCAGGACGGCCTGGCTGATCGTGGCGGTGGCTCCCAGGTCGACCTGTAGCCATTGCGGGTCGCTGAACGCGCTTGCCCAGCGCGTCCCCGGGTTGCCGTCGACGGCGAGGTAGGCGGCGTAGGCCCCTCCTTCGCTGGACGACGCGGTGGCCTGCCTGCCCTGCGACAGCAGGGCGTCGGCCGCGACCGCGGGGCTGACGACCGCGACGAGCGCCGCGACCATGGCGGCCGCGGCCGCGACGACCAGCGCGAACCGGAGCCGGCCGGGACTGCGGGGTGGGTGCATGTTCTCTCCTCACTGCGGGGGGTGCTGGGCCCTGCGGCGACGGCGAAGGAGGTGGGAGAGCGCTCTCCACGAGAGTGGACCGGGCTGTCAGGGGTTGTCAAGAAGCTCGTTTGAACTCGGTGAAATTCGCGGTTCATCCGCTGGAAACGAGAAAATCGACGAGATCGTCCGGTCGGGCGGGGCGTCGTTCGAGGGGTCGCGAGCCGGTGGAGAGGCGTCGCGCACCGCGTCGCCGCCCTCTGACGGCCCGCGTCGGAGAACGCTCTCCATGAGCGCCCGACCCGCGCGGGCGCGATCGACGCGACGCTCAGGCGGACTGGCGGACCACCAGGACGGGCGGGAAGATGACCGAGGTCACCTGGAAGTCCGGGTCCTCGATGTGGGCCAGCAGCAGCCGGGCCATCTCGCCTGCCATGTCCTCCATGGGCTGGCGGACCGTGGTCAGCTGCGGCCGGCAGGCCGTCGCGGCGCTGCTGTCGTCGAAGCCGATCACCGCGACGTCGTCGGGCACCGCGCGGCCGTGCTCCCGGAGCGCGAGGAGCGCCCCCTGCGCCATCAGGTCGTTGGCCGCGAACACCCCGTCGATGTCGGGATGCTCCGCGAGCAGCCGATGCATGCCGGCCTCGCCGCTGTCATGGGTGAAGTTGCCCTCGACCCCGGGGATGTACGGATGACCGTAACGGGCCATGGCGTCCTGGAAGCCGGACAGCCGGTCCTGGCTCGCGCGCACGTCGAAGGGGCCGGAGATCGTCGCCACGCGCCGGCAGCCCCGTGCTACGAGGCGGTCGGCGGCCAGCTCGGCCCCCGCCCGATGGGACAGGTCGACGTAGCTGATCGGCGTGGGCCGGGCAGGCCGGGCCCACAACACCGCAGGAAGCCCCGCCTCCACGATGAGCCGGGGCAGGGGGTCCTCGCCGTGGGTGGACACGAGCAGCGCGCCGTCCGCGCTGCCCTGCCGCAGATAACCGATCACCTGGTCGCGGGCGTGGGCGGTCTCGGCGAACATCAGGACGGGGTGGATCCCCCGGGGGCGGAGGAAGGCCACGGCGCCGCCCGCCACCCGCCCGAAGAACGGGTCGGCGAAGACCTGGCTCTCGAACGGCTCCGCGCCCTCGTCGCCGCCGGCGCCCGAGACGACGAGCGCCACCGACCCGGTCCGCCGCGTGACCAGGGAACGGGCCGCACGGTTCGGCACGTATCCGGTGGCCGCGATGGCCCGCTGGACGGTCTCCTGGATGTCCGGCGCGACGTTGCGGATGCCGTTGATCACGCGGGACACCGTCGCCCGGGAGACCCCCGCCACGCGGGCCACGTCCTCCAGCGTCGGAGTCGCCTGCGCCGGCGGGAGATCCGTACTCATACGGTCTTTATAACACGAACCGGAGAGCGCTCTCCCCCTGCTTCTCATACCCGCGCTTCCGTACTCGTGCTCCCGTACCTGTGCTTCCGTACCCGCGCTGTCGTCACCCGTGCTCCCGTACCCCTGCCCGCCCGGGTACGGGAGCGGCTACGGGCGCGCCTCCCCGGCGATGGTCGTGGCGGTGAGGGGGAGGTCGCCGGCGGAGCGCCCGACGAGCACACGGAAGGGTCCCGGCTCGGTGCGCCAGGCGCCATCCGCCACGGACCAGTGTTGGACGGCGCGCGCCGCCACGGCGACCTCGATCTCGGTCTCCTCACCCGGCCCGGCCTCGGCGACGGCGTGGCCGGCCAGCCATCGCGCGGGCCGTTCAACTTCGCTCCGGGAGCGCGAGAGGTAGACCTGCACCACCTCGCGCCCCGCACGGTCACTGGTGTTGTGCAGCCGTACGGTGACCGTGAACGGGCGGCCGGGTTCGACCTCCGGCGGCACAGTCAGATCCTCGTACGACCAGGACGTGTAGCCGAGTCCGTGACCGAACCAGTAGGCCGGGGTGCCGGTCCCGCGCGCCCATGCCCGGTAGCCGAGATGCGGGCCCTCGGTGTAGCTGAGCACGCCGTCCACCGGCGCGGTGCCGACCACGGCCTCATCGGCCCAGGTCGTCGGCAGGCGGCCGCCGGGCTCCGCCGCGCCGAGCAGGACGTCGGCCAGCCCGTGGCCGCCCTCCTGCCCGGGGAACCAGCTCAGCAGCACGGCGGAGACCCGCTCGCGCCACGGCAGGGCGACCGGTCCCCCGGAGTTCACGACCACGACGGTGTTCGGGTTGGCCGCGGCCACGGCACGGACGAGATCATCCTGCCTGCCGGGCAGGTCGAGGGACTCGCGGTCGCGTCCCTCGCTCTCGGCCGCCTCGTCGGTGCCGACGACGACGACCGCGACATCGCTGTCACGCGCGAGCGCCACGGCCGCCGCGAGTTCGTCGTCGTCGCTCAGCCGGGGTGGGTCCATGGCGAGCACGGAGGCGCGCCCGGTGCCGCGGTCGAGGCGTCGCCGTGCCACCAGTTCGACCTCGCGGCCGGGCTGGAGGTCCACCTCCGCTCGCCGGTAGGGAGGGGAGAGGTGAACGGTCGCGGGATCGGCGGTGTCGAGCGCCACGTCGGCGTCGAGGACGACCTGCCCGTCCACCGCGAGTGAGACGTGGCCCCACCCTCCGACGGCCACGCTCCACCGTCCCCCGGCGTCCGGGCGCACGAGAGCGCGGATCTCCACGGTGCGGGCCCCGCGGACGGGCGCGGATTCGAGGATCCTCCCGGTGAGGCGGCGCTCGGCGTGGAGTTCCCCGCCGTCGGCGTCGAGCAGCCGCACCAGCACTCCCGGCAGGCCGCTTCGCAGATCACGCGCATTGCCCGTGTCCAGGGGGGTGGGGAGATCGCTCGGGTGTGCGCCGGCCGCATGGGTCACCTCAGCCCTCCCGGCCAGGGCGGTGCGGATGCCCTCCAGCGGGGAGACGGCCGAGGCCGGGTACACGCCCGCGCTCCCGCCGCCCTGGATCCGGGCGGACGCGGCGTTCGGTCCGAGCACCGCGACCCGGCGCAGCCGCCGCGCGTCGAGCGGCAACAGCCCGCCCTCGTTGCGGAGCAGCACCGTGCTCGCGCTCATGGCACGGCGTAGCAGCGCACGGCTCGCCTCACCAGCGGTCTCCTCAGGCGTGGAATCCCCATGAGTGGACTCCGCATGCGGGCTGAGTGCGCCGACGCGGGCGGCGAGCCGCAGCAGGCGGCGCACCTTGTCGTCGACGGCCGACTCGGGGACCTCGCCCGACCGTACGGCCGCCGCGAGCCCGCCGCCCCAGTGCTCGTTGGGACCCGGCATGGCGAGATCCTGGGCCGCCGCCGCGGACGCCACCGTGGACCGCACTGCCCCCCAGTCGGACACCACCACACCGTCGAACCCCCACTCGCCCTTGAGTGGCTCGGCCAGCAGGGCGTTCTCCGACATCGTGACGCCGTTCACGCCGTTGTACGCCGACATCACCACCCACACGCCCGCTTCGACCGCGGCCTCGAACGGCGCGAGGTACACCTCGCGAAGGGTTCGCTCGTCGACGCGGGCGTCGAGGGTGAGCCGTTCGGTCTCGGAGTCGTTGGCGACGTAGTGCTTGGCCGTCGCGGCGACGCCGCCCGACTGCACGCCGCGGACGAAGGCCGCGCCGATCCACCCGGCCAGCAGCGGGTCCTCGGAGAAGCATTCGAAGTGGCGGCCGCCGAGGGCGGAGCGGTGCAGGTTCAGCGTCGGCGCGAGCAGGACGTCGACGCCCTTGCGCCGTGCCTCGCCGGCCAGCAGGGCGCCGAGTCGCGTGACGAGGTCGCCGTCCCACGTCGCGGCCAGCGCCGTGGCGGAGGGGAGCGTCAACGACGTGTCGCGCTCGTCCCAGCCCTCGCCGCGCACGCCGGCAGGGCCGTCCGAGGTCACCATGGAACGCAGCCCGATGTCCGGCTCCGCGCCGGTCCGCCAGACGGTCGCGCCGGTGAGCAGCCGCACCTTCTGGTCGAGGTCCAGCTTTCCCACCAGGTGGTCGAGCTCGTCGTCGGTCACGCGGCACCCCTTCGTCTCATCCGGCCCGTGGTGGAGAGCGCTCTCCATCGTTACAGCGTCGGTGTGGCGGAGGCGGACTGTCAATCACGCCGGGGGTCGGCGTGTGGTGTCGCGAACGTTCCCGGAATGCGAGCGGGAGGTTTCGGGTGGAAGTGAAGGGACTTGACAGGCGTCCTGTCATGGGTCCACTCTCCACTGGAGAGCGCTCTCCCATCTCCTGCCACGTCCGAGCACGGGTACGGCAGGCACCCCCCGGTAGTGAGGAGAGGTCGTGCTTCCATCTCGTCGTCCAGGCCGCCCGCGGTCAGGCCTGGTCATCGCCACGTTGATCACCGTGCTGGTCACCGTGCTCGCCGCCGTGACCGGGGCCGGCTCCGCGCTCGTGGGCCGCGCGGTCGCGGCGGACGCGTTGTTGTCCCAGGGGAAGCCGGCGACCGCGTCGTCGAGCGAGGGCGCCGGGTACGCCGCCTCGTTCGCCGTCGACGGCGACCCGGGGACGCGCTGGGCAAGCGCGTTCAGCGACCCGCAATGGCTACAGGTCGACCTGGGAGCCACCGCCACGATCAGCCAGGCCGTCCTGACCTGGGAATCCGCCTACGCCACCGCCTTCAAAATCCAAACCTCCCCCAACGGCACGACCTGGACCGACGCCTACAGCACCACCACCGGCACCGGCGGAACCCAGACCATCACCCTCACCGGCACCGGCCGCTACGTCCGCCTGTACACCACCGCCAGAGCCACCGGCTACGGCTACTCCCTCTGGGAATTCAAGATCTACGGCACGAGCGGGACGTCGACTCCGTCGCCGACCCCCACACCGAGCCCGTCCGCCGATTGCGGTTCCGCGAACGCGGCCCTCGGTAGGCCGGCCACCGCCTCCTCGACCGAAGGCGCGGGCACTCCCGCCTCGGCCGCCTTCGACGGAGACGCGACCGGCACCCGCTGGGCCAGCGCGTACAGCGACCCGCAGTGGCTCCAGGTCGACCTGGGCTCGTCCCAGCAGATCTGCCGGGTGGTGCTGGTCTGGGAGACCGCGTACGCGACCGCGTTCAGGATCCAGACGTCCGCGGACGGATCGAGCTGGACCGACGTCTACTCCACGACGAGCGCGAGCGGCGGAACCCAGACTCTCGACGTGTCGGGCACCGGCCGCTACCTCCGCGTGTACGGCACCGCCAGAGCCACCGGATACGGCTACTCCCTCTGGGAGGTCACCGTCAACACCGGCACCGGCGGCGGCCCCGGCCCCGGCACCGGGGACTGGACCGAGGTGTGGAAGGACGACTTCGACGGGGCCGCCGGCACCTCACCGTCGGCCGCCAACTGGATCCTTCGTACCGGAACGCAGTTCCCCGGCGGCGCGGAGAAGTGGGGGACCGGTGAGGTCGAGACGGCCACCGCGTCGACCGCCAACGTCTATCTCGACGGCGCGGGACGGCTCAACATCAAGGCGATCAGGGACGGCGCCGGCAACTGGACCTCGGGCCGTCTGGAGACCCAGCGCACCGACTTCGCCGCCCAGCCCGGCGAGCAGGTCAGGTTCACGGCGAGACTGAAGCAGCCCGACGTCGCCGACGCCAACGGCTACTGGCCGGGCTTCCGCGCCACGGGCGCGGCCTACCGCGGCGTCTACACGAACTGGCCCGGCGTCGGCGAGACCGACATCATGACCGACGTCAACGGCCGCAGCCAGCTCTCGAACACCCTGCACTGCGGCACCGCGCCGGGCGGGCCGTGCAACGAGTACGACGGCAGGACCAGCGGGTTCGCGACCTGCGCGGGCTGTCAGACGGGCTACCACGAGTACACCCAGGTGATCGACCGCAGCACCACCGACGAGCAGATCCGCTTCTACCTCGACGGGGTGCAGACCTGGGTCGTCCGCGAGAGCCAGGTCGGCGTCACCGCCTGGCAGGCCGCGGTCCACCACGGCTTCTATCTGCGGTTCGACCTGGCGATCGGCGGTTCTCTGCCGAACGCCGTCGCGGGATTCACCACGCCCACCGCCACCACCACGTCGGGTGGCGTCCTGAGCGTCGAGTCGGTCTCGGTGGCGAAGAAGACCGGTTCCGCCCCGCCGGCCATGACCGATCCGGCCACCCCCGCCGGTCCGAGCAACGTCCGGGTCACCGGCGGACAGGGCAACTGGCAGTTGTCGGTGAACGGCCAGCCGTACGAGATCAGGGGACTGACCTACGGCCCGCCGCAGGCGGCGGCGGACGGCTACATGCGCGACCTGAAGTCGATGGGCGTCAACACGATCCGCACCTGGGGAGTCGACGACGCGGCGACGCCGACGTTGCTGAACAGGGCGGCGCAGCAGGGCATCAAGGTGATCGTCGGCCACTGGCTCAACCAGGGCGCCGACTACGTCAACGACACCGCGTACAAGACGAGCGTGAAGAACGAGATCGTCGCCCGGGTCAACGCGCTCAAGGGCTACCAGGGCGTTCTCATGTGGGACGTGGGCAACGAGGTCATCCTCACCATGCAGGACCACGGCCTGCCGGCCGCCGAGGTGGAGGCGCGACGCGTCGCCTACGCGAAGTTCGTGAACGAGGTCGCCGTCGCCGTCCACGCCGCCGATCCGAACCACCCCGTCACCTCGACCGACGCCTGGACGGGCGCGTGGCCGTACTACAAGGCGTACGCCCCGGCGCTCGACCTGCTCGCGGTGAACTCCTACGGCGCCGTCGGCGGGGTCAAGCAGGCCTGGATCGACGGCGGATACACCAAGCCGTACATCCTGACCGAGGGCGGCCCGGCCGGCGAGTGGGAGGTGCCCGCGGACGTCAACGGTGTGCCGACCGAACCGGCCGACCTGCAGAAACGAGCCGGCTACACGGCGAGCTGGAACGCCATCAAGGCGCATCCGGGCGTGGCCCTCGGCGCCACCGAGTTCCACTACGGCCTGGAGAACGACTTCGGCGGCGTCTGGCTGAGCACCTTCACCGGAGGCTGGCGCCGGCTGGGCTACTACGCGCTGCGCCAGGCCTACACCGGCCAGCAGGCGGCGAACACTCCGCCGGAGATCACCGCCATGACCGTCGGATCCCAGACGGCGGTCCCCGCGGGCGGGCAGTTCACCGTCGGAGTGACGGCCGCCGATCCGCAGGGGGACCCGATCCGCTACAACCTGATGATGAGCGACAAGCACATCAGCGGCGGCACCGGCTTCCGGCACGTCCGGTTCACGCAGACGGGCCCCGGCCAGTTCTCCGTGACCGCGCCGCAGCAGATGGGCGTGTGGAAGGTGTACGTCTACGCCTACGACGGGCAGGGAAACGTCGGCATCGAGCAGAGGTCGTTCAAGGTCGTGCCCCCGCAGGTCGCCGGGACCAACGCGGCACTCGGCAGGCCCACCACCGCCTCGAGCTACCAGGCGACCGGTGACGGCGGGCCGTTCACGCCGGGCAGGGCCACAGACGGCAGCTTCACGAGCCGCTGGGCGAGCGAGTGGAGCGACCCCCAGTGGTTGCAGGTCGACCTCGGCCAGGCGACGGCGATCAAGCACGTCCAGCTCGGCTGGGAGTCCGCGTACGGCAAGGCATACCAGATCCAGACGTCGAACGACGGCGCCGGCTGGACCACGGTCTACTCGACCACGACGGGCGACGGCGGGTTCGACGACCTCGATCTCGCCGTCTCCGCGAGGTACGTGCGGCTGAACCTCACCCAGCGCGGGACGGCGTACGGCTACTCGCTGTGGGAGTTCGGGGTTTACAAGTAGCACTGGAACAGCGGCTCTATATCGGCTGCGCGGCCCCGCCCGGGCGGGCGGGGCCGCTTGGCGGCACTTGGGCGCACTCCCCGGCTAGTGCAGCTGGGTGGCGATGCTGAACCGCCCTCCGCCGGAGATGACCTCGATGCTGAGCAGATCGGTCCGGATGCCGGCGCCGTGCCATGCCGGATGCCGCGTGCGGCCTGACGGGAGAGGTGTGGTTGGGTCGTCCCTGTGATGGGGGACGTGCTCGGACTGGTCGCCGTGGGCCTGGCGGCGGGAGTGGTCAGCACGGTGGTGAGCCTGGCGTCGCTCGTCTCCTATCCGGCGCTGCTGGCCTTCGGCATCCCGCCGCTCAGCGCGAACGTCACCAACACCGTCGCGCTGCTGTTCACCGGGCTGGGTGCGGCCGCGGGGTCGCGGCCGGAGCTCGCCGGGCAGGGCCGGTTGGTCCTGCGCCTGGGGTGGGTCACCGCACTGGGGGGCGCGGCCGGGGCGGGGCTCCTGCTCGCGACGCCGGCCGACACGTTCGAGGCGATCGCCCCGTTCCTGATCGCGGGCGCCTCCCTGCTGCTGTTGACCCGCCGCTGGAAGGCGGGTCGTGTGCGACTCGGCGGGGAGAACGGCCGAGCCCTGCGGGTTGCCCTGTTCGCCGTCGCGGTCTATGTGGGCTATTTCGGAGCGGCAGGCGGGATCCTCATGTTCGCCGCCCTCGGCTCTGCGCTCGACCAGGCTCCCGCACGGGTCAACGCCGTGAAGAACGTCGTGTCCGCGCTGGCGAACGGCGTCGCCGCGATCGGGTTCGCGCTCTTCGGACCGGTGCAGTGGACGGCCGTGGCCCCGCTCGCCCTGGGCTTCCTCATCGGGGGCTGGCTCGGCCCGGCGATCGCGAGGCGGCTTCCCGGGCAGTCGCTCAGGATCGTCGCCGCCCTCTGCGGTCTCGCGGTCGCCGCCAAGCTCGCCTTCGACGCGTTCACCGCCTGAGCGTCGTCAGGCGGTCGGCAAACCGTGCGCAGCCGGGCCGTGCGCTCGGCAGGTCGTGCGCTCGAGCCAGGCCGCGCTCGCCAGAGTGCTCGCCAGGAAGCGCTAGGACACGGACGCGGAGGCGTCGGAGCTCTCGCCCGCCTCCGCCACGCGTGCGCGGAGCCGGTCTCTGACCTCCTGCGGCGTGTACGCCCGCCGGCGGCGTTCCGCGCGCACGACTACAACACCGGTCGCCGCCACGCCCGCGAAGGCCGCGAGTCCGAGCACTTTCCACCACCGCATTTCTCTAGGCTACTGCTGTGCCAGATATGCGGATAAGTCTCGATGAAGCCGTGGATCTCAGCCGTACGGGTGACGTGTGGGTCTTCCGCGGTCGCACCGTCCCGGACCGGGCCATCCAGATGACGACCAACAGCCCCGTCAACCATGTGGGCATGGCCGTCGTCATCGAGGACATGCCGCCGCTCATGTGGCACGCGGAACTCGGCCGGTCGCTGCCCGACATGTGGACGGGCACCCACCAGCGTGGCGTGCAACTCCACGACATGCGGGACGCCGTCCGCGTGTGGGCTGACAGGTACGGCCAGCGGGCGTGGCTTCGCCAGCTCGAGCCGCCCGCGTCGCGCTCGATGGAGGACGCGGCGCTGCGCGTGATCGCCCGGCTGGACGGCACGCCCTTCCCTTCGACGGCCCAGCTCGCCGGCAGATGGCTGCGCGGGCGGCTGCCCAACTTCCTGCGCGGTGACACCGCTCTCGAGACGGCCTACTGCGCCGAAGTTGTCGCGCTCACCTATGAGGCGATGGGCCTGCTTCCCCGGGGGCGCCGACCGAACTGGTACGACCCGGGCAGGTTCTGGAGCGGCGACGACCTCGCCCTGCTGGACGGAGCACGGCTGGGCGGCGAGATCGCCGTGGAGATCCCGCCCGCTCCCGCGCCCGGCGTGGCCTCCGTCACTCGCTAATCAAGATTTCACCTAGGCGGTCAACCTCAGGCCCGACTAGTGCGTCAGGACTAGGCATCGTTAGTCCAGACGCAAGATGGCAGGGCCTTATGCCTACTCCTGATTTCCGAGGCGACGGCCTCGACGGTCTCCTCCAAACGGAACTGCGAGCCCGCCGGGCGCTCGACGCGGTACGCCGCCAGGGCCCTGAAGCGGTGGAGGAGGAGACGCTCCGGATGAAGTCCGAACTGGTCCGGTTGTACGGCTGGGAGGGCTACCAGCGGGTCATCTCCAAGATGGAGAGCGACCTGGCCCGGCTCCACGAGCGGCCGGCGCCGTAGCGGCCGAGATCCGCGAGGGGGGTTCGCCGACGACGTTCGCCGATAACATCGGCGGCGGAACGGACCGGCTACCCCGATGGAGCGACGATGACGCGACCCCTTCCCGGCACCGGCGCGAACGGCCACGCGGCGCCCCGGGACCTCGTCATCGGCGGATACACGCCGGACACCGGTGGTACGGGACCTGGGCTGACCCGCGTGCGCGTCGACGCGGAGGGCCGGCCGGAGGTCGTCGCGCGGACCGCTGTCCCCGGGCCGTCGTTCGTCACCGCGCACCCCCGGCTGCCCCTGCTCTACGCGGTGCTCGAACGGGAGGCGGGCGGAGTGGCGGTGTTCGCGGACGACCCCGCAGGCCCTCGCCTGCTCGTGGAGCACTCCAGCGGCGGCTCGCTGCCTTGCCACGTCGCCGTGGACCCCGCCGGGGCCCGGCTCGCGGTCGCCAACTACGGCGACGGCACCGTCGCGGTCTTCCAGCTCGCGGCGGACGGCATGCCCGGCCCGGAGCCGCTGCTGTTCCCCAACGAGGGACATGGCCCCGACCCGGACCGGCAGGAGGGGCCGCACGCCCATCAGGCCGTCTTCGGGCCGGACGGCGTCCTTCACGTGACCGACCTCGGCACCGACGAGGTTCGGCGCTTCCTTCCCGATATGACGCCCCACCCCGGCGGTCCCGTACGGCTGACGCCGGGGTCCGGGCCGCGGCACTTCGTCCATCACGAGGGCCACTGGTACGTCGCCGGAGAGCTGGACGGGATGGTCGGCGTCTACGACGAGGACTGGCGCGAGGTCATCCGGGTGCCCGCCAGTGGGAGCGACGCGCGCAACCATCCCTCGCACATCGCGGTCTCCGAGGACGGCCGCCGTCTCTACGTCGCCAACAGAGGGCCGGACACCCTGTCCGTCTTCGCATTCGACGGCGCGCGGCCGGTCCGGGTCGCGGAGGCGCCGGCCGGCGGGACGTGGCCGCGGCACTTCGCCCTCGACGACGACCGGCTCTACGTGGCCAACCAGCGGTCGGACGCCATAGCCGTACTCCGGCTGGAGGACGGGGTGCCCACGGCGACCGGCACGACCATCGAGACGGGCAGCCCCTCGTGCGTCCTCACGCGGTGAGGACGGCCCGCGCGCCGCTCACGGGATGAGCGCGACGCCTCCGACGATCCACGCCTTGTCGGGGCGCGAGGCGGCGGCGGTGCTGTCGGGCCGCCACTGCCGGATGTAGACGAGGCCGGGGTCGACCAGCTCCGTGCCGTCGAAGAAACGCAGCACGTCCTCGCGCTTGCGCGGGGCGTCGTCCGCGTTGGGGAGGATGCGGCGGAAGGCCTCGACGATGGGGCCGACCAGGTCGGGGCGCGCGTCGAAGACCGCGTGGCCGATGGCGAGGTGGCTTCCTGGGGCGACGTGGTCGCGCAGGTAGGCGACGCACTTGTACGGGTCGCTCGAGTCCGGGAGGTACTGCAGCCGGGCGGGGATCAGCAGCCCTACCGGCCGGTCGAAGTCGATCAGGCGGCGGAGGTCGGGATTGTCGAGCATCTCGGCCGGCTGGAGGATGTTGCCTTTCACGACGGCGGTGTGAGGGTTGGTCGCGAGGATGGCGCGTCCGTGCGTGAGGACGACGGGGTCGTCGTCGACGTACACGACCCGGGCGTCGGGGACGAGTGACTGGGCGACCTCGTGGGTGTTGCGCTGGGTGGGCAGACCGGACGCCACGTTGACGAACTGCGTGATGCCCTGGTCGACGAGGTGGCGCACCGCGCGTTCCACGAAGTCCCTGACCTCGGTCGCCATGTCCTTGATCTCGGGGGCGATCGTGAGCAGCCGTTCGGCCAGCTCCCGGTCGGCGGCGAAGTTGTCCTTGCCCCCTAACAGGTAGTCGCTCATGCGGGCGATGTTGGCCGTGCTCGTGTCGAAACCCGCCACTCCGCGCCGCTCCGCGCTACTCACAGGAGCCTCCTTGCCATGGACTGTGCCTTGACGATTATTGCCTAACGGATATTGGTTTGTGCCCATATAACGCCGGTTAATCCCACCAGAATGACCATGCGTTCTGTCCGACGATCTCGTGGGCGTAGTCGATGAGCGTTCCGGGGCCCTGCAGGAGGCTGTCCGGGCAGAAGGTCCAGTGCTCTGCCGCGACGCGCAGCGCGTGCTCCGGGGTCGCGGGGGGCGCGGCGATGCTCAGGTCCAGCGTGTTGAAGCCGAGGCCGACCACCCGCGCCCCGAACCGCTCCTCCCAGCTGCGCACGACGGCGGCGAGCGGCACCGTCCACTCGTTGTGGTGCAGCGCGCCCTGCCAGCCGATGGCGACGAGCGCGTCCGCTCCCCGGTCCACCGCCGCCAGGCCGAGCGGGGTCCTGCGTTCGGCCACGACCCCGGCGTACCAGTCCGCGACGACGTCGGGGTGCGCGACCGGCTCGCCGGGTTCGGCCGGTCCCGGGCAGTCGTCTCCGAACGGCGCCAGGTCGGCGTCTCTGTTGATGAGGTCGCGCCACGTCTCGGCCATGAACCCCGCGGCCGTGTAATGGTCGATCTCGGCGATCGAGTCCGGCGCGATCTGCCCGGCCGCCCACGGCTGCACGCCGTCCTCCAGCAGCACCGGCCACAGGCCCGACCACTGGTGCTCCTGCCGGAGCCGGGTCCACAAGCCGGCCTGAACCGGCGCGTCGCTGAGCCAGAACGACGGCCGGTGATGCGTCCGCAGCGTGTCGTACTCGGGATCCGGCCACACGAGTGAGCCGGTCGGGAGGTCGACGCTGAACGCCCGCGCGTCGCCTCCGCCGCCGAACAGCAGCTCCAGATCGAGCGGAAGCTGCCGTAGCTCGTGATCCGCCATGCGCCAATAATGTCGGACCTTGTGCGGAGATGCCCGGCGAGGGGCATCTCCCTATGCCACGTCGAGCCGGCAGAGCCCTTCGGCGATGACCTTCGTCGTCAGACGGGTGCGGCTGTCGCAGCCCAGTTTGGCGAAGATGTGCTCCAGATGGGTGGTCACCGTTCGGACGCTGAGGACGAGCGCGGCGGCGATCTGCGGGTTGGAGTCGCCCCTTGCCACCCGCGTGAGCACCTCGACCTCCCTGGCCGTCAGATCGTACGGCAGCGCGCACGGACGCTCCGCGATGACGGCGCCCTGGATCGCGCCGCGGAACCCGACACCGGCCCGGTGGATCCGCATCTCTCTCCACTGGCCGCCGCCGTCCAGCCAGAGCCCGCGGCGGGACAGCTCACGCGAGTCGATGAACGACCGGGCGAGCTCCGCCACGGCGGGTTCGGACGCGAGGGCCTCCGACGAGGGCCAGCCGGCGACGTCCCTGCGCCGTCCGCTGCGCTCGAAGGCGGCCGCGCGGAAGCCCGGCGGCAGCCCGAGCGGGTCGACGACGCACCGGGTGAGGTCGGTGAGGTGCGCGAGCGCGGGGGAGACGGCGCTGACGACCGCGGCCGTCTCCGGCGGGAGGTCGTCGCGCGAGCCGAGATGCAGCAGGCCGGTGTAACGGCCCTCGCTCAGGAACAGCGGCGTGGTGATCCCGGCGCGCCAGCCGTACGGCTCGAGGTGGCGGCGGAAGTAGCGCTCGGTGCCGGGGGCGCCCATGGCGAGCGGCTCCTTGCGCGTCATCGCCCTGCGATAGGGCGCCAGGCTCGCGTACTCCTCCGCCGCGTCGTCGTCCACGCGCCCGTAGCCCTCGCACACCAACGATCGGTGGCGGCCGGTCGCCGGGTCGAACCCGACGAACTCGTAGGCGTCCACCGCGATGACCTCACGCAGCGCGGCCATCGCGCCGTGCGCCCCCTGCCGGGCCACCTGGAAACCCAGCTCCGCGAAGGCCTGGAGGTGGCGCGCGCTCAGGCTGATCCGTTCCATGGGACCTCCATGGTCAGCCTCCCGCACCACACACTGCAAAGGAATACGTAAAGCTTCCGATGTAACGGACCGGCCCGTTATCTACCCTCACCGGCAACACGACGCGGAGAGGCGGGGGCCGATGAGAATCAGCGGCAGAGGGACCGTGGCCCTCGCGGTGGCGGCGGTCATGTTCGGCGGCGCGTGCGGGGGCACGCCGGAAACGCCGGCGACGAGCGAGTTCTCGGTCGCGCTGACCGAGCCCGACCATCTCACTCCGGGCAACACCTCGAGCAGTTACTCCCAGACCGTGATCGACGCGCTGTTCGACACGCCGGTCTACATCGACGCGCAGGGCAAGCCGCAGATGCGGGCCGCCGCGTCGGTGACCAGCACCGACCAGAAGGTGTGGACGATCAAGATCAAGCCGGGCCGGAAGTTCGGCAACGGCGAGCCGGTGACCGCCCAGAGCTTCGCCGACTCGTGGAACGCCGCCGCCTACGCCCCGAACGGCTGGACCAACAACTACTACTTCGCCAACATCGAGGGGTACGACGCGCTCAACCCCGAGGAGGGCGAGCCGGCGACCAATACCATGAGCGGGCTCAAGGTGGTCGACCCGGAGACGCTGGAGGTCACGCTCACCGGGCCGTTCAGCCAGTTCCCCGTGACGCTGGGCTGGATGGCGTTCGCCCCGATGCCGAAGGCCGCGTTCAAGGACCTCAAGGCCTACGACCAGGCGCCCATCGGCAACGGCCCCTTCGTCCTCGACGGGGCGTGGGAGCACAACCGCCAGATCAAGATCAAGAAGTCCCCGACGTACACCGGTGAGCGGCAGGCGCGTTCCGACGCCGTCCTGTTCAAGATCTACGCCAGCCGCGACACCGCGTACACCGACCTGCGGGCCGACCGGGTCGACCTGCTGCAGACCATCCCGCCGGCCAGCGCGACCGAGGCGAAGCGGCTGCTCGGCGACCGGTTCCTCGCGACGCCGGGCGGCACGATGGACTACCTCGGCTTCCCGCTGTTCGACAAGCGGTTCGCCAGCGCGGATCTGCGCCGGGCGTTCTCGATGGCCATCGACAGGAAGGCGATCGTGGACGCCGTCTTCAACGGCGCCTTCCAGCCCATGTCGTCGCTGCTCGCGCCGCTGGTCCCCGGTTACCGGGCCGACGCGTGCGGCGAGGCCTGCGTGTACGACCCCGCGAAGGCCAAGCAGCTGTTCGACCAGGCCGGCGGATTCAGCGGCACCCTTAACCTCTACTTCTCCAACGCCGACCCCAGCTACGAGCAGTGGATGACGGCCGTCGCCAACCAGCTCAAGCAGAACCTCGGCATCCAGGACATCGCGTTCAAGAAGCTCCCGGCCGCCGACTACCTCCCGACGCTCCGCGCGCACAAGCAGGACGGCCCGTACCGGAACAACTGGGTGATGGACTACCCGAGCCCGCAGGACTACCTCGAGTACATGTGGGGCGCCGGCAACCGGATGGGCTGGGAGAACAAGGAGTTCGACGACCTCGTCAAGCAGGCGAACGCGGCGGCGAGCTTCGACGAGAGCATCCCGATCTACCAGCAGGCGGAGGACATCGCGCTCGCCGAGATGCCGATGATGCCGCTGTGGAACTGGCAGGACCAGATCGGCTACTCCACGCGGCTCGGCGACGTCCAGATCACCCCCTACAGCGCGAACCTCGACAAGATCACGGTCAAGGGGCAGTGAGATACGCCGCGCACCGCCTGGCACAGGCCGTGCCGGTCTTCTTCGCCACCACCTTTGTGATCTACGCGATGGTGTTCGTCCTGCCCGGCGACCCGATCCTCGCGCTCGCCGGAGACAAGCCGGTGCCCGACCAGGTCCTGGACGTCATGCGGGAGCACTATCACCTCGACGAGCCGCTCCTGGTCCAGTACGGCCGTTACATGCTCGGCCTGCTGCACGGCGACCTCGGCGAGACGTTCACGGGCCAGCCGGTGAGCGAGCTGCTCCAGGACCGCTGGGGGGTGACCGCCCAGCTCGCGGCGACGGCCTGGATCTTCGAGCTGGCCGTGGGCATCGCTCTCGGCGTCGTCGCCGGGCTGCGCAGGGGCGGGATCGCCGACACCGCCGTCCTCGCCGGTACGACGTTCGTCATCGCCGCGCCGGTGTTCGTCGTCGGTTACACCGCGCAGATCGTGTTCGGGCTCAACCTCGGGCTGTTCCCGACGGCGGGCACCGACGAGGGCTGGCCGGGCAGCTACCTGCTGCCCGGGATGGTCCTCGGCTCGTTCGGGCTCGCCTACGTCGCCCGCCTCACGCGGACCGCCCTGGTGGAGAACCTGCGGTCCGACTACGTCCGCACGGCCACGGCCAAGGGCATGCGCAGGAGACGGGTCGTCGGCGTGCACGCCCTGCGCAACTCGCTGATCCCGGTGGTCACCTTTCTCGGGGTCGACTTCGGCAACCTGATGGCGGGGGCGGTCGTCACCGAGGGCATCTTCAACCTGCCGGGGATCGGCCAGCAGGTGTTCCAGTCGATCCAGCTCCAGGAGGGGCCCGTCGTCGTCGGCGTCACCACCGTGCTCGTCATGATCTTCATCGCGGCCAACCTGGCCGTCGACCTCCTGTACGGCGTGCTCGACCCGAGGATCCGCCGTGCTCGCGCGTGACGCCTGGCGGGAGATGCGCGGCCGCGTCGTCTTCTGGCTGTCGGCGGTCGTCCTCGCCCTCGCCGTGGCGATGGCGGCCGTCCCCGGCGTCTTCGCCGCCATGGGACCCAACGAACGCTGCGAGCTGCGCATGTCCAAGAGGGGTCCCGCGTCCGGCGCGGTGTTCGGCTACGACCTCCAGGGGTGCGACTACTGGTCGCAGATCGTCCACGGCACGCGGGCGTCCATCATGATCGGCATCGCGGTCACCGTCGCCGCCCTGGCCATCGCGATCGTGCTCGGCCTGCTCGGCGGCTACTACGGAGGTCTCCTCGACGCCCTCATCTCGCGGGTGACCGACGTCTTCTTCGGCATCCCCTTCGTGCTGGGCGCCACCGTGGTCCTGGTGGCCTTTCCCGACCACGGCATCTGGGCGATGACGCTGGTGCTCGTCCTGCTCGGCTGGACGACGATGACCCGTCTGATGCGGGGCCAGGTCATCGCGGTCCGGAACATGGACTTCGTCGAGGCGGCCCGCATGCTGGGAGCGAGCGACCGCCGGATCATGTTCCGGCACATCCTCCCGAACGCGATCGCGCCCGTCTTCGTGGTCGCCATGCTCAACGTCGGCAACGTCATCGCCGGCGAGGCGACCCTCGACTACCTGGGCGTCGGCCTCCAGTACCCCGACGTCTCCTGGGGCCTGCAGCTCAACGTCGCCCAGTCGTTCTTCGCCGAGTATCCCCACCTGCTCGTCTTCCCCGCGCTGTTCCTCACCGCCGCGGTCCTGAGCTTCCTCACGCTCGGCGACGTCGTCCGCGACGCGCTGGACCCCCGCCTCCGCTGACACCCGCCCGGCCGCCCAGACGGGTTCGCGGGCTGGTTCACGGGCTGGGTCAGGGAGCGCCGGTACGGCCGGCGCCCTCCGGCCAGAGGATCCGCACCTCGATCGAGCGCGCCAGCGCCGCGCTGACGACCTCGGCCGTGCCGCCCTGCCCCTGCGCGGGCCGGCCGTCCCAGACCGCGATCAGCAGGTCGACGTCCACGAGCAGGGCCGTGTTCGCCTCGTCGTAGGTCGCCGGGGTGGGAGCGTCGTACGGCAGGTGCAGGACCTTGCGCGCCGATCCGAGCAGCCGCTCGAAGGCCTCCCGGTCAGGGGCGGGCAGGCGGCAGCCGTAGTCGCGGGCGGGGACGATCGCCTCCAGCGCCCCACCGAGCCGCAGCACCAGGTCCGCGAAGATCTGGTCGGCGCCGGGGGCCAGGCACGACACCCCGACGATGGCGGGAGCGTGCTCGGCGAGTTCGCGCCGCATCGCCGAGCCCACCAGGTCGGTGGTCGCGGGGGTCAGGTCGCGGTGGCCGGTGACCGCCACACGCAGCCCGTCGCTCATGGACCACCTCCCATGAACGTTCTACCCGCTCGGCGGGCCGTCCGCGCCCACAGATCAAGCAGTGGATCACGCGGCGGATTCGGCGGCGGGCTCCGCGGCGAGCAGCCGGTCGAGCACGCGGACGCCGAACTCGAGGCCCTCGACGGGGACCCGCTCGTCGACGCCGTGGAACATGCCGAAGTAGTCGAGGCCGGGCGGCAGCAGGAGGGGCGCGAAGCCGTACCCCTTGATGCCGATCCTGGCGAACGACTTCGCGTCGGTCCCGCCCGTCATGACGTACGGCACGGGCCGGCCCGTGGGGTCCTCCGCCAGGAGGGCGGCGGAGAGCTCGTCGAAGAGCCCGGTGGCGGGGGAGGAGACGCCCTCCTCGAAGCTGACGAACTCCCGGGTCACCTTGGGACCGAGCAGCCGGTCGATCGTCGCCAGGAACTCGTCCCGCAGCCCCGGCAGGAACCTGCCGTCGACGTGGGCCTCGGCCGTCCCCGGTATGACGTTGACCTTGTATCCGGCGTCGAGCATCGTCGGGTTGGCCGAGTTGCGCAGCACGCCCTTGAACAGGACGCCCGCCCGGGGCAGCCGCTCGATCTCCTGGTCCAGCCTTTCGAGGTCGATCGGCGTGCCCAGGGCCTGGGACAGCTCGTCGATCAGCCTCGCGACCTCGGGTGTGAGCCGTACGGGCCAGGTGTGGTCGGCGATCCTGGCGACCGCCCGGGCGAGCTCCGCGACGGGGTTGTCCACCGCGGGCTTGGAGCCGTGCCCGGCCACTCCCCGCGCGGTGAGCCGCATCCACGCCGTGCCGCGCTCGCCGACGGCGATCGGATAGATCCGGGTGCCGCCGTCGTGCCAGCTGAATCCGCCCGACTCGCTGATGGCCTCGGAGCAGCCCTCGAAGAGGTCGCGGTGCCGCTCGACCGCGTGCCCTGCGCCGTACTCACCGGTCGCCTCCTCGTCGGCGAGGAAGGCCAGCACGAGATCGCGCTTGGGCCGCCTGCCCTGCCTCGCCCAGGCGAGCGTCATGGCCAGCGTGCCCTTCATGTCGACGGCGCCGCGCCCGTGCACGCACCCGTCCGCCACCTCGCCGGAGAAGGGATGGATCCGCCACTCGGAGGTGTCGGCGGGGACCACGTCGAGGTGCCCGTGGATCAGCAGCGCGTCGTCGCTGTCGCCGGGGATCCGCGCGACCACGCTGGCGCGGCGCGGCGCCGACTCGAACACGATCGGCTCGATGCCGACCTCGTCGAGCAGCCCCGCGACGTATTCGGCGGCCTGCCGCTCACCCGGCCCGCCGCCCGTGCCGTCGTTGGTGGTGTCGATCCGCAGCAGATCCGAGCAGATCGTCGCCACGTCGGTCATGTCTTCTCCTCTGTTCGGCCCGCGTTCCCGTCCAGGGCGCCCTCCAGGGTGAGCGGGGGGACCTCCGGCGTCGGGAAGCCGAAGATCAGGCCGTAGAAGGCGAGTTCGGTCTCCAGGACGGCGACGATCGTCTCCTCGCGCCGCCATCCGTGCTGTTCTCCGGGGAATGTACGGTACGCCCACCGGCCACCGTGCCGCGCCAGGGCCTCGGCGAACCGCTCGGACTGGGACGGGTCGACGACCGCGTCCTCCAGGCCGTGCATGAGCAGGGCCGGGCCGGACGCCCTGGCCGCGTGCAGGACGGGGGAGCGGTCGGAATACCGCGCGCGGGTCTCGGGAAGCGGGCCGATCAGCCCGTCCAGGTAACGCGACTCGAAGTCGTGCGTCTCGGCCGCCCAGCCCTCGGGGTCGGAGATGCCGTAGTGCGACACCGCGCCGCAGAACACGTCGCTGTGCACGAGGGCGGCCAGCGAGGTCCATCCGCCCGCGCTGCCGCCCCGGATCGCCACCTTCGCCGCCCGTCCCGACGAGATCAGCCATCGCGCCACCGTCTCGCTGTCGCGGACGTCCACGACCCCCCAGTTGTGCCTGAGCCGCTCGCGGTAGGCCCTGCCGTACCCGGACGAGCCGCCGTAGTTCACCTCGGCGACCCCGATGCCCCTGCTCGTGAAGTAGGCCACCGTCAGGTCGAGCACCGGGGCGGCCGAGCTGGTCGGGCCACCGTGCACGAAGACCACGTACGGCGCGGGCCCGCCGGCCCCGTTCTCCCGGGCCGCCGAGCCGTGTGGCGCGTAGAGGTGGACGTGGACGCCCTCGATCGTCACCGGCTCCGGCGTGGGCAGCAACTCGGCCGGCGGCAGTCGCTTGCCCGTGGACAGCACGGTCGGCTCGCCGGTCTCCACGTCGATGCGGACCACCTCGTGCGGCCGGTACGGCGACGCGCCCACGCCGACCACATGACGGCCGTCCGCCGACAGGGTCGGGGTCCAGAACGTATAGGAGCCGCCGACGTCCCTGATCGGCGTGCCCGCCTCGGGATCGTCGATCACACCCAGGCGGCGCTCGTCGCCCGTCCCGTGCATGGCGACGATCCGGTGGCCCGCCAGGGCGAAGAAGGTGTTCCCGATCCTCCAGGAGGCGTCCCCGAACTCCTGGTCCATCGGGGTCAGGTCGCGGCTCGCGCCGTCCAGGCCGACGAGGTGGATGTTCCACCATCCGGTCGGGTCGGCCACCGCGTAGAGGCTCCCGGCGTCGCGCCACTCGGCCTGCACGACCGAGACGCGGCCGTTCTCGCCGCCCATGAGGATCCGGTACGGGCCGCCTTCGACGGGCGCGACGCAGAGCTCGGTGGCGTCCCACGGCATGTCCGGGTGGTTCCAGCCGATCCACGCGATGTGCTGCCCGTCAGGCAAAATGCGTGGATTCATAAGGAAATGATGTGACTTGATCAGGCTGCGCATCGGGGAGACGCCGTCGAGCGGAACCGCCACGATGTCCCTCGTGACGTCGCGCCCGACGCCGATCTCGCGGACGCACAGGACCTCGCCGTCCAGCGCGTCGCCCGGTGCCTCCCCGCGCCCGTCACCGTTCGCGTGCCCGCTCGCGTGGACGACCAGGTCGCCGTAGCGCGCCGGGCCCTCGGGGGTGATCGGCACCGGCTCCTCGCCGGGGGCGCACACGTAGATCCGCCCGTCATCCCAGTTGGTGAAGATCAGCCGGCCCCGGTGCGCGCGCCACGACCGCCCGCCGTATTCGATGACCCTGTTCCTGGCGTTCCAGCCCTGGGGAAGCACGTCCTCGACCGTCCCGCTCGCCGTCCTGCGCACGACGCAGCGCCGGCCGCCCTCATGGGGGCGCGACTCGTCCCACCAGGCCTCGTCACCGGAGATCTCGACCCAAAGCGGGTGGTCATCCGTACGAGCGACGTCGGAGGCGTGAATACTCACCAGTTTCCCTCGGAGTCCGGAAGCGGAATGCCGGGCGGATGCACCACATGGACGATGCCCCCGCTTCCGCGCTGCCAGACCCCTTCGAAGGCGGCGCGCGGGTAGATCCTCCGCACGGCGTCGTCCGTCGGCGCGGCGGGGTCGTTGACGATCACGTCGCCCTCGGGCGTGAAGCCGACGACGACCATGAGGTTGCCGCTCGTCGAGTAGCCCGATCCGGGCAGCTCGTGCTCCCTGAAGGACTGTGAGGTGACGACCGGGATCGCGGCCGCGACGAACCTCTCCAGCTCGTTCAGCGAGCGCAGCCGGGTCACGAACCCCTCGAGCCCGTAACGGCCCGCGTACGCGACGCAGAAGGGCCAGTTCCCGGTGCCCTGGTAGCTGTGGTCGTACACGTCACGGGCCGCGTGGTCGACCGAGGGACACGGGTCCTCCGGCCGCACCCAGCTCAGCTCGGCCGGGGAGGGCCCCCGGCCCCAGTAGCCCAGCACCATGGCGAGCGAGGCCGGCCCGCACCACGAGTCGCCGCCCCCGTCCCATTCGGGGTAGTGGCCGGAGTGGCGCTTCTGCGACCTCGGCGGCACGTCCAGCTCTATGCCGGTCGTCCCCGGCGCGCTCACCCGGGTTCCCCGCCGTACGGCCGACGCCATCACGCCCATCGAGCCCACACGGGCGCCCTCGCCGTACAGGGTGACCCGGATCCGGTAGGCCGTGACCGGCCGGGCGGCCACGAAGGTGTCCACCGCGACGTCGCCGTCCTCGTCACCCTGGCCGGGCAGGGACGTGCGGTGGATGTCGGTGTCGCCCTCCGCCCAGCGGGCCATCACGTACCACTTGGTGAGGGCGCCGCCCGCCGTACGGGCGCGCAACTCGATCTCCAGCCACGTGCCGGGAGGCGTCCGCGCGATCCACGAGGGCACCAGTGAGGTCGCGGGGAAGCCGATCTCCCGTTCCTCGGACGTCCACCGGACGTACGGCCAGGTCGTGGTCCCCCCGGTTCCGAAAGGGTCGGTGTACGTCGCCACCCCGCTCTCCCGCGGTTCGACGGCCCACCGGTGAAGGACGACGCGGCTCAGTCCGGCCGGCAGCAGGGTGACCACCTCGCCGATTGTTCTTTCCCCCCTGATGGGACACATCGGATGGTTTACGTATCCGTCATATGGAACGTTACAGGGGCCGCCGGGTGGTAGCTCACGGTGACCGTACGCCGGGGTCCGGCACCCCAAGGGGACGCCGGCACGGCGGAGGGACTCCAGGTGGAACCCCTCCGCCGCCCTTCAGTCGAGCGCGGCGAGTACTGTTCCCGCGCCGACGGTCCTGCCGCCTTCACGGATGGCGAAGCCGAGGCCGGCCTCGATCGCCACCGGCCTGCCCAGCTCGACGGTCACCTCGACGGTGTCGCCCGGCAGCGCGATCCCCGTGCCGGTCGGCCCACCGTTCTCCGTGCCGCCTCCCGGCCCGGCCTCAAGAGCCAGGTCCATCCGGCCGGGCACGTCGGCCGTCCGGAGGAAGAACTGCGGGCGGTAGCCGTCGGCGACGGCCGTGTGCCGCCCGCCCTCGGCGGCCGTCAGCAGATACACCCTGGCCGTGAACCGCCGGTGAGCGGTCTGGCTGCCGGGAGCCGCCAGCACCTGGCCGCGGCGCACCTGTTCGCGGCGGACACCGCGCAGCAGCAGCGCGGCGTTGTCGCCCGCCTCGCCCCTCTCCATGGTCTTGCCGAAGGTCTCCACCCCCGTGACCACGGCGGTGAAGCCCTCGCCGATCCCGACCGCCTGCACGGTGTCGCCGACCTTGACCGTGCCGCGCTCGATCGCCCCGGTGACGACCGTCCCGCGGCCCGTGACGGTGATGACGTTCTCCACCGGCAGCAGGAAGGGCGCGTCCGTGTAGCGGACCGGCACGGGCACCGTGTCGTCGACGGCCTCCAGCAGCGCCACGATGGACGCCTCCCACTCCGGGTCGCCCTCGAGCGCCCGGAGCCCGGACACCCGCACGATCGGAACGCCGTGGTAGCCGTGCTCGGCGAGCAGGTCCCGCAACTCCAGCTCGACCAGGTCGGCCAGCTCCGGGTCCGCGCCGTCGGCCTTGTTGAGCGCGACGACGACGTGCTCCACCCCCACGCGATGGGCGAGCAGCACGTGCTCCCTGGTCTGCGGCATGATCCCGTCCAGGGCGGACACCACGAGGATCGCCCCGTCGAGCTGCGCCGCCCCCGTGATCATGTTCTTCACGTAGTCGGCGTGGCCGGGCATGTCGACGTGGGCGTAGTGCCGGGTGGCCGTCTCGTACTCGACGTGGGAGATGTTGATCGTGATCCCCCGCAGGGCCTCCTCAGGAGCCCGGTCGATCCGGTCGAACGGCACGTACTTCGCGCCGCCCCGCTCGCTGAGGACCTTGGTGATGGCCGCGGTCAGCGTCGTCTTGCCGTGGTCGACGTGCCCCATGGTCCCGATGTTGAGGTGCGGCTTGGCCCTGACGTAAGCCTGCTTGGCCGTGTTGGTGGCCATGTCCCTTTCCTTGTTCCTTCGATGCTCGTCTCAGATCGTGACCCGCGCGGATGGTCGACCCCTCCCCGCCGGGTCACTGAGGACGAACGGGAAAGGGTCAGCGCTCCGCGCCGTCGAGCGGCATCGAGGCACGCGCGAGTGCGCCCGCGGTGGCGGGCGTCACAAGGAAGGCGTGCCGGAACATGTGTTCATGGTCCCGTGATCCCCGAAGCCGGGGCAACCGGTTTTCCATGTGGAGAGGGCTGTCAGAGGTAGAGGCCCGTTTCGGCGGAGCCGGCGGGGACTTCGGCGGGCGCGGGCGCCCGGCCGTCGCGGAGGGCGAAGAGCTCGGCCAGCGTGGCGCCGTCCGCCCCGATGCCGTCGCGGGTGCCGAGCCAGGTCGCGGCCTGGTCGGCGTCCAGCTTGCCGACCTCGATCTGGGCCAGGCACCTGCCGGGCCGTACGACCGCGGGGTGCAGCTGGTTGAACTCCTCGTTGGTGGTGATGGCGACGAGCACGTCCCTGCCCTGCCCGAGCAGGCCGTCGGTCAGGTTGAGCAGGCGCGACAGGCCCTGGCCCGTCGACTGCTTGGCCTCGGTGCGGATCAGCTCGTCGCAGTCCTCCAGGATGAGCAGCCGCCAGCGGGCCTCCTCCTGGTCGGGCCCGTCGTGGCCGACCGCCACGCTCATCAGGTAGCCGGGACTGCCGAAGAGCAGCTCCGGGTCCAGCACGCAGTCGACCTGGCACCATGACGCCCACTCCCGCGCGAGGCTGCGCAGCAGCGTCGTCTTCCCCGTGCCCGGCGGTCCGTGCAGCAGGAGGAGCCTGCCGGAGATGTCGTCCGGTGTGACCGCCATGAGAGCGTCGAGCCGGTCGGCGGCCGCCCGCGGGTAGTTCCGGCGCACCGACTGCCAGGTGGCGGTGGTGATCGGCTTGTTGGAACGGCGCGGGCCGTGGGCCGACATCCACCAGAAGCCCATCTCGACGTGATCGTCGTCGTCGGGCATCGGCTCCTCGGCGTCGTGGATCGCCTCGTCGAGAACCGAGCGGACCAGGTCCTCGCTGACGGCGGTGACCGTGACGGTGGCCGACCGGTTGCCGTGCCGTACGACGCGGAGCGTCCAGCCGTCGCCCTCGATGAGCTTGGACTCGTGACCGTCGACGTGCTGGGCGACGCGCAGCACGCGCCCGCCCGCGGCGGTGAGGAGGGCCTCGGAGCGCACGCGGTCGAGGTTGGCGGTGCGAGACCAGGGCTGGGTGCCGGTCGCGAAGGGAGAAAGGGCCAGGGCGTCGATGACGTCGGCCGGGCTGTCGCCGTCGTCGAGCCACACGCGCATCGGGAGGGATTCGGACACCGGGCGCGGCGTGGGCACCGGCTCTGAGCTGGGGGAGAAGTGAACCTCCTTAAGAACGGACATATATCCATGATCTCTGGCGATGATCCCGATGTCGATCGATTTATGGATCCGACCGCCATTACCGGGTGTTTAGGCAGGCGAATATCGGTAAAAGGGCATACCTGTTGGACCGATCCCGATTACGATCAACCCGAAAATTTAATCCCCCTGGTGGAGAATGCTGTGGCCATCGATCTCGTGACCCGTGCCGAATGGGGGGCCCGCGCCCCCAAAGGCTCCTACTCCTCACTCGCCTCCACGAAGGGCGTCAAGGTCCACTACACCGGCGGGCGGGTCGACCCCGCGATCGTCGACGACCACAAGAAGTGTGTCGCCATGGTGAAGTCGATTCAGAACTTCCACATGGACGGCAACGGCTGGCTCGACATCGGTTACTCCATGGTCGCCTGCCCCCACCGGAAGGTCTTCGTCGGCCGCGGGCCCAAGCACCTTCCCGCCGCCAACGGCGCCGGACTCAACTCCGGCCACTACGCCGTGCTGGCCCTCGTGGGCAACTCCGGGCTGGTCAAGCCGAGCGACACCCAGCTGCTCGCGATCCTCGACGCGATCGAGTACCTCCGCGACAAGGGCAACGCGGGCAAGGAGATCAAGGGACACCGCGACGGGTACTCGACCGACTGCCCGGGTGACCAGCTCTACGCCTGGGTCAAGAAGGGCGCTCCCCGGCCCGGCGGCGGCACCCAGAGCCCGCCGCCCTCGACGCAGGCGCCCAAGTATCCCGGCCGCCTGCTGAAGTACCCGCCGATCATGCATGGCGAGGACGTCCGCAAGTGGCAGGCCCAGATGAAGAAGATCGGCTACGACCTCGTCGTGGACGGCTACTTCGGGCCCAAGTCGAAGGCCGTGTGCGTCAAGTTCCAGAAGGCCGAGCATCTCGACGCCGACGGGATCGTCGGACCGATCACCTGGAAGGCGTCGTTCGCCGCCAAGTGATCAGAACGGTCGAAGCCGCAGGTCCGGCCGGATGTCCCGCCCAGTGGGACGCGGACGGCCGGAACGGCCACGACACGCTAGGCGGGGGCCCATGGCGTTGATCGCCCCGGCCTCCGCTTAGCATCCGGTGCATGACGGTGCCGCCTCACGAACTCGCCGACCTCGCCTCGGATTTCCCCCCCGCCACCCGGGCGCAGTGGCGGGACCTCGCCCTGGGCGTGCTCAGGAAATCCGGGCTGGCCGTTCCGCCCGGTGAGCCGGGTGACTCCGGTGACGCCGCCGTCGTGGAGGAACTGCTGTCCACCACGACGTACGACGGCGTGCCGATCGCGGCGCTGCACGACCCGTCCGACCTGCCGGACGGACCGCGTGTCGTCCGCTCCGCCGGCCGCTGGGACGTGCGGCAGCGGCACGCGGACCCCGATCCCGACGTCACCCGGACGGCGATCCGCGCCGATCTCGAGAACGGCGCCACCTCGCTCTGGCTCGACCTGACCGCGCTGGACCCCACGGCGCTCCCCGACGTGCTCCGGGACGTCTATCTCGACCTCGCACCCGTCGTCCTCGACGCGGGCAGCCGCACGGGCGAGGCCGCGGAGATCTTCCTCGATCTCGCGGCCGGTACGGCACTGACGGGCGGCAATCTGGGCGCGGACCCGATCGGCCTGGCGGCGCGGGCGGGCGTGCCCGCGGGGGACATGGCAGGAGCGGTCTCGCTCGCCCGTCGTTGCGCGGACGACCACCCGGGCCTGCGCGCGATCACCGTCGACGCCCTTCCGTACCACGACGCGGGCGGCAGTGACGTGGAGGAGCTCGGCTGCTCGGTCGCCACGGGGGTGGCCTACCTGCGCACGCTGACGGACGCGGGGATGCCCGTGGAGAGCGCGCTCGACCAGTTGGAGTTCCGCTACGCGGCCGGCGCGGACCAGTTCCTCACGATCGCCAAGCTCCGGGCGGCCCGCAGGATGTGGGCGCGGGTCGTCCAGGTGGTCGGCGGTACGGCGGAGCAGCGCCAGCACGCGGTGACCTCCTCGGCCATGATGACCGCCCGCGATCCCTGGGTGAACATGTTGCGCACCACCCTCGCGTGTTTCGGCGCGGGCGTGGGCGGGGCCGACGCGGTGACCGTCCAGCCGTTCGACGCGTGCCTGGGCCTGCCGGACGGGTTCGCCAGGAGGATCGCCCGCAACACCCAGTCGCTGCTGATGGAGGAGTCGAACGTCGGCCGGGTGATCGACCCGGCGGGAGGCTCCTGGTACGTCGAGCGGCTCACGGCCGACCTGGCCGGCAAGGCGTGGGAGTGGTTCCAGGAGATCGAGCGCGCGGGCGGGATGGCCGACGCGCTGGAGCGGCTCGTCCCCGGGCGGCTGGCGGCCACCAGGGCGGGCAGAGCCGCGAACATCGCCCACCGGAGAGATCCCGTCACGGGCGTCAGCGAGTTCCCCGACCTGAAGGAGCGCCCGGTGGCCCGGAAGGGCGGCCGCGGGCTCGCGCGGCGGGCCGCGCCCGGAGGGCTGCCCGTCATGCGGTACGCCGAGGAGTTCGAGGCGCTGCGCGATCTGGCCGACGCGCAGGAGACCCGCCCGACCGTGTTCCTCGCCACCATCGGTCCCGTGGCCGTCCACACGGCACGGGCCTCGTTCGCGGCCAACCTCTTCGCGGCCGGAGGCGTCGCGACCGTGACCAGCGGGCCCGGCACCGCCCCGGCGGCCATCGCCGAGGCCTTCCGCGACTCGGGCACGTCGATCGCGTGCCTGTGCTCCAGCGACCGGATGTACGGCGAGCACGCGGCGGCCGTGGCGGCCGCGCTCCGGGAGGCCGGGGCCGACAAGGTCTGGCTGGCGGGAAAGGGTCAGTATGAGGGTGTGGACGCCACGCTCCACGCCGGATGTGACGCGCTCGACGTGCTCCGCACGACCTTCGACGATCTTGGAGTGAGCCGATGATTCCGGATTTTTCGGCAATTGAGCTGAAGCCGGAGGCGGAAGCCGCGCCGGACCTCGACGGCACGCCCGGCGGCCCCGTTCCCGAGGGTCCTGTTTCCGGCGGTCCTGTTCCCGGAGGCCCTGTTTCCGGGGGCTCTGTTTCCGGCGGCACGCCCGGCGGCTCCGGTTCCGGCGAGCCAGGTTCCGGAGAGGAATCGTGGGAGACGCCCGAGGGGATCTCGGTCAGGCCGCTGTACACGGCCGCCGACCTCGACGGGCTGGACTACCTGCCGACCTACCCGGGCCTCGCGCCGTTCCTGCGCGGCCCGTATCCGACCATGTACGCCACCCAGCCGTGGACGATCCGCCAGTACGCGGGGTTCTCCACGGCCGAGGACTCGAACGCGTTCTACCGGCGCAACCTCGCCGCCGGGCAGAAGGGCCTGTCCGTCGCCTTCGATCTCGCGACCCACCGGGGCTACGACTCCGACCACCCCCGGGTCGCCGGCGACGTGGGCATGGCCGGTGTGGCCATCGACTCGATCTACGACATGCGGCAGCTGTTCGATGGGATCCCCCTCGACCGCATGAGCGTGTCGATGACCATGAACGGCGCGGTGTTGCCGATCCTCGCGCTCTACATCGTGGCGGCCGAGGAGCAGGGGGTGACGCCCGACCGGCTCGCCGGGACCATTCAGAACGACATCCTCAAGGAGTTCATGGTCCGCAACACCTACATCTATCCGCCGGGCCCGTCGATGCGGATCATCTCCGACATCTTCGAGTACACCTCGCGGAACATGCCGAAGTTCAACTCGATCTCCATCTCCGGCTACCACATCCAGGAGGCGGGGGCGACCCTCGACCTGGAGCTCGCCTACACGCTGGCCGACGGGGTGGAGTACCTGCGGGCGGGCGTCGGGGCCGGGCTCGACATCGACGCGTTCGCGCCGCGCCTGTCGTTCTTCTGGTGCATCGGCATGAACTTCTTCATGGAGGTCGCCAAGCTCCGCGCCGCCCGCCTGCTCTGGGCCACCCTCGTGAAGGGCTTCGGCGCGAAGAACCCCAAGTCGTTGTCGCTGCGGACGCACAGCCAGACCTCCGGCTGGTCGCTGACCGCGCACGACGTGTTCAACAACGTGGTCCGCACCTGCGTCGAGGCGATGGCCGCCACCCAGGGGCACACCCAGTCCCTGCACACGAACGCGCTGGACGAGGCCCTCGCGCTGCCGACCGACTTCTCGGCCAGGATCGCCCGCAACACCCAGCTGCTCCTCCAGCAGGAGTCGGGGACCGGCCGGGTGATCGACCCCTGGGGCGGCTCCTACTACGTGGAGCGGCTGACCTACGAGCTCGCGCGCAAGGCGTGGGGGCACATCCAGGAGGTCGAGCAGGCGGGCGGCATGGCCCGCGCCATCGGCGAGGGGCTGCCCAAGCTGCGCATCGAGGAGGCCGCGGCGCGGACCCAGGCCCGGATCGACTCCGGCCGCCAGCCGGTCATCGGGGTCAACCTGTTCCGGCCGGAGGCGGACGAGCCCATCGAGGTGCTGAAGGTCGACAACACGGCCGTCCGGAACCAGCAGATCGAGAAGCTGCGCAGGCTCCGCGAGGAGCGCTCGCCCGCCGCGGTGGCCGAGGCGCTGGAGGCGCTGACGAAGGCGGCGGCGGGCGGCGGGAACCTGCTCGAGCTGGCGGTGAACGCCGCGCGCGCCAAGGCCACCGTCGGCGAGATCTCGGACGCGCTGGAGAAGGTCTTCGGACGGCATGCCGCGGAGATCCGTACGATCTCCGGTGTGTACCGTCAGGAGGCCGGTGACGCGGTGGACGAGGTCCGCGCGGCGTGTGCCGAGTTCGAGAAGGCCGAGGGCCGCCGGCCCCGGATCCTGGTCGCCAAGATGGGCCAGGACGGCCACGACCGCGGCCAGAAGGTGATCGCGAGCGGCTTCGCCGACCTGGGCTTCGACGTGGACGTCGGCCCGCTGTTCCAGACGCCGGAGGAGGTCGCGCGCCAGGCCGTCGAGGCGGACGTTCACATCGTCGGCGTCTCGTCGCTGGCCGCGGGGCACCTGACCCTGGTGCCCGAGCTGAAGCGGGCCCTGGCCGAGCTGGGGGCGGACGACATCATGATCGTGGTCGGCGGGGTGATCCCGCCCGGTGACATCGACGAGCTGAGGGCCGCCGGAGCCTCCGCGATCTTCCTCCCCGGCACGGTGATCGCCGACGCCGCCCTCGAACTGCTCAAGGACCTGTCGGCCTCCCTCCGCCACCCCGCGTCGCCGTGACCCCAGACGGCGAGGACTACCTGCGGGGCGTGCTCAAGGGCGACCGGCGCTGGATCGCCCGCGCCATCACGCTGGTGGAGTCCACCAGGGCCGACCACCGCGACCTCGCGCAGCGGCTCCTGGTGGAGCTGACGCCGCACGCGGGCAGGGCACGCAGAGTGGGCGTCTCCGGCGTGCCCGGCGTCGGCAAGTCCACCTTCATCGAGGCCCTCGGCACGTCCCTCACCGCGCAGGGGCACCGGGTCGCCGTGCTCGCGGTCGACCCGTCCTCCAGGCGCTCGGGCGGCAGCATCCTCGGTGACAAGACGCGCATGGCGAGGCTGGCGGCCGACCAGAACGCGTTCATCCGCCCGTCGCCGACGGCGGGCACCCTCGGCGGCGTCGCCACGGCCACCCGTGAGGCGATGGTCGTCGTCGAGGCGGCCGGGTACGACATCGTGCTCGTCGAGACCGTCGGCGTGGGCCAGTCCGAGACCGCGGTGGCCGACATGGTGGACACGTTCCTCCTGCTCACCCTCGCCCGTACGGGTGACCAGCTCCAGGGCATCAAGAAGGGCGTCCTGGAGCTCGCCGACGTGATCGCGGTCAACAAGGCGGACGGCGAATACGAGCAGGCCGCGCGGAAGGCGGCCGGCGAGCTCGCGGGGGCGCTGCGGCTGCTGCGCTCGCCCACGCCCGTCCTCACGTGCAGCGGCATGACCGGCGCGGGGCTCGACGAGCTGTGGCGTCAGATCATCCGCCACCAGGAGGGCCTCGACCTGGCGGCCAAGCGCAGCCGCCAGCAGGTCGAGTGGACCTGGGCGCTCGTCCGGGACCGGCTCCTGTCCCGGTTGCGGGACAAGGCCGCCCCGATCGCGCCCTCGATCGAACGGCAGGTGCTCGACGGCACCCTCACGCCGTCGCTGGCGGCCGACCGGATCCTCAGGGCCTTCCTGCCGGAGGGGGAGACGCCCGCCGAGTGAGCCCGCCGAGTGAGTACCGGGCGTAGGCCGATTGCCGTTCGGGGCATCACGTTTACTCCTCGGTTGTAGAGATGCCTACCTACGTCACTGTTAATGCACGATTGCATATTTGCCGAGGTAGAACCCCCGCGGAGACGATCGTGATGTCGTCGAAGCGGGGAGGCACGATGCATCAGGATCCGATGACACCGCCGCCGGTGGCGAGAGCTCTGCAGGAGTATCGGGCGCTGCTGGCCGAGCACGGGATCACTTGGGGCGAGCCGCCGGTGCCCTACGTCCGTTCGATGCCCTTCCTCAGGTTCCCCGAAGAGGCCGGGCGAATGGCCGTCCCGGACGGCCCCGACGCCCCCGACCACCCCGACGCCCGTGACCACCCTGACGCCCGTGACCACCCCGGTGCCTCCGACGGCTCCGCCGGTGCCGGCGCGCTCGGCGAGGCGTTCCGCCGGGCACTCGGCGGACGGGTGCCGAGCGGGCTGACGGCGCTCAGGCTGTCCGAGGACGGGCACCGGCTGGAGGCGTCCCGCGCGAGCGCCGTCCTGTCGGCCGACCCCGTGCCCGTCATCCTGCTCGTCGACTCGGCCCGTGACGCCGGGGCCCTGGTGACCGTCGACGGCGTGCCGTACGAGATCGGGCCGCGCGGTGCCGTGCTGCTGGAGGCCACGAGCGCCGCGGCCGTCACCGTCGACGGCGAGGCGGTCGACCTGGCGCGCCTGACGCGCGCGGCCGTGCCCGCGCGGTTGCGGCTGCGCGCCGGGTTCCCGTGCCGATGGACCGTGGTCTCGGCGGGCGGGCAGGGGTGGTACCCGGAGGGTGCGCCGCGCCGGCGGGACTACCACGGGGTGCCGTTCTTCCACGGTGACGACCTCGTGCTCGACGTCCCGGCCGAGCCCGTCACCGTCAGCGTCACCCGCGGCATGGAGTACGGCACCGCGGAGGTGTCCGTGACCCCCACGGCGTGGCGCGAGATGCTCGTCGAGCTGACGCCGGAGCGGGTCTTCGACTCCGCCGCGCGCGGGTGGTACGGCGCCGACCTCCACGTGCACCTCAACTGGGCGGGCGACCTGGTCGCGGGTCCCGCGGACGCGGCGGCGGCGCAGCACGGCGAGGACCTGCACGTTCTCAACCTCGTCGCGGGCAACGTGTCCGGCGAACGGGTGTACGACCGGGAGGCTCTCCAGCACTGGGCCGGCCGCGACCTGCCGTGGTCGGACGCCACCCACATCGCCCGCATGGGCGTCGAGTACCGCAACGACCTGCTGGGCCACGTCCACGCGTTCGGCCTGGCGGCCCCGCCGTCGATCTACCACACGGGCTTCTCCGGCACCCCCGACTGGCCGCCGAACGCCGCCGCCTGCGGCGAACTGCGTGAGCTGAACGCGGTGCTGGGATACGCCCACCCCTTCCACGGGCCCATCTCCTCGCCGGAGGACGTCATCGCCGACGGGCGGAGGAACTGCGCGGCGCTGGCACTGGTCGTCGACGCCGCGCTCGGCCTGATGGACGGCATGGAGTTGCTGCACTTCTCCGAGCTGTCCGGCACGGTGGAGGTGTACCGGAGGCTGATCGGCGCGGGCAACCGGCTCGCCGCGCTGGCGGGCACCGACACGATGCTCTCCTTCACGTGTCAGGACACGGTGTCCAACCCGCCGGGCTGGGAGCGGGTCTACGCCCGCACGGACGGCCCCCTGTCGGCCGAGTCGTTCGCCCGTGCCCTGCGGCAGGGCAGGACCTTCGCCACCAACGGCCCCTGGCTGGAGCTCGCGGTGGACGGCGGCGAACCGGGGGAGACGCTCGACCTGGCCCCGGGCGAGCGGGTGACGATCACGGCACGGGCGTCCGGCCACGGGGTGGAGAGCCTGGAGATCCGGACGGCGGACGGCCTGCTCGCCGCCGGTCCCGGAGGCGAGCTCGTCACCTCCCTCGTCGTGGACGCGCCCACCTACGTCGTGGCCGTGGCGACGGGAGGCGGCCATCCACTGGCGGCGAACGGCGAGACGTTCGCGCACACCAGTCCCGTCTACCTCGACGTCGCGGGCAGGCACGTCGCCCGCCCGGAGGACGTCCGGTGGTGCATGAGGTGGCTCGACCTCCTCGAGGACCTCGTGAGCGGTCACGCCCGGCTTGAGGACGCCACGCAACTCGACGACCACCTCGACCTCGTCGAGAAGGCCCGGACGGTCTACGCGGCGCGCCTGGCGATCTCCGGATGACCCCGCAGAGGGGATCGGGTGCAGGGTGATCGGTCACAGGGGTCGGTCAGAGGGGATCGGTCACAGGTCGAGCTGGGAGCCCCCGAACCGGTCCCGCAGGAACCTGCCCTGGTCCCTGAGCGCCTGCTCGTCGCCCTTGTAGACGGCGTCCGCGATGGTGGACAGACCCTTGTCCAGCAGATCGAGCTGGGAGATCAGCTCCTCGTGCGCACTGCGCTCGCGCTCGCCCCGGCGCGTCAGGGCGTACGACCTGGGCAGGTTGGCGTAGGCCTCCAGACTCGTCGGGAGGTAGTCGCGGATGGCCTGCGACACCACGTGGAGCTGGTCGGGGGAGGAGGTGAGCGCCTCGGCCCGGGCCAGGATGTCCCGCAGGATCCCTGCCAGGGCCTCGACCCTGGCCACGACGTCCTCGGGGAACCGGGCGCCCGACACCTTGGACACGAGCGCGTCGAGGTCGGCCCGGAGCTGCTTCGTCTCGACCTCCGCGTGCGAGATCGTCAGCCGCACCCGGTCGGGCGGCGCCAGGAGCGCGCCGACCCCGTACAGCCCGCCGACGACGATCGGCCACAGGGAGCCGGCGAGGCCGACGAAGTGCAGCACGAGGCCGCCGATGGCCAGGCCCGAGCCGACGATGTTCTTCGTCGACCCGAGATAGGCGAGGACCCGGTCACTGGTAGCCACGGATCTCCTTGAACGCCGACGAGAGGGAGCCCTCGCGGGCGTCGAACGTGGCTCCGCCGGTGAGGGACGCCACCTTGCCCATCTCCTCCACGTCGCTGTCGCCGAACAGGACCACGAAGGTCCGCACGTTCCGCGGCGTCGTGCCGTAGTACGCGGCGAAATCCTCATACGACGAGCCGTCGGTGTTCTCGCCGTCGGTCATCAGCACGACCGAGGTGAAGTCGCCGTCGCTCGGCTGCAGCGTCACCATGTCGTAGGCGGCCCGGAGGCTGTCGTAGATCGCGGTGCCGCCCTGGGCGGACAGGCTGTCGCCGTACGACCTGATCTGGCGCAGGACCGGGTCGGGGCCCTGCTCCGGCACGGTGAACGTCCGCGGGACGCCGGGGCGGCCGCTGAACGGCAGCAGCGTGACGGTCTCCCGGTCGCGGAAGCGGGAGAACTGGCCGGACGCGGACGTGTCCGCACCGGTCAGCGTGCTGAGCGCCTGCTTGAGCGAGGCGATCCTGTCGCCGCCCATCGAACCGGAGGTGTCCAGGACGAACAGCGTCCGCGAGGGACGGCGGACCTGGTTGAGGTACGCGCTGATCAGTTCGTCGGCGGCGCTGCGCCGGTTCGGGAAGGGCAGCTCGACGAGCTGCGCCGAGCCGAACCTCTGGTCGGGCCGCACCTCGGGC
This sequence comes from Planotetraspora phitsanulokensis, assembly GCF_016863295.1. Classification (GTDB taxonomy): domain Bacteria; phylum Actinomycetota; class Actinomycetes; order Streptosporangiales; family Streptosporangiaceae; genus Planotetraspora; species Planotetraspora phitsanulokensis. The sequence goes on from NZ_BOOP01000041.1 coordinate 90,403, forward strand.
ACGATCGGCCGCCGGAACGTGGTCGTCATGATCTTGCGCTGGACGTCCGGCGTGCGCAGCCAGGTCGCGAGCTTGCCGTACAGGTCCTTCCGGGCGGAGGAGGCGAGGAGCGTGAGCGGATAGTCGGCGGTCACCACGCCGTCGCTCGGGTAGATGATCGTGAGCGGCTCCTTGACCCTGCCCTCCAGGCCGAGCAGCACCGACTCGTAGTTGATCAGCCCGTCGACGGACTCCTGCTTCGCGTACGCGTCGGCCAGCCAGCCGGACGAGCCCGCGGTGAGGGTCTGGGCGGAGAAGAACTCCTTGAGCTTCGGCGTGGCGGCCGTGATCTGCGCCCGGTCCAGCGCCTCGCCGGCGTCGGAGAGGGCGGCGGTCACCCCGACCAGGGCGGAGAAGCCCGAGTTGGACGACGCCGGATTGGTCATGCCGAAGGTGAACTTCTTCTCCCTGGCGGCGGTCGCAATGTCCGCCCAGGTGACCTGCTTGGTGTCCCAGCCCAGGGCGTGGGCCTTGCTCTTCTTCAGCCCCAGAAGGACGGGGGAGACCATGACCTTGGTCTGCGTCGACAGCCGGGCGGGCGCCCCGTCGATCAGCGACAGGTAACGGTTGGAGGAGAACCAGGTGGCGTCGTAGTGGCCGTCCGCGCCGCCGCTCGCGACCTGCTCGGCGCCGTCGAGGGTGCCGGTGTAGGTCAGTCTGACCCGGACGCCCACGGCCCCGGCGGCCTCCTTCAGCAGCGGTTCGAGGTCCTTGACCTCGCTGCCGGCGAGCACGCGCAGGACGTCGGGGCCGTCCTGCTTCGCCGGGTCCTGCTCGTCGCCCGAGCAGGCCGCCGTCGCCGACGCGACGAGCAGCGCGAGCGCGGCGGCGGCGAGCCGCCTGCCGGTGAACAGCCTCATGAGCCGATCGCCTCGTCGCCGCGCCGGGCACGCTCCAGGTACGTCTTCGCGTGGTCGATCTCCACGGTCAGGCTGTCGACCGTGACGGCCATGCTCTCCACGGCCTTGGCCTTGAAGGAGTCGATCATGTCCATGGTCGAGTAGATGTTGTCGAACGCCTTGCGCAGCGCGTCCATGTCCACCGTGGTGGAGGCCGCCTGGGTCTGGATCTGGCCCGCCTGGGTGCGCAACATCTCGCTGGTGGCGAGGATCAGGTCCGACGTCGTGGCGTTGAGCGCCGAGATCTGGTCGAGCACCAGCTTCTGGTTGGCGAGCGCCTGGGCCACGGTGACGGCCGTCCGCAGCGCCGCGACCGTCGTGGTGGTGGCGCGGTCCACACCCTTGATGAGCTCGAGGTTGTTCTTGCGGATCAGGTCGAGCGCGAGGTATCCCTGCGCGGAGACGGCGAGCTGGGTCAGCAGGTCCTGGTGCTTCTGCCGCACGCCGAACAGCGCGTCGGACCGAAGCGCCGTCGCCTTCTCCTGGTCGGTCAGCTCGATCTCGTTGATCTTCTGCTCCAGCGCGGAGTCGAGCGCCGCCGCGAGCACCGCGTACTCCTGCAGCTTGGTCATCGACTCCCAGAGGTTGGCCTTCTCGCCCTCGATGGCGGCGTTGTCCTTGAGCAGCTCGTCCTGGCCCGACTTCAGCGCCCGGATGATGTCGTCGATGTGCTTCTGCGCGCTCTGGTATTTGGCGAAGTAGTCGCGCAGCCTGTCGCCGAAGGGGATGAGGCCGAGCAGCCGCTTGGTCCCGCTGGCGGCCTGCTTGGGGTCGAGGTCCACGATCGTGCGGCGCAGCGCGACGAGCTGGTTGGCCACCTGGACCTGGCCGTCCGCGCCCTCGCCCTTCGCCGAGGCCAGCGCGGCGACCGGTCGCTTCAACATGCGGTTGGCGACCTGCGAGGACGCTCTGATCTCGGAGTCGCCCATCGAGGAGATGTCGTGCACCTTCTTGGTGAACTCCGGCGACCGCGGGTCGATCGCGGCGAGTTCGTCGGCGAAGCCCGCCGCCTTCTGGGCCAGCTCGGCGCCGCGCTCGTCCGGCAGCGGCAGCATCGTGGCAGCCTTCTCAGCCGGCACCGCCGCCACGGGAGCGGGCGGAGTCAGCACCAGGTCGTTCGACACTGTTCGGTTCTCCTTTGGGGGGTGGTTCACGAGGAGGGCTTGGCGCTCGCCAGGTAGCGCTGCTCGATGGTGGAGATCAGCCGCTCCAGGTGTTCGTAGGTGGGCGGCTCGACCACGTCGACCAGACCGCCGGGTATTCCGGCCTTGGACGAGGCCACCAGGTCGGCGAAGACCTTCGGATCGGCGGTGCGGAAGCCGTACCGCGTCTCCAGTCGCGCGAACTCCGGGTCCTCCTGCAGCAGCCTGCCGACCTCGGCGGCCCGGTCGTTGAACGGCACGAGCGTGTGCTTGCTGAGCACGGTCGGGGACGGGTAGATCAGCCGCATGTCCGGCCGGATGGCCCCGTCGCCGGCGAAGAGATGGGAGGCGTACTGCGCCTCGTAGATCACGACCATCGGCGTCTTGCCCGCGCCCATCGCGAGGTAGTCCTCGAAGGGGGCCTCGCTCGACGACTCGGAGTATCCCTGGTCGAGGAACAGCGGGGAGATCGTCTGGGCGACCTTCGCGGTCTGCGCCGAGGAGTTCACCACGTCGTCGCCGTTCGCGACGTAGCTGGTGATGGCCAGGTACATGGCCGCGGAGTTGGACGTCCGCACGTCGGTGGTGGTGAGCAGGACGCGCTTGCGCGCCGGGTAGGCCGTGTTGCCGGGCAGGGCGTCCCATCGGGTGCCCTTGGCCACCAGGTCCAGATATTTCTTGACATCGAGCACCTGGTAGCCGGAACCCGAGTCGCGGACCACGCCCGCCTTGGTCAGCACGTCCGCGATCGGCTCGAAGGTGGCGATCGCCATCGGCGAATAGAAGGGCGAGAAGGTCTGGGAGGCCTTGCGATCCTGCTTGATCTTCTCCGCCGCCGGGACGCTGGACGGGAATGCGAAGTCGTATTTCCCGAGGTCGACCGAGGTGGCGATCTGCCTCGACCCGGCCGTGTCGACCTCGACGCGCAGGCCGTGTTTGGCGAAGGCGGCTTGGACCTGTGGGTCGTCGAAGAACGGTTTCTTCTCCGATCCGATGACGCCACGGACCGTGGCGAGATCCTTCGTGCCGCCGCCCCCGTCTCCGTCGCCCCCGCCGCCCAGGACGATGGCCACCACGACGGCCCCGGCGAGGAGCAGCGCCAACCCGACGCCGATCCATCGTTTCATTCGTGTTCCTTCGCGCACTCCCGTAGGCCAATTGGCCCGCAACCCGAATTATGCAGTACCGACTAAGTCGTTGTGCGATCTCGGGGTTGAACGGAAATTACTGGTGCACGAAGAGAAAGGGACCGTCGAAAGAATTCAGTTGTCGTTCACCGAATTTTCATGTGAATAGTGCACGGCCCCAGAAATCGCCTCCGTCGGTCACGCCGGGCGGGCACGCGAACAGTCCGGTGGAGACGTGCTGGATGTATTCGTTCAGCGAGTCCTTGGTGGCGAGTCCCATCTGGATGGGGACGAACTGCTTGCGCGGATCACGCTGGTAGGCCATGAAGAACAACCCGGCGTCGAGCCGGCCCAGGCCGTCGGATCCGTCGACGAAGTTGTAGCCGCGCCGCAGCAGTCGGGCCCCGCCGTGGACGGACGGGTGCGCCAGCCGCACGTGCGCGTCGGCGGCGATGACGGGCAGGCCGTCCGGGCCGGTCTTCGCGAAGTCGGGCTGGTCGAATTCGTTCTTGCCGGTCAGCGGGGCGCCCTTGCCCTTGTCCCGGCCGAAGATCGCCTCCTGCTCGCCGAGCGAGGTGCGGTCCCAGGTCTCGATGTGCATGCGGATTTTGCGGGTGACCAGGTAGCTGCCGCCGTCCATCCACGCGGGACCGTCGCCGGAGGCCGCCCAGACGTGGTCGGTCAGCATCGAGGTGTCCTCGAGCTTGATGTTCTCCGTCCCGTCCTTGAACCCCATCAGGTTGCGCGGCGTCGCCTGCGCCCGGGAGGTCGAGGACGTACGACCGAAGCCGAGTTGCGAGTAGCGGACCGACACCCTGCCGAACCCGATCCTGGCCAGGTTGCGGATCGCGTGCACGGCCACCTGGGGATCGTGCGCGCAGGCCTGCACGCAGATGTCCCCGCCGGAGATGTCGGCCGAGATCTTCTCACCGGGGAAGGCGGGCAGGTCGGCCAGCGCCGGAGGCCGGCGATCGGCCAGCCCGAACCGCTTGTCGAACAGCGACGGGCCGAAGCCGACGGTCAGCGTCAGACCTGACGCGGGCAGGCCGAGCGCCTCGCCCGTGTCGTCCGGCGGCGCCTCGGGGGACCCGCCGACCGCGCCGAACGTCCCCGCGTCCTTTCCCTGGGTCATCCGCGCGGCCGCGGACGTCCAGTCTTGGAGCAGGTCGACGAGTTCGGCGCGGTCCGAGGTGATCACGTCGAACGCGACGAAGTGGAGCCGGTCCTGCGCGGGCGTGGTGATGCCCGCCTGGTGCGCCCCGTAGAACGGGAAGGGGTCGGCCGTGGACGCGGCGTGCGCCGCGGGCTCGTCGATCAGCGAACGGGACACCACGGCCCCGGCGCCCGCGGCGGCCACGCCCGCGACGCCGGCGGCCCCGAGGCCGAGCAACCCGCGCCGGCTGATCCTGCTCACTGGGCGATCACCGCTGCGACCTTGCTGATCGGCTCGGCCAGCGCGTTGATGGTGTCGGAGAGCTTCTTCAGGTCGTCCTTGGTCAGCTCGTTGTGCAGCTTCCATCCGTCGCCCTGGCGGTGCGCCTCGAGAGCGGCCTCGGCCGCGGCGAACTTCTCATCCAGGGTCTTCACGAGCGCCGGGTCGCGCTCCTCGAGAACCGGCCGCAGCGACTGCACGGCCGCCTCGGAGCCCTGGAGGTTCGCGTCGAAGTCCCACAGGTCGGTGTGCGAGTAGCGGTCCTCCTCACCGGTGATCTTGCCGGTGGCGACCTCGTCGAGGAGCTCCTTCGCGCCGTTGCCGAGCTGCACGGGGGACAGCTCGGCGGCGTTCGCCTTCTGGACGATCGTCGTGACGTCCGCGATCAGCTTGTCGGCCAGCGGGCCGTCCTTGCTGATGTCCTTCTCGACCCACAGATCCTTCTCGATCCTGTGGTAGCCCGTCCACTCCTGGCCCTTCTCGACGTCGTTCTCACGGGCGTCGATGGCCGGGTCGAGGTCGCCGAACACCTCCGCGACCGGCTCGATGCGCTCCCAGTACGTCCTGGCGACCGGGAAGAGGCTCTTGGCCTTGTCGATGTCGCCCGCCTTGACGGCGTCCACGAACTCCTGGGTCTTGGTGAGCAGTGTCTCGGACTGGGTCTTCACGTACCGCTTGTAGCTGGCGGTGGCGTCGGCCAGCGCGGCGTCGTCGGTCAGCGGCTTGTGCTCGCCCATCACCGTGAGCGGGTTGCGGATGCCGTTGCCGATCATGCCGGGCTTGCAGGCGGTCTCGTACGTGCCCGCGGGCAGTTCGACGATGACGTCCCGGGTGAGGCCGGGGACGATGTTCTCGACCTCGCCCATCACTCGGTCGCCCGCGGCGTAGACGTAGAACTCGGTGACCTTGCTGCCGCCGTTGGTGACGGTGAACGTCGAGGTGCCGGCGGGGATCTGGGTCGTGGCGACCTTGCAGTCGGTGTCGTTGGCCGCGACCGTGATCTTGCCGGGCTTGGATGCGCCGCCCGACGCGGCGGTGGGGGTGTCGCTACTGGAGCACGCCGTTGCGAGCAGCCCCAGGGAAACGATGGCGACTGCGACGGCGGGGGTGGTGCGCATCAGGTACTCCAGAAAGGAAGGAGATGAATGTCAGGCAGCGGTGACAGGGGGAGTGGGGGACTTCGCCGCAGGGCTGGCCGGTCGCCGCCCGGCGGGAAGGAGGAACAGGACGAGGACCGGCACGGCGTAGACGACCCAGGCGACGGTCTCCAGGACCGTGGGCTGAGCGGTGATGTTGAACATGCCGCTGAGCAGCGCCGAATACCACGCGCTCGGGTCGAGGACGCCGCTGATGTCGAACGCGTGGGTGGCCAGGCCGCCCACGACGCCCGACTCCTGCAGGTCGTGGATGCCGTACTTGAAGATGCCGGCGGCCACGAGGATCAGCAGGAGGCCGGTCCAGGTGAAGAACTTGGTGAGGTTGATCCGCAGCGCGCTGCGATAGATGCCCCAGCCGAGCGCGACCGCCGTGAGCAGGCCCAGGCTGATGCCGGTCAGAGGGGTCGCGCTCGTCGTCGCACCCTGGACCGCGGCGAACCACAGCAGCGTGGTCTCCAGGCCTTCACGCGCGACGGTGAGGAAGGCCATGACGACGACCGCGCCGGCGCCGAGCTTGAGCGCCTCGCTGAGCTTCTCGCGGAGCTCCCCGGACATCCGGCGTGCGGCCGTGCGCATCCAGAAGACCATGAAGGTCACGAACACCGTGGCGGCCAGAGACGTCACGGCGTCGAAGAACTCGTGTTGCTGCGAATTCAGATGGGCGGCGGTGAAGGTGAGCAGCGCGCCGAACCCCACCGAGAGCACCACGGCCGCGCCGACTCCCGCCCACACGAGGGGGAGCCTGTCGCGGCGGTCGCTCTTGACCAGGAATGCGACCAGAATGGAGACCACCAGCGTGGCCTCCAGGCCTTCTCGGAGGCCGATCAGGTAACTCGCGAACACTTCGCCTCCGAGGATGGGGGTTAGCCTCACCTAAATTAGGTCAGGGTTACCTTACTCGCAAGAGGTGAGCATCGTTGTGACAGGGGTGTCCTCTGTCACCTACGGGTCACCTGGGACCATCCGCAGAGCCACATCGGGGGGCCGGGACGGGCGGTCCGAGAGGTGTCCGTATTGACACTTCGCATTCATTGACACAACCTGATCAATCCGTGAAAAGTGGTGTGGTGATCACCTCCCGCCTCACGGTCGCGTCCCTGGTCGTGATGCTCGCTCTGACGGCATGCACCGGAAACGACGGCTCTGACGGCTCGGACACGCCGACGGAGGCGGGCACCACCTCCCAGGCGTCGCAGGCCCCCGCGGAGACCGCCCCCGCGGGAATGACCCCCGAGGCGTACCAGGTCGATCTGGACACCGCCGGCAAGCCCGTCGGCGCGGCGCTCGCCGCCATCGCGAAGGCCCGCACCTTCAAGGGGCTCGACCAGCGGATTCAGCAGGCGCAGGACGCCGTCGACGGTGCCGTGGACCGGTTAGGCGACCTCCAGGCGCCCGCGGAGACGGTCTCCGAGCACGCCGGCTACGTCGAGGCGCTGCGACAAATGGACGGTGAACTGGTCACGCTTCGCGACGCGATCAGCGACCAGACACTGTGCACCTCCGGGGCCGTGCTGGCCCGGCTCGGCCGATCGGACGAGTTCACCGGCCTCAAGAAGGCGGGCGCTGCCCTCGCGGACAAGGGCGACTACGGCAGCGCCGCGATCGGGCTGAAGCCGTCCAAGGAACGCAGCCGCCGCCTCGGCTCCGGGACGGTGCTGACCTCGCGCATCCGCGGCGGCCGCGGAAGCCTGACGGTCAAGAACGGAGGCTCACAGGACGGCGTCGTCACCCTGCTCAAGGGCAAGCAGAAGGCCGTCAGCGTCTACGTGCGGAAGAAGTCGTCGGCCAGGCTCTCCAACATCCGGGACGGCAGCTACCGCGTCTACTTCACCACCGGGGTCGACTACGACCGCGCGGCGCGTACCTTCACCCGGAACTGCACCTTCCAGCGGTTCGACGACTCGTTGCCGTTCCGCACGACGTACACGTCCACACAGGTCCGCTGGAGCGTCTGGACGATCACTCTCAACCGGGTGAAGGGCGGAAACGCCCGGTCCAGCGCCGTGAACCCGGACGACTTCCCGACCTGACCGGTTTCCCTGCCGGGTGCGGGGCAGGACGTGGAAAGGCCGCGGTCGCAAGGACTGCGGCCTTTCTCATGAAGTTCGGGGGCTCAGCTGGAGAAGAGCATTCCCACCCAGCTGCGGTTGCGGTGACCGTGGTGACCGTAGTGCCCGCCGCCGTGCGGCGCTCCCCAGGCGGGTCCGCCGTGGGCGGGCGGCGGGGGCGCGTACTGCTGCTGCGCCCACTGGGTCTCCATCCGGGTCAGCGACTCCAGCTCGCCGTAGTCGAGGAAGATCCCCTTGCAGTTGTCACACTGCTCGATGTGGATCCCGTTGCGGTCGAACGTCCGCATGTGGCCCCGGCACTTGGGACACTCCATTACTAACCCTCTCCCTGTCGTCTCTCTCCGGCCGCCGCGACGATCCTTCCGCAGGAGGACACCAGCGCCGCGGCCACGTCGTCGAGGGCGCTTCCCGCTCTCATCGCCGTGACCGTGGCCGTCGCGGCCAGTTGGACGGTCAACGCCCGAGCCGGCAGGTCGAGTTCCCGCCAGGGGTCGTCGGGTGACACGGCGATTCCGCCCGCACCGACATATGCGGATAAGAAGGTGTGCCACAGCTCGGGGTCGAGCAGTCCGGCCGCGAACCACGCAGCGGGACGTGCGAGGTCCCACGCGGGATCGCCCACGCCCAGGTCGTCCGGGTCGATGAGCAGCCACGCGCCCTCATGGCGGACGAGTTGGCCGAGGTGCCAGTCGCCGTGCGTCAGCGCGTGCCGCCGGCCCCGCGACGGCTCGGGACCCCGAACGGCGGCGCGGTGTCCGGCGGAGATGTGTCGGGCGGGGTGATGTTCGGCGGCGCGGTGGTCGGCAGAAGAGGGGCCGGCAGTGGGGTGGTCGTCGGTGGGGCGGCCGGCAGCGCGCGGATCGGGGACGTGCAGCGGCTCGGCCAGAGTCCGGTACGCCTCCCGGATCTGGCGGGTCTCCGCCGAGTCGCCGACCTGAGCGAGCTCGACCATGGCCCTGACCAGCCGTCCCGGACCGCCCGCCGGTGGCATCGCGGCGGGCGGAGGACTGGCGTGCAGGTGTGCCAGCAGCCGCGCCCCCGACTCCCAGGCGTCCTGCGGCATGGTTCCGTCAGCGAGGTCGTCGGGGGAGAGGGCCTCGCCGGCGGGCCAGATCGTGACGAGCCGGCCGCTCGGACGCCCCGCGTGCGGGGCCTCTGCGTGCCCTAAATGATCCAGACGATCCAAGCGGTCCGGACTGTCCAAGCGGTGCAGGCCGAGGGGGGCGAGCATCACGCCCGGCAGTTCGCCGGCCGCGTCCAGGCGGCGGCGCAGATCGCCCTCTTCGGTGCCGGGCGGGTGGGCCTTGACCACCACGTCGCCGACCCGCACGACCAGCACGCGGGTGTCCTTCAGCACCGTCACGGGGCCGCTGCGGGGCGCGAGCCGTACGAGTTCGTCGACGAGTGTCGCCGAGGCGGCGTCCTCCCTCAACATGATCAGCCGACGGGGACGGGGAGATGCTGATCGTTCACCGCTCTAGCCTAGGGTGCGGATATGAAGATTGGCTTTGCCGTTCCGGTCTCTGGTTCGTGGGCCACGCCGGACAACATGAAGCGGATAGCGGCTCGGGCCGAGGACCTCGGCTACTCCGGGCTGTGGACCTTCCAGCGGTTGCTGCACCCGGCGGAGAACCCGCTGGCGCCGGCCTACCGCAGCGTGCAGGATCCCACCGTCGTCCTGTCGTTCCTCGCCGGGATCACCGAGCGGATCCGGCTGGGCGTCGCCATCGTGAACCTGCCCTTCTACTCTCCGGCGCTGCTGGCCAAGCAGCTCGCCACCCTGCAGATCGTCTCCGGCGGCAGGCTGGACGCGGGCTTCGGGCTCGGCTGGCTTCCCGAGGAGTTCGCCGCCTCCGGCGTCTCGATCGAGCGGCGCGGGAAGCGGGGAGAGGAGGCGATCGAGCTGATACGGAGGTTGTGGACCGAGGACCTGGTCCAGCACGAGGGCGAGTTCTACGAGGTGCCCCCGGCCAACCAGGACCCCAAGCCGTCCACGCTGCCGGCGATCCTCCTGGGCGGAACCGCCCCGGTGGCCCTCAGGCGGGTGGGACGGCTGGCGGACGGCTGGATCAGCTCCAGCCGGGCCGACCTGTCGAAGATCGACGAGCAGATCTCCATCGTGAAGGAGTCCGCTCAAGAGGCCGGCCGGGACCCGGGCACGCTGCGGTTCATCGTCCGCGGGGTCACCCAGCCGGGCAAGGAGGCCGCGGGACCGCTGGTCGGGCCGTACGCCAAGATCCGCGAGGACATCGACGATCTGGCGGCCAAGGGAGTGACCGAGGTGTTCCACGACTTCAACTTCAACCCCGAGTTCGGCAACCCCCTCGCCGACCCCGTGGAGGCGATGCGCCGCGCCGAGGAGGCGCTGGAAGAGCTCGCCCCCTCATCGTGAAGGGCGTTCCCCCACTGTGGGAGACGCCTCCCGGGCGTGATGGGCGCCCCCCTCTCGAGGGGCGCCCTCTCCCTGTCAGGTCAGGGCCTCACGCCATGCCGTACGCCTTGGCGATGAGCTCGTAGGACCGCCGGCGCACCTCGGCGCTGTGCACCATGGTCGTGATCATGAGTTCGTGGGCGCCGGTGCGCTTGCGCAGCTCTTCCAGGCCGCTCCTGACCGTGTCGGGGCTGCCGTACACCGTGGTGGACAGGCGCTCTCGGACGAACTCGGCTTCCAGGGGCGAGTACGCGTACTCCTGCGCGGCCTCCGGCGTCGGGAACCGGCCCGGGCGGCCGGACCGCAGGCGCAGGAACGACAGCGCGCTCGGCATGACCTGGCGCAGAGCCTCCTCGTCGGTGTCGGCTGCGACCGCGGCGACCCCGATCAGGCAGTACGGCTCGTCGAGCACCTCGGACGGCTGGAACGTCGACCGGTAGAGGTCCAGCGCGGGCTCGGTGTTGACGGCGCTGAAGTGGTGCGCGAACGCGAACGGCAGGCCGAGCAGGCCGGCGAGCTGCGCGCTGAAGCCGCTCGAACCGAGGAGCCAGATCGGCGGACGCGTGGAGGCGGCGGGCACCGCCTGGATTTTCGCGTACGGGTGCCCGTCGGGGAAGGAGCCGTCGAGAAAGCCGGTGAGCTCGGCCAGCGCGCGGGGGAAGTCGTCCGGATCCACCTCGGCCGAGCGGCGCAGGGCGTTGGCGGTCGCCATGTCGGTGCCGGGAGCACGGCCGAGACCGAGATCGATGCGCTCGGGGTGCAGCGCGTGCAGGGTTCCGAACTGCTCGGCGACGACCAGTGGCGCGTGGTTGGGCAACATCACTCCGCCGGACCCGATGCGGATCGAGCGGGTCGCCGCCGCCAGGTGGGCGATGACGACGGCCGGGGACGAGCTGGCGATACCGGGCATGCCGTGGTGTTCGGCGACCCAGATCCGGTGATAGCCCCAGTCCTCCGCGCTACGCGCCAGCTCTGTGGCGTCGGCGAGCGACTCGGAGGGGGAGCTTCCCTCACTGACGGTCGCCAGCTCCAGAATCGACAGCGGAACCTCGGCCGACCCACGCGGCACACCACGGATGTTGTCCTTGCCCATGGTGGGGGCAACCGGCGGTCGGCTCCGGTTATTTCGTCGTCTCCGTTGGTTCCGCGACATTTTCGGGTGTTTTCCGCGTTCGGGTTCTCGCCGGCTCCGCCAGAGGTGGGTCTTCTGGACCCGGCGAGGATCTCCGGTTATGCCGGAGTCATGCCGAGCTGACATGCTGGGCACATGAGCGAGCGAAAGCCGATCGAGTCCTGGCTGTCCGACATGGACGGGGTGCTGGTCCACGAGGGCCAGCCGGTGCCGGGCGCCGACGAGTTCATCAGGCGTCTGCGCGAGTCGGGGAAGCGGTTCCTCGTCCTGACGAACAACTCGATCTACACACCCAGGGACCTGTCCGTACGGCTGCGCGCGGCGGGGCTCGAGGTGCCGCCGGAGGCGATCTGGACCTCCGCGCTCGCCACCGCGAAGTTCCTGGCCGATCAGCGGCCTGAGGGCTCCGCCTACGTGATCGGCGAAGCGGGCCTCACCACCGCGTTGCACGAGGTGGGCTACGTGCTCACCGATCTCGACCCCGACTACGTCGTGCTGGGGGAGACGCGGACGTACAGTTTCACCGCGATCACCCGGGCCATCCGGCTGATCGACAACGGCGCCCGCTTCATCGCGACCAACCCCGACGCCGTGGGGCCGTCGAACGAGGGCTCGCTGCCCGCCTGCGGCGCCGTGGCGGCCATGATCACCAAGGCCACCGGGGTGGACCCGTACTTCGTGGGCAAGCCCAACCCGATGATGATGCGCAGCGCGCTCAACCAGATCGACGCGCACAGCGAGACCACGGCCATGATCGGTGACCGGATGGACACGGACGTGGTCTGCGGTATCGAGGCGGGCCTGCACACGTTCCTCGTGCTGACCGGGGTCACCCAGAAGGATCAGATCGACCGGTACCCGTTCCGGCCGTCCCAGGTGGTCAACTCGGTGGCCGACCTCATCGATCTGGTCTGAGGCTGCCGGACCGGCCTGATCGCCGGCTTTCCGCACGTGCCATGAGTTCCGCGGGCGCCATGAGTTCCGCGGGCGCTATGAGTACGGCCCGGCGTTCCGCGGTACCTGTCACGACCTGGCAGGTACGTGTGTGACGCTGGGCCGTATGAACCGCGTGTATCTCGAACTCGGCCCCAAGAAGGTCTTCGCCTGCTCGGTCGACTGGCCTGGTTGGTGCAGGATCGGCAGGTCCGAGGAGGACGCTCTCGAGAACCTCATGCACTACGTGCCGAGGTACCGCGTGATCGCCGAGCGCGCGGGCCTGGTGTTCGAGCCCGGCGATCCGGTGGTTGTCGAGCGGGCGAAGGGCAACTCGACCACCGACTTCGGAGCGCCCGCGGTCATGCCCGAGCTCGACGCCGAGCCCGTGCCGCTGGACGAGGCCGCCAGGACCGTCGCCGTGCTCCAGGCCGCGTGGGCCGTGTTCGCCGAGGTCGGCGCCGTCTCGCCGGAGGAACTGCGCAAGGGCCCACGAGGCGGCGGCCGCGACCGGGACAAGATGATCGCCCACGTGATCGAGGCCGAGCGGTCCTACGCCAGGATGATCGGCGTACGGCACAAGCCGTTCAAGCTCGGGCCGGTGAAGGACACGGCCGCCCTCGCCGCCCTGCGGGCCGACATCGCCGAGGTCCTCGGCCGGCCGTCGGACGGGGCGCAGATGTCCGAGCGCGGCTGGTCGGCCCGCTACGCGGCTCGCCGGATCGCCTGGCATGTCATCGACCACATCTGGGAGATGGAGGATCGGGCGACCTGAAGGCCCGGGTCCGGGCTTCATCGGGTGTTGCTCCATCGGGTGTGGCGTCCTTGGGTGTTGCTCCCTTGGCCGGGGCGTCTTGACCCCCACGCGACGTGAGATTCCACCATGGTCGCTATGGATGAAGGCGTCGCCCCGGAGATCAACCGGGATATTTACGGAATGCCCGCGTTCGTCACGCTGGCCGTCACCGATCTTGATCGCACGATCGACTGGTATGTGAACGGCCTGGACTTCGTCGTGCTGTTCACCGTGCCCGATCCCACCGGCAAGCCGGCGCTGGTGCACCTGCGCCGCTGGCGCTACCAGGACATTCTGGTCCGCCTCGGTGAAGCGTCAGGAGGCGGAGAGTGGACGATCAGCATGATGGCAACGCGACAGCAGCTCGACGGGCTCGCCGAGCGGGCACGGAAGCACGGCGGCGGTGTGGTGCACGGTCCCGTCGACACCCCATGGAACACCAGGGACCTGCGCGTCACCGACCCGGACGGGTACACGGTCGTGTACACGGCACGGCGCGCAGAGCATGAACTGGACGAACGTTTCAGCGTGATGATGCAGGAGCAGGTTCGCGCGCAACTTGGCCCGTGAGACCGACGCCGGATGAGTGGACGGGAGCAGGCCGGATCCGGATCGTGCCCACGCCTGAGCTGCGCACCAAGTGGCTGTCGGCGCGTGCCGTGTGGTGCGCGTCCTGAGCGCCCTGCCTGAGCGCACTGCCTGAGCGCACTGCCTGAGCGAGCGCCGCGTGGGTGCCGCCTGAGTGCCCGCTGCCTGGTGCGTGCCGCGTGGGTCTGCGCCTTCCCGGGGTGGTTGCCCCTGTGTGCGCACGCGTCGGTGGCGGACGAGTGCGCACCGGGGGTGTCGGCCGGTGTCTGGGGTCTGCGATCCGTTGGTTGCGGCCGCGTGGTCGATGCCCCGGCTTTCGGCTCATGTCTTTGGCTCATGTTCTTCGGGGTTCGTCGAGTGGATTCGGGGTGACGTTCGTTTCTTGTCCGGCTGTCTGGCTGGGCATGGGGTTGGGGGTGCCGCGGCGGTAGCGGCGGCCGGTGTAGGCGTAGGCCCAGCGGTCTTTGCCGGCTTTCCGGCGTTGGTAGCGGTCGGGGTGGCGGTAGCGGTCGCGGTTGTGGAACTGGCAGGCGGGTCCGAGCAGGCGCAGGTCGGTGCGGCCGCCGTCGCTCCAGTTGTCGGCGTGGTCGATCTGGCACAAGACGGCGGGAAGCGGGCAGCCGTCGACCCAGCAGGTGGAGTAGCGGGCGAAGACCGCTCGCCGCTGGGGTGCGGTGGCCAGCCGTACGGCCCGGCCCATGTCGAGTACCTGGCCTTCGGCGTCCAGCACCATCCGGGTCAGCGACGAGGTGCGGGCCAGCCGATGCAGATCGGAGACCGGCAGTAGTTGGCCGGTGGCCAGTAGCAGACCCGGCGCCGCCCGGTTCGGGGCATGCCCGCACCGGCCACACCCACCGCTGCGACCACCATCGCCCCCATCCCCGCCAGGATCACCCCGGCCGAGGCCATCGCCACTAGACCAGGGACCGGGACCAGCACTGCAGGCATCTCCGCTGCCCACATCGTCATACGCGCCCGCCGGCGCGGAATCGCCACTGCTGACCTTGCCGGTGCGGGTGGTGCGGGTGGCGGCTCCGGATGCGCGAGCATGGAACCGGCTGCTATCGGCGGAACGACCGCCGCCACGATGCGCGTCGGCGGAATCGGCGCTTCCTGGGCTGGCGCTCCCAAGGCCGGCGTTCGCCGGGTCCGCGTCCGGGGGATCGCTAGCGGGCTGGTCAGAGTTCGTGGGGTCAGCAGCGGTAGCGGGGTGGTCAGCGTTCGCGGGGTCGGCGTTGGCAGGGTTGGCGGGGTGGTCGTCGGGCAGAGACTCAG
>NZ_BOOP01000042.1 GCF_016863295.1 Planotetraspora phitsanulokensis
GACCCGTCGAAGCCTAGTGATGCTTTGTCCGGACTTAGTACCGCGAAAGGGGGGTGTCGGCAAGGCCTGCAGGGGTGCGGTGACCGAAGGGATCATTCAAGCGGCGGGAACGGGAGAGCGCCCCGCCGCGATCGCGACGGGGCGCTCGGCCGTTCCGGCCTGATGGTCAGCCCTTGTAGTTGAACACCTGGTGGAGGGTGTGGCGGATCTCGACCAGGTCCTTCTGGTCATCCATCACGCGGTCGATCGGCTTGTAGGCCTCCGGGTGCTCGTCGACCAGGGCCGCGGCCCGGCCGGCGTTCCACGTGCGGCCGCGCATCGCCTCCGCCAGCGACGTCGCCGTCAGCTCACGCTTGGCCCGGCCGCGGGACATCCTGCGCCCCGCCCCGTGCGAGCACGAGTTGTACGACGCCGCGCTGCCGCGCCCGCGCACGATGTACGACTGCGTCCCCATCGAGCCGGGGATGACGCCCTCGTCGCCGGTGTCGGCCTTGATGGCCCCCTTGCGGGTGATCCACAGCTGCTTGCCGTCGTGCTCCTCCTGCTGGGTGAAGTTGTGGTGGCAGTTGATCGTGCGGACCCGCCTGCCCTTGCCGGTGACCTGGAAGAGCGCATTGCTCAGCACCGTGTCCATCCGGGCACGCGAGGCCATGGCGTAACGCTGCGACCAGAGCATGTCCTCGATGTAGGCGGTGAACTCAGGCGTGCTCTGCACCAGGTACGCGAGGTCCGGATCCTCCAGCCCGATGGCCTGGCGCTTCATCGACTTCTTGGCGTCGGCGATGTGCCGGGTGGCGAGCTGGTTGCCGATCCCGCGCGAGCCCGAGTGCAGCACCGTCCAGACCCGGTCGCGTTCGTCGAGGCAGACCTCGACGAAATGGTTGCCGGATCCGAGCGTGCCGAACTGGACCGACACGGTCTTCTCCTGCTTGGGCGTGAGGTCGCTGTGCGGGCGTCCCAGCTCGCCCAGCACACGATCCACGGCGCGGTCCTCGTGACCCTTTCCCACGCCGGCCGGGATCCGCCGCTCCACCAGCGGCATCAGGGCGTCGAGCGTCTCGGGCAGGTCGGCGGCCGTCAGCGTCGTCTCGGTCGCGATCATTCCGCAACCGATGTCCACGCCGACGGCGGCGGGGATGATCGCCCCCTCGGTGGGGATCACGGATCCGACCGTCGCCCCGATTCCGACGTGCGCGTCGGGCATGAGCGCGACGTGGCCCGAGACGAAGGGCAGCCGTGCGGTCCGCGCGGCCTGCTGGATGGCACCTTCGTCGATCTCGCTGGCCCAGGACAGGAGGTTGGGCGCGACCTCGCTAGGCATGATGATCTCCTCTGTTCGTGGTCCAGTTTGCACACGTCACAGCTGAGTTCCCACTGATTTTCCGGGAAGGTGGGGGCAGCCGGGAGCAGTTCCCGCCACAAGCGTTTTCGCTCTCCGTCGCCGGATATTCTGGTTGATACGGTGACGCGCGGTGGTTGTCGGGAACAAAGCGTGATCAAGTCGGGTTGTCGCCAGGAAGACGCCGGGCCTTTAGGCTTGGATCTTCTCTCGCCATGGAGGTCCCCTCGTGCTGGTTGACTCGTTCGGTCGGACGGCGACTGATCTTCGGGTCTCGCTGACCGACCGGTGCAACCTGCGGTGCACGTACTGCATGCCGCCCGAGGGCCTCGACTGGCTTCCGAAGCCCGAGCTCCTGACCGCTGACGAGATCGTCAGGCTCGTGCGGATCGGGGTGGAAGGCCTCGGCATCACCGAGGTCCGCTTCACCGGCGGCGAGCCGCTTCTCCGGCGGGAGCTGGTGGAGATCGTCACCGCGACCGCCGCCCTGAGCCCGCGCCCCCAGGTCTCGGTCACCACCAACGGCATCGGCCTGGCGCGCCTCGCGGGGCCGCTCGCCGACGCCGGGCTCGACCGCGTGAACGTCTCGCTCGACACCCTCGACCGCGACACGTTCGTACGGCTCTCGCACCGCGACCGGCTCTCCGACGTGCTGGCCGGGCTCGCCGCGGCCGAAGCGGCGGGACTCAACCCGGTGAAGGTCAACGCGGTCCTCATGCGCGGCGTCAACGAGAACGAGGCGGTGCCCCTGCTGCGCTACTGCCTCGATCGGGGATACGAGCTGCGCTTCATCGAGCAGATGCCCCTCGACGCCCAGCACGGCTGGCAGCGCGAGAACATGATCACTGCCGACGAGATCCTCGGCGCTCTCAAGGACGCCTTCGACCTCACGGAGGACGACCCGGGCAAGCGCGGCAGCGCCCCGGCCGAGCTGTTCCTGGTCGACGGCGGCCCCCGGCGCGTGGGCGTGATCGGCTCGGTCACCCGGCCGTTCTGCGGCGCCTGCGACCGCGTCCGGATCACCGCCGACGGCCAGGTCCGCAACTGCCTGTTCGCCACCGAGGAGTCGGATCTGCGCGCCGCCCTGCGTGCCGGGGCCTCCGACGAGGATCTCGCCGAACGGTGGATGGCCGCGGTACGCGGGAAGAAGGCCGGGCACGGCATCGACGATCCGGCGTTCCTGCAGCCGGCCCGGCCCATGTCCGCCATCGGCGGCTGACGCGGTCCGGCGAGGCGTGATGAGCACGGCGCCGGAGGGCCCGGGCACGCGGGGCGTCCCCGTGAACTGCGACGCCGTGCCGTACGACGCCGTCATCCTGGCCGGTGGACGGGCCGAGCGTCTGGGCGGGCTGGACAAACCCGGCGCCCTCGTCGCCGGGCGCCCGCTGATCGAACATGTCGCCTCGGCCGTGTCCGGGGCCGGACGGCTGATCGTCGTGGGTCCCGCGCGCGACCTCACGCGTGAGCCCGCGATGGCGGACGGTGAGCCGCCGGCGGGGGAGCGCGGCGCGCTCCGCGGGGAAACCGCCGCGCTCGGCGCAGTGGTCTTCACCAGTGAGGACCCACCCGGAGGTGGCCCGGTCCCCGCCCTGCGCGCGGGACTCGCGGAGGTGCGCGCACGATGGCTGGCGCTGCTCGCCGCCGACCTGCCCTTCCTCGTCGCGGACCACGTCGCCGCACTGTTCCGCGCCGCGCGTGCGGGGGAGACGACGACGGCGGCGGCGGGAGCCGTTCTCGTCGACGACGGAGGCCGGGAGCAGTGGCTCACCGGCGTGTGGCGGACGGATGCCCTCGTCGACGCGCTGGACGCGTACGAGGGCCGGTCGCTGCACCGGCTGCTGGGACCACTCGAACCGGTGCGCGTTCATCTGCCCGCCGCGGAGGACGGGCGCGCGCCGTGGTTCGATTGCGACACGATCGACGATCTCGGCGCCGCACGCGAACGAGCAAGCGGTGCGTAAGTACGACGGACAGTCACGAACGAGGAGTGCGCATGAACGTGCTTGAGGAGTGGACCGCGCTGGTCTGCAGGGAACTCGGCATCGACCCGGCCCGGGTGGACAGGAACGCCGTGCTCGACCTGACGAGAGAGGTGGCGCACGGCGTCGCACGGCCGGCCGCCCCGCTCACGGCGTATCTGGTCGGTCTCGCGCAGGGAGCGGGGACCGCGCCCGACGACGCCGTCGCACGGTTGTCAAGCCTTGCGCGCGACTGGGAGAAGACGACCGGGGAAACATCCGGCGACGCTTAACGGACGCGTAGGGGAAGTCGGCGCGAAATCGGCCTGAATACAGAAAGGGCGACGCCGGGTGGTTACGGGGGCAAACCACCCGGCGCCGCTTTCATCGGCGTTCCGACGGGGGCCCGGAACGCCGGCACCAGCGCTCCGACGGGGGACCAGAGCGCTTGGTTATGACTCTACACCTCTGACCCATGGGTTGCGTCAAGACTTTGTCACGACCCGATCTCGCGTCGATGGCGTGGTATCTCGTTTTGGTTAGATTCCGTCATGTCCGAGGGCGGAATGACGTCCTGACCTCGTTGATTGGCCCCGACAACGGCAAGGTATGGCAAAAGGACCGCGCCCGCCACGAGGAGCGCCTTCACGGGCCACGGAGCCGGTACGGCGACGGCGAGAATGAGGCAGACGAGCCGGATGCCCATCTTGATGAGATAGCTGATCTCGCGGCGCCTGATGTCGTCGGACAGGGAGGGCTGGGCGTCCGTCACGCTGTGGACGACGGGGGCGCGCCTGAGCCTGCGCCATGGGTTCACACTTCCACGGTAGACCCAGCCGGGCTCGGGCACGTCGGCGCCGTGGCGATACGATCGCGCCCAGACGAGAGGCGAGGAGCATGCGATGACGGACCGTACGTACCGGGTGACGGAGATCGTCGGAACCTCTACGGAGAGCGTCGACCAGGCCATCCGCAATGGCGTTCGCCGGGCCGGGCAGACCCTCCGCCACCTCGACTGGTTCGAGGTGACCGAGGTGCGCGGGCAGATCGAGGACGGCGAGGTCGCCCACTTCCAGGTCGGCATGAAGGTCGGCTTCCGCCTGGAGGACGCCGGGTAGGCGCGGCCGGAGTCCCCGGCCGCGCCCGCGCCGTCAGTTCGCCTGGCTCACCGTCGACATGTTGAAGTCGGGAACGCGCATCGCCGGCATCACCGTGCGGGTGAAGTAGTCGTTCCACTCGCGGGGCAGGGTCTGCGCGCTCGCGCCGACCTCGGCCACGCGTCCGAGCAGGTCCACCGGAGACTCGTTGAACCGGAAGTTGTTGACCTCGCCGACGACCTCCCCGTTTTCCACCAGGTAGACGCCGTCTCTGGTCAGACCGGTCAGCAGCAGCGTCTGCGGGTCGACCTCGCGGATGTACCACAGGCACGTGAGCAGCAGCCCGCGCTCCGTCGAGGCGATCATCTCCTCCAGCGAGCGGCCGCCCTCGGGCCCCGTCATGATCAGGTTGTCGATCTGCGGGGTGGCGGCCAGGCCGGTCAGCTCGGCCGAGTGACGGGTCTGGAGCAGGTTCCGCAGCGTGCCGTCCGCGATCCAGTCCGTCGCGCCGAGCCGCGCGCCGTTGTCGAACACCGACTGCTCGCGGCTTGAGGCGTGCGCGACGACGAACGGCGAGCACTCGATGCCCGGATAGGCCGGGTCGCTGTACAGCCGCACCGGCAGCGGCGACAGCCGGTCGCCGACGCGGGTGCCGCCGCCGGTCCTGGAGAAGACCGTCCGGCCGTCGGCCGCGTCGCGCGCGCCCGCCGTCCAGTACAGATAGATCATCAGGTCGGCCACCGCCGTGGGAGGCAGGATCGTCTCGTACCGTCCGGCCTCGAGGTCGACGCGCCGCTTGGACCACTCGAGCCGCTGGGCCAGGCTCGCGTCGAGCGCCGCCACGTCGACGTCGGCGAAGTCGCGCGTGGCCACGCCCGTCCACGCGGACCTCGACATGTCCGCGGACTTGGCGTTGAGCTCGAGCCGTCCCGTCGGCTGGTCGTGCCGCAGCCGCAGGCCGGTCGACGAGCCGACGAACGTCGACGTCATGATGTGCTCGGCGAAGCCGTACAGCTTGCGGCCGGAGGTCTCCGCCGCCGCGAACGACTCGCCGAGCGCCGGGGCGAAGTCGCGGAAGATGTCGATGGAGGTCGGCTCGACCTCGCGGTCCCAGCCGTCCAGGGAGGTGCCCTCGATCAGCGGGCGCGCGTCGTCCGACGGCTGCGCGTCCCTGGCGGCCGCGTCCGCCGCGGCGACCACATCGGCGAGCTGGTCCGGCCGTACGGCGGCGCGGGACACCACCCCGACACCCTGCCCGGCGACGGAGATGACCGTCAGCTGCGACGAGCGGGCGACCCCGTTGGTCGTCAGCGTGTTGCCCGCGAAACGCAGGTTGGCGGTGGACCCCTCGTCCACGATCACGATGCAGTCGTCGGCCTCGCTCAGCGCGAGCGCCCGCTCGACCGTCTCCTGTGGCGTGCTCATCACTTTCCACCTTCCTGCACGGTGTTGAGGATCCGCACCCCGCGGAACAGGGCGGACGGCGTGCCGTGGCTGACCGGCGCCACCTGTCCCGGCTGGCCCTTGCCGCAGTTGAAGGCGCCCCCGAGGACATAGGTCTGCCGGCCGCCCACGGCCTCCATCGACCGCCAGAAGTCGGTCGTGGTCGCCTGGTAGGCGACGTCGCGGAGCTGCCCGGCCAGCCGCCCGTTCTCGACCCTGTAGAACCTCTGGCCGGTGAACTGGAAGTTGTACCGCTGCATGTCGATGGACCAGCTCTTGTCGCCAAGGACGTAGATGCCGCGCTCGACCCGGGAGATGAGCTCGTCGGTGGACGGCCCGCCCTCGGCCGGCCGCAGCGACACGTTGGCCATCCGCTGGATCGGCACGTGACCGGGGGAGTCGGCGAACGCGCACCCGTTGGAACGGCCGAAGCCCTTCATCAGCGCCATGCGCCGGTCGAGCTGGTAGCCGACGAGCGTGCCGTCCTTGACGATGTCGAACGACTGGCCGGCGACGCCCTCGTCGTCCCACCCGACGGTGGCCAGGCCGTGCTCGGCCGTGCGGTCGCCGGTGATGTTCATGACGGGGGAGCCGTAGTGCAGGCTGCCCAGCTTGTCGAAGGTCGCGAAGGAGGTCCCGGCGTAGGCCGCCTCGTAGCCGAGGGCCCGGTCGAGCTCGGTCGCGTGCCCGATCGACTCGTGGATGGTCAGCCACAGGTTCGACGGGTCGACGACCAGGTCGTAGGCGCCCGCCTCGACTGACGGCGCCTTGAGCTTCTCGGCCAGCAGGTCGGGGATCTCCGCGAGTTCGGCCGGGAAGTCCCAGCCGGTGCCGGTGAGGTATTCGTAGCCCCGGCCGACCGGCGGCGCGAGCGTCCGCATGTCGTCGAACCGGTCGCCGTCGGTCTTCATCGCGGTCAGCACCGGGTGGACTCTGACCCGCTGCTGCGTCGTGACGGTGCCCGCCGTGTCCGCGTAGAACTTCTGCTCCTTGACCTGCATGAGCGAGGCCGACACGTGGTCGACCGCGCCCAGCATGCCCGAGGACCACTCGCTCAGCAGGGCGACCTTGTCGCGGAGCGGCACGTCGAACGGGTCGACGTCGTAGGCGGACACCCAGGTGACGTCGGAGTACACCGGCTCGGGAGACAGCTCGATCGGTTCCCGGTTGATCGGCGCGCTCACCGCGGCCACCCTGACGGCCTCCTCGGCGGCGCGGGCGGCGGCCTCGGGCGTCAGCTCGATCCCCGACGCGAACCCCCAGGTCCCGTCCTTGATCACTCGTACGGCGAAGCCGAGGTCGTCGGCGTCCATGGACCCTTCGAGGCCGGCGTCGAACAGCCGCAGCGTCTCGGCGCGTACGCGTTCCAGTCGGAAGGCCGCGTGCTCGACGCCCAGGTCACGGGCGCGCTGGAGGGCCGCGTCCGCCAGGCGCCGAAGCGGCAGGGCGAGAAAATCGGGATCGATCTGGCGCATGTCCACGATCCTAACCCTGTGATCTTGTGCCTAGCGGACAAGTGGTTTACCGCCGGGTAGCCGATAGCGTCGATCGCATGGCTCGCTCTGTACTCGTGACCGGTGGAAATCGCGGAATCGGCCTCGCGATCGCTCGTGAACTCGCGGCCGCCGGAGACGCGGTGGCCGTAACCTACCGCTCGGGAGAGCCGCCGGAGGGTCTGTTCGGCGTCCGGTGCGACGTGACCAGCTCCGAGGACGTGGACGCCGCCTTCGCGAAGGCCGAGGCCGAGCACGGCCCGGTCGAGGTCGTCGTCGCCAACGCGGGGATCACCAAGGACACCCTGCTGCCGATGATGAAGGAAGAGACCTTCACCGACGTCATCGACACCAACCTGACCGGCGCCTACCGCATCGCGAAGAGGGCCGTCCGCCCCATGCTCCGGATGCGCCGCGGGCGGATCATCCTCATCTCCTCGGTGGTCGGCCTCCTCGGGTCGGCCGGCCAGACCAACTACGCGGCCTCCAAGGCCGGCCTCGTCGGATTCGGCAGGTCGCTCGCCCGTGAACTGGGCTCCCGTGGCATTACGGTGAACGTCGTGGCGCCGGGCTTCGTGGAGACGGACATGACCGCCGTCCTCGACGACGCCCAGCAGGAGGCGATCCGCAAGAGCATCCCGCTCGGCCGTCAGGCGAAGGCCGAGGAAGTGGCCCGCGTGGTCAGGTTCCTGGCCGGCGAGGACGCGTCGTACATCACGGGAGCGGTCATCCCCGTGGACGGCGGCCTGGGCATGGGCCACTGAGCCGCGCACCCGCGGACCGACGAGAGACTGGAGCTGAACATGGGTTTGCTGGACGGTAAGCGACTGCTGGTCACCGGCGTCCTGACCGACTCCTCGATCGCCTTCAACGTGGCGAAGCTCGCCCAGGAGGAGGGCGCCCAGATCGTGCTGACCGGCTTCGGCCGCCTCAGCCTCGTCGAGCGCATCGCCAAGCGCCTCCCCGAGCCGCCCCCGGTGATCGAGCTGGACGTGCAGAACACCGAGCACCTCGACACCCTGGCCGCCCGCGTCGGCGAGCACGTCGGGGGGCTCGACGGCGTGGTGCACTCCATCGGGTTCGCTCCGCAGACCGCGCTGGGCGGCAACTTCCTCAACACCTCGTGGGAGGACGTCTCCACCGCCCTCCACGTCTCGACGTACTCCTTCAAGTCGCTGGCCGTCGCCTGCCTCCCGCTGATGAAGGACGGCGGCGCGATCGTCGGCCTCGACTTCGACGCGACCAAGGCCTGGCCGGTCTACGACTGGATGGGCGTCGCCAAGGCCGGGCTCGAGTCCGCCTCGCGCTACCTCGCCCGCGACCTCGGCAAGCACGGCATCCGGGTCAACCTGGTCGCGGCCGGCCCGCTGCGGACGATGGCGGCCAAGAGCATCCCCGGCTTCAGCGAGTTCGAGGAGAGCTGGCCGGCCAAGGCGCCCCTCGGCTGGGACCTGGCCGACACCGCCCCCGCGGCCAGGGCCTGCGTCGCGCTGCTGTCGGACTGGTTCCCCGCCACCACGGGCGAGATCGTGCACGTCGACGGCGGCGTGCACGCGATGGGCACCTGACCGGCCTCACGGCCCCGGCGGGACCTCACCGGAACCCCGGACGATCAGCTCCACCGGCACGGTCACCTGACGCACCTCGGTCGCCGGGTCGGCGATGCGTGCCCGGAGCATGTCGATCGCGGTGCTGCCGATCGCATCGGTGTCCTGGGCGATCACGGTGAGGTCCGGCCGCAGCAGGGTGGCGAGCTCGGAGTCGTCGAAGCCGATCAGCGCCACGTCCACGGCGTCCGTGCCGAGGTGCCGGAGCACCTCCACGCTGAGCTGCGCGTTGCCCGTGACGATCGCGGTCGCGGGCGCCGGCCCGCCGAGGGCGGCCCGCACGGCCTCCCGGATGCGCCCGCTCTCGACCTGCCCCGTGTGCAGCATCGTGTCGAGGGTGCCGCCGTGCGCGGTGACGCACTCGCGGAAGGCCCTGGCACGTTCCCGCGCCGTGTAGATGCGCTCGTCGTCGCCGATGTAGGCGATGCGGTCGTGGCCGTGCCGTACGAGATGGCGGTAGGCCGTCTCTATGCCCGACCTGTTGTCGGACAGCACGCAGTCGACGTCGAGGCCGAGCACGGGACGGTCGACGGCGACCAGTGACAGGCCCGCCTCCAGCTCCGGAACCAGGTAGCCGTGGTCGTCGCCGATGGGCTCGAGCACGATGCCGTCGAACCTGCGGCGGCACATCGACTCGACGACGTGCCTCTCGAGGGTCTCGTCGTCCTCGGTGGAGGCCGCCAGGACCATCAGGTCGGCCGCCCTCGCGGCGCGTTCCACCGCGCGCAACACGGGGTTGACGTGGGACAGCTGGCGTACGGCCGCGCCGAGGGTTCCGGTGACGCCGAGGCGCAGATGCCGGGCGCGCTCGTCGGGGCGGTAGCCGAGCGTGGCGATGGCCGTCCGCACCCGCTGGACGAGCTCGGGACCCACGGTGGAATCCTGATTGACGACGCGTGAGACCGTCCGGAGCGCCACACCGGCCTCCCTGGCGACGTCGACCATGGTCGGTCTCCGGTTGCGGCGCGCGCCGCTCACCTTTCCCCCCATGAGCTCATCATCTGCATGATCGCCACTATCGGCCATTCCGGAGGTATTACGACTGTCGTGACCAACTTGTTGCAAGCCTCGCTCTTTGAAACGTCTGAGTAACACTCTACCTTTCGAGATAACGTTATCTCAGCTTGGCTTCGGGGAGCCCCTCATTGGCAAGGGAGGTCTGTGCTGTGCGCAGATCGATAGTATTTTGCCTGGTCACAACGCTTGCTGTGGCCGGATGCGGCGTCGGTGAGAAGCCGTCGGCGACGCCGGCGTCAGGCGGGAAGGTCGAGCTGTCCTTCCTGGTCTTCGAGACGCCGAACCTGAACGCGGCCTTCTGGGACGCGGCCATCGCGCGGGCCTCGGCGAAGGTCCCGGGGGTGACCATCAAGAAGCTGGTCACGCCCAACGTCGACCGCACCGGCTACGCCAAGCAGCTGGACGCCTCGGGCCACCTCCCCGACATCCTGCAGTCGGTCAACCCCGCGGGCTTCGCCGAGGCCGGGAAGCTCGCCGCCTTCACCGACGACGAGCTGAAGAACTTCATCGCCCCCACGGCGGGCGCGGTCGACGGCAAGGTCTACCAGCTGCCGTACAACACGCAGGTCATCCCGGTCGTCTACTACAACAAGGACGCCTTCGCGAAGGCCGGCATCACCGAGACGCCGAAGACCTACCAGGACCTGCTCGACGTCAGCGCCAAGCTCAAGGCGAAGGGCGTCACGCCGTTCGTCGTCGGCGGCGGCGGCGCGGACACCTGGGCCGACATGTACCCGCTGACCGGGACCGTCGCCACCGACGTCTACGCCAAGACGCCCGACTTCCTCACGCAGCGCAAGGACGGCAAGGTGAAGTTCGCCGACGCCGACTTCACCAAGGCCGCGCAGAAGGTCGCCGACCTGGCCAAGCAGGGCTACATCGACCCGGCGGGCCTGAGCCGCTCCTACGCCGACACCGAGCAGGCCTTCCGCGACGGCAAGGGCGCCATGTACCCGATGGGCTCCTGGTTCGCCACCTCGGCCGACAACAACAAGCCCGGTTTCGAGATCGGGGCCTTCCCATGGCCCTCCGACGACGGCACGCCGGTCACCCCCACCTTCACCGGTGGCGGCACGTCGGTCAGCGCCTCGGCCCCGAACGTGGATCTGGCGAAGAAGTGGGCGCTCGCGTTCGACGAGGACAAGGAGAACAACGACGCCTTCGTCAAGCTCGACGGCTCCATCCCTGCCATCAAGGGCTACACCCCGCCGACCGACATGGGCCCCGTCTACCAGGCGACCGTCGCCATCTACCAGCAGGGCATGAAGGACAACTCCATCGTCAACGCCTTCTCGCAGGAGACCGGTGACGGATCGTTGCCCCCCGGCCTCGCCGACAAGTCCGCCCTGGGCGTCCAGGACCTGATCACCGGCAAGAAGACGGCCGGGGAGTTCGCGTCCTACCTCGACGACCAGTGGACCAAGGCGACCCAGTAGGACCAGGCTCGCGTCTCATGACAGAAACCCAGCACGGCACGCGCGGCGAGGCTCGCCCCGCCGCGCCCCGTCCATCACAGAGCCCCCGGGCGGGAGGGCCCGCCGGCGCACGCCGGCGCTCGTCCGCCCGCATCGGGCCCAAGCTCGGCCGATTCAGCCTGTTCGCCCTTCCCGGGCTGCTGGCGTACGTGGTGTTCGTCCTGATCCCGATCGGCATGACCGGCTACTACAGCTTCACCAACCGCAACCCCTTCAACCCGCCGACGAAGTGGGTGGGGCTGCGCAACTACGGTGACCTGCTCGGCGACCAGGAGTTCCGCCAGGCCCTGGTCAACACGGTGATCATCACGGTGATCGTCGCGGTGTTCGCCAACGTGGGCGGCCTGCTCATCGCGATGCTGCTCGACCGGCCGACCAGGCTCTACGTGGCGCTGCGCGGCATCTTCTTCACGCCCGTGGTGCTCAGCGCGGTCGTCATCAGCGTCATCTGGCAGGCGGTGCTCACCGACGACGGCCTGCTGAACTCCCTGCTGCGCGGCGTCGGCGTCGACGACCCTCCCGGGTGGCTGTCCGATCCCGACCTCGCCCTGTACTCGATCGCGTGGATCATCACCTGGCAGATGCTCGGCTTCTGCGTCGTGGTCTACCTGGCCGGTCTCCAGGGCGTGCCGCGTGAACTGCAGGAGGCGGCGTCGATCGACGGGGCCGGACGGTTCGCCCGGTTCCGCAACGTCACGTGGCCCATGCTGGCCCCGGCCCTGACGATCAACACGGTGATGCTCCTGATCACCGGGTTCAAGGCCTACGACCAGATCCAGGTGATCACGAACGGCGGGCCCGGCACCGGCACGACCAGCACCATGGCGTTCCAGGTCGTGCAGACCGCCTTCAACGGCAACCACATCGGCTACTCCTCGGCGATGGCAGCGGTGATGCTCGCGCTGGTCGCGACCGTCTCGGTGATCGCGCTGAGGCTGCTGCAGCGACGCGAGGTGACGCAGTGATGGACGACCGTACGCACTCATGGCTGCGGCCCCTCGTGGCGGTCTTCGTCGGGGCGGTGTTCTTCCTGCCGCTCTATCTGGTGGTCGTCAACGTGTTCAAACCGGGCGCCGACATCGTGCCGCACCCGGCCGGCCTGCCCGTGCCGCCGACGTTCGACAACATCAGCGCCGTCCTGTCCCGGCCCGACAACCTCTTCACGTTCGGGCTGATCAACAGCGTCGCGGTCACCGCGCTGTCGATCACCATCCTGACGGTGTTGTCGGCCATGCTCGGCCACTACCTGGCCAGGTCGAAGCGCGTGCTCGCGAAGGTCGCCATGGTGACGCTGCTGTGCGGGCTGATGATCCCGGTGCCGGTGATCCTCGAGCCGATCACGGGCGTGCTGAAGACCCTGGGGCTGATGACCACCCTGCAGGGCCTCATCCTGGTCAACGTCGGCTACTACGTGCCGTTCGGCGTGCTGCTGTTCATGGGTTTCGTCAGGTCCGTCCCCCTGGAACTGGAGGAGGCCGCCGAACTCGACGGCGCGAGCAAGCTGCGCGTGTTCTGGCAGGTGGTCTTCCCGCTGCTGCGGCCGGCCTCGGCGAGCGTGCTCATCTTCCTCGGCGTGTGGATCTGGAACGACTTCCTGACCCCGCTCATCCTCCTCGGGCCCGACAGCGGCACCACCGTGACCGTCGGCGTCTACCGGGCCATCGGCCAGCACCAGTCGGACTTCGGCGCGGTGTTCGCCTTCATGTTCCTCGCCACGCTGCCGATCCTGATCTTCTACCTCGCCCTGCAGAAGAACTTCGTGAAGGGCCTGACCGGCGGCGCCGTCAAGGGATAGCTCCCGTTCCGCCGCCGTTACCCGTTTCCACTCGAGCAAAGGCCCTTCATGCTGACGATCGACGCCGTCGAGTCCACCGAGCTCTTCGTCGGTCCCGACGACGCCCCCCGCCAGGTCCTGCGCGTACGGACCTCGGCGACCTCGCCCACCGAGCCTCTCGACCTGACCGTCTCCGGCGGCGCCGTCGGCACGCTGTCCGGTGTGCCGGGAACGGGGACGCACGAGATCCCCGTGAGCACCGACGCGGCCCCGGGCAGCGTCGTGGAGGTCACGGTGGCGGCGGCGGGCGGGGAGGGCACGGCGTCGGGGCGGGGCACCCTCACCGTCGCGGAACCCGGCTGGACGGTGTTCCTGGTCTCCCACTTCCACTACGACCCGGTCTGGTGGAACACCCAGGCCGGATACGCCAGCGAGTGGGACGCGCTGCCGGACGCCCAGGACGTGCGGATGAGCTTCCAGTTCACCGCCTTCCAGCTCATCGACGCGAACCTGGAGCTGGCCAGGCGCGACGCCGACTACCGCTTCGTGCTCGCGGAGGTCGACTACCTCAAGCCCTACTGGGACGCCTTCCCGGAGAACCGCGAGATCCTGCGCAGGCTGGTCGCCGAGGGACGCCTGGAGATCATGGGCGGCACCTACAACGAGCCGAACACCAACCTCACCGGCGCCGAGACCACGATCCGCAACGCGGTCTACGGCGTCGGGTTCCAGCGCGACATCCTGGGCGGCGAGCCCGCCACCGCCTGGCAACTTGACGCGTTCGGGCACGACCCGCAGTTCCCCGGCCTGATGGCCGACGCCGGACTGACCTCCAGCGCGTGGGCGCGCGGGCCGTTCCACCAGTGGGGGCCCTCGCTGCAGATGGGCACCTACGACACCCCGCACGGCGACCCGTCCGGGATGCAGTTCCGCAGCGAGTTCGAGTGGATCTCGCCGAGCGGGCGCGGCCTGCTGACCAACTTCATGGCCGCCCACTACAGCGCCGGCTGGTCGATGGACTCGGCGCAGACACTCGCCGACGCCGAGGAGTCGGTCTACGGGCTGTTCCTGCGGATGAAGAAGGTGGCCGCCACGCGGAACGTGCTGATCCCCGTCGGCACCGACTACAGCCCGCCCAACAAGTGGCTGACCGAGATCCACCGCGACTGGAACTCCCGCTACACCTGGCCCCGCGTCCTGTGCGCGCTGCCCCGCGACTTCTTCGGCGCCGTCTCGGCCGAGCTGGCCGCCACCGGAGCCCGGCTGTCGCCGCAGACGCGGGACATGAACCCGGTCTACACCGGCAAGGACGTGTCCTACATCGACACCAAGCAGGCCCAGCGCGCCGCGGAGAACGAGCTGCTCGACGCGGAGAAGTTCGCCGCGCTGGCCTGCCTGGCGGGCGGCGCGGCCTACCCCGAGGCCGCCCTGGACAAGGCCTGGCGGCAGCTCGTGTACGGCGCGCACCACGACGCGATCACCGGGACCGAGTCCGACCAGGTCTACCTCGACCTGCTGGCCGGCTGGCGGGAGGCGTTCGATCTGGCCGGCCAGGTGCACGACGCCGCGTTGCGCCATCTCGCCGCGCGCGTCGACACCGGCGCCGGGTCCGGGGGCCGCGCCGTCGTCGTGTTCAACGCCATGGCCTGGCCGCGCACCGACGTCGTCCGCGTCACCGTGCCTGCCCCGTTCTATGGCCTGACGGACGAGGATGGCGCCGCCGTGCCCGTCGTCGTCGAGCGGCAGGACGACGCCGCGGCCGAGGTGGTGTTCGTCGCCGCCGAGGTGCCCTCCGTGGGCTACCGCACCTATCACCTGGCGGCGTCGGGCGCCCCCGAGGCCGCGGGCTGGCGGCCGCACGGCTCGCCGGTCATCGCCAACGAGCACCACCGGCTGACCGTCGACCCCGAGCGAGGGGGAGCCGTGCGGAGCCTGGTCGACCTGGCGACCGGCCACGAGCTCGTCACGCCCGGCGAGGTGGGCAACGAGATCGTCGTCTACGACGAGTACACCGAGCATCCCGTCTTCCGTGAGGGACCCTGGCACCTGGTGCCCACGGGGGTGTCGGCCGGATCGGCGTCCGCGCCGGCCATATCCGTCGTCGCCGAGCGTTCGGCGCTGGGCGAGCGCGTCACGGTCACGGGGGCGATCGGCACGCTCGGCTACACCCAGGTGATCACCCTGTGGCGTGGGGTGGGCCGGGTCGACTGCAGCACCCGCCTGGACGGCTTCGACGGCGAGGACAAGCTGGTACGGCTGCGCTGGCCGTCCCTCGTGGCCGGTGCGCGGCCGGTCTCCGAGGTCGGTCACGCGGTCGTCGGGCGTTCCTTCGCGCACCCCGACGTCGACGCCGCCCTGCACCCCTGGACGCTCGACAACCCGGCCTACCAGTGGTTCGGACTGAGCTCGATGGCCAGAGTCGTGCTGCGCCCCGGCGACGGCGGGCCGGTCAGGTCGCACGCCGTCGGCGTCGCCGAGATCGTGGTGCCGCGGGAGAGCGACGCCGCCGAGCTGGGCCGCGACCTCGCCGTCCGGCTCGCCCAGTCGGGCGTGACCGCGACGTGCACACACGCGGAGGGCAACAGGTACGGCCTGCTGTCGTTCGACTCCAACCTGCCCGACGCCCGGATCGTGGTGGGCGGACCCGCCGACAACGAGTTCACCGCCGCCGTCCTCGCGGCCGCGGACCCCCATTACGCCCGGGAACTCGAGCGCGCTCTCGAAGCCGAAGGACGGGCGCTGCTCTGGATCCCCGCCACCCGGCCGGTCACCGAGGTCTTCCACCCCGAGGCCGACCTCCGGGAGCCCGGCGACCTGCCGGTTCTCGTGGTGGCGTCGAGGGGCGACGTCCGGGAGGCCGTCGCGGACCTGGTCGCCGACCTCGCCGACAGCGTGATCGAGGTGAGCCAGCCGTCCGAGCTGTTCGGCGAGGAGGACCTCGACCACCGGACCGTCGCCGTGCTGAACCGGGGCGTGCCCGGATTCGCGGTCGACACGAGGGGACGCCTCCACCTGTCGCTCATGCGCTCGTGCACCGGCTGGCCCTCCGGCGTCTGGATCGACCCGCCGAGGCGGACCACCCCGGACGGGAGCGGCTTCCAGCTCCAGCACTGGACCCACACCTTCGACTACGCGGTCGCGTCGGGCACGGGGGACTGGCGGGACGCGGGCATCGTGGCACGGGCGCACGACTTCAACCACCCGCTGCGCGCCGTCGTCGAAGAGCCCCACGACGGGCGGCTGCCGTCCTCGGCCGCGCTGCTGAACGTGGAGGGCGGCGCCGTGCTGGCGGCCTTCAAGGCCGCGGGCAACCCCACCGCCCACGGCCGGGCGCGGCCGGCCGATCCGCGCGACGGCGTCACCGCCCGCCTGTACGAACCCCACGGACGCGAGGCGTCGTTCACCCTCGGCTCCCACGTGCCGTTCGCGGAGGCCGCGCTCGCCGACGTCCTGGAGGTCGAGACCGGCGAGGCCAAGACCCGCGACGGCGTCCTCCACGCCGACATCGGCCCCAGCCAGGTCGCGACGTATGTGCTGCGCGCCCGGCCGGACGACTCCGCGGAACCCGCAGGCCAGGCGGACGGGCCCGTGGAGCGGCTCGGCCCGGCGGCCGAGCCCGCCCAGCCGGTCTTCGCCCGGTTCTGGCTGCACAACCGGGGCTCGGCGCCGCTCGGCTACCAGCCGATGAGCGTCCACGTCCGCGCCGCCTCCGAGGACCCGCTCGCGGACGAACCCGCTCGGCTGCGCGTGACCCTGGCGAGCGACCTGACCGACGCGGCCGGAGAAGGGGAGGTGTCCGTCGTGGTTCCGGACGGCTGGGACGCCTCCCCCCGGGACCGGCCCGTACGGCTGGGCCCGGGCGGCTGGACGGAGTTCGACGTCGCGCTGACCCCGCCGGCGGACGCCGGGCCCGGTCCGTGGCCCGTGGCGGTCCGGCTCGAGTACGGCGGTCAGACGCACGAGGACGTCGTCTTCGTCGACGGGGACGCCCGCCCAGCCCGAGGCGGAGACGCCGGCCTGCTCGAGGTGGAGGTGCCGGCCGACGGGCTGGAGCTCACACCGGGGCGGCAGGGCTCGTGGACGGTCCGGCTGCGCAACCTGGCCGCCTTCGACATCAGGGGAGAGGCCCAGGTGATCAGCCCCTGGGGCACGTGGGACCTCGTCGGCCCCGGCGTCCATCCTGTGGAGGTGCCCGCGGGCGCCACCGCCGACCTCGTGATCGAGGCCGGCGCGCCGCTGGACGCGCGGCCCGGTACGTGGTGGGTCCTGGTGAAGTGCATGTGGTTCGGCCGGGTGTCGTACTCGCCCGCCGTCCCGTTGCGCGTGCGGGACGGCCGATGATCGCCGCGATCGTGGCGGGCAGCCCCATCACCGTCGAGGAGGTCGAGCGCCGTGTGACGCTGCTCCGCGACGGGCGGCGCGGCGACCTGCTGCCGGCGGACGGCACGACGGAGGGGCGTCAGCTCCGCCGCTGGGTGACCCAGATCATGGTCGCCGAGCGGGTGGTCGCGGACGAAGCTGCCAGGCGCGGCGTCGTCGCGACCCCGGAGACGCCGCCTCTTCGGCTCGACGCGGTCGCGAGGCTGGAGCTCGGCAGCGTCGTCGCGGCCGTCCTGTCGGAGGACCCGCTCGCCCAGGCGCTCTACCGCGACATGACGGCGGACGTCACCGTCCCCGAGCCGGACGTGCTCCGCTACTACGCCGAGAACCAGGACAGGTACCGGACCAGGACCGCCAGGCTGGTGACCCACTGGCGGGACGGCAGGCCGGTCAACGGAGGCCGGTGGTACACCGTGTCGCCGGGCGAACTGCCCGAACCGGCGGACCAGGCGGTCTTCTCCGCTCCCGAGGGCTCCCACGTGGGCCCGCTCGACGGCCACACCTTCACCGTCGGCCCGTTCCAGGGCCGCGAGATCGGCTTCGAAAAGGTGGCGCAGGCCATCAGGGCGTCGTTGCTCGCCGCGCGGCGGCGGCGGCACTTCGCCCTGTGGGCCGACGTCCACTGTGCCCGGGCGCAGCTCATGCCCGGTTTCGAACACCCCGGGGACATCGGCCACCCGGACCACACCCACCGCCATTGAGAGGCCCCCCATGAGAAGACCGCGAAAAGCAGTCTTAGCCGCAACTCTCACCGCCGCCCTCACCACCTCGCTGCTGACCGCCGGACCGGCCAGGGCCGCGACCCCCACGCCCGACCAGCAGTGGGCCCAGATCCAGCAGATCGTCGGCGCGATCAAGGGACGCTGGACCGACCAGGCCTACACCGGCGCGGTCAGCCGTTCGATGCCCGACACCGCGCTGCTCGGCAACGGCGATGTCGGCGTCACCTCCGCGGGAGGCGACGGCTACAAGACCTTCTACATCTCCAAGGGCGACTTCTGGACCGGGAATCCCAACCCGTCCTTCGTCGCGCTCGGCTCGGTGACGATCACCCCGGCGTCCGGCACGGGCGGCTCCGGCAACCTCGCGCTCGGCGCCACGGCGACCGCGTCGAGCTCCCACCCGTCCTTCCCGCCGTCCAGGGCGGTCAACGGCGGATGGGCGTCCGGCTACGAGGGCTGGGTGTCCGACATCGGCAAGCCGCAGACGCTCACCCTCGACCTCGGTACGGCTAAGACCTTCAACCGGTACGTCCTGCGGCACGATGCCGCGGCACGCCCGGCGGAGACGGCCAACAACACCAAGAACTGGACCCTCCAGGTCAGCACCGACAACTCGACCTGGACCACCGTCGACACCGTCACCGGCAACACCGCGAACGTCACCGACCGGACCTTCGCCACGCGGACCGCGCGGTACCTGCGGCTGAACATCACCGAGCCGACCCAGGGCACCACGACCGACTCGATCAACAACCCCCGCGGCCGCATCGGCCAGTTCGAGCTGTACAACGGGAGCGGCTCCACCACCCCCTCGGGGCCGTTCACCGAGGAGCAGAACATCCTGAAGGGCGACGTCGAGACGTCGATGACGATCGGCGGCACCCCCGTCTCGATGACGACCTGGACCGGCGCGACCGACAACCTCGTCGTCACCCGCATCACGTCGCTCGGCTCGTCGGCCGTGCGGCTGAAGGTGCAGACCGCGACCGGCTCCCCCGACGCGCGCTCCGGGTTCACGAGCACCTCGGGCGTCTCGGGCAACACCGTCTGGGCCACCCGCCAGACAGCGGCCGGATCGAGGTGGGTCTCCCGGGCGTCCCTCGCCAGCCGTGTCGTCGGCGGCAGCCTCGTGGGCGCGCCCACGGCTAGCGGCGCGGCGGGCACGTTCACCTTCGACCTGCCGGCGGGCCAGACGGTGAACATCGTGACCGGCGTCGCCGGAGGCGGTCCCAACCCGGCCGACCCCGCTCCGGCCGCCCGCTCACTGGCCGACGCCCAGAGCGCGGGCTCGCTCGACGGCCTCTACAACGGGCACGTCGACTGGTGGAAGCAGTACTGGCTCAAGTCGTACGTCGACCTCGACGACGACACGCTGGAGCGGTTCTACTACGGCTCGCTCTACCTGCTCGGCTCGGCCAGCCGGGCCGGCAAGACCGCTCCCGGCCTGTACGGCATCTGGGCGACGAGCGACTTCCCGCAGTTCAACGGGGACATGCACCTCAACTACAACTGGATGGCCAATTTCTACGGCGCCTACTCGAGCAACCGGCCCGAGCTCGCCCTGCCGTACTTCGACCTGGTGACGGCTTATCTGCCGGAGGCCAGGCGCAGGGCCCAGCAGGACCTCACGCGCGTCAAGCCCGACTACATCAGCAGGCGCTTCCCGAGCGGGGGCATGCCGAACGGCGTGCTCTTCCCGGTCGGCATCGCCCCGTTCGGCGCCACCGCCGACGACAACTACCACCAGCAGGTGGTGAACTCGCTGTTCACCGCGACGCAGTACATCTCCTACTACGACTACACCCAGGACCGGGCGTTCCTGCAGAACACGGCCTACCCCTTCATGAAGGAGGTCGCCGCGTTCTTCCAGAACTACCTGGAGTTCGACTCGGCCGCCCAGCGGTACGTGTTGTGGTCGGGGCCGCACGAGGGCACCTGGGGGAAGAACTCCAGCCCTGACGTCGGCCTGCTCAAGCACCTGCTGACCTCGCTGATCAACGCCAGCGTCGACCTCAACGTCGACTCCGGGCCGCGCACGACCTGGCAGGGCATCCTGTCCAAGCTGCCGCCCACGCCGAAGACCACCTACAACGGCCAGACCGTCTACGCGCTGGCCGACCCGGGCACGATCACCGGCGGCGACACCCGCGACATCCACCCCGGCGACAACACCGTCAACCTCGAGTTCGTCCACCCGGGTGAAGTACTCGGAATCAACGGGCCCGCCGCCGACAGGCAGACCGCCGTCACCACGCTCGACGTCATGAACTCCTGGGGCCAGGACAACAGCTTCCCCAAGGTGTTCACCCAGGCCGCCCGTGTCGGCTACCCCGCCCAGAGTCTCATCGACAAGCTGAAGGCCCAGATCAACGGCAAGATGGCCGCCAACCTGCGGATCCGCGATCCCTTCCACGGCCTGGAGAAGACCGGGGCGATCGAGGCGATCGACGACATGCTCCTGCAGACCGACGGCGGCGTCATGCGGGTCTTCCCCGTCTGGCCGTCGTCGAAGAACGGCTCCTTCGTCAAGCTCCGGGACAAGGGCGGCATGCTCGTCTCGAGTGCACGCGCCGGAGGGCAGGTGAGCTACGTCGACATCACCAGCCTCGCCGGCAAGGCCGTACGTCTCCAGAACCCCTGGCCGGGACGCGCGGTCCGGGTCGCCAGGGCGGACGGTTCCACGGTCGCCTTCACCACGGCCAACGACCAGATCAACTTCCCCACCCAGCAGGGGACGACCTACACCGTCACGCCGGCCTGACCTTCCAGAGGAAAGGCCGCGGACGAGCCCCCGGCCGAGGAAGGTGATGCCTCCTCGGCCGGGCCCTCACCGGCGTCCCGCCTGTGCGCCGCCGAGTGACGCTCAGGCGAGACGATGCCGCCCGGACGTCCGCGCCGGGCGGACACCACCCTCGAACGGGATCGACTCGAGCTGCTCCATCCGGGCCCGCCGCGCCGAGACCACACGCGTGGCCAGCACCGCCGACAGGAGGAGCGCCGCCGTCAGGGCCGTTCCCGCCGCGTCGTACGGCTGGGACGGACGCACCGGATCGGACTTCAGCCCGCCCTTGAGCCCGGGGATCTCCTGGTTGCCTGGCCACAGGAGGGGGATGGCGCCGTCCTCGTCGAGGTTCACACGCGGGTCCGGCGCGACGTCCTTGCCGCCCGCCGGGGTGAATCGCGGCAACTCGATCGTCCGGGCCGGTTCGGATGGAAGCGTTCCCGCGGGCGTCCTGGCCGGGGGCCGGTCCGCGGGCCGAGGCTTCGCGGGCGGCTTCGCCGGCGGCGGCGCGGCCTGCTCCCCGTCGCAGTCGCCGCCGAGGACCGGCAACTCGATGCACGCCCCCGGGGTCGGCTCCGCCCCCTCGCCGGGCGTGCCGCCGCCGGATCCACCGGAGCCCGAGCCCCCCGACCCTCCGGAACCTCCGGACGTGCCGGTCAGCGGGTCCGTCACCTTCTTGACCGTTCCCCCCACCACATCGACGGTGGAGTCGACGGTGTCGTCGACCGCCTCTCCGACCCCGCTGACGGCGCCGCCCGTCCCTTCCGTCACCCCGCCGACCACGTCGTCGACGCCCTTCGTCACGGGTGCCGTCAGACCGCCCGTCGCACCGTCGACCACGTCCGTCACCCCGTCGACCGTGTCGCCCACGCCGCCGAGGATCGAGCACAGGCCGCCCGTCACCGAGGAGATCAGGCCGCTCCCCGTGCAGTCCATCGCCTGCGCCGGTTGTGCCGCCACCAAGGGAATCCCACCAGTGAGAGCGAACGCCAATGCCCCGGCGGATATCGCGGAGGCATTACGTGCGATCCCCATCTGTCCCCTTCCGTCCCACAAACTTCGTCTCGCGCTACTCTTGCCACTCTTCGCCGGAGCACCAAGTTATGCAGCACCAAGTTGCGATTCGGTATCGATGCGTGATACGTGAGGCCGTCTCTCGTTTTTGATTGCCGCGCCTCCGGCGCGGCGGGCTCGGGGCGCCCTTTAGGCCGGGACTTCCCTCGTCACGTCCTCGCTGCGGGCGTTCCTCAGTCCAGCTCCCGGCCGCGCCCCTCGCATGATCCTGGAGCTCGATCCCCCCGGAACCCATTGCAAACGGGTCACGAAGACCTGCCTGCGGTGCGCAACCGTCACGCGAGGGGCGCGGCGGTGTCTGGACTGAGGAGAGAGTGGGGAGCGAGGAACGAGCGACCCCGAACGACGAGGGAAGACGCCGCCAAAAAGGGCGCCCCGAGCACGCGCGAGCGGAGCGAGCGCCATCAAACACTGCGCCCCGAGCCCGCCGGACCGGAGGGCCGGCAATCAAACACGAGCGCAATTAGACACTCACGTCGTCGAGGGCGTCGCGGATCTCGCGGGGGAGGGTCAGGTGCTCGGCCTCGAGCACGCCGAGCAGTTGGGCGTGGGTGCGGGCGCCGACGATGGCCGACGACACGCCCGGGCGGTCGCGGACCCAGGCGAGGGCGACGGCGAGGGGAGACACGCCCAGGCCATCGGCGGCGGTGGAGACGGACTCGACGATGCTGCGGCCGCGTTCGTCGAGATAGGGCCGGACGAACTCGGCGAAGTGCGGGGTCGCGGCCCGGGAGTCGGCGGGGATCCCGGTGCGGTACTTCCCGGTCAGCACGCCACGCCCGAGCGGCGACCAGGCCAGTACGCCCGCCCCGACGTGGTCGGCCGCGGGGAACACCTCCACCTCCGCCTCGCGGGCCAGGAGCGAGTATTCGACCTGGGCTCCCACCAGGGGTGCGCGGGACTCGCCCGCCCGCTGCCAGACCGCCGCGGCCGCGAGCTGCCATCCGGCGTAGTTGCACACCCCGGCGTATGCCGTACGGCCCGTGGAGACGGCGTGGTCGACGGCGGCGAGCGTCTCCTCCAGGGGGATGCGCGGATCGAACGCGTGCATCTGCCACAGGTCGACCTCGTCGAGGCCCAGCCGGGCGAGCGAGGCGTCGAGCGCCCGGATGAGGTGGCGGCGGGAGCCGTCCGCGCCGCCCTCGGAGGTCAGGACCGCCTTGGTGGCGATCACCAGTTCGTCACGGGGGACCACGTCGCGGATCAGCCGGCCGATCAGCCGCTCGGCGTCGCCCCCGCCGTAGACGTCGGCGGTGTCGATCAGCGTGCCCCCGGCGTCGGCGAACGCGGTGATCTGAGCCGTGGCCTCCTCGGCGGACGTGTCGCGGGCCCAGGTCATCGTGCCGAGGCCGATGCGGGACACGGTCAGACCGCTGCGCCCGACAAATCGCTGATCCATTGCGGGGTAAGACTAGCCGATAGGCTGTCCGGACCATGGACGTACTTCAGGCCACCATTCTCGGCATCGTCCAGGGGCTCACCGAGTTCCTGCCGATCTCGAGCTCAGCGCACTTGCTCATCGTTCCCAAGCTCGCCGGCTGGGCCGACCCGGGAGCCGCGTTCACCGCGGTCATCCAACTCGGGACCATGGCGGCAGTGGTGATCTACTTCTGGCGCGACATCATCCGGATCTTCACGACCTGGTTGCGCAGCCTGTGGACGCCCGAGCTGCGTCAGGATCTCGACGCGAGGATGGGCTGGTACATCGGCCTGGGCACGGTCCCCATCGGAGTCGCGGGTCTGGTCTTCAAGGACGCGATCGAGGGCCCCGCGCGCAACCTGTGGCTGAACGCGGCCATGCTCATCGTCTTCGGCCTCCTTCTGCTGCTCGCCGACCAGTTCGGCCGCAAGAAGAAGGAGCTCGGCGACCTCACCATGCGCGACGGCCTCATCATCGGCGCCTGGCAGATGCTCCCGCTGATCCCCGGCGCCTCGCGCTCCGGCTCGACGATGACCGGCGCCATGTTCCTCGGCTACACGCGTGAGGCGGCGGCGCGGTACTCCTTCCTCCTGTCGATCCCCGCGGTGGTCCTCTCCGGGCTCTTCGAGTTCCGCCACTTCGGCGACGGCGGTGGGGTGCCCGTGACCCCCACGGTGATCGCCACCGTCGTCTCGTTCATCGTGGGGTACGCCTCGATCGCCTGGCTCCTGAAGTACGTCGCCAAGCACTCCACCAACATCTTCGTCATCTACCGGGTCTTCGCCGGGACCTTCCTGCTCACTCTGCTGAGCCTGGGCGTGATCTCCTCGTGACGACCGTCCTGCTCGTACGGCACGGCCTCACGGCCATGACGGGGCCCGTGCTGGCCGGGTGGACCCCCGGCGTCCATCTGAACGAGCGCGGGCGCGAGCAGGCCGAGGCGCTCGGCCGGCGCCTGGCGTCCCTGGAACTCGACGCCATCGTCTCCAGCCCGCTGGAGCGCTGCCAGGAGACGGCCGCCGCGGTCGCCCGGAACAGGGCCGTGCCGGTGCAGACCGACGACAGGTTCGGCGAGTGCGGCTACGGCGACTGGACGGGCAGGCCGCTGAAGGAACTGGCCGAGGAGCCGCTGTGGCGGGTCGTGCAGGCCCATCCCAGCGCGGCAGTCTTCCCGGGCGGCGAGGCGCTCGCCGACGTCCAGAGCCGGGCGGTGCGGGCCGTACGGGACTGGAACGAGCGGCTGGGCGAGAAGGCGACCTATGTCGTCTGCAGCCACGGTGATGTGATCAAGGCGATCGTGGCGGACGCCCTCGGGTTGCACCTCGACCAGTTCCAGCGGATAACCGCGGACCCGGCGTCGCTCACCGCGATCCGCTACACCCCCTTGCGTCCCTTCCTGCTCAGATCCAACGACATCGGGGGAGATGTCGCCGATCTGATGCCTCGCGAGGAGGTTGCGGGAGAGTCAGACGGGGGAGAAAACCCCACCGGGAGCGACGCCGCTGTCGGCGGTGGACCAGGGACGACATAGGGTCGGGCTATGCCGGTCTTCGACTATGATCCGCCTGACAGGTTCGTGGCCGGTGCCGTCGGGCAACCGGGTGCACGGGCCTTCTTCCTGCAAGCCCGAGGTCAGGGCAGGGTCACGACCGTGGCGCTCGAGAAATTCCAGGTGGCCGTGCTCGCCGATCGGCTGGACGAGCTGCTGGACGAGGTGCTGCGCCGCAGCGGCGGCCGTGCGCCCGTGCCCGCCATGGCCCCGGCCGACCTGACCGACGAGGGCCCCCTCGACCTGCCCATCGACGAGGACTTCCGGGTGGGGACCATGGCGCTCGCCTGGGACCCCGAGACCTCGCAGGTCGTGATCGAGGCCCAGGAGGCCACCGAGGGCGACGAGGACGACGAGCCGTTCGTCATGGAGGTCGACGACGACCGCCTCGAGCCCGCCATTCTCCGGGTCCGGATCAGCCCCGCCGCCGCGCGCGCGTTCAGCCGCCGGGCCCTCGACGTGGTGGCGGCCGGGCGGCCTCCGTGCCCGTTGTGCGGCCAGCCTCTTGACCCCGACGGCCACATCTGCGTGCGCCTCAACGGCCACCACCCCGGGGGGCTGTCGGTGTGAGCGAGACCACGAGGATGGCCGCCCGCGGGGCGGCCGGGCAGGGAGCCGGATGACGGCTGAGGGCGAGCCGACCCCCGGCGACCTCGACGGGTCAGGGCTGGACGACGAGACCGCCATGCGGCTGCTGCGCGACGGCACGCTGGACGTGGCCGGCCGGCTCGTCGAGGCGACGAACATGACGTTGTACTGCTCCATACGCCTCGGCCGGCAGGTGGCCGCGTGCGTCTACAAGCCGGTGCGCGGTGAGCGCCCGCTGTGGGACTTCCCCGACGGCACCCTTGCGGCGCGCGAGGTGGCGGCCTACGAGGTGGCGGCGGCCACCGGCTGGCGGATCGTCCCGCCCACGGTCTACCGCGACGGCCCGTTCGGCCCGGGCATGGTCCAGTTGTGGATCGACACCGATCCCGAGGCCGACCTGCTGGCCCTGGTCCGCAGCCGGCACCCGGGGCTGCGGCGGATGGCGGTCTTCGACGCGGTGGTCAACAACGCCGACCGCAAGGGCGGCCACCTGCTGCCGCTGGGGGACGGGCATGTCTACGGGGTCGACCACGGTGTGTGCTTCTCGGCCGACGACAAGCTGCGCACGGTGTTATGGCAGTGGCGGGGCAAGCAGTTGTCCCGCGACGCGGTGACCATGCTGACGGGCCTGGAGCGCGACCTCGAGCGCGGACGGCTGGGCAGGCGGCTGCGTGAACTGCTGACGCCCGCCGAGGTGGAGGCCACGTGGTTGCGGGTCAAGCGGCTGCTCCAGACCGGCATCCATCCGTATCCGTCAGAGGACTGGCCGGCGATTCCATGGCCGCCGATCTAGTACTTGCGATAAATGCTCTGATTGTGCACTCTGCAGGAGTCTCTACCGATTCTGGAGGGAACGCACGTTGTGTACGGTCATCGTGAGTGTGGAGCCGGAAGCCGAGGTTCCGGTGCTCCTGGTCGGGGTGCGTGACGAGTTCGTCACGCGGCCGTGGCTGTCTCCCGACCGGCACTGGCCGGATCGGCCGGGGCTGATCGGCGGCCGGGACCTTCAGGCCGGCGGCACCTGGCTCGCGGTCGCCCCCGCCGCCCGGCGGGTGGGCGTGCTCCTCAACGGCCACGGGGTCCCCGCGCCCGAGGAGCTCCGCCGCACGCGCGGCGACCTGCCCCTCGAGGCGGCCGAGGCGGGAGAGCTCCCGCGCATCGACCTGTTCCGGTACGACCCCTTCCATCTCGTCGTCGCCGGTCTGGACGGCGTACGGCTGTGGAGCTGGGACGGTGAGCGGCTCGCCGAGGACAAGCTGCCGCAGGGTGTCCACATGCTGGTCAACAGCGGCTGGGAACGGGGCGACGATCATCCCCGGGTCGCGGCCTTCCGCCCCGCCTTCGCGTACGCGCAGCGCCCGCGATGGCTGAACGGCGGCTCCCCTGATCGATTCTGGGGAGAGTGGCTGGAGTTGGCGTCGGGCGCCGGGCTGGCCGTCGACGACCCCAGGGCGCTGATCTTCCGGCAGCGGCTGGAGGACGGCCGGGTCTTCGCGAGCCTGTCCGTCAGCCTCGTCGCGGTCGCCGAGGAGGGCGTGCGCTTCGACTTCTGGCCCACGCCGGGGGACCCCTCGTCCTGGTATCGGGTGGATACGGGTGATCCCGCCTGAGCCCAGCCCGCGGTCACGCGGATAGGCTGCACAACATGCGATCGTGGTCTGCGCCGAACATCCCCAAATTGCCCGGTTCGGGCGTTCCGCTCCGTCTGTACGACACCGCCGCCCGCGACGTTCGCGAGACCAGGCCGTCGGGACAGGCTCGGATGTACGTCTGCGGCATCACGCCGTACGACGCCACCCATCTGGGGCACGCCAACACCTATCTGGCCTTCGACCTGGTCAACCGGGCATGGCGGGACGCCGGCCACGAGGTCCACTACACCCAGAACGCCACAGACGTGGACGACCCCCTGCTCGAGCGCGCCCAGGCGACCGGCGTGGACTGGCAGGACCTGGCCGACCGTGAGATCGACCTGTTCCGTTCCGACATGGAGGCCCTGCGCATCCTGCCGCCCCGTGAGTACGTCGGGGTGACCGAGGTCGTCGACGAGATCGCCGCCCTCGTGGGCAGGCTCACCGAGCGGGGCGCGACCTACCGGCTCGACGGCGACGTCTACTTCTCGGTGGCCGCCGCGCCCAAGTTCGGCGCGGTGTCGGGCTACTCGGAGGAGCTGATGCTGGAGCTGTTCCGCGAGCGCGGCGGCGACCCCGACCGGCCGGGCAAGCGCCATCCGCTCGACTGGCTGCTCTGGAGGGCCCAGCGGCCCGGCGAGCCGTCCTGGGCGTCGCCTTTCGGCCCCGGCCGTCCCGGCTGGCACGTGGAGTGCACGGCCATCGCCCTGCGGAACCTCGGCAGTGGGTTCGACGTGGCGGGCGGCGGCTCCGACCTGATCTTCCCGCACCACGAGATGGGCGCGTGCGAGGGCCACGTGGCCACCGGAGAGTGGCCGTACGCCCGGGCCTACGTGCACGCGGGCATGGTCGCGCTCGACGGCGAGAAGATGTCGAAGTCCAAGGGCAACCTCGTCTTCGTCTCCAAGCTCCGCCCCGCGGCCGATCCCATGGCCGTACGGCTGGCGCTGCTGGCCCACCACTACCGGTCCGACTGGGAGTGGACGCAGGAGCAGCTCGAGCAGGCCGAGGAGCGCCTCGCCCGGTGGAGGGCGGCCGTGGGCCGCGCGTCCGGCCCGGACGGCCTGGCGGTGCTGGCCGCGGTCAGGGAGCGGATCGCCGACGACCTCGACGCCCCGGGGGCCCTCGCGGTCATCGACGAGTGGGCCGAGGGGGAGGGCGCCGACACGACGGCCCCCGCCCTGGTGCGGGACGTCGCGGACGCCCTGCTCGGCGTCGAGCTCTGAGCGGGTTCAGGAAGGCCGGGGGCCCGTCCACGGATGATCGTGCGGGCCCAGCCCCGGGCCGTGGTCGTAGGCCCTGAGCGGCCTCTGTAGATGCGCCTGTCCTTCGATGATGAGGCCGGGCGCGGCGAGCAGGGCGGGGTCCGGCACGGCGGGGTCCGGCAGGGCGAGGCGTGCGTCGTCCGACCGGGCCCGCCCGCCGAGCCTGCGGGCCACGTCCTCGCGGAGCTGGGGGAGGTGGGCGTAGAGGCGGTCACCGGGACACGAGGTGGCGTTGAGGTCCCGGTGCCCGATGATCGCCTTGGCGGGGTCGAGCTCGTAGACCCCGCACAACCAGGCCAGCAGGCTGGTCAGGGAGGCGAGCTGGGCCTCGGTGGGCAGGTCGTCCGTGTACGTGCCCTCGGTCTCGATGCCGAGGGTGTGCCGATTGTGGTCGGCGACCTGAGCGCCCATGACGTGCTTGCGCTCCTCGATGGCGGGCAGCGTCCTGTTGCGGCCCTCCATGATCTGGCCGCCCCGGCCGACGGTGAACTGCTCGCCGATGTCCGCCCAGTCGTTGTGGTGCATGTGGTAACGCTGGATCGCGCGTGACAGCCGGAACGCGGCGTCCAGGCTCTGGTCGCTCGTGTTGGGTGTGGCCGTGTGATGGATGACGAGCCGGTCGGGAGTCCGGTTGAGGATCACCGCCTTGGTCTTGGGCGGCGCCGCGTGCCACTCGCTGCGCGTGTAGATGCGCGGGCGGGCCGGCCCTCCGGAGAACGCCTGAGCCGACGCTCCGAGCAGGAGGCCGCCGGCCAGCCCGGTTCCCGCGAGCAGAAACGCCCGGCGGGTGACGGGCGTTTCGCGCAGCCTCGGGCCGGACTGTGAGAACGCGGGCATGACCCTCCCATGTGAGCGGTGGACTTCGGGGGTCCACATCCGGCGGGAGGTTGCGTCGATATCCCCGGCCTCTGCGCTCGCTATTCCTCTCCGCAGAAAACCGGTCCTTTGTCAGCCGATATGTCCTGGAAATATTACCGACGCCGAATATCCTGTCGTCCTGATCGCACGCTGAATACCCGGAATGGTCTCTCGTGCACATTTCACGCAGCCATTGTCCGGTAATGGGGCCCTGCGGCCGGATCGGCTCAGGGGATGGCGGCCAGGAAACGCCGCTGGTCCTCGTCGGGCAGGGCGTCGATGAACAGCACGCCGTCCAGGTGGTCCGCCTCGTGCTGCAGGACCCTGGCCAGGAGTCCGATCGCCCTCACCGTGATCGGCTTGCCGTACATGTCCCTGCCGCGGACGACCACAGAGAACGACCTGGCCCGCGGCCACCACATGCCCGGCGCGGACAGGCAGGCCTCGTCCGCGACGATCATGCGATCCGACGGTTCGAGA
The DNA here is from genome assembly GCF_016863295.1 of Planotetraspora phitsanulokensis. GTDB lineage: Bacteria > Actinomycetota > Actinomycetes > Streptosporangiales > Streptosporangiaceae > Planotetraspora > Planotetraspora phitsanulokensis. Next base: position 29,953 of record NZ_BOOP01000042.1, read on the forward strand.
CGCGGATTGACGATGTGCCCGGACTTGCCGTCCAGATCGAACGCGAGCACCCGGAGCGGGACTCCGATCTGGGGAGCGGCGAGCCCGGCGCGTCCCGGGCCGGCTCGCATGGTGGCGGTGAGTGACCGGACGAGGTCCCTGAGGGACCGGTCGAAGACGGTGACGGGTTCGGCTACGCTCCGTAGCACTGGATCTGCGAACATCCGGATCTGACGGACAGTCATGCACGCTCCCCGCGGCGAAGACGACACCACAACGAAAGTCCCCAGTTTGGCGTTGTACCAACCTTTGTTAAATCCGTATTGCATGGGTGATAGGTATATTTCGTACGTTACGCAGGTGCGCCACATGTAACGCCCGCACGGTCACAGAGAGTCAATGTGCGTAACGCGCCCCTCCTAGCTTCGTGATCCTCCCGATCCGACGCAGGAGGAACGATGACCGTGACCGAGGCAGCGGGGACCGCCCCGGCGAAGGGGCGCTGGATCAGCGACTGGCGTCCAGATGATCCCGGTTTCTGGGAGGGCACGGGCGCACGGGTCGCCCGGCGCAACCTCGTCCTGTCGATCCTGGCGGAGCACCTCGGCTTCACCCTCTGGACCGTGTGGAGCATCGTCGCAGTCAAACTCGGGGCGTACCGGTTCTCCACCGACCAGCTGTTCTGGATCGTCGCGCTGCCCAATCTGGTGGGGTCGGCCCTGCGCGTGCCCTACACCTTCGCGCCGGCCGTGTTCGGCGGCAGGAACTGGACGGTCGTCAGCGCGCTGCTGCTCCTGGTCCCCGCCGTCCTCCTGGCGGTGGCGGTGGGCGACTCGGGCACGCCGTACTGGGCGTTCCTCGCGATCGCGGCCACCGCGGGCCTCGGCGGGGGGAACTTCGCCTCCAGCATGGCGAACATCAGCTACTTCTACCCCCAGTCGAGACAGGGGTGGGCGCTCGGCCTCAATGCCGCGGGCGGCAACATCGGGGTCAGTTCGGTGCAGCTGCTCATGCCGATCGTGATCGGCGCCTTCGGGCTCGCCGCCGCAGGCCTGTTCTGGGTGCCGTTCATCCTCGCGGCGGCGGTCGGGGCCTTCGCGTTCATGGACAACCTGACCGTCGCGAAGAACGCCCCGAGGGAACAGCTCAAGATCATCGGCAGAGGGCAGACCTGGATCATGTCGATCCTCTACATCGGCACCTTCGGCTCGTTCATCGGCTACTCGACGGCCTTCCCGCTGCTGATCAAGTCGCAGTTCCCCGGCGAGACGTCGCTCGTGACGTACGCGTTCGCGGGCTCGCTCCTCGGCTCGCTCGTGCGCCCCCTCGGCGGCAGGCTGTCCGACCGGCTCGGGGGCGCGCGGGTGACGTTCGTGAACTTCGCCGCGATGGCCGGCGCGCTGTTCCTGGTCTGGAGCGGGCTCGAGGCGCACAGCCCCGGCCTGTTCTTCGGCGCCTACCTGCTGCTGATCGCCACGTCCGGCGTCGGCAACGGCGCGACCTACCGCATGATTCCGGCGATCTTCCGGGCGAAGGCCCTGGCGGAGGTCGCGCCGGGCGACGAAGACGCGCGCCGGGAGGCGCTGGCGACCGGGCGCAGGGACGCGTCGGCCGCCATCGGGATCATCTCGGCGGTGGGGGCGTTCGGCGGGTTCTTCATCAACCGGGGATTCGGCGCGTCGATCGCGTCCACGGGCGGCGCCGGCGCCGCGCTCATGGCCTTCGCCGCCTTCTACGCGGGATGTCTCGCGCTGACGTGGTTCTGCTACCTGCGGACCGTGGGGCTGCGGCTCGCCCCCAGCCTCGCCGCCGCGCGCCCGTGACCCCAGGCCCAGGCCTGGCCGCGGCGCGCCCGTGATCCCACGGCTTCCCGACGTCGCCGCGGCGCGCCTCGAAGGGCTCACAACCGGCCGGCCGCACGGTGAGCGCGGTTAGCGGCTTGTAGCACAGCAGTAACAGAAGGGACCCCGCTGTGAAACCGCCTGAAAGCACCATCGGACCCATGCCGATCTCACTGTCGCCTCCGGGGCCTGTGATGCCCCAGGACCAGATGAGGACGGCCACGCACTGCCCGTACTGCGCGCTGCAGTGCGGCATGCACGTCGTGGACGGACGCGCAGGAGGCGGGGGGATCGGCGTCGAGCCCCGTGAGGACATCCCCGCCAACGCGGGGAGCCTCTGCCAGAAGGGCTGGACCGCCGCGGGGCTGCTGGATTCGCCCGAGCGCCTGACCTCGCCGCGCCTCCACGGGAGACCGGTCGGCTGGGACGAGGCGCTGGACTTCGTGGCCGGGCGTATCCGCGCCGTCCAGGAGCGGTACGGGCCCGACGCGGTCGCCGTGTTCGGAGGCGGCGGGCTGACGAACGAGAAGGCCTATCTGCTCGGCAAGTTCGCCCGCGTGGTCCTGCGGACGAGCCAGATCGACTACAACGGCAGGTTCTGCATGTCGGCGGCGGCCGCCGCCGCGAACCGGGCGTTCGGCATGGACCGGGGACTGCCGTTCCCGATCACCGACATCGGCCGGGCCGGCGCGGTCCTGCTCGCCGGGGTCAACGTCGCCGAGACCATGCCGCCGTTCGTCAGGCACCTGACGAGGATGCGGGAGGGCGGCGGCCGGCTGGTGGTCATCGACCCGCGGGCTACGCGGACAGCCAAGCTCGCCGATCTCCACCTGAGGCCCGCGCCGGGGACGGACCTCGCGCTGGCCCTTGGCCTGCTCCACGTCGCGATCGCCGACGGCCACGCCGACCTGGACTATCTGGCGGGGCGCACGACCGGGTTCGAGCCGGTCCGCACCTCGGTCGCGGGCTGGTGGCCCGAGCGCGCCGAGCGCGTGACCGGCGTGCCGGTGGCCGCCATGCGCGAGGCCGTGCGGATCCTCGGTGAGGCGGAGCGCGCGATGATCCTCACCGGACGCGGCGCCGAGCAGCACGCCAAGGGCACCGACACCGTCACGTCCTTCGTCAACCTCGCGCTCGTCCTCGGCCTGCCGGGCAGGGAGGGCTCCGGGTACGGGTGCGTCACGGGCCAGGGCAACGGCCAGGGCGGCCGCGAACACGGGCAGAAGGCCGACCAGCTTCCCGGCTACCGCAAGATCGACGATCCGGCCGCGCGGGCCCACGTCGCGTCCGTCTGGGGGATCGATCCCGGCGACCTGCCGGGACCGGGCAGGTCCGCGTTCGAGATGCTCGACGCGCTCGGCACCCCCGGCGGCCCGCGGGCGCTGCTCGTGTTCGGCTCCAATCCCGCCGTCTCCGCTCCGGACGCCGCGCGGGTGGCCCGCGGGCTCGGCGCGCTCGACCTGCTCGTGGTCTCCGACATCGTGACGTCCGAGACCGCGGCGATGGCCGACGTGATCCTGCCGACCACGCAATGGGCGGAGGAGTCCGGCACGGTCACGAACCTGGAGGGGCGGGTGCTGCTGCGCCGGAGGGCGGCCGATCCGCCGCACGGCGTGCGCAGCGACCTGTCCATCCTGTCCGGCCTCGCCGAACGGCTGGCGCACCGGGAGGGCTTCCCCGCGGACCCCGGGACGGTCTTCGGCGAGCTCCGCCGGGCCTCGCAGGGAGGGATCGCCGACTACTCGGGCGTCACCTACGAGCGGATAGCAGCGGAGACGGGCGTGTTCTGGCCGTGCCCGGCGGAGGGGCCGGGCGAGGCGGCCCATCCGGGAACCCCGCGTCCCTTCCTTGAGCGCTTCGCCACCCCGGACGGCCTGGCCCGCCTCGTGCCCGTGGACCACCGGCCGCCCGCCGAGGACGTCGACGCCGACTTCCCGATCTACCTGACGACCGGCCGGGTCCTGGCGCACTACCAGTCCGGAGCTCAGACGCGCCGCATCCCCGAGCTCAACCAGGCGTCCCCGGAGGTGTTCGTCGAGCTGCACCCCGACCTGGCCGAACGGCTCGGCGTCGAGCCCGGCGGCAGGGTCCGCGTGCGGAGCCGGCGCGGTGCCGTCGAGGCCGTGGCCAAGGTAAGTCCGGTGGTCCTGCCGGACACCGTGTTCATGCCCTTCCACTGGGAGGGCGTCAACAGGCTGACCAACGCCGCCCTCGATCCGGTGTCCAGGATGCCGGAGTTCAAGGTCTGCGCGGTCGCGGTGGAGCGTGTCGCGTGAGGCTCGTGGTGGTGGGCAACGGGATGGCCGGGTCACGCCTCGTCAGCGAGGTGCGCTCGCGGAGCCGGGACGTCCGGATAGCGGTCTTCGGGGCGGAGGCGCGGCAGCCGTACAACCGGGTGCTGCTGTCCAACGTGCTGGCGGGCACCTCCACCCCCGACCAGGCCCGCCTGGTGGACCCCGCCTGGTACGGCGAGCACGACGTGACCGCGCGCCTGGGGGTCCGGGTGACCGCGATCGACCGGGATCGCAAGGCGGTCCTCGCGTCCGACGGGACGCGTGAGCCGTACGACGTGCTGGTGCTGGCCACCGGCAGCGAGCCGGTGGTGCCGCCGATCCCCGGAGCGGAGCGCGCGATGCCGTTCCGGACCCTGGACGACTGCGATCGGATCAGGAACGCGGCGACGTCGGCGCGTGGCGTGGTGGTCGTCGGAGGCGGCCTGCTGGGCATCGAGGCGGCACGCGGACTCGCCGGGCGGGGCGTTGCGGTGACGCTGCTGCACCTGGGCGATCACCTGATGGAGCGGCAACTCGACGCGGAGGCGGGCCTGGTCCTGCGGCAGACCCTCGGGGCGCTCGGCGTCCGGGTGCGCACCGGAGTGACGGTGAGCGCCGTACACGAGCACCGGGTGGACCTGTCCACGGGCGAGTCGATGGACGCCGACCTGGTCGTCCTCGCGTGCGGCGTCCGGCCGGTGGTCGGCCTCGCCCGCGACGCCGGGCTGGAGGTGGACCGCGGCGTCGTCGTCGACGACGAACTGCGCACGGACGATCCCGCGATCTTCGCGATCGGGGAGTGCGCCCAGCACGCCGGCATGGTCTACGGGCTCGTCTCGCCCGCCTGGGAGCAGGCGGCCGTCGCCGCCGACGTCATCACGGGGGCCGACCGGACCGCGCGCTACCGCGGATCTCGCATGGTGACGCGGCTCAAGGCCAGGAGCGTCGAACTGGCGGCGATGGGGGAGACCCACCTGACCGACGAGCAGGCGGAGATCGTCAGCTTCAGCCACCACAGAAACGGCACCTACCGCAAGCTCGTCATCCGGGACGGCCGGCTGGTCGGGGCGATCCTGCTGGGCGAGACGCCGGCCGTCGGCACGCTGACCCGGCTGTTCGACCGGGGAGGACCACTCCCCGCGGATCGGGCCGGGCTGTTGTTCCCCGGCGTCACAGCCGATGTCGCGGTGGCGCAGAGCCCGGTCAGGATGCCCGACTCGGCGCAGGTCTGCCACTGCAACAACGTGACGAAGGGCCAGATCAGGGCTTGCTGGGAGGCCGGCGCACGGGATCTGCCGGCCGTGACGGCCGCGACGGCGGCCACCACCGGATGCGGCGGCTGCCGTGACGCGGTGGAAGGAATCGTCGGGTGGTTGTCGGAGCAGGAAGGGGTAAGCGCATGACCTCCGCACCCGGGACCCGGGTCGTCGTCGTGGGATGCGGGCCCACCGCGCACCGGCTGGTCGAAACCCTCGTCGCCCGCGGATTCCCCGGGCCGATCACCGTCTTCGGGGAGGAGCCGCGGCCGGCGTACGACCGGGTCGCGCTCACCTCGTACCTCCAGGGCAGGAGCGCCGAGGACCTCACCTATCCCGTCCCCGACGGCGTCACGCTCCAGCTGGGCAGCAGGGTGACCGGCATCGACCGGGACGGCCTCACCGTCGTCACGGACACGGGACAGGCCGAGCCGTACGACGTCCTGGTGCTCGCCACCGGATCGGCGCCGTTCGTGCCGCCCGTGCCGGGGCGCGACCTGCCGGGTTGCTTCGTGTACCGGACGCTCGACGACCTGGACGCGATCAGGGATGCGGCGCGGGAGGCCACCTCCGGGGTGGTCGTCGGGGGAGGGCTGCTCGGCCTGGAGGCCGCGGACGCCCTGCGCGGGCTCGGGCTGCGCACCCACATCGTCGAGATGAGCGACCGGCTGATGCCCCGGCAGGTCGACGCGGGCGGCGGCGCCGTGCTCCGCGGCCACGTCGAGGCGCTGGGCCTGGCCGTCCACGCGGGCAGCGGGGTGCGGGCGATCGAGCCGGGCCCGGACGGCAGGGCCGCGCGGCTGGTGCCGCCGCAGGGCGACGCGATCGAGGCCGAGGTCGTGGTGTTCTCCGCGGGAATCCGGCCTCGCGACGAGCTGGCCCGCTCGTGCCGGCTGGACGTCGGCGAGCGCGGCGGCATCGTCGTCGACGCGGGGATGCGGACCTCCGACGAGCACATCTACGCGATCGGCGAGTGCGCGCTCGCGGGCGGGGCCGTGTACGGCCTGGCCGGGCCGTGCTTCACCCAGGCCGAGGTCGCCGCCGACCGGATCATGGGCGGGACGGCGTCGTTCGAGGGCGCGGACATGTCCACGAAGCTCAAGCTGCTCGGCGTCGAGGTGGCCCAGTTCGGGGAGATGTCCGGGGCGCTCGACGTGACCTACCTCGACCCCGTCGCGGGCGTCTACAAGAAGCTGTTCGTCAGCGACGACGCCAAGACGCTGCTCGGCGGCATCTGCGTGGGCGACGCGGCGCCGTACGACACGTTGCGGCCGTTCGTCGGCAGGGCGCTGCCCGGGTCCCCGAGCGACCTGCTCTTCGCTGGCGCCGGCGCGTCCGTCGAGCTGCCGGACGACGCGCAGGTCTGCTCCTGCAACAACGTCAGCAAGGGCAAGGTCCGCACCGCCATCGCGGAGGCCGGGCTGACCGACGTTCAGGGCGTCAAGGACTGCACGCGCGCCGGGACCACCTGCGGCAGCTGCGTGCCGATGCTCAGGCGCATCCTCGCCGAGTCCGGAGTCGACGTCGGGAAGGGACTGTGCGAGCACTTCGCCCTCAGCCGGGCGGAGCTGTTCGACATCGTCCTCGTCCGCGGGATCACCACGTTCTCCCAGCTCGTCGCCGAACACGGCACGGGACGCGGCTGCGACGTCTGCAAACCCGTCGTCGCCTCGATCCTGGCGTCGCTCGGCAACGGCCACATCCTCGACGGCGAGCAGGCGGCGCTGCAGGACACCAACGACCACTTCCTGGCCAACATCCAGAAGAACGGCACCTACTCGGTCGTCCCGCGCGTCCCCGGCGGGGAGATCACGCCGGACAAGCTCATCGTCATCGGCGAGGTGGCCCGCGACTTCGGGCTCTACACGAAGATCACCGGGGGCCAGCGCATCGATCTGCTGGGCGCCCGCGTCGAGCAGCTGCCGGGCATCTGGGCGCGGCTCGTGGCGGCCGGGTTCGAGTCCGGCCACGCGTACGGCAAGGCGCTGCGCACCGTGAAGTCCTGCGTCGGCTCCACCTGGTGCAGGTACGGCGTGCAGGACTCGGCGGGCCTGGCGGTGGCCCTGGAACTGCGCTACCGCGGCCTGCGCTCCCCGCACAAGCTCAAGGCCGCCGTCTCCGGCTGCGCCCGCGAGTGCGCGGAGGCGCGGTCGAAGGACTTCGGGATCATCGCGACGGAGCGGGGCTGGAACCTCTACGTGGGCGGCAACGGCGGGTTCACGCCCCGGCACGCCGACCTGCTCGTCGCGGACCTGCCCGCCGACGACCTGGTCCGGGTCATCGACAGGTTCCTGATGTTCTACATCCGCACGGCCGACCGGCTCCAGCGGACGTCGGCGTGGATCGAGGGGCTCGAAGGCGGCCTCGACTACCTCAGGGCGGTCGTCCTGGACGACTCCCTCGGCATCTGCGCGGACCTCGAGGCCCAGATGGAGCGGCACGTCGAGTCCTACGTCGACGAGTGGCGCGCCGCCATCGAGGACCCCGACAAGCTCCGCCGTTTCGTCAGCTTCGTGAACGCCCCCGGCATCCCCGACCCCACGATCGTGTTCGAGACCGAGCGTGACCAGATCCGGCCGGTGCCGGTCGTCCTGGAGGGAGTACGCGCATGACCTCGCTCGCCGTGACGCACGCGCCGGCCGAGGCCGGCACGTGGACGCGGGTCTGCCGCCACGCCGACCTCATCGCCGAACGCGGTGTGGCGGCCCTGATCGGCCCGCACCAGGTGGCGGTCTTCCTGACGTTCGACGGAGGGCTGTACGCGCTCGGGAACCGGGACCCCTACAGCGGGACCCACGTGATGTCCCGGGGGATCGTCGGCACCAGGAACGGCGAGCCCTGCGTGGCGTCGCCCATGCACAAGCAGGTCTTCTCCCTCGTCACGGGTGCCTGCGTGGACGACCCCTCCGTCGTCGTCCCGACCTATCCGATTCGCGTCAACGACGAAACCGTGGAGGTGAGCGTGGCATGACCGCGCTTTTGGACGATCCCCTGGTCGCACCGGAGACGGCGCCCGACGCGCTGGCCGGGTTCACCATCGGGGTGACCGCGACGCGGCGTCGCGAGGAGTTCTCCGCGCTGCTGGAGCGCCGCGGCGCCCGAGTGGTCCAGGCCCCCGCCATCCGCCTGGTGCCCCTGGCCGAGGACACCGGCCTGCTCGCCGCCACCCGGGCCTGCCTGGAGGCTCCGATCGACTACGTGGTGATCACCACGGGTGTGGGCTTCCGCGGGTGGATGGCCGCGACCGAAGGGTGGGGGCTGTCCGCCGACATCGCCCTTCACTTCGAGGCCGCCCGGCTGCTTCCCCGGGGGCCCAAGGCGCTCGGGGCGGTCCGCGCGGCCGGGCTGACCGACTTCTGGACGCCCGCCACGGAGTCGTGTGAGGAGGTGAAGGACTACCTCCTGGCCCAGGACCTCCGCGGCCGCCGCATCGCCGTGCAGCTGCACGGCGAGCCGCTGACCGGGTTCGTCGCCGCGCTGCGCGAGGCCGGCGCCGAGGTCATCGAGGTGCCCGTCTACCGATGGCTGCCCTACCGCGACACCTCGCCTCTGCGCCGCCTGGTGAGCCAGACGGTGACGGGCTCGGTGGACGCAGTGGCGTTCACCAGTGCCCCCGCGGTGATCGCGATGCTGAACGCCGCCCGTGCCGAGGGCCTGGAGGATGCGCTGATCGCGGCCTTCAACACGCACGTGGTCGCCGCCTGCGTGGGCTCGGTCACCTCCGCCCCACTGGAGGCCCGCGGCGTCCGGGTCGTCCAGCCGGAACGGCCCAGGCTCGGCGCGCTCGCGCGCACCCTCGCCCGTCACCTGCCCGTGAGCGGCGTCACGCGGATCGTCGCGGGCGGCCACGATCTGGAGATCCGCGGGCACGCGGTGGTCGTCGACGGCGAGCTCAAGCCGCTGCCTCCAGCGCCGATGTCGGTGCTCAAGCGGCTCGCCGAACGACCGGGCCACGTGGTCGCACGCGCGGAACTGCGCGTGGTCCTGCCCGGTGGCCCGTCGAGAGACTCGGCCGAGCACGCGGTCGAGATGGCGATCACCCGCCTGCGCCGGGCGCTCGGCCCCTCCGGCATCGTGGAGACGGTGGTCAAGCGGGGCTACCGCCTGGCCGTCGCGCGGGACGAACGATGACGACCACCCTCGTCCTCGCTGCGCACGGGGCCCGCGGCGAGGAGTGGGGGGCCGTCATGCGCGACCTCGCGGAGCTGGTGCGGCGCGCCCGCCCCGGGCGGCCGGTGGAGCTCGGCTTCCTGGAGCTCAGCTCGCCCGCCCTCACCGACGTGCTGGCCGCAGTCCCCGGGCCCGTGGTGGTCGTCCCGCTGCTGCTCGCCGGGGGCTACCACGTGCACATCGACCTGCCGTCCGTGATCGCGCGGACCCGCCCGGACGCGCGGGTCACCGGGCAGCTCGGGCCGCACCCGCTGCTGACCGCGGTGCTCGCCCGGCGGCTTGTGGCCGCGGGTCTCCGGTCGTGCGACGCCGTAGTCCTCGGGGCGGCAGGCTCGTCGGACCCCGCCGCCCTCGAGGACGTCCGGGCCGCCGCGCGGCTGCTGTCCGTACGGCTCTCGCGCCCGGTGACGGCCGCCTTCGCCTCGGCGGGGAGCCCCACGGTGTCCCAGGCGCTGGACCGGATCAGGTCCGGGCCCGCCCCCCGTGCCGTGATCGCGTCCTACCTGCTCGCCCCGGGGCTCTTCCACGAGCGCCTGATCGCTTCGGGGGCCGACGCGGTCAGCGCCCCCATCGGCGCCGACGAGGACGTGGCCGCGCTGGTGTGGCGGAGGTTCGACGAGGCCGTCGCCGCCGGGCGCTCCACGTCGCCGCGCCGGACGGTCCAGGCCCCATCCGTGCCGAGCCTGTCCCTGATCGCGGATTCCCCGTCGCCGGGCGGATCACGCGTCACGGGCGCATCTGACGCGTGACGGCCGGGTCGTCAGGGACCTGAACCGCACCCGATCGGTCGTGATCCGCAGGGAGTTGCCTCTTCCTGTGGCGTCGCGCTCGAGGTCGTCACGGCAGAGCAGGCCGGCCGACGTGGTGACTGGCTCCCCTTGGCAAGCAGGAAGTCAGGGGTTCGAATCCCCTGGGCTCCACCCGGAAGGCGTACCCGAACGCGGTCCGAGACGCAGGGGCAGGCGCACGTCAGACGTCGCCAATCCGCGCATGTTCGGCGGATGCATCGCCGCCTGCTGCGGACGGGCTTGCCAGGTCGCTTGGTGTGCTGTGGGCGCCGAGTTGGGCTTCGAGGCCGTCGAGGATGGCTTGGAGGCCGAACTGGAAGGTGTTGTCGGGGGTCGCGGCGTAGTCGGTGGCGGCTGTGTCGAGGCGGGCGCGCAGCCGTGGGAACTGCGCCGCGATCTCGTGAGCCTTTGCCATGCTTTCGTGCATCAGCGCCTCGGCGTTGCCGCCGTCGCGGCCGAGCTTCTTGGTGAACGAGGCGGCTGCGGCCGGGACGAGGGCGTTGCCGAGTACAAAGGTGAAGACGGTGGCTGCCGCCTGATCGGCCTGCGCACCGGTGAATCCGGCCGCCTCGTAGACGGCGTAGCCGTGGTCGTCGTGGCGGGCCTTGCCGGGGCCGAAGATCATGTACGAGCCGAAGGCCTGCACCAGCCAGGAGTGGCGGGTGAGCATCGCGTGCAGGTCGGTGGCCATCTGCGTGGCGGCTGTCCGCCAGTCCATCGTGGCCAGGTCGGGTAGCGCGATCTGGTGCCATACCTCGTCGCCGGCGAGGGTGATGAGGTTGTCCTTGCTGCCCACGTGCCAATAGACGGCGGTGGCCGCAGAGCCCAGCCGCTTGCCCAGCGCGCGCATGTTCAGGCCTTCCAGGCCTTCGTCGTCCAGCAGGTCGATGGCTGCCTTGACGATCTGTTCGCGGGTCAGCGTGTCACGCGGCATCCGCCCACCATATGCCACCCGACTCGTTTTTGCACAATGTTCAAGAAGCCACTTGCACAGCGTTCAAGTATGAACTAGCGTCCTACTTGAACGCAGTGCAAGTCGCTGAACGGAGATGAGATGTCACAGAACACGCTGGCGCAGTTCGTCGACACGACGGCCACCAAGTTCGGTGTTCCCGGCGTCGCCGTCGGGGTGTGGGTGGGCGGGCGGGAGTTGTACGCATGTCACGGCGTGACGAGCGTCGAGAACCCGCTGCCCGTCGACGCCGACACAATGTTCGTGCTGGGCTCGGTCACGAAGTCCTTCACCGCGACCGCGCTGATGCGCCTGGTCGCCGAGGGGCGGGTCGAACTGGACGCGCCGGTCAGCCGGTATGTCCCGGAGCTCGTGCTGCCGGACGAGCGGGCCGCGGCGGAGATCACCGTGTTGCAACTGCTCAACCACACCGCGGGGCTGGACTGGAGGATGAGCGCCGAGACCGGCGAGGGGGACGACGCCCTGGCCGCGTATGTGGCGCAGATGGCTGAGTCGGAGCTCATCGCGCCGCCCGGTGCCCGGGCCTCCTACAGCCAGGTGGGGTACAACCTCGCCGGGAGGATCATCGAAAAGGTCACGGGTCTGACCTATGAGCAGGCCGTCGCCTCGCTCCTGTTTGAGCCGCTGGGGCTGTCGCACAGTTCCTTCGCAACCAACGACGTCATGACCCGGCGGTTCGCGGTGGGGCACAACCTCGGCGAGGACGGAACGCCGGCCGTCGCCCGGCAATGGAAGGACACCCGCGCCAACAACCCCGGCGGTGGCGGCGCGTCCTCGGTGGTGGACCAGCTTCGATGGGCCCGGTTCCATCTCGGTGACGGTCGCGCGGAGGACGGTGCCCAGGTGCTGCCCGCCGAGGTGCTGCAGCAGATGAAGGAGCAGACGGTCGAACTGCGGGGCAGCACGCTCGGCGACGCCTTCGGCATCTGCTGGTTCCTGCGCGACGTGGACGGCGTTCGCACCGTCGGGCACGGCGGATCGGCCAACGGCCAGTTCGCCGAGCTTCTCATCGTGCCCGAACGGGACTTCGCCGTCGTCGCGCTGTCCAACGCGGGCCCAGACGGAGGCCTCGCCTTCAACCAGGCCGTCGTCCGCTGGGCGCTCGAGCACTACCTGGGGGTGGTCGAGCGGGACCCGGAGCCGCTTCCCTTTGACGAGGCCCGGGCCCGGGAGGTTGTCGGAAGCTACGACAACGACTTGATGACGCTCATCATCGCCACGAATGGGACCGGATTGACGATCGAATGCAGGATCAAACCGGAAATCCGCGCGGCCACGGACACCGAACTTCCCCCGGATCTCCCGCCGGCCGATCTCGGCCTGCTGGCCGGCGACGAATACATCGTCACCGAGGGCGGTCTGAAAGGTCAGCGCGGCTTCTTCACCCGCGACGACGGCACGGTCGTCGGAGGAGGACTCGCCGGCCGGTTGTTCAAGCGCGCCCCGGCGGCCTCCGAATAGCAGCGGTCGCGGTCGGTGCCGGGCCGTACCCGCCTGGCACTGTCCGGCGGGTGCGACCCGGCGACCAGCCACTCACACCCGACTGACGTGCCGTTCGCGCGCGCGAGCCGCAGGTCGAGGCCGGTTCCGATCATCGGAACCGGCCTCTGTAGTTCTCTGAGCCTGGATCCACCGCGATCCACCGTGAGCCACCGGTTGCCTGGCCTGACCCGCCCGAACCTCGGTCACTGCACCTCGACGGCCTTGCCGGTCACCAGCGCCTCCGGGCGTGCATCCTCACCCTTGACCCGATGATCACGTGGACAGGCCGCGACCCGCGCGCGGCGGGTCCGTCACGCCCTCCACCCCGCGGCCGAACGGCGGAAACGCTCTCGTACAGGAATCGGACCCAGAAACGATCAGCCGAGATCAAACCGTGGATCCAGGCTCAGTGTGCTTCCGCGGCGGTCTCGTGAATACGCGTGGTTGTCGTTTCCAGTGATAGACCGGTGTATTTTCCGGCGAAGGCCAGGATGTCCGCCGCCAGGGCGCGTTCTTTACTCGCGGGAAAGGCGGCGTGGGCGGTGTCGGGTTCTCGGCGCATGAGAATCGGCCGGTCGCTGCTGGTGGCATGTTGAAGGGCCGCGCACATTTTGGTGACGTGGGCCTCTCCGGTCTGCAGATCGGTTTCCGCGCCGGCAAAAAGAAAGGCGGGATAAGGAGCTCCGGGCGTGACGTTGTGGTAAGGCGAGTAGGAGAGCAGCCATTGGAGTTGTTCGGATTGGGAGGCGGTGCCGAATTCGTCGGTCCATGTGCATCCCAGGCCGAAGTGTTCGTAGCGCACCATGTCACAGAGGGGGCCTTCGGCGATGACCGCGGCGTACAGGTCCGGTCGCTGTGTTGCGGCGGCGGTGACCAGTAGTCCGCCGCCCGATTGTCCATGGATCGCCAGTTGGTCGCGGGTGGTTCGGCCGGTGTCGATGAGCCAGGTCGCGGCGTCGTTGAAGTCGCTCACCGCGCGGTGTTTGTGTGGTCCGCGGCCGGCGTCGTGCCAGCGTTGGCCTTCTTCGCCGCCTCCCCGTACACAGGCGACCGCGTAGGTGCCGCCCGCGCCGACCCATGCCGCTGCCATGGGGGAGAACCATGGGCGCATCGGCATGCCGAAGCTGCCGTAGCCGTACAGGAGGGTGGGCCGGGGGCCCTGATCCTCTTCAGCCGGGGTGAAAAGGAACAGCGTGATCTCGGTACCGTCGCCGGCACGATAGCGAACGCTGCGACTGCGGATTTCTGGAGTATGCCCGGCTGTTGTGGCGCCGGCTTCCTGCTCCGTCTTTCCGCTCGTGGCGTCATAGCGGTAGATGGTGGGGGGCGTGGTCGCGTCGCAGTAGCTGAACCATGCGTGACGTCCGTGCGGGATGGTCGTGCGCAGGGATGACACGACGCCCGCGCCGGGAAGGGGCAGTTCGCCGAGCATTCGGCCACTGGCCAGGTCGTGCAGTGTCAGGGCGGAGCTGCCGTGGCGGGTGCGTGCCACCAGAAGGAGGGGCTGCGCAAGTGCCGGGTCGTCCAGGACCAGGCACTCGTCCAAGGGAGCTTCGGGATCTTCGGCGACGAGCGTGCGCCATGCAGCCGGGTCGGTGTCGTGCCGGTGCGCCGTACAGATGCGGCCGCACGGGGCCTGGTAGTCGGTGACCAGCAGCAGATCGCCGTCCGCGAGGAAGCGTGGGAGAGTACGGGCGCGTATGGCGGGCCCGTCCACGATCTTGACGAACTGCGGGGCTTCCGGGTCGACGAGCTCCGCCACGTACACGTCGTTGTGTGAGGCGGGCCCGGACGTCGCAGTGATCGCCAGATGACGTCCGTCGGCGCTGACCGTGAGCCCGTAATAGTGGTCCGGGGCATCGTCGCCGCCGAACACCACCGTGTCGGCCTGCCAGGGCGAACCGATCCGATGCAACCTCACCCGCCGGTGCAAGCGCAGGTCGCCGGGGGCCAGTTCCTCATCGGGAACACGGCTGACGTAGTAGAACGCGTCTCCTCCCGGCAGCCAGGCGAGCGAGGTGTTGCGGGCGCGTGGCAACGGCCCGTCCACCACCTCGCCGGTACGCACGTCCAGCACCATGATGTCGCTGCCGGGCTGCTCGGCGACCTCCATTTGGACGGCCACACGCTCGCCCTCGCGCGATGGCCACCAGGCGTACAACCCGGTATGGCCGGACGGATCGATCTCCACCGGATCGACCAGCACCCGCCTGTTTCCCTCGGCGTCGACGACGAGCAGGCGCTGTTGCTCGTCCCCGCGGAGCTGCTCGGCGAGGAACATGACCGAACCCCGCGCCATCGGAGGCTCCGAGACGCCGAAGGAGGACACCTGATCCACCAAGGACGCCCACGATTGCTTCTCGTGCCATCCGGTGCGATGCGTCTGGAAGAGACGATCCTGGGCCGCCGCCCAGTCCTGCACGCACGCATCATCGCCGTCTTCCAACCACCGGTAGGGATCGGAGACCGGGAACCCGAACAGATCCTCCACCACATCGCTGCGCCGAGCGGCAGGGTAAGACAATCGCGCCACGAACGCCCCCAATGCATCGCCCGTCTGACATAGGTCGAGGTACTGCGGCCCATGCGGACCGCAGTACCCCGGCTCATTCAGTTACGACTGGCCGCGAAGAATGTCGGCCTGCCAGCCGCGCACGCCCCCGATGCGGGGAGCCGGACCGGAATCGCGATACGGTAGGTGTCCATACATGTCGGCCTCCCGAATGCGCCGATTCGCCCGGAATGGGCGATTACGAGAGCAATGTCCCCTCGGCTGCGATCGATAAACAGAGGCGTCATTCTCGACGGTGAGCGCCGAACCTCCTGGATCATCGGCACGTGCGGCGGAGAACCGGCCCGGCCATATCGGCAATTCTTCCTGTTAAATTTCGTGCAAGAGGAGAAGGCGTCCTGGTATGCCGTGTGCAGATCAATCTCGCGCAGAAGTAATTCGGCGCCTTTCGAGATAGATCCCAGGGCATCGGCCGGGCGAGCCTCAAGACGCCACGTGGTCCCCTGCCGCTGGGGCTGCCCGCGAACATCGCAAGCAGGCCGGCAAGATCTCAAGAGATCGCGCGTACCCGAGCGACATCCACGGGACACTCCCTAGCCGTCGGTGCCGCGGTCCCGGCGTCGCAGGTACCGCTCGAACTCGGCCGCGATGGCGTCGCCGCTCGCCTCGGGCAGCTCGGCCGCGTCCTTGCGCTCCTCGAGCTCCTTGACGTACTCCGCGACCTCGGAATCCTGGGACGCCAGCTCGTCGACCCCGTGCTCCCAGGCGCGGGCCTCCTCGGCCAGATCGCCGTACGGCATGGGGATGTCGAGCATGTCCTCGATCCGGCGCAGCAGCGCCAGCGTGGCCTTCGGGTTGGGCGGCTGGGCCACGTAGTGGGGGATCGACGCCCACAGCGACATGGCCTGCAGCCCCGCGGAGCCGAGCGAGTGCTGGAGCACTCCGACGATACCGGTGGGCCCTTCGTACTTGGTCAGCTCGAGGTTGAGCGCCCGGGCGAGACCGGGATCGCTCACGGACCCGGCGACCGGGACCGGACGGGTGTGCGGCGAGTCGTTGAGCAGCGCGCCGAGCAGGATCGCGAAGTCGACGCCCAGATCGTGGCAGAGCCCGACGATCTCGGCGCAGAACGACCGCCAGCGCATGTTGGGCTCGATGCCGCGCAGGAGCACCACGTCGCGCTTGGCGCCCGGCGGGCGGGCGAGCAGCAGACGGGTGGTCGGCCAGATGATCGACCGGGTGAGACCCTCGCCGAGCTCCACCATCGGCCGGGTCACCTGGAAGTCGTAGTAATCCTCCGGGTCCAGCTCGACGAGCGGGATCGCCTTCCACATCGTCTCGAGGTGTGCGATGACGCCGCTGGAGGCCTCACCTGCGTCGTTCCACCCCTCGAACGCGGCGATGAGCACCGGGTCGACGAGCTCAGGGAGCCCTTCGAACTCGATCACGCGCCGCCTCCCTAACTGGGCCACTGATTTATCGTTCAACCCAAGACTATTCGGTGAGGGTACCCGGGCGTCACCCACGAACATCACCGGGCCTTCGTTGTGCCCGGAAACACAGGGGACACGAGGCCTCCAAGGGAGATCATGTGGAATATGTCGTGACACCCAGCCGATAGGCTTTGACGCATGACCAGCAGACCCTCCTTCCGCGAAGCGCTGTCCGAGCGAGTCTTGGTCGCCGACGGGGCGATGGGGACGATGCTGCAGTCCTACGACCCCACCTTGGACGACTTCCAGGGCCACGAGGGCTGCAACGACGTGCTCAACGTGAGCCGTCCCGACATCGTCAAGGCCGTGCACGACGCGTATCTCGCGGTGGGCGTCGACTGCGTCGAGACCAACACGTTCAACGCCAACCAGGCGGCCCTGGGCGAGTACGGCATAGCCGACCGGATCTTCGAGCTCTCCGAGGCGGGCGCGCGCCTGGCCAGGGAGCAGGCAGACACGTGGTCGACGGCCGACCACCCCCGGTTCGTCCTCGGCTCCATGGGGCCGGGCACCAAGCTCCCCACCCTCGGCCACCTGCCGTACATGACCCTCCGCGACGCCTACGCCGATAACGCCGCCGGCCTGATCGCGGGCGGGGCGGACGCGCTGATCATCGAGACGTGCCAAGACCTGCTGCAGGTCAAGGCCGCCGTCGTCGGTGCGAAGCGGGCCGTCGCGGACTCGGGGCGGGATGTGCCGATCATCACGCAGGTCACCATCGAGACCAACGGCGCGATGTTGCTGGGCTCCGAGATCGGCGCGGCGCTGACCGTCATCGAGCCGCTGGGCGTCGACCTGATCGGCCTCAACTGCGCCACCGGGCCGGCCGAGATGAGCGAGCACCTGCGCTACCTGGCCAAGCACGCCCGCCTGCCGCTGTCGTGCATGCCGAACGCGGGCCTTCCCCAGCTCACCTCCGACGGGGCCTACTACCCCCTCACGCCCGACGAGCTCGCCGACGCGCACGAGGGCTTCACCCGCGACTACGGCCTCGCACTGATCGGCGGGTGCTGCGGCACGACGCCCGAGCACCTGCGCAAGGTCGTCGAGCGCAACGCCGGCAAGGCCCGCGCCGTGCGGCGGCCCCGCCCGGAGGCGGGAGCGGCCTCGCTCTACCAGCACGTCCCCTTCCGCCAGGACACCTCCTACCTCGCGATCGGCGAGCGGACCAACGCCAACGGCTCCAAGGCGTTCCGTGAGGCGATGCTCGCCGGGAACTACGAGGAGTGCGTGGAGATCGCCAGGGCGCAGGCCCGCGACGGCGCCCACATGCTCGACCTGTGCGTCGACTACGTCGGCCGCGACGGCGTGACGGACATGAAGGAGCTGGCGTTCCGCTTCGCCACCGCCTCGACGCTGCCGATCGTGATCGACTCGACCGAGCCCGCGGTCATCGAGGCCGGCCTGGAGATGCTCGGCGGCCGCGCGGTCGTCAACTCGGTCAACTACGAAGACGGCGACGGCCCCGACTCCCGCTTCACCAAGGTGATGCGGCTGGTCAAGGAGCACGGCGCCGCCGTGGTCGCGCTGACCATCGACGAGGAGGGCCAGGCCCGCACCGCCGAGTGGAAGGTCCGCGTCGCCACCCGGATCATCGAGGACCTGACCACGAACTGGGGGACGAAGGTCGAGGACATCATCGTCGACTGCCTCACCTTCCCCATCGCCACGGGCCAGGAGGAGACCCGCCGCGACGGCATCGAGACCATCGAGGCGATCCGCGAGCTCAAGCGGCGTTATCCGACGGTCCAGACGACGCTCGGCCTCTCGAACGTGTCCTTCGGCCTCAACCCGGCCGCGCGGATCGTGCTCAACTCGGTCTTCCTCAACGAGTGCGTCAACGCCGGGCTCGACTCGGCCATCGTGCACGCCTCCAAGATCCTCCCGATGGCGCGGATCCCCGACGAACACCGCCAGGTGGCGCTCGACCTGGTCTACGACCGCCGCCGGGAGGGCTACGACCCCCTGCAGCGGTTCATGGAGCTGTTCGAAGGGGTGGACGCGGCCGCCATGAAGGCCGACAAGGCGGCGGAGCTCCTCGGGCTGCCCCTGTGGGAGCGGCTCAAGCGGCGCATCATCGACGGGGAGAAGAAGGGGCTGGAGGGCGACCTCGACGAGGCGCTGACTCAGCGGCCGGCCCTGGAGATCATCAACGACGTGCTGCTCGACGGCATGAAGACTGTGGGCGAGCTGTTCGGCTCCGGCCAGATGCAGCTGCCGTTCGTCCTCCAGTCCGCCGAGGTCATGAAGACCGCGGTGGCCCAGCTCGAGCCGTATATGGACCGCATCGACGGCGCCACCAAGGGCCGGATCGTGCTCGCCACGGTCAAGGGCGACGTGCACGACATCGGCAAGAACCTGGTGGACATCATCTTGTCCAACAACGGCTACGAGGTCGTGAACCTCGGCATCAAGCAGCCGGTGTCGGCCATCCTCGAGGCCGCCGACGACGAGAAGGCCGACGTGATCGGCATGTCCGGACTTCTCGTGAAATCGACGGTCATCATGAAGGAGAACCTCGAGGAGATGAACTCCCGGGGCATCGCGGACAAGTATCCGGTTCTCCTGGGTGGAGCCGCCCTGACCAGGGCGTACGTGGAACAGGACCTCGCCGATCTCTATCAGGGCGAGGTCAGGTACGCCAGGGACGCGTTCGAGGGGCTGCGGCTGATGGACGCCTTCATGGCGGTCAAGCGCGGCGAGGAGGGGGCGCAGCTGCCCGCGCTGCGCGAGCGCCGGGTGAAGACCGGCGCGGTCCTGCAACGGACCGCCGTCGAGGACCTGCCGTCCCGCTCCGACGTCGCGGCCGACAACCCCGTGCCGACGCCGCCGTTCTTCGGCGACCGGGTGGTCAAGGGCATCCCGCTTGCCGAATACGCGGCCTTCCTCGACGAGCGGGCCACGTTCATGGGCCAGTGGGGGCTCAAGGGGGCCCGCGGCGACGACGGGGCCTCCTACGAGGAGCTCGTGGAGACCGAGGGCCGGCCGAGGCTCCGCATGTGGCTCGACCGGCTGCAGACGGAGAACCTGCTCGAGGCCGCCGTCGTGTACGGATACTTCCCGTGCGTCAGCGAGGGCGACAACCTGATCATCCTCGACGAGGCGGGGAACGAGCGGACCCGGTTCACCTTCCCGCGCCAGCGGCGCGACCGGCACCTGTGCCTGTCGGACTTCTTCCGGTCGCGCGACTCCGGAGAGGTCGACCTCATCGCCTTCCAGGTGGCCACAATGGGCAGCCGGATCAGCGAGGCGGCCGCGGAGCTGTTCGCGAAGGACGCCTACCGCGACTACCTGGAGCTCCACGGACTGTCGGTGCAGCTCACCGAGGCCCTCGCGGAGTACTGGCACGCCAGGGTCCGGTCTGAGTTGGGCATCGGCGGCGACGAGTCCCTCGCCGACATGCTCAAGGTCAACATCGCGGGCTGCCGCTATTCCTTCGGGTACCCGGCCTGCCCGAACCTGGAGGACCAGGTTCAGCTCATGGAGCTGCTCGATCCGTCGCGCATCGGCGTCACCCTGTCGGAGGAGTTCCAGCTCCACCCCGAGCAGGCCACGTCGGCGCTGATCACCCATCATCCCGAGGCGAAGTACTTCAACGTCTAGCTTTTCGGGCTCACGCGGAATGCGGGCCGAGGCGGCGGTGTTGACGCCACCCCGGCCCGGGCCGTCCTCCTCCCGGCTCCCCGGGGTGAGGAGGGCTTCGGGGAGACCTCTACCATGTTGGGTCCCCCCTCTTGCTCGACGGAGGCGCTCAGCCGGGGGAAGGGGTCTTGTGGACGCTGTGCTGTTCGACATGGACGGTCTGCTCGTCGACACCGAGCGGGTCTGGTTCGAGGTCGAGGAGGAGGTCGTCGGCCGCCTCGGCGGAACGTGGGGGCCGGAACACCAGGAGCAGCTGGTCGGGGGGTCCTGGGAGCGGACCGTCGCCTACATGCTGGCGCTGACCCGGACCGACGTCGATCCGGCCATCGTGGGGGAGTGGCTGATCGAGGGCATGGAGAGCCGCCTGTCCACGGGGGTCGTGCTGATGCCGGGGGCCGTCGAGCTCCTGCGCAGCCTCGGCGACCACGGGATCCGCACCGCGCTGGTCACCTCCTCGCTCCGGGTGATCGCCGACGCCGTCCTGAAGAGCGTCGGCCGGGAGCACTTCGAGGTGATCGTGACGGCCGACGACGTCTCGCGGACCAAGCCTGACCCCGAGCCCTACCTGACCGCGGCCGCGCTGCTCGCGGTGAATCCGGCGCGGTGCGTCGTCCTGGAGGACTCGCCGAACGGCGTGGCCTCGGCGACGGCGGCCGGCTGCCGGGTCGTGGCGGTGCCGAGCGTGCTCCCGATCGCGCCGGGCGAAGGCCGGCTCGTCATGCCCTCGCTCCTGGACGTGAACGTCGATCTGCTGCGGTCGCACATCCTCTGATCGCGGGAGCCGTACGGGCCGCTTGACGCCGCGCGCCCCGATTCCGTGCATGATCACGAATAGTGTTCGTGCCGGTCACGTCGTGTGCGGCCGGATGCGCATGATCACGGTCGTGCTGACGAGATGGCGTGCGGCCGAATGTGTACATGATCACGGCCGAGGGCTGTGAGGGCGCGCGGAGGTGTAGTTGATCATCCCCGCGCGGAGCGGCGGGCCGCGTGCCAGGATGGAAGGTGCCGTGATGTCCGGGCCGTGACTTAGGGGAACCGCCATGACCTTCGACCAGATCGCCTGGCTGCCACTCAGCGCCGGGGTGACCGCGGTGGGGATCGCGCTGAGCTATCTGGCCTTCCGCCGCAGGGGCCTCGCCGCGGGGTTGCGCGCCACCGCCTGGTCGCTGCTTCCCCTGGCGGCCTACCTCACCGGAGCCCTCAGGACGGTGTGGAACATCGGCTCCGCCGTCGTGGGCTTCGTCACGGGTCTCGTCTTCTCCCCGATGGTCTGGGCGGGCGTCGCCGTCACCGGTGTGTCGGTTCTGCTCTTCTTCGTCTCAGGCGGGATGCGGGGCCGGGCCCTGTCCCGAGCACGCGCCGGGGGCGCCGACCCGGAGGCGGCCACGAAGGCGGCGCCGCGGAAGCAGGCCAAGCCGGCCGGGCCGCAGCCCGTCGAAGGGGGCGCCAAGCCCGCGCCCGCCGACGATTTCTCCGACATCGAGGACATCCTCAAGCGGCGTGGGATCAGCTGAAAATCTCAGATGTCAGGACTTGTTACACCCATCGACGTTCTGTCACGGATCTGCGACACAACTGAAACGAGACCCCGACAATCCTTCCAAGATCAACACGAATGAGTTTCGCATGAATCACAGTTGAACAACAGGCGGCCTCAGAGTCCTGGTCACTGCAGCTCAGCGCATACATTGTGCGTTCCAGAGGCACCACACACCGGGCCTCACGCACAATGTCGTCTGCGATCCAGGGGGCCCCGACACCCATGGCCGCGCGTAGCAAGGTCAGTAAGGAAGTCAGCACCTTGGTCATGGGACCGCGCAAGGAGGGTCTATGACCGCGCCGCTGGACGTGCCCGGCTCCGAGCTCGAGGCCACGCCGGAATCCGCACTCGCGGCGGGTGAAGCCAAGGCCATTCAGGGCCGGTCGCTCGGTCAGATCGCCTGGATGCGCCTCAAACGCGACAAGGTGGCGCTCGCCGGCGGCTTCGTGGTGATCTTCCTGATCCTGGTGGCGATCTTCGCACCGGTGATCGCCGGAATCTTCGGCCAGGACCCCACGCAGTTCAACTCCGATCTCATCGACCCGGCCACGCTGGTGCCCAAGAGCGGTACGGGCATAAGCGCCGACCACCTCTTCGGGCTCGAGCCCGTCAACGGCCGGGACATCTTCAGCCGCGTCGTCTACGGCGCCCGCATCTCGCTGCTGATCGCCTTCCTCGCGACGTTGTTGTCCGTCGCCATCGGCACGCTGCTCGGTGTCACGGCGGGATATTTCGGCGGCATCGTCGACTCGATCATCAGCAAGGCGATGGACGTCTTCCTGGCCTTCCCGATCCTGGTCTTCGCCATCGCGCTCGCGGGCGTCGTCCCGGACACCGCGTTCGGCCTGACCGGCGACACTCTGCGGGTCTCCCTCCTGATCTTCATCATCGGCTTCTTCAACTGGCCGTACATCGGCCGCATCATCCGCGGGCAGACGTTGTCGCTGCGTGAGCGGGAGTTCGTGGACGCGGCCCGGAGCCTGGGCGCCCGCGGGCCGTACATCATCTTCCGCGAGATGTTGCCCAACCTCGTCGCGCCGATCCTGATCTACGCGACGTTGCTGATCCCGACGAACGTGCTCTTCGAGGCGGCGCTGTCGTTCCTCGGCGTCGGTGTCAGGCCGCCCACCCCCACGTGGGGCGGCATGTTGTCGGACGCGGTCCGGTTCTACACGGTTCCGCACTTCATGTTCTTCCCCGGCATGGCGATCTTCATCACCGTCCTGGCGTTCAACCTGTTCGGCGATGGCCTGAGGGATGCCCTCGATCCGAAGGCTCGATGAATTCTCTCGATTTCCGGTAAGTTCCCCGGCTCTACCAATCAAGGGATCCGTAGATGCAGAAAACAACGAGACTGGGCGTGGCCGCGCTGAGCGCGGTCCTCGCTCTCGGCCTCGCCGCCTGTGGAGGCGGTTCGAGCAGCACGCCGCCGGCGTCCGGTGGGGCGACGGCGGCCGGAGCGACGGGCGAGTTCAACGGCGCCCTCACCGCGGTGGTCAACCCGTCGGACAAGAAGGGGGGCATCCTCAAGTTCGCGAACGCGGGTGACTGGGACTCCCTCGACCCGGGCGACACGTACTACGGCTACTCCTGGAACTTCATCCGGCTCTACGGCCGCTCGCTGGTGATGTTCAAGTCCGCGCCCGGCAAGGAGGGCAACGAGCTGACGCCCGACCTCGCCGAGGGCCTGGGCACGCCGAGCGACGACGCCAAGACCTGGACCTACAAGCTCAAGGCCGGCATCAAGTTCGAGGACGGCACCCCCGTCACGTCCAAGGACGTGAAGTACGGCGTCGAGCGGTCGTTCGACAAGGAGGTGTTCCCCGACGGGTACACCTACTTCAACGACTTCCTGAACTGGCCCAAGGACTACAAGGGCGCCTACAAGTCGAAGGACGTCAACACCGACAGCGCCATTGAGACGCCGGACGACCAGACGATCGTCTTCCACCTCAAGCAGCCGCTGAGCAACTTCGACTACTTCGCCCAGCTTCCCGCCACCATCCCCGTCCCCAAGGACAAGGACACCGGCGCGAAGTACAAGGAGCACGTGATCGCCACCGGGCCGTACAAGTTCGACAAGAACGAGATCGGCAAGGGCTTCACGCTCGTCCGCAACGACCAGTGGGACCCGGCGACCGACCCGAACCGCAAGGCGCTGCCCGACGGTTACGACGTCGCCACCAACGTCAACGCCGACGACATCGACAACCGGATCCTCGCCGGTGACCTCGACGTCGACATCGCGGGCACCGGTGTGCAGCCGGCCGCCCTCGGCCGCGTCCTGCCCGACCCGGCTCTGAAGGCCGGCACGGACAACCCGACCGGCACCCGCCTCTGGTACACGTCGATCAACGGCAACGTCCCGCCGCTCGACAACATCGAGTGCCGCAAGGCCGTCGAGTACGCGGCCGACAAGACGGCGCTGCAGACCGCCTGGGGCGGCGAGTTCGCCGGTGGTCAGATCGCCACCAGCCTGCTGCCGCCGTCGATCCCCGGCCACGAGGACTTCAACACCTGGGTTCCGGGCGCCGACAACAAGGGTGACGTCACCAAGGCCAAGGAGGCGCTGACCGCCTGTGGCCAGCCGAACGGCTTCGAGACCAACATCTCCTACCGGGCCGAGCGTCCGAAGGAGAAGGCGGCCGCCGAGGCGCTCCAGCAGTCGCTGGGCCGCGTGGGCATCAAGCTGACCCTGAAGCCCTTCCCGCAGGCCGACTACTTCGCCCTGTACGCCGGCAAGCCGGGCTACGCCAAGGACAACAAGCTCGGCCTGGCCATGAACGGCTGGCAGTCGGACTGGCCCGACGGCTTCGGCTTCCTCCAGCAGATCGTCGACAGCCGTGTCATCCGTGACACCGGCGGTTCCTCGAACGTCAGCGTCCGCGACCCCGAGGTCGACAAGCTGATCGACCAGGCGATGGAGCAGACCGACGCCAACGCCCGCAACGGCATCTGGACCCAGATCGACAAGAAGGTCATGGATGACGCGTACATCCTGCCGAACGTCTGGGCGAAGGCTCTGCTGGTGCGCAGCAAGAACGCGACGAACGTCTTCGTCAACGACGCGTACGGCATGTACGACTACCTCGGCATGGGCGTCAAGTAACAACCCTGCACATCCGATAGATCCGCGCTACGCGTGAACGCGGCAAGGGGGCCGGCTCGTGAGAGCCGGCCCCCGGAGCCGGGGGGACTGTGGTCACATACATCATCCGGCGGCTGATCTGGTCGGTCGTGATGCTCTCCATCGTGAGCATCATCACGTTCGCCATCTTCTTCCTGGTGCCGCGCCTGGCCGGCGCGACATCGGAGGATCTCGCCGCCCGTTACGTCGGGCGTACCGCCTCGGCGGAGCAGGTCAAGGTAGCCGCTGAGAAGCTGGGCTTCAACGATCCGCTCGTCGTGCAGTACGGGCGCTTCGCCAAGGGCATCGTGGCCGGCGCCGACTACGACTACGGCCCCGGCGTCGAGCACTGCCCGGCGCCCTGCTTCGGGTACTCCTTCCTCACCCGGCTGCCGGTCTGGCCGGACCTGCTCGACCGGCTCCCCGTCACGGTCTCCCTGGCGATCGGGGCCGCGGTGATCTGGGTCATCGCCGGAGTCGCCACCGGCGTGCTGTCCGCGCTGAGACGCGGCAGCTTCTTCGACCGGGCGGCGATGGGCATCGCCCTCGCGGGCGTGTCGCTACCCATCTTCTTCACCGGAATCGTGTCGCTCGTGGTGTTCAGCTACGGCCTGCACATCACGGCACCGGGCAACACCTATACGCCTTTCCTCGACAACCCGGCCACGTGGGCGTACAACCTGCTGTTGCCGTGGATCACGCTCGCCTTCCTGTACGCCGCCGGGTACGCCCGGCTCACCCGGGCGGGCATGCTGGAGACGATGGGCGAGGACTACATCCGGACCGCGCGGGCCAAGGGCCTGCCGGAACGGGTCGTGGTCGCCAAGCACGGCCTGCGCGGCGCGCTCACCCCCATCCTTACGATCTTCGGTCTCGACCTGGGACTGCTGCTCGGCGGCGCGGTGCTCACCGAGAGCACCTATTCCCTGCCGGGCATGGGCAAGTACGCCATCGACGCCATCAGCCATCAGGACCTTCCCCAGGTCATGGGCGTGACGCTCGTCGCCGCGTTCTTCGTGGTCTTCGCGAACCTGGTCGTCGACCTCCTGTACGCCGTGGTCGACCCGAGGGTGAGGCTCGTGTGAGCGAGCGAAGCGAGCGAACGAATAAGCACGGGAGCCCGCGAATG
Source organism: Planotetraspora phitsanulokensis (assembly GCF_016863295.1). GTDB lineage: Bacteria > Actinomycetota > Actinomycetes > Streptosporangiales > Streptosporangiaceae > Planotetraspora > Planotetraspora phitsanulokensis. The sequence continues at coordinate 56,161 of NZ_BOOP01000042.1, forward strand.
AGGCCGACGAAGGAGGGCTCGTGAGCTTTCTTGAACTGAAGGACCTGAAGGTCCACTTCCCGACCGACGACGGCCTGGTCAAGTCCGTGGACGGGCTCTCCTTCTCGCTCGACCGCGGCAAGACCCTCGGCATCGTGGGGGAGTCCGGCTCCGGCAAGAGCGTCACCTCACTGGGCATCCTCGGCCTGCACAAGGGCGGGCGCGCCAAGCTCGGCGGCGAGATCTGGCTGGACGGCGAGGAGCTGGTCAGCGCCAGCGCCGACCACGTGCGGACGCTCCGCGGCAAGAAGATGGCGATGATCTTCCAGGATCCGCTGTCCGCGATGCACCCGTTCTATACGGTGGGCGCCCAGATCATCGAGGCGTACCGCATCCACAACAACGTCAGCAAGAAGGTCGCGCGCAAGCACGCGATCGACCTGCTGGGCCGGGTCGGCATCCCGCAGCCGGACCGCCGGGTGGACAGCTACCCGCACGAGTTCTCCGGCGGCATGCGGCAGCGGGCCATGATCGCGATGGCGCTGAGCTGCGACCCCGAACTGCTGATCGCCGACGAGCCGACCACGGCCCTCGACGTCACCGTCCAGGCGCAGATCCTCGACCTGATGCGTGACCTCCAGCGCGACTTCAACGCCGCCCTGATCATCATCACGCACGACCTGGGCGTGGTCGCCGAGCTGTCCGACGACATTCTGGTCATGTACGGCGGCAAGTGCATCGAGTACGGCACCGCCGAGGACATCTTCGAACGGCCCGAGCACCCCTACACCTGGGGTCTGCTGGGCTCCATGCCCCGGCTCGACCGCGATCGGACCGAACGGCTCCTGCCGATCAAGGGCTCGCCGCCCTCGCTGATCAACGTGCCGGCCGGGTGCGCCTTCCATCCGCGTTGCACCTTCGAGGACCGCACGGACGGCAAGGCCAAGAGCGAGGTCCCGCAGCTCGTGGAGACCGAGGGTGGTCACCTGGTGCGCTGCCACATGCCACGTGACATGCGGCGCTCCATCTGGGAGACCGAGATCAAGCCGAGCCTGGAGGCGTCATGAGCCGGCGCGGTGAGCGAGACACGACGAACGCGGCGTCCCGCCGGAGCGGAGCGCGAGTCGTCACGCGAGGAGAGACCCATGAGTGAGCCCCTGCTGTCCGTCCAGGGGCTGGAGAAGCATTTCCCCGTGACCAAGGGGCTCCTCCAGCGCCAGGTGGCGGCGGTCAAGGCCGTCGACGGCGTCAGCTTCGACGTCGTCAAGGGCGAGACGCTCGGCCTGGTGGGCGAGTCGGGATGCGGCAAGACGACGACCGGGCGGCTGATCACCCGGCTCATCGAGCCGACCGGCGGGAAGATCGTCTTCGAGGGCAACGACATCACGCACATGTCCCAGGGCCGGATGCGCCCGCTCCGCCGGGACGTGCAGATGATCTTCCAGGACCCCTACAGCTCGCTCAACCCCCGGCACACGGTCGGCGCCATCGTCGGCGCCCCGTTCCGGATCCAGGGGATCAAGACCGAGCAGGGCACCAAGAAGGCGGTCCAGGAGATCCTGGAGCTGGTCGGTCTCAACCCGGAGCACTACAACCGGTATCCGCACGAGTTCTCCGGCGGCCAGCGGCAGCGCATCGGCATCGCCAGGACCCTGGCGCTCAAGCCGAAGCTGATCATCGCGGACGAGCCGGTCTCCGCGCTCGACGTGTCGATCCAGGCCCAGGTGGTCAACCTCCTGGAGGACCTGCAGGGCGAGCTCGACCTGACCTATGTGGTGATCGCGCACGACCTGTCGGTGGTCCGGCACATCAGCGACCGGGTCGCGGTGATGTACCTCGGCAAGATCGTCGAGCTGGCCGACCGCAAGAGCCTGTACGAGTCGCCCATGCACCCGTACACGAACGCGCTGCTGTCCGCCGTGCCGATCCCCGACCCCAAGGGGCGCGGGCGGGAGCGCATCCGGCTCCAGGGCGACGTGCCGTCCCCGCTCAACCCGCCGCCCGCCTGCCGGTTCCACACCCGGTGCTGGAAGGCCCAGGAGATCTGCAAGACGGTCGAGCCGCCGCTGGAGACGGTCGCCACCGGCCACCAGGTCGCCTGCCACTTCCCGGAGAACACCACGGCGGCCGCGGAGCCCGCGGCCACCACCGCCTGACCGGACGGCGGCCCGAAGGGCTTCCGGCGGTACGGCTCCCGCGCCCCCCCCGAGCGTGGGAGCCGTACCGCCGGATCTCCGGTCACTGCGTGGCGATCGCCCGCAGCACGTCCATTCTGGCCGCCCGGCGCGCCGGCCAGACCGCCGCGAGCACGCCGACCAGTGCCGCCGCCGCCAGATAGGCGCCGAGCCGGCCGGCGGGCACGGCGAGGACATCGATGCCCTGGCCGGCGAGCGCACGCTGGACCGCCCAGCCGAAGCCGATTCCGACGGCGATCCCGAGCAGCGCGCCGAAGACCGAGATGAGCACCGACTCGTAGCGGATCATCCGGCGCAGCTGGCGCCTGCCCATCCCGACCGCCCGGAGCAGCCCGATCTCGCGCGTCCGCTCGATCACCGACAGGGCGAGCGTGTTGATGATGCCGAGGATCGCGATCACGATCGAGAGCACCAGCAGGGCGGTGATCATCGTGAGGAGCTGCCCGACGCTCGCGCGGGCCTGCTCCTTGATGTCGGACCGATCCTGCAGCGTCAGGTTGGGATAGGCCGCCAGGGAGGACTCCAGACCCCTGCGGACGGCCGCCGCGTCGGCGGCGGGGGCCTTGACGACGAGGACGGTGGAGACCCGGGAGTCCGGATAGTGGGCCGCGTGGGTGGCCTCTCCCAGAAGGTACGGCCCGGCCATGGGGTTGTCCGCGTAGACACCCGCGATCCTGATCGTCGCGAAGGCGCCGTCGGCGTACTGGGCCCGCACCGCCGACCCCGTCGTCCAGCCGCCCGCGGCGGCCGTCCCGGCGTCGACCAGGATCTCGTCGGCGCCTGCGGCGAGCGTGCCCGACTCCATCTCGAGCCCGAACGGCCCGGCCAGCTCGGCGGGGTCGCCGACGGCGGCGAACACCTGCTGATCGCCCAGTCTGACCTGGGCGTACGTCATCGGCGTCGCGCTCTTCACCCCCGGCACGGCCGCGAGGTCCGCCGCCACCGACGGGTCGAACGACCCGGGCGGCCCGAAGCCGCCGCCGGCCGACACCTGGAAGTCGGCGCCCAGCGAGCCGTCGAGCGACTTGTCGATGGAGGCCGTCATCGAGGCCGCGAGCACCGACACCGTGGCGATCAGAGCCATGCCGATCATGAGGGCCGCGGCAGTGGCGGAGGTTCGGCGGGGGTTGCGCTGCGCGTTCCCGCTGCCGAGCCTGGCCGTCGTGCCGAACAGGCGCACGAGGGGCGCCCCCAGCAGCCGGGTGACCGGCCGCGCGAACAGCGGGCTCAGCATGGCGACCGCCAGGAACACCAGCAGCGCGCCGGCCCCGACCAGCGCCAGCGGGTCCCCGCCGTCGCCCGTGAGGCCGGTCGCGAGCAGAGCGCCTCCGGCGGCGCCCAACAGCCCGCCGGCCACGGCGCGGGCGCGCAACGACCGGACCGGGGGCGCCACGTCGTCCCGCAGCGCCGCCACCGGCGGCGTCTTCGCCGCACGGCGAGCCGGGAAGAACGCCGCGACCAGGGTGACGGCGACGCCGACCGTGAGGGTCCACACGACCGTCGACGGCGCGATGACCAGGCCGGTCGTCGGCAGGTCGGCGCCCACCGCGGAGAACAGGCCACGCAGCCCGACCGCCAGCCCGGCCCCCGCGAGCAGGCCGGCGATCGAGCCGAGCAGTCCCACCCCGAGCGCCTCGCCCATGACCGCGAGGGTCACCTGGCGGCGGGACGCCCCGACGGCGCGCAGCAGCGCCAGATCCCTGGTCCGCTGCGCGACCAGCATCGAGAACGTGTTGAAGATGATGAACGAGCCCACGAAGATCGAGATGACGCCGAAGGTGAGCAGGAACGTGCTGAGGAAGCCGAGGAGCTCCTTGACGTCGCCGGCCGCGTCGTCGGCGGCCTGCTGGGCCGTGATCGCCTCGAATCCCGCGGGCACGACCGCGTTCACCCGCCCGGCCAGCTCGGCGGGGGAGACCCCGTCCGCCGCCTTGGCCACGATCCCGGAGAAGGCGCCCGGCTCGGCCAGCAGCCGCTGCGCGGTGGAGGGCTCGAACGCGGCGTAGGTGACGCCGCCCGTCTGACCTTTCGCGCCGACCTTGAAGACCCCGACCACCTCGTACGGCTCTGCCGGGCCCTTCGCGACGGCCTTCACCTGGTCGCCGGTCGTGTATCCGGTCTTCTGGGCGGTCACCGAGTCGAGGGCGACCTCATCGGGTGCCGCGGGGCCCCGTCCGCTGACGAGGGTGTAGTCCGACAGGGACGACGGCCAGCCGATCCCCATCTGCGGCGGGCCGTTCCCTCCGACGATCTTCCCGTCCCTGCCGACGATCGCCGCGAAGCCCGTGATCTGGCCGCGGGCCTCGGCGACGCCGTCCACGCGGCGGACCTGGTCGAGGACGGAGGCCGGAACCGGCTTCGCGGCGAGGTCGTCGGTTCCGCCCGTGAACGCCCGCGTGCCCTGCACCGTCACGTCAACCGTTTGCGTGCCCTCGGCGAACAGCTCGTCGAAGGCCTTGTCGGTCGTGCCGGAGAAGATCAGGGTTCCGGCCACGAACGCCGTGCCCAGCACCACGGCGAGCGCCGTGAGGCCGAGACGCAGCTTGTGCGCGGCGAGGTTCTTCAGGGTCAGCCGGAGGATCATCGGTCCAGGCCCTTCATGCGCTCCAGCACGCCCTGAGCGGTCGGCGCGGCGAGCTGGTCGACGATGCGGCCGTCCGCGAGGAAGACGACGAGGTCGGCGTAGGAGGCCGCCACGGGGTCGTGGGTCACCATGACGACGGTCTGGCCCATCTCCCGCACCGAGTTGCGCAGGAACGACAGGACCTCGGCGCCGGAACGCGAGTCGAGGTTCCCGGTGGGCTCGTCGGCGAAGATGATCTCGGGCTTGCTCGCCAGGGCGCGCGCGCAGGCCACCCGCTGCTGCTGGCCGCCGGACAACTCGGACGGCCGGTGCCGCAGCCGGGGGCGCAGCCCCACCGTGTCGATCACCGCGTCGAGCCAGGCCTGATCGGGCCGCACGCCCGCGATGTCCATCGGGAGGGTGATGTTCTCCAGTGCGGTCAACGTCGGGATCAGGTTGAAGGACTGGAAGACGAATCCGATCCTGTCGCGGCGCAGCCGGGTCAGCCGCCTGTCGTCCAGGCGGGTCAGCTCGACGTCGCCGACGAACACCTCGCCGCCGGTCACGCTGTCCAGGCCGGCGAGGCAGTGCATCAGGGTCGACTTGCCCGATCCGGACGGACCCATGATCGCGGTGAATCGCCCACCGGGGATGCCCAGGGTCACTCCGTCGAGCGCGGACACGCGGGCGTCGCCGGTGCCGTACACCTTGGTCACGCCGACCGCCCGTGCGGCCAGCGGGCCTGCGGACCGGATCTCGTCATCGGTCGTGGGCGCGGGGCCGGTGAGGTCTCTGTACGCGGAGGTCGTCAGGGGGAACGTCATGCTTCGACGCTATGGGCGCCCGTGCGCCGGGGGATCGGCCTCCGGGACCGACTCGACCTGCCCCTGCGGCAGGAGAACCCCGACCGGCCCCTACTCCCCGAGGAGTAGGCCTCTCAGGGCAGCGCGCCCGGGGTGATCAGGCCCGTCTCGTACGCGAGGACGACGGCCTGGACCCGGTCGCGCAGGCCCAGCTTCGTGAGGACGTTGCCGACGTGGGTCTTGACGGTCGTCTCGCTGACCACCAGCTCGGCGGCGATCTCGGCGTTGGACATGCCCTTGGCGATCAGGCGGAGGACCTCGAGCTCCCGCTCGGTCAGCCGGTCGACCCGGGCCGGCGTCGACTGCTGGTGCGCCGAGGGCAGCCGCATCGCGAAGCGGTCGAGCAGGCGGCGCGTGACGCTCGGGGCGACGATCGCGTCGCCCGCCGCGACCACCCGGATGGCCTGCACGAGCTCGTCCGGCGGGACGTCCTTGAGCAGGAAGCCGCTCGCGCCCGCCCGTAACGCCTCCACGATGTACTCGTCGAGGTCGAACGTGGTCAGCACGAGCACCTTCGGCACATGAACGCTCGGCGCCGCCTCCCGCACGATGCGCCGGGTCGCCTCGATGCCGTCCATGCCGGGCATGCGGACGTCCATGAGGACGACGTCCGGCAGGAGGGCGCGCGACTGGTCCATGGCCGTCGACCCGTCCCCGGCCTCCCCGACGACGGTGACGTCCTTCTCCGCCTCGAGGATGAAGCGGAAACCCGTGCGCAGCAGCGGCTGGTCGTCCACCAGCAGGACCCGGATCGTCATGATCCGGCCACCGGCGGCGCGGGGTGCCGGAGGGAGGGGGTCACCCTGTTCGTCATGCTCTGTCCTTGAGGGGGAATCGGGCCCGGACCTCGAATCCGCCACCGTCGCGGGGGCCGATCCTCAGGACTCCACCATAGAGCGCCACCCGCTCCTTGATGCCGACGAGGCCGTGACCCGTTCCGTTCGACGGCTGGGCGAGCTCCGCCGCGGCACCTCTGCCGTCGTCCTCGACGTGGACCGTCAGCTCCCCGCCCTCCTGGCGTACGGTGACCCAGGCACGGGCGGTGGGGCCGGCGTGGCGGAGGCTGTTGGTGAGCGCCTCCTGAATGAGACGGTAGGCCGCCAGGTCGAGGCCGGGGGGCAGGCCGAGCCGCTCGCCCTCGACCCAGAGCTGGGTGCGCAGGCCCGCCTCCCGCATCTGCTCGACCAGCGTGGGGAGGTCGTGCATGCCCGGCTGCGGCTCGCGCTCCGCGGGACCGTCGGTGCGCAGGACGCCGACGATGTTGCGCATCTCCGCCATCGCGGTGCGTCCCATCTCCTCGATCGCGGTGAGCGCGTCACGTGCCACGTCGGGATCGGCGTCGAGCATCCTGCGCGCGGCGGAGGCCTGGACCGTCATGACGCTGACGTGGTGGGCGACCACGTCGTGCAACTCGCGCGCGATCCGCGAGCGCTCCTCGGCCCTGGCGGCGCGCGTGTCGGCCTCCCGCGCCCGCTCCAGCCGGTCGGCCCGCTGGGTCAGCTCCGCCAGATAGGCCCGGCGCAGCCGTACGCTCCGGCCGATGACCCAGCACAGCATCATCACCACGAGGACCACCAGCTGATCCATCCACGACAGCGGCTGGGGCCCGATGGCTATGGTGACGGCGGTTCCGATGACGAAGACGGCGACCGCGGCGAGGCTCAGCGCGAGACCCCGGTAGGCCGCCACCGTGTAGAGCAGGACGAGCCCGCCGATGCCGCAGAGCCCGGCGTTGTAGCCGAGCCCGTTCAGCACCGCCTCCGGCACGCCGGTCAGCACGAGCAGCACGAACGGCCAGCGTCGCCGGAAGGCCACCGGGAGCGTGCACAGGGCCGCCGCGAACAGGCTGAACCAGTCGGGGGCGCGTACCGGCACGGGGGGCGCCCCCTGCCAGTTCGCGACCCCCTCGGTGCCCGTCAGCAGGATGAAGAACAGAGAGGCCGCCGTCAGCACCACCGCGAGGACCGAGTCGCTGATCGGAGGAAGAGCTCGGATCCAGGACCGCGGATTCACGGGGGTGGTGCGCACGTATCAAATTTAGGTCGTGACGGGACGGAGCAACCCTGCGCGCGGCGGATATCGGCCTCCTTCGCACGGAGGAGACGCGCATCACAGGCCGGGCGGCGGGCCGCCGCCGGTCCCTGCGCCGCGGCGGACCGGCCTACAACTCGTCCGTGGCGGACCGCGGCCTGCCACGTCCTCGCGAGGACGTGCCGGGCCGGTGCTCGGGCACCGGCGGGGGCGTGCCGCCGTACTCGGGGCACAGCGCCTGGTGGTCGCACCAGTCGCACAGTCGCGAGGGGCGGTGCCGCCACTCCCTGGTGCGGACGGACCGCTCGATCGCCTCCCACAACGCCTGCACCTTGCGCTCGGTGGCGCGCAGGTCGGCCTCGTCCGGCGTGTAGCGCAGGATCTCCCCGTTCCCGAGGTACATCAACTGGAGCATCCTCGGCACGGTCCCGTTGAGGCGCCACAGGGCCAGCGCGTAGAACTTCATCTGGAACAGCGCCTTGGCCTCGAAGTCCTGCCGGGGCGCCGTGCCCGTCTTGTAGTCGACCACGCGGATCTCGCCGGTGGGCGCCACGTCCAGGCGGTCGATGTAGCCGCGCAGCATCAGGCCGCTCTCGAGCACGGTCTCCACGTACATCTCACGCTCGGCCGGCTCGAGCAGCCGCGGGTCCTCGAGCGTGAAGTAGCGCTCGACCATCGTCCTGGCCTGCGCGAGCCACTTGCCGCGCTCCTCGTCGGTCTCGAACAGCCCGGCGTACTCCGGCTCCTCCGTGAGCAGACGCTCCCACTGGGGCTCCAGGAGGTCCTGCGCGGCCGCGGTCGTCCTCGCCTCGGCCGGCAGGTCGTACAGCCGCTCGAGGACCGCGTGGACGAGCGTGCCGCGCACCGCCGCGGGGGAGGGCCGCTCGGGAAGCTGGTCGATCACCCTGAACCGGTAGAGCAGCGGGCAGGTCATGAAATCACCGGCACGCGAGGGGGACAGGGCGCCGATGATCGAGCGCTCTTCGGCGAGGGTCATGCCCGCACTGTAGGCCACGCGGCCGACAACCACGGAGTCGACAAGCACGGAGCCGACAACCACGGAGTCGACAAGCACGGAGCCGACGAGCGGGAGCGGGAAGACGAGGACCGAATCGGGCGCCCGGGGAGCGCGTGCGACGAGAGACGACCCGAGTGGCGGCGCGGGTTCGCGCAGAGCGCCTGAACTCATAGGCTGATCTCACCTCGGCGCCGCGTAGCATCGAGGTCGAGGAGAGAAGGCGGCCAACATGAGTACACCTGCCAACCAGTCCCCGGGTCTGCGGATTGGCAGCCCGTTCGGCATTCCGGTGTACATATCGCCCACGTGGCTGATCGTGGCGGCCTTCATCGCCTTCAGCTTCCAGGACGTGTTCGCCGCGAGCCTTCCCGGCTACGGGGACGCCGGCGCCATCGTCGTGGCGCTGATCTTCGCCGTACTCCTCTACGCCTCGGTCCTGCTCCACGAGCTCGCCCACTGCGTGGTCGCCAAGCACTACGGCCTGCCGGTGCGGCGGATCGTCCTCTACATGCTCGGCGGAGTCTCCGAGATCGAGCGCGAGCCGGAGACGGCGGGCCGCGAGTTCAACGTCGCCGTCGCCGGTCCGGTGCTGTCCCTCGGGCTGGCCGTGATCGGGTACGCGGTCTCCGCGGCCCTGTTCGTCGAGGGATCGATCAACCCGTTGCACATGGCGGTGCATCCTCCGGTCGGGCTGATCCCCGTGCTGATCTGGCAGCTCTGGTTGTCCAACCTGATCGTCGGGATCTTCAACCTGCTGCCGGGCCTGCCGCTCGACGGCGGACGGCTCCTTCGCGCGGGCGTGTGGAAGGCGACCAAGGATCCGGGCCGCGGCACCCTCGCCGCCGCCTGGGGAGGCCGGACCGTCGCCGTGGTCATCGTGGCCCTGTCCCTGCTGCCCTACGTCGCCGCCGGGCAGATGCCGACCGGTTTCTCCTGGCTCTGGTCGGTGGTGCTGGCGGCCTTCATCTGGCTCGGAGCCTCGCAGTCGCTGCGGGTGGCGCGAGTGCGGGCCAGGCTGCCCCAGCTGCGAGCCCGGGTCCTGGCGCGCAGGGCACTTCCCGTGACCGCGGAGACCCCGCTCTCGGAGGCGCTCCGCCGCGCGGGCGACGCCGGGGCGGGCGCGATGGTCGTGGTCGACCACGACGGGCGGCCGGTCGGGATCGTGAACGAGGCGGCCATCAACGCCACCCCGGAACACCGCAGGCCGTGGGTCAACGTCGGCTCGGTGTCGCGGACGCTGGAGCCGTCGCTGGTCCTGGGGGCCGATCTCGAGGGGGAGTCACTCCTCGAGGCGATGCGCGGCACCCCCGCGGCGGAGTATCTGCTGGTCGAGCAGGGTGGCGAGATCTACGGTGTGCTGTCCACGGCGGATGTCAACCGTGTGTTCACCGGGGTCTGACGGCTCGGTAGTGAGATCGCGCCGTCACGGCCGCCTGACCCCCGGGCCCGTTCTGCCCACGGGTCCGGGCGGCGTAGATTCAGGAACGGCGTTCACCATTGGTTTGCTACGTTCTGGGATGATCGATCCGGTGCCATCAGCCGCCGCGTTCCGTGTCCCGTGGGGTGTCCCACGGGACGGATGCCGCGACGACGGCCGGTGGTCCGGGCCGGGTACCGATGGTCAGGTGGCGATTCCGGGGTATCCGGGAGGGAGAGTTCTGTGACGGAACAGGGCGTGGGTTTGATCCGCCCGATGCCGGGAGAGGGCGTGGTCGCCCATCTGAACGGCTTGCTGCTCGTCTGCGCCGCGGCCGAGCAGGAGGTGGGGGAGTTCCTGGCGGCGCTGCGGGAGACCGCGGCGACGGGCGGGGACGGCCGGGCTCTGGCCCGCCGGGTGGCCCAGGTCCTCGCCAGGGCGATGGACAGGTCGATCGCGGGGGAGCCGGTCCCCTGCGCGGTCGCCGGGCCCGCGGGAGGCGGCGTGGCCGTGCTCGTCAGCGGGGCCGCGACGGCCACCGTGTCCGCGGGGCCGGACGGAGACGTCCACCTGGCCGGCCGGGAGGCGCTCACCTGGACCGATCGGCTCATCGGCGGTCCGATCGCCAAGATCGAGCTCCGGCTGCCGGGTGCGGGGCAGGCCAGCCCCTTCGCCCGGCTCGACAGCGGGGTGGTGCCCGGCGCTGGCATCGAGCTGGATCTCACGCAGCGCGGCGACTCCGCGGTGGTTCCGCCGCTGCCGCAGCGCACGCCGCATCTGACGGCCCCGCCCCCACAGCCGGCGCCCCACATGCCGCCGCCCCACCTCCAGCCGAACCCGTTCCCGCCGATCGGGCCTCCGGACCCGCTCCCCGCGCGGGAGCCCGTCGTCCCGCCGCCGCTGCCGCCCCTTCCGCCGCTGCCGCCCGGTCCTCCGCCGGGGCCGCCTCCGGAGCCGGTGCCGAGTTCGCAGGGCCAGGGACCGGCCGGTCCGCCCGTGCCGAGCCCGCTCGACCCCCTGTCGGGCCCCTCGCTGATCTCACCGGTGTCCTCGTTGCCTCCGCTTCCCCCGCTGCCCTCGCCGGGGTCTTCACCGCTCTCCGACCACTGGACGCCCCTCGACGGGCCGCGCGACGAGGGACGGCACGGCCAGCGGTCCGAGCTCCGGCAGGACGGCCCGCCGAGCGGGCCCTTCGACCTGCCCGGGCCCGAGGCCGGCCGTGAGCAGCCGCCCCAGGAGTTCGGCCGGGAGATGCCGCAAGGCCTGGACATGGCCCAGGGTCGGGACATGGCCCAGGGTCGGGACATGGCCCAGGGTCGGGACATGCCTCAGGGTCGGGAGACGCCCCAGGGGGTGCAGGACGTCACGCAGCTCGACACCTCTCCGGATCCCGGCTCCGAGCCCGGCGCAGGGCCCATGGTCTTCGGCGTCGACTGCAAGAACGACCACTTCAACGACCCGCGCGTGCCGTACTGCGCGGTCTGCGGCATCGCGATCGACCAGCGTTCGGTGGTGCCGTACCAGGGGTCGCGGCCGCCGCTCGGAGTGCTCGTTCTGGACGACGGGATGACCCTGCAGCTGGACTCCGACTACGTGCTCGGCCGTGATCCCGAGCGTGCCGCGGAGGTGCAGACCGGCAGGGCCCGGCCGGCCAGGGTGACCAGCCCTGACGGCTCGGTGTCCCGCCGCCACCTGCGGGTCGCTCTGGAGGGCTGGGACGTCAACCTCATCGATCTCGGTTCGGTGAACGGCACCCAGATCCAGCCGCCCGGCGATCCGAACTTCTACGACATCCCTCCGGACGAGGAGGTGGCGATCCACCCGGGCACGACCGTGCGGGTCGGCGTCTCCCGGACGATGCGCTACGAGGCCCATCGGGGGGCGTGACGTGGACGGCCCGGGGACGGAGCGCGTCCCCGGGCCGCCTCAGCGCTGCTGAGGCCGGAGCCGGTCCAACTCGGCGAGGATGAGCCGTTCCAGGCGTTCCTCGGTGATCCGGGCCGGATAGAGCAGCCGGTGCACGCTCAACCCGTCGACGAGCGCGAGCAGCCGTTCGGCGACGTCGTCCAGGTCCTCGTCCGTGCGGATCTGCCCGGCCTCGGCGGCCGACTGCAGCAGGCTCACCACCAGGTAGCGCAGCTCGGCCGCCTCACGACGCTGGACCTCCAGCAGTTCGGGGCTGGTCAGGCTCCGCCCCCAGAACCCGATCTCCAGGCCGGTCTCCATCGCCCGCTCCTCGTCGAGCGGCACGTTGTCGACGAGCACCTCCCGCAGCGCCTCGAGGCCGCCGAGGCCCGACAACTTCCGCGCGAGCCGGTCGGCGATCCGCCGGTGGGAGGACTCCAGCGCCGAGAGCAGGATGTCGTCCTTGTCGGCGAAATAGTGGGTCAGCACGCCGTTGGAGTATCCGGCCTCCTTCGCGATGGCCCGGGTGGTGGCGGCCTCGATGCCGTCGCGCAGGATGATCCGGCGGGCCGCCGCGACCACCTCGTCGCGCCGCTCCTCATGATTGACGATCTTCGGCATGCGCCCCCCTGTTGTTTTAGTCGGTCGCCCGTCTATTATCCGCACATGTCGGTTGTCACGCTTGGCGTTCACATCGTGGACGTCCTGGCGCGTCCGGTGGAGTCCATCCCGGAGGGCCAGGACACGCATCTGGTGGAGCAGATCCGCATCACCGCCGCCGGCGCGGCCGCCGGCACGGCGGTCGATCTGGCGAAGATAGGCGTCCCCGTCGTCTCCCTCGGCGCGGTGGGCGACGACGACCTGGGCGACGTCCTCGTCATGATCATGAAGCGGCACGGGGTCGACGTGAGCGGCGTCGTGCGCAAGCCCGGCGAGCAGACCGCCGCCTCCATCCTGCCGATCCGGCCGGACGGCGGCCGTCCGTCCTTCCATGTCCCCGGCGCGAACCTGGGGCTGTCCCTGGCCGATCTCGACCAGGAGCGGATCGCGGGAGCGGAGATCGTGCATCTCGGCGGCATGGACGTGACGTGGGGCCTGCACGACCCGGCGTTCTTCGCGCTCCTGGACAAGATCCGGGAGAACGGGACAGTGGTCACAATGGACCTCCTGTCCAATATGCCCGACCTGATGCCGGCGGTGCGGGCCTTCCTGCCGCACGTCGACTACTTCCTGCCCAACGAGGAGCAGGCGCTCATGCTGAGCGGCGCGGACACGCCGGAGGCGGCCGCGCACGCGTTGCTCGGCGAAGGGCTCAAGGGCGCGCTGATCACGCTCGGCGGGCAGGGCAGCCTGGTCGCCACCTCGTCCGGCCACACGAGCGTCCCCGCGCTCGACGTGCCCGTCGTCGACACCACCGGATGCGGCGACGCGTACTGCGCGGGATTCGTGGCGGGCCTGCTCGGCGGCCGTGACGTCGTCGGCGCCGCCAGGCTCGGAACGGCGGTCGCCGCCCGTGTGGCGGGCGGCCTCGGCTCCGACGCGGGCCTCGACGGGCCCGTCGAGGCGCCCTGACCGTGACCGGCCGGGCCGTCCGCGTCGTCGTACGCCGGGGGCGGTCCGATCGGGCACACCTTTCACAGTGAACCATCGCTTCGAAGAGGAGAGCCGTCCCATGAGTGAGTTGTCCCGCGACGTCGCGCCTGGCCACGCGGCCGCCGGCGACGCCTCCCTGCGCGCGCGTGCCGCGAAGGTCATCCCCGGCGGCATGTACGGCCACCTCAACGCGGCGCTGCACGGCGAGAAGTACCCGCAGTTCTTCGTGAGGGCCGAAGGCGCCCGCCAGTGGGACGCGGACGGCAAGGAGTACGTCGACCTGATGTGCAGCTGGGGCCCGATGATCGTGGGGCACCGCAACCCGCGGGTCGAGGCCGCCGCCGCCGCGCAGCAGGCGTCGGGCGACTGCCTCAACGGGCCGGGTCCGGTGATGGTGGAGCTGGCTGAGCTCCTGGTGGACCTCATCCCGTCGGCCGACTGGGCGATGTTCTCCAAGAACGGCACCGACGCGACGACGCAGGCCCTGATGGTGGCCAGGGCGGCCACCGGGAGGACCAAGGTGCTGGTCGCCCACGGCGCCTACCACGGCGCCGACCCCTGGTGCACGCCCGGCCTCTCCGGGGTGACCCCCAACCAGCGGGCCGACACCATCGAGTTCACCTACAACGACCTCGCCTCCGCCGAGGCCGCGGCGGCCCAGGCCGAGGGGGACGTCGCCGCCGTCCTCGTCACACCGTTCAAGCACGACTCGTTCGAGGACCAGGAGCTGGCCGAGGCGGAGTTCGCCCGGGGGATCCGCGCCCTGGCGGACCGTCTCGGCGCCGCCCTCGTCATCGACGACGTCCGCGCCGGGTGGCGGCTCGACCTCCGGGGCTCGTGGGAGCCGCTGGGTGTGCGCCCCGACCTGACGGCCTGGAGCAAGGCCATGGCCAACGGCTTCCCGATCGCCGCGGTCACGGGCGCCGAGGCGCTGCGCGGCCCGGCGCAGACCCTGTACTCGACCGGCTCGTTCTGGTTCTCCGCGACCGCGATGGCCGCCGCGACGGCGACGATCGAGATCCTCAGGGAGACCGACGGGGTCGCCCTGATGCACCGGGCGGGCACCCGGCTCCGCGAGGGGCTCGCGGCGCAGGCGGCGTCACACGGGTTCGTCGTGAAGCAGACCGGTCCCGTGCAGGTGCCCTGGTTGTCCTTCGAGGGCGACGAGACCCTCGAGAAGGCGATGCACTGGGCCGGAGCCTGCCTGGACGAGGGCGTCTTCCTCCACGCATGGCACAACTGGTTCCTGTCGGCCGCCCACACCGACGTGGAGATCGACCGGGCGCTCCAGGGCACCGACGCCGCCTTCGCCAAGCTCAGGGCGGCGTACGGCGCCGACTGATCCCCGTCGTACGGCGGGCGCGGACGCCGGTCAGCGGGTCCGCGCCCACTGGACGTCGTCGATCCGCGTGCCGTCCGGGCCGGGGAGCAGATCCTTGACCAGCAACTCGCGGACGAACCCCGCGCGCTCGAGCACCCGGTGGGAGGCGCCGTTGTCGGAGGCGGTCCCCGCGACGAGCCTGCGGATCCCCGTGTGCTCGAACGCCCAGGACGCCAGGAGGTCCACCGCCCGGGTCATCACACCCCGCCCCTGGTACTCCGGCAGGAGGCTGTACCCCACCATGGCCTGGCCCAGTGGGGGCACCACGGCCGTGAGCTGGAGATGCCCGGCGAAGGCGCCGGTCTCGGCCCAGCGCACGGCGAGCTCGACCCGCTCGCCGGACAACCACCACATCCCGGCGTACCGGCACCGCATCGAGCTGTCGGCATGGGACGGCGGCTCCGGCGGGACGCTGAACCTGTACATCTGCGGGTCGGACTGCATCGTGTGGTAGTCGTCGGTGTCGCCGGGCAGAAGCGGCGTGAGCCGTACGACGCCGTCGGCCAGCGAACCCGAGGGGAAGCCGCCGGGGAAGAACGGCAGGAAGGGGTCGATCGGGTCGCCATGGTCGCCCGCCAGTCGCGCGAAGGCGATCGAGTCGTGCCGGACGCCGTCGCGAGTCGCGTATTCCCCGCGCAGCACTCCTTCCCATGCGAACCCGGACCGATACGCCACCAGTTGGCTCGCGATGTTCTCCACGTCGGTGATCAGCCCGATGCGGGGCACGCCGTGCGCGAAGCCCCACTCGGAGAGGGCGCGGACCGCCGCCGTCGCGGCTCCTCGGCCCCGGCCCCACGGGGCCAGCAGGTAGCCGACCTCGCTGTTGCCGAACCGGTCGGGCTGCTTCAGCACCGTGGCCCCCAGGACCTCGCCGGTGTCCCGATCGGCGATCACGAACTCGGCCCCGCCCTCGTCCCACACGACCTGCGCCGCCGAGATCCAGTTCAGCGCGTCCTCGCGGTCGTAATCCGGCGGCACCATCGGGACGAACCTGGCGACCAGCGGGTCGGCGTGCGCCCGCGCGACGGCGTCGGCGTCCTTCTCTTCGGGGATGCGGAGGATCACGGGGCCGGCCTGGATGACTTCGCGGGGGAACATGCACCATTGCTACCAGTGGGGCGCCGAGGGGGGCCAGCCGGTATCCGGTTCGGGCGCATTCCGGGCCGCGTGTGCCGTCGGTGTCTGTCGGTGTCTGTCAGTCTCCGACAGTCTCTGTCGGTATCCACGCATATCGGCGTATATCCGGCTTGCGGGCGGCAGCCGCGCCGGCAATGCCCGATAGCCTTTTCACCATGGGTTTTCGCAGGCACGGCCCGTTCCAGGCCGGAGATCAGGTTCAGCTCACCGACACCAAGAACAAGCGGCACACGGTGACGCTCAAAGAGGGCGGAGTCTTCCACACGCACAAGGGGTCGATCCCGCACGACGAGCTGATCGGCCGGCCTGAGGGCTCCGTCGTCCGGTCCTCGGGCGGCACCGACTATCTGGCGTTCCGCCATCTCCTGGCCGACTACGCCCTGTCCATGCCGCGCGGCGCCGCGGTGATCTACCCCAAGGACGCCGCGCAGATCGTGGGCATGGCCGACATCTTCCCCGGCGCCCGCGTGGTCGAGGCCGGAGTCGGCTCGGGGGCGCTGACCTGTTTCCTGCTGCGCGCGGTCGGTCCCGAGGGCTCGGTCACGTCGTACGAGCGCCGGGAGGACTTCGCGGAGGTCGCGACCAAGAACGTGGAGAAGTTCTACGGCGGACCCGTGGACCAGTGGCGACTGGTCGTGGGCGACTTCGTCGACGCGCTCGACGAGGTGGACGTCGACCGCGTGATCCTCGACATGCTCGCCCCGTGGGAGTGCGTCGACGCGGCCGCCAAGGCCATGACTCCCGGCGGGGTTATTTGCTGTTATGTAGCAACCACTACGCAGATGTCCAGAACCGTGGAAACGCTCAGAGAACACGGGAGTTTCACCGAGCCCCACGCGTGGGAGACCTTGGTTCGCGACTGGCATGTCGAGGGCCTCGCCGTACGGCCGGACCACCGCATGGTCGGCCACACGGGGTTCCTCGTCAGCGCCCGTCGCATGGCGGACGGCGTCACGCCCCCGCCTCGGCGCCGGCGTCCCGCGAAGGGGGCATATGGGGAGGGTACCGAATGAGGGTGACGATTCAGCTACAAACGGGCAAAGCCCAGTGACACGGGAACATAAGGGTGTGTTCCTTATGCTGCGAGAATAAACGCTCAATTAGGTATCAAACGGCGAACACCCAATGTAACTACACGAACACTGCCCGGCCAGGTTACGTACAGCGCCAAGATAGGTAGGGTCTTGAGTAGTCGTTCTCGACGGGGAAGGAGGTGACGGGGCGTGGCAGCTCGCGACGACGCTGAGGCTCGGGCCGCGCAGCGCGAACGGGAGGTCGCGGATCTCACAACACAGGTCTCCTTCCTGCAGGAGGAGATCACCGCGTTGCGCCGGAAGCTGGCCGAATCACCCCGGCAGGCCAGGGTCATCGAAGAGCGGCTTCATGAGGCACAGGCCCAGGTGGCGGCCCTCACGAGCCAGAATGAGCGTCTGGTCTCCACCCTCAAGGAGGCCAGAGACCAGATCGTCGCCCTCAAGGAGGAGGTCGACCGGCTGGCCCAGCCGCCGTCCGGCTTCGGAGTGTTCCTCGAGGCCAGAGAAGACGGCACGATCGAGGTGTTCACGGGCGGCCGCAAGCTGCGGGTCAACGTCAGCCCCGCCGTCGAGGCCGAGTCGCTCAAGCGTGGCCAGGAGGTCATGCTGAACGAGGCGCTCAACGTCGTCGAGGCCCTCGGCTTCGAGGACGTCGGCGAGATCGTCATGCTCAAGGAGCTCCTGGAGGACGGCGAGCGCGCGCTCGTCATCTCGCACGCGGACGAGGAGCGCGTGGTGAAGCTGGCAGAGTCCCTCCTCGACCAGCCGATCCGCGCCGGCGACTCCCTCCTGCTCGAGCCCCGTTCCAACTACGTCTACGAGCGGATCCCCAAGTCCGAGGTCGAGGAGCTCGTCCTCGAGGAGGTCCCCGACATCTCCTACGAGGAGATCGGTGGCCTCAGCAGGCAGATCGAGCAGATCAGGGACGCGATCGAGCTGCCCTACCTGCACGCCGACCTGTTCAGGGAGCACAAGCTCCGCCCGCCCAAGGGCGTGCTGCTGTACGGCCCTCCCGGGTGCGGCAAGACGCTGATCGCCAAGGCGGTCGCCAATTCCCTCGCCAAGCAGGTCGCCGAGAAGACCGGCCAGTCCGGCAAGAGCTTCTTCCTCAACATCAAGGGTCCCGAGCTTCTCAACAAGTACGTCGGCGAGACCGAGCGGCACATCCGCCTGGTCTTCCAGCGGGCCCGGGAGAAGGCCTCCGAGGGCACACCGGTGATCGTGTTCTTCGACGAGATGGACTCGATCTTCCGTACCCGCGGCTCCGGCGTCTCCTCCGATGTCGAGAACACCATCGTCCCCCAGCTGCTGTCGGAGATCGACGGCGTCGAGGGCCTGGAGAACGTCATCGTCATCGGCGCCTCCAACCGCGAGGACATGATCGACCCCGCGATCCTGCGGCCCGGCCGTCTGGACGTGAAGATCAAGATCGAGCGGCCGGACGCCGAGGCGGCCAAGGACATCTTCTCGAAGTACATCATCAGCGAGCTCCCGCTCCACGCCGACGACCTGGCCGAGCACGGCGACAGCCGTGACGGCACGATCGCGGGCATGATCCAGCGGGTCGTCGAGCGGATGTACACCGAGAGCGAGGAGAACCGCTTCCTCGAGGTGACCTACGCCAACGGAGACAAGGAAGTCCTCTACTTCAAGGACTTCAACTCCGGAGCCATGATCCAGAACATCGTGGATCGCGGCAAGAAGATGGCGATCAAGCAGTTCCTTGAGACCGGGCAGAAGGGTCTGCGGATCGCGCATCTGCTGGCCGCCTGCGTGGACGAGTTCTCCGAGAACGAGGATCTGCCCAACACCACCAACCCCGACGACTGGGCCCGAATCTCCGGCAAGAAGGGTGAGCGGATCGTCTACATCCGCACGCTCGTCCAGGGCAAGCAGGGCACGGAGGCCGGCCGGTCGATCGACACGGTGGCCAACACCGGTCAGTACCTCTGAGCACGACGACCTCAGAGGAAGGCACAGGCACTTCGGCAACAACCGTCAGCCGGCGAAACTCGCGGCGTCAGGAGCGGCGCGGTCCCTCAGGGGGCCGCGCCGCTTCGCGTCCTGACGCGTGGTCCGGCCGGGCCCAAGCGGCCGGCTGAGCGGGATCGGGCCGGCCGTCCAATCCGCTGGTCAGCGATCGGGCGGAGGCCCTGGGAGCGGGTCCGGTCGGCCGCCGGCGTCGGCGCCGAATGGGCGGGCGGAAAGCCGCCTTCCCCCTCCAGCCGCTTGTTCCGGTACAAACTCCCTAGGCATCGGTGCCGTAACTGTCTGGCAGCCGGGCATAGAGAAGGGGCTAGGCTCGGGGATATAACGGCGGAACGACAGCCTGAAACAGGCGGGGTGCGCATGACGGTTCGGCGGGTGATGGGCATCGAGACCGAGTACGGCATCGCCGTACCCGGGCAGCCAGGGGCCAACGCGATGGTGACCTCCTCACAGGTCGTCAACGCGTACCTGGCGGCGTCGGCCGCGAGGGCCCGGCGCGCTCGATGGGACTTCGAGGAGGAGAACCCGCTCCGTGACGCCCGTGGGTTCGACCTGGCCCGTGAGGTGGCCGACCAGAGCCAGCTGACCGACGAGGATCTCGGCCTGGCCAACGTCATCCTGACCAACGGCGCGCGGCTCTACGTCGACCACGCCCACCCCGAGTACTCCACCCCCGAGTGCACCAACCCCCGGGCAGCGGTCATCTGGGACAAGGCGGGGGAGCGCGTCATGCACGACGCCGCGGTCCGCGCCTCGGCGATGCCGGGCAACGCCCCCATCCAGCTCTACAAGAACAACACCGACGCCAAGGGCGCCTCCTACGGCTGCCACGAGAACTACCTCATGCGCCGGGCCACCCCGTTCGCCGACATCGTCCGCCACCTCACCCCGTTCTTCGTGTCCCGTCAGGTCGTCTGCGGCGCGGGCAAGGTTGGGATCGGGCAGGACTCGCGCGGCGAGGGTTTCCAGATCAGCCAGCGGGCCGACTTCTTCGAGGTGGAGGTCGGCCTCGAGACCACGCTCAAGCGGCCGATCATCAACACGCGCGACGAGCCGCATGCCGACCCGGAGAAGTACCGCCGCCTCCACGTCATCATCGGCGATGCCAATATGTCGGAAATTTCGACGTATTTGAAGCTGGGGACCACGGCGCTCGTCCTGGCGATGATCGAGGACGGCTTCCTCACCAACGACCTGTCGGCGGAGTCGCCGGTCGCGGCGCTGCGGGCCGTGTCCCACGACCCGACCTGCAAGTACGAGATCGCGCTGCGGAACGGCCGGAAGATGACCGCCGTCCAGCTCCAGATGGAGTATCTCGAGCAGGCCCGCAAGTACGTCGAGGACCGCTACGGCTCCAGCGTCGACGAGATGACCAAGGACGTGCTCAACCGCTGGGAGTCGGTGCTGACCCGGCTCGCCGAGGACCCGATGCAGCTGTCCAGGGAACTCGACTGGGTGGCCAAGCTGGAGCTCCTCGAGGGTTACCGCACCCGTGACAACCTGCCCTGGAGCCATCCGCGCCTCCAGCTCGTCGATCTGCAGTACTCCGACATCCGTCCCGAGCGCGGCCTGTACAACCGGCTCGTCGCGCGTGGCCGCATCCAGCGGCTGGTGACCGAGGACGAGGTCGAGCGGGCGATCGAGATGCCGCCGAATGACACCCGTGCCTACTTCCGCGGCCGCTGCCTGCGCCAGTACAGCGAGTCGGTTGCCGCCGCGTCGTGGGACTCGGTGATCTTCGACATCCCCGGCAGGGAGTCGCTGCAGCGGGTGCCCACCTTGGAGCCCCTCCGCGGCACCAAGGCGCACGTGGGCGACCTTCTCGACCGGTGCAGGACCGCCGCCGACCTGGTGGCGGCGCTGACCGGCGAAGGCTGAGCCCCCGGGCGGCCGGGCCACCCCGAACCGATGACCACACGCCTCCTGCTGATCTGTCACGCCTTCACGGCGGCGATGGCGGCGGCGTCCTTCCCCGGAGACGAGCCGGTGGAGGACCGCGACCGTCGTGGGCGTCGTGACGGGGACCTCGGCGCGGCCTACACGGACGGCCTCGCGCTGCGGGGCCCCGAGCTCCGGTGCGGCCAGACGGCAGGCATGCTGGGTCTGGTGGCCGAGCCCGTTCCGCAGTTGCGCGACTGCGATTTCGGCGGATGGCGTGGCCGTACGCTGGCCGACGTCCAGGCGGCCGACCCCGAGGGCGTGAGCCGCTGGCTCGGCGATCCGGCGGCGGCGCCGCACGGCGGGGAGTCCGTCGCCGACGTGGTCGGCCGGGCGGGCGAGTGGCTCGCTGGACTGCCCGCGGGCCGGGTGGTCGCCGTCACACACCCGTCCGTGATCCGGGCCGCGATCGTCCACGCGCTCGGAACCGGGCCGGGGGCCTTCTGGCGGATCGACGTCGAGCCGCTGAGCCGGGTCGAGCTGACCGGCAGAAGCGGGCGCTGGAACCTGCGTCTGGGCGCGCCCGTCTGAGGGTCCCCTGCCGATCACGCCGCGAGGCGTCCGGCGGTCCGCGCCTGCCGATCACGGTGCGGGGCGTCCGGCGGTCCGCGCCTGCCGATCACGGTCCGGCGCACCTGGCCAGGGCCCGGCGTGGCCGTACGTCGTACACTTCGGGCGGCCGTGCAGGCCCGGGAGCGCCGGGCCGGGAGCCGAGCAGACCTCCCCACCGGCCGCAGCCCTACCCGATCGGGGCGAGGACCCCGGGAATGGATCATCCGTGCCGCCGACCCCGCCGCCGAAACCGTCATCGAGCCCGTCACCGGTCAGGCCGTCGACCGGGAGCCGGCGATGAGCGGCGTGCCCCGGCTCGTGATCGCGGCGCCCGGTTCGGGGACGGGCAAGACCACGGTGGCCACCGGCCTGATGGCCGCCCTGGCCGAGCGCGGTATGCGCGTGTCTCCGCACAAGGTCGGGCCGGACTACATCGACCCCGGCTACCACTCCCTCGCGACCGGGCGGCCGGGACGCAACCTCGATCCCTGGCTGACCAGTGAGGACCTCGTCGGCCCCCTGTTCCGGCATGGGTCGGCCGGATCCGACCTCGCGGTCGTCGAGGGGGTCATGGGGCTGTTCGACGGGGTCGCCGCGAGCCCCGGCGGGCCGGGCCGTCACGGGCACTTCGCCTCGACGGCCCACGTCGCCCGGTTGCTGGACGCGCCCGTCGTCCTCGTCGTGGACGCCGCGGGACAGGGCCAGTCGGTGGCCGCCCTCGTCCACGGATTCGCGTCGTACGACACCCGGATCCGGCTCGGCGGGGTCATCCTCAACAGGCTCTCCTCCGACCGCCACGAGGAGATCTGCCGCGGGGCCCTCGAAGACGCCGGAGTCCCCGTGTTCGGCGCGATCAGGAAGGCCGGGGAGATCGAGACGCCGTCCCGCCACCTGGGCCTGATCCCCGTGGCGGAGCGACGTGCGGAGGCCGTCAGGACCGCCGAACTGCTCGCCGCCCTGGTCGCCGGGTCCTGCGACCTCGACGCGCTCGTACGGCTCGCCCGCTCGGCTCCGGCCTCGCCGGGACCCGTGTGGTCGCCGGCCGAGGCCGTCCGGGAGGACGGCGCGGAGCCCGACGGGGCCCGGACCAGGATCGCGGTGGCGGGCGGGGCGGCGTTCACCTTCGGCTACGCCGAGCACGTGGAGCTTCTCGAGGCCGCGGGCGCCGAGGTCGTCACCTTCGACCCGCTGCACGACGAGGCGTTGCCCGAGGGCACGCGGGGAATCGTCGTGCCCGGCGGTTTCCCCGAGGTCTACGCGAGCGATCTGTCGGCGAACGTGCCGTTGCGCGAGCAGGTGGCTGGCTTCGGCGGGCCGATCGCCGCCGAGTGCGCCGGGCTTCTCTACCTGGGCAGGGAGCTCGACGGACTCCCGATGTGCGGCGTCCTCGACACGACGGCGCGGATGACCTCCCGGCTCACGCTCGGCTACCGCGACGCGGTCGCCGTGACCGACACGGTGCTGACCCGGGAGGGCGAGCGTTTCCGCGGACACGAGTTCCACCGGACGGTCTGCACGCCGCCGGACAGGCCCGCCTTCCGTTGGCGGGGCGGGGCCGACGGATACGCCAGTGGCGGGGTCCTGGCCACCTACCTGCACCTGCACTGGGCAGGCAGCCCCCGGCTCGCGGGCCGCTTCGTCGCCGCGGCCCGGCGGGCGGCGCACCCGGCGACCCAATAAATCTACTTTGTAAAGGCGGAGGGCAGGGGTGACTCGGCCCGGCGCCCGGGCAACGTGGCCGCGATGCCCTCCCTCTTCAGGAGCTCCACGAGGAGGGCGGTCGCGTCCTCGGCCGGCATCCGTCTTTCCGGGTCGATCTGGAGCATGCCATCGAGGACCGGCCGCAGCGGACCGGCATGGCGCGGCGGGTCCGGCTCGCCGCGGTCGTCGGCGGTGACGAACGCGTCGGCCGGGTAGGGGGGCCTGCCCTCCACGCCGAAGTACAGCGTCGCCCCGAACGACCACAGGTCCGACGCCTCGGCCGGGCGGGCGCCGAGGGCCCGTTCCGGTGCGGCGTACGGTGTGGGGACGGTCGCGGCCTGCGCGGGAGCGTTCTCCGGCGTCGCGAACCCGAATCCCGTCAGCACCACGCGTTCCTCGGTGAGCAGGACCCTCGACGGCCGGATGCCGTCGTGCAGCACCCCGTTGCCGTGGGCGTACCGGATCCCGGCAAGCAGCTGGAAGCCGACCCAGGCGGCCCAGTGGATCGGCAGCCTGGACAGGTGCCGCACCGTCTCCCTCAGGGTGAGACCGCGCAGGAGCTCGGTCACCATCCAGAGCCGGCCCTGATCCTCCAGGAGGTCGTGCACGGTGACGATCGCCGGATGGGCCAGCCGTGCCGCCGCGCGCGCCTCACCGAGCGCGTGGAGCCGTGCGGAGGGCAGATCGGACTTCTCGATGTGGGCGGGCGGGCGCACCTCCTTGAGCACCACGTCACGGCTGAGCCGCTGATCGTGAGCCCGCCACATGACTCCGCCGTCCTCCCGGTGGAAAGGCGAGACGAGTCTGTACCGATCCCCGAGCAGTCGTCCTGCCCGATCTGTTTCCATCAGTTCCCCGTCCGCGCTCCAGCCGCCCCCGTGGGCCCGAGAATCCCTGCACATTGTGGTCCGGACGGGTGCCGCCGGACGCCGGGGAACGGCGTGGCGGGCATAACGATCCGATCTACAGCAGGCCGGTGCCGTGGATCATTGTGCCTGCTCTCAGGGCTTACTCCACCAGGCACCCCCACGTAAACGACCTTGTTCGGCCCGGGGCGGGCGGCCCGGGGAGAAAGATCGTGGGGGCTTGCGCGCGAATTGTCGTGCGGTTCGGGGAAAATAGAGGAAGAGGGACATCCCCGAGTAGCGGAGGTAGCACCCATGGCGACCAAGGACACCGGCGGTCAGAAGCAGACCGGCCGCCAGGAGAGCGACGTCGAGGAAGTCGAGGCGCAGGCGTCCCCGGACGTCCAGGAGCGTCAGGAGAAGCTCACCGACGACGTCGACGCGATCCTCGACGAGATCGACGAGGTCCTCGAGGAGAACGCGGAGGAGTTCGTCCGGAGCTACGTCCAGAAGGGCGGGCAGTAGAAGCAGGTCCCGTGACGGGCGCCCGCCGGACGATCGAGCGGGAGTCCGCCTACAACCACGACACCTGAACGGTCGCTATCTCGAAGGGACGGAGCGGGAGCCGTACCGATCCTTCTGCGACATCCAGCGGGGCGGCGGGGGAGCCGAGCGCGTCGGCGAGGCGCGCGCCGGTGAACCCCCCGTGGATCACGGCCTCGGTGGCCACCGGATGCTCGGCCACCAGGCGGATCTCCAGCCATCCGTCCCTCTCCCGCAACGCCGCCATCATCACCCCGTCGCCGGTGATCATGAGTCCTCGCCGCTCGGACGCGGCCGCTGACGGCCCGGAGCCGGGGACGGCGAGCAGTTCGTGCCGGAACTCCTCCGCGAGACGCGGCAGCTCCGCCTCGTGCCAGGTCCCCGAATAGGGCAGGACTGCGAAACGCGTCGAGAACGGGCCCGGACACTGGGCCGCGGGAGTCGCCACCTGCGGCCCGGCGGGCTCGTCCCGGTGGGGATTGCGGTTGCCGGACAGCAGGCCCACCGACCTGACCAGCGTCAACGCCAGCTCCTCCGCGACCTGCGGGACCCGCGCCCCGACCAGCTCGTACTCGCTGACGTGGTCGAGCAGCACCGCGAGGCCGCCGGCGGCGACGAACGACTCCGCGGGGAAGGTGGGCACGGGCTCCTCTCCGCCTCCGCCCTCGGCCGTCAGGCCACGCCGGACCACGGCGAGCTGTCCCTCCGCGAACGACTCGTCCGCCGCCGCGGGCAGCGGGGCGTGCCACCTGATCCGGTGGTCGCGGCAGCCGACGTCGAAGGACACCTCACACCGCGCGTACGGCTCGCCCGCCCGCAACTCGACCCTGGTCCGGACGTCGGTGGTCACCTGGGAGGTCGAGTGCCCGTCCGCCGGCCACTCGTAGGTCCGGACGACGTCGAGCACCGAGACGAGCGGCCCGGCGTGCACCTGCTCCACCGACACGTGGACGGGCACGTCGCGGACGCGGTCCAGCGGCGGAGGGGCGTAGTTGTAGGTGTCGCCCACGTCGCCGCCGTGAGCGACGCGTCCGACCCCGTGGACCTCGACTCCTTCGGCGCTGCGCAGGGACAGCGTGCCGTCGGCGGCCACCTGGACGCGCAGCAGCCCGTTGTCCAGCGTGGCGGCGTCCTGCTCCCCGTCGAGGACCGCGCCGGGGAGGCCCGCCCGTGGCCCGCCGAAGACCGGGCCGCGCGCGGTCAGCACGGCACGCCCGAGCGGAGGGACGGTGACGTGGGCGGCGACGGTGACGACGGGTTCCGCCAGCGTCCGGACGGTCCAGGGTCCCGGCCCCGCGTGGAGGATCGCCTGGCGCAGGTCCTCGTAGGCGTACGCCCCGGAGGCGTGGCGGCTGACCGTGACGGTGAACACGCCGCCGCCGCCCTCACCGGGCCGCTCCAGGGCCCAGGAGACGATCTCGTGGCCGAACAGCTCCCGTTCGTGCACCCGGCCGAGCAGGCGGGCGAGATCGTCCATGACGGTCTCGTCGAGGAGCGTGGGGGCGTGCTCCAGACGCTGGACCGGAGCGGCCCGGCCGTCGGCGGCCACGAGGACGGCGCTGCGCTCGGGAAGGTCGGCGAGCACGAGGCCGGACCGCTCGAACGGTGAGGGGTTGACGACCACGACCGAGTTCTTGCCCGCCGAGGCGGCGAGAGACGACCCGACGAGGTCGACGACCGCCTGGCCGATCTGCTCGGCCTCGGCGATCCTGGCGGCCACCTGCTGCGCGGTGTCGTCGGCGCCGCAGCCGGTCACGGAGTCGTGCCCGCTGCACGCGATGACGCGCCGCCACGCGAGGTCGAGCAGCCGGGCGGAGGCCGTGCGGTCGGAGAGCCACAGGGCCGACAGCGGCTCGGCGTACCGCGTGAGGACTCGTTCGGCCCGGGCCATGGCCTGCTTCAGGCCCACGCGGGCGGAGATCACGCCGGGCAGGATGTTGGCCCGCGCGTGGGACCTCAGCTCCCCGGTCACCCGCGGCAGGTCGCCGTCGTGCGTCCCCGCGGCCGCGTCCATGAACTCGCCGAGCGTGGCGACGCGCAGGCCCGCCCGGGTGATCTCCCTGGACGGGGCCGAATGGTCGGCCCCGTACATCGCGAGCAGCGGGCCGCCCGAGCGCCAGCCGTCCATGGAGGAGGCGAAGGCGGCGACGCGGTCGGGCAGGCCCTCGGGCGGGCCGCTGAGGAGCGCGACGGCGTTGCCGTACCCTCCGGGCAGGTATCTGGTCGTCACCGCGGTCCCGTCGGCGCCCGTCCAGACGAACGCGTCGCGGTCGACGTGCGCGGGGACTCCGCGCCAGAGGCAGGCCTCGCGCAGCCCGGCCGACGCCAGGATCTGCGGCATCTGGGCGCAGTGCCCGAACTGGTCGGGGAGGTAGCCGACGCGCATCGCGCCGCCGAGCGCGGCCGAGCCGCGCATGCCGTACTCGAGGTTGCGGATGAGGGTCTCACCCGAGCAGAGGAACTCGTCGGAGAGGATCAGCCACGGGCCGACGGCGAACCGGCCCTCGGCGACGAAACGGGCGACGTCGCCGCGGCGGGCGGGCCGGATCTCCAGGTAGTCCTCCACGGCGGCGAGCTGGCCGTCCATGGTGAACCGGTAGGCCGGATCCTCGTCCATCGCGGACAGGACGTCGTCGAGCATGCGGACCAGGCCCATCCGGAACCGCTGGAAGGGGAGGTACCACTCGCGGTCCCAGTGGGTGTGGGGGACGACGACGATCTCTGGACGATCATCCGAGGGGCTCGGTAAGGGGTTCACGCGCACGCTCGCTCTTCTTGACGCATTCGCCGCTGACGGGGATGCCGGCCCATTCGGCGTAGCGGCGGATGATCCGCTGGGCGATGACGATGTCCTCCAGGGCGCCCTCGAGGCCGGTGAGAGGGCGTTCCTCCTGGGTGACGAACCGGTGGAAGGCCACGAGTTGCCGTTCGAACGCCTCCGCCACGTCCCGGTAGACCGTCCGCCGCTCCGTCGTGCCGACCCGCGACAGGCAGGACAGGACGGTCGGGGCGTTCAGGAGGTACGGGGAGGGGAAGTGCAGCTCCAGCGAGCCGTGGTCGTGGTGCACCCGCACGGTCTCGTGGTAGGCGGGATAGCTCGGCAGGTGGTGCCAGCGGATGCCGTACCTGCCGGAGCCGCCGCCCCGCAGTGTCCCGCTCACCTCGATCGAGGGCGGGAAGACGTCGACGGGCCACACGGCGACGTGGTCGACCGTGTCGGGCGGGACGGTGAACATCCGCATGAGCGACAGTTCGTGGCAGACGCTGCCCAGCACGACCCGGGCGTACAGGCGCCGCAGCCGTTCCGACGACGTCCCGACCGCGGCGGTGAGCGCCCGCTCGTCGGCCTCCGCGTACGGCGCGAGCCGGTCCGCCGGGGGCTTGGTCACGCGGGCCCTGGCGAACAGCAGCTGAGACTCCTCCGAGGGATGCAGCACGGTCACGTCGAGTTGACGGATCGCGGTCGTCCCGCCCACCTCGTGCAGCGACTCCAGCATGCGCTGCGCGGCCGGGTCGTACTGCTTCATGTAAGCGACCATGAGCCGGGCGTCCGCGGGGACGCCCTCCAACTCGGCCAGGCTGTAGGCCAGAGGTTTCTCCGTCATCACCCAGTAGCCCCGGTCGAGGGCCTGCTTCACGATCGGCCCGTGGGATCCGTGGGTCAAGACGATCAGCGCGTCGAACCCGCCCGCGTCCATCATGGCGACCGGGTCGCCGAACGCCGTGGCGCCGATCTCGCGTCCCACCGTCTCCGCGTGCTCGCGATCGAGGTCGCAGACGGCGCGGACCTGGAAGACGTCGCGCCGCCGCGCCAGCAGGGGGAGGTAGACGACCTGGGCGGCCACCCCCAGGCCCACGACGGCCACCTTCACCACGTCCACGCCTGCCACCGTCCCCCCGCCGTCACGGGCGTCTCGTCCCGGTTGCCACGTGACGTTCCCACGATGCCGGTGTGATCACGCCTGCGTTCCCGCAAAGGCCGTGCCACGCGCGGGGAGGGTCAGGTGCACAGGGCCATCACCTCGTTCACCGGCGTCTCGAGCCGGTGGACTCCCGGACGCGCGGGCACGAGCACGCGGTCGCCGCGGATGACCCGCCGCGTGTCCGGCCCCCACAACACGAGCCCGTCCGCGCCGTCGACGAGGAACTCCTCCCCGTGCCGGAGCAGCAGCGGCCCGTCGGGAGACGCCGACACCGCGGTACGGCCGTCGGCCACCGCCCGCACGACCTTGTCCGAGCCCTCGCACGCCGGGTCGGCGAGCACCCACGTCGTCGGAGCCCCCGGAGGGTGCCCGTCCTCCGGCCGGTGGAAGTCGCCGCCGCCCACGACGACCAGGTCGTCCGTCCAGGCCTGGCCCCAGGCGAGCGGCGCGCCCCAGGTGCGGTCCCACCAGCTCCAGTGCCACAGCTCCGCCGTCCGCGGCCGGGTGCCGAACGGCTGCCGCCACGCGCAGTCGGCCGCGAGGGGATGGTTGACCGACAACACCCCGCCGCGGTCCTCCACGGCGCGGGCCCACTCGTCCGGCGGGCGCCGGAAGTCGATCCAGCCGATGTCGCCCCACGCGTTGGCGTGGCCGAGGTCGGTGGTGACCTCCTGGCCGGGGACGAGCAGGATGCCGGCCAGCGCCGAGGCCGAGGCCAGTTCGGCGTGATGGCTGATCGTGTTGTGGTCGGTGACGGCGAGGAAGTCGAGCCCGCGGTCGGCGGCGACGCACGCCAGTTCGTAGACGCTGAGCGAGCCGTCCGAGTGGTGCGTGTGGGCGTGGAGGTCCCCGGCCAGCCAGCGGAACCCGTCGAGCGAGGGCAGGTCCCGCCGGTCGGCCGCGGCCTGCCGGTGCGGTTCGCGCGGGGAGCGCGCGGACCGCCTCGGGTGGTGGCGCGCCGCGACCGGCGGCCGCGGGTGGGCGATCACCGTGATCTCGTACGGCAGGCCCTCGAGGGGGATGCGGTGGAGGCCGAGCAGCACCCGCCAGACGCCGGGCTCGATGTCGCCGGGAAGGTAGCCGGGGGTCGCCCACAGGGGGCCGATCGTGTACTCGGTGCGGGCCCCGCCCGACCAGCCGCGGAAGCCGTGCGGTCCCCAGCAGCCGAGGTCGATCACCCCGGCCGAGCGGTCGTGGCCGAGCCGCACCGTGAGGGCGGCGGTGCCGGCTGGGATCTCGAACGCCACCTCCTTGACCGGGCCGGAGATCCGGTCGTCGAGCGTCCACGTCCCCCGGATCGTCTCCCCGGGCGCTCCCGTGATCCAGGCCATGCTCAGGCTCCCGTGAGGAGTCGGTCGTCGCGGTAGAGAAGTGCCCGCCCGGGACGGGGGACCGCCCAGGCGGAGGCCCCGACGGCGGGCTCGTCTCCCTCCGGCACGACGACCTGGATCAGCAGGTCTCCCGAGTCGAGCGTGACCAGGTGAGCGGTGCCGAGATTCTCCACGACGGCTACCTTCCCCGAGAAGACGTCCCGCCTCCCCACTGGTGCGGATTGTGATAGATCCGCATATTCCGGGCGTAGGCCGTACACGAGCGGGCCGTCCGCGACATCGCGCGGCAGGGGGAGCACCGCGCCGGCGACGTGCAGCCGGCCCCCCTCCGCGGAGGCGGGCAGCAGGTTCATCGGGGTCGAGCCGATGAAGCCGGCCACGAACGGGTCGGTGGGACGGTGGAAGACCTCGGACGGCGTGCCGACCTGCATGATCCGGCCGGCGTTCATCACCGCGATCCGGTCGGCGAGCGCGAGCGCCTCACCCTGGTCGTGCGTCACAAAGACGGTGGTCACCGCGAGCTCGCGCTGGAGGCGCTTGAGGAACGTGCGGGCCTCCAGCCGAAGGCGGGCGTCGAGGTTGGACAGCGGCTCGTCGAACAGGAAGACCTGAGGGCGGCTGGCGATCGCCCTGGCCAGGGCGACCCGCTGCTGCTGCCCGCCGGACAGCTGAGCCGGCCGCCGCGCCAGCAGGTCGGACAGGCTGAGGCGGGAGGCCGTCTCGGCCGCCTTGGCCTCTCGCCTCTGCCGGGAGACCTTCTTGATCCGCAGGGGGTAGGCGATGTTGGACGTGACGTCCATGTGGGGGAACAGCGCGTAGTCCTGGAAGACCATCGCGACGTCCCGCCGTC
This sequence comes from Planotetraspora phitsanulokensis, assembly GCF_016863295.1. GTDB lineage: Bacteria > Actinomycetota > Actinomycetes > Streptosporangiales > Streptosporangiaceae > Planotetraspora > Planotetraspora phitsanulokensis. The sequence goes on from NZ_BOOP01000042.1 coordinate 86,949, forward strand.
CGGGAGGCGACGCCGTCACGTCGACCCCGCCGATCCTGATTTTTCCGGATGTGGGGGTCTCTAGCCCGGCGATCGAGCGCAGCAACGTCGTCTTCCCGCATCCCGAAGGGCCGAGCAGGGCGAAGAACTCGCCGTCGCCGATCTCGAGATCGAGGGAGTCGACCGCTCGGACGCCTCCGGGGAACTCCTTGGTCAGGCCGCTGAGCGAGATCACCTCTTGATCCCTCCGTGGAAGCGGAAGCCGTACCTGCGGCTGACGAAGACGTACATCACGACCACCGGAAGCGAGTAGAGGAGCGAGAACGTCGAGATCAGGTCGAGGCGCGGCGCGCCGCCCTCGGTGTAGAGCGTGTAGAGGATCACCGCGCCGGGGGCCTTGTCGGGGTCGCGCAGGAGGATGAAGGGCTGGAGGAAGCTGCCCCACACGTTGGCGACCGCCCACACCGCGATCGTGGCCAGGCCGGGCCGCACCAGTGGGATCACGATGTGCCGCAGGATCTGCAGCGACGACGCCCCGAAGACTCGGGCCGACTCCTCGTACGACGTGGGCGTGCCGTCCATGAAGTCCTTGAGAATGAAGATCGCGGCGGGGAGCAGGCCGCCCGACAGCGTGAGGATCACTCCCAGGTGGGTGTCGATCAGGTTCAGCCGCGTGGCGAGCTCGAAGAGCGGCACCATCGCCGCGGTCCCCGTGACCACGGACGACAGGAGCAGCAGTACGTACAGCAGCGCGTCCCTGCCGGGCACCCGGACCCGGGACAGCGCGTACGCCGCGAGGGCCGCCAGGACCACCACGAGCGCCGCGCTGCCGGCCGCCTGCAGGAGCGAGTTGCGCAGCGAGCTCATGACGTACGGGTTGTCGAGCAGGGACCGGAAGTTGCCGAACGTGAACTCCGGCAGCGACGTCGTGATCGACGGGTGCGCGTCGAACGGCGCGGAGGCCAGCCACAGCAGCGGCAGGGAGAAGAATCCCAGCACGACCGCGAGGAACGTGGCACGGCCGATCGTGGCGAGCGCGTGGCGAGTCATGGCCGTGCCTCCGGCACGGGGGCCCGGGGCTTCTTCGCGGCGATGCCTTCCCTCGCCGTGCCTTCCCTCGCCGTGCCTTGGTCGGTTCGCTCCCGCGCGCTCCTCGCGGGTCATGGGACGACCACCTTCCTGCGGTCGCGCAGCAGGCGCAGGTAGACGAAGGCGAAGACGAGGTTGATCAGCAGGACGAGGAACGAGATCGCGGCACCGAAGCCCAGCCGGCCGCCGCTGAGCGCGACGTTGTAGATGTACACGGGGAGGATCTCCGACCGGCCCTCGGGCCCGCCCGCCGTGAGCTGGAACGACGTGAAGTCATTGAAGGTCCACAGGCTGATCAGCAGCAGGTTGGTCAGCACGTGGCCCTTGATCCTCGGGAAGACCACGTCTCTGAGCTGCTGGAAGGTCGACGCTCCGGCGAGTCTGGCCGTCTCCAGGTGGGACGGCGGCACGTTCTCCAGCGCGGCGCCGTACAACATCATCGAGAAGGCCGTGCCCCGCCAGACGTTGAACACGATGATCGACGGCATGGGGTAGTCGAGCAGCCAGGCGAAGCCCGGTGTGTGCAGCAGTGCGTTCAGTGTGCCGTCGTCGCGGTCGAGCAGCGCGATCCAGAGGAACGCGATCACCGACGACGGCAGGATCCAGGCCAGCAGCACGAGGCCCTCGGTGATCCGCTTGACCGGCCCGGGGCGGTTGCGCAACACCCACGCGATCGCGAACCCGAGCACGGCCTGGCCGACCACCGCGGACCCGAGCACGTACTGCAGGGTCAGCCACAGCGAGTTGCGGAACCGTTCGTCCCCCAGCGCCGTGGTGTAGTTGTCCACGCCGACGACCTGCGGGTCCGCCGCGGCGAGCCCGGTCAGGCGGTAGTCGGTCAGGCCGAGATAGATGGTCCACAGCGCGGGGAAGATCAGGAAGACCCCGATCAGCACCAGGCCTGGGAGCACGAACCCGACGGCCCGTGCGCGGCCCAGGCCCGATGGGTCAGCTTGCGACATTGGCGGCGCCGCCTACCAGCGATTCCACCTTCTGCTGGTATGCGGCGGCCGCCTCGTCGACCGTCTTGCCCGCGACGACGTCGGCGGTGGCCTCCTGCAGGGCGACCGACACCTGCGGGTACACGGCCAACGGGGGCCGGTAGGCCGTGATCGGCAACACCTCGTCCGACACGAACTTCAGCATCGGGTCGACCCCGAGCACCTGGTCGTTCACGTCCGCGCGCGAGGTGATCCTGGCCGCGCCCGCGAGCTGCGAGGTGGTCGCCTTGGCCGAGTGCATGAACGACAGCAGCTCCCAGGCCAGCTTCGGGTTCTTCGAGTTCGGGTTCAGGACCCGTACGGCGCCGCCCGACATGCTGACGAAGTCCTGCCCGCGGATGCCCGAGCCCGGCTGCTCGGAGGGGATGCGGGCGTACCCGACGACGGCGTCCCGGTTCTGCATCGGGGCGACGCCGGCCTTGGGCTCGACGACGGCCCGCCAGAAGTAGTCGCCCTCCGCCAGAATGCCGATCTTGCCCTCGGCGAACTGGGCGAACGACTTGTCCCTGCCCTGGGCCTCCTGCTGCAGCTTCGGATCCCCGAGCCCGGTCGTGTAGATCTGGCGGTAGAAGCCCAGCACGTCCTTCAGCGCCTGGGAGCCGCCCGTCCACTTGCCGTCGGTGTAGATCTGCGCTCCGGCGCCGGCGAGGAGCGGCAACGCGCCCTGCATCGTCGTCGCCTCGCCCATCGCGGTGCCCGCGTTGAGCTGGATCGGCACCGGCACCCCGGCGGCCTTCAGCGCGTTGCCGGCGTCGATGATCTCCTGCCAGCTCTTGGGCTGCCAGTCGGCGGGCAGACCGGCCTTCTTGAACAGGTCCTTGTTGAAGTACAGGACGCGGCCGTCGGTGCCCTGCGGCAGGCCGTACTTCTTGCCCTCGAAGATCCCCAGGCCCTGGACGGTCTCCGGGATCTGGTTCCAGCCCTCCCAGGACTCGACCTCGGGACCGGCCACCTCGGCCAGCGGCTTGACGTAGCCGGCCTGGGCGAACTCGCCCACCCAGATGCCGTCGAGGTCGATCACGTCGGCCCCCGCGTGCGACTTGAGGTCGAGGGCGATCTTCGTCTTGTACTGCTCGTCGTCGACCCCGCTCGGCTGGAACAGGACGTGGACCTGGCGGCCCTTCGCCTTCTGCTCCGCCTCGAACTCCGGGATGACCCACCGTGTGGTCCAGTCAGCCGTCTCGGCGTTCTTTCCGCCGGAGATCGCGTTCGCCGTGATGATGAGGGTGACGCTGCCGTCCGAGGATCCGCTTCCCGTGCCGCAGGCGGCCAGGACCAGTACGGCTCCCGCCACCGCCGCGAGTACAGGTCTCATGAAGACCTCCGTCAAAGTCATGACGTGCAGACAAATCGACAGTCGCACGGGACAACTAACGAGTAAAGAAACGGTTTGGTGAAGCAGTGAAGGGCGAGTGCGGCTCCGGCGGGCAGCCGCCCCCGGAACGACGATCAAGAAACGAGGTTCGCGCTGAGCTGATCGGGAAGAGTGCAACCAGTGCGGTGACATGAGTAGGGTCGGGCGTAACAACGCACGCTTGGAGGGAGTCGCGTGGCATCTCAGCAGGCCGGGATGAACAACCTCTTCACATACACGGGGTCCTCGTCTTTCACCGAGTTTCTCGGCGCGTACGCGCCGGATCTGCTGCCGTCCCGGATGCAGGCGCCGGCCGTGCCGGTCGGTGATCAGATCCCCCATGCGACCACGATCGTCGCGGCGACCTGTGCCGGGGGAGTGGTGATGGCCGGCGACCGCCGCGCCACCTCGGGGAACATCATCTCCCAGCGGGACATAGAGAAGGTCTTCCGCACCGACGACTACTCCTGCATGGGCATCGCGGGCACCGCGAGCACGGGCATCGAGATGGCCCGCCTCTACCGCGTGGAGCTCGAGCACTACGAGAAGACGGAGGGCCGCTCGCTCTCGACCGAGGGCAAGGCCAACCGGCTGGCGACGATGATCCGGGGCAACCTCGCCCTGGCGATGCAGGGCCTCGTGGTCGTGCCGCTGTTCGCGGCCTACGACCCGGCGGAGGACGGCGGGCGGATCTTCAGCTACGACGTGGGCGGCGGGCCGTACGAGGCGCGGAACTACCACTCGATCGGCTCCGGCTCGATCTTCGCCCGCGGCTCGCTCAAGAAGCTGTACCGCGAGGGCGCCTCGCCCGAGGACACCGTGATGGCGTGCCTCAACGCGCTGTACGACGCGGCCGACGACGACTCGGCGACCGGCGGCCCCGACGTGACGCGGAAGATCTGGCCGGTGATCGCCGTGATCACCGCGGACGGCTTCCGCCGCCTGCCGGACGAGGAGGTCGCGGAGCTCGTCCAGGCCATGCTCGCCAGGCGGATGGAAGAGCCCGACGGACCCACCGCTCCGCTGCGCTAACTCGAAGAGAGGAACACCCCCGGTGTCCATGCCCTTTGGATATGCCTCACCCGAGCAGATCATGCGGGACAGGGCGGAGTATGCGCGAAAGGGCATCGCGCGAGGCCGCAGCGTGGTCGTCATGCAGTATGCCGACGGCATCCTGTTCGTGGCGCCCAACCCGTCCAAGGCACTCCACAAGATCAGCGAAATCTACGACCGGATCGGCTTCGCCGCGGTCGGGCGGTACAACGAGTTCGAGTCGCTCCGCCTGGCCGGAATCCGCTACGCGGACATCAACGGCTACACGTTCAACCGCAGCGACGTCACCGGCCGGGGTCTCGCCAACCTGTACGCCCAGCAGCTCGGCATGATCTTCACCGAGTCCATCAAGTCCCTGGAAGTGGAGATCGTCGTCGCGGAGGTGGGCGAGTCCCAGGCCGAGGACCAGATCTACCGGCTGACCTTCGACGGGTCGGTGTTCGACGAGCAGGGCATGGCGGTCATCGGCGGCCAGGCGGAGGCCGTCGCGAGCCGCCTCAAGGAGCGATACAAGGACAACATGCCGCTTCCGGAGGCGCTCGAGGCCGCCCTGGTCGCGCTGACCGAGCCGGGAGGCGAGCGCCCGCCCGCCACCCAGCTCGAGGTGGCGGTCCTCGACCGCGGCCGCGAGCACCGCAAGTTCCTGCGCCTCACCGGTCCCCGTCTCGAGCGGCTGCTCAAGACGGCCAAGTCCGAGACGAAGCCGGATAAGCCTGCCGCCGAAGACGTCTCGCTGCCGGAGCCTCCGACCGCTCCGGACGGAGACATCGACACCGGCTCGGCCGAGTAGCCACCACGGCCGGGCCCGGCGATTACCAGGTGATCCCTATCCGGTTGTCACATTCGGGGAATAGGGTTAGGTGATGGATCGACGCATCTTCGGGCTGGAGAACGAGTACGGCGTCACCTGCACGTTCCGCGGGCAGCGCAGGCTGTCACCGGACGAGGTGGCGCGGTACCTGTTCCGGCGAGTGGTGTCCTGGGGCCGATCGAGCAACGTGTTCCTCCGCAACGGCGCCCGGCTGTATCTGGACGTCGGCAGTCATCCTGAGTACGCCACCCCTGAATGCGACAACGTCGTGGAGCTGGTGACCCACGACAAGGCGGGGGAGCGCATCCTCGAAGGTCTCCTCGTCGACGCCGAGAAGCGTCTGCGCGAGGAGGGCATCGCAGGAGACATCTACCTGTTCAAGAACAACACGGACTCCGCCGGGAACTCCTACGGCTGTCACGAGAACTACCTCGTGGGGCGGCACGGGGAGTTCGGGCGCCTGGCCGACGTGCTGATCCCCTATCTCGTCACCCGGCAGATCATCTGCGGGGCCGGCAAGGTGCTGCAGACGCCGCGCGGCGCGGTCTACTGTGTCTCCCAGCGTGCCGAGCACATCTGGGAGGGCGTCTCCTCGGCTACCACCCGCTCGCGTCCGATCATCAACACGCGTGACGAGCCGCACGCCGACGCGGAGCGGTTCCGCCGGCTGCACGTCATCGTGGGCGACTCGAACATGAGCGAGACGACCATGCTCCTCAAGGTCGGCGCCACCGACCTCGTCCTGCGCATGATCGAAGCCGGCGTCGTGATGCGGGACCTGTCGCTCGAGAACCCGATAAGGGCGATCCGCGAGGTCTCTCATGACATGACCGGCCGGCGGAGGGTGCGGCTGGCCAACGGGCGCGAGGCGTCGTCCCTGGAGATCCAGCAGGAGTACCTGACCAAGGCGAGGGACTTCGTCGACCGCCGCGGCGGCGACGAGACCAGCAAGCGGGTCCTGGAACTGTGGGAGCGGACGCTCCGGGCGGTCGACACCGGCGACCTCGACCTCGTCTCGCGGGAGATCGACTGGGTCACCAAGTACCAGATGATCGAGAGATATCGGCAGAAGTACGACCTTCCGCTCTCTTCGCCGCGAGTCGCTCAACTCGATCTCGCCTATCACGACGTCCACCGCAAGCGCGGCCTGTTCTACCTGCTGCAGAAGCGCGGCGCCGTCGAGCGGGTGGCGAGCGACGTCAAGATCTTCGAGGCGAAGTCGGTCCCGCCGCAGACCACCCGGGCCAGGCTCCGCGGCGAGTTCATCCGCAAGGCCCAGGAGAAGCGGCGCGACTTCACCGTCGACTGGGTCCACCTCAAGCTGAACGACCAGGCCCAGCGGACCGTGCTCTGTAAGGACCCGTTCCGCAGCGTCGATGAAAGGGTTGACAAGCTCATCGCAGGGATGTGATCTCCTTACGTCGTTCCGACAGCGGGTTCGGGTAGTGTTACCCGAGCCTTGCTGTCTGTCTGAGGGAATTCACATGCGCCGCCGTACGGCAGTAGTCGCCGCCGCCTTGCCTTTGTTGCTCGCCGCGGCCTGTGGGACCGCGGAGAAGACCGCGTCCCCCAGCGCCGGCGGGGGTACCGCCGCCGCCGCGGGTCTGAAGGTGGCGGGCGAGGCGGGCAAGAAGCCGACGGTGACGTTCCCGGCAGGTCAGCCGCCGCTGACGTCGTCGTCCCTGAAGGTCCTGGACGGCTCCGGCACCGCAGCCAAGGACGGCGACGTCCTCACGGCCAAGGTGACCGTCTACAACTGGGACGGCAAGGAGAACAAGTCGTCGGGCTCCGACTACGACCAGGGGCACTCCGAGTTCGTCACGGTCAGCCCGCAGCTGCCCAAGTCCCTGCACGAGGCCCTCGTCGGCGCCAAGCCGGGCGGCCGGGTCGTGGCGGTCGTCGCCAAGGACAGCCTGTCGCCCGACCAGATCACGCAGGCGAAGGACCAGGGCACCGACTTCAACACGACCTCGCAGGTGCTGGTGGTCGACGTCGAGTCCGCCGCGCCGAAGGCGGCCCAGGGCAACGCGGTGGACCCCGCCGTTGAGGGGATCAAGCTCGAGAACCCAGGTGGGGACAAGGCACCGACGCTGACCACCAAGACCGACGCCAAGGCGCCGAAGGACCTCGTGGTCAAGACCGTGATCAAGGGCTCCGGGCCGCAGGTCAAGGCCGACCAGATGATCCTCGCCCACTACACCGGCAAGATCTGGGGGACGGACAAGGAGTTCGACTCCAGCTGGCAGCGCGGAGAGCCGGCCACGTTCGCTCTCGGCCAGGTCGTGAAGGGCTGGTCGCAGGGGCTCACCGGCGTCCCGGTCGGCAGCCGCGTCCTGATCTCCATCCCGCCGGACCTCGGGTACGGCAAGGAGGGCAACGCCCAGGGAGGCATCAAGGGGACCGACACCCTGGTCTTCGTGGTGGACGTCCTCGGCGCGGTCTGACGCTCCCGTAGAACTCAGAAAAGGCTCCTCCCCGTGCGACGGGGAGGAGCCTTTCTCGTTGGCCCTTGGTGGGCCCTGTTGGCCTTCTAGGGCCTTTTAGGGCGGGCTCAGCTGTTGATGCTGTAGCTGTCGCCGTAGACCTTCCACTTGAGCGGCGGGTTGAGGTCGAGGTTGCCCGCCTTGAGGAAGACCCGCTGCGCGGTGTCGACCCGGCTCGTGTCGCTGTGGGCCTCCTCGGTCTTCATCGCCGCCTTGCGGGCGTCGAGGAAGGCGTTGAGGTAGGCGACCTCGTCGCCGCCCTGCGCCGGGGTCTTGGCCTTCCTCATGGCGGTCTTGCGGATGCCGCCGAAGCTGACCGGGTCGTTGCCCGGACCGTGCATGACCATCGCGTCGTAGTAGATGAACTGGCCGAGCGCGCGCAGACCGTCCGACTTCGCCTGCTTCACCGCCGGATTGAAGTAGACGCGGTCGCGCTCGTCGTTCTGCGCCTGCTGGAAGGCCGGGTCGGCCGCCGCCTTGCGCCAGTCCTTGGTGAAGTTCGGGTCCAGGCCCTTGTGGGAGTCGGTGCCGTCAACCTTGCGCAGCGCGGGCAGGTACGGCGCGAGCACGTTGCCGGGCTTGCGCTGGGCGTAGAGCTCGACGAGCTCCAGCATGTCGCCCGTCCCGGAGCAGAATCCGATGATGCCCGCCGTGTAGCCCCGGCCGTCGTCGATGTCCTCGATGTACTTGTACTGGGCCTTCCAGTCGAGTGAGGAGTTCTCCGCGCTGGAGACGAGCTCCATCGCGATCTCCTTCTTCTTCGGATCGGACAGGTCGACGGAGGCGGCCTTGGCCTTGTTCGTGCTCTTGGATTCGCCCGTGGACTTCGTCGCGGGTCTGTCCCCGGGTTTGTTCGCGGACTTGTTCGTCGACGCGGGCGTGTGGGTGGGCGCGGGCTTGGAGCCGCGCGTGCCGCTCGCGGCGGGCGTCGCGGGTGCTGCCGGTGTCTCCGTCACGTTGCCGGCGTCGTCGGCCGCCGGGACGGCCGCGGCAGGTGAGTCCGTCACGGGGGCGAGCGCGGCGACCTTCGCCGGGTCCACCTTGGCCGCAGTGGCGTCGGCCGCTCCGCATCCGGCCGCTGACGTCACCGGGAGTACGGCGACGCTTACGGCGAGCAGGAGGGCGCCTCGCCGGGGGGTACGCCTGCTCGTCGGCAGGTGTGTCACTGTGTCTCTCCGTTTCTCCGCCGATCTCGCCGGCGTCCGAACGGCGGTGTGGGGGAGCACAGTGCGACGTTGGGGGATGCGCGCGGCTGAGAGGGGGTGGCGGCTGCTGGGGGAGGAAACCCTGGCAGGTTAGTTAGTAAGGTTTCCTAATGAAATCAGGGCGACGTGAATGCTGTCAACGTCCAGTTTTACTGGAGTGATGACAGGTATCTGCTGTTGTTTGACTTATCTCAGGGTTATGTGCAGGTTAAGGCTTATGGCACCCGGCGTGAGTTGGCGCGGGTGGGGCTGTCACGGCCCCGTGTTCCCTCGTCCGCCTGTTCGCGGGGAACGGCCTGGCGGAAATGATGTCGCGATATCGGCTTTTCGATGGAGATATCAGGTAGACGCGGTTGTCTCCGTTTTTCTTCAGGGGATTTCCGTCGATTAAAGATCTCGTTTTGTGTCACCCCGAACAACTCGCACAGGCGTCGCAACCGCCCAACCAGCGGACATCCCGGCTCGATGCTTGGTCGCATCCGTTCACAGCCCCCAATCCGCCTAAAATCCGAAACGGTCGACTTATGCGAAATGAGCCGACAAGGACTCCCGGTCGGCCGGGTCGCCCAATTACTCGCCGGTATTAGTTGCCCGGCATT
>NZ_BOOP01000043.1 GCF_016863295.1 Planotetraspora phitsanulokensis
GACGGGGCGCAGGGTGCGTCCCACCACCCACCACGTCGCCCACGCCGCGAGCGCCACCGCGGCCAGGATCGCCGAGCCGGTCAGGAACTCGAGCGTGTTGGAGGCCAGAAGCGGCGGCTGGGCCGTCCCCGCGTAGACGAAGTGCGACCTCCCCTGCCAGAGCACACGCGTCTCCAGCGGAGGGACGCGGATGGCGGTCAGCACCACGCATTCGTCGCTTGAGGGGCACTCGGTCCGGTGCGCGACCCGGTCGTCTACCGGGGGGCGCAGGGTGCTCAGGCGTGGCCGGCCCGCCGCCGCCGGGCTCGCGGACACGACCGCGCCCCTTTCGTCGACGAGTTGCAGGAGATCGATCCGGGACGTCTTGGCGCCGTTCCCGGGGTTGATGGTCGCGGGAGGCGGCACGCCCGGCCCCAGGGACCCGATCAACTCGGCGGCGACCCCCTCGGTCTCCTTGAAGATGTTGTTCTCGATCCGGTCCCGGACGGCCAGGTCGACGCCGCCGCCGATGACCAGGAAGACGAGCAGGGAGACGACCCCGGAGACCAGTGTGAAACGCGCCTGGATGGAGCGGCGGCGCAGCCTCTCGAACACCGTGCCTCCTGTCGTGGTCGTTGAATCCGGTCGCTCTGTGGAGAACAACCGGAGGCACCCGGGTCCATGGCGAACTTGATGCCAAAGCCCGAAAACCATTCACAAAAACCACGAACGGATGACCGTGTCATTACTTAAATCGTGAAAATCATGAGAAATCGCCCAAATTTGATCTATTGATCGGCGGAGGTGCGTGCTGCGCCCACCGATGACGCCGGTCCCCCAGGTGAACCGCGGCGTCCCCCTTCCGACGGTCTCCGCTCGGACCTGTATCAAAGTCGGTCAGAGCCATTCGTTGATCGCGGCGATGAGGATGGTTGCCTCGTAGCGCACGGCCAGCTTGTCGAATCGGGTGGCCACAGCGCGGTGGCGTTTGAGCCGGTTGATGCCGCACTCAACCGCGTGGCGCTGTTTGTAGAGCTCGGGGTCGAAGGCCGGCGGCCGGCCGCCCTTCGACCCCTTCCTGCGACGGCCGGCGTCCTGGTCGGCCTTGCTGGGGATGGTGGCCTTGATGCCGCGCCTGCGCAGATGGGCGCGGTTGGCCTTGGAGGTGTGGGCCTTATCGGCCAGCACCCGATCCGGACGGGTCCGGGGACGACCGCCGCCCGGCCGTGGCACCCGGATCCCGCCCAGGACAGTGGTGAACTGGGGGCTGTCCCCTCGCTGACCGGCGGTGAGGACGATCGCCAAGGGCTTTCGGTGAGGACGATCGCCAACGGCTTCTGGCCTTGTTCACAGGCCAGATGCAACTTGGTGGTCCATCCGCCGCGGGAGCGGCCCAACGCGTGATCGGCCGGCTCGAGACGCTTCCCGCCGGGCGGCTCGGCCTGCAGATCCCAGAGTGAGGTCTCCGGGATGTTGGGCCCTTACGCCTCCGCGGCGACAGCTCTCTGGCCTCAATACTGTTCGTGGCCGCCCGCCCACCACGCGGCTATGGCAACTGCAGATAGGAATGCAGTACAGATGGCCGCTCTGACCGGCTCGGCGTCAAGGCAGACGGCCTTGCCGACCCCGAACGCAGACTCAGATGCCGACGCCGGACATGTTCGCGTAGCGCTCACCCGCTGGTGCATCAAGCGCGCTGAGCCGGCCGACCTGTTCGGCGGTGAGCCTCACCGTGTCGGCGCCGACGTTCTCCTCCAACCGCGCCACCTGCTTGGTACCGGGGATCGGTGCCAAGTCATCGCCCTGAGCGAGCAACCAGGCGATGGCGACCTGTGCGGACGTAGCACCGGCTTCTCCGGCCACGGCCTCCACCTCATCGACGATGCGGAGGTTCAGCGCGAGGTTGTCGCCAGTGAAACGGGGGTTTCTCCTACGGAAGTCGTCGGCAGCGAGTCCGTCGAGGCTGCGGAGCTTCCCAGTCAGGAATCCCCGGCCCAGCGGGGAGTACGGGACCAGCCCGATGCCCAGCTCGCGCAGCAGGGGGAGGATCTCCGCCTCGACATCGCGGGTCCACAGCGAGTATTCGCTCTGGAGTGCGGTGATGGGGTGTACCGCCTGTGCCCGCCGGATCGTCTCAGGCCCCGCTTCGGAAAGACCGATGTACCGTATCTTCCCCTCTCGCACCAACTCGCCGAGCGCGCCCACCGTGTCCTCGATGGATGTCTTGGGATCGACCCGGTGCTGGAAGTACAGGTCGATGTGGTCCGTGCCGAGTCGCTTGAGTGAACCCTCGACGGCGATCCGCACGCTGTCCGGCGAGCTGTCCAAGCGCGAAGCGTCACCACCGGGATGGGAGATGAGGCCGAATTTCGTTGCCAGTACGACCTGGTCACGCCGTTTGGCGATGGCCCGACCGACCAGCTCCTCGTTGACGTAAGGTCCGTAAATTTCCGCAGTGTCGAAGAAGGTCACTCCGAGATCGAGTGCACGGTGAATGGTGCGAATCGACTCGGCGTCGTCCTTGGAGCCGCCGTACAGATACGACATGCCCATGCAACCCAGGCCGATACGCGAGACATCCAGTTCGGCAAGTGATACATGCTTCACAAGAGGAGCCTTTCTGATGGATATATAATCACAATCAATTTCAAATCCCGGTCGCGCATTATCTATTTTTGGCGGACGCGAACAGACAACCGCAGAGCCATGGCTGGGTAGTTGCCCGATGCGCTGTCTCGTCGTTGTCCAAAATCCCAGCCATGTCCCAGCGCCGCGAGGATGTCACCGATCAGATGGCTCCGCCATTGGCGTAGAGGACTTGGCCATTGATCCATCGCGCCGGACCGGCGAGGAAAAGGACGACCTCGGCAATGTCGTCGGGGGTGCCGATCCGCTCCAGCGGCGAGCGGTCAGCGATCTCCGCGCGGAGATGTTCACGGCCCGAAAGAAACTCCTGGAGCATATCCGTATCGATGGCGCCGGGTGCGACGGCATTGACCGTGACATCGCGGCCTCGCAACTCCCGCGCCAGCAGCAGAGTCAGCGCCTCCACTCCGCCCTTGGTCATGATGTAGGCGGCATTCCCTGGGTTCGAGAACCGGGTGACAGAGCTGGAGAAGTTGATGAGCGCACCGCCCGGTCGCAACCTGCGGGCTGCCTGCTGGTCAACGATGAAGGTGCCACGAAGGTTGACACGAATGGCATGGTCGAGCTGATCAAGATCGAAGTCGGCTACCGAGCCCCTGGACAGGGCGCTAGCGGCGTGCACGACCACGTCCACGCCGCCGAAAGCCTCCTCCGCCGTGTCGAAGAGCGTCGCCACCTCATCCTCCTTTGCGACGTCTGCGCGCACGGCCATGGCCGTGCCGCCGGCGGCGGTGATGTCATCGACCACGGCATTCGCGGCCGCGGCGGCCTGTGCGTAGTTGACGACGACGGCCAGCCCACTTGCGGCGAGGCGCTCGGCGACGCGCCGGCCTATGCCGCGCGACCCTCCGGTGATGATTGCGACGCGCTGGGCTGTGGTGGTGGTCATACGGTAACTCCGGTCTCGTGCCCGTCCGACGACAGGCGGCGTGCTGTGCGGTTTCAGTGTGGGATTGACAGGCCGGGACTCGGAATGCTTGAAAGTCCCGAAAAGTTGCGCGACAGTTCAGGAGTGTCCTGGCGTGTTCAACTGTCCGGCCCCGCCCCCGGCGACCCGCTCAGCGAAGCGCTCACCCTCAGCGAGGCGCGCTCAGTCATCTCTGGCGGTTTCCGGGCGACGGCGCCGTGGGCCCTTCGGTTCTGGCCACAGGCCCGGCTGAAGCTGGCCGCTGTTGTCTCAGGCTCCTGCTGGCTGACAGCAGACGGCTCTCAAGCTCCACTGCTGCTGGGTGCGGGCGATGTGGCCGTCCTCAACGACGTGAAGAGCGTGCAACTCGCCTCCGATCCAGGGCTCGCACCGGCTGAGGCGGCACCGATGTTCGGCCCGGGCCGCGAAACGATCGTGCGGATCACCAGCCATCACCAGGAACACGGCGCAGCGCCCACGGAGGAGACGAAGGTCCTAACTGGCCCGAGCACCGTGATCATCGGAGGTCATGTCGCCCTGAACGCCACCGGCGAGGAACTGCTACTGGCAGCGCTCCCGCCGCTCACGCGAATCGGCGCGGAAAGCGCCGAGGCCCCGGTCGTCCAATGGATCCTCGATCGTCTATTGCACGAACTGCATGCCGAACGGCCAGGCACCCATCACGCATCCCATCAGTACGCCCAACTTCTGCTCGTCGAAGTGCTCCGCTCCACGCTGGCGGCCTCGCCCGAGTCCTTCCCCACCGGCTGGCTGCGCGCACTGGCCGACCCACACCTCGCGCCGGCCCTTCGCCGAATGCATGCCGATCCTGGCCGCCGCTGGCATCTCGAAGAACTCGCCCAGGCGGCCGCGATGTCGCGCACCAACTTCAGCATGCGCTTTCGCGCGGCGGCAGGCGTACCACCTCTCACCTACCTCCACCGCTGGCGCATGCACATCGCCGAACGCGCTCTTTTGGACGATGAGGTGCTGCTTGCCTCCCTGGCTTCGAGCCTCGGTTACGCCTCCGAGAGTGCCTTCAGCAACGCCTTCAAACGCACTCATGGATATTCGCCGCGCAACTACCGCGCGAAGATCCACGCACGACAGCAATCGAAAGCGCTGACGATTCCCGACAGCCAGGGCGCATCCGCCGATGCTTGACCTCGCGCTTTCACAAGGTGGGCGCGACGGCCTCCCGCCTGGTCGACACTCGGACAAGGAGGACGCTGCCCCGACATGGAAGCGGACGTACGGCCACCATCCGTTGATGGGATTCGTCGACCACGGCCCGGGCGGCACCGGGGAACCCGTCGCGGCCCTGCTCAGATCGGGCAACGCGGGCTCGAACACCGCTGCCGATCACATCACTGCCACCCGCCTGGCTCAGCTACCGAAGACCGGCCGCCGACGGATCCTCCGCCAGGCCCGGCACTGGCCTTGGAGAGACGAGATCACCGCAGCCCTGGCCTGGCTCGCCCTCTTCCCCAACCAAGGCTGACCAGCAGCTTCCCCGCCCCTGCGAGCACCAGCATCACGGCCCCGGCAGTGGAACCCGGCGCCCAAACGTCACGGCGCTGTGGCCACCCGATTCGACAGGCTGGCCGTGCGCTACGAGGCAACCATCCTCATCGCCGCGATCAACGAATGGCTTTGACCGACTTTGATACAGGTCCTAGGCGTCACGCCTGGGAGGGGACCCGCCTCGGACGGCCTGTTCCGTGGACCGGCGGGTACGGGCGGATCCCGCTCCCCGCCGCCGCGACGAGGCGCGGAGCCAGCCCGGCGGCCTGCGTGCGGATCTCCGGGATGGCCGTGGTCTCGTACCGCGTGCCCCGCAGCGTCGGCCCCAGAGTGAAGATCTTCTCGCTCGGCCGTCCCCGGGCGTCGAGGACGGCGCCGGCGTCGTCGGCGTCCAGGCCGAGGCCCAGCGGGTCGGGACGGCAGAGACCGGCGGCGAACAGTCCGGACAGGAAGGGATCACGGGACACGTCGGCCGAGGGGCCGGTGCCGTTGACCACCCAGCCGACGCGGAGGTCGCGAGGCGTCCCCTCCTCGTCCACGTGGGCGACCAGGCCGTCCCGGACGGCCGTGGTCCCGGCGAGCCGGCCGCGGACGATGTGAAGCCGGCCCGCCGCCCGCAACCGGGAGACGCGAGAGGCCGTCGAGGGAGGGATCCGGTGCCGGTGCACCTCCCAGTAGCGGGCCACGAGGGCGAGGAAGCGGCGGCGGTCGTCGAGGGAGAGCCGTCCCCACAGTGCGGGGACGTGCGGGCGCAGGCCGTCGACCACCGAATGCCAGTCTCCGTCGCCTGCGGTGACGGCGGCCCGTACGGCGCGCAGCAGGTCGGCCAGTCGCGTCGCGTCGTCGGGGATCGGCATCGGGGCCGGTGGTCCGGCGGGACATCGGTGCGCCCGGGGGAGCAGGCCGTGCCTGGACAGCGCGTACACCGTCGCGCCCGGATGGGCCCGGGTCGCGGAGATCGCCACATCGATCATGGTCAGCCCGGTCCCCACGACCAGTACGGGGGTCCCGTCCCCGATCCGGGCGAGCGCGCCCGGCGCCCAGGGGTCGCCGACGTAACGGCCCCCGGCGACCTCGGCCACCTGCGGCAGGGGCGAGGGCCTGGTGTTGCCGAGGGCGAGGACGACGGCGTCGGCGTCGATCCGGCCGCCACCGGACAGGTGGACCGCAGGCCTCCCCCTGAACGACCGGGAGACGGCGGAGACCTCCGCGGTCACGCGCGTCATCGGGGACGCGGGGGAGGCGTGGCTCTCGGCGGCGGTCAGGACGTCGCGCAGGTAGCGCCCGTATACGGCGCGCGGCAGGAAGTCGGACCCCGCGACGTCGAGGCCGTTCGCCCGCGCCCACCTCAGGAGGTGGCCGGGATCGTCGGCGATCGCACTCATCTTGTCGACGCAGGCGTTGAGGAGGTGATCCGGATCAGAGGTCGCGTAGGCCTGCCCCGTGCCGTGACGTCCGTCCCGGTCGACCAGGACGACCCGCAGCGGCGCACGTGAGGTCGCCGCATGCCGGAGGAGGTGCACTGCCGTGAGGGTGCCGCTCGCACCGCCGCCCACGATCGCCACTACGGGGAGACGGCCTTGCGGAGCTGAGGAATCGACCACCCCCTCACAGTAACCCGTAATCCCTATGGGTTGAATAGGTAATTGCACGACACGGAGAAAGCTTTGGGAACCCGGGCTCGGCGGGCGCCGCGTCAGAGCCGTGGCCCGGAGAGGAGGGCGCGGGCGACGGCGCGCCCCGACGCGCCGTTCACGCCCGGCCCCGGCCACGTGGCCGAGCCGATCAGATACAGACCCGGTACGGCGGTGCCGTAGCCGCCGCGGTGAGCCGCCTCGTGGCGCCGGAAGAAGCCCTGGGACAGGGCCTTGTGCCCGGCGTCGGGGTTCGCCGCCGCGATGTCCGCGGGGGTGAGCACGTGGCGGGCCAGGATCATGTCCTCCAGCCCGGCCACATGCAGGGCCGCTTCCGCGATCACCCGGTCGGCGAACCGCTCGGCCACCTCGTGCGTCCACCCTCCCTCGGCGGCGACGTCATGAGCGGCGTCGCCCATCGGGCGCGACGGCGCGTCGAGGATCTGAAGACGGACGACGGCCGAGCCCGCGGGCGCCCGTCCGGGATCAACCGCGCTGGGCTCGTGCCAGGAGATGGAGGGGTAGGCGGGCAGCAGCCCGTCCTCGGCCTGGCGCACGGACGTGACCAGTTCCGCGACGCCGCGGCCGAGATTGACGGCGCCTCCCAGGTCGAGGCGGGGGTCGCAGAAGCGGGGCTTGCCGGACAGGGCCAGATTGATCTGGAAGCAGCCGCGCCGATCGGGCGTACGCGCCGCCTGGCCGCGCAGGCCTGCCGGAATGCCGGGCGTGTCACGCAGAAGCCGGCCGTAGAGCCGGTCGGCGGAGGTCGTGGCGACGACGGCCTGGCGGGCGGTGTACACCGCGCCGTCGGTGGTGCGTACCCCGATGGCGCGTCCCTCGCCGACCAGGATCTCGTCCACCTCGGTTCCGGTCACCACGGTCCCGCCATGCCGTTCGACGAGTGCGGTGAGTGCGGAGACCAGGCGGCCGCTGCCGCCTTCGGGCGCCGGATTCCCCGCGGTCAGCACGGCGATCATCGCCGACATCCACACCGCGCCTCCGGCGTCCTGCGGCCCGACGCCCAGGTGCAAAGGCCACGGAACGAATGTCGAGCGCATCTCCTCGGAACGGAACCTGCCGGCGATCAGGCCGAACGCGGTGCCCGCGACCAGCTTGTGGAAGGGCAGCGCGCTCGGGGCTCCCTGGTCGTACAGCTTGTCCAGCAACGCGGTCGCCTCCGGCGTGGCCGGGTCCATGCCGAACAGGGGCAGGAGCGTTTCGAGATGAGGCGCGAGATCGGCGAGCAGCTCGGTCCACGCCTCGTCCTCGCCCAGGCGGGCCAGTTCCACGGCCAGGTCCTGGGGATCGGTGGGCACGACCGCGCCGCGGCCGTCAGGCAGCGACGCCCCGGTGGACACCTCGCCCTGTACGTAGCGCAGGCCGAATTCGGAGAGCTCGTCGCCGAGTTCGGCGAAGACAGGCCCGTTGGCCAGGAAGGGATGCACCGCGGAGAAGGTGTCGTGCAGGAAACCCGGCAGGGTCAGTTCCTCAGTGCGCACATAACCGCCGGGCACGGCGCCGCGCTCCAGCAGGGCGACGCTGCGGCCCGCCCTGGCGAGATAGGCCGCCGCGACGAGGGCGTTGTGCCCGGCTCCGACGAAGACCACGTCGCAGGCGCGCCGCGGTGAGGACGCGACTTTCAGCGAAAACCCAGACATGGCGTCACCTTAGGTATGGTTTGCGACGAATGTGAGGAAAATGAGTTAAGTGAATCTTTGCGGAAAATGTGGTCGTGAATCCTTGACGGTGGCGCGCGGTCGGTCGCCGCATTCGAGCGCCGAATCGTCACGCTGAATCGTCGTGGCTCGTCCGATTCGGTCCGGGAACCGCCGCCCCCGCCGGTGCGCCTCGATGATCGCTTGGGGTGATGCCCGCCTCACGCTCCCCGCGATCTGGCCGGGCCGGCCGCCCAAGGGTGGCAACGGGACACCCAGGCAATGCCACACCCAGGCAAAACGCACCCTGGTGGCGCCGGGCCGCACCGCCGAACATGAAGACACGGGCATCGGCGTAAGGCGCCGGGCGTCGATCGGGGAGACAGCCAGATGTATGTGTACGGAATCGCGACGAGCCAGGAGGAAGCCCTCTTCCTCCTCCTCACTGTTCTGTTCTGGGTGGCCGTCTTCGGTGGCGTCGGCGCCGCGCTCCATTCCAAGGCCAGGGATCGCCGGTCGAGGACGCCCGAGGACGTCCTCTTCCAGAAGTTCGTAGCCGGAGAGATCGACGACGACGAGTACCGCCACGATCGTGAGGTCCTGCGCGCCGTGCCCCACCTGTGCGGGCGCGACGGCTCGTGACCCATTCCGCCGCCGCCGTCACTCGGGCCAGGGCGAGTTCTGGATGACCTCGACGAAGTCGCCGCGCGTGAACCCGGGAACGAAATGCTGGAGGACGTCCGCCTTCACGTTCCCGAAGGTGGTCTCCGGCCGCGGCGCGATGCCCTCGGTGAACGCCTTGAGGATGCGCTGCTTGAACCGCGGCCGCGGGTGCAGCGCGACGATCTCGGACCGGCTGCGCTCGGGGATGTCGGCGTAGCCGATCCCCAGCACGTCGTACTCCACGCCGGCGGTGACCAGGGCGACCTCCGGCTCCATGAACTCCGGGATGCCGGGCGTCGTGTGCAGCGCGATCGCCGTCCACACCCGCCGGACGCTGTCCTCCGGAACACCCCGGCTCTGGAGGAAGCGGCGGGCCTCGTCGGCGCTGTCGATCTCGAAACGGCGGCCGCTGTCGCGGAACTCCACGCCGAGACCCAGGTCGTGGAACATCGCCCCGATGTAGAGGAGTTCCGGGTCGAAGCTCAGCCCCCGGTTGCGCCCCTGCAGGCTGCCGAACCAGTAGACGCGGCGCGAGTGATGGTAGATCAGTTCGTCGGTGGTGTCGCGGACGAACTCGGTCGCCTCGGCGGCGAGCCTGGTGTCCGGTACGGCCACACCCGCGGCGATGTGCTCCATGAGCTGCATTGGTCGAGACTCCTCTCTGGAGGGGGAGGCCGGTCCGGCCTCGGCCCGTGCTTCCACCCTGCCGACCCGCGGAAGCGCCCGGCCATGTCTTCCGGGACCTAAACCCCACACATGAGGACACGGCCTCAGGCAGGCGCGGAGCCTCCGCCGTACGCTGGGAAAATGCACTACCGACACGGCGAACGCAGGCCGCACCGGGTGATCGTCTTCGCCTTCGACGGGGTGCGGCTGATGGACGTGGCCGCCCCGCTCGAGGTCTTCAGCACCGCCTCCGGCGGCTCCCACACCTACACCGTCGAGGTCTGCACCCCCGACGGTCGGGACGTCACCACCTCCACCGGCCTGCGCATCTCGGCCGACCTGCCGTACGCACGCGTGGATCACGTGGACACGCTCGTGGTGCCGGGCCCCGCCGATCTCGGCACGCTCGAGACGAGCCCCGTCCTCGTCGAGCAGGTGAGGCTGCTGGCGGGGAAGGCTCGGCGGGTGGCGGCGGTCTGCACGGGGGCGTTCGCCCTCGCGGCGGCGGGGCTCCTCAATGGACGCCGCGCCACGACGCACTGGGAGTACGCCGCGGACCTCGCCCGGCGCCATCCGGACGTCACCGTCACCGCGGACGCCATCTACGTGCAGGACGGGCCCATCCTCACCTCGGCGGGAGTCACCGCCGGCATCGATGTGTGCCTGGCCCTGGTGGAGCAGGACCAGGGACCGGAGGCGGCCCGCAAGGTCGCCCGTGACCTGGTCGTCTTCCTGCAGCGGCCAGGCGGCCAGTCACAGTTCTCCGTGGCCTCCCGCACGTCCGCGACGGGCCACCCGGTCCTGCGCCCGTTGCTCGACGCAATCGCGGCCGACCCCGCAGCCGACCACAGTCCGCGGGCCCTGGCGAGGAACGCCGGCGTGAGCCCCCGGCATCTGTCCCGGCTCTTCCGGGAGCAGGCGGACACGACCCCCGCGGCCTACGTGGAGACCATGCGCCTGGAGGCCGCCCGGATCATGCTGGAGCGCGGCGTCAGCGTGACCGCGGCGGCGCGGCGCAGCGGGCTGGGCAGCGACGAGACCCTGCGGCGGGTCTTCGCCCGCCACCTGAGGACCACCCCGTCGGCGTACGCGGCCCGTTTCCGCACCACCGGCGCGGCGGCCGCCGGCGTCTGACCGGTCACCGCCCGGACGGATCCGTGGATTGGCTGACGAACAGGCGGATGAGGTACCCGTGGACGCGTGTCCGGGACGCCTGGCGGTAGTCGTCGTGCAGCGACCGCAGCTTGGCCACGTCCTGCGGTGTGCTCAGGCGGGAGTCCTTGATGCGGGAGCGCTGGATCGTCCACACACGGGACACGTCGTGCAGCGCCGCCGCGATCCTTTTCGCCGGGATCTCCTGGGAGATCAGAGCGCCCGTCTGGGCGGCGGTTCGGGTCAGGGCGACCTCGCGGACCGCGACGAAGTCCTCCGGGTAGGCATCGGCGACGATGCGGCGTCCCACCGGCAGGAACAGGACGGCGTCGCCCGGCCGGGCGTCCTCCCGAATCACGCGCGCCGCTCCTGCCGGGTCGTCGTTGCGGCTGGTGATCCGGCGGACGTCGGCCTGGGACGGCAGGGCCAGGACGGCGGTGACGCCGAGCAGCGCGCACGCGACGACGACGCCGGGAACGCGCCGCCCGCCCAGCCGCCCGCTCAGCCGTCCGGCGGCTGCGAGTCCCGCGCCGACCAGCCATGCCAGCCCGACGACGGCGTAGAGGACGTAACGGTCCTGGTAGAAGGGCTTGATCTGGGAGACCGCCAGCAGCGCCGCGGGCGGCAGGACCGCCAGGGGAGCCGCCACGGCGAGCAGCGGAAGGCGCGGAGCAGCCTGCGCGGCGTCCTCGGCGCAGCGGCCCGGCAGGAAGGCGAGCACGACCAGCCCGGCGGTGACCACGAGCAGCGCACCCGTGCCGGCCAGACGGGTCACCAGCTCTCCCACGGCCTCCCAGCCGGGTCTCGTGAGCCAGCCGACCTGTCCCTGCTGCGCGCTGCTCACCCAGACGAGGGGGGCGACGGGAACCAGGCCGGCGGCGCAGGCCGCGACCCACCGGAGCAGCGCCGCCCTGCCGGCCCGGCTCACGAGAAGCGTCACGGCATGGGCGAGCAGAGCGAAGACGGCGAAGACGTTGAGCAGGCACCCCACGGCGACGGCCGTGCCGTACAGCACCCACCAGCGAGGACGCGGCTCGGACACCGCGCGCGCCAGGAACAGGGTGGCGAGCACGACGGCCGCGGTGACCAGCGCGTATGACCTCCCCTCCTGGGCGTAGTAGCTCACCACCGGGGTGGTCGCGTAGGCCAGGCCGGCGAACAGGCCCGTCCAGGACGACGCCGTGTGCTCCGCGACGGCGGCCACCCCGGCCGCCGCGACGCACGTGGCGAGCACCGACGGCAGCCGCAGCACGACCTCGCCGAGATCGGGGCCGCTCACCAGGGCGAGGAGCGGATGGAGCATCAGGTAGTAGAGGCCGTGGACCGCGTCGATCTGGCCGAGCGTGTCCCACAGAGCCGGCAGCGAGCGGCGCGCGACGGTGAACGACGTCGCCTCGTCATGCCACATCGACCCGCGGTCGACTCCCCAGACGCCCGCGACCAGCGCGGCGACCGCCGGTATGACGACGGCGGGGCGGCCGCGCGACATGCCGATGCTCATGAATCCCCCCGTTCGGAGCCCGGCCCCCGGTGCGGACCACGGCGACGGCTTGCTGCCGCGGCCCGTCCGGCTCGCCTCCGGCGGATGCCCTCTCCTGTGGCGCTGTCCTCAGCTCTCCCGTCTCAGCTTTCCCGATAGTCGTCGTATCGGCCCCGTGAACAGGTCTTTCTGTTCGGAGCGGTGAGGCCGTCGCCGGTTCGGGGAAGGGGAAATCAAGCGTTTCGTCTCACATATCCGGCCGGATCGGCCGCGGTGATCTCGGCGTCCGGTGGGAACACCCCGCGAACGCGGGGTGCTGAGACTCAGGAGACGACGCCTGCACGAGGAGCACCAGCCATGACCGCCAGAGAAGTCAAGATTCCCGGCGCCGATCATCCGATCACGATCGAGCCGAGCACCGACGAGATCGTCGTCACCGTCGCGGGAAAGGTCGTCGCCTCCACGCGTGACGCGCTGGTCCTACGGGAGGCGAACCTTCCGCCGGTGAACTACATCCCGGTCAAGGACGTCGACGTCGACCTGCTGGAGCGGACCGACCACGCGACCTACTGCCCGTACAAGGGGTGGTGCGGCTACTACAGCATCCCCGCCGGCGGCGACAGGTCGGTCGACGCCGTGTGGCGTTACGACGAGCCGTACGACGGGGTGGCCGAGATCAAGGACCACGTCGCGTTCTATCCGGACCGGGTCGACTCGATCACGGTCCGGCCCACGGCCTGAGCCGGCTCGCCGGAAGGGGCGCGGCGAACGCCGCGTCCCTTTCCGTGAGCCCGGGGCCGTTCAGTGGACTCCGGTGAGCTTGTCGGGATTGGTGATGGTGTAGATGCCGCGGATCCGGTCGCCTTCCGGCGCCAGGTCGACGACGATGACGGCGAAGGGCGATCCCTCCACGAACACCACCGCCGAGAGGTCGCCGTTGACCGGCTGGAAGCGGATGTCCAGCCCCTCCAGCGGCCTGGCGGTCCGGGCGACGAGCAGCCGGGCGACCTTGTCGCGGCCGTGGATCGGACGCGGCCCCGCCGCCGTCGCCTTGCCGCCCCCGTCGGTCCACAGGGTCACCTCGGGGGCGAGGATCTCCAGCAGGGAGTCGAGGTCGCCGCCGAACGCCGCGGCCACGAACCGCTCGGTCACCTGGCGTTGCGTCCGCCGGTCGACCTGGTAACGGGGCCGCCGCGCCCGCACGTGTTCCCGGGCCCGGTGGGCGAGCTGGCGGATCGCCGAGGGGCTGCGGCCGAGCGTCTCCGCGATCTCCGTGTGCGCGTAGCCGAACACCTCGTGCAGGACGAAGACCGCGCGTTCCAGCGGCGTGAGCGTCTCCAGCACCACCAGGAGCGCCATCGACACCGACTCCGACCGCAGCGCCTCGTCGGCGGTGTCGCCGGAGGTCAGGAGGGGTTCCGGCAACCACGGGCCGACGTACGTCTCACGGCTGCGGCTGAGCGCGGTCTGCCGGGCCAGGGCCTGGTTGACCGCGATCCGCACGAGATAGGCGCGCGGGTGCCCGATGTCCTCCTGGTTCCGCGACGCCCACGACAACCAGGTCTCCTGGAGCACGTCCTCGGTGTCGGCGACGCTGCCGAGCATGTTGTAGACGATGGAGAACAGCAGCTCACGATGGTCGGCGAACACGCGTGTCACACCGTCGGCCGAGATCCCGGGCATCGCGGGCCTCCTCTCTTGTCCGGATGCCTCCTAAGAGTGGTCCGCGCCCGTCCGGTGTGACATCCGCCCGCCGATTGTGACCCGGATCTCACCCTCGGCGCCGATGTCACACTCCGGCGGCCCACGGCTCTCTCAGGATGCGACCCGCCCGCCGCGGACGATGCGGCGGGCCGACCAGGAGAGCGAGACGCATCGTGACTGTGAACACTCCGGAGGGCCGTGCCGCCGCTTCCTCGGCGCCGCCGCGGAGCATGGAGGTGCTGCGGACGCCGGACGCGCGGTTCGAGGGGCTGCCCGGCTACGCGTTCGAGCCGCACTACGTCGAGATCGACGCGGGCGACGGCGCCGGAACCCGGCTGCGCGTGCACTATCTGGACGAACGTCCGGACGACACGGCGGAGGCCTCGGGAGAGACGATCCTGTTGTTGCACGGAGAGCCGACCTGGAGTTACCTCTACCGGAACGTCATACCGCCGCTCGTGGCGGCGGGACACCGCTGCGTCGCCCCCGACCTCGTGGGGTTCGGCCGTTCCGACAAGCCGGCGTCCCCCTTCGCGTACACCTACCAGAGCCACGTCGACTGGCTGCGGGAGACCGTCTTCGGCCGGCTCGACCTGCGGGACGTGACCATGGTGTGCCACGACTGGGGCGGCCTGCTCGGGCTGCGGCTGCTGGCCGAGCACCCGGACCGGTTCCGCCGCGTGGTGGCGACCAACACCGTCCTGCACACGGGCGACCAGGGGGACATGGGCCCCTTCTACACGCAGTGGCTGCAGTTCAGCCAGCGCGCCCACCCGTTCGAGCCCGGAGCGGTCGTCGAAAGGGGCACGGTCACCGATCTCGACCCGGCGGTGCGCGCCGCCTACGACGCGCCGTTCCCCGACGAGGCCCATCTCCAGGGCGTACGCCGGTTCCCCCTGCTCATCCCCATCTCGGCCGACGACGAGGCCGCCCCGGCGAACCGTAAGGCGTGGGAGGTGCTGGAGACCCTGCGGATCCCGTTCCTGTGCGCGTTCAGCGACCGGGACCACGTGCTCGGCGACGCGCACACGCCGATGCGCGAGCGCATCCCCGGCGCCCAGGGGCAGCCGCACACGACCATCACGAACGCCGGCCACTTCTTGCAGGAAGACCAGGGCCCCCGGCTCGCGGCGGTCATCGACGACTTCGTCCGCACCGCCCGTTGAGCCGGCACCGAGCGAAGGGAGCATCGACATGACCGTTCTCGTCACCGGAGCCACCGGGACCGTGGGCGCCCACGTCGTCCGTCATCTGCTGCGGGCGGGCAGAAAGGTACGGGCGCTGACCCGCGACCCCGCCTCCGCCCACCTGCCGGAGGGCGTGGAGGTGATCGCCGGCGACCTCACCGACGCAACCACGCTGGCGCCGGCCTTCGACGGCGTCACCGCCGCCCATCTGATCAATTTCGGCAGGGGATACCGGCCCCTGAGAAACGGGCAGGAGATCGTCGACCTCGCGCTGCGGGCCGGAGTGCGCGCCGTCACCGTCCTCGGCGGCTGGGAGACGGGCAGCCTGGAGCCTGCCGTACAGGCCGGCGACCTGAGATGGACCCTCCTGCGGCCGGTGGAGTTCATGGCCAACACGCTGGCCGACTGGGGCGAGTCGCTGCGGACCACCGGCGTCGTCCGCGAGCCGTACGGCGACAGGAAGAGCCCCCCGATCCACGAGTCCGACATCGGTGCGGTAGCGGCGGCCGTGCTCACCCAGGACGGCCACGCGGGGCAGGCCTACCACCTCACCGGGCCGGAGGTGGTGACTCCCCGCGACAAGGTCCGCATGCTCGCCGAGGCGACCGGCCGTGACCTGCGATTCGAGGAGCTCACGCCCGGCCGGACGCGGCAGGAGTGGGTCACCGAGGGCGGCCGGCCGGAACGGCTCCTCTTCCGGGCGTTCCCTCCCGGACTGGGTGACGCGGAGCTCGTGGAGATGCTCCTGCGGCTGTACGGCACGCCCAACGAACTCGGCACCACCGTCACCGACGCCGTGGAGAAGGTCACCGGCCGGCCGGCGCGCACGTTCGCCGAGTGGGCGGCCGAGCACGCGGGCGCGTTCCGGCCCGGATCCGCGGAACGACCGGAAGCAGATCGGAAGGTCTCATGAGCACCTCATCGAAGCCCGTCCCCGGAAGGGCGCACCGCTACGCGCCGGGTGACCTGGTCGCCCCCCGCGAGCTGACGTCGATCCGGGCGGAGCGGGTCCTCCTGCCCGACCCCGGGTCCCTCGTCCACCTGCAGTTCCGGCGCTACGCCGGATGCCCCATCTGCAACGTCCACCTGCGGTCCGTGGCCCGGCGCCACGACGAGATCGCCGCCGCGGGGATCCGGGAGATCGCGGTGTTCCACTCTCCCGCGGAGGACATGCTGTCCCACCAGGGCGAGCTCCCCTTCGCCGCCGTCGCGGACCCGGACAGGAAGCTCTACGCCGAGTTCGGCGTGGAGGCGTCCCCCCGGGCCGTGCTGCATCCGCGGGCCTGGACGGCCCCGCTGAGGCCGGGGACCTACTCCGTCGTCATCCGGGGCATACGCGCCGGGGGGACGCCGTTCTCGACCGGGGGCCAGACCGTCCTCGGCCTGCCGGCGGACTTCCTCATCGCCCCTGACGGAAGGGTGCTGGCCGCCAAGTACGGCAGGCACGCGGGTGACCAGTGGTCGGTCGACGAACTGCTGCGCCTGTCCGGGCGGTGAGCGCTGACCGCGTGCGGCTGGGATGATCGCCGAGTGGCCGGGCGTTGCCCGGCACAGGGACCCGGGCGTGCCCGCGCCGGGACCTGCCACGCGAACGGAGCGACCGTGACACACGACGACGAACTCTTCCTCCGCCGGGCCATCGAGCTCGCCGCCATGTCACGGGCGTCGGGAGACGCGCCGTTCGGGTCGCTGCTGGTCGGCCCGGACGGCGCCGTCCTCGCCGAAGACCACAACACGGTCCTCACCGACCGCGACATCTCCGCTCATCCCGAGCTCAAGCTGGCCAGGTGGGCGGCCAGGGAGCTGGACCCCGACACCGCGGCCGCCACCACCATGTACACGAGCTGCCAGCCGTGCGGCATGTGCGCGGGCGCCATCGAGCGGTCCGGTCTCGGCCGCGTCGTGTACGCGTTGTCCAGTGAACAGCTCACCGGCCTCAAGCCGCCTGCGGCCGGCGCCGGCGTGCGCCAGGACGGTCCCGCGCTGTACGACGAGGCGCGGGTCCCCGTCGAGGGCTACTACATCTGACCCACGGGCGGCCCTTCGCGGAGCGGTCACCTGGCGGTGAGGCCCAGCTCCGCGAAGACGGCCCGATGGTCGGTGGCGGGGACGACCTGGACGCTGAACGCCCGGACGGTCACGCCGGAGCTCACCAGGACGTGGTCGAGCGTCACGGGTGGGATGCCGAAGCCGTTGAAGTGCCACGGCTGGTACGGCCAGGTGGTCGAGAGGCCGTCCCCCGTGACATCGGCGGCGTCCGAGTACCCCTCGTCCAGCAGACGACGGACCCGAGCGTGGTCGAGGGTGGCGTTGAAGTCCCCGGCCAGCACATGTCTCGATCCGGAGGGTGACGGCAGCGCCGCCAGACCGTCCGCCCAGCACTGGTACCTGTCCTGGTAGCGCGGCGCGCAGGGGTGGACGGACACGATCTCGACCGGCCTGCCGTCCGGAGCCGCCAGGGTGGCCCGTGCCTGACCGAAGCCGCCGATGTCGATGGCCTGCCCAGGCGTCAGGGGGTATCGGGCGTAGATTCCGGAACCGCCGGTGCCGGGCTTCGACCGGACCACCTTGTACGGCAGAAGCTGTCCCAGCCCCGCTTCGTCCAGTCCCTCGGCGGCCTCGGGGGTGAGCTCCTGCAGGGTCAGCACATCGGGACGGAGTCTCCGTACGAGATCGACCAGTGCGGGCGGAGGCGCCGCTCCGATCATCAGGTTCGAGGACAGGATCCGCAACGACGGCCCGCCGTCGTCCACGTCCGTCACGGTCGTCCGCGGCAGCGTGCAGGCCGCGAGCACGGCGGTGACCAGAAGACTCGCCGCGAGGGCCTTCCACCGGCGCGAGACCAGGGCGACGATCGGGGCGACGACGGAGAGCAGCGCGACGTAGGGCGTGAACCCCACCAGTTGCACCCAGCGGAAGTGCACGTCCGCCGGGATCAGCCGGAGCACCGCCCAGATCGCGAACGGCGTCACCGTCAGCCAGGCGAGGACGCTCACCCACCGTCTCGGACGCGTCTCGAGGGCGGCCGGCGGCCCCTCTTCCTGTGCGACCGTCGTCACGTGGGCCTCCGTCGGCTCGATCATGCTCGGCGGGGGCAATCCTAGGGCGGTTCAGGTCGCGGCGGCCTCGCGGTCGTGGCGCTCACGAGCGGCCCGGATGTCGTCGCGGTGGGCGTTGGCCCATTCGTCCAGCGCGGTGAGCGGGCCCAGCAGCGTCCGGCCGAGCTCGGTGAGCTCGTAGTCGACGCGCGGCGGCACGCTCGCGTGCACCGTCCGGCTGACCAGCCCGTCGCGGGCGAGCGCGCGCAGGGTGTGCGTCAGCATGCGCTGGCTGATGCCCTCGATGGCGCGGTTCAGCTCGCTGAAGCGGTGCGTGCGCCGCCCGAGCAGCACCACGATGAGCACGCTCCACTTGTCGCCGACCCGGTCAAGGACGTCACGGATGGGGCAGTCGTCCGTCAGCTGGATGGTGGCGGGCACAGGCACATCCGTGTGCGTGACCGACATGGAAGTGCCTCCTTATGGTCGCCGCTATTGTGACT
Source organism: Planotetraspora phitsanulokensis (assembly GCF_016863295.1). Taxonomy (GTDB): domain Bacteria; phylum Actinomycetota; class Actinomycetes; order Streptosporangiales; family Streptosporangiaceae; genus Planotetraspora; species Planotetraspora phitsanulokensis. Next base: position 18,739 of record NZ_BOOP01000043.1, read on the forward strand.
CATGATGGTGTTACACACAATAAGTAACCAGGAGGGCTCGATGAGCGCATCCGCGTCACCCGAGGCTCCGGCGCCGGACGCCGTGACCGCGGAGACCACCCCTGAGGCGCCGTCGATCAGGCGGCCGGTCGCGCAGGGGCTGGTGGTGCTCGGCGCCGAGGGCGCCGAGGCGTGCTCGGACGGGACCTGCTGGTGAGCGAGGAGAAGTCTGTGCGGGTCGAAGTGTGGTCCGATGTCGTGTGCCCGTGGTGCTACATCGGCAAGCGGCGGCTGGAGCGGGCGCTCGAGGGGTTCGAGCACGCCGGCGAGGTCGAGGTGGAGTGGCGCAGTTTCCAGCTTGATCCGACGCATCCCAAGGGCGTCAGGCAGCCGGTCTACGAGGCCCTGGCCCAGAAGATGGGCGGCTCGACGGCGCAGATCCGCGCGATGACCGACCGGGTGAAGGCGCTGGCGGCGGAGGAGGGGCTCGAGTACGACTTCGAGCACTCCATCTCGGTCAACACGTTCGACGCTCACCGCCTGACCCACCTCGCCAAGGCGCACGGCCTGGGCGGGGAGACGCACGAGCGGCTCATGCGGGCCCAGCTCATCGAGGGCGAGACGCTCGACGACGTCGACACGCTCGTCCGGCTGGGCGCCGAGGTCGGCGTCCCCGCCGACGAGGCGCGACGGGTGCTCGAAGGGGACGACTACACCCGTGAGGTCGAGGAGGACATCCGCGAGGCCCAGATGCTCGGCGCGACCGGAGTACCGTTCTTCGTGCTCAACCGCATGTACGGCGTCTCGGGCGCGCAGCCGGTCGAGCTGTTCCTGTCCGCGCTCCGCACGGCCTACGAGAACGAGGACGCCCCGGCCCGCTGACGACGTCAGGGCTGAGTGAGCCGGCGCGGCGGCCTCATGCGGCCGCCGCGCCGGCGACGAGGACTCTCAGCCGATCACCTCGACCACGTTTCCTTCCTGGTCGCGGATCTGCGACCTGACGATCTCCACGACGAGGCCGGGCGCGGTGCGGAGTTCATGGACCCCGGCCGTGGGGCGCAGCACCGTCGTCAGCTCGGTGAGGACGTCCGCGGGGATCTCGACCTCGACGTACCCGTCACCGGATTCCGTGACGGTGACGTTGTCGCCGGGTCGCAGCCGCACACCGCCGTCGGGCCCGGCGATCGACAGATCACGCCCGTACGGCAGGCGGCCGGCCAGCGTTCGTGCGATGCGCTCGGCCGCGTTCGCGCCGAAGGTCAGCACCGTCTTCTCCGGTCGGCCGTCGGTCTTCCAGCGCGCCTCCTGGACGTACAGGCCGCCCGTCGACGAAGCGTCGCGCCGCGCGCCGTCTTCGATCGCGGCCGCGAGCTCCGGATCGTCGATCACGCTGCCCCGTGTCAGGTCCGTGACCAGCAGCGGCAGCCGGGTTCGCAGGACGCCGAGCAGGCCGAGGGCGTCCCAGCGTCCGATCGCCTCGTATTCGCCGAGGGTGAGCCCGACGACCTGCAGGAAGCACAGCCGCCCGTGAGGTGTGTCGATCGTGCCGAGCTCGGGATCCTCGGCGAAGGCGGCGGCCCGGATCGCCGTCTCGGGGTTCTCCTGCGAGATCGGACCGTTCAGATCGATATGGTGGCCCGGCGCGAACGGGTTGGCGGAGGAGAAGACGTAGCGGCCGAGGTTCTGCAGGAAGTTCGCCGCCCACATCGGCGGGTCGGTCTCATCGTGGCCGCGGGCGACGCGGAAGGTGAACTCGAACCCCCATCCGGACTCCTCGGCGACCTCCGACTCCTTGTCGTACAGCTCGGACATGCCGTAGCTGATGAAATGCCAGTGGTCCTCACGGGGGTAGACGCTGACCCCGTCCAGCGGGTCGGGCCCGCCGAGGCTCCATCTGTGAAGCGTTCCGTAGTGTTTGGGGGTCACCCCGGGATAGAGCCGCGCCGCTGCGGCGTCGATGGCGTCCCAGCCGGCGGCGATCGTGTTGTCGACCATGAGGCGCGACTCTATTCGAGCTGAAGGGGCGGTGGATCCGATGTCATATGACCGGGCTTGGTCGCTCAGTAGTCCCTGATGGTGATGGCGGTCGCGGCCTTGCGGATCGGCTCGGTGACCCGCCTGATCATGCGGTCCTTGCCGGGCAGGTGTGGCATGAGCCGCAACATCCCCATCTGGAACCGGATCTGGCCCGCCGACTTCAACACCATTCCCTTGAGGTTGCCCTCGGCGAGCTTCTGGTTCTCCTCGACGAAGTGCCGCATGTCCTCCTCGTAGGTGGCGAACCCCGCCGTGTGGTCGCCGGCCGCGGCCGCGAGAGAGCCGGCCAGGACGTAGGCGCCGACCAGGCTCAGGCTCGTGCCCTGGCCGGACGCGGGGGAGGGCCCGTAGGCGGCGTCGCCGACGAGGACCACGCGGCCCGACGACCAGCGGTCCATGCGCACCTGGCTGATCGAGTCGAAGTAGAAGTCCGGCGCGTCCCACATGGAGTCGAGCAGGCGGGGGACGTCCCAGCCCTGGGCCGCGAAGGTCTCGGCCAGGAGCTTCTTCTGCGCGTTCACGTCCTTGCGGTCGTAGGGGCCGGCCGGCGAGACGAACAGGAACATCGCCTTGGCGTCGGCGCTCTGCCGGGTGCTGTACATGCCCGCGCTCCGGCCCGGCGCCGGGTGCATCATCTCGGTGCGGTCGAGGCCGAGGTGGTTCGGGACCGTGAAGATCGAGATGTGGTGACCGAGGTCGTGGACGAATTCGGACTCCTCGCCGAAGGTCAGCGCCCGCACGTTGGAGTGCAGGCCGTCGGCGCCCACGACGAGGTCGAAGGTCCGCGCCGGGCCGTTCTCGAACGTGACGTGGATGCCGTCCGGCGTCTCCTCGAGCGCGGCGATGGAGTCGCCGAAGATGTACTCCACGTCGTCCTTGGTGGCCTCGTACAGGATCGCGCCCAGGTCGCCGCGCATGATCTCGACGTCGTCGCCCTCGCGGCCGCCGAACAACTGGGCGCTCATCGTCGCCATCTGCTTGCCCTTCGCGTCGACGAACCGCGCGATCTGCATGTCCGTGCTGTGCCGCCGCACCTCTTCGAGTAAGCCCATGCGCTCGACCACCTCGAGGGCGGCGCCCCGAATGTCGATCTTGTAGCCGCCCTCCCTGAGGGAGGGTGCGCGCTCCACCACGGTGGGGCGGAAGCCGTGCTCGCGGAGCCAGAAGGCGAGGGCGGGGCCGGCGACGCTCGCGCCGGAGATCAGAACGTTTGTCATGTCGCTGACTGTACAAACGTCTCAGAAGCTTGTCTAGTACAGATGTGCAAGACATTTGTTCAAGCAGGCGCTAGGCTGTGGCCATGGGAAATCGGGAAGATCTGCTCGCGGGAGCCCGCCGGTGCCTGATGGAGAAGGGATACGCGGGCACCACCGCCCGTGACATCTCGGCGGCCTCCGGCACGAGCCTCGCGTCGATCGGCTATCACTTCGGGTCGACGAAGGCGCTGCTGAACGCGGCCCTTTATGAGGCGATGGAGGAGTGGGGGAGCGAACTCGAGCGCGCCCTCGCCGGGGGAGCGTCGCCCGGGGCGACGCCGACGCAGAGGTTCGAGGAGACGTGGGCGCGGATCATCGAGTCCTTCGCCAGGCTCAGACCCCTGTGGGCCATCCAGTTCGAGCTCATCGCCCAGATGGACCGCATGCCCGAGTTGCGGGAGTCCTTCGCGGCCGCCAACCGCCAGGCCCGGCTTGGTCTGGCGGCGCTGTTCGACGGCCTTGACCCGGTCGCGGACGAGAAGAAGGCGCTGGTCGTCGGCGCGTTCCACCAGGCGCTGCTCGGCGGGATGGCGGCCCAGTGGCTCGTCGACCCGGAGGGCGCGCCCTCGGCCCAGGACCTCGCCGAGGCGCTGCGCACGATCACAGCCGGCCTCTCGGACTCCTGAGCCCCAGGATCACGGCGAGGGGCACAAGATCCGGAACGCCAAGCTTGTACGGAATTTCCGGCGCGGTTCATCCTGCATTCCGTTCCGGCGCGGAAGATCGGGCGACATCCCCTGACTGGAGGAGTGCGATGCGCCCCCTGACCGCACTGGCACCCGCAGCCCTGATGATCGGTGTGCTCGGCGTCGCCGCCGTCCCCGCGACCGCCACGGCCACATCCTCGCCCGCCGCGAAAGCTCCCGCGAAGGCCGCCTCGAAGGACCTCCCCGCCGTCGCGCCCCGGGTGGAGACTCCCGCGTTGTTCGACGACGAGGCGGGCGGCAACGCCAACGGCGACGACCCGGCGATCTGGGTGCACCCCACGACACCGGCGAGGAGCGTGGTCGCCACCACCGCCAAGGAAGGTGGTCTGTACGTCTACGACCTGGACGGCAGGCAGCTCCAGCACATCCCCGCGCCGCCCGCGCCGGGTGAGGACGACGAGCCTGGTCGACTGAACAACGTGGACGTGGTCTACGGGAGCCCGTCCGCCGCCGGGCGGCCGGATCTGCTCGTCGCCTCCGACCGCGGCTCCGACAAGCTGCGCGTCTACCGCGTCGATCCGGGAGAGGCGGCCCGTGGCCGGGAGCCGCTCACCGATGTCACCGACCCCTCCGCGCCGTTCATCTTCAACGCGACGCAGACGGAGGTGAACGACGCCGAGACGGTCTACGGTCTCGCCACCTGGAAGCGGGCCTCGGGCACGTATGTCGTGGTCAGCCGGCGTCACACGACGCGGCTCGCGTTGCTCAAGCTGGTCGACGCGCCTCATGGGAAGGTCGGGTACAAGCTGCTCCGCACCATCGACCTGCCGTCGAGCTTCACGCTCCCCGACGGGGGTCGTTGGAGCCCATGCGACGAGCCGGGCGTCGGCCCGCAGGTGGAGGGCATGGTCGTCGATGCCGAGACCGGCACCTTGTACGCGGCCCAGGAGGACGTCGGCGTCTGGCGCATGCCCGCGGACCTCACCGGCCGGCCGGCGCTGATCGACCGCGTCCGCGAGTTCGGCGTGCCGGCCACCTTTGACGCGGCCACCGAGGAGTGCGTCCCCGGCGCCGACCCCGGTTTCGGCGGACACCACCTGGCCGCGGACGCGGAGGGCCTGACCATCTACTACGGCAAGAACGGCAAGGGCTACCTGATCGCGTCCAGCCAGGGCGACGACACGTTCTCCGTCTACGGCAGGAGCGGCGCGAACGCCTACATCGGCTCGTTCCAGGTCGGCGACCACGGCGCCGTCGACGGGGTGCAGGCGAGTGACGGCGCGATGGTGGTCAACGTGCCCCTCGGCCGGAGCTTCCCCAAGGGCCTGTTCGTGACCCACGACGGTGCCAACACCCCCGAGGCGCTCGACCCGGAGGGTGAGGAGCGCGAGAACACCGACTTCAAGTACGTCAAGTGGGACGACATCGCCGGCCGGCTCGGACTGGACGTGGACACCAGGAGCTGGAACCCGCGCCGCTGACGTCGCTCACCCCGGCCGGCCGCGGTCCTTCACACGTGTGCGGCCTGCCGGGGTGAGGTGAGCGGGCCGTACTTCTCGTTGAGCACCTGCATCGCGGCGCCGGCGGCGATCACGTCGGTGCCCAGGGCGGACGTCGTGACCTCGGCGGTGAGCCAGTCGACCCGGGGCACCTCGTCACGGACGGCCGACCGCACCGCGTCCAGATAAGCGTCGGCGTGGGGGAGCAGGTCCGCGCCGGCGAGCACCACATGGTCGACGTCGATCGCCTGCAGCAGGTTCACGACGCCGACGGCCAGGACGCGTGCGGCGGCGTCGACGTCGCCGCGCGCGCGGGCCTGGTCGTGCACGATCTCCAGGCAGCCGCGCCGGCCGCACACGCATCGCGGGCCGTCGAGCTGGACCACCATGTGGCCGAACTCACCGGCGTTCGTGTGCGCCCCGCGATAGGCGCCGCCCCCGAGCCACAGGCCGGCGCCGATGCCGGACTCGACCATGATCAGTACGGCGTCGCGGAACTCCGTGCCCCGGCGCCACGCCTCGGCGGTGACGCCCGCGGTGACGTCCTTGTCCATCAGGACGGGGATTCCGAGACGTTCGGCGGCCAGGTCGCGGAGCGGCACGTCGTGCCAGTGGCGCAGTCGGTGCGCGTCGCGGACGACGCCCTCCGCGTGGTCGAGCGGGCCGACCATGCCGATTCCGACCCCGACCAGCCGCCCGGCCCTGCACCCGCCGGAGAGGGCCGCGACGCCGTCCGCGAGGTCGTCGAGCAGGCGCTGCGGGGTGAAGTCCTCGGGCAGCGGGGTGAGGATCGTCTGCAGCACCTCGCCGGCCAGGTCGGTCAGGACGAGCCGAAGCGTGCGGCGGGCGACGTGCGCCCCGATGGCGTAGCGGCTGTCCGGGACCAGGTGGTAGACGCTCGTCGGCTTGCCGACGCCCTGCCGCCGCACGCCGTCCGGCTCCACGAGACCGGCCGCCAGGAGGCGCGCGATCACCTTGGAGACCGCCTGCGGCGTGAGGCCCGTGCCGGCGGCGATGGTCGCACGGTCGAACACGTCCGTGCGGCGGGCGATCGCGACCACCAGCGCGTCGTTGTAGTCGCGCAGGTAGTCCAGATCGGCTGCTTTGTCCACCCTGCCAGCGTATTACGCAACAGCGTTGCTATTCTAGGTACCGCACTGACCTCGAGCTTCTCGGCCGCCTTTCTCCGACACAAGGCCGGCAGTGCTTTCCTCGATCACGAAGGTTTCGCATGAGCCCCCTCACCCCGGCGCAGCGCTGGTCTGCGCTCCTCGCGCTCGCCCTCGGCGGCTTCGCCATCGGCCTGACGGAGTTCGTCGCCATGGGCCTGCTGCCGGACATCGCGGGGAGCCTGCTGCCCACGGTTTACGCGCGGTCCACGTCCGAGGCCGTGGCACAGGCCGGCTGGATGATCAGCGTGTACGCGCTCGGCGTCGTCGTCGGCGCCCCGCTGTTCGCGGCCTTCACCGCCCGGCTCCCGCGCAAGAAGATCCTGCTCGGGCTCCTGGTCGTCTTCATCGTGGGCACCGCGGCCTCGGCGGCCGCCCCCACATTCGGGCTCGTCCTGGTCGCCCGGTTCGTGGCCGCGCTGCCGCACGGCGCCTACTTCGGCGCCGCGGGGCTGGTCGCCGCCTCGATCATGGGCCCGGGCAGCCACGGCAAGGGCTTCGCCGTCTCGCTGGGCGGCCTGACCGTTGCCAACGTCATCGGCGTGCCGGTGATCACGCATATCGGTCAGTCGGCCGGGTGGCGGATCGCCTACCTCATCATCGCGGTCATCTTCGCCCTGACGCTGTTCGCCGTGCTGGCGACCGTGCCGGCGATCGCCGCCCACCCGAACGGATCGGCCCGCAGCGAACTGCGCGCCTTCCGCGCGCCGCAGGTGTGGCTCGTCGCGGGCATCGCGTCGATCGGCTTCGGCGGCTTCTTCGCGATCGACAGCTACATCGCCCCGGTGACCACCCATGTCGCGGGACTGCCGGCCTCGACGGTCCCCTGGGTCCTCGTCGCGGTCGGCCTCGGAATGACCATCGGCAACGCCGCGGGCGGGTGGGCGTCGGACCGCGACCTGCGCCGGGCCATGCTCAGCGGGTTCCCCGTCTTCATCGCCTCGATGGTCGTCTTCGCGCTCGTCTCCCGCTGGACGGCCGGGCTGTACCTCGGAGCCTTCCTGGTGGGAGCCGCGAGCCTGTTCCTCGGCCCGGCGTTGCAGTCCCGCCTGATCCAGGTGGCCCCCGGCGCGCAGATGATGGGCGCGGCCGTCAACCAGTCCGCGATGAACATCGCGAACAGCCTCGGCGCGCTGCTGGGCGGTGTGGTGATCGCGGGAGGGCTCGGCTACGTCGCCCCCACCTGGGTCGGAGTCGGTCTCGGCCTCTTGGGGTTCGTGCTCGCGGGCGTCAGCTACGCGCTGGAGTCGCCCCGGAGGCGTACGGCGGACACGCCGCTCCCGGAGCCTGCAGAGGCACGGTGATCCGCGGGCCGCTGCGGGGGAGCGGCGGACCCGATCAGGCGGTCGAGGCCTCTCCGGCCGCACGGCGACCCATTTCCGCCTCCACCGCCTCGACCGACTCCGTGGCCTTGTCGCGGTGGTACTCCCGCCAGGAGTAGGCGATAGCGGCGGCCCAGACGACCGCGATGCCGATGTAGGCGGTGGCCTGTACGGACCCGGGGGCGTCGACCAGGTCGCTGCGCAGCAGCGTGCGGACGTTGGTCAGGATGATGACGCCGCCCACCGCGGATCCGAGGATGCGCGGAGGGATGTGGCGGACCAGCCAGGCCGCGATGGGCGCGGCGATCACGCCGCCGAGCAGCAGCACCGCGACCCAGGCGAAGTCGATGTTCTCCGAGCCGATGCCGACGAGGAACCCGACGCTGGCGGCGATGGCGACGAGGAACTCGCTGGCGTCGATCGACCCGATCACCTTGCGCGGGGCGAGCCGCCCGCTGGCCAGGATGGCCGGCGTGCCGACCGGGCCCCATCCGCCGCCGCCGGTGGCGTCGATGAACCCGGCGACGAGGCCGAGGGGGGCGAGGAAACGCCTGCGCAGCGGCTTGCCCAGGTTGCCGCGCGGCAGGCCGAAGGTGGTGAACCGGATGAGGACGTACAGGCCGAGTGCGAGCAGGATGATCGACATGATCGGCGCCGCCACCTCGGTGGACAGGCTGGACAGGAACGTCGCGCCGGCGAACGCGCCGGCGGCTCCCGGCACGCCGATCCTGGCGACGACCTTCCAGTCGATGTTGCCGAAACGCCAGTGTGAGACGCCTGAGGCGAGGGTGGTGCCGATCTCCGCCAGGTGGACGGTGGCCGAGGCCGCGGCCGCGTTGGTCCCGATCGCGAGCAGGAGCGTGGTCGAGGTGACTCCGTACGCCATGCCCAGGGCGCCGTCGACGAGTTGGGCGGCGAAACCCACCAGTCCGAGCAGAATGAGCGAACGCACCCCGCCCCCTTCCTACTATTTCAATCGTTGAAGTAGGAATTATCGTGAATTGCACACTTCGTATCCGTCAAGTCACGGTTCGGATTTTTCGGAAAAGGCCTGGTCGGGCCGTATGCGCCGTTGAGGGCTCACCGTTCCCCGTGGAGGCGGCCTCACACACGGGCGGGTTCGCCGGCGCTCACACGGTTCTTTCCGGCGCCCGTTCCGCCGAGCATGTCCATGGTGGGACCTGAGCGGAGCCGGTCGCTGCGCTCGTTCGTCACCCGGCCTGTAAATCGATCTCGATGCGACACATTCCAAGGGGCCCATCGGAAGTCGCCTCGCGGGCCGCCCGGCCGTCCACCTTGATACGGCACGTCAAGCTGTCAGCGGCGTTCGGGTCCCGCAGCGCCCACAGCGACAGAGCAGAGATGTGACCGGACACCTGGACGGTCCTGCGATAGGGAAGCGGCACGCTGGCCTTCTCCTTCATGTCCAAGCCCACGGACTGCACGATGACCCCCGCCCGGGACGCGCCGTGCTCACCCTCCACCTCGAACGTCACAGTGTGAGCGCCGGCCACGGCCTTGGCCGGGTCGGCCCGGTAGAAGGACTTACCGGTGCCTGGGCCAGGACAACGGAGACCCACACCCAGTAGATGATCCACAACACGGTGAAGACCCAGCCGAGAACGGTCCCGGCCAGGGCCATTCCACGCCCGCCGGTGTGATCGCGGCGGATCTGCCCAAGGGCGACGAGGCCGAGCACCGCCGCAAGGATGCTGGTGACCCCGCAGGTGATGAACCCGGTCAGTCCGAGGATGAGGGTGGTGATCGCCAGCCCGTTGGTCCGGCGGTGAGGAATCGCCGGGTGGTGGACGTAGGGCTGGCCGTACGGGGTGTACATGTGCTGTCCGGGCCAGTACAGATACACGTACCCCGGCGCGTCTGGCTGTACTTCGGGCTGGTCGGGCCGCTCGGTCACGACGGAACGTTCCATTCACGGATTGCTGTGAAGCAGGCGTATCGAGGGAGGCGCATCTCTACCCGGGAAGGTTGAGCACGGCCTCATCATGGACGAACAGTCCATGCCAATGGATCATCCCGCCGGTAAGGACGCCCAGAGTTCACCCGTAGTTCGAGCAACATCGTTTCGAACCGGCCCCAGGGCGGTTTCGAGACGCGCGTCACATTCGCCCATGTCCGCATGACGAGGAGTACCTGGCCGGGACCGCCCGTCCCGGCTCGCCTGATCGGCGGCACACGCCCCGGGCACCTCTCGCTGGGTGCCCGAGGGCGTCGGTTCAGCGCACCTAGCACTCGCCGTCGGCGAGGACCCAGTAGTTGGGGCTGGTCTGCTTGAGGGCGTGGGTCGTGAAGGTGTTCCACAGGCCCATGGCGTCGTTGGAGCCGTTGGCGAAGGTGTAGCCGCCGGACTGGTGGGCGCGGCCGGCGGTGGTGTGGGCGTAGTTGCTGGCCCGGACGCAGACGACGGGCCCGGTCGGCGTCGGAGTCGGCGTGGGCGTGGGGGTGGGGGTGACCGTCGGGGTCGGCGTGGGGGTGGGCGGGGTCCCGCCGTCGAGGCCGAAGAAACGGGCGTCGTAGTAGGCCGAGCAGATGGTGTCGAGGAAGTACGCCGCTGCGGTGCCGCACTGGTCGGGGGCGCCGCCCGGGTCGACCGGGAGGCCGTGGCCCATCCCGGCGATCTCGTACAGGCGGACGTCGTCGTTCCCGTACACCTTCAGCGAGGTGCCGCCGGGCAGTGACTGCGTCGAGGTGGCGGTCTGGGACACGCCGCGCACGTTCGTCCACTGGTCGCGCAACTGCGTGCCGTTGGCCGGGGTGACCGTGTAGTCGGCCTGTCCCTGCCAGACGGCCACGCGCGGGTACGGCCCGGAGTAGCCGGAGTACGCCCCCCGGACCAGGTCGCCCCACTGCTGCGGGGTCTTGGCGGTGGCGTTGTACTGGCATCCGGACGCCTGGAGCAGACTGGCGGCGCAGCGGTAGGCGAGCCCGGCACCGATCGAGCCGCCGGCGAAGACGTCCGGATAGGTGGCCAGCATGACCGCGGTCATCGCCCCTCCCGCCGACAGGCCGCTGACGAAGATCCGCGAGGGGTCGCTTCCGTACTCGGCGACCGCGTGGGCGACCATGGAACGGATGGAGGCGGCCTCGCCCTGGCCGCGGGCGGTGTCGCCGGTCTCGAACCAGTTGAAGCAGCTCGACGAGTTGTTGGCGCTGCTCGTCTGCGGCACCACGAGGGCGAAGCCCCACTGGTCAGCGTACTTGCGCCAGCCCGAGTTGGCGAAGTAGCCGGCGGCGTTCTGGGTGCACCCGTGCAGGAGCACCACGAGCGGGCGGCCGTTGGCCAGGCCGTCGGGGCGGTAGCCGTACATTGTGAGGTTGCCCGGGTTGCTGCCGAAGGAGGTGACCTGAACCAGCGACGCCGCCCGTGCGGGGCTCGCGTTCAGGGCCGTGACGAGCAGGCCGGACAGTGCGAGGAGGACGGCGAGGAGGGTGAGGACCGCTCGTGACGGTCGGGCTGGGAGGGGTGTGACCATGGGGGGCTCCTTGTGACCTGGATCACTGGTCCTTTCCGCGCACGGTAGAGCTCTGGACACGGTTCCGACATGTTCGTGAAACACACTTTTCGCTTCGATGTCATGGTTCTGGTGATGTGTCCGACTCGCCGTTAATGGCCCAACATGACGCTTTCGTGAACTCCGCATGGGGGTGGCCACGGAAGAGGGCGGGTACGCGCTCCAACACTGCGAGCCGGTCGCGTCCATCGTCCGGGACCGGCGACGACGAAGGTTTCCATGATCAGTACAGTGCTCATCGGTCTCGCGGCGGCCTGTCTGCTCGGGCTGGGCTTCGTGGCGCAGCAGCACGCCGCCTACACCGAGCCGCTCGGTGAGATGTTGCGGCTGCACCTGCTCCTGGACCTCGTCCGCAAGCCGCTGTGGTTGTGCGGGGTCGCCGCGATGGTGGGCGGCCAGATCCTCGGCGCGCTGGTCCTGCAGCGGGCCGACATCGCGCGGGTGGAGCCGCTCCTGGCGACCAACCTCATCTTCGCGCTCGGCGCCGCGGCCGTCGTCTACAAGGAGCGCCTGGGCTGGGTGGAGTGGCTGGGTGCGGTGCTGGTCAGCGGCGGGGTCGCCGTCTTCCTGGTCTTCGGGCAACCGCACGGCGGCGAAGCCCCCGGGCCCGGATCCCCGGTCTGGCTGTCCGTCCTCGGCGTCCTGATGGCGGCGGCGGCGCTGGTCATGATCGCGCTCCGGCTCGACCTGCAGACCAAGGCGATGTTGCTGGCCGCGTCGGCCGGGATGTTGTACGGCCTCCAGGACGCCCTCACCCGGGATTCGCTGCTCACGCTCGCGCAGGGGTCGCACGCGCTGGCGGCGACGTGGCAGCCGTACATGGTCGCGGTGGTCGCCGTGATCGGCATCCTGCTCAACCAGAGCGCGTTCGACGCCGCGCCGCTGCGGATCTCCCTGCCGGCGACGACCGCCGCCGAACCGATCATCGGGATCGTGCTCGGAGTCGCGATCTTCAGTGAGCACCTCCGCGTCGATGCGGGGGCGCTGGCGGGGGAGGTCCTCGGTCTGATCGCCCTCGTCGTGGGCATCGTCATCCTCGGCCGATCGCCGTTCCTCGCCAAGTCGGACCGCAACCGGGAGCAGAGTCCCGATCCCGAGCGCCGGTGAGCCCGGTCGCCGGTCCGGGGTCAGGCGGCGACCGCGTCCACGTCCCTGTCGAAGACGCGATGATCGGCGATCACGCCTGCGAACGCCGCCGCGAACTCGTCGCCCGACGTCTCCGGCCCGACGACGCCCTGGCGCCCGGGCAGGGCGGCGGCCTCCAGCAGGGCCTGGCCGTCGGGCAGCGCGGCGATCGCCTTGCCGTGCTTGAACGCCTCGCGGACGAAGTGCACCGCGTGGCCGTTCTCCGCCAGTTCCCCGCCGTCGGCGAGCAGGACGGCGTCGTACAGCACGGAGGACACCGCGCTGAGCTGCCTGTCCACGGGGAGGGGGCCGACCCGTCCCTCATGGGACGCGACGATCTCGCAGACGGCCCCCTTCTCCTCCAGCGCCGCCCTGAGCTCCCCGGCCCGGTCCAGGTCGGCGGCGTCGGCCACCAGGAAGGCGATCTTCCTGGTCGCGATCGAGTCCCGGGGGGAGTTGGCCTGGCTGAGCGCCGGGGAGGTCCTGCCGTGGTTGGGCGTGGTGGCGGCGGGGGCCGGCACGCCCAGCCCCGCGGCGACCTGCCCGGCCAGGCCGGCGTCGACGTTGGCCAGCCGCTGGACGACCTGCTCCTTGATGTACCGGCGCTCCACGTGCCCGAGTTCGAACAGGAACGCCTCGACGATGTGCCGTTTCTCCCAGCTCGACATGCTGTTCCAGAAGAGGGTCGCCTGGCTGTAGTGATCCTCGAAGCTGGGGCTTCGCTTGCGGATCTTGTTGCCGTCGACGCGTTCCTGGTAGTGCCGGTAGACGCCCTCCATGTCGCCGCTCAGCACTCCGGACATCGGGCAGCCGCCGCTGATGGAGTTGGGCGCGTAGCTGGTCCTGCTCCGGTGGATGATCTGCTGGTTGTAGCCGTCGCGCTGATCGTTGTTCACGGGGGCGATCGGCCGGTTGACCGGGATCTGCGCGAAGTTCGGCCCGCCCAGGCGGATGAGCTGGGTGTCCAGATAGGAGAAGTTCCTGGCCTGCAGCAGCGGGTCGTTGGTGAAGTCGATCCCCGGCACGACGTTGGCGGTGTGGAAGGCCACCTGCTCGGTCTCGGCGAAGAAGTTGTCCGGATTCCGGTCGAGGACCATCCGGCCGATCACGCGGACCGGGACGATCTCCTCAGGAATGATCTTCGTGGCGTCGAGCAGGTCGAAGTCGAAGCTGTGCTCGTCCTCCTCGGGCACGAGCTGCAGGCCGAGCTCCCATTCGGGGAACGCGCCGCGCTCGATGGCCTCCCAGAGGTCCCGCCGGTTGAAGTCGGGGTCGTTGCCCTGGATGCGCAGCACCTCGTCCCAGACGAGGGAGTGGGTGCCGAGGACGGGACGCCAGTGGAACTTGACGAACGTGCCCCGCCCTTCCGCGTTGACCAGGCGGAACGTGTGCACGCCGAACCCCTGCATCATGCGGAAGCTGCGCGGGATCGCCCGGTCGGACATCAGCCACATGACCATGTGCATGATCTCCGGTTGGAGTTGCACGAAGTCCCAGAACGTGTCGTGGGCCGACTGGGCCTGTGGGATCTCGTTGTGCGGCTCGGGCTTGACCGCGTGGACGAAGTCGGGGAACTTGACGCCGTCCTGGATGAAGAAGACCGGCATGTTGTTGCCGACCAGGTCGTAGTTCCCCTGGCGGGTGTAGAACTTCGTGGCGAACCCGCGTACGTCGCGGACGGTGTCGGCCGAGCCGCGCGACCCGGCCACCGTGGAGAAGCGCACGAAGACCGGCGTGCGCGCCGACGTGTCGCACAGGAAGTCGGCGACGGTGTACTCGGCCAGCGACTCGTAGAGGTGGAAGTACCCGTACGCTCCAGCGCCCCGCGCGTGGACGACGCGTTCCGGGATGCGCTCGTGGTCGAACCGGGTGATCTTCTCGCGGAAGTGGAAGTCCTCCAGCAGCGTCGGGCCGCGTTCGCCCGCCGACAGCGAGTTGTCGGTGTCGTCGACCCGCACACCCTGGTCGGTGGTGAGACGGCTGCCCTCGGAACCGACCCGGTAGCCGTCGAGTTGCCGCTGCTTGTCGTCGTTTCCGTCGGCCACGGGATCCCCCTCAGGAATCGTGCGTACGAAGGCACCCGTACCCCGCGCGGCCTCGGCACACGGCGGGGTGCGCTCCATGGCGGGGTAATTTGGGTCCTCGATCACGTCCCCGGTCCGGCATTTCCGGATGAGGTGTTCTCGCTGTCCGGAAAGGGGTCGGGATCTCCGGAGCATCATCCGCGGGCTTCAACTTCCTGCGAGGCCGGTGGCGAGTTCCGGGGCAAGGGGGGAAGGGGCCGCCATTTCGTTTCTCATGGAATCCACGATTTCCGTGAGAAACGAAAAGGCCGAGGCTGTAGGAGCGGTCCACCACGGCCGCTGAACAGACGCCGGACCTCTTCTTCCCGATCGGCGGCTCCACGCCCGCGGGGGACGTCGCGACTGCCAAGGCCATATGCGCCCGGTGCCCCGTCCGGCGGGACTGCCTCGACTTCGCCCTCACGACCAGGCAGAGGCATGGGATCTGGGGCGGGATGACCGAGGACGACCGGGACACCCGGGCCCGTGGTGATCTTCGTCGCCGACGTTTCGCGAGGTCCACGCCATGAGCGGGGTCACGGGCGGGGAATGCCCCGGCGAAGCGGGGGTAGCTGGCCCTTCATGGCCGAATCACAGACCGGTGGACGACTGGTGGCGGGGCGGTACCGGCTGATCGAACCGCTGGGAAGCGGCGGCATGGGGACGGTGTGGCGGGCCGCCGACCGCGTCCTCGGGCGGGAGGTCGCGGTCAAGGAGCTGCGCGGCCCCGCCGAGCTCGCGGGGCCCGAGCGGGAGGCGTTCACCCTGCGGACCGTCCGCGAGGCCAGAGCCGCGGGCCGGCTGAACCACCCGGGCGTCGTCGCCGTCTACGACATCTTCGAGGACTGCGGCCATCCCTGGATCGTCATGCAGCTGGTGCGGTCGTGCACTCTCGGGTCCCTCGTCCACGACGAGGGACCGCTGCCGCCCCGCCGGGTGGCCGAGATCGGCGTGCAGCTCCTCGCCGGCCTCCAGGCCGCGCACGCGGCGGGAGTGCTCCACCGTGACGTGAAGCCGGACAACGTGCTGATCACCGACGAGGGCCGTGCCGTGCTGACGGACTTCGGCATCGCGACGCTGGAAGACGACTCGCCCGTGACCCGCACGGGCACGCTGGTCGGAACTCCCGCGTTCATCGCCCCCGAACGGGCCTCCGGTGGAAGCGCCCAGCGGGCGTCGGATCTGTGGTCGCTCGGCGTGACGATGTTCCTCGCGGTGGAGGGGCGATCTCCCTTCCAGCGCGGCAACGCGCTCGCGACGCTCGCCGCCGTGGTGTACGACCACCACGGACCCCTGCTCCGGGCCGGGGCGCTGGCCCCCGTCATCGACGGGCTGCTCGCCAAGGACCCGGCACGCCGGCTGGGCGGAGCCGAGGCGGAGTCGTGCCTGCGGGCGATCGTGGAGGGCGCGCTGCCCGAGCACGCGTCCGTGCCCACCGTGCCCAGGCCCGCTGCGCCCCCTTCCGCTCAGACGCTGCCCGTCGTGTCCGTTCCCGCGCAGAGGCCGTCCGCGCCCCCTTCCGCACCCCCATTCGTGTCTCCGTCCGTGTCTCCCCAGGCGAGGCCGGGAACTCCCGGCGCGACCGTTCCCGGACCGGCGCTCCCGGTACGGCGGAGCAGGCGATGGAACCTCGCGGCCGCGACGGGAGCTCTGGTCGTCCTCGTCGGGCTGGCGGCGGGCGGTATGGCCTATCTCACCGCCGGTCGGCCGCCGGGCGGGACGGTCCCCGGCGTGAGCACGCCCACGGTCACCGTCTTCAGGATCCGCTCGACGCCACCGGCGCCCGAGGACGAGTCGCGACCGGCCGTTCGGCCGCCGGGGGATCCGGCCGATGAGCCCGGCCGCCAGAGGCCGACGCGTCCGCACGAGAAGAAGGACAAGGCGGAGAGGGGGAACTCCGGCAAGGGTCTAGGGGCCGGAGAGTGAGTCAGGGCCGCGCCGCCGAGGGACGGCGCGGCCCCGGGGAACGAGCCGGTGCGAGGCTCCGGCTCACTCCTGGTCGAGCCGGACGGCCTGCCCGATGTAGTCGCGCAGGGCGTCCTCGTTGAGGGCGTCCGCTTTCTTGATCTTGACGTGGCGGGTGGTCTTCCCCACGCCCTCCAGCAGGCCGAACTCGTCCTTGAACTCCGCGCCCCTGGCGAAGGCGAAGGTGATGTGCGTCTTGCTCGGACTGATGATCGCCAGAAGCTTCTTCCCCTGCCACGCGGGGGACCCCCGGCTGATCACCTCCTCCGCGCCCGGAGCGTTCTCCTTCATGAGCTCGCGGAGCGTGCCGACGATGCTCTGGTGTTCCGGAAGGACCTTGGTCCTGACGAACTCGTCGACGGCTTCGTTGGGCATGGGCGGGACCTCCTTTGCTTGGCGACCATGGTCACTTGATCACGATGAGGGAAGGACGCGCAACGCGTTCGCCGGATTACGGAGCCGAACTGCCGACGGGAGAGGGCGTGCCGGGGTCGGCCTCGGCCAGGGCATGCCGGGGGAGGAGGAGGCTCAGGGGGCAGGACAGCGCCGCCAGCCCCGCGGCGAGCAGCAGGCTCCGGGCGCTCGCGTCGGCGTAGGCCGCGGACTGGACCCCGTGTTCCGAGGTCAGCAGACCGAAGAACAGGGCGCCGAGTGTCGCGACGCCGACGGCGGAGCCGAGCTGAAGGGTGGTGTTGACCAGCCCGGACGCCGACCCTGCGTGGTCGGCGGGGACGCCGGACAGAGTGATGGTCACGAGAGTGGCCGACACGAGGGCCAGCCCCAGGCCGGCGAGGACCAGGCTGGGGGCGAGGTGCCAGGCCTGCAGGGCGTCGCCCGCCCCGCCGACGGTGAGGATCATCCCGAGGATGCTCGCGGCCTCCACCACCGTGCCGGCGGTGACCACCGTACGGCCGAGCCGGGGAACCAGGCGCGCCGCGGCGCCGGAACCGGCGATGACCCCGAGGGCGAACGGCAGGAAGGCCAGCCCCGTTCGCAGCGCGCCGAATCCCAGACCCGCCTGCAGATGGAGGGTCAGGACGAAGAAGTAGCCGGTGGACGCGAAGAAGACCAGCGCGACCAGGAGTCCGGCGACGACCGGGCGGGCCCGCAACAGCCGTGGGTCGACCAGCGGGGAGGCGCCGGCGCGGGCTCTGCGTCCCTCGTGCACCCAGAACACGGCCAGCAGGGGGACGGACGCCGCCATGGCGAGGAAGGTCCAGATCGGCCAGCCGAGCTCACGTCCCTGGACGAGGGGGTGAACGAGGGCGAGCAGCCCCAGGGTGACGAGCACCGTGCCGAGCGGGTCGAGGCGCGGCCGCCGGTCCGCCCGCGACTCGGTCATGAGGACGGCGGACCCGGCGAACGCGAGCACGCCGACGGGAACGTTGATCAGGAAGATGGTCCGCCACCCCCACCCGAAGAGGTCGGCCTCGGTGAGCAGCCCTCCCAGCAGCGGACCGCTAACCCCGCCGAGCGCAAGCACCATGCCGTACAGGCCGAAGGCCCGGGGGCGCTCGTCCCGGCGGAAACCGACCTGGATGACCGTGAGGAGCTGCGGAATCATGATCGCCGCGGCCGCGCCCTGGACGGCGCGGGCGGCCACCAGCACGCCCGGCCCCGTCGCCAGGCCGGACAGGGCGGAGGCGGCGGTGAAGCCCGCGACGCCGATCAGGAACATGGTCTTGCGGCCGTGGACGTCGCCGAGCCTGCCGCCGGTGATCAGGGCGAGGGCGAACGCCAGGGTGTATCCGGCGGCGACCCACTGCAGGGCCGTGTCGCTCGTGCCGAGATCCCGCTGGATCGAGGGGAGCGCGACGGTGACGATCGTGGTGTCCAGCAGGTCCATGTACGCGGCGATCAGCATGACCGCCAACGCCGGCCAGCGCCTGGAGTCCATACCATATCCTCACTGCTCGAAGAGATTTAGCTTAGTGAGCTAAATCTCTTAGTAAGCTAAGGGGAATTGGTGATGGTGTCAACGCCGGGACGTGACGCTGTGCTGAGCGACGTCCACGAGGGCCTGCGGTCGTTCACGGCCTACGCGGTGCTCCTCAGTCACGTGGTGGCCGAACGGCTCGGCCTGAGTGCCACCGACTCGCGATGCGTCGACCTCCTGAACAGGCACGGCCCGATCACCGCGGGCCGGCTGGCCGAGCTGACCGGCCTGACCACCGGCGCGGTGACGGGGATCGTCGACCGGCTGGAGCGCGCTCGCTTCGTGCGGCGGGACAAGGACCCCGCCGACCGGCGCCGCGTGATCATCCGGCTCGTGCCGGAGCGCGAGAACGCGGCCTTCGCGGAGCTCGCGTCCATGACCGGCCGGGTGGACGAGATCCTCGCCCGCTATGACGACAGGGAGCTGGCCGCCATCGCCGATTTCCTCAAGCGGTCGGGGGCGGGGACCGCGGAGGAGATCGCCCGGCTGCGTGAGGCAACCGAGAAATCTACAACGTAAAGGCTGACGCGCCCTGAGCCCGCGTCAGCGTGGGTCTCGACGAGGGCCGCTTCGATGGGCGCCGCTCACGCGGGGTCTCCTTCCCGAGCGGGCACCGCCCCGTCGTCGCCTTCGCCCTCGCCTTCGCCCTCGCCCTCGCCTTCGCCTTCGGGCAGGGCAGGGGCGGCGGCGGCGGGGAGGGTGAAGCGGATGCGCGTGCCGTCCGTGTGATCGGTGTCGATCCAGATCTCGCCGCCGTGGAACTCGACGATCTTCTTGCAGAGCGCGAGGCCGATCCCGGTGCCCCCGTAGGCCTCCCTGGTATGCAGGCGCTGGAAGATGACGAAGACCTTCTCGGTGAACTCGGCACCGATGCCGATGCCGTTGTCGGCGACGCTCAGCCGCCACATCCCCGACTCCGGCTCCTGGGCGCAGTCGACGCGGACGACCGGTGGGCGGTCGGCGTGGCGGAACTTCACCGAGTTGCCGAGGAGGTTCTGCCACAACATGGTCATCAGGTTCGGATCGCCGACGACCTCGGGCAGGCGCCGTGGGCGTTCGATCCGGCCGTCCGACTCCTCGATCCGGCCGGCCAGGTTCGCCAGCGCCGAGTCCAGGGCGTCGTCGAGGGCGACGCGCACGCGGGCGTCGTTGACCCGGCCGACACGGGAGAAGGTGAGCAGGTCGTTGATCAGGACCTGCATGCGCTTGGCACCGTCGACGGCGAAGGAGATGTAGGTCAGTCCGCGCTCGTCGAGCTTGTCCGAGTAGCGCCTCTCCAGCATCTGGCAGAACGAGGCGACCTTGCGCAGCGGTTCCTGAAGATCGTGGGAGGCCACGTAGGCGAACTGCTCCAGTTCGGCGTTGGAGCGGCGCAGCTCGACGGCCTGGGCGTCCAGGTGCGCCGCCTGCTCGCTGAGGGCGGCCCGTTGCTCCTGCGAATCGTGCAGCGCCTCGACGATCCGCCCGCGCATCGCCTCGACGTCGTGGGCCACGTCGCGGAGGTCGGCGGGGCCCTGGGCCGGGATGTGGTGGCCGAAGTCGCCCCAGGCCACTCGTCGGGACGCGGCGCGCAGAGCGCGCAGGGGCCGTCCGACGGAGAGGTGGAACAGGACGGCGAATCCCAGGCCGGTCAGGACGAACAGGCCCAGCATCGCGGTGAACGCCCAGTCGCGCAGGGTGCGCATCCGCACGAGGTCGTCCCTGGCGTGCGCCCGAGCCCGGTCCAAGTGATCGTTCTGGGCCTGGAACAGGGCCCGGATGCGGTCGAAGGCGAGTTTGCCGGCGTCCAGTTGCGCGTCGTCCGGCCTGGCGCCGGACCGCACCGCCGCGATGACGGGTGTCGCGTACGTGCGGCGCCATTGCGCGCCCGCCTCGCGGATGGCGGCGACGTCCGCGGCCAGGTCCGGCAGATCGCCGACCAGGGCGGTGGTCTGCCGGGCCTCGTTCTGCTCAGTGGCCACTCCCGTGGTGTAGGGCTCGAGGAAGTCGGGGGCGCCGGTCAGCAGGTAGCCGCGCACGCCGGTCTCCTGGTCGATCAGCGCGCTCTGCAGGCGCGCCGCCGAGGTGCGGGCGGGAGCGATCCGGTCCACCAGCTGGTCCGACACGCCTGCGGTCCGATTGAGCAACCAGGCGCCGATTCCCGCGCAGATCAGCACGAGGACGGTCATGACGCTCAGCAGCACGTAGACCTGCGCCTGCGTGGTGAGCCGGTGCCGGCCGCGCCCGGGGCCGCCGGGAGCCGGCCGCTCGGCGTCCGTGCTCTCCGGCGGTCCGATGTCGGGGCTCCCGTGCATGGGGGCAAACATAGCCGCCCGCCGAGGTGCCCCGACCCGGTCCGCCCGCCGGGGGTTGACCGCGCCGCGATGATCGCGCAGGCTGCCCCCTGGACCACCCGCTCCGGCCACTTTGAAGGAGTTCTCATGGCGCACATCCCGCTGGGCGACGACCTCCCGGGAATCACCAGCCTGTTCCGCTACCGCCCGGAGACCGCGCGCCCGCTGAGCGAGTTGGCCGAGGTGTTGTTGCGCGGCGAGAGCCCGTTGTCGCGCGGGGAGCGGGAGCTGATCGCGGCATACGTGTCGGCGCAGAACGACTGCCGGTACTGCTACTCCTCGCACGCCGCGTTCGCCGCCGCCCAGTTGCCGGAGGGGACGGAGCCCGTCGGGGACGTCTGTGCAGACCCGTCGTCCGCGTCGATCTCGGCCAAGATGAAGGCGCTGCTCGAGATCGCCGCCGCCGTGCGGGAGGGCGGCAAGTCCGTCTCGGACGAGCACGTGGCCGCCGCCCGCGCGGAAGGGGCCACCGACGTGGAGATCCATGACGTGGTGCTCATCGCGGCCGCGTTCTGCATGTTCAACCGCTACGTGGACGGCCTCGGCGCGTTCACTCCGGACGACCCGGCGGCCTACGAGGCCATGGCCGACCGTGTCGTCAGGTTCGGATATGCGAGCTCGCTGACCGGCCCCCGATAGACACTGATCCGGCCCGCGGGGCGTCAGGACAGGCGGCCGACGTGGGCCAGTGCCTGCTTCAGAAGAACGCCCTGCCCGCCGGTCATCTCCTGCTGGGCGATCGGCGACGAGGCCTCCTCCGGGGTGAACCACACCAGGTCCAGCGCGTCCTGCCGGGGACGGCAGTCGCCCGCGACCGGCACGACGTACGCGAGCGACACGGCGTGCTGCCGGGGGTCGTGGTATGGCGTGACGCCCTGCGTCGGGAAGTACTCCGCGATGGTGAACGGCTGAGGCGAGGCGGGGACGCGGGGGAGCGCCGTGGGGCCGAGATCCTTCTCGAGGTGGCGCATGAGCGCGTCGCGCACACGCTCGTGGTGGAGGACCCGGCCGGACACGAGCGCGCGGCTGACCGTGCCGTCCGAGCCGATGCGGAGCAGCAGGCCGACATGGGTGACCACTCCCGTGTCGTCGACCCGCACGGGCACCGCGTCGACGTAGAGGATCGGCATCCGCGCACGGGTCGACTCGAGCTCATCTGGGCTGAGCCAGCCCGGCGTGGTTTCGGTCATTTCGGTCATTGATCGATGGTACCCGGCCGCCCGTCCTTGACTCGAGCATTGCCGGATCGTGCGGCACGAGTGGCATTTCCCGTGCTCGCGTGGCGAAGCCTTTGAAGGCGGCGGCCGGGGATGGTGGCTGGCGGTAACGACAGCGGACCCGTACGGAGGGGATCGTGGAACTCGGATACGGAAATCGTGTTCTTGTATACAACATCCACTAGGAGTATGCGGGGAGGCCATCGTGGCCTGCACGTCCAGCACGAACGGCCGGTTACGGAGGCTGTCGCGGCACCTGCGCCCGCAGTCGATCCGCGGCCGTCTCACCGTCCTGGTCACGCTCCTGGCGATCCTTCTCCTCCTTCCCACGAGTGCCGCGGAGGGCGCTGTGGGCCGCCAGGCGCTCGGGAACGCCCTCTGGCTTGAGGCCAGGGAACAGGCGAACCTCACGGCCGCCGCCGACCGGCTCAACGAACTGCGCGGCCCGCTCGTGCCGCGCGTCGCGGGCGTCGACCTCGTCCAGGTCGTCGCCCCGGGCCACCGCGTCGTCGACGCGTCGAAGGACGCGCTGGGGATGCCGCCCCTGACCTCCGCGTGGCCCGCACCGGGTGACCCGGAGGAGGACGTGCAGACCTGTCTGCCGCACCTGGGATGCGTCCGGCTCGCCGCGCTCCGGATCAAGGCCGCGGCGAACTCGCCGGTGGTCTACGCGGGGCGGCTCGCGGCCGGCGTGACCTCGACGGGGATCTTCGCGCGGCTCTTCGGCCTGCAGGACGGGCTGCTGGTCCTCCTGGCCGCCCTGGCGACCTGGAAGATCACCGGCCGGACGCTGAAGCCGGTCAACGCCATCCGCGACGACCTCGCCGTCATCAACGGCGACGACCTGAGTTCCCGCGTGCCCGAGCCGCAGGGCGGGGACGAGGTCGCCCGCCTCGCCAGGACCGTCAACGCCACCCTGGGCAGGATCGAGGAGGCCAAGCTGAACAGGGACGCCGTTCTCGCGCAGCAGCGGCAGTTCGTCTCCGACGCCTCACACGAGCTGCGCACGCCCCTCGCGGGCCTGCGCGCGGAGTTGGAGATGGGACAGCTCCATCCGGAGGACACCGACCTGAACGAGCTGCTCGCCAGCGCCCTGGTGGACGTGGACCGGCTGGAGGCGATCATCACCGATCTGCTGCTCCTGGCCCGCGTGGGAACCGCCGGACCCGCCGACAGGACGTCGCTGAACCTGACCGAGTTGGTCCAGGAAGAGGTGTCACAGAGGTGCGACCGACTGCCGATCAGGGTGGGGATGGCCATGCCCGTGCGCGTCACCTGTGTGCGCGTCCAGATCGCCCGGCTCCTGAAGAACCTGCTCGACAACGCTCAGCGGCACTCCAGGAGCCTCGTCGAGGTCAGCGTGCGGACCGACGGGCCGTTCGCCGAACTGACCGTGGACGACGACGGGTGCGGCATCCCCGTGCCCGACAGGGAGCGTGTCTTCGAGCGGTTCACCCGGCTGGACACGGCCCGCAGCCGCGGCCACGGCGGAACCGGCCTGGGGCTGGCGATCGCCCGCGAGATCGCCCATGCCCATGGGGGCACCCTGGAGGCGGGGGAGTCGCCCAGCGGCGGCGCACGCCTCCTGCTCCGGCTCACTCTTGACGGCTCGCCCGGTGCGACGGCGACCCCTGGGTGACCCCGGGCACCTCCGGTGACGGGGGCCGGGGCCCCGGGCCCGGACGGATCAGAGGGACGGATCAGCGGGACGGATAGTCCCCGAAGCCGTCACGCAGCCGGTCGAAGACCCGGCGGACGTCGTCGTGGTGGGCGCGCTCGATCGTCTCGTCGTCGTCGCCCGACGCCACCCGCTCACGCAGCCGGCGGTACAGCGCACGCTGCGCGCCGATCAGGGTGGAGGCGACGATGGACGGTATCGGGTCGTCGGGCTCCGCCTCGGTCTCGGCGGCCACGGCCTCGGCGAGCGTGTCGACGAGATGGGCGTTGACCTCGTACATCTTCCGCTGCAACGAGGGGTTGGCGTTCACCAGGTCGAAGAACCCGCGGGGCTGCGCCTGATCGCGCCTGATGCCCGCCACGAGCCGCGTCTGCGACCGGCACAGCTGCCGGAACGAGTCGAGGATGGAGACCCCGGGCTCCCGCTCCCTGACGGCGGCCAGCGACATGGCCTCCCGCTCCTCGGCCTTGTAGAAGACGAGGTCCTCCTTGGTGGGGAAGTGGTTGAACACCGTCTTCTTCGACACCTGGGCGACCGCGGCGATCTCGTCGACCGTGACGTCGTCGAAGCCGCGGGCGCGAAAGAGAGAGGCGGCGGTGTCGGCGATGAGTTGACGTGTCTGGCTCTTCTTCATCTCACGCAGCCCGCCCGGTCGCATGGGCACAGCGTAGCGGTTCATACCTTGCTCCCGATTTGCTTACACTAAGAGCATTCTTACACTTAGAGTACTTAAATCAGGAGATCTCATGACACGGACGGCGGTCGCCACGACCCGCCTGACCAAGAGCTATGGCGAATTCGAAGCGGTGCGGGGCCTCGACCTGACGGTGGAGGGCGGTGAGACGTTCGGCTTCCTCGGCCCCAACGGTGCGGGGAAGTCCACGACCATCAGCATGTTGTGCACCCTGGTGACCCCGACGGGAGGCACCGCGAGCGTCGCCGGGCACGACATCGTGCGGGAGCGCGACGAGGTGCGGCGCAACATCGGGCTGGTCTTCCAGGACACCACCCTGGACGGCTACCTCACCGCCGAGCAGAACCTCCGCCTGCACGCGGGTCTGTACGGCGTGCCGAAGAGCGAGCTCGGCGACCGGTTGCGGCAGGTGCTCGACATGGTCGGCCTGTGGGACCGGCGCGGGAGCAAGGTGAACACGTTCTCCGGCGGGATGAAACGGCGGCTGGAGATCGGGCGCGGCCTGCTCCACTCGCCCCGCGTGTTGTTCCTCGACGAGCCGACCGTCGGCCTCGACCCCCAGACGCGCAGCTCCATCTGGGCCTACATCCGCGAGCTCAAGCAGGCCGAGGACATCACGATCTTCCTCACCACCCACTACATGGACGAGGCCGAGAACTGCGACCGGATCGCGATCATGGATCACGGCCGGATCATCGCCCTCGACACCCCCGAGGCGCTGAAGGCGAGCGTGGGCAAGGACCGCGTCCGGATCGACACCGACGACAACGAGAAGGCGATCGCCCTGCTCGCCGAGCGGTTCGGGCTGGAGGCGACCGCGTCCGAGGGCGCCGTCACGTTCTTCGTCGAGCAGGGCGAGAAGTTCGTCCCCACGCTCTTCGGGGAGTTCCCGCTGCCGATCCGGGCCGTCAACGTCGCCCGCCCGAGCCTCGACGACGTCTTCATGTCCTACACCGGCAAGACCATGCGTGACGCGGAGGCGACCGCCGGCCAGCGCGGCCGGGACACCATGGCGAAGTTCAGAGGAGTGCGCCGATGACCGCCGTCCAGACCGCGCCGGTGCCGCGGATCCGGGTTCCCCGCCGCAGCGTGGCCGGTGAGCTGCGCGCCATCAAGATCGTCTGGCAGCGGGAGCTCATCCGGTTCTTCAGCGACCGGCTGCGGATCCTCACCTCGCTCGTGCAGCCGTTCCTGTTCCTGTTCGTCCTGGGCACCGGGCTGTCGCAGCTGACCTCCGGCGGCACGGGCGGCCTGAGCCTGCGCACCTTCCTCTACCCGGGCATCCTCGCCATGGCCGTGCTGTTCACCGCGATGGCCTCAGCCGCCTCCATCGTCTGGGACCGCGAGTTCGGCTTCCTGCGCGAGATGCTCGTCGCGCCGGTCCGCCGCAGCTCGATCGTCATCGGCAAGTGCGCGGGCGGGGCCACCGTGGCCGCCTTCCAGGGCGTGATCGTCATCGCCATCGCGGGCCTGGTCGGCGTGCCGTACGCGCCGGATCTCGTGCTCGGCGTGTTCGGCATCCAGTTGCTGCTGGCGTTCACCATCACGGCCTTCGGCGTCATGATGTCCGCCCGGATCAAGCAGATGCAGTCGTTCATGGCGCTCACCCAGATGCTGATCCTGCCCTTGTACTTCCTGTCCGGCGCCGTCTTCCCGGCGTCGAACCTGCCCACCTGGCTGGCCGTGCTCAACCGCATCGACCCGCTCGCCTACGCGGTCGACCCCATCAGGCGCATCGTGTTCTCCCACCTGACGCTGGCCCCCGCCGTACGGCAGCGGCTCGACGCGGGCATGACGTGGGGGAGCTGGCGGGTGCCGACTCTGCTGGAGGTCGGCGTCGTGGCGGCCATCGGGGCCGTCCTGCTCGCCGTCGCGATCGCGGAGTTCAGCAAGACGGACTGAACGGCGAGGCCCCCGCACTCGCGGGAGTGCGGGGGCCCTGTGGTGCGCGGAGGTTATGCGAGGCGGTAGGCGACGACGAAGGTGTCGGTCGGGAACGCCGTCTCACGGAGGGGGATGGTGGTGCGCGGGGCCTCGATGATGGTGATCGAGGAGCCGCTGACCTTCGAGACGATCACCGTGTGCGCGGGACGGCCGCTCGAGTCGGGACGGCTGAGGATCAGGTCGCCCGGCTGCAGGTCGGAGACCCGGTGAATGGTGTAGGCGAAGATGGACGGGCGCCTGTTGTACATGGTGTACGTGGTCTGGTTGCCCATGTCGACGCCGGTTCCCATGTAGAAGGCCCAGCGCATGAGTCCCGAGCAGTCGAATCCGATCCGCTGGGACGCGGCGCAGTGCCCGGGAGTGTCGTAACCGTTGACGCCGTCACAGAAGCCGCGGGTCGGGCCGGGGTTGGCGCCGTGGCCGCCGCCCCACGCGTACAGCGGGTGGTTGGTGATCTCGGCGCGGGCGGCCGCGATCGCCGCGTTGACCTTCTCCTGGTGGCTGGAGGACGGCGGGGCCGGCGAACCGGGGTCCCAGCCGGACGGGTCGCCACCGGCGGGCGGCGGCGTGTTGTCGCAGCGCGGCAGGCCGGCGACGAAGCCGTCCGTGCCCGTCTTGACGTAGTAGTCGACGACCCAGAGGCCGTCGGTGGTCTTGTCCCAGATGGCCGAGCCGCCGTAGGTGAACTCACCGTACGCCTGGCAGGTGATCGTCACCGAACTGCCCGACGGGTACCTGTCCGGGTAGGCGTGGTTGCTCAGGCTCTTGGCCGTGCGGCCGTCGAGGGTGGCCGTCACGACGTAGGTGTGACCGCCGGTGGAGCCGCCGCCCGAGGTGCAGCGGGGCAGAGCGGGGGAGAAGCCGCTGTAGCCGGTCTTGACGTAGAAGTCGGGGATCCACCAGCCCTCGGCGGTGAGGTCCCAGATCGTGCTGCCGTAGGCGTCGGGGCCGCTGTCCTGGCAGGTGATCTCGACGTACTGGCCCTCGAAGTACCGGTCGACGGAGGCGTGGTTGTTGACGTCCTTGACGCTGCGGCCGTCGAGCGTGGCCGTCACCGGGAACGAGTGCGGGCCGGTCGAGGGCGGGTCGACCTCGTCGCCGCCACAACGCGGAAGCTGCGGGGTGGGGCCGCTGTAGCCGGTCTTCACGTAGAAGTCCGGGACCCACAGGTTGTCGTCGGTGAGGTCCCACAGGTTGCTGCCGTACGCGTCGGGACCCGTCGTCTGGCACAGGATCCAGACGACGCTGCCGCTCGGGTACTTGTCGACGAACGCGTGGTTGTTGACGTCACGCTCGGTGCGCCCGTCGAGGGTGGCCGAGACGGTGTACGGCCGGCCGGTGCCGCTGCCCGGCGTGCTGCCGTTGACGCAGCGGGGCACCTCGTCGGTGAAGCCCGAGTGCCCGGTCTTCACGTAGAAGTCGGGGACCCAGAGGCTGTCCGAGGTGCGGTCCCAGACCGTGCTGCCGTAGGCGTCGGGCCCGCTGTCCTGGCAGGTGACCGTGATGGTGCTGCCGTTGGGGTACTTGTTGGGGTACGCGTGGTTGTTCAGGTCCTTGGCCGTGCGCCCGTCGAGGGTCGCGGTGACCGTGTAGGAATGCGGGCCGACGGCGGCCTCGGCCGCGCCCGGCGCGACGAACAGCGCGGCGAACATCGCCGCCGCGCCGATCAGCGGCGCGCATATCTTGCGCAGCCGCGAAGGTCCAGACTTCAAAGGGGGTCCTTTCACAAGAGCGGCGTCAGCCGCGGGGGAACCTCGCCCGCGGGAACGGGCGTGCTCGCCGCGGACGCCCGGCGGCCCCCACAGGGGACCGCCGGGCGCCGGAGAGCCTCGTCAGCAGCGCTCGCTGGTCTTCGCGCTCGCCCCGTCGGGGATCCAGCCGACGGCCTGCGTGCACACCGACACCGTGTTGGTGGGCAGCGACCAGATCTCGGTCGTGTGGGTCCTGCACTGGGTGCCGTTGAGGGCGTGGTCGCCGGTCGTGCCGACCGCGACGCACGCGTCCCACGTGCTGTGCGTGCTGCGGTAGCCCTCCCAGACGTAGAGGTAGGCCCAGTTCTTGCCGCACCCCACGAACTGCTTCACGGACGCGAACGTCGTGCCGCCCGAGGTGATGTAGGCGGTCGAGCCGATCTGGGTCGTGCCGGCGCATCCCGGAGCCGATTCCGCGTGGGCGGTCCCCGAGATCCCGGCGACCGCCGGAGCGCACAGCAGCGCGACGATCGCGCCCTTCGCGAAACGTCCTGCCTTCAAAAGTGCCGCCTTTCTGGCCATGGACTCCCCGGCCGTTTCGGCCGGTTGAAGATCGGAGCCATCATGGGCGGCGGCGTGCGTTGTCAGGTAGCGCGTCTTACAGGTTCTGACATGCTCTGACAGCCGGTCAGCCTGCGACGTTGACCACGAAGTAGATCGGGCGCGAGCCGGGCAGGAACGGGTGGTCCTCGCCGTCGACCATCTTCCAGCCGACCCAGCAGGAGCCGGGGGAGTCCGGGGCCATGACCGTCACGCTGATGCGCACGTGTGCACCCGGCTCGGTGTCCGGGATCGGAACCTTGCTCGGCGTGGAGCACGTCCCGTTGTCCGCGGGCAACTGGGCGCGCTCCAGGAAACGGCCGTGCCACGGGACCGTCCCGATGTTGGCGATCTCCCAGGTCTTCGTGAACTGCTGCCCGGGCTCCATGACCGTGCCGTCGGGAATCGTGACGTCGCCCACGAACACGCTCTTGTCACCCGCGATCCGCGGGACCATGCCCTCCGACGAGGTGGCCGCCGGCATCGCCGTCGGCTCCGGGCCCGGCTTCGCGCGCGCCGGCGTCCTCTGGTCGTGCGACTGCAGATAGACGGACGCGCCGGCGGCGGCCAGCGCGGCGGCGCAGCCCGCGACGATCAGCGCCGTACGGCGGTGCCGCCCCGGCGGACGCCGGACGGGGACCGGTTCCACCGGGGGCTCGGGATCGCCGGTTGCCGGTGCGGATCTCGAGGGGACGTCCGGAGTCTCCGCCACGTGGTCGGGGCGGTCCGCGGAGACGGTGTTCGTGAAGACGGTGTTCGCGGAGACAGTGTTTGCGGGGACCCCGTCCAGCTCGGCGCCGTCCGCTGAAGCGCCGTCCGCCGGGGCGTCTCCGGTGCCGTCACCTGGGGGGACGGGAAGTCGCGGAACCCTCGCAGGTTCCGGAACGCCGGCGGTGCCGATCGGCTCGTCAGGGAGGTTCTCGTGCTCGTTCGCCGTGCCGTCCACCACGCTGACGGCGTCACCTGTCTCGGGCGCGGAGCCGTTCGCCGTGCCGACGTCTCCGTCCGGTTCGGGCGCCGAGTCGTTCGCCGGTTCGACGTCGCCGTCCGGTTCGGGCGCGGACGGCTCCGACTCGGTCACGGCAGTCCGCGCTTCGAGCGTGGCCGCGGGCTCGCCCAGCGCCTCGCGCCACCGCGCCCGCCAGTCGTCGACGTCTCCTCCGCACGCCTCGACGAACGCCTCCGTCGTCAGCCAACTGGGGAATCGTGTGCCCTTGGCCGCCTCGTGCAGCGTCGCGTGGCTGACGCTGCGCGACCTGGCCGCCATCACCCGGAACGACGGATTGCCCGCCTCCGCTCGAAGCCCCCGCAACTCCTTGGCGAATCGCTCTTGACGTTCCCGCTTGCCTGACACCGCATCACGCACAGCAGCCTCCGTCCTGGCTGTCCGATCACAAGTGTTCCGCGACCGCCGAAATCTAGCCCGTGCCATTTAAGCGATCAAACCGGCGTGAAAGGGCTGTGTCAGAGGTCGTGTCGATCATGCCGGACCGAGCTGCGGTGGTGTGCGCCGGGGCGGATTCCCCGACCGCGCAGGGTGTGCGCGGCCGGGCGGCCCCTCCGCTCCGCCGTCGCCGGCGCAGGTTCTCCCAACGGGTCGCGCCCCGTTTGGACAGCCCCCTCCTGACACGTCTGTCAGGCCGGCCGGCGGTGGGCCAGGCCCTATCGTTGACGCATGACCGAACAGCGACGGCTCCACGCCTCCATGCCCGAGAAGCCCACTCTCGACGGCCTGGAGTCGGTATGGGTAGCCCGCTGGGAGGCCGAGGGGACCTACCGCTTCGACCGGTCGAAGCCGCGCGAGCAGGTCTACTCGATCGACACCCCGCCGCCGACCGTGTCCGGCTCGCTGCATGTGGGGCACGTGTTCTCCTTCACCCATGCCGACCTCATGGCGCGTTATCAGCGGATGAACGGCAAGTCGGTCTTCTATCCGATCGGGTGGGACGACAACGGCCTGCCCACCGAGCGGCGCGTGCAGAACGTCTACGGCGTGCGCTGCGACCCGTCACTGCCCTACGACCCGGACTTCGTGCCGCCGGACAAGCCGGGCAAGCGGGACGTGCTGATCTCGCGGCGCAACTTCGTGGAGCTGTGCCACAAGCTGACCGCGATCGACGAGAAGGCGTTCGAGGAGGTCTGGCGGCGGGTCGGCCTGTCGGTCGACTGGTCGCTGCTCTACACGACGATCAGCGACGAGGCGCAAGCCGTCTCGCAGCGGGCCTTCCTGCGGAACCTGGCCCGAGGCGAGGCCTACCTGGCCGAGGCTCCCACGTTGTGGGACGTGACGTTCCGTACGGCCGTCGCCCAGGCCGAGCTGGAGGACAGGGAATGGCCGGGCGCATTCCACCGGATCTCCTTTCACGGAGAGCGGGGGCCCGTCTGGATCGAGACGACGCGACCCGAGCTGATCCCCGCCTGTGTCGCGCTCGTCGCGCATCCCGACGACGAGCGCTACCAGCCGCTGTTCGGCACGAGTGTGCGCACCCCGCTGTTCGACGTGGAGGTGCCGGTCCTCGCCCATCGCCTCGCCGAGCGGGACAAAGGCTCCGGGATCGCGATGATCTGCACGTTCGGCGACGTCACCGACGTCACCTGGTGGCGGGAGCTCGGGCTGCCGACCCGCCCGGTCATCGGCTGGGACGGCAGGCTGCTCGCGGACGCGCCCGCGGGTGTGCCGGCCGAGCCGTACAAGGAGTTGGCGGGCAAGACCGTGCACGGCGCGCGGGAGCGGATCGTGGAACTGCTGCGCGGATCCGGCGACCTCGACGGCGAGCCGCGGCCGGTGTCACGCGCGGTCAAGTTCTACGAGCGCGGCGACAAGCCGCTGGAGATCGTGACCACCCGGCAGTGGTACATCCGCAACGGCGGGCGCGACGCGGGCCTGCGGGAGCGGATGCTGGACCGGGGACGCCGACTCTCCTGGCATCCGGCGCACATGCGCGTGCGCTACGAGAATTGGGTCGAGGGGCTCGCAGGAGACTGGCTCATCTCCCGGCAGCGGTTCTTCGGCGTGCCGTTCCCGGTGTGGTACCGGCTCGACGCCGCCGGTGAGCCGGTGCACGACGAGCCGATCACGCCCCCGGAGGACGCGCTGCCGGTGGATCCCAGCTCCGACGTGCCGCCCGGACACACCGAGGACCAGCGCGGCGTGCCCGGTGGTTTCATGGCGGACCCCGACGTGATGGACACCTGGGCCACCTCGTCGCTGACCCCGCAGATCGCGGGCCGCTGGGAGACCGACGACGACCTCTTCCGGCGGGTCTTCCCCGCCGACCTGCGGCCGCAGTCGCACGAGATCATCCGGACGTGGCTGTTCGCGACGGTGGTCAGGTCGGACCTGGAGTTCGGCTGCCCGCCGTGGAGCGACGTGGCGATCTCCGGATGGATCCTCGACCCCGACCGCAAGAAGATGTCGAAGTCCAAGGGCAACGTCGTCACCCCGATGGACCTCCTGCAGCAGCACGGTTCGGACGCGGTGCGCTACTGGGCGGCCAACGGCCGGTACGGCGTGGACACGGCCTTCGACGCCGGGCAGCTCAAAATCGGCCGGCGGCTGGCGATCAAGATCCTTAACGCGTCGAGGTTCGTCCTCGGGCTGGGCTCGGGCGACGGGGAGGTCACCGAGCCGGTCGACCTGTCCATGCTGGCCCAGCTGGCCGACGTCGTGCGCGAGGCGACGGACGCCTTCGAGGCCTACGACCACACCCGGGCGATCGAGGTGGTCGAGCGCTTCTTCTGGATGTTCTGCGACGACTACCTGGAACTGGTGAAGGGGCGTGCGTACGGCGGAGCCGACGCCCCGGCGGCGTCCGCCCGTGCGGCCCTGCGGCGGGCGCTCGACACGTTGTTGCGGCTGTTCGCCCCGTTCATGCCGTTCGTCACCGAGGAAGTGTGGTCGTGGTGGCGTGAGGGCTCGATCCACCTCGCGCCCTGGCCGACGCCGGACCGCGGCGCGGGCGACCCCGCCGTGTTGTCGGCAGTGGGAGAGGTGCTCAGGCACGTGCGCAAGGCGAAGTCCGAGGCCAAGCTGTCGATGCGGGCGCAGGTCGCGGCCGTGACCGTCGGCGGGCGCGGGGCGGACCTCGTCCGGCTGGGCGAGCACGACGTGCGGGCCGCCGGCGCCGTCGGGGATCTCGTCCTGGCCGAGACCGGGGGAGACCTCGCGGTCGAGGTCGTCCTGGGCTGAACGTGCGTGAAGGGCCGCCGGTCCCGGCGGCCCTTCACGCGGTCGGACCCTGCTCAAGCTTGCGCCGGATCTCGCCCGGATTCCGTTCGGACGACTGAGGGGCCCGGCTCAGGCCGGGCCCCTCACTCGACTTTCCTTACCGCCGGCGGCGCCCGGTCAGTGCGAGAGCACCGGGACCGTCGCCTGGTCCTGCTCGTCCGAGGACGAGACCACGGTGGAGCCCTGGCGCCCGGTGTTGATGAAGGTGACCGCGATGATCGCCGACACCAGCAGGATGCCGACCGCCCACCAGATCGCGGTGGCGTAGCCGTGCACCGCGGCCTCGTTGGCGAAGCCGACCTTGCCGAGGGTGGCCGCCTGGGCGCCATGCGAGGCGACCCAGCTGGTCACGGCGCTCGCTGCGATCGTGTTGAGCAGAGCGGTGCCGATGGCGCCGCCGACCTGCTGCGAGGTGTTGACCATCGCGGAGGCGACGCCCGCGTCGCGCGGCTGGACGCCGTACGTCGCGAGGCTCATCGCCGGCATGAACGCCGTGCCCATGCCGAGGCCGAGCAGGATCTGCGCGGGCAGGACCAGGCCTGCGTAAGAGCTGTCGGTCTGCATCTGGGTCAGGATCAGCATGCCGATCGCGGCGGTCAGGAAGCCCGGCGCCATCAGCAGCCGCGGCGGCACCCGGGTCATGAGGCGCGCGCCGATCTGCGTCGAGCCGATGATCATTCCGGCGATCATCGGAAGGAAGGCGAAGCCCGTCTGCACCGGCGAGTATCCCTTGATGACCTGCAGGTAGTAGGTCAGGAAGAGGAACAGGCCGAACATCGCGATGATGGCCAGGCCAAGCGACAGGTACACGCCGCCGCGGTTGCGGTCGGTCACCACACGCAGGGGCAGGAGCGGAGACCGCACCCTGCTCTCGAGCAGCGCGAACGCGCCGAGCAGCACGACCGCACCGACGAACAGGCCGATGGTCGCGCCCGAGGTCCAGCCGTCGGTCTCGGCGCGGGTGAAGCCGTAGACCAGGGAGACGAGGCCGAGGGTCGCCAGGACGACGCCGGGGATGTCGAGGCCGTTGCCGTTGCGGCTGCCGGCCGGCTCGCGGATGACGAGGAACGCGCCGGTCGCGGCGATGACGGCGAAGGGGATGTTGACGAAGAACGTCCAGCGCCAGTCGAGGTACTCGGTGAGGAAGCCGCCGAGGATCAGGCCGAGGGCGCCGCCGCCGCCGGCGATGGCGCCGTAGATCCCGAACGCCTTCGCGCGCTCCCTGACCTCGGTGAACGTCACCGCGAGCAGCGAAAGCGCGGCCGGTGCGAGCAGCGCGCCGAACGCACCTTGCAGCGCGCGGGCGCCGAGCAGCATCGCCTCGTTGGCGGCGGCGCCCCCGATGGCCGACGCCGTGGCGAAACCGATCAGGCCGGTGGTGAAGGCGCGCTTGCGCCCCCACAGGTCGGCGATGCGGCCGCCGAAGAGCAGCAGCCCGCCGAACGCCAGCGCGTAGGCCGTGATGACCCACTGGCGGTTGGTGTCGGAGATTCCGAGGTCGGCCTGGGCGGAGGGCAACGCGATGTTCACGATGGTTCCGTCGAGCACGACCATCAACTGGGCGATGGCGATGAACGCAAGGGCTTTCCAGCGCCGCGGGTCCGGCTGGACCTGGGCCGTTTCAGGCATGGAGAAACTCACTAACGATGTAGGAAAAGCGAAATTGCAGGTGAACGGCGGGTGAGGGAAAAAGGGCTGTGGGGTGGTCGGCGTGGTCAGTTCTGGCCGCGAAGGTCCTCGAATGTCGCGGCCGCGCCGGGCAGGGGGGTGCGCGCCGGAGCGCGGAGCCCGTCGAGGAAAAGCTCGAGATGACGATCGATGAACCGGCCGAGCTTCAGGCAGCCGGTGCCGGGCAGCGGGCGGGTGAGCTGCGGCAGCGCGATCAGCACGTCTCCGGGGCCGACGTCGGGGCGGAGTGAGCCCGCGTCGCGGGCCCGGTCCATGATGCCCTGCACGGCCCGTTCGAGACGTTCACGCTTGTCCGCGAGCTCGTCCGCCATCGGCCGGCAGCCGTCCGACAGGATGGGGCACAGGGCTCCGATCCGCTCGTCTGCGGCGCCGTGGACGAAGCGCCGCAGCGCCTCGAACGCGTCCCCCTCGCTGGTCAGCGAGGACTCCGCGAGCTCCACTATCCGGTTCATGACCTCCAGGGTCACCTGGCGGATCAGCTCCGACCGGTCGGCGAAGTGCCGGTAGATGGTGGCGTTCCCCACTCCGGCCCGTCGCGCGATCTCGTCGAGGGTCACCTCGGCGCCGTACTCCACGAACGCCTCGCGCGCGGCGGCCACGATCCGCTCCCGGTTGCGTGACGCGTCCGCCCGCATCCTCGGACCGCCGCTCCGGTCGGCGGTCATGCTCACCGCGCCCACGGTGCCCTCCAGTCGTCTGCCGTAAGAACTTTCGTTACTTGCCGTACATAAGTGGGGAACTTCTCCCCGTTTCTGTGACGTACGTGCAAACAGGGGAACTGTCCCCGGTTATTTCGCGAGCCGACTATGAGCTGTGTCACAGAGCACCGAATATAAAAACTGTCTTGACGAATCAAGTTGTCGGTGGGAGGGTGATGACACACCACGAGAGACGGGAAACGGAAATGCGCAAGATCATCGCGGGGTTCTTCATTTCGCTGGACGGCGTCGTCGAGGCGCCGGACCAGTGGCACTTCCCCTACTTCGACGACGAGATGGGCGCGGCCGTCGGCGCCCAGATGGAGGAGTCGGACGCGCTCCTCATGGGGCGGGTCATGTACCAGGAGTGGGCCGCCTACTGGCCCGGCAAGACCGCCGAGGACGACCCGTTCGCCGGTTACATCAACAACATCAGCAAGTACGTCATCTCGTCGACGCTCGACTCCGCCGACTGGGAGAACACCACTCTGCTCCGCGGCGACCTGGTCGAGCAGATCACCGAGCTGAAGAACCGGCCGGGCAAGCACATCAGCATGAGCGGCAGCACCACGCTCGTCCGCTCGCTGTTGCGGCACGGGCTGCTCGACGAACTGCGTCTTCTGGTCCACCCGATCGCCGTCGGCCAGGGGCAGCGGCTGTTCGAGGATGGTCAGCGGGTCCCGCTGAAGCTCACCTCCTCGACGACCTTCAAGACCGGCGTGCTCTCCCTGATCTACGAGCCCGCCGAGAAGTGACCGGCGTAGCCGGCCGGACCATCCCCGAGCGGTCCTTCGTCCCGACGGACGGGTGGCCGCCGGTGAGGGGTGATCAGCCCTGCACTCGCGCGCTGAAGAAGGGCGAGGAGCCTGCGGTCGCCGAAGCCGTGGTGCCCTTCGGCCCTTCTCCGGTTCACTACTCGAACGGGTCCCACACCGTGGCGTAGCGCAGAAGCGACCGCGCGAGGTCCTCGTGCCTGGCGATCCACATGTCGTCGAAGACGAACCACTGCTGGTGGCCGAAGAAGCCGCTCAGATGGATCGACATCTGCGCCAGGTGCTCGTCGCTTCGCAGGAGTGTGCGGCCCGGATCCCGGCCGGAGAACGCACCGGGGTCCGCCAGCTGCGCCAGCGCGAAGCGGTGCGCCTCGCCGTGCTCGCCGTACAGCTCGGCCGGCCTCTCGTCGAAGTCGGGCAACAGGTTGCGCCGTTCGAGCGCGGAGCCGAGGTCGTCGTCCTCAGGGGCGACCAGAGCCCGCAGTTCGAGCAGCTCGACTGGCCAGGTCTTCAGGTCGTCGGCCGTGGAGCGAAGGTGGGCCGCCAGATCCGGCAGGCGGACGCCGGGGAAGGTGAAGGGCGGCTGCTGACAGATGCTGTCGCCGTCGTGGAAGGTCAGCAGAACCGCATGCGTGGCGCCGTCACCTTCCACCTCGGCGGCGTCGGAGGGCAGCGGCCAGTCGTGGAGCAGGTACGCCACCTCGCCGGTGAGGGTGTCGTCGAAGAAGAAGTACGGCAGCATGACCTCGTCGTCGTCGGTGAGCACCCGCACGCTGTGCGCGTCGACCCGCAGCTCGCCCTCGAAGTAGAGGTGCTCCTGGAGAAGGCCGCGCAACTCCTGCCAGGACTCCGGCGCCGCCAGCCCCTGCTCGCGGGCCCGGTCGAAGATCGTGTGCAGGCCGTACACGTCGCCGCCGAGCTCCGCCTCAAGCCAGGCGTCCACGTCCCCGGTCTGGTCGGCCACCACCTCGGCCCACCCCCGGCGGAACCAGCCGAGCACAGTGGCGTCGGGCAGCCGGCGGACCCTCTTGCTGAGCGGGCCCTCGTAGTGCGTGCGGTAGACGAAGAAGATCATGCGCAGAACCTGCCAGACGCCTCCGACAAAACGCCGGCCGCGGATCAGTGCGGAAACGCCCTGGGTGGACGGCGCGTGAGCCCCTCGCGGAACTCATCGATGATCGTGCTGATCTGCCGCATCAGCACGGTGTTCTCCAAGCGGTCCAGATAGAGGGAACGTCGCGCCAGGCCGTCGGCGTCCACCACGAAATAGGCGACCGCGTAACGCCGCAGCGATGGACCCGTTGACGATGCTCGGGTGTCGAGGCGCGTTGCGAGGCGGATGGGGCGATCTTCGCCGGACAGGTGGAACGTCAGATGCCACCCCTATGTCGTGGCGGACGATGGGCCGCGAGGACCCTGGAGAGGTTCTCCGACAAGGATCTCGCGGAGTCCACCACGATGGTCTGCTCCGGCCAAGGCGTCCACTCGTCTCGCCGGCGCTGTACGGAGTCCCAGGTCGGCTCGGGTATGGCCAGGCCGCGATCACGTGCTTCCAGGCGTTCCCTGTGCAGCGCCGGGTCGGAGCACACGCACTCGACTACGCGGAGCCGTACGCCGTTGCGGGCGGCGATCTCGCGCCAGGCGTCCCGCGCCTCCTCGACGTCGTTGACGGCGTCCGCCACCACCGACTGGCCGAGCGCGAGGTGGTCGCCGGTCAGCCGCTGGGCCACGCCGTACGCCGCCAGGCCTGTGGTGAATCCCCGGGGCAACCCGGCGGTCACCATGGTGGACTCGATCGGGTCGACGGAGAAGACCGCAGCCGGAAGCGCGCGGCCGAGGGCTTGCGCCAGTGTGCTCTTCCCGGTTCCCGGCAACCCGGACAGCAGGATCATCATCAGTACATCCTGCCCGAGAGGCGGGAGTTCCGGTTGCGCCGTCGATTCGGGCGGGGGCCGTTCGTGTAGACGATGGGAGCCCGGTGTCCGCGAGTATCAGATGAGGCAGGCTCTTCCCCATAAGAGCCGGGCCGCGCAGGGAGAGGGAGGGCTGACGTCCGCCATGGCACCCGTGTCCACCTCGGAGATCGACGGCGTGTTCCGCCAGGAGTACGGCCGGGCGGTGGCCGTGCTGGTGCGCGCCTTCGGCGACGTCGACATCGCCGAAGAGGCCGTTCAGGAGGCGTTCGCGACGGCGGTGTGGCGGTGGCCCTCGGACGGACGGCCTGCGAGCCCCGCGGGCTGGATCATCACCACCGCCCGCAACCGGGCGATCGACCGCCTGCGGCGCGAGGCGTCCAGGGAGGACCGGCACGCCCAGGCGGCCTTGTTGCACGCCCGGGACGCCCCGGACGAGGAGGGGCCCGTGCACGACGACCGGCTGCGCCTGATCTTCACCTGCTGCCATCCCGCGCTCGCCCCGGCCGCCCAGATCGCGCTGACGCTCCGGCTCCTTGGCGGACTGACCACCGCCGAGATCGCGGGTGCGTTCCTGGTGCCCGAACCGACCATGGCCCAGCGGCTGGTCCGGGCCAAGGGGAAGATCCGTGACGCGCGCATCCCGTACCGGGTGCCGAGGGAGGCCGACCTGCCCGAGCGGCTCCAGGCCGTGCTCGCCGTCCTCTACCTGATCTTCAACGAGGGTTACGCGGCCGGCTCAGGCGACCGCCTGGTCCGTGAGGACCTCTGTGCCGAGGCAGTGCGGCTGGGACGTCTCCTGGCCGAACTCATGCCCGACGAACCTGAGGTCATGGGGCTCGTCGCGCTGATGATCCTCGTCCAGTCACGCAGGAAGGCCCGCACCACCCCGGCCGGCGACCTGGTCCTGCTGGCCGACCAGGACCGGAGCCTGTGGGATCACGACCTCGCCGAGGAGGGACGGCAGTTCGTCCGGCGTTGCCTGCGCCGCGACAGGCCCGGGCCGTACCAGATCCAGGCGGCGATCAACGCCGTCCACAGCGACGCGGCCACCGCCGCCGCGACCGACTGGCGGCAGATCCTCCAGCTGTACGACCTGCTCCTGACGTTCACGCCGACCCCGGTCGTGGCACTCAACCGGGCGGTCGCCGTGGCCGAGGTCGACGGCCCGGGACCGGCGCTCGCCCTCGTCGACGATCTCGACCTGGATGGATATCACCTTTTCCATGCCGTACGCGCAGATCTGCTCCGGCGCCTGGGCCGGGACGAGGAGGCCGTGCCGGCCTACGAGTCGGCGATCGCCCGTGCGCGCAACGGGGCGGAGCGAGCCTTCCTGATCCGCCGCCGCGACGCGATCACCCGGACGTGAGGAAGAGCCGGTCGAGGTGGTAGTCGACCGTCGCGGCCACATCCTCCGGAGAGAGATGACCGATCAGGGCGGGGTTCACCAGCCCCTGGGCCATCGTGTACAGGATGACCGCCTCGATCCGCGGGTCGAGGTCCGCGTGCACCTGGCCGAGTTCCTGCGCGGCGCGGATCTGCTCGGCATAGAAGCCGATCACGTACGGCAGGGCCTGGCGGAGCAGGTCCGCCAGTTCGTCGGCGACGACTGATCGGGCCAGATAGGCGAGGCCGATGCGGGACTCCGAACGGCGCTCGTCGTCGAGCGGGAGGAGTTCCAGGATCGCGGCCCGCAGGAACGCCCGTGGCGACGGCGCGTCCATGGCGCCGGCCACCCGTTCGCCGATCCTGGCGTTCAGCTGGGTCAGGGCGAACATGAGCATCTGGTCCTTGGTGGCGAAGTAGTGCTGGACCATGCCCATCGACACGCCTGCCTCCGCCGCGACCTCCCGCAGGCTCACCGCGTCCAGCCCGTCCCTCGACGCGATGCGGAGCAGAGCGTCGGCGATGAGCCGCCGCCGCGCCTCGTGATCGACGATCTTGGGCATTTTCCGGTCTTTCCAATGCACTCGTATTGATTCCCGGGGATGGCGCATTTTACGATGCGGGTGCATTGTAATCGCCCGAGAGGACGAACCATGCCCATCGTTCACCTGTGCACCAGAGATCTCTCCGCATGCGGGTGCTGATCATCGGGCTCGGGACCCGTGGCGACGTCGCACCGTACACCGGCCTGGGAGCCCGCCTCCGTGACGCGGGCCATGAGGTCGCGATCGCCGCGCACCAGCCCTACGGCCACCTTGTGACCACCTCCGGCCTAGAGTTCCGCGCCATTCCCGGAGATCCGATTCCGCTCCTTCCCGTGGCGGCCGGCGGGTTGAAGGCCGCGCCGGCGGCCAAGGCGAGGATGTTCGCCGAGTACGGCAGGCAGACGGCCGACGGGATCGTCCAGGCGGCGGAGCGGGGCGCCGACGTGCTCCTCCTGAACGCCCCGGCGTCCGCCGGATATCACGTGGCCGAGGCCATGGGACTCCCCAGCATCGGCGTCCACCTGCAGCCGATAGAGCCGACCGGAGACTTCCCGCCGGTCATGGGCGCCTTCTCCCGCTCGCTCGGCCGGTGGGGCAACCGGGCCGCCGCCCGCTTGTTGTTCGTCGTCCCGTCTCCCGCGCACGCGGGCTCCGCCAAGGATCTGCGCGCCCGGCTCGGTCTTCCCGCGACGACCTCCAGGGAGGTCTACCGGCGCCGCGAGGCCACCCGATGGCCGGTCCTCCACGGATACAGCCCCTGCGTGCTCCCGCGCCCGGCGGACTGGAGGGAGGGGCTGGAGGTGGTCGGCTACTGGTGGCCCGAGCGCGCGCCCGGCTGGCGGCCTCCGGCGAGACTGCTCGATTTCCTGGAGTCGGGCCCGCCCCCGGTGTTCATCGGTTTCGGCAGCATGGCCTCCGGGAGCCTCGACCGGCAGACCGAGATCGCGCTGGCCGCGCTCCGGCGGGCACGGCTGCGGGGCGTGCTGCAGACCGGGCCCGCGGGCATGGCGGCGGAGGGCGACGACGTGCTGGGCGTCGAGGACGTGCCGCACGACTGGCTGTTCCCGCGGACGGCCGCGGTGGCCCACCATGCCGGCAGCGGGACCACGGCGGCAGGAATACGGGCCGGCGTTCCCGCCGTGGGCCTGCCCGCCGTCGCCGACCAGCGCCTGTGGGCCGCGCGACTGTCCGCGCTGGGTGTGGGTCCTGGCGCGATACCGCTCCGGCACCTGTCGGCCGACCGGCTGGCCGATGCACTCGGCGCCGCCGTGTCCGAACCGGCCTATCGGCGCAGGGCCGCCGAACTCGCCGGCCGCGTCGGCGCGGAGGACGGCGCGCTGGCCGTCGTCGAGGCCGTCGGCAGGCTGGACGGCTGACGCGGATCTCCTGGATGGCCGGGCGTACTGTGGGCATGTGGCCCCGGATGTCCGGATCGTGCTCAACGGGGGGTGCCATGGCCACCTATGAATTCGTGTGCCCGGCCTGCGGGCCGTTCGACGTGGTCCTGCCCATGGGGACCGCGTCGTCGCATCGGGAGTGCCCATGGTGCGGTGAGGGAGCCCGCCGCGTCTACTCCACCCCCCGCCTGTCCCGGCTGGCCTCGGCACTGGCCGGCGCGCTGGCACAGGAGGAGCGGAGCCGGGACGAACCCGAGGTCGTCTCCAACGTGCCACGTCGTGGGCGGCGCCGCTGACGGCCCCCTGAACCGCCACCCGGACCCGCGCGGAAGACCGCCTGCGGACCGAAGCGGAGATCACGCGCGGAGGCCGGGCGTCAACGGACGAGGTCCCCATGCCTGAGGTCGTGTTCCAGGTGGACCAGTCCCGCTCCATGCGGGATCAGGAGGTGCCCGGCCACAACAGGTGGCACCCGGACGTCCCCGCCGTCGTGACCGTACGGCCGGGGGACGAGTTCCGGGTGGAGTGCAGGGACTGGACCGACGCCCAGATCGGGAACAACGACTCCGCGAACGACGTCAGGGACATCGATCTGACGCTCCCGCACATGCTGAGCGGGCCCGTGGCGATCGAGGGGGCGCAACCCGGCGACCTGCTGGTCGTCGACATCCTCGATCTCGGTCCCGTACCGCAGCAGACGGGCGAGATCGCGGGACAGGGCTGGGGCTACACGGGGATCTTCGCCAAGGTCAACGGCGGCGGCTTCCTCACCGACCACTTCCCCGACGCCTACAAGGCGATCTGGGACTTCCACGGGCAGCAGGCGACCTCCCGCCACCTGCCGGGTGTCCGGTTCACGGGGATCACCCATCCCGGTCTGTTCGGCACGGCGCCGTCTCCCGACCTGCTCGCGGCCTGGAACCGCCGGGAACAGGCGCTGATCGACACCGATCCCGGCCGCGTCCCCGAGCTGGGCCTGCCGCCGGAGCCTCGAAACGCCGTCACCGGCACGGCCACCGGGTCGGTGGCGGCCCGCATCGCCGCCGAGGGCGCCCGTACGGTTCCTCCCCGTGAGAACGGCGGGAACCAGGACATCAAGAACTTCACCCGGGGCGCACGGGTCCTGTGTCCCGTGTTCGTCGAGGGCGCCAAGCTGTCCGTGGGCGATCTCCACTTCAGCCAGGGCGACGGCGAGATCACCTTCTGCGGCGCGATCGAGATGGGCGGGTTCATCGACTTCCACGTCGATCTCATCAAGGACGGCATGGAGAAGTACGGCGTGACGACCAACCCGATCTTCCTGCCGGGCAACGTCGAGCCGCGCTACTCCGAGTTCCTGTCGTTCATCGGGATCTCCGTCGACCACGAGAGTGGCGCCAACCACTATCTCGACGCGACCCTGGCCTACCGCCGGGCCTGTCTCAACGCGATCGAGTACCTGAAGAAGTGGGGCTACTCGGGCGAACAGGCGTACCTGCTCCTCGGAGCCGCGCCGATCGAGGGCCGGATCAGCGGGATCGTCGACATCCCGAACGCCTGCTGCTCGCTCTACATCCCCACGGCGATCTTCGACTTCGACGTGCGTCCCACCGCGGCGGGTCCCGTCAGGGCGGATCGCGGCCGGTGCGCGGTCACCTCCTGAACCGCGGGCCTGACCACGTCGGTCTCCGCGGGCCGTACGCGGGAGTTCGCCGCCCTCAACGGCCGCGGCGGGCCGTACTCGCGCGGCGGGCCGTACTCGGCGGTCACCCGCTCTCAACGGTTGCGCCAGCGCGGCGGCCGCTTCTGGACGAACGCGGTCAGCCCCTCGGCCGTGTCGTCGCTGACCATGAGGCCGTCGAGGGCGGCGGACGGCCGGCTGATCGCGTCGATCACGTCGGGGACGCCCCTCGTCTCCTCCATGATCCGCAGTGAGGTGCGGACCGAGGTCGGCGACGCCTCGAGGATCTCGGCGGCCAGCGCGCGTGCGCCTTCCAGCGCCGTTCCGGCCTCGACGACCCGGTTGACCAGGCCGTGCTCCGCCGCCTCCGCCGCCGTGATCCGCCGGCCGGTGAGGATCATCTCGGTGGCCAGCTTCTCCGGGATCGCCCGGGGCAGCCGGACCAGTCCGCCGGCGCCGGCGACGAGCCCCACCCTGACCTCGCTGAGCGCGAACCGGGCCGTGACGTCGGCGACGACGAGATGGCAGGCCAGGGCGATCTCGCACCCGCCGCCCATCGCGTAGCCGTTGACCGCGGCGATGACCGGCTTGTGCATGCCCCGGCGGCCGGTCAGCCCGGCGAAGCCGTTCTTCGGCACCCACATCGGCCTGCCCGACGCCGAGTAGATCAGGTCGTTCCCGGCGGAGAACGCCTTGTCGCCCGCGCCGGTGATGATCGCCACCCACAGGTCCGGGTCGGCGAAGTAGGCGTCGAAGACCTCGTCGAGTTCGTCGTTGGCCATCGGATGCAGGCTGTTGCGCACCTCCGGCCGGTTGATGGTGACCTCCAGGACGTGGCCGTCCCGGCGGACCAGCACGTTCTCGTAGTCGTCCCGCAGGACGGCCGGACGGGGCGGGAAGAGCTCGTCCATCCGCGCGTCGCCGGTGGTGACGCGGTTGCCCGCCGCGAAGGAGCGGACGTAGACCCGGCGGCCGATCGGCTCGCCGGTGCTCAGCAGGTCGAGCATGCCGCCGTCGGAGTCCGCTGTCCTGGCGAGGAACCGCCTGCCGTCCGCCTCGAGACGGCCGACGACGATGCCGACCCGGTCGCCTCCGCGCCGGTGCTTGACGGTGTAGGTCTCGATCGTGCCCCACCCGTCGGCCTGGACGGTCTGCTCCACCGTGGGCCAGGAGTCGATCTCCGCCTGGAGCGTGGCGCTGCGATCGGGCCGCCAGTCGCCGGGCGTGGTGGAGTAGACGCCGGCGGAGTACTTGTTCAAGAGCCCGCCGTTCGCGCCGACCAGCCCGTACGACCCCGGGGCCTCCCGCAACCGCTGGACGGTCTCGGCGATGGCGTGCATCGAGTAGTCGTTGCCCGCTCCGCCGAAGAACGGCAGCCCGCCGGTCACGGTCAGGCCGCGGGGGTCGTCGGCCGACAGGCCCAGCCCGTCGCAGATGTTGGAGACCGCGATGGGGAAGCAGCTGTAGAGATCGATGGTGAGCAGGTCGGCGACGCCGATTCCGGCCACCTCCAGCGCGTGCTGGACCGCCATGATCGCCGCAAGACCGGTGCTGAGGTCGGCGCGGTCCAGCAGGTCGCGGTCGCGCAGGTCGGCGTGGCCCGGAAGGAAGACCCACCGGTCCTCGGGCACGCCGAGGCGGCGGGCGGCCGCGACCGACATGAGCAGGACGGCGGCGCCCTGGTTGACCTTCTCCCTGGCCACCACATACCGC
This sequence comes from Planotetraspora phitsanulokensis, assembly GCF_016863295.1. GTDB lineage: Bacteria > Actinomycetota > Actinomycetes > Streptosporangiales > Streptosporangiaceae > Planotetraspora > Planotetraspora phitsanulokensis. Next base: position 63,426 of record NZ_BOOP01000043.1, read on the forward strand.
GTGTACGGCTCGGCGATCATCCGGTTCCGCTCGGTCGGGGTGACGAGCTCCTCGGCCGTGCGCACGGTCGGGGCGGCGGCGTGCGGGTTCGCGGCGGCGACCCTGGTGAACGGCGCGAACAGCGCGCCCATCCCGGCCGCGTACTCCTCGCGGCTCTGCTTCAGCCGGGCGCGGCGCGCGTTGTCGAACAGGGCGTACTGGCTGGGGGCTCCGGTCAGCCCGTGGGCGGCCTGAAGACGCGAGACCATCCCCGTCAGCCCGTAGCCGCGATCTTCCAGGTCGCCGTCGACCGTCTCGGAGAAGTCGGGCCGATCGGGTGCGCCGGCGAAGTGCCGGACCGTGGAGATCGCCTCGGCACCGAAGATCAGCGCGACGTCGCACGCGCCGCCGGCGATCGTCGCGGCGAGCTCGTTGACCAGGTGCTGCGGTCCCTGGCCGCCCGTCACCTCGAGGATCGCCCGTGCCGGGTCCGCGCCGACTCTGCGGGCGACCGAGCGGGGGAAGTTCGTGGACCTCCCCAGCGGGGCCGGGGCGCCGGGGGAGGAGGTCTCGAACTGCCGGACGCCCGCCACGGTGTCGACGGCCTCGGCCAGCGCCGCGGGGTCGGCGCCCGTGTCGCCGAGCGCCTCACGCACCGCTGCCGCGGCGAGGTCGACGGGGGACGACCTTCGGTAGCCGGGCTCGCCCAGGCGCTCCGACGACTGACCGGCTCCGACGATGACCGGGGTGCGAGGGTCGAGGTCCTGACCGGTCATGCGAGCTCCCCGGGGGATGCGGTGACGTATGGAGCGGCATCAACTTATAGACGGAGATCGACTGTGAACAAGAACATCGGGCGCCATTTCCGACATGTTCGAATCGGAGTCTCCGCCGGTGCGTCAGCCCGCGCTGGGCCGGGCCCCCTTTGGTGCGCCGCCGGCCCCCGCCGGGCACCGAGGACCCGCCGTTGGCGATATGCAGGTGAATACCTGCATAATGGGCGGCGTGAGCCTCGAAGCGAGAGCGATGGACTCGGTCTTCAAAGCGCTGGCCGACCCCACCCGGCGACTCCTGCTCGACCGTCTGCGTGAGCACAACGGCCAGACACTGGGCGAGCTGTGCGAACGCCTGGACATGGCGCGCCAGTCGGCGACGCAGCATCTCGACGTCCTTGAGCGGGCCAACCTCGTGACCGTCGTGCGACGGGGACGGGAGCGGCTCCACTACCTCAACCCGACACCGATCCACGAGATCGAGGAGCGCTGGATCTCGGGGTTCGACAAGCCCCGCCTGCAAGCGATCAGTGCCATCAAGAACCAGGCAGAGGAGTACGCGATGACCGACGGACCCACGTCCGTTCCCACCTACGTCTACGTCACCTACATCCGCGCGAGCGCGGAGCAGGTGTGGCGAGCCCTGACGGACGCCGACCTGACGGCGCGCTACTGGGGACACGCCAACGTCTCGGACTGGCAGCCGGGCTCGGCCTGGGAGCACCGGCGCGCCGACGGCTCAGGCGTCGTCGACGTCGTCGGCCGAGTGATCGAGACCGAACCCCCGACGCGCCTGGTCATCACCTTCGACGACGCCCCCGACGCCGAATCGCCGAGAGAACCGTCGGTCGTCACCTTCCTCGTCGAGCCGCACCAGGACATCGTCCGGCTCACCGTGACCCACGAGAAGCTCCCCAACCAGGAGATGCTGGGCGGCATCTCGCACGGATGGCCGGCCGTGCTGGCGAACCTCAAGTCGCTGCTCGAGACGGGCGAGGTCCTTCCGCAGGCGCCGTGGGAGATGTACCGCGCGCATGCCTGAGGCGGCGTCGGCCGCAGCCCTTCGACCCCCGCGCACGACTGAAGCACGACTGAAGAAAGAAGACCTCGATGGACACCATCCCCCTGCGGGACGCCTACCGCGTGTTGCTGGACGCCGCAGCCACCGTGGCCGACTCCGGCGATCCCAGCCCAGTCCCGCCGGCCGGTGAGTGGAACGCCGACCAGATCCTGGCGCACGTCTCCATCGTCAACGCCGTCACCATCACCGCCGTCTCCGCCGTCGCTTCGGGAGCGAACACGACCTACGACAACCGGATGGCGCTCGACACCTGGACCATCGAACGCGTCATCGCGCTCGCCGGCGGCAACTCGGGCCTCCGAGACCGCATCCGCCTCCAGGCGGACGCCCTCTGCGCGCTCGGGGGACCGGCGCTGAGCGAAGCGGAACTCGACACCCTGGTGCCCACCCGGCTCCTGTCCAACGACACCGTCATGGTCGACCGGCCCATGCCGCTGAGAGACCTCATCACGGGCCTCGCGGGAAGCGAGCTGCCCGGCCACACCAGACAACTCCTGGCCCTCCTGCCGAGCGGCATCGGGGCCGGGATGTGATCCTCTTGCGTGCGGCGACCGGCGGTCCGCGGGCACCGAAGCGCGGGCGGCTTCTCGGACACGATGGGCGGCCCTCCGGAACCCCAGCCTCCGCTGAGAGGCATGATTTGCAGACGCCGTACTCGGCCGGAGGAGGAGGATCCGTGGCGACCAGATGGACTCTGACGATCGACTGTGCGCAGCCCGCGACGCTGGCGAGATTCTGGGCGCTCGCGCTGGGATACACGGAGAAGCCGCCGCCGGCGGGCTTCGGGAGCTGGGAGGAGTGGTTCGCGCATCACGACGTCCCCGAAGAGGAGTGGGATGACGGCGCCTACCTGTCCGACCCCGACGGCGTGGGTCCCGACCTGTCCTTCCTGCGGGTGCCGGAGCCGAAGGCGGTGAAGAACCGGGTGCACCTCGACGTGCAGGTCGGCGGCGGGCGCGGCACGCCCTGGGAGGTGCGGTGGCCACGGGTGGCCGAGGCGGTGGAGCGGTTGACCGCCGCGGGCGCGACCGTGATCCGCCAGGACGACCTGCAGGGACGGCCTGATCATGTGGTGATGGCCGATCCCGAGGGGAACGAGTTCTGCCTGGTCTGACCTCTGCCGGCCTCTACCGACTCGACCGACCTCTTCCGGCCCGGCCGGAGCGCGTCACACGTGCGCCGTCGACCGGTTCGTCTCCATGAGCGGCAGGCGCAGGACGAAGCGGGCACCCCGCGGTGAGTCCTCGATGCTCAAGGTGCCGTGGTGGGCACTGACGATCCCGCGGCAGATGGCGAGCCCGAGTCCACTGCCTCCCGGGTCGAGCCGGCGGCCGTCGGCGAGGCGGACGAACGGCTCGAAGACGCGCTCCCTGTCCTCGGGGGCTATGCCCGCCCCGTCGTCGACCACGTTCACCACGGCGTAACCGCCCGCCCGGGCCATGCTCACGTCCACGGTCGTCTGGGCGTGCCGGCAGGCGTTCACCAGGAGGTTGTTCAGCACGCCGATCAGCTGGATGCGGTTGCCGAGGATGATCAGGCCGGCGGCGGTGCGCGTGCGCACCGGCGCGCCGTTCACCTGGCCGGCCGATTCCTCGGCGACCAGGGCGCCGAGGTCGATCGGCTCGGGCGGCGCCGGGATGACGGTCCGGATCCGGGCGAGGACCAGGATGTCGTTGATGATCGCGTGCATGCGCTCCGTGGTCGACAGCGCCGCCGCGACGGTCTCCCGGAGATCCACCTCGTCGGGGTAGAGGACGGCCTCCTCCAGTCGTGTGTACAGGGCGGAGACCGGGGTCCTGAGCTCGTGCGAGACGACGGAGGCGAACTGGCGCTGCTGGTTCACCGCCTCCTCGAGGCGGGCGAGGGTCCGGTTGGTCGTGCGGGCCAGCTGGGCGATCTCGTCGCGGCCGGGCGGCTGGGGGAGGCGCAGGCTCAGATCGCTCACCGTGATCTCGGCCGTTCTGGCACGGATCTCCGCCACCGGCCGCAGCGTGCGCCCGACCACCCACCAGGCCACCCACGCCGAGAGGGCGGACATCAGCGCGATGCCGAGGCCGGTGAGCCATTCCAGGCGATGGCCCGAGAGGATCGGCGGCTGGACCATTCCCGCGTAGACGAAGTGGGGCTCGCCCGACCAGAGCATTGTCGTCTGCAGAAGAGGGAGCCGGACGACGGTGAACGCGACGCACCGCTCGGGGGTGCAGGAGATGCCGTGCCGGATCCGGTCGTCAGGGGGCGGGTGCAGCGTGCTGATCGGCACGTGGCCGGCCGCTCTGCTGGCCGCGAGCACCCTGCCGTGGGAGTCGGTGAATTGCAGGAGGTCGATCCGGGTCGTGGTGACGGGCTGCGGTGCGGCGTAGGGCTGCCAGTCGATCCAGGAGGTGGCGAGGCGCTGGGATTCGGCGAAGATTCCGTCCTGGATCCTGATCCGGATCGCGAAGTCCAGGCCGATGCCGATCAGGGTGAAGACGATCAGGGACAGGACCGCGGTCACCAGGGTGAAGCGAGCCCGGATCGAGTAAGGGCGTAGCTGCACCGGCATCCCTTCCTCCCCGGGCGGCTCCTCCTTTTGAAACTTCATCCATATATGTCCTTTTTCAGACACTATGTGAGGCCTGTCCCATGAAATTGGGCCTGGAACTCCAAATCTTGGAAAGGCCGGTGTCGTTAAACCCGATGCCGTACGGGTACGCACGGCCCGAGAAGCCCGCCCACGAAGCGGCGCCCGCGAGATCGGGGCCGCTTGCCGGGAGGTCCGCGGATGGACTGGTTGTGGCACGCGCTGGCGCTCGCCGGAGCCATGGGGTGGGAGATCCTCTGGGCTCTGATCCTCGGGTTCGTCCTTTCCGCGGTCGTCCAGGCCGTGGTGCGCCGTCAGGCCGTCACCGCCCTGCTGGGTGACGATTCCCCGAGGGCGCTCGCCGCCGCGACCGGGCTGGGGATGGCCTCCTCGTCGTGCTCCTACGCGGCGGTGGCGCTCGCGCGGTCGCTGTTCCGCAAGGGTGCGAGCTTCACCGCCGCCATGACCTTCGAGATCGCCTCGACCAACCTCGTACTCGAACTGGGCATCCTGCTGGCTCTGCTGCTGGGCTGGCGGTTCACGCTGGCGGAGTTCGTCGGCGGGCCGATCATGATCGTGCTGATCGCGGTCCTGTACCGGATCGTCCTGCGGCGAAGGCTCGTCGCCGACGCGCTGCGGCAGTCCGGCAAGGGGCTGGCCGGATCGATGGAGGGGCACGCCGCGATGGACATGTCGGTGACGGGCACGGGTTCGTTCCTGCGGAGGCTCACCTCGACGCGGGGCCTCACCGCGATCTCGCACATCTTCGTCATGGAGTGGGCCGCGATCTGGCGCGACATCGTGACCGGGCTGCTGATCACCGGCGCCCTCGCCGCGTGGGTCCCCATGGAGTTCTGGAAGGGCTTCTTCCTCACCGGGGATCCGTTCCTCGCGGCGCTGTGGGGGCCGGTCGTCGGGCCGCTGGTCGCCGTGGTCAGCTTCGTGTGCTCGATCGGCAACGTGCCGCTGGCGGCGGTGTTGTGGAACGGCGGGATCAGCTTCGGGGGAGTGGTCGCGTTCATCTTCGCCGACCTGATCATCCTGCCGATCCTCAATATCTACCGGAAGTACTACGGCCTGCGGATGGCCGCGTTCGTCGCCGGCACCTTCTTCCTCACCATGGCCGCCGCCGGGTATCTCGTCGAGCTGATCTTCTGGGCGTTGGGCCTGACGCCGCGGGAGCGGGCGGCCAGGGTCGTCGAGGCTCATGTGGCGTGGAACTACACGACCTGGCTCAACCTCTGCTTTCTTGTCGTGGCGGCGGTGCTGGTCGTCCGGTTCGTCCGTACGGGCGGTGTGCCGATGTTGCGCAAGATGGGCGGCCGCCCGGTCGATGCGGGAGAGCCCCCGGGTGCCTGATGTACATAATGTCTTGATATAAGTTCCTTATGGATTTTTCGGGTGGCCGGGCGCGCGACCTGCCCGCCATGGAGATCACGACGGCACTGGAACGGCTGACGCGGATGTTCCTGCGGCTGGCCCCCCGGGGTGAACTGTCGCTCACCGCGGTGTCGGTGTTGTCCCTTCTCGAACGGTCGGGCCCCAGGCGGCTGACCGATCTGGCGATCGGCGAAGGCGTGACCCAGCCCGCCATGACCCAGCTCGTCTCCCGGTTGCAGGACTCCGGCCTCGCCGTACGCGCGGGCGACCCCGATGACGGGCGCGTCGTGCTGGTGCACGTCACCGACGCCGGGCGCGCCGCCCTGGCCGAGCGCCGAGCCGCCCGCGCCGCCCTGCTCTCCGAACTGCTGTCCCAGCTCGCCGTGGAGGAAGTGGACGGCCTCGTCGCCGCGCTGCCGGCCATCGACAGCCTGACGAGCCTGATGCCCGACGAGCGCCCGGCCAGCCGGACCTTCTGAACCCCCGTTGATGTGGAGCATGCCGATGAGTGGTCATTCCGTGGCCGCCAGCCCCTTCAAGCAGCCGAAGGCCGTCTTCGCGGTCGCCTTCGCCTGCGTCGTCTCGTTCATGGGGATCGGGCTGGTGGACCCGATCCTGCCCGCGATCTCCAGTGAGCTGAACGCCACTCCCAGCCAGGTCACCCTGCTGTTCACCAGCTATCTGGTGGTGACGGCCGTCGCGATGCTGATCACCGGCTGGGTGTCCAGCCGCATCGGTGCCAAGCGCACCCTGCTGGCCGGACTCGCCCTCATCGTCGTGTTCAGCGCGCTGGCCGGCGCCTCATCGGGCATCGGGGGGATCGTCGGCTTCCGCGCGGGCTGGGGAGTGGGCAACGCGCTGTTCATCGCCACGTCCCTCGCCGTGATCATCGCCTCGGCGAGCGGCGGATTCATCGGGGCCATCATCCTGTACGAGGCCGCGCTGGGGGTGGGCATCGCCGTGGGCCCGCTGCTCGGCGGGCTCCTCGGGAACATCAGCTGGCGCGGGCCGTTCTTCGGGGTCGCGTTCCTGATGGCGATCGCGTTGATCTCCACCGCCGTGCTGGTGCGGCCGACGCCGGCTCCGGTCAGGAAGACCGGCCTGGGCGAGCCGCTGCGCGCGCTGCGGCATCGCGGCCTGCTGACGATGTCGCTCACCGCTCTGTGTTACAACTGGGCGTTCTTCACCGTCCTCGGGTACGCGCCGTTCCCGATGGGGCTCGACGCCATCCAGCTCGGCTTCGTCTTCACCGGCTGGGGCGTGCTGGTCGCCGTCTTCGCGGTCTTCGGCGCGCCCCGCCTGCAGAGCCGTTTCGGCATCGCCCGCACGCTGTACGCCAACCTCGCCCTGTTCGCCGTCACCGTGCTGGTGATCGCGATCTGGACCGATCATCCGCCCGTCCTCGTCACGGCCGTCATCGTGGCGGGGGTGTTCATCGGTGTGAACAACACGGTGACCACCCAGGCCGTGATGACGGTCTCCCCGGTCGAGCGGCCGATCGCCTCGGCGGCGTACGGGTTCGTCCGGTTCATCGGCGGCGGGCTCGCCCCCTTCGTCGCCGGCAAGCTGGTGGAGCACACCAACGTCCACGTGCCGTTCTACATCGGCGCCGGGGCCCTGGTCGTCGGCATCCTGATCCTCTCCACCGCCCGTGAGCACCTGCGGCACTCCGAACGTGTGCAGGCCGCCGGGGGCGAGGAGCCGGCCGATGCCGCGGTCCGGCCGGCACGCCCGGTGACCGCGGGTCAAGAGCCGTGGACGCGCCGTCACCAGTAGCACGTGGGCGTGGTCGCGTCCCCAGGCAGGCCGCAGAACGCGGTGAGCGGGGAGGTGATCCGCGTCCAGGTGAACCCGGGAACGGTGGTGCCCGCGAACCGGCCCACCTGGTACGTCGACGTCACCATGAACGCGTCCGCGTCCTCGACCCCGACGTCCTTGCTGCCCTTCCCGCTGGGCAGCCAGTAGGTGCGGCACGGGAAGCCGCCCGCGTTGTAGGTGACGCAGCGTTCCGACCCCTCGCCGAAGACGGCGGCCTTCACCGTGAATGTCCGCGGCAGCGCGTTGCGGACCTCGCCGCAGGAGCTGTAGGCGCAGGACCGCGCCTGCGCGGGTGCGGCGGCCAGGGCGGAGCCGGAGAGCAGCAGCAGGGCGAGGGCGGACGTCGCTCGCAGGAACACGCTCATTCGGGGGGGCCTTTCCGAGGGGACGGATCTCCCCGGCAGGAGAGACGGAGTCCCCCGGGGATCGGCGACGACGGTAACGCGCTGTGAGCGCCTCGCCAGGCTGATTCCCGGCAATGCCGGAGGCTCCAGGTCGGCAGGGTCAAGCCGCGTGTCTCATGGCGAGGCGTTTTGCGGCGAGGGTTTTCGGCGAGCCGCTCTCACCTCGAGGGTGCTCTCACCCGAGGGCGTTCGCACTGCGAGGGCGCTCGCACGGCGAGCGGGCCCGGCTGCGCCCGGCCCCGATGCGCCCGCGGGTCAGTGGACCTCGCGGGGCGGCCTGCCCTTCGCGAACCCCAGACGCACGAGCGCGGGCAGACGCTCGAACCCCAGTGTGGTCCTGATGGCGGGGAACGCCTCGTCACGCAGCCGGGCCAGGACGGAGTCCACCGCGGCCGGGTCACGGGTGGTGACGCGCACGTCCAGGGCGGGTCTGTCGGCCGTGCCCCGCAGGACGGCTCGCGCCTGCCGGACGCCTGGGAAGCCGCTGACCTGCCTTCCGAGCGTGTCGCCTGCCAGACGGCCGTTCATCTCCGTGACCCCCGTGGTGCCGGACTCGAGGCGCACCCGCCGCAGGCGTGCGGGCCGGAGCAGGGCGAGCAGCCAGCTCAGCCCGATGAGCGCCACCACGATGGACGCGGCGGCGACGGCCGGCCAGAACCAGCCCTGCCGGATGAGGGACGTCACGCCCCCGTCCAGCAGCGGATCCTGCGCCGCGGCGGAGCCGAAGGCGCCGAGGCCGCGGGAGACGGCCGCCCCACCTCCGGCGAACAGGATCAGCCCGAGCGTCGTGAGACCGGCCCGGTTGGCCCGCGCGGTCTCCCGGCCCAGCGTTCGGCCCCTGGCCGCGCGGCGCCTCATGACGGTCCTCGCACGTGTGCCCGGACCGTGTAGCGGCCGATGGGCGCGAGCCTGCCGATCTCGTCCTCGACGGCGGTGAGCACCCGCTCCTCAACTCCGGCCGTGTCCCGCAGGTCGGTCGTGGCCTTGACGACGACCTGACGTCCGCGGATCTTCGTCCGGGCGCGCCGCACTCCGTCGGCGCCGCTCGCCGCCGCGCCGAGGATCCTGGCCATCGTCCGCGGCCGCACGCCCGCGACCAGGTCGGGGTCGCCGGTGCGCAGCGCGACGAGGCGCGGGCGTCCGGCGACCAGCGCGAACATCAGGAGCAGCAGGCCGAGGACGGCGGTGATGCCCGCCGACGTGAGCGCCTGCCTGTCCTGCCATGTGGTGGTCGCGGCCCATTCGGCCACCCGGTCGTACGGCACGAGCCGGGCCGGGCGGCCCGCCAGCGCCGAGATCGTCTCGAGCGCGGTCAGAATCCCCGCCGCCAGGAGCGCGAGCGCTGAGATCGCGGAGGGTATCGCCCGCCGTGGCCGGAAGGCGCGAACCGCCGCCCTCGGCCGTGCCGGCGCGGCGGGCTCGGTGACGTGCCCGCCGGGCTCAGGGAACGGCCGGGTCGATCCGGGGCCTGTCTCGGCTGTCGTCATGGAGCCTCCTCCGCGGGCACGAGCCCGACGACGTCGATGTCGACGCTCTCCACGTCGATGCCGGTGAGCTCGCGCATCCGCTGCCGCACGTGATGCCGTACGTCTGACGTGACCTGCCGCACGGGTGCCGGGTACCGGATGGAGAGCCGGTACCGCACCGCGGCCACCCCTCCACTGACGGACGCCTCCACGTGCGGCCGCTCCGCGATCCGGTCGTCTTCGGCCGCGACCTCGGTCGCGATCTTCGTGAAGGCGCGGTCCGATATCGCGACCGCCCCGGGCCCGCCGGCGCCGGTCATTGCCGTCTCGCCCGCATCGTCGGCATCTCGATGCCGCCTTCGACGGCCAGGCCGACGAAGAAGCCGACGACACCGAGCACGAGCACGATCAGGAACGCGTTGAGGCCGCCGAAGGCCCCGACCACGCCGAGCACCGTGCCGAACGCGAGGCCGGCAAGGGCCATGACGGGGAGCTGCTTCATGATGATCCCCTCTCGTCTTTCTCGACCGCCTTGAGTGGCCGGACATCGGCGATGGTCACATTCACCCGCCTGCCGCCGGCCGCGTCGCCGATCGCCTCCCGGACGGCGGCTGCGATCTCCGGTAGCGGCGAGCCGTAACTCGCGACCACGCTGACCTCGATCTCGTCGTCCCTCACCGACACGCCGGGCACGGATTCGCCCGGCAGATAGGTCGTCACCACCCCGAACGGGCCGGCCGAAAGCGCCGCCACGTACGGGCAGCTCCTGGCCCGCTCGGCGACGAGCTTCGCGAGCGCGCCGCTCATTCGACCCGCGGCGCCGTCTGGGTTTCGCCGCCCTCGCCCTCGTCCTCGCTGGGCAGGTGCACGTCGTCGACCGCGATGTTGACTTCGGTGACCTCGAGCCCGCACATGTTCTCGACCGAGTTGATCACGTTGCGTCGTACGGCCCCGGCGAGGTCGGGGATGGCGACGCCGTACTCCACGACCAGGGCGATGTCCGCCGCGGCCTGACGTTCACCGACCTCGACGGCGATTCCCCGGGTGACGCTTTCGTCGACCCCGAGCTTGCCCTTGAGCGCGCCGAACATCCGTGCCGTTCCGGTGCCGAAATCGTGCACTCCGGGGATCTCCCTGGCGGCGACGCCCGCGATCTTCGCGACCGCCTCCGCGGCGATGGTGGTGCGCCCCCGATCGGTCACCAGAGCCGATTCGGTCCGGCGCTCCCGGGTGAGGGTGCTCTGACCCTGTGCGGGACTCTTCTCGGCGCCGCTCTCCCGCTGAGCGGGTATGCCCTGTACCGGCGGCGTCCTGGACCCTGCCATGTGAATCCCCCACTTCACCCTTGATTGGTGTGTCCGTTTTCCTCTATCGATCACCCGTACTACCCCGTTTGCGTAGCGTGATGACGCCGGGTGGGGCGAGGTTCAGTCACCGACACGTCTTGAAAGTCCCAAAAAGCGCAGATAACGCCTGTATCGCAGGAGCAAGCGCAATAGGGGGCTTTAACCGATTTTGTCCTCTACTAAGACATATGTGTTTCTATGCCGGTTTAAGGGGCAGGGGACCCGCTGATCTGGCGGCGCGACACGCCGGGATCGGGCGGGCGAGCACATGAGGAGTGACGATGAAGGACGAATGCAAGGTGGCCGCCGCCGTGGTCGCCGGCTACTACCTCGGCCGGCACCACAAGCTCAGACTGGCCGCGGCGCTGGCGACGGCCGTGCTGGCCAAGCGTCTGAAGGGGGTCGGCGTCGGCGGTCTGCTCGAAGAGGGGACCAGGCTGCTCGGCGGCGCCGCTCCCGAAGTCGGGAAGGTCACTGAGCGTGTGCGCGGTGACCTGCTGGAGATCGGCAAGGCCGCTGCCGTCAACGCGACGAGCAAGCGGATCGACGCCCTGAGCGACCGGTTGCACCAGCGCGCGGAGTCGCTGCGCGCCGCCACCGCTGCCGCCGGACAGGCGGGAGAGCGGGCAGGCGAGGTCGCAGGACGGGCGGCCGGCCGAGCAGGCGAGGCCGCCGGGCGTGCGAGTAAGGCCGCTGAGAAGGTCGGCGACCGGATTCCCAGGCAGAGGGGCAAGGCTCCCGCGCGGCCGGAACCGGAAGAGGGCTTCGAGGACGAGTACGAAGACGAGTACGACGAGACTCCCTACGAGGACGACTACGAGGAGTCCAAGGCGACGGAGCGCGAGGAGAAGCCGAGGCGGAGACCACAGCGCCCGGCCCGGCCCGTCACGCGGGCTCGGAGGTGAGCGGTATGGCCGGGCAGGTGACTGAGCAGACGAGGGAAGGACCGCTTGCGGCGGGGATCAAGGAGCTGCCCACGGCCAGGCTCGGCCAGGAGTTCCAGAATCTGGCGACGGCGGTGGCCGAGCGCGCGCTGACCAACCTCACCGGCAGGATCGACGGGCTCGCGGGACGGCTGACGGGGTACGTCGAGGACGGCGGCACTGGCCTGATGGAGGCGGTGACCGGCAAGTCCGGTTCCGGGATGCTCAGCTCGCTGGCCGAGAGGTCGGGGGTGTCCGGGCTGCTTAGCTCGCTGACCGGGTCGGAGGGCGGAGGAAGCCACCCGGTGCGGTCGGCCCTCGCCGCCTACGCCAAGGAGAAGGTCAAAGGGATCTTCAGTCGCGTCGGCGGAGGCAAGGGCGGCAAGAGCAAGAAGCTCAAGCTGACCAACATCGTCGAGGCCGTCGACGTCGGCGCCCCGCTGCGCGTCGTCTACGACCAGTGGACCCAGTTCGAGCAGTTCCCGAGCTTCATGAAGAAGATCGAGATGGTCAACCAGAAGTCGGACGAGAAGCTCGACTGGAAGGCGCAGATCTGGTGGTCCCACCGTACGTGGGAGGCGACCATCCTCGAGCAGACGCCGGACAAGCTGATCGTCTGGCGGTCGCAGGGGCCGAAGGGGTACGTCGACGGCGCGGTGACCTTCCATGAGGTCACGCCCGACATGACCCGGGTCCTGCTCGCCATGGAGTACCACCCCCAGGGCATGTTCGAGCACACCGGCAACCTGTGGCGCGCCCAAGGACGGCGGGCCCGGCTGGAGCTGAAGAATTTCCGCCGGCACGTCATGACCCAGGCCCTGCTGCACCCCGACGAGATCGAGGGCTGGCGTGGCGTGATCCACGACAGTGAGGTGGTCAAGGACCACGAGACCGCCGTGCGGGAGGAGCAGGAGCGAGAGGGGCGCGAGCCTGTCGAGCGGGCGGAGGAAGAGCCTTACGAGGAGGAGCCCTACGAGGAAGAGGCCGAGTCCGAAGAGGGCGAGCCGTACGAGGAAGAGCCCTATGAGGAGGAGGCCGAGGGCGAGCCCTACGAGGAGGAGCCGGAGGCCGAGGAGCGCCGCAGGCCGTCGCGGCCGGTCAGACCGCGCAGGCCGATGGCGGAGCGCCCGGCGCGCAGACGCGGGCAGGAGCGCCCGGCCCGCGAACGCGACGAGGCCGACGAGGACGAGGAGCCCGAGGAGCGTCCGCTGCGGCGCCGCAGAACCCCGGCCGAGCAGAGACGGGCGTCGTCCGCGTCGTTGCGGCACGGCCGGTGACGGCGGGTTCCGAGGACGCCGGCGCCAGAGACGGGCCGGCACCGTGAGAACGGCGTCGAGGAGCCGGCGCGAGGCGGGGTCACATCGAGCGTGAGATCGCTCACGGGGGCGTGACCGCGCAGGGAAGAGGCACATACGAGGAGGTGGAGGGAATGACGGTGACCGTTCCTTCGGGGGGCGGAGGGTTGCCGGACCGCCCGTCGGGTTCAGGCCTGGCAGATGTCATCGACACGATCCTGGACAAGGGGCTCGTCATCGACGCCTTCGCCCGGGTCTCGCTCGTCGGCATCGAGGTGCTCACCATCGACGCGCGTGTCGTGGTGGCGAGCGTGGACACCTACCTGCGTTTCGCGGAGGCGGTGAACCGGCTGGACCTCGAACAGAGCAAGGCGGGGCTCCCCGAACTCGTCGGCGACGTCACGGAGGGGGTCGCGCGCGGCAAGACCAAGGGCGCGGCCCAGGGAGTGATCGAAGCCGCGGGGGAGAAACTGCACGACTACATCGCGGGCGCGCTGGAGGAGCCGGAGCCGGAACGGCGGGTGCGGCGAAGGAGCGGGGGCTGAGATGTCGAGCTCTACGGAAACATCGCGGCCGGCGAGGGCCGCCGCCCCCAAGGGTGACGACGGCATCGCCTGCTACGTGTACGGGATCGTGCCCGAGGACGTGGACATCAGCCCGGACGCGGTCGGCGTGGGCGACCCGCCCGGCCGGGTGAGACTCATCCGGCACGGCCGGATCGGGGCTCTGGTCAGCGATGTGGCGGTGGACCGCCCGCTCGGACGGGCGGAGGACCTCGTGGGGCACGAGGCGTTGCTGGACGGCGCCGCCGCCGAGGTGCCGGTGCTGCCCCTCAGGTTCGGCGCCGTGCTGACGTCGCCGGAGGCCGTTGTCGGCGAACTGCTGGAACCTCACCACGACGAGTTCGCCGCCGCGCTGAAGGAGGTCGAAGGGCACGTCCAGTACGTCGTCAGGGCGACCTACGCGGAGAAGTGGGTTCTCCGCGAGATCCTCGCGGAGAACCCCGAGGTCAGACGACTCCGCGACCGGATTCGCGGCCGGCCGGAGGACGTGACCCGTGACGAGCGGATCCGCATCGGCGAGCTGATCACCCAGGCGATCGCCGTCAAGCGGGAGGCCGACACCCAGACCGTGGTCGACTGCTTCGCCCCGTGCACGGTGGCGGCCGTCATCCGGGACGCCACACACGAGCGGGACGCCGCCAACGTCGCCTTCATGGTGCGGATGGACCAGGAGGCCGACTTCGAGATGGTGCTCGGCGAACTGCGGCGCGAATGGGCTGACCGGATCGACGTGCGGGTTCTCGGCCCGATGGCCATGTACGACTTCGTCACCTCGGGATAGCGGGCAGCCGAAGGGAGGAATTTCCGTGGGACTGATCGGCCTGATCTTCACCTGGCCGGTCGCGCCGGTGCGTGTGGTGATCCGGCTCGGCGAGCTGATCCAGGAACAGGTGGAACACGAACTGAGGGACCCGGCCGTCGTCAGGCGCCGCCTGGAGGAGATAGAGGAGGCCAGGCGCTCCGGCCTGATCTCCGAGGAGGAGGAGTCCCAGGCCGTGGAGCGGATCCTCAGCACGATGACCGGCACGCGGAGGGGGTGACGACGTGGTTCCCCCGAGACGCAGGGCCCGTGACACGCGGGCCGCGGAGCGGCACGGACGTGAGGGGTTCGACGAGCGGGCGCAGGTGATGGTCGAAGACGGCGGGCGGGTGCCGGAGCCCCGCAGGCGGCGCCGCGCCATGACCGCGGTGACCGCCGGGGAGCGCGGCCTGCGCTACATCGCGGACCTGACCATGCGGGACGCGGAGGCCGTCACGCTGGTGGAGCCGGCCGATGGCGGCTGGACGGTGCACGTGGAGATCGTGGAGGACCACCGCATCCCGTCCTCGGGCGACGTCCTCGCCGTGTACGAGGCCGAGCTGGACGAGGAGGGGAACCTGCTGTCCTACCGTCGGCTCGGGCGCTACCGGCGCGGCACGAACGCGCTCGGGGAGGGTTCGCCGCGATGACGGATCCGGGCAGGTTCCGGCCCGTCATGCGGGAGTCGTACGCGCAGCCGATGACGACCGGCCGCGAGACCTCCAACCTGGGCGACATCCTGGAACGGGTGCTCGACCGGGGTGTGGTGATCGCGGGGGACATCCGCGTCAACCTGCTCGACATCGAGCTGCTGACGATCAAGCTTCGGCTGCTCATCGCGTCGGTGGACACGGCACGGGAGCTCGGCATCGACTGGTGGGAGCACGATCCCTGGCTGACGGGCAAGAATCGCGAGCTCGCCGACGAGAACCGCCGGCTGCGCGACCGCCTGGCCGCGATCGAGGAGCGTCTGGAAGAGCGCGAGGGTCTGCCGAGGCGCGTTCCCGAGCAGCGTCCACGCGAAGTCGAGCGGCGTCAGCACGAGGTGGAACCACGCGGAGAGGACTGGAGCGGAGCCGAGAGCCGCGAGGCGGATCGGCGCGGATGGGAGAGGAGCGGTGACTGAATCCGGCATCTACCTGTACGCGGTGACCAGCGAGGCCGGCGACGCGTGCCTGAGCGTGCGCGGCGTCCTCGGCGAGCCCGTCCGGAAGATCGGCGTCGGCGACCTGGCGGCGTACGTGAGCACCGTCCCTCTGGACCAGTTCGGCGAGGAGCCGCTGGCACGCCTGCTGGAGGATCTGGACTGGGTCGGCGAGGTGGCCCGGGCCCATCACCGGGTCGTCGAAGCGGTGGCGGAGGCCGGGCCGACGGCTCCGGTACGGCTGGTCACCGTCTACAGCGGTGAGGAGCAGGTCCGGGAGTTGCTGGAGCGGCGGCATGACGACTTCCTCGCGGTCCTGTCCCGGGTCGCGGGCCGCCGGGAGTGGGGCGTCAAGGCGTACGTCGACCCGGAGGCGGCGTCCCGCATGGCCGGAGGCGGCACGGCCGGAGGTGACGCGTCCGCGCGACGTGAGGCTCCCGCCGGGCGGACGGGCGCCGGGCCGGGAACGGCCTACCTCCAGCGCCGCAAGGCGAACCTCCACAACCGCGAGGACCTGTGGCGCCACGCGGTCGCATGGGCCGAGCGGCTCCACGCCGCCCTGGGGGAGGTCGCCGTGGCCGGCCGCCGTCATCGGCCGCAGGATCCGCAGTTGTCCGGTCGCAAGGAGTGGATGGTCCTCAACGGCGCCTATCTCGTGGAAGAGGATCGGAGCGCGGAGTTCGCCGCGGCGGTCGCGGCCTTCCGCGAGGCCGCGACGGAGTCCGGTACCGGAGCGGGCCCCGGCATGGACGTGGAGCTCACCGGCCCCTGGGCGCCCTACTCGTTCACCGCCGTGGAGCTGGAGACGGAAGGCCGGGAGGGAGGCGCGCGGTGACGCTGGACACCCGCCGGGGCGCCGTCCTGGCCGAGGAGGGCCGCCTGCCGCCGGAGCGCGTGGCGCTCGTGGATCTCCTCGACAGGCTGCTCGCGGGCGGGGTCGTCGTGACCGGGGACCTCGTGCTCTCCATCGCCGACATCGAGCTCGTCCGGATCTCCCTGCGCGCGCTGATCGCGTCCGTACGGGGCCCCGGCGCGACGGAGACGGAGGTCGACCATGAACCGTCCTGGTGGTGACGCCGCCGACAGGCACGCCACCGTCGACAGCCACGTCACCGTCGACAGGTCCGCCGCCGCTGACAGGCCCGCCGCCGGCAGGCCCGGCCGGGACGCCGCGCGGTCGGAGAGCTGGCGCCTCAACACCGATCCAGAGGCGGTCGAGCGCGACCTGAGCCGCCTCGTCCTGACACTCGTGGAGCTGGTCCGCCAGCTCGTCGAACGGCAGTGCATCCGCCGGATGGGCGAGGGCGATCTGACCGACGAGCAGATCGAGACGCTGGGGCTGACCCTGATGCGCCTGGAGGAGGCGATGACGGAGCTGTGCGACCGCTTCGGCCTGTCGCCCTCCGATCTCAACCTCGATCTCGGCCCTCTCGGCACCCTGCTTCCCACGGACCGGTGACGACGCGCGTCAGGACACCTTGACGTCAGGACGGCCTGACGTGAGGATGGCGTCATGTACACGCCTGACAGCGCAGAACGCGATCACACGCTCCGCACCGCCGTCGCGCGCTTCGAAGAGCTACGTGTCCGCGAGGCCCTCGGCTCGGCGATGGACGAGGATTTCGACGGCCCCGACGCCATGAGCAGCCGGTTCGCTCCACCGCAGGCCGCCCTGTCCAAGGAGGAGGCGCTCGAGTTGCTCGCCCTCAGCGAGGTGATCGCGCGCAAGGCCTCGTACGGCCGGCAGCTCACGGTCAGGACGGCGCGGGCGGCGGGTGCCTCCTGGTCGCAGATCGGCGCGGCGCTCGGGACCACCAAGCAGTCCGCCTGGGAGGCCCACACCCGGTGGATCGACGGCCAGGCCGCGTTCCGTGGCCGCACCGGGACGGAGGGCATGGACGACGAGCAGGTGCGGGCCGCCCGCGCGCTCGCCGGAGACCCGGACGAGCCCGCGGACCCGGGCGCACGCTGACAGGCCGGAGCCCAGAGCGCGCCGGAGAGGCTCAGTCCTGCTTGCCGTGCGCGGCCACGGACACGGGTTCCCACTCGCGCCAGGTGGCCAGCCGAGACTCGTAGTCGGCGGCGGCGATCGCCAGCGGCCCGTCACCGAAGAAGATCCGCAGCGGGGGCCGCTCCGCGTCGACCACCCGGAGGATGGCCTCCCGGGTCGCCTCCGGCCTTCCGGGCGTCCCCACCCTGCGGGCGCGCTGCTCGGCCGCCTGCTTCCGCACGCCCTCGTAGGCGGCCAGCGGCATGGCATGACGCGCGGACGATCCCGCCCAGTCGGTGGAGTAGGCGGCCGGTTCGACCACCGTCACCTTGATGCCGAAGCCCGCGGTCTCCAGGGCGAGCGACTGGCTGAAGCCCTCCAGCGCCCATTTGGAAGCGTGGTACATGCCGACGTTGGGGAAGGCGGAGACGCCGCCGATGGAGGACACCTGGATGATGTGGCCGGAGCCCTGCTCGCGCAGGTAGGGAAGCGCCGCCTGCGTCACCCACAGGGCGCCGAACAGGTTGGTCTCGATCTGCGCCCGGGCCTCCTGCTCGCTGATCTCCTCGATCATGCCGAACTGCCCGTAGCCCGCGTTGTTGACCACGACGTCGAGCCGGCCGAAGTGGTCGTGCGCCTTGGCGACCACGTCGAAGACCGCCTCGCGGTCGGCCACGTCGAGGGGGAACGCGGCGATCGCGTCGCCGTACTCGCTCACGAGATCGTCCAGCGAGGCGACGTCGCGGGCGGTCGCCGCCACACGGTCGCCACGGTCGAGGGCGGCGATGGCCCACTCGCGCCCGAAACCGCGGGACGTCCCGGTGATGAACCAGATCTTTGAAGTCATGGGGGACCGGCGTATCTGCTCGATGGGGCCGCCGCGTTCACGGCCGGCCCGAAAATGGACTGAACGTTCAATTACGTTAGTTCGCCCCCACTGGTCAGGCAAACGGCGGGCCACGGGGCCGGCCTCAGGTGTTTCGGCCGGCGAACGGCCGGGAACAGGGTGCGGTACTCACCCGCTCCCGGCGACGGCCGCGCGCTCATCGGCCCACCGGCGCCTCGGGGAGCCGGGCACTCGGCGCATGCGGGGCCTGAGCCGAACGGCGGCCCCCTGCCCCCTCCACGTCCTGCGATCCGGGGACGGTGATCCGGAGCCGGGCGTGCGTGAAGCAATCCGATTTCCGTCTCAGGAGTGATGGCGTTGGCCCCTTGGCAGATTCGTGATCCTCAAGAAAACGATCTCGACCACATGATCCGGTTACTGGAGGAACCGCCGGACACCCCGGCGGAACCCGTGGTCACCCTCGCCGAGGCGGTGGCCGCGCTGCGCGGGGGCATGCCCGCGGTGGTCGCCTCCGTAGGCTGCGAGATCGTCGGCGCCGCCGTCTCGCTCACGTCCGGAGAGCGCGCCTGGGTCCTGCGCATGGCCATCAACCGCGAATGGCGCCACCACGGCATCGGCTCCGGCCTGCTGGCGGCGCTGGAGGAGCGCCTGGCCAAACGCCGGGTGCGCCGCATCGGGGCGCTCCTGCCCCCGCACGAGATCGGCGAGGCGGCCTTTCTGAACTCGGGATACACGAGCAGGCCCGACATCACCTACTTCGAGAAGGCGCTGCCGCTCGCCCGTGCGGAGGACACCATCCTCGACCAGATCGGCGGCGCCGTCCCGGAGACGGGACTGTGGGAGCGGATCGCCGGCATGGAGGCGGAGAAGGCCGTCATCGAGCGCAGGCTGGTGCTGCCGCTCGAGAACCGCGAGCTCGCCGAGCGGTACGGCGTGGAGCCGCCGCGCGCCGTCGTGCTGTTCGGGCCGCCGGGAACGGGCAAGACGACCTTCGCCAGAGCGGTCGCGTCCCGGCTGAGATGGCCGTTCGTCGAGGTCTTCCCCTATCAGCTCGCCGCGGACCCGAACGGCGTCGCGACCGCGCTGCGGCAGCTGTTCTCGCGGGTCGACCACCTGGACCAGATCGTGCTCTTCTTCGACGAGGCCGAGGAGATCGCCTCGCAGCGACGAGACCCCGCCTCGCTGACCCACCGGATCACCAATGAGCTGCTCAAACTCATCCCGATCTTCCGGCGGCGGGACCGGCGGCTGCTCGTCTGCGCGACCAACGCGGTGCGCAGCATGGACCCGGCCTTCCTGCGGCCGGGCAGGTTCGACTATCTGATCCCGGTCGGGCCGCCGGACGCCGACGCGCGCCGGGCGATCTGGGCGCGCTACATCGGGGCGGGCGGCCTCGCCCGGGTGA
Source organism: Planotetraspora phitsanulokensis (assembly GCF_016863295.1). GTDB lineage: Bacteria > Actinomycetota > Actinomycetes > Streptosporangiales > Streptosporangiaceae > Planotetraspora > Planotetraspora phitsanulokensis. The sequence continues at coordinate 83,199 of NZ_BOOP01000043.1, forward strand.
ACCTCGACGAGCTGGTGGAGGCCAGCGCCCGCTTCACTCCCGCCGACATCGAGTACGCCGCGCGTACGGCGGCGCAGGCGGCTTTCGAACGCCACCTCACGACCGCGGACGGCCGAAGCGGCCCGGGGGAGGGGCCCGCCTGGGACACCGGCGACTACCTGGACGCGATAGCGAGCACCCGGTCGTCGCTGACCGACGAGGACATCAAGGCGTTCAACCACGACCTGCGCGCCGCCGCGCGCATGTGAGGGAACACGTATCCGGGGACGATCAGGAGGGGTCCCGCGGACGCCCGGGCGGCGGCACACGATCCGCGGCCGGGAGCGCGGCCGGCCCGGCCGAGGGGACGGGCAGCGGTCTGGTGGCGGGTTCCGCCGGTCCGCCCGGGGGCCGGACGTCCCCATCGGGCCCCAGGTAGACCGTGACGGTGGTCCCCTGCCCGAGCGTGGACGACAACGTGACCGTGCCGCCGTGCGCCGCGGCGATGGCCTGCACGATGGCCAGGCCCAGCCCCGAGCCGGCGCCGTGGAAGCGGTCGAACGCGCGGGCGGCGTCCTGTTCCGGCATGCCCGGGCCGTCGTCGGCGACCTGAAGGACGCCCGGCGGGGCCAGCCGTACCAGGACCGAGGTGCCCGGCGGCGTGTGCGCCGCGACGTTGCCGAGCAGGTTGACCAGCACCTGCCGGATCCTCGCCTCGTCGACCTCCCGTTCCAGGGCGGGCGGCGACTCGACGCGGACGGGATGATCCGGGTTGAGCGCGGTGAAGTCGTCCACCACCTCGGCGACCACGGGCACCAGGTCGACGACGGCGACGGACAGCGCCGCGCCCCGGTCGAGCCGGGCGAGCTCGAGCAGCTCGGTCACCAGGCGGGTGATGCGGGCCGACTCGTTCTCGATCCTCAGCATCACCTGCGGCACGTCCTCGTCGGGGATCGCGCCCTTGCGGTAGAGCTCGGCGTAGCCGTGGATCGTCGTCAGCGGGGTGCGCAACTCGTGCGAGGCGTCGGCGGCGAAACGGCGCAGCCGTTCCTCCGAGGCCCACCGGGCTCCGAACGCCTGCTGGATCTGCGACAACATCACATTGATCGCCCGGCCGAGCCTGCCCGCCTCCGTGGGGCCCTCCGGCATCCGCGTCGACAGGTCGCCGCCCGAGGCCACGCGCTGTGCGGTGTCGGCCATCCGCGCCAGCGGCGCGAGGCCGCCGCGGATCAGCCACCGCCCGAACAGCGCCAGCAACCCGATGAGCACGCCGCCGGTGACGAGTTCGGTGACCAGCAGGCGGGCGAGGGTGTTCCTGAGCTCGTCGAGCGGCACGGCGACCACGACGATGCGGTCGCCGGCCGCCATCCGCGCCGCGGCGGCGCGCAGGCGCGAACCCATGGTGAACGTCTCGCCGGCGTCCGCGTGTGCTCCGAGCGTGCCGGCGCCCACCGCCTGGAGGAGTTCCGGCAGGGCCGCCGCCTGCGGGTCGTCCCCGCCCACCAGCCGGGCGCGCCCGGTCGAGGCGTTCAGCGTGGCCACCGCGTACGTCGATCCCGCCTGGACCACCGCGATACCGGACGCGCGGGCCAGCCTGGTGGCCGACGCGTTCGCGGCCGTCAGCAGGGAGGCGTCCATGCGCTCGATCATGTGGCTGCGCAACATCAGCATGCTGACCAGGGAGAGGGCCGCGAGCCCGAGGGCGGTGACGCCGATGAGCCCGGCGAGTAACCGGCCGCGGAGCGTGGTCACGGCGTCCGCAGGGCGTAGCCGACGCCCCGCTGCGTGTGGATCAGCGCCGGGCCGAGCGGGTCGAGCTTGCGGCGCAGGTAGGAGATGTAGGTCTCCACCACCTGCGACTGCGTGCCGAAGCCCCAGACGTGCTCGAGCAGCTGAGCCTTGGTCACCACCTGGTTGCGGTGGCGCATCAGGAAGGCCAGCAGCCGGAACTCGGTGGGCGACAGCTCGACCCGCACCCCGCCCCGCCGTACCTCCCAGCCGGTCTCGTCCAGCTCGAGGTCGGCCACGCGGAGCACCTCATCCCTGGCCGGCGTACGGCTGCCGCGCCGCAGCACCGCCCGCGCCCTGGCGACGAGGGCGTCGACGGAGAACGGCTTGGTGACGTAGTCGTCGCCACCCAGCGTGAGGCCGTGGACGGTGTCGGCCGTGGTGTCCCTCGCGGTCAGGAAGATGATCGGCACCTCGTCGCCCGCCGCGCGGAGCCTGCGGCACACCTCGAAGCCGTCCAGGTCGGGGAGCATCACGTCCAGGACGATCAGGTCGAAGCCGCCCGTCGCGGCGAGTTCGAGGGCCTCGTGGCCGCCGGCCGCGCCGGTCACGGTGAACCCGTGGAACCGGAGCGCGATGCCGACCAGGTCGCGGATGTTCGGCTCATCGTCGGCGACGAGGACCCTCGGTTCGCTCATAGTGGCATCAAGTGTGCCTCAGTCGTTCGCCTTCTTGGGAGCGACGACCGCGATGGACGTGCGGGTGTCCCCGGTGCGGGTTCCGGCCACGAACACCGTGTCACCGGCGGCGAGCGCGGACGCTTCCGCCTTCTTGCCGTCCTTGCGTACCCGGGTGTCGCCGTCGACCTTCCACGTCCACGACGTGCCGTCGGCGCTCTTCACCGTCACGGTGCCGGCGGCGGCCCCCGTGACGTCGCCCCGCTGCCAGACGCGGACGACGAAGCCGTCCTTCTTCTTGACCGTGGCCTCCCCGTGCACGCCGAGTCCCCTGCGCTTCAGTGCGCGCCATCCGGGACGGGCGGCCTTCCCGGTCTTTCCGTCCATGGCCGTGAGCACCGCGGCTCCCTTGCCGCCCGCCTGCTCGCCGCCGGCGGTGAGGGAGACGTCCGTGCCCTGCCGGTCGGCGATGGCGGCGCCGCCCAGGACGCCGACCGCGAGGGCCCCGGCCACCGAGCCCGCGATGATGAAGCGGTTCGCTTGTTTCCTCATGTACTCAGCACACCGCCGGGCCGTGGGGAAGTCCGGGGAGAATCCTGGGAGCTTCTTGAGAATGATCGGGGTGTCCCGGCGTCCCCCTGCGGGCCGGGGTCAGGGGCATGCCGCCGAGATGTGGGCGAGGGCCGCCTGCACCTTCCCGTCCGGGTCGGTGAGGTCCTTCGCGGTGGTGGGGTCGGCGCGGGAGAACTCGTACAGAGCCTCGACGAGTTTCGGCGAGGGCTCGCCCTCGACGGTCTCCAGGCTCCCGGCGGTCAGCTCTTCGGCCATCGCCGTCATGCCCAGCCAGATGGGCTGCGAGCCGTCCGGAGCCTTGAAGACGATGGTGCTCGCGTCCTTGCGGATCGATTCCCGGGCCTTGCCGACCAGCGCGGCCGCGGCCTCGCAGGGCGTCTGGGCCGTGCTGCGGGTCATGGTGTACGCGACACCGGCCGCGCCTGCGAGGAGGACGACGGCGGCAGCGGTCATGGTCGTTCGGCGACGCATCGGCGGGGTTCCCTTTTTTGGTCGCAGACACTAGTGCGGAACGCCGATGTGATCATGGTGTCGGTGGTGCAGGAGTAATCCTCTGGGAGAAATGTCTACACCGCGAAACTTCTCCCGGATGGGTTCACCTCGCGGAACCGCCCTCGTCCCGTCCCGTCCCTCCCGGCGGCCGCGAGAACTCGTAGCGCAGCAGCCGGCCGGCCCGCGCGAGCGCGGGGACCAGGCGCAACGCCCGGATCATCAGCCGGTAGCCGGCGGGCAGTCTCTCGAGGCCGGGCAGATCGGGGGCCGTCAGCTGGGTGACGAGCCGGATCCGCGGGTCCCACCGCTCGAGGTCGCGCGGGTCGTCCAGCGCCCAGGTGAAGGTGGCCCCGGCCGCCCGTATGGGGTGGTTGAAGCGCTGCAGCCGGATGGCGAGCCGGCCGACGGCGTCGAACATGAGCTGCCCGGAGGGGAACCGGCCGACGATCCCGCCGACGAGGTTCTCGACGCCCTCCTCGGACAGGTACATCAGCAGGCCCTCCGCGACGACCAGCACGGGCCGGTCGGAGGGGATCTGCTCGAGCCATCGGACGTCGGTCACCGAGGTGCCGATCATCCGGTAGTTCTCCCGATCGGGATACAGGCGGCGGCGGACGGCGATGACATCCGGATAGTCCACGTCGTACCAGCGCACCGCGCTCGGCGGGTCGAGCCGGACGACTCGGCTGTCCAGGCCGCAGCCGAGATGCAGCACGGAGACGGCGGGATCGCGGCCGATGAACTCGGCCGCCCACGTGTCCAACTGCCTGGCCCGGATCGCCACGCCGGTGGTCCAGCCCCGGTGCATGCGGAACCTGCCGAAGTCGTAGTCGATCCGTGCGACCAGGTCCTCGGCGATCCGGTCGCCCAGGATGGGATCGGCGGACATGCTGTCCCTGGCCCGGGCGTGCAGCGTGGCCAGCATGGTCGCCCTCTCCTTGGTGAAGTGAACGCGTTCCGTCCCCATCGTCCGCCCCGTCCCCGTGGCGTGGTGCGGCCATTCGGCCGTCTGCCCACGTCCTGTCCCGCGTACCCGCTGGCGCGAACGTCACTCAACCGTCAGGACCACATGACCGTTCGCACGTCCTTCCTGGTGGAAGGGCTGGTTCTCCCTGGAGGTTGCGCACGGGTCAGGGCGGCAATGCCTACGTGAAGGCCATCGGGCGGGCACGCGGGGGCGGTCAGCCGGAAGTGACGGGAGGACTCCGTGGCTCGGCAGATCGTGGAGGTGGCGCTCAAGGCACTCGCCGGCGGGCTGTTCGTCCTGGGATTCGCGGTGCTGGCCGAGATGATGACGCCCAAGCGGCTGGCCGGAGTGTTCTCGGCGGGGCCTTCGGTCGCCCTCGGGAGCCTGCTGGTGACGGCGGCCCTGATCGGGCAGGCGGACATGCGCGCCGCGGCCGACGGCATGCGAGCCGGCGCGATCGCCTTCTTCGTCTACTGCCTCGTGGTCCCACCTCTCCTGAAGGCATGGGGGGTGTGGCGGGCGGCACTCGCCGGGCTGACAGTCTGGGTGGTGACCGCCGGCGCGGCATTCCTGCTGCTGCCCCAGTCGTGAACGCCACCACGGGCGGCGGCAGGGACGACGAGTCGAATGCCCCTGATGAGGACGACGACCGGATCCGGCTCGTCCCGCGCGAACTGGCCCGGACACGGCCCTGGGACCTGGTCGTCCGGTTCGCCTTCGGCGCGGGGATCTCCACGCTGGCCGGCGTGGTGTCCCTGGTGGCCGGACCGGCGCCCGGAGGCGTCTTCCTGGCCTTCCCGGCGATCCTGCTCGCCTCGCTGACCCTGGTCGCGCGGAGAGAGGGCCCGCGCCTGGCCTACGCGGAGGCGCGGGGCTCGGTCTTCGGCACGCTCGGTCTCATCGGGTTCGCCGTGGTCGTCGCCGCCACGGCCGTCCACTGGCCCGTCTGGGCCGCACTGACCGCCGCCACGGTGATCTGGGCGGTGTTCGGCCTCGGGTCCTACCTGCTGTCCAGGGTCGTCGTGAGAGGGGGCGGATGAAGGGGCCCGGGTCAGCCCGCCGTGGCGAGGTCGGTGGTGGTGGCGTCGGGGTCGGGGTCCGGCAGCGGCTCACCGGTTTCCAGCAGCGACTTGAGGCTGGACAGGAGGTGCGGCCACCCGCCGCTGACGCCGTCGAGCAACGTGCTCCCGGGCTCGAAGTCGTCGTGGACGACGGTCAGCTTCACCATCCGTCCGTGCGGTTCGATGTCGAAGGTCACCTTGGACCTGCGCTCTGCCGCCCACTTCGCGAGGACCTCCGGGTCCATCGCGTGGGCCTCGCCGAACTCCGGTGTGAAGGTATGCCAGGTGTAGGACAGGCGGCGGAACGGCTCGGACTCGAGGACGACCTGGGCGGGGTCGGCCATCCGCACGCCGCTCTCCTCCCAGACCACGGCCGAGCCGGGCTTCCAGTCCGACTCGAAGGTGACGCCCCAGTAGCGCCTGGTGAACGCGGGGTCGGTCAGCGCCTGCCAGAGCTGTTCCGGCGTGGTGGTGATGTAGGTCGTGTAGACGAACTCGGGGTTGCCCATGGGCTCCTGCTCCAATGCTCTCTTCAGGTCGGCGAGCGCGTGGACCCTTCCACGGTCGTACCTGCTGATCCAGCGCTCGGCGATGGCGTTGATCGGCGCGGCGTTCAGGTAGTGCAGCTTCTCCCGGCCCTGGCGGATCGTGGTGACCAGCCCGGCCGCCTCCAGCACGGCCAGATGCTTGCTGACGGACTGCCTGGCCATGTCGAGCCCGGCGCACAACTCCCGCAGGGTCTGCCCGTTGCGGGTGTTCAGGCCGTCGAGCAGTCGCCGCCGGCTGGCGTCGGCCAGCGCCTTGAACACCTCGTCCATCACGCCTCACCTCGAATGTGCAGCCGATTGGCTGCGTGTCTCGGACAATAGGCAGCCGGGCGGCTGCATGTCAACGGAAGAGGAAGGGTAAATCATCGCTCAGGAATTTTTATGAGCTAAGTTTTCTTGTGTACCCTGGTCAGGCGCGTGCGGCTCGGGTGTTCGGGCCGAGCGGAGCCGTGCGATCACATCAGAAGCAAGGAGAAGTGCCGTGTCCAAACTTGAGATCATCGTCGCCAGCACCCGCCCCGGCCGGATCGGGATCGAGGTAGGGCGGTGGATCGAGTCGGAGGCGACGGCGCACGGCGGGTTCTCCGAGATCGAACTCGTCGACCTCGCCGAAGTGAACCTGCCCTTCATGAACGAGCCGCACCACCCGCGGCTGGGCCAGTACGTCCATCAGCACACCCGGGACTGGAGCCTGAAGGTCTCCGAGGCGGACGCGTTCGTCTTCGTGATGCCTGAATACAACTACGGCTACAACGCGGAGCTGAAGAACGCGATCGACTATCTCCACAACGAATGGAAGTACAAGCCGGTGGGGCTGGTCAGCTACGGGGGAATCGCCGGCGGCACCCGCGCCGCGCAAATGATCAAGCAGGTGGTCACGACACTCAAGATGACCCCGCTGTTCGAGGCGGTTTCCATCCCCTTTGTCCACCAGTTCCTCGATGACGGAAATAAGCTGGTTCCCAACGACGTCATGACGGGGGCAGCGAAGGCGATGTTCGACGAACTCGTCCAGGTGAGCGAGGCACTGCGGGTGCTGCGGGAGAGTGCGGCTCCAGCGACGAGGTGAGCGGGAGAACATGAACGAGGTCCACCGTGTCTGCGTGCGCTTCCACGCGGCCATCGAACTGATCGGGGCCCGATGGACGGGGGCCATCCTGCGCGCCCTGCTGACCGGGCATCACCGGTACGCGCAGATCAAGGCCTCGGTGCCCGGGCTGAGCGACACCATGCTGGCCGAGCGTCTGCGCACCCTGGAGGCCCAGGACATCGTGGAGCGCCGGGTCATCGCAACGGCCCCCGTCCAGGTCGAGTACCACCTCACGGAGAAGGGCCTCGACCTGGAGGTGGTGCTGGACGCGGTGAAGACCTGGTCGCACAGGTGGATTCCGCTGCCCGACGACGCGGAGCCCGTCGGCGCCTCGCGGGGCCCCGGCGAGGCCGGGGGAGACTAGGGCTCATGCCCGCGAGCGGGGAGCCCGGCGGGACCCCTCCGGTCCTGGTCATGGCCCAGTTGCTGGGCGGCTTCCTGATCTCGCAGGCGCTGTACGCCGTGGCCCGCCTCGACCTCGCCACGGCCCTGCTCGACGGCCCGCGAGATGTGGAGGACCTCGCCGCCGGACTGGAGTGCGACGCCGAAATGGTGCGCAGGCTCCTGCGCGACCTCGCCGGCATGGGCATCTTCGTCGACGAGGGAGACGACTTCTACTCCGTCACACCGCTCGGCGCCACACTGGCCCGCGGCGTCCCCGGGTCGGTCCGTGACCTGGCCCTGTCCTGGATGGAGACGCACTACGCGCCGTTCGCGGGCCTGGTGGACACCGTGCGCACCGGCGTGCCCGCCGCGACCGCCTATTACGGCCGGCCGTTCTTCGACTGGCTCGCGAGCGAGCCCGAGCAGGGGCGGCGGTTCACCGGAGCGATGGCGGACATCTCTGCCGGGCTCAAGGCGGACCTCCTCCGGAACTACCGACTGCCCGAGGGCGCGACGGTCGCGGACATCGGCGGGGCCGACGGATCGGTGTCGGCCCAACTGGTCGGCGACGAACCCGGCCGGCACGTCATCGTCTTCGACCTGCCCCACGTCGTGTCCGAGGTCCGGGCCGCGACCGGCGACCGGGCGGCCGGGCGCGCCGAGATCGTCGCCGGGGACTTCTTCGAGAGCGTGCCCGCCGCCGACGTCTACCTCCTGTCGGCCGTCCTGCACGACTGGGACGACGAGGCGTGCGCGCGCATCCTGGGCAACATCGCCGCCGCCGCTCCCGCCGGAGCGCGTCTGGTGGTCGTCGAGATGGTCCTCCCCGAGGACGGCAACCAACCGCACCCCGCCAGGGCCACCGACCTGATCATGATGGCCATCCTGACGGGCAGGGAGCGGACGCCGCGGGAGTACGAGTCGCTGCTGAGCCGTGCGGGGTTCACCGTCGACCGGATCGTTCCCGGTCCCTCGGGCAATCCCTTCTCCGTCGTCGAGGCGACCCTCAGAGCTTGACCTCGCGCAGGCGGCCCGTCTCCACCTCGTACACGAACCCGCGCACCGCGTCGGTGTGGGGGATGAACGGATCGGCCTTGATCCGGGCGGCCGACTGGCGGACGTCCTCGTCGAGGTCGGAGAACGCCTCCGCGGACCAGTCGGGTTTGATCCCGACCTCCGCCCGGATCGACTCCTTGAACGGGTCGTCGCTGAAGGTCAGCATCCCGCAGTCGGTGTGGTGGATGAGGATGATCTCCCCGGTGCCGAGGAGGCGCTGGCTGATCGCGAGGCTCCGGCGCTCGTCGGCGGTCACCACGCCCCCGGCGTTGCGGATGACGTGGGCGTCGCCCTCCTGGAGGCCCAGCAGGCCGTAGACGTTGAGCCGGGCGTCCATGCAGGCGAGGATCGCCACGTGCTTGGCAGGGGGAAGCGGCAGGTCGCCCTTGTCGAAGGTCGCGGCGTAGCGCTCGGCGTTGGCGAGCAGTTCGTCGGTGACGCTCATGGGTCTCCCTCTCCTCGGCGGGCGGTGACCCTTGCACCATTACCTCTATTTCCTACAGTGTCAATGGGTATCTCCCGTGTGGGTCCGCCGCAGAAAGACGATCTCCGCTCGATCCGGCAGCGGCAGATCGGGAACGTACCCGCCGAGGTGAATCCTCTGTGCGCCTCTGGTCGATCAGCCCGCCGTCCGCGGTCCATCCCGATCGCCGATCTTGTCGATGCCGCCTGATATGACATGAGGTGCGGGACGAGGCGACGCTACGGGGGGTCGGTCGATGCAGGGCTCGCCGGACGATGGCCGGACCGGCTTCGGGTCGGGGCTCGACCTGCATCTCGATCTGCCCGGCGCCGGCGGGGTGGGGCGGTCGCTGGAGGCCGCCCTGCGCGAGGCGGTGCGGTCGGGGCGGCTGACCGCGGGCACCCGGCTGCCCGGCACCCGTGGTCTCGCCGCCGACCTCGGCCTGGCCAGGGGCACGGTCGTCCATGCCTACACGCAGCTCATCGCCGAGGGGTGGCTGACGGGCGCGCGCGGATCCGGCACCTGGGTGGCCGACGTGCTGCCGGAGTCCGACACCGGCGAGGCCCTCGCCCACGCTCCCGCGGAGCCTCGCGCCGCGTTCCTGGGCGACCTGCGTCCCGGCCGGCCCGACGTCAGCACGTTTCCGCGTGCGGACTGGGTCTCGAGCGTCCGCCGGGTGGTGTCGGCGATGGAGTCCGGGCAGCTGGGCTACCCAGACCCGGCGGGCATGCCCGCGCTGCGCTCGGCGGTCGCCGACTACGTCTCACGGACCCGCGGAGTGTGGGCGAGCGCCGGATCGACGGTGATCACCGCGGGGTTCACCCAGGCGCTCGCGTTGCTCGCGCGTACCTTCCGTCGTCTCGGCGCCCGGCGCGCGGCGACCGAGAACCCGGGGTTCGTGCTGCACCGGCACCTGCTGGCCTCGGCGGGGCTCGACCCTGTGCCGCTGACGGTGGACGCGGACGGCGCGGATCCGTCGTGTCTCCCGGACGGCACGGGATTCGCGCTGCTCACTCCGGCCCACCAGCACCCGTGGGGCGTCGTGCTCGCACCAGGGAGGCGCTCGGCGTTCATCGACTGGGCCCGGCGGAACGACGCCTACGTGATCGAAGACGACTACGACGGCGAGTTCCGCTACGACCAGCAACCGGTCGGCGCGATGCAGTCGCTGGCGCCCGACCGGGTGATCTACGCGGGCAGCACCAGCAAGACCCTGGCGCCGGGGGCGCGGCTCGGCTGGCTCGTGGTGCCCGCCTCGCTGCGCGATCCGCTGCTGCAGACCGTGCTGGAGACCGGCTCGACGCCTCCTGTCATCGACCAACTCGTGCTCGCCGACCTGCTCTCCTGCGGCGGCTACGACCGGCACGTACGCCGGGCCCGGCTGGGTTACCGGCGGCGCCGCCACGAGCTGGCCGAACGGCTGGCGACGGTCACCGACACGCTGCTCACGGGCGTCGCCGCCGGGTTGCACGCGCTGCTGCCGGTCGCCTCGGCGGACGCCGAACGCGAACTGGTCGCCACGGCGGAGCGCGCGGGACTGCTCCTCCACGGCCTGCACACCGCACGCTACTGGCACACGGTGGGCGAGGAGCGGCCCGCCGCCCTGGTCATCGGCTACGCGGCGCCGCCCCAGCACGCCTGGCGCGGGGCGCTCGACACGCTGGTCTCGCTGGTCGGCAGGCCGCCCGGCGCTATCGGGTAGGTGCGGCGTCGGCGAACGCCGCGAAGCCGTCCCGCCACGACAGATACCTCGGCACCCAGCCGAGGTGCTTGCGGGCGTAGTGGTTGTCCGCGCCGCGCGCCCACCCCGGGCGGCCGGTGTCCGCGAGAGGCGGAGGCGGTGCGCCCACGGCCGTGCAGAAGGCGGACACCCATTCCCGGCCCGGCGCCGGCTCGTCGTCGCAGACGTTGACCGCACCTCCCGCAGGCCAGGTGAGCGCCTGCACCGCCGCCGTGGCGGCGTCGTCGGCGTGCACGAAGGAGACCACCTCGCCGCCGGCGGCCAGTTTCCCCGCCCGCGCCGCGTCCGCCATGAGGCCGTCGGGCGCGTACCACGTCCCGGGGCCGTAGAGCTGCCCGTGGCGCAGCACGACCCACTCGGGCATCTCGTGGACGGCCGCCTCCAGCGCTGCCACGCTCTCCACCGTCCTTCCCCGCGCCTCCGACGCGGCGAGATCGAGCGGCGTCGTCTCGTCGGCCGGCTCGTCCCCCGCCTCGTAGATCCACGCGATGCTCTGTGCCACCATCCGGCGTACGCCGGCGGCGAGCGCCGCGTCGACCAGGTTGCGGGTGCCCTGCCTGCGCACTGCCGCGTTCGCCGCGCGGTCGCCCGAGGCCAGGTCGGTGAGCTGGTGCATCACGACGTCGGGCACGGCCTTTTCGACGGCGGCGCTGAGGGCCGCGCGGTCATGGACGTCGGCCACCACCGGCTCCGCGCCCGCCGCGCGCAGTGTGGCGGTCCGCTCGGGCCTCCGGGTGAGGGCGGTGACCTGGTGCCCCTCGGCGACCAGCAGCGGCACCAACCGCCGGCCGACGACCCCGGTCGCTCCCGCGAGGAAGATCCGCATGCCGACCGCCATCAGTTCGGCCGGGGAGCACGACGGTCACGGCGGGCCGCGAGCTCCGCGTCGTTGACGTAGGTGAGCATCGGCTCATCGGGCACGCAGAACATGACCACGACGAACCGGCTCCACGTGTCGGGCAGGTTGTTCGCCGCCTGGTAGTGGATGACGTCGCCGCCGGGCTCCCAGAACGCCTCACCCGCGCGGATCACCCGCTCCGGCTCGCCCTCCAACTCGAAGATCATCTCCCCTTCGAGCATGTACCCGTACACCGGGCCCGAGTGCCGGTGCGGCGGGGAGCCGGGGTCGCCGGGCGGCAATTCGATGAGCACGGTCATCTCATGGGCGGGATCGGGAAGCGTGGGCGGCGTCCCCTGAAGAAGAAGCGTGAGTGCGCTGTTGCCTTTCAGTTCCATGGATTCGACGCTAGCCGCGAAGCGGACCAGTGAACTAGTCCACTTCTCGGCTCATCTGATGTACCACTTGTGCCGGACGAGGGAGCGCCCATCGCGAGTCGGTCGAGCAGTGGGTCGGCTTGCTGCTCTCGCGGGTGATGTCGTCGTCAGGCCCGCGCCCGATCAGGGTTCGTTCGCGCACAGGAAGCTCGCAGGTCGGAGTGGTCGGCGGCGAAAGCTTGCATGATCACGGCAATGGTTGAGCCGGGATCTGCCGTTGGAGTTGGAACGACGGAATTCAAAGACGCGGTCATATGACGGTCATTTCCGGGCCTGTTTTTGGTCTGGATATCAGCTCCGCCGCCATCTTTTGCCGTAACCGTGGGCGCCCATCAATAGTGTTTTGACCGAAGACTTGGTTTTAAAGGGTCGTTTTCACAGGAAGCGGGCTGATTCGGTGACCAGGACGGGAGGAAGGCGGTGTTCTTGAACCTACGCCCCCACTCCATCCAGGCCCGTTTCACCCTGGTCGCCGCGATCATCTCCCTGGTCGTCTTCGCGGTCATAGGCACCGGACTCGATCTGGCGATCTGGACCCGCATCCACGACAACATCTTCAAGGAGACCGAACGCGTCGCGACCGACTGGATCGGATCTCTGCAGCCCGGCACGGCCTACCCTTCCCTGCCGAAGAACCGGATCGATCTCCTGCAACTCGTCGACGAACGGGGCGCGGTCGTCACGGCGAGCGCGGCGGCGGGCAGGTCACCCCTGAGCACCATCCAACCCCCGATCGACGACCGCATCGCGCACGGCACCCAGTGCACCGCCCGGGACGGGTGCGTGGTGCTGACCGCCATCCGTGTCCCTCCGCTGGAGACGCGTGTGCTCTGGCAGGGGAGGTCGCACTTCGTCTACGCGGGGATGGCCGAGCCGGCCATGTTGTCCACGTATGAACTGGAGTTGCTGACCGGCGCGGGCGTCCTGGTGGCGGCCGCGCTTGCGGCGTGGGCGACGTGGTGGGTGGTGGGACGCACCCTGCGCCCCGTG